>NZ_CP060719.1:2148319-3456638 GCF_014396975.1 Thermomonas carbonis
CATCCGCCAGGTCGTCCTGCATCTTGCCGCCCCACTGCAGGTAACCGCTTTGCTCGAACCTCTCGCCGCGCCCGCCCGAGCCGCGGAAGTTGACCTGCAAAACGCCATATCCGCGGCTGGCGAGGAACTGCGCATCGGGATCGTAACCCCAACTGTCATAGATGCCGTGCGGACCGCCGTGGGGCATCACCACCATCCCGCGAGCGCCGCCGCCGGCCGGTGCCGTGTAAAGCCCGTGCAGGGTCAGGCCGTCGCGGGTCTGGAAACTGATGGGGCGGGTCGGCAACAGGCTGGATTCCTTCAGCCACGGCTTCACATGCTTGACCAGTTGCAGCTTGTTGCCCGCGCCGCGGTCGAGCAGGTAGTAGCTGCCGGGGTTGCGATCCCCCAGGTCGAGAACAGCAGCGTGTTGTTGTCGCGCGTGGTGTTGTGGAAGGTCACCATCTGGCCGGGAAAGGCCTTCATCAGGCCGGCGTGTAGCTTGGACCACTCGGACGCGGGATCCAGGTACTGCACGGAGAGCTTCGACTCGTCGTAGGTGACTGCGAACGGCGCGCCACGAAAGCCGCCGTACATGATCCCGGCGATCTCCTCGTCGTCGCGGCCGGCCAGGCGGACCCGGCTGCCCTTCGTCAGGTCGACCTTGTAGAGCTGGGCGGGTTCGTCCTTGTCGATGATCAGCGCGTAGGCGGTGTTGTCGTCCGATTCGACATGCGACAGGCTCATGCTGTAGCCGGCCAGCGTCTTCGGCACCGGCATCCAGGCATTGTCGCTGCCCGGCCGGTACATCAGGACCGGATGGTCGTTCCTGTCCCTCGTGATCTTCATGCGCGCACGGCCGCTGTAATCGAACTGGAAGACCGCCGTCTCGTCCGTGCGTTCGATTTCCCGGCGCTCGCCGCTGACGGTGTCCACCTTGTAGATGACCGTGGTCAGCTTCTCGTCGCTGAGCTTGGTGGGCCAGGCGGTGAAGTCGACCAGGACCTTGTTCGGCTCGTCGTGCAGCACCTTGACGACGGAGGCGCGCCCTTCGTCCGAGCGCCGCGCGCGCCGCGACACGTCGTTTTCGATGTAGGCGAACAGGGTTTCCTGATTCTTGCCGGACGTGTCCGTGCTCATCAGTTCGCCCTGGCTGCGTGGTGCCTCCTCGAGCGGTTCTTTCTTGGCACGGGCCACCACGATCTGCTCGTTGGAGCTCCACAGGATGTCGGTCACGTGGTTCTGCCGCCCGAAGCGCATCGCCTTGACTTCCCCCTTGCCGTCCAGCGGAATGATCTGCAGCTGGGTCTCGACGCCATCGGGCAACGGCACGGCCATCGCGATGTGGCGGCCATCTGGAGACAGCGATACCTCGGACACTTCGCCATTCCTGGCGAAATCCATCGCGGTCGGTACCTGTGCGACGGATTGAATGGGTACGATCAGGGCCATGGTCGCGACAGCGACAACGGTGGCGGAAGGTTTCATCGGCAACGCACTCCGGCTTGGCTGATCGGTAGGGGACGAGGATAACGCCTCGCGAAAAATGCCCCAACCGATTTGCCGCGCCCGGGTGAACGCATTCACACTTCCAGCGTCGCCAGGTCGCCCTTCTGCTCCAGCCACGCCTTGCGATCGCCGGCGCGCTTTTTCGCCAGCAGCATGTCCATCAGTCCGCGGGTGGCATCGTCGTCGTCGACGGTGAGCTGCACCAGGCGGCGGGTGTCGATGTGCATGGTGGATTCGCGCAACTGCTGCGGATTCATCTCGCCGAGGCCCTTGAAGCGGGTCACGTTGACCTGGCCCTTGAGTTTCTCGCGGGCGATCTTCTCCAGCAGCAGGCGCTTTTCTTCTTCGTCCAGCGCGTAGAACACCTGCTTGCCCACGTCCACGCGGAACAGCGGCGGCATCGCCACGAACACGTGGCCGGCCGCGACCAGCGACGGAAAATGCTTGAGGAACAACGCCGAGAGCAGGGTGGCGATGTGCAGGCCGTCGGAGTCCGCATCGGCCAGGATCACCACCTTGCCGTAGCGCAGGCCGTCGATGGCCTCCTTGCCAGGGTCGCAACCGATCGCGACAGCGAGGTCGTGCACTTCCTGCGAGGCCAGCACCTGTCCCGAAGCGACTTCCCAGGTGTTCAGGATCTTGCCGCGCAGGGGCAGGATCGCCTGGAAATCCTTGTCGCGCGCCTGCCGCGCGCTGCCGCCGGCGGAATCGCCTTCGACCAGGAACAGCTCGGTGCGCGAGAGATCCTGCGAAATGCAGTCGGCCAGCTTGCCGGGCAGCGCCGGGCCCTGGGTGACCTTCTTGCGGACGATCTGCTTTTCGGTTTTCAGGCGTGCCGATGCGCGTTCGATCGCGAGCTGGGCGATCTTCTCGCCGTATTCGGTGTGCTGGTTCAGCCACAGCGAAAACGCATCGTGCGCCGCGCCTTCGACGAAGCCCGCGGCCTGGCGCGAACTCAGGCGTTCCTTGGTCTGCCCGCTGAACTGCGGGTCGGTCATCTTCAGCGACAGCACGAAGGCGACGCGGTCCCACACGTCTTCCGGCGCGAGTTTCACGCCACGCGGCAGCAGGTTGCGGAAGTCGCAGAACTCGCGCAGCGCGTCGGTGAACCCTGTGCGCAAGCCGTTGACGTGGGTGCCGTGCTGCGCGGTGGGGATCAGGTTGACGTAACTCTCCTGCACCAGCTCGCCCTCGGCGATCCACGCCACCGCCCAGTCGACGATCTCGGTGTCTTTCTTCAGGGTGCCGACGAACAGTTCCGGCGGCAGCAATTCGCGCTCGGCCAGTTCGCCCTTCAGATAGTCGCGCAGGCCGTCTTCGTAGTGCCACTCGTTGCGCTCGCCGCTGACTTCATCGAAAAGTGTGACGGTCAGCCCGGGCAGAGCACCGCTTTCGCGCGCAGCAGATGACGCAGCGCGCGCAGGTTGAACTTGGGCGTATCGAAATACTTCGGGTCCGGCCAGAAACGCAGGCGGGTGCCAGTGTTCTTCTTGCCCACGCTGCCGACGACTTCAAGCGGCGATGCGCGGTCGCCGTCCTTGAAGCTCATCCTGTATTCGTTGCCGTCGCGCTTGATGAACACGTCGACATGCTTCGACAGCGCATTGACCACGCTCACGCCCACGCCGTGCAGGCCGCCGCTGAAGGTGTAGTTCTTGTTGCTGAACTTGCCGCCTGCGTGCAACCGGGTGAGGATCAGTTCGATGCCGGGGATCTTCTCCTCCGGATGGATGTCGACCGGCATGCCGCGGCCGTCGTCGGAGACTTCGCAGCTGCCGTCCTCGTGCATCGTGACGCTGATCGCGCGCGCGTGGCCGGCCAGCGCCTCGTCCACAGCGTTGTCGATGACTTCCTGCGCCAGGTGGTTGGGGCGGGTGGTGTCGGTGTACATGCCGGGCCGGCGCTTGACCGGGTCCAGGCCGGACAGGACTTCGATGTCGGCGGCGTTGTAGCGGGTATTCATTCGTTCGATCAGCGTGGCCGGGCGCAAGGGGCGGCCAGTGTGTGGCCTTGGATCGGGATTTGCACGCCCGTGCGCGCGTGCCGCGTGGACATGGCCGATACAATCGACGCTGGGGCAGGCGCATCGTCGGCCACGGGAGCTTGCGAGTGCTGGATGCCGACATGGGCGTGGCGGGGGACGGACCCGGCGCGCGATTGATTGCCGCGGACGTGGGTGGAACCTATGCCCGGCTGGGACTGGTCGGCGTGGATGCCGACGATGGCATCCACGTGCGGTTCCATCGCCGCTATTCCTGCTCCGAACATGCGGGGCTGGCCGCGATCCTTCGACAATTCCGCGCGGAATGCGAGGCGGCGCAGGCCGGATCATTCCCGGTGGCCTGCGTGGTCGCCATCGCCGGGGTGCTGCAGGGCGACCAGTTGCTCAACAGCAACCTGCCGTGGCCGGTGTCGCTGGCCGAAACCCGCCGCGAGGCCGGCATCGAACACCTGCACCTGATCAACGACTTCGAGGCGCTGGCATGGGCGCTGCCGCAGATCCCGGTCGCCGAGTTGCAGGTGCTGGGTGAGGGCGATGGCCAGGGCCTGCGCCTGCCGGTGTTGCTGGTCGGCCCGGGCACCGGCTTGGGCGCCGCGCTGGTGATCGACCAGGGCGGTCGTGTCGGCGTGCAGCCCAGCGAGGCGGGACACGCGACGCTGGCGGCAAGCACGCCGCTGGAGCTCGACGTGGTGCGCCTGCTGCAGTCGCGCTTCGGCCATGTCGACAACGAGCGCGTGCTCTCTGGCCCCGGGCTGATCAACCTTTATCAAGCCTTGTGCGAACTGCGCGGCATGCAGCCGCACTGGAATGCGCCCTCCGAGCTGGTCGATGCCGCGGATGCAGGCAGCGACCTGCTCGCCGCCGAATGCGCCGCGCTGTTCTGCCGCTGGCTGGGCAGCTTTGCCGGCGACCTGGCGCTCACCTTCCGCGCCGGGTCGGTGTGCCTGGCCGGTGGCCTGGCCGGGCACCTCGACCACTACCTGCGGCAAGGCGGCTTCATGCAGCGCTTCCTCGACAAGGGGGTCCTGTCCGATACCCTGCGTGACGTGCCCGTTTACACGGTCGAGCATGGCCAGCTCGGCATCATCGGCGCGGCTGCGTGGCATGCCGCCCACCATCCTTCCTGACCGGGGAATTCCCATGTCGTCGCGACGCCGATTCCTGCAGTCCTCCCTGATGGCCGCGGGAGCGGCAATGTTGCCGACTGCACGTGCCGTGCCCGCATCGACCGACGCTAAAGTCGTGTCGACCTGGGATTTCGGCGTGCCCGCCAATCGCGAGGCCTGGCAGGTCCTCGCCGCGGGCGGAAATGCGCTCGACGCGGTCGAAGCCGGCGCGCGCTGGGCGGAAACCGGGCAGTGCAATTCGACCGTCGGCCGCTGCGGCTACCCGGATCGCGACGGTTTCGTGACCCTGGACGCCAGCATCATGCAAGGCGACGGCAGTTGCGGCGCGGTGGCGGCGTTGCAGGACATCGACCATCCGATCTCGGTTGCCCGCAAGGTGATGGAGAAAACGCCGCACGTGCTGCTGGTCGGCGATGGCGCCAGGCAATTCGCGATTGCCGAAGGCTTCACGCCGCATAGCCTGCGCACGCCGGAGGCGGAGCAGGCATGGCGCGAATGGCTGGAGACTTCCCGCTACCAGCCCGAGATCAATGCGGAGCGTCGCGGCATCCCCGGCAATCGCGAGAACCACGACACCATCGGCATGCTCGCTCTCGGTCGCGATGGCCGCATGGCCGGTGCCTGCACCACCAGCGGCATGGCCTGGAAGATGCACGGCCGGGTCGGCGACAGCCCGATCATCGGCGCGGGCCTGTACGTGGACGACCAGGTCGGCGGCGCGACTGCCTCCGGCGTTGGCGAGGAGATGCTGCGCAACGCGGCGAGTTTCCTGGTCGTGGAACTGATGCGGCAGGGCCTCTCGCCGGCGGATGCCTGCCGCGGCGCGATCGAGCGGGTGGTGAAGAAGCGCCCGGAGGCGAGCAAGTCGCTGCAGGTCTGCTTCCTCGCTATGAACACGCATGGTGAGGTCGGCGCGTTCGCGCTGCACCAGGGCTTCGTCTACGCGGTCTGCGACGCGCAGCGGCAGGACGCGTTGCTGGAATCGCCGTCGGTCTACACGACAACGAAGACCTGACGGATGGGGTCGTTGCGGCGGCTGCTGGAGATCGCGGCGGGTTCGCTGGAGTCGGCCCTGGCCGCACAGGCGGGTGGCGCGGATCGCGTCGAGTTGTGCGGCAGCCTCGATGGGGGCGGCGTCACGCCGTCGTTCGGGATGATCGCGTTGGCGCGCGAACGCCTGCGCATCCCGCTGTACGTGTTGATACGCCCGCGCGCGGGGGATTTCGTCTATTCGCCGGCAGAACTGGAATCGATGCATCGCGATGTCGAGGCCTGTGCACGGCTGGGCTGCGATGGCATCGTCATCGGCATGCTGGATGCCGGTGGTGCCGTCGACGTGGCGGGTTGCCGGGTGCTGGTCGCGGCGGCGGGTTCCCTGGGCGTGACCTTCCATCGCGCGTTCGATTGCGTCGCCGATCGCCACGCGGCACTCGATGCCGTGGTCGCGCTGGGCTGCGAGCGCGTCCTCACCTCGGGTGGCGCGGACAGCGCGGAGCACGGCGCGGCGGTGATCGCGGCCGACATCGCCCATGCCGATGGCCGGATCGCGTTGATGCCGGGCGCGGGACTCAATCCCGGAAACATCGGGGCGGTGGCGCGCGCGACCGGCGCTCGCGATTTCCACGCCTCGGCCCGCGAATTCCAACCCGGCATCGGCCGCGAAGGGCCGGCGGGACTGGCCCGCGGCCATTGGCGCAGCAGCCAAGAGCTGGTGCGGCGGCTACGGCAGGCGCTCGACGCCGAAACCTGAACCGGTCGGGTTTTCCCGTTGCGGATCAATGGTTTCCGTCGATACGGACGCAGCCGGCGCGTGCAGCGACCGGGCGCTTCGCCTAGAATGCCGCTTTCCAGCGCCGTGCCGACGCCATGACCTCCCCCGCATCCCACACCCCGCTCGTCTTCGTCACCGGGGGCGTGGTGTCCTCGCTTGGCAAGGGCATCGCTGCCGCCTCGCTCGCTGCCATCCTCGAAGCCCGTGGCCTCAAAGTCACGATGATGAAGCTGGACCCCTACCTCAACGTCGATCCGGGCACGATGAGTCCGTTCCAGCATGGCGAGGTCTACGTCACCGACGACGGCGCCGAGACCGACCTCGACCTCGGCCACTACGAGCGCTTCGTCAATACGCGCCTGTCCGGCCTGAACTCGATCACCACCGGCAAGATCTACGAGGCGGTGATCCGCAAGGAACGTCGCGGCGACTACCTCGGCGGCACCGTGCAGGTGATCCCGCACGTGACCGACGAAATCAAGCGCTGCATCGACGCCGCGACCGCCGGCTATGACGTGGGCTTGGTCGAGATCGGCGGCACCGTCGGCGACATCGAATCGCTGCCGTTCCTCGAAGCCATCCGCCAGCTCCGCATCGAGCGCGGCCAGGACATGGCGATGTTCGTGCACCTCACCCTGATCCCGTACATCGCGGCGGCAGGCGAGTTGAAGACGAAGCCCACCCAGCATTCGGTGAAGGAACTGCGCAGCATCGGCATCCAGCCCGACGTGCTGCTCTGCCGCAGCGAGCAGCCGTTGCCGGATGGCGAGCGCCGCAAGATCGCGTTGTTCACCAACGTCCCTGAAAAAGCGGTCATTTCGGTGATCGACCAGGACAACATCCACAAGATCCCGCGCTGGCTCAATGGCCAGCAGCTGGACCAGCTGGTGGTCGATCAATTCCGCCTGCAGGGCAAGGCCGCGCCGGTCGCCGACCTGTCCGAATGGGACGCGGTGGTCGATGCCGCCGAACATCCGATCGATGAAGTCACCATCGCGGTGGTCGGCAAGTACGTGGACCACAAGGACGCCTACAAGTCGGTCGGCGAGGCGCTCAAGCACGGCGGCATCCGCCAGCGCACCCGGGTCAACCTGAAGTGGCTGGAGGCCGAGGACGTCGAGCGCGGTGGTGCAGACACGGTGCTGGCCGGCGTGGACGGCATCCTGGTGCCGGGCGGCTTCGGCGACCGCGGCTTCGAGGGCAAGGTGCTGACCTCGAAGCACGCACGCGAGCAGCGCGTGCCGTACTTCGGCATCTGCTACGGCATGCAGGCGGCCGCCGTGGACGTGGCGCGCAACATCGCCGGGCTGGAAGGCGCCAACAGCACCGAGAACGACCGCGCAACCACGCATCCGGTGATCGGCCTGATCACCGAGTGGCGCACCCAGTCCGGCGACGTCGAGCGCCGCAGCGAGGGCAGCGACCTCGGCGGCACCATGCGCCTGGGCCTCCAGGAACAGCGGATCAAGCCCGGCACGCTGGCGCACAAGCTCTACGGCCAGGACGTGGTCGGCGAGCGCCATCGCCATCGTTACGAGTTCAACAACCGCTATCGCACGCAGCTGGAAGCGGCCGGCCTGGTGATCTCGGCCAAGTCGATGGACGACCTGCTGGTGGAGATGGTCGAACTGCCGCAGGATGCGCATCCGTGGTTCCTGGCCTGCCAGGCCCATCCCGAATTCCTGTCGACGCCGCGCCACGGGCATCCGTTGTTCGTCGGCTTCATCCGCGCCGCGCGCGAGCGCAAGGCCGGCGGCCGGTTGCTCAATGAGAGCAGCCTCAGCGAGGTAGCAGCATGAGCATGCAACTGTGCGGTTTCGAGGTCGGCCTGGACCGGCCCCTGTTCCTGATCGCCGGTCCCTGCGTGATCGAAAGTGAACAACTGCAGCTCGACGTCGCGGGCCAGCTGAAGGAGATCACCGCGCGGCTCGGCATCAACTTCATCTTCAAGTCGAGCTTCGACAAGGCCAACCGCACCTCGATCGGCAGCTTCCGCGGGCCCGGCATGGAAGAGGGCCTGCGCGTGCTGGCCGAGGTCAAGCGCCAGCTCGGCGTTCCGGTGCTCACCGACGTGCACGAATACACGCCGATGGACGAGGTCGCGTCGGTCGTCGACGTGCTGCAGACCCCGGCGTTCCTGGTCCGGCAGACCGACTTCATCACCAAGGTCTGCGCCACCGGCAAGCCGGTCAACATCAAGAAGGGCCAGTTCCTGTCGCCGTGGGACATGAAGCCGGTCGTCGAGAAGGCGAAGTCCACCGGCAACCCCAACATCATGGTCTGCGAGCGCGGCGCCAGCTTCGGCTACAACAACCTGGTCTCCGACATGCGCAGCCTCGCGGTGATGCGCGACACCGGTTGCCCGGTCGTCTTCGACGCCACCCATTCGGTGCAGTTGCCGGGCGGGCAGGGCAGCAGCAGCGGTGGCCAGCGCGAATTCGTGCCGGTGCTGGCGCGCGCGGCGGTCGCGGTTGGCGTGGCCGGTGTGTTCATGGAAACCCATCCCGACCCGAGCAAGGCACTGTCCGACGGCCCGAATGCCTGGCCACTCGGCAAGATGGAAGCCCTGCTCGAAACCATGCTGGAGCTCGATGCGATCACCAAGCGCGCCGGCTTCGCCGAATCCTCCCTCTGAGCCGACGACCCCCTCGATGACCACGATCAGCAACGTCCACGCCCGCGAGATCCTCGACAGCCGCGGCAATCCCACGCTTGAAGCGGAGATCACCCTGGCCGACGGCAGCTTCGGTCGCGCGCTGGTGCCGTCTGGTGCCTCCACCGGCACCAAGGAAGCGGTCGAGTTGCGCGATGGCGACAAGACCCGTTACTTGGGCAAGGGCGTGCTGAAAGCCGTGGGCAACGTCAATGGCGCGATCGCCGACATGCTCAAGGGCTTCGATGCGCAGGACCAGCAGGGCCTGGACAAGCGCCTGATCGACCTCGACGGCACCGAGAACAAGGGCCGGCTCGGCGCGAATGCGCTGCTGGCGGTGTCGATGGCCAATGCGCATGCGGTTGCGGCGTCGAAGAAGCTGCCACTGTGGCGCCACCTGGCCTCGATCAGCGAGCACCCGGCCGGTTGGCAGCCGAGCCTGCCGGTGCCGATGATGAACATCATCAACGGCGGCGCGCATGCCGACAACAACGTCGACCTGCAGGAATTCATGGTCCTGCCGGTCGGCTTCGATTCGTTCTCCGAGGCGATGCGCAGCGGCACCGAGATCTTCCATGCGCTGAAGTCGGTGCTGAAGGGCCGCGGCCTGAGCACGGCGGTCGGCGACGAGGGCGGCTTCGCGCCGGACCTGCGCAGCAACGAGGAAGCGCTGGAAACGATCCTCGAAGCGATCGGCAAGGCCGGCTACAAGGCTGGCGAGGACGTGTTGCTGGGCCTGGACTGTGCGGCCAGCGAGTTCTTCGAGAACGGCAAATACAACCTGACCGGCGAAGGCAAGCGCCTGACCTCGGAGCAGTTCGTCGACTTCCTGGCCAACTGGGCTGCGCAGTACCCGATCATCTCGATCGAGGACGGCCTGGCCGAGGACGACTGGGCCGGCTGGAAGCTGCTGACCGAACGCCTCAGCGGCAAGGTGCAACTGGTCGGCGACGACCTGTTCGTCACCAACCCGCGCATCTTCAGGGACGGCATCGACCAGGGCGTGGCCAACGCGATCCTGATCAAGGTCAACCAGATCGGCACCTTGAGCGAGACGCTGGAAGCGATCGCGATGGCGGAGCGCGCGCACTACGCGGCGGTGATTTCGCATCGCTCGGGCGAAACCGAGGACACCACCATCGCCGACATCGCGGTGGCCACCACCGCGACCCAGATCAAGACCGGCTCGCTGTGCCGCAGCGATCGCGTCGCCAAGTACAACCAGCTGCTGCGCATCGAACAGCAGCTCGGCAGCGAGGCACGCTACGCCGGACGCGCCGCGTTCGTCTCGCTCGCGCGCTGAGAGGCAACCAGCAGGTGAAGCCGGTGCGCGTGCTGCTGCTGTTGCTGGCATTGCTGCTGGCGGGCCTGCAGTACACTCTCTGGCTCGGCAACGGCGGGCATGGCGAGGTTTCCGCGCTGCGTCAGCAGGTGGCCACGCAGCAGGCGGAAAACCTGAGGCTGCAGGAACGCAACGGCGCGCTTGCGGCCGAAGTCGAGGACCTCAAGTCCGGCGAGGCCGCGGTCGAGGAGCGGGCGCGCAGCGAGCTGGGCATGGTCAAGCCGGGCGAAACGTTTTATCGCGTGGTCGAGGATGCGCCTGCCGGTGCTGCCACGCCTGCACCGACGCCGGCCGCAAGCCCGTGAGCTGGGCGCTGGTTCCCGCCGCCGGCAGCGGTCGCCGCTTCGGTGGCGAGGTGCCCAAGCAATACCTGTGCGCCGCCGGCAAACCGCTGATCGAACATGCGCTGGATGCCTTGCTGTCGCATGCCGGCGTCGATGGCGTGGTGGTTGCGCTGGCGGCGGATGATGCGCATTGGCCAGGTTTGGCGTCATTTCATGGCAAGTCGGTGATCACCTGCATCGGCGGCGGCGAACGCGCGGATTCGGTGCTGGCGGCATTGCATGCGTTACCGGCCGGTGTGTCCAAAGATGTGCTGTTGCTGGTCCACGACGCCGCCCGTCCCAACCTGCATGCCGATGACATCCGCAAACTCATCGAAGCCGCGAAGACCTGCCCAGATGGCGCGATTCTGGCCGCGCCGGTGCGCGATACGCTGAAGCGATCCGGTGCCGGTGCCCGCATCGCGCGGACGGAATCGCGCGATGGCCTGTGGCGCGCACTGACACCGCAGGCTTTCCGTCGCGACCTGTTGCTGCGGGCGCTGCAGTCGGCGAAGGCTGACGGCGTCGTGGCCACCGACGAGGCGATGGCAGTCGAGCGCCTGGGCCTGCATCCCGCGCTGGTGGAAGGCCGCGAGGACAACCTGAAAGTCACTACGCCCGCCGACCTGGCGCTGGCGGAATTCCTGTTGGCGAGGCGCGCATGAGCATCGACATCCGCATCGGCCATGGCTTCGACGTGCACGCCTTCGGCGACGGCGACCACGTGATGCTCGGCGGTGTCCGCATCGCCCACGACCGCGGCGTGCTGGCGCACAGCGATGGCGACGTGGTGTTGCATGCCTTGTGCGACGCCATGCTTGGCGCGCTGGCGCTGGGCGACATCGGCATCCATTTCCCACCCTCCGACGCGCGCTGGAAGGGCGCCGACAGCCGGGCATTCGTGCGTCAATGCGATGCGCTGTTGCACGAGCGTGGCTGGCGCGTCGGCAACTGCGACATCACCGTCATCTGCGAGCGGCCCAAGGTCGGCCCGCATGCGCAGGCCATGCGCGAGGTGATCGCGGACGACCTCGGCATCGACGTCGATGCCGTCAGCGTCAAGGCCACCACCACCGAAACCCTCGGTTTCACCGGCCGCCGCGAAGGTGTCGCCGCGCAGGCGGTCTGCCTGCTGGTGCGAACGTGACCGAACCCGCGCGCGCGCATGGCGCGCCGGTGTTGGCCGCACGCATCCGCACCTCGCCGGAGGATTTCTTCGTCGAGGAACTGCCTGCGTTCGAAGCAAGTGGTGCTGGCGAGCACCTGCTGCTGACAGTCGAGAAGCGCGGCATGAACACCACGTTTGCCGCCAAGCGCATCGCGACGTGGGCAGGTGTGGACGAATCCGCGGTCGGACAGGCCGGGATGAAGGATCGGCATGCGGTGACCCGGCAGCGGTTCAGCGTGTGGTTGCCGAAAAGAGTCGCGCCCGACATCGAGACCCTGCAGTCCGACGACCTGCGCGTGCTTGGCCACGCCTGGCATGTGCGCAAGCTGCCGCGCGGTGCGCTGGCGGGCAATCGCTTCGTGCTGGTGTTGCGCGATGTCGATGGCGAACGTGCGGCGATCGAATCACGCCTGCAGGCGATCGCCGCACAAGGCGTGCCGAACTATTTCGGAGAACAGCGCTTCGGTCGTGGTGGAAACAACGTGCAGCAGGCGGTGGCGATGTTCGCCGGTCGCCGGTTCAAGCGCGAGGAGCGCGCGATGCTGTTGTCGGCCGCCCGTTCCGCATTGTTCAACCGTGTGCTGGCAGCACGTGTCGACGCAGTCACGTGGAACGCGGCGCTCGATGGTGAGGTGTGGATGCTCGACGGCAGTCGCAGCGTGTTCGGCCCCGAGGCGTTCACGGACGAACTGCAAACGCGGCTCGATGCATTCGATATCCATCCCACCGGCCCGTTGTGGGGCGAGGGCGAGTTGCGCAGTGACGATGTCGCACGCCACGTCGAGTTGGCCGCGCTTGGAGGTGATACCGCAGCACGCATCCGCGAGGGGCTGGAGCGTGCAGGGCTGAAGCAGGAGCGGCGCGCGCTGCGTTTGCGGCCATCGGACCTTGCATGGACATGGCGCGATGACGATGCCCTGGAAGTGCGCTTTGCGCTGCCGCCGGGTTGTTATGCGACAACCATATTGCGCGAGTTGGGCGAAGTCACCGACGCGGCTTCGCCCTAGCGCTTCTCCAGCAACACCAGCACCGCCCCGGTGCCGCCTTGCGCGACCGGCGGCGAATGGAAGGCGAGCACGTCGGCGCGCTGGCGCAACACCCGGTCGACCAGATTCTTCAGTACCGGCAGGCGTTCTTCCGAGTTGCGACCCTTGCCGTGAATGATGCGCACGCAACCGACGCCATGAATGCGGCAGTCGCGCAGGAATTCGCGCAGCAGGGATTCGGCGATGTGCGCCGGTAGCCCGTGCAGGTCCAGCTCTTCCTGCGGCGAATACTCGCCACGCGCCAGCCGTTTCAGCACCAGCGGCGGGATCTCGTCGCGGCGGTGGCTGAGCACGTCGCCGGCTTCCAGCGAAGCAATCACTGCATGCTGGAACTCGTCGCGGGCGGCATCCTCGTCGCGGCGCGCCATTTTTGCCGAGGGCTTGGGTTTCGGCGGCGAGGGCGGCAACGGCGTTTCCGGCAGGGCGCGCACCTTGCCGCGGTCGGCACCGATCGCGGCGCGGAACAGCTCGGCGTCGTCGCGGTCGTCGAGTTCGGGTGGGGCCTTGCGCATCGGCGCAGGTTACCGCGAAGCGCGGGCAGCGCCGGTGATCGCATCCGGTATCATGGCCGCATGCAGAATGTAGCGATGTCGTAGCGCCATGCGGGTCCTTGTCAGCAACGACGATGGCGTCGACGCCCCCGGTATCCAGGCGCTGGCGCACGGCCTGCGCGAAGCCGGCCACGAGGTCATCGTGGTGGCCCCGGATCGCGACCGCAGCGGCGCGAGCAATTCGCTGACGCTGGATGCACCGATCCGCGTGGTGCAGATCGATGACCGCAGGTGGAAGGTTTACGGCACGCCCACCGACTGCGTGCACGTGGCGATCACCGGCATGCTGGAGACGGCAGGCCTGGAGCCCGACATCGTGGTCTCCGGCATCAACAATACTGCCAACCTCGGCGACGACGTGATCTATTCCGGCACCGTCGCCGCAGCCATGGAAGGGCGTTTCCTGGGCCTGCCGGCGGTGGCGATGTCCTTGGTCACCGCCGACCACAACGGCCGTCATTACGAGACCGCGGCGAAGGCGGCGGTGGAGATCATCGCGCGCCTGCGTACCGATCCGCTGCCGGCCAACACCATCCTCAACGTCAACGTGCCGGACCTGCCGTGGGATGAGATCCGCGGCTTCGAGACCAGCCGCCTCGGCAATCGTCATCGCGCCGAGGCATGCACGCCGCAGCAGGATCCGCGCGGCCGCCAGTGGTGGTGGATCGGCGCTGCGGGCATCGAGCAGGACGCCGGCCCCGGCACCGATTTCCATGCGGTGCGCACCGGCCACATCTCGATCACCCCGATCCACGTCGACCTGACCCGCTACCAGGCGCTGGAGCAGGTGGCGAGCTGGGTCGGCGGGCTGGCGACGACGCTGGAGCCAGCCAAGTGATCGCTCGCATGCGCCTGCAGCCGGCCGACATCGGCAGCGGCCTGACCGGGCAGCGCGTGCGCGACCGGCTGATCGACTGGCTGCGCGCCGGATCCGCCGACTACGAGGCAATCACCGACGAGCGCGTGCTCAATGCGATCCGCACGGTGCCGCGCCATCAGTTCGTCGATGAAGCGCTGGCGATGCGCGCCTACGAGAACAACGCCTTGCCGATCGGCCACGGGCAGACGATCTCGCAGCCGTGGGTGGTCGCGCGGATGACTGAAGTGCTGCTGCAGCAGGGCATGCCGAAGCGGGTGCTGGAGATCGGCACCGGCTCCGGCTACCAGGCGGCGGTGCTGGCCGCGCTGGGCGTCGAGGTGTTCACGGTGGAGCGCATCGGCGACCTGCTGCGCACTGCCCGCAAGCGCTTCCGCACGCTGGGCCTGCACGTGCGAAGCAAGCACGACGACGGCCGCATCGGCTGGCCGGAGGAAGCGCCGTTCGATGGCGTGATCGTCACCGCCGCGGCAGCATCGCTGGTGGATGCGCTGAGCACCCAGCTGGCGCCGGGCGGCACCCTGATCGCACCCGTTGGCCCATCGGGCGGCCAGTCGTTGCTGTGGCTGCGCAAGGACGCGGAGGGTGCGATCGTCCAGCGCGACCTGGGGCCTGTGGTCTTCGTGCCACTGCTGTCCGGGATGGTGGACGCATGACTGCGGACCCGCTGGCTGACTCCTCGTTGCGCCAGCAATTGCTGGCGATGATCGCTCGCCTGCCCGATGGGTCGATGGCGCTCGGCGATTTGCTCGACCAGTTCGGCAATGACGGATTGTTGCTGCTGACCATTTTCCTGACCCTGGTCTTCCTGATTCCGGTGTCGATCCCCGGGGTGAGTACCGCGTTCGGCGCGGCGATCCTGCTGGTCGGTCTGAGTCGCCTGCGCGGCAAACCGCTGTGGCTTCCCGCGCGCCTGCGCGGGCGCAGCATCCCCACTTCCCGCCTGCGTCCGGCGTTGGATCGGGGGCTGGTGTGGGTGCGCAGGCTGGAGAAAATCAGCCGACCGCAGCGGCTCCCCGCGCTCGCGCAGGGCGGGATGGCGGGTGTGATCAACAACCTCGCCTTCATTCTCGCGGCATTGCTGCTGATGGCACCGTTCGGATTCGTGCCGTTCAGCAATACCTTGCCGGCGATCGCGCTGCTGTTGTTCGCCATCGGGTTCCTGCAGAAGGATGGTGGCGCAGTGTTGCTGGGGCATCTGGCCAATATCGCCACCATCGTCTACTTCAGCGTGCTGATCGGCGGCGGCGGGTTGGCGGTGAAGGAAATGTTCAAGCACTTCGGGCTAGGCTGAGTCATGGCCACGCAAGGGAAAACGCACGAGGTGGGAGTGGCGCGTCCTCTCGAATGGATGGCAGTGGTCTTTGTGCTTGCCGCGGTTGCGGGTTGCGGGCGGAGCCATGTTGTTCGCGAAGGCGCGTCGTCGCGGCCCCGCGGCGCGGACAGCCCGGTGCGGGTGTCGCAGCCCAAGTATGGCGCGACGGTACTGGTCCAGCGTGGCCAGAACGTTTACCGCATCGCCACCGAAAATGGCCTGACCGCGCTCGACCTGGCGCTGTGGAACGACATCCCGCCGCCGTACACGATCCATCCCGGACAGCGCCTGCGTCTGTATCCGGGCGGGCAGGGCAGCATCGCCACGCGGCCAGCCACCCCGACCAAAAAGCCCGCAACGCCGGCGACCAGCCCGCGTCCACCCGCTCCAACGCCGGTCGTGGTTCCCGCCACCAGCAAACTTGCATGGCGCTGGCCGGCCGACGGAAACGTGGTGGCGACGTATGCCGGTGGCAACCCGACCCGCCAGGGCATCGACATTGCCGGCAAGGCCGGGCAGCCGGTGCGCGCCGCCGCCGATGGCGTGGTCGTGTATTCCGGCTCCGGTCTGGTCGGATACGGCGAATTGGTGATCGTCAAGCACGACGATCAATGGTTGTCCGCTTACGGCCACAACCGCGCGCGCCTGGTCAACGAGGGTCAACTGGTCAAGGCCGGCCAGCAGATCGCCGAGATGGGCCGCAGCGGCGCATCGCGCGACATGCTGCATTTCGAGATCCGCTACAACGGCAAGCCGGTCGATCCGCAGCAGTACTTGCCGAAGAAGTAATCCCGTTTGCCCCTCACACGCGGGTGGGGCTCAGCCGGGTAACACGAAACCCGCGACAACCCGCCTGCCTTCCCCGGCCAGAACCGAGTAGGTCCGCGCGGCGGCCGCGTTGGTCATCGCTTCAAGCCCGATCCCGCGCTGCAGGCAGGCGGCCATCACAGCGGCGGGCGGGAATTGCTGCTGCGCGCCGGTGCCGAGCACCACCAGCGCTGGCTGCAGCGCGAGCAGCGCATCGAGATCGGCGGGGATCAGCGTCCGCACATCGTGGACGGCCCAGTCTTCGACCAGCGCATTCGGCGCGATGATGAAACTGCGGGTCAGGCGGCGTTCGTTGACCAGCGCGCCGCTGCCATCGGCACCGCGAAGAAAGTACGTGTAATCCGGGCGTTCGAGGTTGAGCTGCATCGCGCCGGGCGTGGCTTACGCGCGCGGCAGCACGATCTGCCGCTTGTCCTTCGCCGGGCGGTACAGCACCGCGACATGGCCGATCCGCTGCACCAGGACGGCGTCGCTGCGCTCGGCCAGCTCGACGATCATGGCGTCGCGGGCCTCGCGATCGTCCGCGGCCACCTTCACCTTGATCAGCTCGTGATGCTCCAGCGCACCATCGACCTCGGCGGCCAGTGCATCGGTGATCCCCTTGCCGCCGACTTGCAACATCGCCTTCAGGTCGTGCGCCTGGCCGCGCAGGAAACGGATCTGGGCGTTGGTGAGGGCAATTGGCATGCGGCACGAAAGGGCGGAAACAGGCGGCAGGGTATCATGGCGGCCTGTTTCCCCATCTGGCCGGCGGTCGTGGCGACTCGCAGCAAATCCAGCCAGCGCTGGCTCAAGGAACATTTCTCCGACCCCTACGTGAAGAAGGCGCAGGCGGAAGGCCTGCGCTCGCGCGCGGCGTACAAGCTGGAGGAACTGGTCGACCGCGATCGCCTGCTCAAGCCGGGCATGGTCGTGGTCGACCTGGGGGCGGCCCCCGGAGGCTGGTCGCAATGGGTACGCCAGGAACTGGACCAGATGGAACGCGGCCTGCCGGATAGCGCCCGGCGCGGTCGGGTCATTGCCAGCGACATCCTGGAGATGCCAAGCCTGGCCGGGGTCGATTTCCTTCATGGCGACTTCAGGGAGGATGCCGTCCTATCCAACCTGTTGGCGATGCTGGGCGGGGAACGGGTCGACCTTGTGTTGTCCGACATGGCCCCCAATAAAAGCGGTGTGGATGCGGTGGACCAGCCGCGCGCGATGCACCTGTCCGAACTGGCGATGGACTTCGCCGACGGCCAGTTGCGGATCGGCGGCACGTTCCTGATCAAGCTGTTCCAGGGAATCGGGTTCGACGAGTACGTGAAGGAATTGCGGCGGCGCTATGCCAAGGTGGCGATCCGCAAGCCGGCGGCCTCGCGCAAGCGGTCGCCCGAGGTATATGCGCTGGCGCAAGGCAAGCTGGCGCAGATCAAATAGGTGGGCGAAGGCCCGGCGTTCCAAGTCAGAGTCGAGGAAGGACAAGCGAACACATGAACGATCTTGCGAAGAACCTGCTGCTCTGGGTCGTGGTGGCCGCCGTGCTGATGGTGGTGTTCCAGAGCTTCTCGCCGAAGCTGGCCGCGAGCCAGGAGGTCGTGTATTCGCAGTTCGTGCAGGAAGTGGACAACGACCGCGTCAAGAAGGTCGACATCTCCAGCAACGAGCGCACGGTCAAGTTCGAGCGCACCGACGGCAGCACCGGCACCACCACCGCGCCGGTTCGCGACAAGGACCTGATCGCCGACCTGATCGAGCACAAGGTCGAAATCAACCAGGCACCGCCGGATTCCGGCATCTCGTTCTGGTCGCTGGTGCTGAATTTCCTGCCGGTCCTGCTGATCATCGGATTCTGGCTGTTCATGATGCGACAGATGCAGGGTGGCGGTGCAGGCGGCAAGGGCGCGATGTCGTTCGGGCGCTCGCGCGCCAAGCTGCTCAATGAAGACCAGACCAAGGTCAACTTCGCAGACGTCGCCGGCTGCGACGAAGCGAAGGAAGAAGTGTCCGAGCTGGTCGAGTTCCTGCGCGATCCGGGCCGCTTCCAGAAGCTGGGCGGCAAGATCCCGCGCGGCGTGCTGATGGTCGGCCCGCCCGGCACCGGCAAGACCTTGCTGGCCCGCGCCATCGCCGGCGAGGCCAAGGTGCCGTTCTTCTCGATCTCCGGTTCCGACTTCGTCGAGATGTTCGTCGGCGTCGGCGCCAGCCGCGTGCGCGACATGTTCGAGCAGGCCAAGAAGCACGCGCCGTGCATCATCTTCATCGACGAAATCGACGCGGTCGGTCGTCATCGCGGCTCCGGCATGGGCGGTGGCCACGACGAACGCGAGCAGACCCTCAACCAGATGCTGGTGGAGATGGATGGCTTCGAGGGTGGCGAGGGCGTGATCGTGATCGCCGCGACCAACCGCCCCGACGTGCTCGACAAGGCGCTGCTGCGCCCGGGTCGCTTCGACCGCCAGGTGATGGTCGGCCTGCCCGACATCAAGGGGCGCGAGCAGATCCTCAAGGTGCACATGCGCAAGGTGCCGCTGCACGACAACGTGCGTGCGGACCTGCTGGCGCGCGGCACCCCGGGTTTCTCCGGTGCCGACCTGGCCAACCTGGTCAACGAGGCCGCGCTGTTCGCCGCGCGCCGCAACAAGACCCAGGTCGACATGCAGGACTTCGAGGACGCCAAGGACAAGATCTACATGGGTCCCGAGCGCCGCAGCATGGTCATGCGCGAGGACGAGCGCCGCAACACCGCCTTCCATGAATCCGGCCATGCGGTGGTGGCGATGTCGCTGCCGAAGGCCGACCCGGTGCACAAGGTCACGATCATGCCGCGCGGCTGGGCACTGGGCCTGACCTGGCAGTTGCCGGAGCATGACGCGCTGAGCAACTACAAGGACAAGATGCTCGAAGAGCTCTCGATCCTGTTCGGTGGCCGCATCGCCGAAGAGTTGTTCGTCGGCCAGATGTCCACCGGCGCGTCCAACGACTTCGAGCGCGCGACCAAGTTGGCGCGTGCGATGGTGACCAAGTACGGCATGTCCGATGCGCTCGGCACGATGGTCTATGCCGACGACAAGGATTCCGGGTTCGGGCTGCAGAACAAGACGATCTCTGAGGCCACTCAGCAGAAGGTCGATGCCGAGATCCGCCGCATCCTTGATGAACAATACGCCGTCGCCCATCGCATCCTGGAAGACAAGCGCAGCGTGGTCGAGGCGATGGCCGCTGCCTTGCTGGAGTGGGAGACCATCGATGCCGACCAGGTGAAGGCGCTGATGGAAGGCCGCACGCCTTCCCCGCCGCCGGGCTGGGTGGCCAAGCCGCCGGCCAATGGTGGCAAGGACGATTCGTCCACGCCTACTGCGCCGGTGCTGGTGGATCCCGCGCCGCAAACCTGACGGCCTCCTTGCCGTCCCTGCACGGAAAGGCCAGAGTTCGCTCTGGCCTTTTTCGTTGGTAGTGATGCGATGTTCGACACCAGCCCGCAACTCGATTGCAACGGCCGCATCCTCCGCCTCGACGTGCCGCGGGTGATGGGCATCGTCAACGTCACGCCGGATTCGTTTTCCGATGGCGGCGCGCATGACGGCGTGGACGCGGCGGTCGCGCATGGCCTGCAGCTTGTTGCGGAGGGCGCGGACCTGCTCGATATCGGCGGCGAGTCGACCCGGCCCGGTGCGGACGAGGTGCCGGTCGAGGAAGAACTGCGCCGGGTGATCCCGGTGATCGAACGCCTGGCGAAGGAAACATCGGTGCCGATCAGCATCGATACGTCCAAGCCCGAGGTGATGCGCGCCGCGGTCGAGGCGGGCGCCGGCATGATCAACGACGTGTTCGCATTGCGCCGCGAGGGTGCCCTGGATACTGCTGCCTCGCTCCGCGTGCCGGTGGTGCTGATGCACATGCAGGGCGAGCCGCGCACGATGCAGTCGGCGCCGGACTACGACGACGTGGTCGGCGAGGTCCATCGCTTCCTGGCCGAGCGCATCTTCGTCGCGGAGATGGCCGGCATCGCCAAGAAGAACATCGTGGTGGATCCGGGGTTCGGCTTCGGCAAGGGCACCCAGCACAACCTGCAATTGCTCGCTCAGATGCAGCGCTTCACCGAACTGGGCGTGCCGGTACTGGCCGGCCTGTCGCGCAAGAAGAGCATCGGTGAACTGACCGGCCGCGATGACCCGCGCGCAAGGAACTTCGGTTCGATCGCCGCGCACCTGATCGCCGCGCAACGCGGCGCGTTGCTGGTGCGCGTGCATGATGTGGCCGGCACCGTGGATGCATTGAAGATCTGGAACGCACTGGCCGCGGTGCCGATGCCGCGGGTGCAATTGAAGCCCGAGATCCGCTGGCCAGACGAGTGATCCGCTGTCCGCTTGCCTGCGTTCGCTGCGTTGGTGTCTTCGATATCCAGCAGGAACTCCGATGCGCCACCTCGTCATCGTCGTACTGATCCTGCTTGCCGGTTGCGGTCAGTCACCTTCGCCCGCGCCGGCAGCACCTGTCGCCAAGGTTGAAGCGGAAGCGAAAGGCGACCCGGTCGAAGGCCTGCGCGTGGCCACGCGGCTGGGCTGCAATGCCTGCCATGAGAAGAACGGGGCCGGCGGCGTGTTCATGGAGAACCCGATGGTCGGACGCGTGGTCGCGCCCAACCTCACCGAGCGCCGGCGCCTGTACGACGATGCCGCATTCGCCGCCTTGCTGCATGAAGGCAAAACCCACGATGGCCACCCCCCGCTGGGCATGCCGATCCACATGTTCCAGTACCTCAGCCACGGCGAAGTGCGCGACGTCACCGCCTGGTTGCGTTCACTGCCCGAGGTCAGTACGCCGCTGCCGAAGACGGAGTACACCCCGGCCATCGCCAAGGCGATTGCCGATGGCACGCTGCCCTACCTGGATGATGTGAAGGCGGATCCCGGCAACGTGCCGCCAGCGACGCGGCCCGTGGAACCGCTGGCGCTGGGCAAGTACCTCGCCATGACCACCTGCACCGAATGCCACGGACGCGACCTCAACGGCTGGGGGCCAGAGGATGACTCGCCGTCTTTGGTCGTCGCCAAGGCGTACACCGCGGAGAAATTCGCGCGGCTGATGAAGACCGGCGAGATCGCCACCGGCGGCAAGTCGAAGACCGGGATGATGAGCGAGGTCGCCGCATACCGGTTTTCGGTGCTGACCGATGCCGAGGTCGCGGCGCTGAAGCTGTACCTCGACTCGCGCTGAGCGCGGGCGCTCGCCTGCGGTAAGCTCCCCGCGAACGCCACGGGGAGGCACGCATGACCGCCAGCACGCCACTGCTGATCACTTTCGGGATCTACCTGCTGGCGATGATCGGCATCGGCGTGGTGGCGTGGAAGCGCACCCGCGACTTCGACGATTACATCCTCGGCGGACGATCGCTGGGCGGTTACGTGACCGCGTTGTCTGCCGGCGCATCGGACATGAGCGGCTGGTTGCTGATGGGCTTGCCCGGCGCGCTGTACCTGTCCGGCGTCTCGGAAGCGTGGATCGCGATCGGCCTGGTGCTCGGTGCGTGGGCGAACTGGAAATTCGTGGCCGGGCCGTTGCGCGTGTACACCGAGCGCACCGACAACGCGCTGACCTTGCCCGACTACTTCACCACCCGTTTTGCCGCCGACGGCAAGTTGCTGCGGATCGTGTCCGCGCTGGTCATCCTGGTGTTCTTCGCGGTGTATTGCGCCAGCGGGATCGTGGCCGGCGCGCGCCTGTTCGAAAGCGTGTTCGGCCTGTCGTATGCGCAGGCGCTGTGGTGGGGCGCGGCAGCGACCATCCTGTACACCCTGATCGGCGGCTTCCTGGCGGTCAGCTGGACCGACACCGTGCAGGCCACGCTGATGATCTTCGCGCTGATCCTCACACCGGTGATCGTGATGATCAGCACCGGCGGCTTCGGCGAGAGCCTGCGTGCGGTCGAGCAACTGGATCCGGCGAAACTCGACTGGTTCAAGGGCGGCGAGCTGGGCCTGGTCGGCATCGTGTCCTTGCTGGCCTGGGGGCTGGGCTACTTCGGCCAGCCGCACATCCTCGCGCGGTTCATGGCGGCGGATTCGCTGGCGGTGATCCCGCAGGCGCGGCGCATCGGCATGACATGGATGGTGCTGTGCCTGTGCGGTGCGATGGCCACCGGGTTCTTCGGCATTGCTTATTTCGCCGAGCATCCGCAACAGGCGGGTGTGGTCGGCGAGAACCACGAGCGCGTGTTCATCGCGCTGTCGAATGTGTTGTTCAACCCGTGGATCGCCGGGGTGCTGCTGTCGGCTATCCTGGCCGCGATCATGAGCACGCTGTCCTGCCAGTTGCTGGTCTGCTCCAGCGCGCTCACCGAGGATTTCTATCGCGGATTCCTGCGGCCGCATGCCAGCGAGCGCGAGCTGGTCTGGATTGGCCGGGCGATGGTGCTGGGGATCGCGCTGGTGGCGATCTTCATCGCCCGCGATCCGCAGAGCCGCGTGCTGGGCCTGGTCAGTTACGCGTGGGCCGGCTTCGGTGCCGCGTTCGGCCCGGTGGTGCTGTTCTCGCTGTTCTGGGCGCGGATGACCCGAAGTGGCGCATTGGCCGGGATGCTGGCCGGTGCGGCCACGGTGATCCTGTGGAAATACACCGGCAGCGCGTTGTACGAAATGGTGCCGGGGGTGATCGTCGCCAGCATCGCGATCGTGGCCGGCAGCCTGTTGTCGCGCGCGCCGAGTGCGGACGTGTTGGCGCGTCACCGGCAGGTACAGCTGAGCCTGCGCGAACAGGGCTACTGAGCCCGGCAATCCGTGCCGCGATGACACTCGACATGCGCCCCCGCTGCATCGCGCTGATGGGTCCGACCGCCTCGGGCAAGAGTGCGTATGCGCTCGAGCTTGCGGAGCGGTTGGGCGGCGAGATCGTCAGTGTGGATTCCGCGCTGGTGTATCGCGGCCTGGACATTGGTGCCGCCAAGCCCACGCAGGACGAACAGGCACAGGTGCCGCACCACCTGATCGATGTGCGCGAGCCGTGGCAGCCGTATTCGGCCGCGGAATTCGCCAGCGATGCGCGCGTGGCGGTCGACGGGATCCTGGCGCGTGGACGCACCCCGATCCTCGCCGGGGGCACCGGCCTGTATTTTCGTGCGCTACTGGAAGGCCTTGCCGAAATGCCCGACGCCGACCCGGCATTACGCGCGGAGCTCGCCGCGGATGCCGCTGCGCGTGGTTGGGCCGCCCTGCACGCCGACCTGCACGCAGTCGACCCTGAAGCCGCCACGCGCATCCACGCCACCGATGCGCAACGCATCCAGCGTGCGCTGGAAGTGCATCGGCTGACCGGACGACCGATCAGTGCCTGGCAGCGCGAGTCGACGCGCGCACGCTTCCCCGCGAAGGTGCTGAAGCTGGTGCTGTCGCCACCGGATCGCGCGCTGCTGCACGCGCGCATCGAACGGCGTTTCGACGCGATGCTGGACGCCGTCTTCCTCGATGAGATGCGCACTTTGCGCGCACTGCCGGAACTGCGGACGCATCCGACTCCGCTGGAATTGCCGGCGGTGCGTGCCGTCGGCTATCGGCAGGCATGGGAGTTCCTGGAGGGCGCATGCGATGCGGCCACCTTCCGCGAACGCGCGATTGCCGCGACCCGGCAACTGGCCAAGCGCCAGTTCACCTGGCTGCGCGGCGAACTCGACGCGCGCTGGTTCGATCCAGTGACGCAGCGCACGCATCTGGACGCGGCTGTCGCCGGTTTCATCGGCAACCAGGCGTCCTGACGCACGCATTCACGGCGTCCTGCGTTAACATCGGGTCGCGCCCCCGGAAATGCGGCGGGCGCGGGGCCCGGGGAACAGGCCCACGACCACAAACAACAAGAAGACACGCAACAGCCGTGGGGAAACCAATGTCGAAGTCGCAATCCTTGCAGGATCCGTTCCTCAACGCCTTGCGCCGGGAGCGCATCCCGGTCTCGGTGTACCTGGTCAACGGCATCAAGTTGCAGGGCACCATCGAATCGTTCGACCAGTTCGTGGTCCTGCTGCGCAACACCGTCAGCCAGATGGTCTACAAGCACGCGATCTCGACCGTGGTGCCGGCGCGCAACGTGCGCATCAGCGCCACCGGCGGTGCCGAGAGCGAAGTCGGCGAGCCCAACGACGAGATCGAAGCCCCGTAGGGGCAGGCGCCCGTGCCTGCCCTGACCTAACCCGAGAGCAACCCCAGGCAACCACAGGGGGTTGCCCCGACGGGATTCGCCCATATCTGGGTTGCAATGCCGACCCAATTGTTCGAACGCTCCCGCCGGGGCGAACACGCCCTGCTGATTCAGCCGCATGCCGGAGGCCCGCCCGCCGAGGGCGCGCTGGAGGAATTCGGCGAACTCGCACGCTCGGCAGGGGCCACCGTCGCCGCGGTGCTGACCGCCAAGATCGATCGCCCGAATCCGGCGACCCTGATCGGCAGCGGCAAGCTCGAGGAAGTGAAGGCCGCCTGCGAGGCCACCGGTGCCGACCTCGTCCTGGTCAACCATGCGCTCAGCCCGGGCCAGGAACGCAACCTCGAAAAGTTGCTGGAACGTCGCGTCGTCGACCGCACCGGCCTGATCCTGGACATCTTCTCGCAGCGTGCGCGCAGCGCCGAGGGCAAGCTGCAGGTCGAGCTGGCGCAGCTGAAACACGTGGCCACCCGGCTCGTACGCGGCTGGACCCACCTGGAGCGCCAGCGCGGCGGTTCGATCGGCCTGCGTGGCCCCGGTGAAACCCAGTTGGAAACCGACCGTCGCCTGCTGCAGAAGCGGGTCGACATGCTGCAGAAGCGCCTGGAAAAGGTCGAAGTCCAGCACACCCAGATGCGTCGCGCGCGGGTGCGCAGCGAGCTGCCGCGGGTGGCGCTGGTCGGCTACACCAATGCCGGCAAGTCGACGCTATTCAATGCGCTCACCGGCGCAGATGCGTATGCCGCCGACCAGCTGTTCGCCACCCTGGACCCGACCGTGCGTCGCATCGAGTTGGCGGGTGGTGGCGTGGTGCTCGCCGATACCGTCGGCTTCGTCCGCGACCTGCCGCATGAACTGGTTGCCGCATTCCGCTCGACCCTCAGCGAAGCGCGCGAGGCCGACCTGCTGCTGCACGTCATCGATGCCAACGACCCGTTGCGCGACGAGCGCATGGGTCAGGTCGATGCCGTGCTGCGCGAGATCGGGGCCGGCGACATTCCGCAGTTGCAGGTCTTCAACAAGATCGATCGCATCGAGGGCGCGATGCCGCGGATCGACCAGCGTGGCGAGGATCGCCATGCCGTATGGGTGTCTGCCCGCGATGAGCTCGGCATCGACCTGCTGCGCGACGCGCTGGGCGAGCGGCTCGGCCTGCAGCGGGTGATCGGCCACATTGTGTTGCCGGTCGATGCCGGTCGCCTGCGCGCCCGCCTGCATGCGCTGGATGCGGTTCGCAGCGAGGAACTCGATGCCGACGGTTGGCGCCTGCAGGTGGACCTGCCGGTTGCGGACGCGGCGCGGCTGGCCGCACAGGCCGATGGCGCACCACTGCGACCGCTGCTGCCGGCGATCGATGCCGGGTATCCCGCAGAACGCTTCACGGCAGGCTTACCAGTAGAATCGGACGCATGACGACGAAAAGCAGCGGCCCGCGCGGGCCAAGAATGACCTGGATGGCCTGGAACCGGCCCGGTGGTAGTTCCGGAAAATCCGGCGGCGGCAGTGGCAGTGGTGGCGGTTTCGGCAACCTGCTGGAGAAGCTGCCGGACTTCGGCAACGGCAACCCGTTGCGCTGGATCTGGGTGGTGCTGGCGCTGTGGCTGGCGTTCAACTGCTTCGTCCTGGTCAACGAGCAGGAGCGCGGCGTGGTGCTGCGCTTCGGCAAGTTCGACCGGATCATGCAGCCGGGGCCCAACTTCAAGCTGCCGTGGCCGCTGGAGCGCGTGCACAAGCTCAACGCCACCAAGATCGAGACGCTCAACGAAACCGTTCCGGTGCTGACCCGGGACGAGAACATCGTCAATGTCGAGATCAACGTGCAGTACCGCATCGGCGATGCGCAGCTGTACCTGTTCGGCACCCGCAACGCCGATGACGTGCTCAAGCAGGCCGCGCTCAGCACGGTCCGCGAGCAGGTCGGGCGTTCCGATCTGGATACCGTGCTCGGCGCGCGCAGCGCGCTGGCGGTGTCGGCGCGCGACCAGTTGCAGGCCTCGCTGGAAACCTACAGGACCGGTCTGACTGTGACCGAGCTCAACCTGCCCAACGCGCGTCCGCCGGAGGAAGTGAAACCGGCGTTCGATGACGTCAACAGCGCCCAGCAGGACAAGGACCGGGTGACCAGCGAGGCGATCGCCTACGCGGCCAAGGTGGTGCCGGAAGCGCGCGGTGAAGCGGCGCGCACGCGCACCGTGTCGGAGGGCTACAAGACCGCATCGATCGCACGCGCCACCGGCGACGCGGCACGCTTCAGTCTGCTGGTCGATCAGTACAAGGCGGCCCCCGATGTGACCCGCAAGCGGCTCTGGCTGGACACCGTGCAGCAGGTGCTGGCCGACAACCGCACGGTGGTTGGTGGCGATGGTCGCCAGCTGATCTACGTGCCGATGCAAGGCGGCAAGGGTTCCTCTAGTGCGACCACTGTGCCGCCTGCGGCGTTGGCCCCTGAACTGATTTCGCCGACGGTGGAAGCCACCACCGAACCCGCGCGTAGTGCACGCAGCGGCCGTGCTGCGGGCCGAGAGGAGGCCGTGCGATGAAATTCTCGACCTGGATGTCCGCGGCGGTTGCTGCGTTGCTGTTGCTGGCGAGCTCGGTCTTCGTGATCGCCGAAGGCCAGACCGCGCTGGTCCTGAACCTGGGCAAGGTGGTGCGTTGGGATCTCAAGCCCGGCCTGCACTTCAAGCTGCCGCTGGTGGAAAGCGTGCGCCGCTTCGACCGCCGCCTGCAGGTGCTGGCGGCGCAGCCGGAGCGCTACCTGACCTCCGAGCGCAAGGATGTCAGCGTCGACTTCTTCGCGATCGGCCGGATCGAGGACGTGCGCGCGTTCTACCGCGCCACCGGCGGCCAGGAAGATGCCGCATCGGCACGCCTGGCCCCGATCATCAAGGACGCGCTGCGCAACGAGATCAACTCGCGCACGCTGCAGCAGGTGGTGTCCGGCAGCCGTGCCGACGTCATCGGCAAGCAGCTGGAAAACATCAACACCGGCGCGCGCAATCTGGGCATCAGCATCGTCGACCTGCGGATCAAGCAGATCGACCTGCCCACAGACAGCCGGGTCATCGGCGACGTCTACAGCCGCATGCGTGCGCAACGCCAGCAGGTCGCCAGCCGGCTGCGCGCCGAGGGCGAGGAACAGGCCAACCAGATCCGCGCCAAGGCCGACCGCGACCGCGCGGTGATCCTGGCCGAGGCCGAACGCGACGCGCAGACCCTGCGCGGCCAGGGCGATGCCGAAGCCACCCGGCTATATGCCGAAGCGGCCAATCGGGATCCCTCGTTCTTCGCCTTCCAGCGCAGCCTGGAGGCGTACCGCAAGTCGTTCTCCAGCGGCGACAACGTGATCGTGCTGGAACGCGACGACCCGTTCCTGCAGTACATGCGCAGCGACCGCTGATCCGTGTCTGACCTGTGGGCGGCGCTGTGCCTGGTCGCCGTGCTGGAAGGCCTGATCCTGTTCGCCGCACCCGGCGCGTGGAAACGCGCCGCCGAGCAGTTGCAGCAGATGCCGGACGAACACGTCCGGCGCATCGGCGGGGTAGTGCTGGCGATCGGCTTGGTCTCGCTGTGGCTGGTGAAGGGCGGCTAGCGGATCACTCCGCAGCCTTGAACTCCGGTTTCGCCATCGGCTTGCCGCCGATATAGCGCGCCAGCCAGTTCTGCACTTCGTAGTTCCAGTAAATGGAATTCTGCGGCGACAGGATCCAGTGGTTCTCGTCCGGGAACACCACCAGCCGCGAAGGCACGCGCATGGTTTGCAGGATCCCGTACAGGGCGATGCCCTGGCCGTAGGGCACGCGATAGTCCTTCTCGCCGTGGGTGATCAGCATCGGCGTACTGAAGTTGGCGGCGTAGGCGACCGGGTTGTTGCGTTGCATCGCTTCAGGACTGTCCCAGGGCGTTCCACCCAGGACCTCCCTGGTGAAACCGTAGGTGGTGATGTCGGCGCCGTACTGGCCCATTAAATCGCTCACGCCGGCGTGGTTGACCAGTGTCTTGAACGCCTTGGTATGGCCCAATAACCAGGTCGCCAGATAGCCGCCGTAACTCGCTCCGGCGGCAGCCACGTTGTCGCGGTCGATCGCAGGGATGGTGGCGAACAGGTAGTCGTTGGCCTTGAGCACGTCCTCGGTCGGCTTGTCGCCCCAGGCGCCGTTGATGCTGCGCGCGAAGGCCTCGCCGAAACCGGTGGAACCGTGCCGGTTCACCCACGCCACGATGTATCCCGGGCTGGCGAACACATGGCTGTTCCAGCGCGGGCTGAAGGCATCGCGCACCATCGTGTGCGGGCCGCCGTGCAGCAGTTGCACCAGTGGGTACTTCTTCTTCGGATCGAAGCCGGGCGGGTAGATCACCCACATCTGCACGGTGTCGCCACCGGCACCAGGGAACTCGTGCGATTCGACCTTGCCGAGGTCGAGCCCCGCGAACAGCGCTTCGTTGAAGCGGGTGAGCTGGCGCGCGGGGCCGCCCCTGAGGTCCATCGCGAACAGTTCGGCGGGGCGACCGGTGTGCTCGTTGAGGAACACGGCCTGCTGGCCTTGCACGTCCAGCGCGGTGCTGCTGCCCTCGCCGAACAACACGCTGGGCGTCCCGCTGCCATCGGGGTTGAGGCGGAACAGCGGCACCCGGCCTTGCTGCTCGGCGAGGAAGACCAGGCTGTTCCCATCGCCGGTGAATCCCGGGTTATCGATCGAGAGATCGACCGAGGACGCCATCGGCACGTTGCGCTTCTCGGCCAGCCGGTGCTGCCAGAGGCGTCGCAATTCGCCCTGGCTGTTGGCGGTGGCCACGCGGGTGTACAGCACCGAACGGCCGTCGGGCGCGAAGCGCGGATTATCGTCGCTGTAGGGGTTGTCGACGGTGAGGTTGGCGAACGCGCCGCTGCCGTCGGTCGGCACCAGCACGATGTCCAGGTTGGGCTGGTTGGCGTAGGGCGGCGGCGTGGAATTGAGCGCCAGCGCGATGTGGCGGCCATCGGGCGCGACATCGAAGCGCACCTCGCCGGAAGGCTGGAACAGGCGGTCGTACTTCGGGGTGAGCTCCGTCAGCGCCTTGCTGGCCACGTCGATCCTGAGCAGCCGGTTGGCGAGGTTGTCGGTGAGGTTGCGGTCGAACCAGCGGTACTGCCGGTACTCGCTGGCGTAGGCCGTCATCTTCGAGTCCTTGCGGCGCTTGGCCTCCTTCTTCATCGCCGCGAGGTCGGCCTTGGCGAGGCTGCCCGAGAGTTCGGGGATGACCTGGGTGGCGAAGACGATGCCCTTGCCATCCGGCAGCCACGCCGGCACGGCCACGCCGTAGGGCAGTTCCACCAATTTCTCTGCCTCGCCGCCGCCGACCGCGATGACGTACAGCGCCGCCATTTCGTCCTCGCCGCGCTTGCCGACGAAGGCGATGCGGCTGCCGTCCGGGCTCCATGCCGGAGCGGTGTCGCTGCCGGTGCCGGCGGTCAGCCGCCGCGAGGTGGCGCTGGCGACATCGGTCAGCCACAGCGCAGCGGTGGGCTTGTTCTTCTCGATCGACCATTCCTGCACGCTGTACGCAGCCTGCCTGCCATCCGGCGAGAGCGCGGGCGCACCGACGCGCTTGACTGCCCACAGGTCCTGCGCGGTGATCGGGCGCTTCGGCTGGTCCGCAGCCGCAGCGACCGGTACCAGTGACGCGAATGCAAGCACGAGGACAAAGCGTGTGAGCGCGGCATTCATGGCGGATCCCCTGATTGATGCATCTTCGTCGTCGGCGGGCGTGCAGCAGCCCGCTGGGCAGCACGGTCCCTTCCCCGGACGCCTGCCATGGTCAGGTTATACGCGGATCGGTGCCGGACTCGCCGTCGGACGGGATGCGTCGGCCCAACCGCGCCACGACAGCAGGCCATGAACCCCGTAGAATGTCGGAAAGCCGGGGGCACGCCTCGGCTTTTCTCACGTCTGGAGCACGGAAATGGGTCAGTCAGTCGTCGTACTCGGCGCGCAATGGGGCGATGAAGGCAAGGGCAAGATCGTCGACCTGCTGACGCAGGACATCGGCGCGGTGGTGCGCTTCCAGGGCGGCCACAACGCCGGCCACACGCTGGTGATCGCCGGCAAGAAGACCGTGTTGCACCTGATCCCGTCCGGCATCCTGCGCGACGACGCGCTGTGCCTGATCGGCAACGGCGTGGTCCTGCACCCGGGGGCGCTGCAGAAGGAAATCGCCGAGCTCGAGGGCAATGGCGTGGAAGTGCGCTCGCGGCTGAAGATCAGCCCGGCGACGCCGCTGATCATGCCGTACCACATCGCCCTGGACCAGGCGCGCGAGAAGGCCGCCGGCAAGTCGGCGATCGGCACCACCGGCCGCGGCATCGGCCCTGCGTACGAAGACAAGGTGGCGCGTCGCGGCATCCGCGTGGCCGACCTGCATTACCCGACCGAACTCGCCGAGAAGCTGCGCGCGGCGCTCGATTACCACAACTTCGTGCTGACCCAGTACCTGAAGGTCGATGCGGTGGATTACCAGCAGACCCTGGACGAGGCGTTGGCCTTCGGCGAGTACGTGCAGCCGATGAAGGCCGACGTCGCCGGCATCCTGCATGACCTGCGCAAGGCCGGGAAGAAGGTGCTGTTCGAAGGCGCGCAGGGCTCGCTGCTCGACATCGACCACGGCACCTATCCCTACGTCACCAGTTCCAACACCACCGTTGGCGGTGCGATGGCCGGCACCGGCGTGGGCGCGGACGCGATCGACTACGTGCTCGGCATCGCCAAGGCGTATGCGACGCGCGTCGGTGGCGGTCCGTTCCCGACCGAGCTCGACGACGCCGTCGGCCAGGGCATCCGCGACCGCGGCCAGGAATACGGCGCGACCACCGGTCGCCCGCGCCGTTGCGGTTGGATGGACATCGTGGCGCTCAAGCGCGCGGTGGCGATCAACGGCATCAGCGGCCTGTGCATCACCAAGCTCGACATCCTCGACGGGATGGAAAAGCTCAACATCTGCATCGCCTACGAGTACCGCGGCAAGCGCACCGAATACGCGCCGCTGGATGCGGACGGCTGGGACGAGTGCACGCCGGTCTACCTGGAGTTCCCGGGCTGGAGCGAATCCACCGCCGGCATCACCGAATGGGACAAGTTGCCGCCCGCTGCACGCGCCTACCTGCGCGCGCTGGAGGAACTGGCGGGTTGCCCGCTGGCGATCGTCAGCACCGGCCCGGACCGCGACGCCAACATCGTCCTGCGCGACCCGTTCGCCTGAGCTCGACGCTGGTTGCAACAGAAAAACGCCCCGCATCGCGGGGCGTTCTGTTTGGCGACATCGATGCTCAGGCGCGCAGTTTCGCCAGCATCCGCGCGTAGTCCTTGCGGTATTTCTTCGCGGCCAACACTTTCTGTTTGTCGTCCAGGATCTTGCCGGTGACCTGGAAGAATTTCTTCTCTTCCTCGCGCAGGTGGTGATGCACCTTTTCCGAGAGCTTGCGCGCGACCGCCAGCCATTGGCCGCCCTCGGCATCCGCCTTGTGCAGGTCCTCGACCAGTTCGTCCATCTCGTGGTGTTCGTGCAGGGCGTGGCGCGATGAGTCGAGGCCGGCGTCATGCATCAGCACCGGCGCGTAGAGGAAGCGTTCCTCGGCAGCGGCGTGCGCGGCGAGTTCGGTGTGCAACTGCTTGAACAGCGAGATGCGGTCCTGGGTACCGGGCTTGGCGCGCAACAGCTTGCGGCACAGCGAGCGCTGGATCTCGTGGCTCTCGCGCAGCGCGTCGTAGATGGTCTCGGGCATGGCGGCGATCCGCGGCGACGGTCCGGCAGGTTGGCGCGGATGCCGCGATGGCCACGTGAATGCGCGGCGGCCATGACTTCCGGCGCTGCCGCGCGGCGTGGCGTACGCGGATGATCGCGGATCGTGCAGGCGGTTCGCGCCCGCGCCTCCGCTACCGAGGACATTCCATGCGCCGCAACCTGATCACTGCCGCCATCACGCTCGCCCTGTGCGGCATCACGCTTCAGGCATCCGCGCAATCGGCAGCCGAGCTTTCGCGCAAGGCCGCGCCGCCGGCGGTGCGCGCGACCACCCAGTTGCCGCGCAACGTGGTGCCGTCGCACTACGCCATCGAAGTCACCCCGCACGCGGACAAGCTGGCCTTCGACGGCAAGGTCACGATCGACATCGACGTGCTGGAGCCGACCTCGACGATCGTCTTGCAGGCAGTCAACCTGACGTTCGCGAAGAGCGCGCTGACCGGAAAATCGGGCAAGCCGCTGACGCCGAAGGTCACGCTCGATCCGCAGGCGCAGACCGCGAGCTTCACCTTCGACGCGCCGCTCCCGGCCGGCCGCTACGCGCTGGCGATCGACTACGTCGGCATGATCAATACCCAGGCCAATGGCCTGTTCGCGATCGACTACGACAGCGAGGACGGCAAGAAGCGCGCGCTGTTCACCCAGTTCGAAGCACCGGATGCGCGCCGCTTCGTGCCCTCGTGGGACGAGCCCAACCTCAAGGCGACCTTCGACCTGACCGTCAATGCGCCGAGCGCCGACATGGTGGTCAGCAACATGCCTGCCACCGCGACCAGGGATCTCGGCAACGGCCAGAAGCAGGTGCGCTTCGCCACCTCGCCGAAGATGTCGACCTACCTGCTGTTCCTCGCGGTCGGCGAGTTCGAGCGCGCCACCGACATGGTCGACGGCACCGAAGTCGGCGTGGTCACGCCCAAGGGCAAGGTGGCGCAGGCCGCCGGTGCACTGGAGGCCTCGCGGCTGGTGTTGAAGGACTACAACGACTATTTCGGCGTGAAGTACCCGCTGCCGAAGCTGGACAACGTGGCCGCGCCGGGCAGCAGCCAGTTCTTCAGCGCGATGGAGAACTGGGGCGCGATCCTCTCGTTCGAATACATCCTGCTGGTCGACCCGAAGATCTCCACCATCGGCAACGTGCAGGGCATCTTCTCGGTCGCCGCGCACGAGATCGCCCACCAGTGGTTCGGCAACCTGGTGACGATGAGCTGGTGGGACGACCTCTGGCTCAATGAAGGCTTCGCGACCTGGATGGCCGCGCGCGCCACCGAGAAATTCCATCCCGAGTGGAACACCCGGCTCGATGCGGTCGGCGGCCGCGAAGGCGCGATGAGCCGCGACGCCGTGGCGACGACGCATCCGGTCGTCCAGAAAGTCGAGACCGTCGAACAGCTGGGCCAGGCCTTCGACGCGATCACCTACCAGAAGGGCGGCGCGGTGATCCGCATGCTCGAGAACTACGTGGGCGAGGATGCGTGGCGCGAGGGCGTGCGCGCGTACATGCAGAAGCATGCGTACGGCAACACGGTGTCTGCCGACCTGTGGAGCGCGGTGCAGCAGGCGGCCGGCAAGCCGATCCTGGACATCGCCCGCGACTTCACCAATCAGCCCGGCATCCCGCTGATCACCGTGGATTCCGCGACCTGCAATGCGGGCACCACCACGCTGCAGCTGTCGCAGGGCGAGTTCACCAAGGACCGACCCGGCAAGACGCCGCTGCACTGGCGGGTGCCGGTGGTGGCGCAGGCCGCAGGTGGCGCGCGCGTCGACACCGTGGTCGAAGGCGGCAAGGGCTCGCTACAGGTGCCGGGCTGTGGCGCGGTGGTCGTGAACGCCGGTCAGGCCGGCTATTACCGCACGCTGTATGGCGACGCCCAGTTCGCCGCGATCGGCAAGGACTTCGCGAAACTCGATGCGATCGACCAGCTCGGCATCATGAACGACACCTGGGCGCTGGGCATGGCCGGGCTGCGGCCGGCCTCGGACTACCTGGATCTGGCCAAGGGCGTCTCCATCGATGCCGATCCGGCGATCTGGGACGATATCGCCGGCACGCTGGGCAGCATCAACGGCTACCTGGCGGGCAACGACGCGGCGCAGAAGCGCTTCCAGGCATATGCCCGCGGCGTGTTGCACCCGGTGTTCGCGAAGATCGGCTGGAACGGCAAGGCCGACGATTCCGCGCCGGTGCAACTGCTGCGCACCACGCTGATCGGCACTCTGGCCGGACTGGGCGACGAGGCCATCGTCGCCGAGGCGCGCCGCCGCTTCGCCGCCAACGACGATGCATCGATGCCACCGGCGCTGCGCAGCCTGATCACCGGCATCGTCGCCAACAAGGCCGATGCCGCGACCTGGGACACGCTGCATGCGATGGCCCGCGCGGAAAAGACCCCGATGATCAAGAACCAGCTGTACAACCTGCTCGGCATTGCAGAGGACCAGGCGCTCGGCCAGCGCGCGCTGGACCTGGCGCTCACCGCTGAGCCCGGCGCGACCAACAGTGCGGGCATGATCGGCGCGGTTGCGGGCCAGCATCCGGACATGGCCTTCGACTTCGCGGTGGCGCATCGCGCGCAGGTGGAGAAGCTGGTCGATGCGTCATCGCAGGCGCGCTACTACCCCGGCATCGGCGGCGGTTCCTCGGACAGGGCGATGATCGGCAAGCTGCGCGCGTTCGCCGACGCGCACATCCCGGCAAGCGCACGCAATGCCACCGAGACCGCCATCGCCAACATCGAGTACCGGCTCCAGGTGAAGCAGCAGCGGATGCCGGCGATCGAGGCCTGGCTGAAGAAGCAGGGGAGCTGACGCCCGCGCGGATGTCCGCCTCCGCCCGATCGCGCCGTTGGTTCGGAAGACCGGCAGCGAGGCGCGACGATGCGGATGCGGACAGGGTGGGTATTGCCGATGCTGCTCGGGTTGGCGGCATGCAGCCAGAGCACGTTCGATCCACCGGAGCGCAGCGGCCCGATCGGGTTGGTCGATACCGGCAGCGGCAAGCAGGCCTGGCTGGCGGTGATCCAGGAGGAAGAGCGCTCGCGGCATGTCGGTGGCGGCTCGCGCAGCTCCGGTCGCTGGGTCACCGACTACATCTACTACCTGCGCCTGCAGGCGCACGACCCGGCGAACGCGCAGCGCCTGTGGGCGAAGGACCTCAAGGTGCTGCGCGACAAGGAAGGCGGGACGGGCGCGGAGATCCGCATCCTGGGCCAGCAGGGCGAGGTCGTCTGGGTGTGGGTGCACGACCAGGTGCTGGCCCTGTCCGCGCGCGACGGCTCGCTTCTGGCGGATCGCGCCACGCTGGCGCAGGCCAACCCCGAGATCGCCGGCGTCCTGCCGGGCGAGCTGAAGTTCCATACCTTCATCGGCAAATTGGTGGTCACCCTCGCCGACGCACGCCTTGTCGGCATCGAGGTGCCCGGTTACCGGGCCACGCCTTACCAGGTCGCGGACGAACGCCAGTTCAGCTACGCGGTGAGCCTGGGCACCACCTGGAACGGCGGCCACGACACAAGAGACTTCGGTGTTCGCCATGGCCGCTTCGGTGAGGACTGGATCGGCCTGCTCAGCGAGAAGGAGGCGCGCGATGCCGAGGACGATGCGCGTGGCGACCACTACGCGGATTCGGCCGACATCGACGACGAAGGCGCGATGGCGAGGCGCACGTTCTGGCGGGCGACCGCCACCGCCTGGAGCGACGATTTCCTGGCCTACGGCGGTCGCAAGGGCGTGCAGGGCTACTGCGAGGACCGGGCGGAAAGCGCCGCGCGCGACGACGACAGCAACGCCTTCATGCGCGCCGCCGCGGACGGCAACCTGGACGATTACAGCAATGGGGCGCGTGCCACTGCGCCGGCGACGCATCGGCAACGCATCCGCGACTGCATCGAGACCTTCGATGCGGAGAAGTTCAAACGCATCGTCAAGCTGGAACGCATCGCCAATGCCGGCGAATGGCTGCAGGGTCGGCTGCTGAAAGCTAAGGCGGAGCCCGGTGCACCGCAATGGATCCAGCGCGGCATCATGATGAAGCCGGCGGTGCGCGCGCCGTTGCGACTGGAAGATCCGGATGGCGTGCTGGTGCTGCATCGCACGCGCATGGATGCGCAGGGCCGGCTTGCGCTTTCGCGGGTGGATGGTGCGTTCGCACGCACGCTGTGGACGGCGGTATTGCCGTACGACGCGCTGACGAATCGCTGGTCCGTCGGCTCGCATGTGTTGCTCAACGGCAACTGGAATGAAGTCCGCGAGGGCGTGATCACGCGGCACGAAGCCTTGTTGTCGCTCGACTTGGCCAATGGCCGCTGGCAGGCATGGGACATCGGTGCCGATGCGCCGTTGTCGAAGGCAACCGGCGGCGACTGAGCCAACTCGCGTCGCGCCTGCTCAGCAAAGAAAAGGCCCCGCAGTGCGGGGCCTTCCTGTTATTGCCGGGAACTGCCCATCACCAGAGGTTGTATTCGAACAGCAGGCTGTAGGCACGGCCGCGCGGATCGGCGATGCGCGCTTCCCATGCGGCACCGGCGGCGAAGTCGTTCTGGTGCGCGGTGAACGGCGGATCCTTGTCGGTCAGGTTCTTGACCCCGAGGGTGACCTTGATGTCCTCGATGCCGCTCCAGCTGAGGCTGTAGTTGTAGGTGGTGTAGCCCTCCACCCGTGGCTTCCAGTTCGGCGGAATGTAACTGCCGTTGGCCACGCTGGGCGGTGGCTCGTCGAAGTAGCCGTCGCGGTGCATCTGACTGAGGTTGTGCGTCCAATCGCCGCGCGCGTAGCCGAAGTTGAGCGTGTGCTTCCAGCGGATCGGCAGGTTGAAGTAGCGCACGTACTTGCCGACCAGATTCGCGCTGTAGGGCAGGGTCTCCAGCGCCTTGGTCTTGAACATGGTGATCAGGCTGCCGTTGAGATTGACGTTCCAGCGCCCGCCGGCCACTTCGCCGTTGAGGTTGGCATCCACCTCCACGCCGCGCATCAGGCTGCCGCCGGAATTGATGTAGCGGCGATCGATCGCCACCACTTCACCGCCCTCGCGGATCCAGTTGTCCCGGAACAGGTCGTAGTAATCGATCAGTGTCTGCCGCGGCGCGGCGCGGATGGTGCTTTCGCGTTCGATCTCCCACCAATCCAGCGCGATGTTGAACTGCGACATCGGCGAATACACTAGGCCGAAGCTCATCTGCTCGGACTCTTCCGGTGCAAGGGCCGCGTTGCCGCCGAACAGCTCGACCGGGCGGATGACGTCGCAGCCGGCCACGTTCGGGTTGGCGATCCCGCTCGGGCAGGTTTCCGGATCGGCCAGATCCAGGCCGACGTACTGCACTTCGCTCAGGCCGTTGAACAGCTGGTTGAAGTTGGGCACCTTGAAGCCGGTGCTGTAGGCACCGCGGAACAGCAGCGATTCGAGCGGCCGATACTTGAACGAGACCTTGGGGTTGGTGGTGCCGCCGAAGCCGCTGTAGTCGTCGTAGCGGCCGGCCAGGTTGATGTCGAAGTTCTTGAACACCGGCAGGTTCAACTCGACGAACACCGCCCTGATGTCGCGGCTGACATTGCCGAGCGCGTTGGCATCGTCGAACGGGGCGTTGAATACCACGCGCTTGTCGGCGCGCTGGTCGCCGTCGAAACGGAACTCCTCGCGGCGCAGGTCGATACCGGCCGCCATCGCGATGTTGCCGCCGGGGAGCTTGAACCAGGGCAGCTCGCCGGACACCGAGGCATCCAGCGAGGTCACGATCGACTCGCCGCCGTACAGCTTCACGCCTGCCGCGGACGCTGCATCCAGTGCCGCCATCGCCGCCGCCGACTGCTCCTGGCCGGGTGCGAGGAACGGATTGATCAGGCCGCTGCCGAGCGCGGCCTTCAGCGCATCGGTGTAGTGGAAGCCGGTGCCGAGGATGGATTCCGACTTGCTCGAGCCGCGGGTCAGGCCGACGTCGTAGTTCCAGTCGCCGACCAGGCCGCCGATGCCGGCGACGAAGCGGTAGGACTTGGTGGTGGTTTCGATCTGGCGCGGGCCGCAGGCTTCGCAGCGCCAGCGGTAGGCAATCCGCTGGCCGTAGTCGAGTTGCCCTGCGCCGAAGTACCCGGCCAATGCGTTGTAGACGGCGTCGTAGGTGGCCTTGGTATCGGGCGTGAGCGGATACCAGGTGGTCGGGCCGAGTGCCGTCGCTGCGGTAGACGTGCTGGACGAGATCTGGTTCGGCTCGAAGGTCTTGGCCACGTCGACCTTGGACGCGGTCATCTCCACGTAGGCTTCGTGGGTGGTGCCGATGCGGAAGGTGGCGCGACCGATGAAGTCGATGCTGTCCTGCGGCTGCTGGATCACTGCCGCGGCCGGGTAATCCCAGGCGCAGGCATATTTCGAGGCCGCCGAGTTCCAGATCCGGTAGGCGTACGGGCCCATGTCATCGCCGGCGTTCTCGCAGCCGGCCCCACCCGGCAGGGCGTACGGGTTGACTGCGGTCAGGCGCGTGGCGTTGCCCGGTTCGAGGACACCATTCTTGAGCAGGCTTGTCGCACCAACGCCGGTGCTGCCCAGGCTGAACACGTTGGCGAACGGCGTGCCGCGGGTGTCCGGGGACAGGCCGCGATCGGGCTGGAAGGTATTGGAGAAGTCGCGGTCGCTGCCGCGCAGGATGGTGTTTCGCTTGAGGCTGATCGTGCCGAACGCATTCCAGCCGTCCTTCTCGAGGTCGCCGGTGCCGAACAGGATGCTGCCGCGCTGGACGTTGCCGCCGCCGGCCTCGGTGTAGTCGACGAAGGCCGAGACCTGCGCGCCCTGGAAGTCGCGCTTGGTGATGAAGTTGATCACGCCGCCGATCGCGTCGGTGCCGTAGATCGCGGAGGCACCGTCGCGCAGCACTTCGACGCGCTCGATCGCGGCGAACGGGATCGCGTTGAGATCGACCGCGCGGCCCTTCAGGCCGTGGGTCGCCACGCGGCGGCCGTTGAGCAACACCAGCGTCGCATCCGCACCCTGGCCGCGCAGGTTGGCGCCGGACACGCCGTTGTTGCCGCGCTGTTCCTCGCTGACGATGCCGCCGTTGCTGGCCAGGTTGTCCGAGCCGTTGCCGGCGATGTTCAGCTGCATCAGCAACTGCTCGGCCGAACTGATGCCGGCGGCGTCGATCTGTTCCTTGCTGAAGGAGGTGATCGGCAGCGACTCTTCGGCATCGGCGCGGCGGATGCGCGAGCCGGTGACGGTCACCTGGTCGAGGGTTTTCATCGCCGGTGTGGAGGGCGTGGTGCCGGCCTCCTGCGCCTGGACGGCGACAGGCGCGGCGAGCGCCACCAGCAAAGCAGCGCAGAGACGATGGACAGCGGGCGTGGTGTTGGCAGGCATGCAGAGTTCCCCGGTTGGCGATGCGAACCGGTGACCCTGTCTCCTGAAGTGTCAGTGGCGCCCCATCCCCAGGGCACCGCGCAGGGTCACCGCGTCACAGGACTGTAACGCCTCCTGTGAGCGGTGTCTGCCATCCCGGGTCAGACCGCCATCGGCTCGCTGAAGGCTTCGGGTTCGCCCTTGAACTCGCCGATCGGGATGCAGCTGCAGAACACGTTCTTGTCGCCATGGACATTGTCCACGCGCGCCACCGGCGGCCAGTACTTCTGCTGCTTCAGCGTGGCCAGCGGGAACACCGCCAGCTCGCGGCTGTAGGCATGGTTCCACTCGGCGGCAGCAGCCTGGGTCGCGGTGTGCGGCGCATGCTTGAGCGGGTTGTCCTCGCGGTCCAGTTCGCCGCGCTCGATCATGCGGATCTCCTCGCGGATCTGGATCATCGCGTCGATGAAGCGGTCGAGCTCGTGCAGCGATTCGGACTCGGTCGGCTCGACCATCAGCGTGCCGGCGACCGGGAAGCTCAGCGTCGGCGCATGGAAGCCGAAGTCGATCAGGCGCTTGGCCACGTCCTCCGCGCTGATCCCGGTGGCGTCCTTGATCGGCCGCAGGTCGAGGATGCACTCATGCGCGACCAGCCCGTTGCGGCCGGTGTACAGGGTCTCGTAATGCGGGGCGAGGCGCGTCGCGATGTAGTTGGCGTTGAGCAGCGCGACCTGGGTCGCCTTGCGCAGTCCGTCGGCGCCCATCATCGCGATGTACATCCAGCTGATCGGCAGGATGCTGGCACTGCCGTAAGTGGCGGCACTGACCAGCGCGCCATTGCCGACGCCCTCGGTGCGGAAACCATCGGCCTGCACCGGCTTGGGCAGGAACGGCGAGAGGTGCGCCTTCACCGCGCACGGTCCCACGCCGGGACCGCCGCCGCCGTGCGGGATGCAGAAGGTCTTGTGCAGGTTGAGGTGGGACACGTCCGAGCCCCACTTGCCCGGCTTGGCCACGCCGACCAGCGCGTTCATGTTGGCGCCGTCGGTGTACACCTGGCCACCGTGCTGGTGGACGATGTCGCAGATCTCGACCACGTCCTCCTCGAACACGCCATGCGTGGAGGGATAGGTGATCATCAACGCGGCGAGGTTGGCCGAATGCTTCTCGGCGGCGCGGCGGATGTCCTCGACGTCGACGTTGCCGTTGGCGTCGCACTTGGTCACCACCACCTTCATGCCGCACATCTGCGCGCTGGCCGGATTGGTGCCATGCGCGGATTCGGGGATCAGGCAGATGTCGCGATGCGTCTCGTTGCGCGATGCGTGGTAGGCGCGGATCGCCAGCAGGCCGGCGTATTCGCCCTGCGCGCCGGAGTTCGGCTGCAGGCTGACCGCGTCGTAGCCGGTGCATTCGACCAGCATCGCCTCCAGCCCGTCGATCAGTTCCGCGTAGCCCTCGGTCTGCGCCGCCGGTGCGAGTGGGTGGATGTTGCCGAACTCCGGCCAGGTGACCGGGATCATCTCCGCGGTCGCATTGAGCTTCATCGTGCAGCTGCCCAGCGGGATCATCGTGCGATCCATCGCCAGGTCCTTGTCCGCCAGCGAGCGCATGTAGCGCAGCATCTCGTGCTCGCTGTGGTGGCTGTTGAACACCGGGTGGGTCATGAACGCGCTGGTGCGCGCCAGTGCCGCAGGAATCAGCGACGGCGCGGTCGCATCCAGCGCATCGATCGAGGGCAGGGTGGCGGCGTCGCCGGCGAAGATCCGCCACAGCAGTTCGAGGTCGGCACGGGTGCTGGTCTCGTCCAGCGAAATGCACAGCGAACCGTTGCCACGCACGCGCAGGTTGGCGCGATGCGCGCGCGCGCGCTCGGCGATCGCGGCATTCGCGTCGCCGGCGTCGATGCACAGGGTGTCGAACGCGGTCGCATGCACCGTCGCATGGCCGAGCTCGCGCAGACCGGCGGCGAGGATCGCGGTCAACCGCGCAACCCGGCTGGCGATGCGGGTGAGGCCGTCGGGGCCGTGGTAGACCGCATACATCGAGGCCATCACCGCGAGCAGCACCTGCGCGGTGCAGATGTTCGACGTGGCCTTCTCGCGGCGGATGTGCTGCTCGCGGGTCTGCAGGGTCAGGCGATACGCGGGCTTGCCTTCGGCATCAATGGAAACGCCGATCAGGCGGCCCGGCATCGAGCGCTTGTAGGCATCGCGGCAGGCCATGAACGCGGCATGCGGGCCGCCGAAGCCGAACGGCACGCCGAAGCGCTGGGTGTTGCCGATCACGATGTCGGCGCCCATTTCGCCCGGCGGCTTGAGCAGGGTCAGCGCGAGCAGGTCGGTGGCGACCACGAACAGCGCATTGTGCGAATGGATCACCGCGGCATCGCGATCCCAGTCGGCGATCCAGCCGCTCGACGCCGGGTACTGCACCAGCACGCCGAAGTAATCGCCGGCGGCGAGCTTTTCATGGAAGGCATCGGTCGAACGCACGACGTCGACGGTCAGGCCCAGCGGTTCGGCGCGGGTCTGCAACAACGCCAGCGTCTGCGGATGGGTATCGCCGGCGACCAGGAAGGTGTTCGACTTCGACTTCGCCGAGCGCTTTGCCAGGGTCATCGCTTCGGCGGCGGCAGTGGCTTCGTCCAGCAACGAGGCGTTGGCGATCTCCATGCCAGTCAGGTCGGCGCACATCTGCTGGAAGTTGATCAGTGCTTCCATGCGGCCCTGCGAGATCTCCGCCTGATAGGGCGTGTAGGCCGTGTACCAGGCCGGGTTCTCCAGGATGTTGCGCAGGATCACGTTCGGCGTGTGGGTGCCGTAATAGCCCTGGCCGATGAAGCTGCGGAACACCTGGTTCTTCGACGCGACGGCGCGGATCTTCGCCAGCGCCTCGACCTCGCTCATGCTGCCGGGCAGCGCCAGCGGCACGGTGGACTTGATCGACGCCGGCACGATGGCGTCGGTCAGCGACTCCAGCGAGTCATGGCCGACCACCCGCAGCATCGCCGCGACCTCGGCGTCGTTGGGGCCGATGTGGCGTTCGATGAAAGCATCATGGTGCTCGAGCGAGCGGAGCGAAGGCTGGGTCATGGCGGCATCCGTGGGCGCTTTCGTGTCGAAGCACGTGGCGCGTGAGTGGGATGCCCGTCTCTGTCCTTTCGCCTGAGAGTTTGAACCGGCGCGGCCCGGGGAGGGAGGCGGTGCCGGTCTTGCCCCTTCGGCGCCGGCCACGCATCGTCCGATGCTGCCGATCTCTCCAGAGTGTAGTCACACGGCGGTCACTGGCCTGAGCGATTCCGGGCGGTTGCGCCTTCGGCAGCGCACAAGGCCCAAGGGCCCGCGCGCTTCTTCCACCGTGCCTCGGCAGTATACAACCGCAGCAGCTTTGACCGGTCGGCGACGGTGGCTGCGTAGGATGCAACGATGACCGAGCCCGTGCGTCCCTCCAATCGTCGGCTGGCCCTGATCCTGGGCGGGTTGGCGATGTTCGGACCGTTCTCGATCGACACCATCTTCCCCGCCTTCCCGCAGATCGCCGAGCAGTTGGGTGCGGACAAGGTGGGGATGCAGCAGACCATCAGCGTCTACCTGCTGGCCTACGCGGCGATGAGCCTGGTGCACGGCCCGTTGTCCGATGCGATCGGCCGTCGGCCGGTGATCCTGGCGGGTCTGGTGGTGTTCGCGCTGGCGTCGGTGGGCTGCGCCTTGTCGACCTCGCTGCCGATGCTGCTGTCGTTCCGTGCGCTGCAGGGATTCAGCGCCGGCGTGGGGCTGATCGTCGGCCGTGCGGTGGTCCGCGACGTGCTGCACGGCCACGATGCGCAGCGGCTGATGAGCCAGGTCTCGATGATCTTCGGCATCGCGCCGGCAGTGGCGCCCATCATTGGCGGCTGGCTGCTCGGCTGGCAGCGCTGGCCGGGCATCTTCTGGTTCCTCGCCGCGTTCGCGGTTGGCCTGATCGCGGTGGTCTGGCGCGGCTTGCCGGAAACCCATCCGCCGGCCTCGCGGCTGCCACTGGAGGCGCGCCCCTTGTTGCGCGCCTACGCCATCATCCTGCGCCGGCCGCGCTTCCTCCGTCTCACCCTGGCCGGTGCGCTCAACTTCGGCGCGCTGTTCCTGTACATCGCCTCCGCGCCGGCCTTTGTCATCGACATGCTGCGACTGGGCGAGCGCGACTTCGGCTGGTTCTTCATCCCGATGATCGGCGGGATGATGCTCGGCGCGTTCGTGTCCGGGCGCGCGGCGGGACGCATCGACGGCCAGCGCCTGGCCAACATCGGCTTCGCGTGTTGCGGCATCGCCACGCTGATCAACATCGGCTACAACCTGCTGGTCGATGACCATGCATTGCCTTGGGCGGTGCTGCCGATCAGCCTCAATGCCTTCGGCATCGCGCTGGTGTTCCCGATCGTGACCCTGGCGATCCTCGACATGTATCCGCACCAGCGCGGCAGCGCGTCGTCGCTGCAGGCGTTCGTGGGCCTGCTGCTGAACGTGGTGATCGCCGGGATCTTGTCGCCGATGCTCAGCCACGATGCGCTGTCGCTGGCGCTGGGCGCAGGCCTTTTCACCTTGGCTGGTTGGCTGTTCTGGCGCTGGGAGAACCTGGCGACGCGGCGCACCCTGCGGGTGCCGAAGTCGCCCGCGGGAATGGAACCTACCGAGCTCTGACCCGGCGCATCCACAGCAAGACCGGCACGCCCGCCAGCAGCAGGACCATGCCCCAGGCCAGTGCCTCGCTGCCTGCACCGCTCAGCGCATACAGGCTGTACACCAGCGCCAATGCCGCGACCACGCGCCCGCCGTGGCCTGCGCCGCTGCGCAGCCAGGCCGCGCTGCTGGCGGCGTACGGCAGCAGGATCGCCGAGGTCGAGATCAACAGGATGAAAGTGAACAACTCGACCAGCGAGCGGCTGTAGCTGGCGATCACCAGCACCGTGGCCAGCACGCTGCCGACGATGATCCCGAACGCGGGCGTGCCATTGCGATCGAGCCGCGCGAATGCGCGCGGGAACAGGCCGTCGCCGGCCGCGGCCAACGACACCTGCGCGCAGACCATGATCCAGCCGTTGATCGCACCGAAGGTGGACACCGCGGCCAACACCGCGATGCCGAGCGCCGCGCCCGGTCCCCACACGCGGCTTGCGGCTTCCGCCATCGGCGCGCCGGAGCCCTTGAGCACCTCGGTCGGCACCAGTCCGATCACTACGGTGCAGGCGAGGATGGTGGCGACGCCGGCCAGCAGGGTGCCAAGCAACGTGGCGCGCGGAATCGTGCGTTCGGGGTCGCGGATCGAGCCTGCGGGCACCGTGGCCACTTCCAGTCCGCACAGCGCCCACATCGTCAGGATCACCGTCGTGTTGGCAACGCTGGGGAGGGTCGCACCGCTGGGATTGAACGGCACGTAGTTGCCGGAATCGACGAACCACAGGGCGACGACGCCGAACAACAGCAGCGGCAAGAGCTTCAACGCGGTGGCGACCACCTGCAGGCGTCCGGCCTGACGCAACCCGACCAGGTTCACGCCGGTGCACACCCACAGCGCGATCAACGCACACGTCGCCGCGCGCACGGGCGTTGCGGTCAATGCCGGGAAGATCGCGCCCATGCTGCCGGCGAAGGCGACCGCGATCGCGGCCATGCCGGACCAGATCGAGATCCAGTAGCTCCAGGCGATGCCGAAGCCGGCGACGTCGCCGAACGAGCGGCGCACGTAGGCATACGGTCCGCCCGTGCACGGCCAATGCACCGCGAGCTTGGCGAACGTGGCAGCCAGCATCAGCGCACCGCACAGGGCGATGCCCCAGCCGACCAGGCTGGCAGCGCCGTAGGGTGCGAGTGCCGCCGGCAACAGGAACACGCCGCTGCCGATCATGCTGCCGACGACCAAGGCGGTGGCCATCCACAGGCCAAGCGGTCTGGCTTGTGTCCCGGGATCGATGCTGGTCGATGGCGACTCGGACATGCGTGGTTCCCGGTTGGATTCGTGTGGCGATCAGGCGTCGGGCGACGACTGTCGATAGGCCGCGCGCAGCATCTCATGGAAGTGATGCACGCCCGATTCGCGCAGCGGGTTCAGGCGGCCCGGCACGTAACTACCTGACGCGAAGCCGCGCTGCACGTCCTCGCAGATGCCCAGGTCCTCATGCTGAACTTCGTCGCTGAAGGACAGGTCGGCATCGCGACGGGCTTGGCCGGCGTCGCTGTCGTCGGGCGCGTAGTAACTGTCGAACAAGACGCGGCAACGATCCACGCCGAGCGGGATCACCGTATTGGTCTGCATGCGGCCGGGCAGGATATTGAGCATCGTGTTCGGCCACAGCCAGTAGTACAGCGCGTCGCCATTGCCGTAGAGGGAGGCGTCGCTCTCGAGTGGGCTCCACTGCAGCGAATGCCAGCGTTCCAGTTCGGTGCGGTAACTGCGGTAGTCGAGCAGGCGATTGAGACCCGGATGCACGTGCGGAACGTGGTAGCCCTCCAGGTAATTGTCGACGTAGACCTTCCAGTTGCAGGCGATGTCGTAGCTGGCGCGATGGTGGTTGCCGTAGCGTTCGAGGCCGCGATCGCCGCCGAGACGCGCATCGATGCCGGTGACGAAGGCATCGAAGTCCGGCGCGCGCGCGGCATCCACGGCGGCGAACACCAGGCCCTGCCAGACCCGTACCGCAAGTTGCGGCAGGCGGATGTCGGCGACATCGAAATCCTCGACGCCCTGCATTTCCGGCGCGGCGCGCAACTGGCCTTCCAGCGTGTAGGTCCAGCCGTGATAGCGGCAACGCAGCGACTTCGCCGCCAATCCGTCGCATTGCGCGATCGGTCCGGCGCGATGCCGGCAGACGTTGTGGAACACGCGGATGACATCGTCCCCGCCGCGCACCGCGAGCACCGGCAGGCCGGCGAAATCGGCGACCACGTGGTCGCCGGCATTCCGCAATTGCGACACATGCGCGACCAGTTGCCATGTGGCATCGAAGATCGAGGCGCGGTCGCGCGCCGTCATCGACGCGTCGACGTAGTAGCACGCCGGCAATGCCGTCGCGGTGGCGTGCGGTTGCGGGGCGAGTTCGACCGGATCGTTCATGGCGGCAGTATCGCCCCGGTTCGGGAAAAGAAAAGGCCGGCTTGCGCCGGCCCTTGCCTGTCGATTGCGGATTCAGCTTCCGGAAGACAATTCCTTGGCCTCGGTCTTGCCTGCTTCCATCAATCGCGCACTGCCACCGGGACGCACCATGACGCTCTGAGCCGGGTCGATGGTCCCATCCTTGTGCATGACGACGATCTGGTAGTTGCCGGTTGGCACACGGCGGATCTGGAACTTGCCGTCCTTGTCGATCTTGAGTTCGCGCTTGAAGCCGGTATCGATGCCCGACACCACGACCGTGTCGCCGGTGACGGCCTCGCCCGTGATGTTGCCGGAGCTTGACTGGGCGGCGACTGCGAACGGCAGGGTGGCGGCGAGGAAGGCGAGGGCAAGGCGGTGGTTGCGGATCATGGTGAATATTCGCCGTGGGAGTTGGATTGACGGTCGAGGTTGCCTGCCGACCATGAGACGGACAAGTGACTTTCGACATGCCGGAATCCCTGCATGTTCAAAAGCATGAAGGCCGGCACAGGGCCGGCCTTCGCTTGATTCACCCGATCGCTGCCATTCATGGCGCAACAAGTTGGCTTGGGAGCGTCCTGCCCGGCCATCCATGGCCGGGCATTCGCAATCCCGGCCGTTGCCGATAGGGCAAACGGCTAAGCGGGATTGCTCACCCAACCGCAGGCGCTGCCGGCATTCTGCTGTTTCAGCCAGCCTTGCAGCGGCGCGAAGTATTCAAGCACCGCGCTGGCATCCATCTTCTCGCCGCCGGTGAGTTCCTTCATGGTCTTCTGCCACGGCTGGCTGGCGCCCTTGGACAGCATCGCCGAGTACTTCTCGCCGGCGGCCTTGCTGCCGTAGAAGCTGCATTCGTACAGCGGACCCTTGTAACCGGAGGCATCGCAGAGCGCCTTGTAGAACTGGAATTGCAGCACGTGCGAGAGGAAGTAGCGCGTGTACGGCGTGTTGCCCGGCACGTGGTACTTCGCGCCCGCATCGAAGTACTCCTCGCCGCGTGCGGTCGCCGGGGCCACGCCCTGGTATTTCGCCTTCAGCTCCCACCACGCCTTGTTGTAGGCGTCCGGCTTGATCGAGCCGTCGAACACGCCCCAGCGCCAGCGGTCGATCATCAACCCGAACGGCAGGAACGACACCTTGGCCAACGCCATGCGCATCTGCGCGTTGACCAGCGCTTCCTGGCTCTGCTGCTGCGCATCGACCAGGCCAACCGACTGCAGGTAGGTTGGCGTCATCGCCAGCACGATGGTGTCGCCGATTGCTTCGTGGAAGCCGTCGTGCGCGCCGCCCTGGAACACCGGCGGCTGCGTGTTGTAGGCCAGGTCGTAATAGATGTGGCCAAGCTCGTGGTAGATCGTGGTGAGTTCTTCCTCGTTCGGCTTGATGCACATTTTCGTGCGCACGTCGCCCGCCATGTTCATGTCCCAGGCGCTGGCGTGGCAGACCACGTCGCGATCAAGCGGCTTGATGAACTGGGATTTCTCCCAGTAGCTGTCCGGCAGCTTGGGCATGCCCAGGGAGACGTAGAAATCCTGCGCGCGCACGGTCATCGCCTTGGCGGTGGCGAGTTCGGCTGCGCGCTGCGCCGTGAATGTGCGTTCGGCCTCGCTGGCATTGCGGTCGCCGGGCTTGTCGAGTTCCTTGCTCAGGTTGTCGTCGGCGAGTTTCTGCAGCGCCGAATTGACATCGAGGCTGCCGGCGCCCGGGTATGGCTGCAACAGGTCCCACAGGTTGCCCCAGTCCTGCTGCCAGAGGTTGCCCATCAGGTGCGCGGGCAGCATGCCACCCGCCACTTGCCCCTTGTCCTTGCCGTACCTGCCGTCCAGTTTGCCGCGCGCATAGCAATGCAGTTGCTCGTACAGCGGCTTGACCTGGTCCCAAAGACGGTCGCTCTCGGCCGCGAGTTCTGCCGGGCTCATGTCATAGCCCGAGCGCCACATCTCGCCGGCATCGGCGAAGCCCATTTCCTTCGCGCCGGTATTCACCAGGTCGGCGAAGCGGATGTAATCCTTGCGCATCGGCTGACTGATCGTGTGCCAGCCCTGCCACGCATCCAGTTGCGCGTCGTAGTCGCGGCTCTTGGCCAGGACTTCGCTGAGCTGGCCGATGTCGCGGCAGGTCGTTGCCTCGCCGCTGCCGGTGCAGTACTTGCCGGCACCATAGGTGCCTTCCATGCGGGTGGCGATCTGGGTCAGCTCCTGCAGCAGCTTGGGATCCTTCGGTGCCGGCATCGCGGTCATCAGCTTGATCAGCTTGATCGCGCGTGCGGTTTCAGGCGACAACTGCTGGCCCTCGAAGCGTTTCGCCTGCGCGATCCACGCATTGAGCTGGGTAAGCCAGCGCTCGTTGGCCTTGGCCGCCAGCATTTCGCTGTCGCTGTTGATATAGGTACTGGACAGCCATTGCGCCGAATTCAGTTCCGCGCTGATCGTGCGGAATTCGATGTTGACCCGGGCCACGAACTCGTCGGCGGTTTCGCCTGCCGGTGCTGCGGCAGGGGCACCCGGTGCTGCGCTGGGCGGCGTGGGTTCGCGCTTGCAGGCGGTGATTGCGAGTGAGCCGGCAATGGCAAGGGCAAGCAGGGCGATGCGTGGCTTCACTGGGCATTCCTCGTCGGCGCAGGCGCGCTGGAGGGGCAAGGCTAGCGCGTTTGCCGGCGACCGCAAGTGACCTGGGCGGCGGTCGGGCAAGCGCTTGGCATTGCTGACGTTTGGCTCGGGACGCGCGTGGCGCGCAGCCCCTCTTGGGCTTGAAATGCCCGGCGAGGGGCCGCCCGCCACGCGCGTCCCTACTCGCGATCCGGGAGAAGCAGGGCGCGCGTTTCGTTGACCAGGCCGCGTGCCTGCAACCATGCCCAGGCGTCTTCTGCATCGCGGTCGACGTAGGCGCGCGCGGATCCCATGCGGAAGGTGTAGCCCCACGCATCCATGTCCGCCAGCACGCGCTCGCGGCCGACGCCGGGCAGGGCATCGCCCAGCAATCCCTGCAGCACGCAGACGGCGTCCTCCTCGGCGATGGAATCTGTGGCGTCGGTGTGCACCGCATCGCGGCGTTCCGGCGGCAACACGATCAGGTGGCCGGCTTCGTGCAGCAGCGAATGCACCGGCGTATCGGCGCGTGCGTACACGGTGCTTCCGATGATGCCGGCCTCGCACTCGCCCCAGTAGCTGCCGGGGATCGGTGCGCCGTCGGCGACGCGTTGCAACGAGAGTGCGAAACGATGCAGCAAGGCGGCTGCATCGTCGAATGCGATGTCGGCGAGGGTGAGGACGGAAGTTGCGTCGACCATTGACGCCTCATCCCTGCGAACGCCGAAGTTCGGTTCGTTCTGCATGGTGAGATGGAGTGCTGGATCCCGGCTTTCGCCGGGATGACGAATCGTCCGTCACGCGCTTGCGCGCGCGTCCGGCAGCGACACCGAGATATCGAGCACGTCGTGGTCGCCGTCCTTGACCACGTCGACCTTGACCGCATCGACATCCACGTTGACGTACTTGCGGATCACTTCCAGGATCTCGCGGCGCATCAGCGGCAGGTAATCCGGCGCGCCCTGCGAGCTGCGTTCCTGCGCGATGATGATCTGCAGGCGGTTCTTCGCGGTGATCGCGGTGGTTTTCTTGGGCTTGAGGAAATCGAAGATCGACATGCGTCAGCCCCCGAACAACTTGCTGAAGAAGCCCTTCTTCTCCAGCTGGGTGAAGCGCATCGGGCGCTGCTCGCCCAGCAGGCGCGCGACCGCGTCGTCGTAGGCCTGGCCGGCGTTGGACTCGGCGTCCATGATCACCGGCTCGCCCTTGTTGGAGGCGTTCAGCACGTCGCCGGATTCCGGCACCACGCCGATCGTCTTCAGGCCCAGCACTTCCTCGACGTCGGTGATCGACAGCATCTCGCCGTTCTCGACGCGCTGCGGGCTGTAGCGGGTGAGCAGCAGGTAGGCGGTGACTTCGCCTTCGCCGGTCTCGGCGCGGCGGGTCTTGCTGGCCAGCAGGCCCAGGATGCGGTCGGAGTCGCGCACCGACGACACTTCCGGGTTCACCACGACCACCGCCTTGTCGGCGAAATACATCGCCAGGAACGCGCCCTTCTCGATGCCGGCGGGCGAGTCGCAGACGATGTAGTCGAAGCCGTCGTCGGCCAGGTCCTTGAGCACCTTCTCCACGCCTTCCTTGGTCAGCGCGTCCTTGTCGCGGGTCTGCGACGCGGCCAGCACGAACAGGCTGTCGTAGCGCTTGTCCTTGATCAGGGCCTGCTTGAGCGAGGCCTCGCCGTGGACGACGTTGACGAAGTCGTACACCACGCGGCGCTCGCAGCCCATGATCAGATCGAGGTTGCGCAGGCCGACGTCGAAGTCGATGACCGCGACTTTCTTGCCGCGGCGGGCGATGCCGGTGGCGATGCTGGCGCTGCTGGTGGTCTTGCCCACGCCGCCCTTGCCCGAGGTGACTACGATGATTTCCGCCAAGTTGGCTTTCTCCGGTTTCTTGCCGTCATTCCCGCGGGGGCGGTCATGCAGCTCTTGTTTCGTGAAACCGGGCAAGCCCGGCCTGTTTCTCGAAGCAATCAGTCGAGTGCCGCGAGCTTGAGTTGTCCCTTTTCCAGCCAGACCTGCACGGGCTTGCCGCGCAACTCCGCCGGGATGTCTTCCAGTACCTTGTAGTGCCCGGCCACCGCGACCAGCTCCGCGTGGAATTCGCGGCAGAAGATGCGGGCCTCTTCGTTGCCCTGCGCGCCGGCGAGGGCGCGGCCGCGCAAGGCGCCGTAGATGTGGATGGAGCCGTCGGCGATCGCTTCCGCACCGGCACCGACCGCGCTGAGCACGGTCAGGTCGCGGTTCTCGGCATACACCTGCTGGCCGGAGCGGACCGGCGAGGTCTGCATCAGGCCGGGGCCGGCGGAGGTCGCCTGTTTCGTAGCTGCAGGCGCGGATGGAGTCTTTGCCGGAGCCGGTTCGACAGCTGCCGGTGCAGGCGTGGCGGCTTGCGTGGCGGGCTCGTACTGCGCGCGAAACTTGGCCAGCAAGGGCAGGCCGAGTTGCTGCGACAGCGCCTCGATTTCCTTGGTGCCATAGGCCAGCGCGACCGGCAGCACGCCAGCGTCGCGCAAGCCATCGACCAGCGTGCGGGCTTCTTCTACTGCAGGCACCTGGCTCAAACCGCCGAAATCCAGCACGACCGCGGCGCGCGCGAACAGGTTGGGCGCGCGCTGCACGCGGTCGCGCATCTCGGCGGCGAGTTGCGCCACGTCGAGGGTGCGCACGCGCAGGTTGGCGATGCCGACCTGGCCGAATTTCAGTTCGCCGGCCTGGGCGTAGTCGACCACCGCGCTCACGCGCAGGTTCCGGTCGGGCGCGCCGGCTGCGCGACCTGGCGCGGCTGCTGCAGCCAGGGTTCGTCGGGCAGGGCATCGCCGTAGGTGTCGCGAACCCATGCGTAGCTGCACAGGCCCTTCATCAGCATCGCCGCGCGGATGTCGTGGCCGGCCATCACGTGCTGGCCGACTTCGCGGAAGCCGAAGCTGCCGTGGAACAGCAAGGCGTGGTCGTTGCCCTGCTGCAGGAAGACTTCGCAGGCCAGCTGCGGGTAGCGCAATTCGGCGTAGCTCTGCGCATCGGCATACAGCGCGCGGCCCACGCCGCCGCCACGGCGACGGCTGGCCACGGCGACGCGGTCGATGTAGAAGAAATCCGGATGGTGTGCGCCGAACCAGGCGAAGTTGCTGCTGTCGTGTTGCGCCTGCGCGCCGAAGCCGATCAGGAACCCCGCCATTGCGCCGTCGCGCTCGGCCACGCGGAAGTATTCGGCGCGGTCGAACAGATGGCGAAGCCTGGCGGCATCGAGGGGAAGGATCGCAGGGCCCGCGGCGTTGTTGAGGGCGAGGACGGAATCCAGCTCGTGCTCGCGCACGTCGCGGATGGCGATCGACATTCCTTGGCTCCGGATGGCGTTGCAGCGGGTGGCCAGTAGGCGCTGGCATCGGCAGGAATTATCGCATGGGCTGCCGGTCGCGGCCATGACCTTCGGTGCAGGCACGCAGCGGGGCGAGGCGGTATAAGAGCGCATGCTCGCCCGAATCTCGCACACCCGCCTGCTGCGCTATGCCGGCCTGTTCACCTGGGCGATGGTCGGCCTGCCCCTGGTGTACTCATGGGTGGGACCGCTGCTGGGCACGCCCGGCGACGAGGAACTTGCGCTGCGGCCAATGCCATGGCAAGGCTGGGTGGCCTACTTCGCGTTCGGTCTGAGTTATGCGTGGTTGACCCGCGGGCTGGGCAGCCGCGCACGCAGCGTTGGCGACTACATCCTGCTGGTGGTGCTGACGCTGGCTGCGCTGGCGGTCAGCTATTTCAATGGCTCGGGGCTGGGCAGCGTGCTGTTGATGGTGGCTGCCTGCGTGCTGCCGTGGCTGTTGCCGCTGCCATTGGGCGCAGCCTGGTTGCTGGCCAGCCAGCTGGCGGTGGCCCCGGTGTTCATCCGTTGGCTGGGCTTCCCGCCGCTGGAAGCGCTGATGCAGTCGGTGCTGTATGCGGGGTTTTCCGGCTTCGTCTTCGTCACCAGCCTTGTGGCGCTGCAGCAAATGCAGGCACGTGAGGACCAGCGCCGCCTGAACGCGGAATTGCGCGCCACCCGCGCGCTGCTGGCCGACAGCGCGCGCGTGAACGAACGCACGCGCATTTCGCGCGAGCTGCATGACCTGCTGGGCCACCACCTGACCGCACTCAGCCTCAATCTGGAAGTGGCAAGCCATATCACCGAGGGGCAAGCGCAGGAGCATGTGCGCCAGGCGCAGACGCTGGCCAAGCTGCTTCTCACCGACGTGCGCGAGGCGGTCAGCCAGCTGCGCGAGAGTGGGGCGATCGATCTCGGTGCCGCGTTGCGTCCGCTGGCCGAGAACGTGCCGAAGCTCGCCATCGAGATGGACATCGAGCAACCACTCACGGTGGATGACCCGGAGCGCGCGCACATCCTGTTGCGTTGCGCGCAGGAGGCGATCACCAACGTGGTGCGTCATGCCGGCGCCAGTCGCCTCTGGCTGAGTGCACGCCGCGACGGTCCCGATGTGATCCTGCAAGTGCGCGACGATGGCCGCGGCAGCGACCAGGTCCAGCCGGGTAACGGCCTGCGTGGCCTGCAGGAACGCCTGCGCCAGCAGGATGGCCGGCTCGAGATCGCCACCCGCCGCGGCCACGGCTTCCAACTCACCATGACCTTGCCGGTGGCGCCGAATGCGGCGACCGGCCTGCCCCAAGGAGTCGCCGCATGACCCAAGTCGCCCCGATCCGCACCACGCCCATCCGCGTCTTCCTGGTCGACGACCAGACCTTGGTGCGCCAGGGCATCCGTTCCCTGCTTGCCTTGGCGGAGGGTATCGAGGTGGTGGCCGAAGCCTCCGATGGCCGCCAGGCCGTCGAGCAGATCCCGCAGGTCGCCCCCGACGTGGTGCTGATGGACATGCGCATGCCGGTGATGTCCGGGCTGGAGTCCCTGCAGGCGATGAGTCGGGCCGGCACGCTGCCGCCCACGATCATCCTCACCACCTTCGACGACGATGCGCTTGTGCTGGCCGGGATCAAGGCCGGTGCGAAGGGCTATCTGCTCAAGGATGTCTCGCTGGAGCAACTGGTCAACGCCATCCAGATGGTCGCCGCGGGCGGCTCGCTGGTGCAGCCGGCGGTGACCCAGCGCCTGCTGTCCGGGCTGGAGCACATGCGCAACGAGTTCGTCAGCCTGGACCGCCCGGATCCGCTGACCGACCGCGAGACCGAGATCCTGCGGCTGATGGCCAGCGGCTTCTCCAACAAGGAAATCGCCAATTCGCTGGGCGTGGCCGAAGGCACGATCAAGAACCACGTGTCCAACATCCTGTCGAAACTCGGGGTGAGGGATCGCACGCGGGCCGTACTCAAGGCCTTCGAGCTGCAACTGGTCTGACCCGGCAAGGCTCGACTTGCCGGATCCGTGCATGCTTGCCCGTGCACGCGATTTGGTGGCGCTCGTCTCGATTCCGGCGTCCCGACCCTCGCCCACCCCGGCAACGGTTTGGTACGATGGCGGGTCTGCGCGGCTGCACGCCGCGAGCGGCCTTCCCGGAGAGACCTGAATGACCCGTTTGCTCGAGATCCTGATTTCCCTCGCGATCGTGGCGGGGCTGTTCCTGGTAGTAGCGCTGGTACTGCCGTCCTCGCGTTCCCTGGTCGAGAAGGTCGAGACCAACCGCAAGCTGACCATCGCGTTCGACAGCCTGAACAGCCTGCGCCGTTTCAAGGACTGGAACCCGCTGGTGATGCGCGATCCGCGCGTGCAGATGACCCTGTCGGGGCCGGACAGCGGTGTTGGTGCGCGCCTCGACTACGTGTCGAAGGAAGAGGGCCTGGGCAAGGGCTTCTGGGAAATCACCGAGAGTGTCCCGCGCGAGAAAGTCAGCTACAAGATCGAGAACGAAGAGCGCGGCAGCAACAAGCGCACCTCCTTTATCTTCAAGCCGACCGGCCGCAACAACCGCAATGTCGAGATCACCCAGACCTATAACGTCGACTACGGCTGGAACCTGCTTGGTCGTTACGCCGGCATGTACGTCAGCCGCCACGTGGGCGACGACATGAAGCTGGGTCTGTCGCGCATCGTCGGCATGCTGGCCGCGGTGCCGAACGTGGATTACGCCGTATCCGGCAGCAAGATGACCGGCCTGAAGGTCGCTGATCGTCCGGTCGAGGATCTGCTGTATGTCAATGCCGGCAACGTCGAGCGCGGCAACTCGCAGATCCAGGCCTCGATCACCGCCAACGCCGAGTGGCTGAAGCGGGTGATGGATGCCAATGGCCTGGAAGCCGTGGGTCCGCTGCGCATCATCAGCACCGAACTTGGCCGCGAGACCTACAACTTCGATGTCGCCCAGGCCGTGCGCAAGAAAGATGGCAGTGCCGTCGGCAAACCGACCCTGCAGGGTCCCGTACTGCACGTGCAGACGCCAGCCGCCAAGGTCGCCACCGCTGCTTACACCGGTTACATGGCGGAGCTGGACAACGTCCGCAATGCGTTGCGCGCGTGGGCGCTGACCAACGGCCACGAAGTGGTCGATCGCCCGTATGAGAGCTACAAGTCGGGCGTCGCCGAGGCGTTCACCGAGAACGGTCAGTTCGACGTCTACTGGACATTGAAGGCGAAGTGATGCCTGCGGCCTGTTCGGGCCGCCGTTAGCCTTGCACCCGCGAACGCCGCGACTTGTCGCGGCGTTCGCGTTTCCGGGTTTCAGAAGCAGGACACGATGTCCAAGACCGCTGATCCATCGATTCCGTTGCAACTGCGCGCGCTGGGCGCGATCGGCAGCGTGATGGCCGGCATGTCGGTGGCGTTGGCAGCGTATGCCGTACATGGTGCCGATGGCGAAGCACAGGCGCGCCTGGTGCAAGCCGCGGCCTTCGCCTCCGGGCATGGTGTGGCGCTGGCCGCGCTTGCTCCCCTCGCGCAGCGACGCAGCGGCTTGACGGCGTTGCTGGCGATGTTGCTGGGCGTGCTGCTGTTCTCGGGCAGTCTCATCGGCGCGGCGTTGTTGAGCCTGCCGACCACGCTGGCCCCGTTTGGCGGGATGCTGATGATCGGCGGGTGGTTGCTGCATGGCTGGGATCGTTGGCGAGGCTGAGGCAGGACGCATCGATGCGCGCCGATTCAGGCGCCGGTTGAACTTCGCAATGCAAGGCTGGTCACACTGCGCCACCACGCCTCAGCCAACACCACAAGGACGGGAACGATATGCGCATGACGATGCTGGCGGTGGGCATGATGCTGGCGCTTGCGGCGATGCCGCTGCAGGCGCAGGTTCCACCCACCACGCCGGCCACTCCGCCGGTGCAGGAAGCCCCGATCCAGCAAGCGACGGTGGGTGCCGACGGCATCCGCACCGAGGCCACGGTAATCGTCGACGGCACACAGCCGGGGCCAGGTCTCTGGTTGGTGCGCAAGGGCAACCACGACCTGTGGATACTCGCCACACTCAGTCCGCTGCCGGCGAAGATGCAGTGGCAATCGAAGCAGGTCCAGGACGTGATCGGGAATGCGCAGGAGGTGATCTATCCGCCGCGCGTCAGCTTGGACGTCAAGGCCGGGTTCTTTCAGAAACTGACGCTGCTGCCAGCGATGCTTGGTGCCCGCAAGAGCCCGGACGGCAAGCGCCTCGAAGAGATCGTGTCACCGGCCTCGTACGCGCGCTGGAAAACATTGAAGGCGCGCTACATCGGTGCCGATGGCGGCGTCGAGAAGTGGCGGCCCTTGTTCGCTGCGCAGGAGCTGTACAAGGAGGCGATGAAAAAATCCGGGTTGGACAATGCGAAGTCGGTGTGGCCGGTGATCAACGATGCGGTCGAAGCTCATCACCCCAACGTGACCGTGGTGAAAGAAGAAATCGTGGTCCGCGATCCGAAGCCACTGCTGAAGGAATGGTCAAAGACCACGCTGGATGACATCGCCTGCTTCGAGAACACGATGACCCGCATCGAGACCGATCTCGACGCCATGCGCGCGCGCGCGAACGCCTGGGCCACCGGCGATATGGCCGCGTTGCAGTCGCTGCCTGCGCCGTATCAGTGGGAGTCCTGCATGAGCGCCATCTCGGAGGCGGGCATCGGCAAGCGGCTAGGGTTCGGTGATGCCAATCAGAAGGCCCGCAGCAAATGGCTGGCCGCGGCCGATGCTGCGCTTGAGAAGAACACCGTCACCTTCGCGGTGCTGGACATGAAGGAAATGGCCAACGCCGACGGCTTGCTGGCCAAGCTCAAGGCCAAGGGTTATTCGGTGCTCGCACCGGACGAATGAGCCGGGCGCGCGCTGCGGCGATCAGTACCCCGCTGCGCGCGCCTGTTCCGGCATCGCCAGCTGCGGCCAGCGCTTGAGCACTGCAGCGCGGATCCCGGCCACGTCCAGCCCGGCTTCGGCCAGCAGGTCTTCGCGGCTGGCGTGGTGCTGGAATTCGTCGGGCAGGCCCAGATGCAGGATCGGCATGACGATGCCCTCGGCGGCCAGCAATTCGGCCACACCGCTGCCGGCGCCACCGGCGACCACGTTGTCTTCCAGGGTCACGAAGCCTTCGTGCGTGTCCGCGAGTTCCAGGATGAGCGCACGATCGAGCGGTTTGACGAAGCGCATGTTGACCACGCTCAGGCCGAGCCCCGCGCCGACCTGTTCCGCCGCCGGCAACAGCGCACCGAACGCAAGCAGGGCGATCCGCGCACCATGGCGACGCAGTTCGGCCTTGCCGATCGGCAAGGTGTCGAGCGACGCATCCAGCGCCACTCCGGGGCCGCTGCCGCGCGGATAGCGCACCGCGGCCGGACCTTCATGGCGGTAGCCGGTGCTGAGCATCTGCCGGCATTCGCGTTCGTCGGCGGGTGCCATCACGACCATGTTCGGCACGCAGCGCAGGAAGCTGAGGTCGAGGTTGCCGGCGTGGGTCGCGCCATCGGGGCCGACCACGCCACCGCGGTCGATCGCGAACAGTACGTCGAGCTTCTGGATGGCGACGTCGTGGACCAGCTGGTCGTAGGCGCGCTGCAGGAAGGTGGAATAGATCGCGACGACGGGTTTCGCGCCTTCGCAGGCCATGCCGGCGGCGAGCGTCACCGCGTGCTGCTCGGCGATGGCGACATCGAAATAGCGCTGCGGGTATTCCTTGCTGAAGCGCACCAGGCCCGAGCCTTCGCGCATCGCCGGAGTGATCGCCAGCAGTCCTTCATCGGCCGCGGCCATGTCGCAGATCCAGTCGCCGAAGACATCGGTATAGGTCGGCTTTTTCGCGCCCGTTTTCGCGACCAGGCCTTTCTCGGGATCGAATGGGCTGACCGCGTGATAGCCGATCTGGTCGCCCTCGGCGAGTTCGTAGCCCTTGCCCTTGGTGGTGATCACGTGCAGCAGCTGCGGGCCCTTCAGGCCCTTCAGCATCGTCAGCACGCCTGCCAGCGCGTCGACGTCGTGGCCGTCGATCGGTCCGGTGTAGTGGAAGCCCATTTCCTCGAACAGGGTGGAGGGCACGAACATGCCCTTCCAGTGTTCTTCCCAGCGCCGCACGAAGCGCGCGGTGCCGCTGCTGCGCTTGTCGCCGAGCAGCTTCTTGCCGCCCTCGCGCAGCGCGTTGAGGGTCTTGCTGCCGGTCATCCGGCCGAGCATCTTGGTCAGGCCGCCGACCGCCTCGCTGATCGACATGCGGTTGTCGTTGAGGATCACCAGCAGGTTCGGTTCCTCGTCCATGCCGCCGGCGTGGTTCAGCGCCTCGTACACCATGCCGGCGGTCATCGCGCCGTCGCCGATCACCGCGACGACCTTGCGATCGTTGCCGGCGCGCGCATTCGCGATCGCCATGCCCAGCGCCGCCGAGATCGAAGTCGATGAGTGGCCCACGCCGAAGGTGTCGTATTCGGACTCCTCGCGCTTCGGGAACGGCGCCACGCCGTCCTTCTGCTTGACCGTGTGGATGGCATCGCGGCGGCCGGTGAGGATCTTGTGCGGATAGCTCTGGTGGCCGACGTCCCAGACGATGCGGTCGTCGGGCGTGTCGTAGAGGTAATGCAGCACGGTGGTCAGTTCGACCACCCCGAGGCCGGCCCCGAAGTGCCCGCCGGACTTGCCGACCGATTCGATCAGGTAGGTGCGCAGCTCGTCGGCGATGGCGCGCAGCTCGGTCGGCTCGAAGGTGCGCAGGTCGGCGGGACGGTCGATCCGGGACAGCCGGGGGTAGCGGGAAGCGTCGATCATGTCCCTATTGTCCCCCCGCCCGCGGGCAGGGGCAATGAAGACGATGAACGACTCTCGGGACTCACCGGGGACCACAAAAATGGAGGCCCGGACGTGCCGGGCCTCCAGGGGCGGGTGCGATATCAGGAAGGATCAGCGCCAATCGCCCGCAACCGCCTACATCACCAGATGACGACGTGGCTCTCGCCCGTGCGGACCATCGGGTCGCCGACCTTGCAGCCGAACGCCTGGGCGAACGCCGGCATGTTCGACGGCGCACCGATCGCGCGGAACGAGGCCAGTGCATGTTCGTCGGTCTGCAGGCGCTGCTCCAGTTCCTCCGGGGTGAAGTTGCGACGCCACACGGTGGCCCAGCTGTAGAAGAAGCGCTGGTCGCGGGTCAGGCCATCGATCTTCGGATCCGGTTGACCGGCGCTGGCCTTGATCAGGGCGTCATGCGCGGTCGCCAGGCCACCCAGGTCGGCGATGTTCTCGCCTAGGGTGTGGTTGCCGTTGAGGTTCTTGCCGTTGCTCGCCTTGTAGCCGTCGAACTGCGCGACCAGCTTGCCGGTGCTGGCCTTGAAGCTGTCCAGGTCCGCCTGGGTCCACCAGCCGGGCGAATCGAGCATCGTGCCCTTGGCATCGAAGCGGCTGCCCTGGTCGTCGTAGCCGTGGGTCATCTCGTGGCCGATCACCGCCACGATGCCGCCATAGTTCAGCGCGTCGTCCGCCTTCGGGTCGAAGAACGGCGGCTGCAGGATCGCGGCCGGGAAGGTGATCTGGTTGGCCAGCGGGTTGTACTGCGCATTGACCGTCTGCGGGCGCATGCCCCATTCGGTCTTGTCGACCGGCTGGCCGATCTTGCCGATGTCCCACTTGTAGTTGAACTTGCGCGCGGCCAGCACGTTGCCGATGTAGCTGTCGCGGGCGGTGGCCAGGCCGGTCCATTCACGCCACTTGTCCGGATAGCCCACGCGCGGCTGGAACGACGCCCACTTCTCCAGCGCCTTCTTCTTGGTGTCCGCGCTCATCCATTCCAGACCCTCGATGCGCAGCTTCAGCGCGTCGCTCAGGTTCTTGATCAGGGTTTCCATCTTGGCCTTGGATTCGGCCGGGAATGCGACCTTCACGTACATCTGGCCCAGCGCCTCGCCGACCTGCCCGTCGATGGTGCCGAGCACGCGCTTGCCGCGCTCGCGCAGTTCCTTCTGGCCGCCCAGGGTCTTGCCGTAGAACTCGAAGTTGGCCTGCACGAAGTCGCTGGAGAGGTAGGGCGCCGCGCCATCCAGCAGGTGGAATTTCAGGTAGCTCTTCCACTGCGCCGCCGGCACGTCGGCCAGCATCTTGCTGACTTCGGCGTGGTAGGCCGGCACCGACAGCGAGAACATCGCCGGCACCGCGACGCCCTGCGATTCGAACAGCTTGGTGAAGGGGAAATTCGGCGACAGCTTGTCGGCCTCGGCCGGGCTGACCGGGTTGTAGTACAGGCCGACGTCGCGCGAGAACTCCTCGCTGGACTTGCTGGCCTTGGCCAGGCGGGTTTCGAACGCGAGCACGTCCTTCGCCTGCGTTGCGGCCTCGGCGGTCGGCACGCCGGACAGTTCCAGCAGCTTGGTGGCATAGGCCACGTAGGCATCGCGGATCTTCTGGTAGTCGGGCTTGCTGTAATACGGCACGTCCGGCAAGCCCAGGCCGCCCTGGCCGGTGGCGGCGATGTTGATGTCGGAATTCTTGAAGTCGGGCATCGAGCCGATGCCGATCAGGTAGCCATTGCCATCGGCAGCGGAGGTGCGCAGGAACTCGGCCACCGCGGGGCCGTCGGCGAGCGCGTCGATCTTCGCCAGTTCCGGCTTAAGCGGCTCGACGCCCTGCGCGTTGATCTTCGCTTCGTCCATGCCGGTGGACCAGAAGTCGCCGACGATCTTGTCCACGCCGACATCGGCGTTCTTCGCGGCCGCCTGTTCGGCCAACTGGCGCTGCACGCCCAGCGAACGCTCGGCCAGCATCTCGAACGCGCCCCAGCTGCTGCGGTCGCCCGGGATCGGATTGGCCGCCAGCCACTTGCTGTTGACGTGTCCGTCGAAATCCACGCAGGCATTCTTGCCGGCATCCAGATCGGCCAGGGTGAACTGGTTGAACGGCGGCAGCTTGGACTCGTCCAGCGTGTAGGCAGGCGCTTCGGCCTTGGCAGTGGCCGTGCTTGCGGCGGTGGTATCGGCAGGCTTCTGGCAACCGGCGAGGACAACGCCGATGGACAGGGACAGCAGCAGGATCTTGGGTGTTTTCACGGGATTGCTCCGGTTGCGTAAAGGTGTCGTCCTGCTCGTCATTGCCGCGAAAGCGGTGCTGACGAGCAGGGATGGTCAATTGGGCGAGAAGCGCGGGTCGGTCAGCTTCATCTCGGTCAGCGGGCCATAGCTCTTGATCACGTCACGGATCGTGGCGGCATCGCCGATGGCGACGATGGCCAGGTCCTTGCTCTCCGGGAACACCGCACGCGCTGCGGCGATCTGCGCCGGCGTGGCGGCGGCGATGTTGCCGAGGTAGCCATCGATGGTCTCGCGCGAATCGCCGTACAGGGTCATGTCGACCAGTTGCGCGGCCAGTTGCGGCGCGGTTTCCAGGCCGGGTGCGTATTGCCCGGCCACATAGCGCTTGGCGGAGTCGATCGTCGCGGCGTCCAGTCCATCCTTGTGCAGGCGGTCGAGGGTGGCGATCGCCAGGTCGATCGCGGCCTTGGTGGTTTCGGTCTTGGTGAAGCTGCTGATCGCCACGGGGCCGGGCTGGGACGCACGTTCGATGCCCGAGCGGGCACCGTAGGTCAGGCCGGACTTCACCCGCAGTTCGGTGTTGAGCATCGAGGTGAAGCGGCCGCCGAACGCGGTCTGCACCAGGTCCTGCGCGGCTTCCGCGGGGTCGCCACGCTTGCTGCCGACATTGGCCAGCGCGAAGTAGGTCTGGGTCGCGCCGGGCTTGTCGATCAGCAGCACGCGACGGCCGGTTTCGCGCGCCTTGGCCTCGACTGCCGGCAGGCCGCCGCTCGCCTTCGGCCAAGCGCCGAACGACTGCTTCAGCTGCGCGGTCACCGCCGTGGCATCGAAGTCGCCCGCAATGGCGATGATCAGGCGGTCGCCGCCCATCTGCTGCTGGCGGAACGCTTGCAGGTCGGAAAGGGTGATCGTGGCCAGGCTGGTCTCGTCGCCGCCGGTGGAGCGCCCGTACGGATGGCCGCGGAACAGCCAGCCGCCGGTATAAGTGCCGATCAGCTGGCGCGGATCGGAATCCTTGGCATTGGCGATGCCGTCGATCGCCCGCTTGCGCAGCTTGTCGAACTCGGCACTGTCCATCGTCGGCCGCAGCAGCGCGTCGGCGAGCAGCGAGAGCATCAGCGCGCTGTCCTTGGACAGGAACTGCGCATTGGCGATGATCGCCTCGCGCGAGCTGCCGAAGCCCAGGCTGCCGCCCGCGCCATCGACGGTCTGCGCGAACTGCAGCGCGCTGCGGCTGCCCGCACCCTTGGAGAGCATTTCGCCGAGCAGGTCGGCGGTGCCTTCCTTGCCCGCCGCATCGGCCAGCGCGCCGCCGCGCACGGCGATGTTCGCGGCGACCAGCGGCACGTCCTTGCGCGGCATCAGCAGCACGGTGGCGCCGTTGTCGAGGGTGACGGTCTGGTAGTCGGGGAGCTTGATGTCTGCAGCGATGGCACTGTTGAACGCGAACGCGGCGACCAGCGCGATGGATACGTTGCGGAAGAAGCTCATTTCGCGGCCTCCTTGTCGGCGGCAGTGGCTGCGGCGGCGACCGGCTTGAGCAGGCCGGTGGTGCGGTTCTGGATGCGCAGGATCTTTTTCGCCAGCGCCTGCACGTCCGCGGCGGTGACGGCGTCGTAGGCGGCGGGAGCATCGAATAATTTCCGATAGTCGCCGTTGAACACCTCGTAGGTCCCCAGTGCGCGTGCCTTGCCGTTGATCGTGGCCATGCCGCGCCAGAACGCGGAGGCCTTGAGGTTGCGCGCCTTGTCGAGTTCGGCGGCGGTCACGCCGTCGCGCGCGACCTTCGCGAGTTCGTCGTCCAGCAGCGTTTCCACCTTCGCCATGTCGCCGCCCGGCGGCAGCATCGCGTAGATCCACAGCAGGCCGGGGTCGAAGCCGGCTTCCGCGAACGCACCGGCCTGGGTGGCCGCCTGTTCCTTCTCGACCAGTCGCTGGTGCAGGCGCGAAGACTCGCCCTGCGACAGGATCGTGGTCAGCAACTCGAGGGTCGGGAATTCCTTGCTGCCCGCGCCGATGCCGCTATGGAAGGCGTAGGCGACGATAGGCGATTGCGCGTCGGCGCGTTCCACCACCAGCCGGCGCTCGCCCTGCTGTTCCGGCTCGACGGTGGTGATCGGCGTCGGCTCCGGCTGCTTCGGCAGCGAGGCCAGATACTTGTCGGCCAGTGCGAATACCTGCGCCGGATCGACATCGCCGGCGACCACCAGCACCGCGTTGTTCGGTGCGTAATAGGTCTTGAAGAACTTCTTCAGGTCGTCGAGCTTCCAGCCTTCGATGTCGCTGGGCCAGCCGATGGTCGGGAACTGGTAGGGATGCGCCGTCCAGGCGGTCGCCTGCATCTGCTCCATCAGGGTGCCGAAATTGTCGTTGTCGATGCTGGAGCGACGCTCGCTGAAGACCACCTCGCGTTCGCTCTCGACCACCTTCGGGTCGAACGACAGGTTGGCCATGCGGTCGCCTTCCAGGTCGAAGATCGTCTCCAGTGCGCTGCTCGGGAACCAGTCGGTGTAGATGGTCAGGTCGTTGCTGGTGCTGGCGTTGTTGCTGCCGCCGGCGGCTTCCATCTGCCTGTCGAACTCGCCCGGCGCGCGCTTCGTGGTGCCGTTGAACATCATGTGTTCGAAGTAGTGCGCCAGGCCGGTGATGCCGGGATATTCGTTGCGGCTGCCGACCTTGTAGAAGGTGTAGTAATTGGCGTTGGGAATGTCGTGGTCGGGCCAGACCACGATCTTCAGACCGTTTGCCAGGGTCTTGCTGACGATGGCCTCACTGCCGGGGACCTTCGCCGACGGCTGGGGTGTCGCTGCTTGGGCCGCAACGGAGCTCAGGCCAAGCGCGATCGCGCAGGCCAGTGACAACAGGCGCATGGAGTTCCCTCGGGTGGGCAGGGCGAATCGCGCACCATGCACGAAACACCATGTCCCCGGCACCTGCCGGAAGTCGTGGCCGTGGCCTTGCCGAATCCGTTCGATTCCGTCAGCGCGACCTGAAGGCATGCCAGAGCGGTGCACGGATGCGCAGCGCCACCAGGGCGAGGCTGGCGATCAGCAACACGCTGTACTCCATGCCATTGCGACCGGCACCGACCACGAACCAGCCTTCCGGTGCATGCACCAGCACGATCCCCATCGCGTAGATCGCCACGAACAGGAGCGCGAACGGACGCACGCACACGCCGATGGCCAGGCAGGCCGAGCCGACGATTTCGCCAACGGTGACGCCCCAGGCCACCGCATGCGCCAGCGGAATGCCCTGGATGGCCAGCCAGTCGCCGAAGACCGGCGACGTGCCCGCGCTCAGCCGGTACCAGCCGTGGATGCCGATCAGCAATGCGATCAGCAGGCGGAAGCCGAGCAAGGCGCAATCGGGTGGCGATTGGAGTGGGCGGGTGTCATCCATGCGGGTCTGCCTCGTCGGTGCGGGAATCCCGACGCGATGCGGCTGCGGCATCGTGCGCCGCGACCACCAGCAACATCGCCAGCAAGGCCACGCTGTATTCGCTGCCGCCGGTGCCGTGTTCTCCGACGAACCAGCCGCTGTGGCGATGGATCAACCAGATCCCGGCGGCGACGATCACTGCCAGGCCACTGGCGGCCCAGCGCACACCGCGATTGATGATCAACAGACTGCCCGCGCCGAGTTCGCAACAGGTGATCGCCAGCACCCAAGCTTGTCCGTGCGGGAATCCCTGCGATTCCATGAACGCGCCGAATTGGGGGATGCTGCCATTGACGAAACGCATGGACGCATGCGCCATGAACAGCAGGGCGGTGACGATGCGCAGCACGCGCAGCGCATCGTGCAAGGAGCACCATGGAAAGGGTTGCAACCGGACGCCGGCAAAAAGAACGCCGCGGGTGGATTCCTTCCGGCCGCGCGGCGCAAGGGGAATGTTCGGTGCTTCCATGCGTGCGGTGCCTACTACGTTCCAGGGGTGCCAGTCGGTGTCGAAGCGGCAGCCCACCCTGTCCTGACTCCGCTGCATCGGCAAGCAACGTGGGACGAAGTGCACCGATGCGGTGGCGAACGCGACCCGCCGCGTTGCGGCTGGCAAGGGGCGGGCGTAGCGTTGCCACATGGAACCCGCCGGACACGCTCGTTGGTTGCCGCTGCCGCAGCGTTCGTGGTGGACGCTGTGGCTGTCTGCCTTGGTCGGTTGGACGGCCTACGGATTGCTCTACGCGCACCAGGTGATGTCGATGGCCGCGGACATGGGCAAGGAGTACGCCTGGGCCGATGTCTTGCGTACCAGCCTGGTCGGGATGTGGGGTTGGGTGCCGCTCACGGTGGCGCTGTTCTGGCTGGTGTCTCGCGTGCCGATCCGCCGCGGCAACGTGGCGCGTGCCTGCAGCATCCTGATGCTGGCTGCGTTGGTGATGGTCGTGGTGCGGGCGGTGTTCATCCACACGCTGGATCCGTGGGTCGGCTGGTACGAGAGCCCGCCGGATTTCTGGGCCGACGTGATGCCGACCAGTCTCTACAGCAACGTGCTGATCAGCTGGATCATGATCGGCGTCGCGCATGCGCTGCTGTTCTCCGACGAGGCACGTGCGCAGGAGCGGCGCGCGGCGGAGCTGCAGGGCTTGCTGGCGCAGGCGCGCCTGGATGCTATTGCGGCGCAACTGAATCCGCACTTCCTGTTCAACGCGCTGAACTCGATCGCAGAACTGGTCCACCACGACGCCGCGCGCGCCGACCGCATGCTGGTCGGCCTGTCCGCGCTGCTGCGCCGCAGCCTGGAAAGCTCGCGCCTGCAGTGGGTCGGCCTGCGCGAGGAGCTGGCATTGCTCGCGCAATACCTCGAGATCGAGAAGGTGCGCCTGGGCGAGCGCATGCAGGTGCATTGGCGCGTCGCCGAGGACTGCCTGGATGAGGCGGTGCCGCCGCAATTGTTGCAGCCGTTGGTGGAGAACGCGGTGGTGCATGCGATCGCGCGGCGGATCCGCCCCGGCAACGTGCGCATCGGTGCCGGCCTGGTCGCCGGTGCGTTGTGGCTCGAAGTCGAGGATGACGGCGCGGAAGGCCTGCCCGATATCGAGGGGCACGGCATCGGCCTCGCCAACACGCGCGCGCGCCTGCAGGCGCTGTATGGCGACGATGCCGCGCTGTCGATCGAAACCACCGACGCTGGCGGCACCCGCGTCAGCCTGCGCCTGCCACGGCGCGGTGCGGTTGTTGCCGCGCGCGACGAAAACATGCGCGACATCGTCTTCGATGAGGTGCTTGCGCGATGAGCACGATCCGGGTGGTGATCGCCGATGATGAGCCGCTGGCGCGCCTGCGTTTGCGCAGGTTGCTGGGGGCGATTGCGGGCATCGAGATCGTTGCCGAATGCGCCAGCGGCATCGAGTTGATGCAACTGCTGCCGGACTGTCCCTGCGACCTGCTGTTCCTCGACATCCAGATGCCGGGTGCCGACGGCTTCCAGGCGCTGGAGCACGTGGTTGCGCGGCCGCGCGCGGTGGTCTTCGTCACCGCCTACGCCGAGCACGCGGTGCGTGCCTTCGATGTGCAGGCGGTCGACTACCTGCTCAAGCCGATCTCCGCCGAGCGCCTGCTGCAGGCGGTGGAGCGTGCGCAACGCGCGCTGGCCAACGATGCGCCGCTGGCCGCGCCACCGACGATCCCGCGGCGATTGGCGCTGCCGATCGGTCGGCGCATGCAGATGGTCGAACTCGACGAACTTGACTGCGCGATGGCGCAGGCCAACTACGTCGAGCTGAAAGTCGGCGCGCGCAGCTTCGTGTTGCGGGAAACCTTGCAGGGCTTCCAGGCCCGACTCGATCCGTCGCGGTTCCTGCGCATCCACCGCTCGACGATCGTGCGCATCGATGCGATCCGCGAGGTCGAGCCGCTGGCTTCCGGGCGCTACCGGATCGCCCTGCACAGCGGCTTGCGCGTGGTGTCCGGGCGCAGCCATCGCGAGCTGGTGCGCGAGGCGCTCGGCCTGCGCGAGGCCGAATCGTCGCCGGCGGGACAGGCGCGCGCCTGAACCCTGCACGCGCGGGCCAGCGCGGCTGCGGTACGCTCGGGGGCAGGCCATCCGGGAGTTCGACATGCGTGTGCTTTTCCACGGCGCGGCCGGCGCGGTCACCGGTTCCATGCACCTGGTCGAAGCGGGCGGGAAACGCGTCCTGCTGGATTGCGGCCTGTGCCAGGGCAGCGCGGAGATGGAGGCGAGCAACGCCGATCCGTTTCCGTTCGATATCGCGACGATCGATGCGCTGGTGATCAGCCATGCGCACATCGACCACATCGGCAGGGTGCCGCTGCTGGTGAAGCGAGGCTTCCGCGGACCGATCTTCGCGCAGCAGGCGACCGCCGAACTGATGCCGATCATGCTGCTGGATTCGGCGTCGCTGGCCGAAAGCGATGCCGAGCGCTTCAATCGCCGGCGTGCGCATGGCGAGCCGGAACGCCAGCCGCTGTACACCAAGGATGACGTGGCCGACGCGATGGCCCAGGTCCGGCCACTGGCGTACGACACCCGCGACACCATCCTCGATGGCATCGACATCGCCTTCCGCGATGCCGGGCACATCCTGGGCTCGAGCATCGTCGAGCTGTGGGCGGACGGCAAGAAGCTGGTGTTCTCCGGCGACCTCGGCCCCACCGGTACGCCCATCCTGCGCGATCCGACCGCGATCCAGCAGGCGGACCTCGTCCTGATGGAATCGACTTACGGCGATCGCAACCACAGGGATCGCGCCGAAACCATCGTCGAACTCGGACGCATCCTCGACGAGGCCTGGCGCGACGGCGGCAACGTGCTGATCCCCGCGTTCGCGGTCGGCCGTTCGCAGGAACTGCTGTACTGGTTCGCCAAGTACTGGGACGAATGGCAGATGTCGCGCTGGCAGGTGTTCCTGGACAGCCCGATGGCAGGCAAGGTGGTGCAGGTCTATGGTCGCCACCACGACCTGTTCGATGAGGACGCGAAAGCCGTCTGGCGCGATGCGCCGAATCCGTTCAAGTTGCCCAACCTGCACGTCACCGCCGGCGCCGACGAATCGATGGCGATCAACCGCATCCAGCGCGGCGCGATCATCATCGCCGGCAGCGGCATGGCCAATGGCGGACGCATCCTCCACCACCTCAGGCAGAACATCGGCCGGCGCGAGGCGCACGTCGTGTTCGTCGGCTACCAGGGCGTGGGCACCATCGGCCGGCGGCTGGTGGATGGCGCGAAGTGGATCCGCATCCACGGCCGCGACTATCGGGTCAACGCGAGCATGCACACGGTCGGCGGTCTGTCGGCGCATGCCGACCAGCGCGGCCTGCTGGACTGGTTCGGTCATTTCGATCCGAAGCCGCAGCTCGCGCTGGTGCACGGCGAGGACAAGGCGCGCGAAGCGCTGGCCGGCGAGATCGGCGAGCGCGACGGCATCGAGGTCGTGCTGGTGCGGCCGGGCATGTCCCTCGACGCCTGATGTTCGGGTTCGGGCGCAGCGCGACGTTCCTGTTGCTCGCGTTGCTGGCGGAAATTGCAGGGACGGTCGGAGGCTTCGGCTCCTCGGTGTTCTTCGTCCCGGTGGCGAACTTTTATTTCGATTTCCATTCGGTGCTCGGCATCACCGCGCTGTTCCACCTGTCCAGCAACCTCAGCAAGCTCGGGCTGTTCCGTGGCGGCATCGACCGCGGGTTGCTGCTTCGGTTGGGCGTGCCGTCGGTCGCGTTCTCGGTGCTTGGCGGCATGGCCAGTGCCTGGGTGCTGACGCAGTGGCTTGAGGCCACCCTGGCGGTGTTCCTGCTTGGCTTGAGCGCCTGGATGCTGCTCAGGCCGCGTTGGCGGCTGGCGGCCACCACGCGTAGCGCAGTGCTCGGAGGCGCACTGTCCGGTGGCATGGCTGGCCTGGTCGGCACCGGCGGCGCCGTGCGTGGTGTGACGCTGGCGGCATTCGACCTGCGCAAGGACGTGTTCATCGCCACCTCGGCGGCGATCGACATGGGCATCGACCTCGGTCGCACCGTTGTCTACGCTCGCAACGGCTACATCCATGGCCACGATCTGGTCTGGATCCCGCTGCTGGCGGTGGTCGCGATCGCCGGCACCTGGCTCGGCAAGCGCATCCTGGCGCGGATGCCGCAGGCGATGTTCCGCCGCGCCGCGCTGGTGATGGTGTTCGGGATCGGCCTGGTGACCCTGTACCAGGCGTTGCGCGCATGATCGATGAGGAGGCTCCATGAGTGAATTGAAGACGCGACCGACGACCGCATCGGTGTCCGAATTCCTGGCGTTGCAGCCGGATCAGCGCCGTGCGGATTGCGAAGCAGTGTTGGCGATGATGGAAGCAGCCACCGGCGAGCAGGCCGAGATGTGGGGCGCGGCCATCGTCGGCTTCGGTCGCTATGCGTACAGCGGCAGTTCGAAGAAGGTCATGGAATGGCCGATCGTCGGGTTCTCGCCGCGCAAGACCGACCTGACGCTGTACCTAATGCCGGGCTTCGAAGGCCGTGCCGAATTGATGGCCAGGCTGGGCAAGCACAAGACCGGCAAGAGTTGCCTGTACCTGAAGAAGCTAGCCGACGTCGATGCGGGCGTGCTTCGGGAACTGATCGATTGTTCGGTGCAGGGCATGGAGCCGCAACGCGTCCGTCGCTGAGGCCCAGGCAACCGGTCGTGCCGTCGCGCCCTCAGCGCCGCTTGCCGACGACCAGCGAGGACAGCAGCAACAGGCCGCCGACCAGGCCGACGTTCTTCATGAAGTGCAGCAGTTGCGTGGCTTGCGCGTTGCCTTGCAAGGTCCAGAAGCGATGCGAGAGCACGGCATCCACCACCATCAACAACGCGCCAAGCAGTGCCATCGTCCGCAGGCGCCAGCCGGCGACCATGGCGATGCCGAGCAGCAGTTCGCCGGCACTGAAGGCGAGCGTGGCATTCGCGGTCGGCACGCCCTGCAATGCATGCCACAGGCGGTAGCCGCCCATCACGATGAACACGCTGGCCAATAGCCAGCTGGCGATGCGGATCTCGGGCTTCATGGCGATGCCGGTTGCGATGGAGGAGGCGAGCGTCGCATGGTCGCGTACGACGGGGAAGGGTTTACCTCGTGAACAGCGAATTCAGGATCGACGGGCACCGCGCCGGGGTTTGGCGTATGATCCGCCTCGTTCTGCGCACGGCTGATCGTTTTCCCGGTCACGCCTGCCGCCTCGGCGGCCTGCTTCTTCCACACGCCTTTCGTCGCGCAGACACGGCACCGGATCACCGGCGTCGTGCCATCGTCGACTCGCAGCGCGGTTCCAGGGAAACGCTCGGGTTCGTCCACGCCATCGCGTGGGCTTTTCTACACCGGAGCATTACCAATGACGTTTGAATCCCTCGGGCTTGCGCCCGCGTTGCTGCGCGCGCTCGCCGACAACGACTACACCACCCCGACCCCGATCCAGGCCCAGGCGATCCCGCTGGTGCTGTCCGGCCGCGACGTGCTGGGCGGTGCCCAGACCGGTACCGGCAAGACCGCGGCGTTCGCGCTGCCGGTGCTGAATCGCCTGTCCAAGGAAACCCCGCCGGCCGGCCCGCGCAAGCCGCGCGCGCTGGTGCTGGTGCCGACCCGCGAGCTGGCGGTGCAGGTCGCCGACAGCTTCAAGACCTACGGCCGTCACCTCAAGCTCAACGTGACCACGCTGTTCGGCGGCGTCGGCATGCAGCCGCAGATCGAGCAACTGCGCCGTGGCGTGGATGTGCTGGTGGCTTGCCCGGGTCGCCTGATCGACCATCTGGACCGCGGCAGCGTGAAGCTGGATGCGGTCGAAGTGCTGATCCTGGACGAAGCCGACCGCATGCTTGACATGGGCTTCCTGCCGGCGATCAAGCGCGTTCTCAACCGCCTGCCGAAGCAGCGCCAGACGCTGCTGTTCTCGGCCACGTTCGAGGCGCAGATCAAGCAGCTCGCGCTCGAGTTCATGAACAATCCGGAACAGGTGCAGGTGGCGGCGCAGAACACCATCGCCCAGACCATCACCCATACCGCGCATCCGGTCGACGGCTCGCGCAAGCGCGACCTGCTCATCCAGATCCTGTCGCAGCGCCACACCGACCAGGTGCTGGTGTTCGGCAAGACCAAGCATGGTTGCAACCGCCTGGCCGAACAGCTGGAAGAAGCCGGCCTGCCGACCGTCGCGATCCACGGCAACAAGAGCCAGGCCGCGCGCCAGAAAGCCCTCAAGGACTTCAAGTCCGGCAAGGCGCGGATCCTGGTGGCGACCGATGTCGCCGCCCGCGGTCTCGACATTCCCGATCTGCCGCTGGTGATCAACCACGATCTGCCGATGGTCGCCGAGGACTACGTGCACCGCATCGGCCGCACCGGCCGCAATGGCGCAGCGGGCCAGGCGCTGTCGCTGGTGTCGCCGGAAGAAGGTGGCCTGCTGCGGCAGATCCAGCGTCTGCTGAAGGTCGACCTGCAGATGGACGTGGTACCGGGCTTCGCGCCGAGCAAGCCGATCCGCCTCGATACGCCGATCCCGAAGAACGGCGGTGGTGGTGGCCAGCGTCCGCCGGGTCGTCCCGCAGCGCGTCCGCACGGCCGCCCGGCCGCGCGTCCGACCACGCATGCGGGCCCGAAGCAGCATCGTGCGGCCGGCCAGGGCGCGTATGCCGGCAAGCGCGGTTCGCGCGCGTAAGCGAAGCGACATCGCGATGACGAAGGGCCGGCAATGCCGGCCCTTTTGTTTGGGTTGAATCGGCCTTCAAGTCGTCATCCCGGCGTTTGCCGGGATGACGGCAAGAGCGACGCAGCGTCCGTGTCAGTCTTCCGAGGCGTGCTGGCGCAATTGCGCCGCGCGGGTCGCGCCCAGGTAGCGATGGATGCCGGCACGCATCAGGTACAGCAACGGAATCAACGCAATCGCGGCGAGCATCTTGTAGACGTAGTTGAGCGAGCCGACCGCCAGGAACAGCGAGGTTGGCCACTGCTGCGGGCCCAGCACGAAGGCGATGTACAGCACCACGAAGCTGTCGACCAGTTGCGAGACCGCGGTGGAGCCGGTGGCACGCAGCCAGGCGTGGCGTTCGCCGGTGCGCGCGCGGATGCGATGGAAAACCTGCACGTCGATCAACTGGCCGACCAGGAAGGCGACCAGCGAGCCGACGATGATCCACATGCCCTGGCCGAAGATCGCTGCATAGGCGGTCTGGTAGTCGGGCACACCCTGGTCCTTGGCCGCACCGACCCACCACGAAGCCGGGGCGAGGTGGATGGCGAGGTAGGCGAATACGAAGCTGTAGACGATCAGCCCCGCCGCCAGCCAGCTGATCATGCGCACGCCGCGCTTGCCGAAATACTCGTTGACCGTGTCGGTCATGATGAACACGATCGGCCACAACAGCGTGCCGGCGGTGAAGTTCAGCGAGCCCGTCTGGCCGAACAGGTTCCATTCCAGCGGCGCGATGCCGAGAGTGTCTTCCAGCGCGAAGATCTTGACCCCGATGAATTCAGCCAGCACCGCGTTGGCGCAGAAGAATGCGGCCAGCGCGACGAACAGGCGGGTGGCGCGATCATCCAGCAATCGCAGCGGCGAAACGGTAGTGGTCGTGTCCATCCGCCGAGTGTACGGTGACTCGGCCGGCCGTCGCGCCGCTTACCGCGCCAGCGACGGGACGATGACGAGCTTTCCGATCGCGTCGCGGCCGAGCAGGGCATCCAATGCTTCAGCAGCACCGGACAGCGGATAGCGCGCCGAGATCAGCGGTCGCAGAACGCCATCGTGCAACCAGCCCAGCAGCTGGCGGGTGTTGGCGGCATTGGCCTCGGGCTCGCGGCGAACGAACTCGCCCCAGAACACCCCGACCAGCGCGCTGCCCTTGAGCAGTAGCAGGTTGCTGGGCAGTTTCGGGATGCCGCCTGCGGCGAAGCCGACGACCAGATAGCGTCCGCCCCAGCCGACGCTGCGCAGCGCGGTCTCGGCGATGTCGCCGCCCACCGGGTCGTAGGCGATATCCACCCCGCGGCCGCCGGTGAGTATCTTGAGTTGTTCGCGAAAATCGTCGCGTGTGTAATCGATGACTTCATCGGCACCGCGCGAACGCGCCGCGTCGCGCTTGGCCTCGGTCGATGCCGCGGCGATCACCCGCAAGCCCATTTGCTTGCCCAGTTCCACTGCGGCCAGGCCGACGCCGCCACCCGCACCGAGCACCAGCAAGGTCTCGCCGGGTTGTGCTTCGGCGCGATCCTTCAGCGCGTGGTACGACGTGCCATAAGTGAGCAGGAAACTGCCGGCGAGCTCGAGTTCGTCGTCGGCAGTGTCGGCGGGCAGGGCGACGACTTGGCCGGCATCGGCCAGCACTTCTTCCGCATACGCGCCGAATGCGGCCGTGCCGACGACTTTGTCGCCGATCGCGAGAAACGACACATCGCTGCCAAGCGCGCTCACCGTGCCGGAAAACTCCGCACCGGGCGAGAACGGGAAGTCCGGCTTGAACTGGTATTTGCCGGCGACCAGCAAGGCGTCGGGAAAATTCACCGCAGCTGCCCGCACGCGGACGCGCACCTGGCCCGGCCCCGGCTCGGGCAGCGGCAGGTCCTTGACTTGCAGCGTGTCGGGCGTGCCCCAGGCTTCGCAGACAACGGCTTTCATCGATGCAGTCTCCGTTCGCTTAGAAGCGGCCTTCGGTGGCCTCGTACACGCGGTTGCGCAGCGCGACCAGGCGCGGGCCGAAGTCCTGGACGAGTTTCTCGCGGGTCATCACCGACAACCGGCCGCTGACGTTGAAGGCGAAACGGCGGGTGCGATCTGCGGAGATCATCGGCACGCCGACCGCGAACACGTCCGGGTTCCAGTCGCCCAGCGAGAACACGAAGCCATAAGTCTCGTAGTCCTGGCGGGCGCGCTCGATGCCTGCACGGACCTGCGTCCATGCCTCCGGGCTGGAGCTGCGCTCGAGTTCGGCCAGATAACCGTCGAACGCATCGCGCGATCGCGCGGCCAGGTCGGCCCGCCCCAACGCGGTCGTGCCGTGCGGCACGCGCGCGCCTTTTTCCAGGCGCATGTTGAACATCGCATCGCCCTGGCAGACCTCCAGCAGCAGCATGCGCATGCCTTCGGGCACTGCGAGCATCACCGCGGCCTGGGTGTAGTCGGCCAGTTCCTGCATCAGCGGCTGGGCGATGCCGATGACATCGTGGCCGGCCATGTAGGCGTGGCCGAGGCCGAGCACGGCCGGTCCCAACGCGTACTTTTCCAGCGTCGGCGAATACTCCAGGTAGCCGAGCGTGGCCAGCGTCTGCGACAGCCGCGACACCGTCGCCTTGGGTAGCCGCGTGCGCTTGGCAATGTCCTGGTTGCCGAGGTAACGGTTGTCCGGATGGGAGCGCACGTGCTCGAAGCAGCGCAGGATCGAGAACGCGCGCGCCACCGAATTCACCAGCTGCGGATTGCGGCCCTCCGCGTCGGCCGCGAGCGATTGCAGGTCGCGCTTCGGGTTGCCCATCAGGCGGCGTCCTTCGCCGCGTATTTCTTCAGTTCCAGCTTGGCGATGGTGTCGCGATGCACTTCGTCCGGCCCATCGGCCAGTCGCAGGGTGCGGTTGTGCGCCCAGGCCTTGGCCAGGAAGGTGTCCTGGCTGACGCCGGCCGCGCCATGCGCCTGCACCGCCCAGTCGATGACTTTTTCCGCCGCCTGCGGCGCGACCACCTTGATCATCGCGATCTCCGCGCGCGCCGCCTTGTTGCCCACGGTGTCCATCATCCGTGCGGCGTTCAGCACCATCAGTCGTGCCTGGTCGAGCAGGCAGCGCGACTCGGCGATGCGTTCGCGCCAGATCGACTGGTCCGCGATCGCGCGTCCGAACGCATGCCGCGAGGCCAGCCGCCCGCACATCGCCTCCAGCGCACGTTCGCCCATGCCGATCGCGCGCATGCAGTGGTGGATGCGCCCCGGCCCGAGCCGTCCCTGCGCGATCTCGAAGCCGCGGCCTTCGCCGAGCAGCATGTTGGCGGCGGGCACGCGCACGTCGACAAGGTCGATGTCCATGTGCCCGTGCGGCGCGTCGTCGTAGCCGTAAACGTCCATGGCGCGATTGACGCGGATGCCGCGGGTGTCGGCGGGCACCACGATCATCGAATGACGCTGGTGCGGTGCCGCATTCGCGTCGGTGATGCCCATGACGATGTAGACCTCGCAACGCGGATCGCCGGCGCCTGACGCGTACCACTTGCGGCCATCGATCACGTAATCGTCGCCGTCACGGCGGATAGCGCACTGCAGGTTGGTGGCGTCGGACGAGGCCACCGCCGGTTCCGTCATCAGGAAGGCGGAGCGGATGCGCCCATCGAGCAGCGGGGCCAGCCAACGCGCCTGCTGCGCCCCGCCGGCGTAGCGCGCCAGGACTTCCATGTTGCCGGTGTCCGGCGCGCTGCAATTGAATACCTCGGGCGACCAGTACATGCGGCCCATCAGTTCGCACAGCGGCGCGTAATCCAGGTTGGATAGGCCTTCCGGCGCATGCGGAGAGTTGGGCAGGAACAGGTTCCACAGGCCCTGCGCGCGGGCCTCCGCCTTCAGCCCCTCGATCACGGCGCTGGGTTGCCAGGGGTTGCCGGCCGCGCGGTTCGCGGCGTCCTCCTTGGCATAGGCGGCTTCCATCGGCCAGACGCGCTCCTGCAGGAAGGCATGCAGCTGGCGGTGGAGTTCAAGGGCGCGAGGGCTGGGAGTGAGATCCATTGGTTTCATGATGTGGAACACAAGTTCCGGCAATTCCCGGCATCCTATGGCCCATCAATGTCATACGCAAGTCCATGATATTCGGGAAATCCGCCCAGATCGTTGGAGATGATCCTGCTTGCGGTCTTCGGATCGGCGGTCTACATTATTCCGAACTACAGAATTGTATTCCATGATACGGAATATATGAATTCATGATCGAAGCCGCCACCCGTCCCAGCCTGCATGTCCTCGTACGCCGCGAGGACATCGATGTCTCGCGTCTCGAAGGTCGCGTGGTGGTGGTCATCGACGTGCTGTTCGCGACCTCGACCATCGTGCATGCGTTGGCCAGCGGCGCGTCGCTGGTCTATCCGGCCTTCGATGCCGACGATGCCCGGCGCGCGGCCGCTGCACGCCCCGATGCACTAGTCGCCGGCGAGTACCTGGCGCAGACCTTGCCGGAACACGCACCGGCCACGCCGCTGGCCTTGGCGGCCTGCCTGCGCGACGGCAGCGAGCTGGTCTACTTCACGACCAATGGCACCCGTGCGATCGCCACGTGCGAGGGCGCGTCGGCCGTTTATGCCGGTGCGCTGACGAATGCTGCCGCACTCGCCGCGCACATCGCAGCCACGCATCCGGGCGCGCCGGTGTTGCTGGTCTGCGCGGGCTCCGTGGGGCGTTTGTGCCTGGAAGACTTCATCGGCGCGGGGCATCTGGTGCAGGCGTTACGCGCCAAAGGCGACTACGCGCTCACCGATGCCGCGCTTGCAGCGGCGCTCGCTTGTGGCGATGTCGATCCAGCACAACTCTTGAATGCTTCGAGGGTGGGTCGAATGTTGTCGCGAGCAGGAATGGAGGACGAAATCGCGCACGCTGCCGCTGCTGATTCCAGTCCAGTGGTGCCGGTCCTGCGCGATCGTGTGCTGGTGAGGGCCGTCGCATGAGCGCGCCCTCGCTGTTCCCCGATGTCGAAGGCAATGCAGCACGGCTCCAGGCATGGTTGCAGGCGAATCTGGAGGGCTTCGGCGGGGTGATGGACGTCGAACGCCTGCATGGCGGCCGCTCCAATCCCGGCTGGCGCGTGCGCACCGCGCATCGTGATTGCGTGCTGCGTGCGCGTCCCGGTCCGCGCGCGAACCTGCTGCCATCCGCGCATGCGATCGAACGCGAATTCCGCGTGCAGCGCGCGCTGGCCGGCGGCGCCGTGCCGGTGGCCGCGATGCACGTGTTGTGCGAAGACGAAGCGCTGATCGGCGCCGGCTTCTATGTGATGGATTTCGTCGACGGCGACATCTTCCGCGAGCAGTCGCTGCCCGGCCTCGAACCGGCGCAACGCGCGGCGCGCTACGACGCGATGAACGCCGGAATCGCCGCGCTGCACCTGCTCGATGTCGATGCGCTGGGCCTGCGCGATTACGGTCGCAGCAGCCAGTATTTCGCCCGCCAGATCGATCGCTGGACCCGCCAGTACGCGGCCAGCCGCGATGGCGACATCCCCGACATGGACAGGCTGATCGCGTGGTTGCCGGCCAATCTGCCGCACGAGGCCGACGAGCCGGTCGCGCTGGTGCACGGCGATTTCCGCATCGACAACATGGTGTTCGCGCGCGGTGAGCCGCGCTTGCTCGCCGTGCTGGACTGGGAACTGTCCACGCTCGGTCACCCGCTGGCCGATTTCGCCTATCACGTGATGAGCTGGCACATCGCACCGACGGCACTGTCCGGACTGGGTGGCCTGGATCTGGATGCACTCGGCATCCCGAATGAACACGCCTATGTGCAGGCGTACGAGCGACGCACCGGCCTGTCAATCGGCGAGCACTGGAATTTCAGCCTCGCCTATAACCTGTTCCGGCTGGCCGCGATCCTGCAGGGCGTCGGCGCACGTGCGCGTGCGGGCATGGCCACCGATCAAGCCGCGCTGCAGTTCGCCGCGCAGGTGCCGTACCTGGCCGCGCTCGGCTGGGGCTTCGCGCAACGCGCCGGCAACAACGCATGAGTCCTTCCCGCATTTCCCTCCACGCCAAGGTACAGACGCCGACATGGCTGTAACCACGACTTCGCGCGACGGCATCGCCGTCATTACCTTCGAGAACCCGCCGGTCAACGGCATGGGCCTGGCCATTCGCCGCGGCATGACGGATGCGCTCGCAGCCGCCAATGCCGATGACGCGATCAGCGGCATCGTCATCACTGGCGGCGGCACGATATTTTCCGGCGGTGCCGACATCAAGGAATTCAACACGCCGCGCGCGGAGCAGGCACCCAACCTGCACGATGTCATCGCGGCGGTGGAAGCCAGCCCGAAGCCGGTCTGCATCGCCATCAACGGCACTACCTTGGGCGGTGGGCTGGAGCTGTCGCTGGGCGCGAACTACCGCGTCGCAAATGCGAAGGCCGAGGTCGGCTTGCCGGAAGTGAAGATCGGCATCCTTCCGGGCGCGGGAGGCACCCAACGGCTGCCGCGCGTGGTCGGGCTGGAAACCGCGTTGAACATGATCGTGTCGGGCGCGTCGGTGCCTGCCGGCAAGCTCGCCCGCACCGCGTTGTTCGATGCAGTGGTGGAAGGCGACGTGGTCGATGCCGCCGTCGCGTTGCTCAAGGACAGGATCGCCGCAGGTGGTCCGCATCCGCGCGTGCGCGACCGCAAGGTCGAACATGATGATGCCGAAGCCTTTATCGCCTGGGCGCGCATGGGCGTGGCCGCTGCGTCGAAACATTTCCCCGCGCCGCTGCGATGCGTGGATGCGGTAGCCGCATCGCTGAAGCCGTTCGATGTCGGCATGACGGTCGAGCGAGAAGGCTTCACCGTGCTGCTGAACTCGCCGGAATCCAAGGCGCTGCGCCATGCGTTCTTCGGCGAACGCGCGGCCGGCAAGATCGACGACATCGGCGCGGATGTCGTGCCGCGCGCGATCGACCGGGTCGGGGTGATCGGTGCCGGCACCATGGGCGGCGGCATCAGCATGAACTTCGTCAATGCCGGCATCCCCGTGGTGCTGGTGGAGACCGCGCAGGAAGCGCTGGATCGCGGCCTGGCCACCATCCGCCGCAACTACGAGGCCAGCGCGAAGAAGGGCAAGCTCACCGAGGCACAGGTCGAGCAGCGCATGGCGCTGTTGACGCCTTCGCTGGACTATGCCGCGCTGGGCGAAGCCGACCTGATCATCGAAGCGGTGTACGAGGACTACGCGGTCAAGCAATCGGTGTTCGAGAAGATCGAGGCCGTGGCCAAGCCCGGCGCGATCCTGGCGACGAATACGTCGACGCTGGACGTGGACCGGATCGCAGCGTTCACCAAACGGCCGCAGGACGTGCTGGGTCTGCACTTCTTCAGCCCGGCGAACGTGATGCGCCTGCTGGAAGTGGTGCGTGGTGCACAGACCGCAAAGGACGTGATGGCGACCGCGATGGCGATGGCCAAGCGCATCCGCAAGACCGCGGTGGTGTCCGGCGTCTGCGACGGCTTCATCGGCAACCGCATGATCGAACAGTATTCGCGGCAGGCCGGTTTCCTGCTGGAGGAAGGTGCGCTGCCGCAGCAGGTGGACCGGGCGATGGAAGCCTTCGGTTTTGCGATGGGGCCGTTCCGGATGGGCGACCTCGCCGGCAACGACATCGGCTGGGCGATCCGCAAGCGTCGTTACGTCGAACAACCCGGCATGGTCTATCCAAAGAACGGCGACCTGCTGTGCGAGATGGGCCGCTACGGCCAGAAGACCGGCAAGGGTTGGTACGACTACGTGCCGGGCGATCGCACGCCGCATCCGTCAGCCGAGGTCGAGGCGATGATCATCGCGCAATCGCAGGAACTCGGCATCACCCGTCGTGCGATCAGCGACCAGGAGATCGTCGAGAGGCTGGTGTATGCGCTCACCAACGAAGGCGCGCGTTTGCTTGAAGAAGGTATCGCCGCCCGCGCATCCGATATCGACATCGTCTATCTGTCCGGCTACGGCTTTCCGGTCTGGCGTGCTGGGCCGATGTTCCATGCCGACCAGGTCGGTCTGTACAACGTGCTCGCGGCGATGCGCGGCTACGCGCGCGGTCATCGCGGCGAGTGCTGGGAACCGGCACCGCTGCTGGTCGAACTGGCTGGTGCCGGTCTTTCCTTCAACCAATACACCGCGCGCCCGCGCGCTGCCGCGTGAGGTCCGCCGTGAAAGACGCTGTCATCGTTTCCACCGCGCGCACCGGCCTGGCCAAGAGCTGGAAGGGCGCCTTGAATCTCAGCCATGGGGCCACCGTTGGCGGCCATGTGGTACGCCACGCGGTCGAACGCGCCGGCATCGATCCCGCCGAAGTCGAGGACGTGGTGATGGGGTGCGCCACGCCGGAAGGCGCAACCGGCAGCAACATCGCACGGCAGATCGCGATCCGCGCCGGCCTGCCGGCCGGCGTGCCCGGGGCCACCGTCAACCGCTTCTGCGCCTCCGGCCTGCAGGCGATCGCGCAGACCGCGCAGCGCATCATCGCCGGCGAAGGCGAGGTGTTCGTGGCCGGTGGCGTGGAATGCATCTCCACCGTGCAGGGCACCATCAACCAGCACATGCTGGAAGACACGTGGTTGAAGCGGCACTCCCCGGCGATCTACATGCCGATGCTGCAGACCGCGGAGATCGTGGCAAAGCGTTACGGCATCGACCGCGAACGGCAAGATCGTTACGGCACCGAAAGCCAGTTGCGCGCAGCTGCTGCACAGGCCGCCGGCCGCTTCGATCACGAGATCGTGCCGATCACGGTGCGCATGGCAGTTGCCGATCCGGTGACCAAAGCCGTCAGCACGCGCGAGGTCACGCTGGATCGCGACGAAGGCGTGCGCGCCGACACCACTTACGAGGCCGTCGCGAAGATCCGCAGCGCGGTGCCCGGCGGCGTCATTTCGGCAGGCAATGCCAGCCAGTTTTCCGATGGCGCATCCGCCAGCGTGCTGATGTCGTCCGACGCCGCTGCACGCAAAGGTCTGCAAGCGCTCGGCATTTTCCGCGGTTTCGCGGTAGCCGGCTGCGAGGCCGACGAGATGGGCATCGGCCCGATGTTTGCGGTGCCGAAGCTGCTGAAGAACGCGGGCCTGACCGTGGACGACATCGGCCTGTGGGAACTCAACGAGGCGTTCGCCGTGCAGGTTCTCTATTGCATGGACAAGCTCGGCATCCCGCACGAGCGGCTCAACGTCAACGGCGGCGCGATCGCGGTGGGCCACCCGTATGGTGTCAGCGGTGCGCGCCTAGTGGGTCACGCGCTGATCGAGGGCAAGCGCCGTGGCGTGAAGTACGTGGTGGTGACCATGTGCGTCGGCGGCGGGCAGGGCGCGGCCGGCTTGTTCGAGGTCGCCTGATCGATGTCCGTGCCGCTGATCCCGCGCCGCGAGTTGAACTTCCAGCTGCATGACTGGCTGGACGTCGGTGCCCTGCTGCAGGCGCCGCGTTTCGCCGCGCATTCGGCGGAGACCTTCGACGCGGTGATGGACGGTTGCGATCGTCTCGCGTGGGAAGTGTTTGCGCCGTGCTACCAGAACGCCGACCGCGAGGAGCCGCATTTCGATGGCGACCGCGTCACCGTGCATCCGCAGGTCGCGGAGGCGGTGCGCGCGTTCGCCGGAAGTGGACTGGTGTCGGCGACCGAAGACGAATCCGTCGGTGGCATGCAGTTGCCGGTCGTGGTGGAGAAGGCCGCGCTGGTGAACCTCTACGCCGCCAACATCGGTGCCTGCGCGTATCCGTTGCTGACGATGGGCAACTCGCGCCTGCTGCTGGCGCACGGCACGCCGGCGCAGGTCGAGGCCTTCGCGCTGCCGCAGTTGCGCGGTGAGTGGACTGGCACGATGTGCCTGTCGGAGCCGCAAGCGGGCTCGTCGCTGTCCGACATCACCACCCGCGCGACCTACGAACGCGAATCCTCATTCGGCCCGCAATACCGGCTCGATGGTCGCAAGATGTGGATCTCCGGAGGCGAGCACGAAATCCTCGGCAACATCGTGCATCTGGTACTGGCGAAAGTGCCGGATGCCGATGGCAAGTTGCTGCCCGGCACGCGCGGTATCTCGTTGTTCATCGTGCCGCGTTCATTGGTGGACACGCACGGCAACGCGGGCGAACGCAACGACGTCACCTTGGCCGGCTTGAACCACAAGCTGGGCTATCGCGCGACGGTGAATTGCGCGCTCAATTTCGGCGAAGGGCGCTTCAAGCCGGAAGGCCGCGCGGGCGCGATCGGTTACCTTGTCGGCAAGCCGGGCGAAGGCCTCGCTGGCATGTTCCACATGATGAACGATGCGCGTATTGGCGTTGGCCTTGGCGCGGTGGCGCTGGGCTATGCCGGTTATCTGCACGCGCTGGAGTACGCACGCAATCGTCCGCAGGGACGGCTGCCCGGCCCGGCGGGGAAGGATCCGTCGCAGCCGCAACAACCGTTGGTCGCGCATGCGGACGTGCGGCGGATGCTGCTGGCGCAGAAGAGTTATGCCGAGGGCGGACTGGGCCTGGTGCTGTACTGCGCCAAGCTTGTCGATGAAGCCCGCATCGCCCGCGAGACCGGGAATGCAGCCGCGGCGGCGTCGTGCGACTTGCTGCTCGACATCCTCACCCCGATCGCCAAGAGCTGGCCATCGCAGTGGTGCCTGCACGGCAACGACCTCGCCATCCAGGTGCACGGCGGCTACGGCTACACGCGCGACTACAAGGTCGAGCAGCTTTGGCGCGACAACCGGCTCAACCCGATCCACGAAGGCACCCACGGGATCCAGGGCATCGACCTGCTCGGCCGCAAGGTGTCGATGTTCGATGGCGCGGCGTTCAGCGCCTACGGCGCGTTGCTCGATGCGAGCATCGCGCGTGCTGTCGACACGCCATGGGCGGCGCTTACCGATGCCTTGTCGATTCGCTTGGCGAGCCTGCGCGCAGTGACCGCATCGTTGTTGCAGGTCGCCGATCCGGTGGCGCGGCTTGCCAATGCAAGCGCCTACCTCGAAGCATTCGGCCACGTCACCGTCGCGTGGATCTGGCTGGATCAAGTGCTGGCGCTTGGCGATCGCGACGACGATTTCGCCCAGGGCAAGCGGCAGGCGGCGCGCTATTTCATGCAGTGGGAGCTGCCGCGCGTGGATGCGTGGCTGGACCGGCTGGCCGACAACGACGACACCGCACTGGCGATGCGCGACGACTGGTTCTGAAGGAGTAGACATGCAAGGCAACAAGACATTGTTCGACCTCGACGGGAAGGTGGCCCTGGTCACCGGCGGATCACGCGGGCTTGGCCTGCAGATCGCCGAGGCACTCGGCGACTACGGCGCGACCATCGCGATCTCCGCGCGCAAGCAACATGAACTCGATGCCGCGCTGGAGCATCTGCGCGCACGCGGGATCCGTGCCGAAGCCTTTGCCGCCGATGCCAGCAAGCCGGAAGCGCTGACGCAACTGGTCGACAGCGTGCTCGCTGCATTCGGCCAGGTCGATATCCTGGTCAACAACGCCGGTGCCAGTTGGGGCGCGCCGGCCGAGGACTATCCGTTGGAGGCCTGGGACAAGGTCTTCGATCTCAATGTGCGTGGTCTGTTCGCGCTGTCCCAACAGGTCGCGAAACGTTCGATGCTGCCGCGTAGCGGTGGCCGGATCATCAACGTCGCCTCGGTCGCCGGCCTGCGCGGAAACGCCGGCGGCTTGCTCAAGACCGCGGCGTACAACGCCTCCAAGGGTGCAGTGGTCAATCTCACGCGCGCGCTGGCGGCGGAGTGGGGCGGCCGTGGCATCACCGTCAACGCGATCGCGCCGGGCTTCTTCCCGTCGAAGATGAGCCAGGGCGTGATCGCCGCCGTGGGTGAAGAAGCGCTCATGGGCAACGCGCCGCTGCGACGTCTCGGTGGCGATGAAGACCTGAAGGGCGCGGCGCTGTTGTTCGCCTCCGATGCCGGCCAGCACATCACCGGCCAGGTGCTGGCGGTCGATGGCGGATACACCGCGGTATGAAGATCGAGATGCTAAGCGGGAAGGTCGCGGTCATCACCGGCGCGGGTTCGGGCTTCGGTCGCGAATTCGCACGCATCGCCGCAGCCGAAGGCATGGCGCTGGTACTCGTCGATGTGCAGGCCGACGCACTGGCCGAGACCGTTGCCGAACTCGACGGCACCGACATCCTCCATCGCACGCTGGATGTCACCGACGGCGACGCGATGGAGACGCTGGCCGCCGACACGTTCGCGCGATTCGGCTCGGTGAACCTGCTGTTCAACAACGCAGGCGTGGGTTGTACCGGCCTGATGTGGGAAGCCACCACGCGCGACTGGGAATGGGTGCTGGGCGTGAACCTGTGGGGCACGATCCATGGTGTACGCACGTTCGTACCGCGCATGTTGGCCACCGCGAAAGCCGATCCGGATTACCGCGGGCGGGTGATCAACACCGCCTCGATGGCCGGGCTGATAGATCCGCCGCTGATGGGCCCGTACAACGTCGCCAAGCACGCAGTGGTATCGCTGTCGGAAACGCTGCATCAGGATCTGTCGTTGGTCACCGACCAGATCGGTTGTTCGGTGCTGTGCCCGTCATGGGTGGCGACCGGCATCGCGAAGTCGCATCGCAATCGCCCGCACGACGATCCCACCCGCACGCGCGCCGCGGCATTGGGTGGAGCCATGGTGGAGAAAGCGATCGCTTCGGCCAAGGTCAGTGCGGATGATGTCGCGCGCCTGACTTTCGATGCCATCGCCCACGATCGCTTCTGGGTGCTGCCACATCCGCAGGCGGTTGAAGGCGTGCGCGAACGTGCCGATGCGCTGCTCGCAGGCGGCGCGCCCGCCGATCCGTATGCCGCGATCCCGCACGTGCGCCAGCAACTGGTCGCGGCGCTGCGTGCACCCTGACCGCATGGAGTTCGCATGGACCTGAATTTCAGCGCCGACGAGATCGCCTTCCGTGACGAGGTGCGTGCCTTCGTCGCCACCCACCTGCCCGCGGACATTCGCGACCGCGTGCAACGCGGCGACGAGCGCCATGTCGCCGACGACCTGCGCCGCTGGCAACGCATCCTGTTCGAACACGGTTGGGGCGCAGCGATGTGGCCCGCGGAGTTCGGCGGCACCGGCTGGGACAAGACCCGGCAATACCTGTTCGACATCGAGTGCTTTGCCGCCGACGCCCCGATCCAGTTGCCATTCGGCCTGAAGATGGTGGCACCGGTGATCATGCGTTATGGGTCGGATGCGCAGAAAGCGCGCTTCCTGCCGCGGATCCTCGACGGCACCGACTGGTGGTGCCAAGGCTATTCGGAGCCGGGCAGTGGTTCCGACCTGGCATCACTGAAGACCCGGGCCGAACGCGATGGTGATCACTATGTCGTCAATGGCCAGAAAGCGTGGAACACGCTGGGCCAGCACGCCGACTGGATCTTCTGCCTGGTGCGCACGGATGCGGCAGCCAAGCCGCAGCGCGGGATCAGTTTCCTGCTGATCGACATGAAGACGCCAGGCATCCGCGTGCAGCCCACGCGCCTGCTGGATGGCCGCCACGAGGTCAACGAGATCTTCTTCGACGACGTGCGGGTGCCGGTCGAAAACCTGGTCGGCGAAGAGAACGCCGGCTGGACCTACGCCAAATTCCTGCTTGGGCACGAACGCACCAACATCGCCGGGATCGGCGCGAGTCGTCGCGAACTCGCGCGACTCAAGCGCATGGCCGGCCATGCCAGACGGCATGGCGCGCCGTTGCTCGATGATTCGATCTTCGCCACCCGCATCGCCCAGGTCGAACTCGAACTGAAGGCGCTGGAAGTCACCAACCTGCGGGTGATCTTCGCCGAGGCACGGCAGCAGGCACCGGGGCCGGAGGCGTCGATGCTGAAGATCCGCGGCACCGAGATACTGCAACGCATCAGTGAACTGCAGATCGAAGCGCTTGGTCCGCGCGCACTGCAGTTCGACGGCGATGGCGAAGACGTGCCGCGTGCGGTCGGCCAGTACATGAACCTGCGCAAGTTGAGCATCTACGGTGGATCCAACGAGATCCAGCGCAACATCATCGCGCAGATGGTCCTGCAGCTCTGACAAGGACGACCATGGATTTTTCCTTCACCGACGAGCAGCAGATGCTGCAGGACTCGATCCAACGTTACCTGGAATCGAGTTACACGCTCGAACATCGTGCCGGCATCCTGGCCGGGAATGCCGGTTGGTCGCAATCAACGTGGAACGAATTGGCCGAGCTTGGCCTGCTGGCGCTGGACATCGATGAAGCCGATGGCGGCATCGGCGCCGGTCCGGTCGGCACGATGCTGGCCTCGCAGACCATCGGTGCCGGGCTTCTGGTCGAACCCTTTCATTCCAGCGCGGTCGTGGCGACGCGGGTGGTGTCGTCGCTGGCGCGGGGCACGCAACGCGAACAACTGCTCGGCGCACTCGCATCCGGTGAAGCCATCGCGGTGCTTGCCCATGACGAGGATGCCGACTGGTTCGCACCACGCACCAGCACCGCCGCGCGCGCGGGCGATGGCTGGCGCCTGCAAGGCCGCAAGGTCTGCGTCAGCCATGCACCGATGGCGCACTGGCTGCTGGTGAGCGCGCGCGTCGGTGACGGCGTCGGTGTGTTCGTGGTCGACCGGGACGCGGCAGGCGTTGCCTTGCGCGAATACCGTACGGTCGATGGCATGCGCGCCGCCGAGATCGATTTCGACGTCATGCTCGCCGCCGACACGCGGCTTGGCGATGCCGATGCGAGGCAGGCACTGGACGAAGCGCTGGATCGTGGCATCGCGGCGTTGTGCGCGGATGCACTGGGCGTGCTGGATCGCATCCTCGCCGCCACCGTGCAGTACACGCGCGACCGCGTGCAGTTCGGCACCGCCATCGGTCGCCTGCAGGCGTTGCAGCACCGGATGGCGGACATGTACATGCAGGTCGAGCAGGCGCGTTCGATGACCTATCTCGCCACGTCTGCCTGCCTGCAATCGGATGCGCGCGCGCGACGCGACGCGGTGTGCGGCGCGAAGGTCGTGGTCGGCCAGGCAGCACGCAAGGTGGGGCAGGAAGCAGTGCAGTTGCACGGCGGCATGGGCATGACCGACGAACTGGATGTCAGCCATTGCTTCAAGCGCCTGCTCGCGTTCGAGCTGCGCATGGGCTGTACCGACGAACACCTGGCGCACTATCGCGGACTTGTGCAGTCGCGTGCTGCATAGCGGCAAGGGACAATCCACCAAGCGGATGCATCGGCCGAATCGGATCACGCTTTCCGTTGCGCAGCCGCCAGCATCGCGCCCATGCGTTCATGTATGAGATTGACCGCCTTGAGCGGTCGGATCATCACCTTGAACTCGATGATCCGGCCGGCCTCGTTCCACTTGATGATGTCGACGCCATTGACCATCACGCCATCGATCTCGGTCTCGAATTCCAGCATGGCATCGTGCGGTCCGATGATCTGGCGCACGTAGCGAAAGGACGGGTTGAAAAACACCTGGAACGCGGCGGACAGATAGGCCTTCGCAAGCGCCTTCCCGTGCTGCGGCGTGTGCACGATCGGCGAGAGAAACACCGCGTCATCTGCAAGCAGGCTGTTCAGTCCCGAGGCGTCGCTGCTCGCGACGAGCTGGTGCCAAATCTCGATCGGATGTGGATTCATGGGCGGATCAGGCGTGGGTGTCCGGATGCATGGCGTTACTCCGCGGCAAGTTTCAGGGTCACGCCCAGGCCGAGCATGTCGTCCGGTTCGCCGGCCAGGTCGGCGCGCAGCAGCGGGCGGGCGCGCAGCCAGCGTTCGTCCAGCGTCAGTTGCAGGCGTTCGCCATCGGCCTGCAGGCGCAGCACCGGCATGTCGTCGGTTTCGTGCGCGCGATGCAGCAGCACCGCCAATCGCAGCAACGCCGCGACGTGCCGGGTGTTGGCCAGCAAGCGGTCGGGAATCATGTCGAAGGCCGACTTCGGGATGCCGCGTCGATGCGTGCGCACCAGCGCGGCCAGCACCCGCTGCTCCTGCTGCGAGAACCCGGCGATATCCGAGTGTTCCAGGATGTAGGCACCGTGCCCGTGATAGCCGCTGTGGGCGATGGCGAGGCCGATCTCATGCAGGCGTGCGGCGCGCGACAGCACGCGGCGGTCGTCACCATCCAGCGCCCACGCCGGCGCGACCTGGTCGAACAGGCGCAGCGCGCTGGCCTCGACCCGTGCGGCCTGCCCGGCATCGATGCCGTATCGGCGCATCAGCGCATCCACCGAGACTTCGCGCGGATCGTCGGCGCCGCCGCGGCCCAGCAGGTCGTACAACACGCCTTCGCGCAACGCGCCCTTGCTCACCTGCATGCGCTGCAGGCCGAGCGCGGCGAATACAGCCTCCAGCACCAGCACCCCACCGGCGATGATCGGCCGGCGGTCGGTGGACAGGCCGGGCAGGTTGATGTCCTCGATGCGGTCTGCCTGCAGCAGGCGTTCGCGCACCTGCGGCAGCGCCTCGGCGGTGATCGCGCCCTTGGTGAGTTTGAGGGCAGCGCAGATCTCGCCGATCGCCTTGTTGGTGCCCGACGAGCCGACCGCCTCGTCCCAGCCCAAGGATCGATACGTCGAGGCGAACTGCTGGAACTCGGCGGTGATCTCGGTCAGCGCCGAGTTCCATTTCTTCTTCGACAGGCGACCGTTGGGAAAGAACCGGCGGGTGCTGGCGATGCAGCCGGCCTGCAGGCTTTCCCGCTCCAGCGGCTGCATGCCGCGGCCGATGATGCATTCGGTCGAGCCGCCGCCGATGTCGATCACCAGCCGCAGCTGGTCGTCCTTGGGCGGCTGCGCATGGGCCACGCCCAAGTAGACCAGGCGCGCTTCCTCGCGGCCCGAGACCACTTCGATCGCATGTCCCAGCGCGGCTTCGGCCGGGACCAGGAAGCTGCTGGGCGCACGCAGCTGGCGCACCGTGTTCGTCGCCACCGCGCGCACATGAGCCGGAGGGATATCGGCGATGCGCTGGCCGAAGCGCGACAGGCAGTCGATGGCGCGCGCCTGCGCGTCCGCGGACATCCCGCCGAAGCCGTCCAGGCCCTCGGCCATGCGCACGGTCTCGCGCAGGCGATCGACCACCCGCAACTGACCCAGCACGCGCTGCGCCACGACCATGTGGAAACTGTTGGAGCCCAGGTCCAGCGCGGCCAGCATGTCGCCGTCGCGCGGCGCGGCCGAGCGGTTGGCCGGGGTGCGGCGCTGGGTCGTCCTCATGCGGTGTGCGGGCGGGGTGGCGTCATCCGCGCATTATCGCCGCATCGACGCATGCGGCGTCACGCGTACAGGTCTTCCAGCAACGACAACTGCGCGGAGAACGCGGCCTCGCCCTCGGCCGGGACGCATTGGACATAGCTGCCATCGGGCTGCACGTCCCACGCATTCTGGTTGTCGCGCAGGTAATTGAGCAGGCCTTCCTGATGCACGCGCTGTGCGCAGGCGGGATCCAGCAGCGGGAACGCGGTTTCCACCCGCCGTAGCAGGTTGCGCTCCAGCCAGTCGGCGGACGAGCAATACAGCTCGGGTTGGCCGTCGTTGCCGAACCACCAGGTTCGATGGTGTTCGAGGAAGCGACCGACCACCGAGCGCACCCGGATGTTTTCCGAAATGCCCTCGATGCCCACGCGCAAGGTGCAGGCACCACGCACGATCAGATCGACCTGCACGCCGGCCTGCGAGGCTTCGTACAGGGCGAGCATCACCTGCGGTTCGTTGAGCGCGTTCATCTTCGCCACGATCCGCCCGGGACGGCCCTCGCGGGCATGCGCGGTCTCACGCGCGATCCGGTCGATCACGCCCTTGTGGAGGGTGAACGGCGATTGCAGCAGGTGCTTGAGGGTCAGCGGCGCGGCCAGGCCGGACAGCTGCTGGAAGATCAGATGCACGTCGTTGCCGATGTCGGGATCGGCGGTCATCAGGCTGAAGTCGGTGTACGCGCGCGCCGTGCCGCTGTGGTAGTTGCCGGTACCCAGATGCACGTAGCGACGCAACGATTTTCCTTCGCGGCGCACGATCAGCAGCATCTTCGCGTGGGTCTTGTAGCCGACCACGCCGTACACCACCTGCACGCCGGCGTCCTGCAGGCGGTCTGCAAGGCCGAGGTTTGCTTCTTCGTCGAAGCGCGCACGCAGCTCGACCACCACGGTCACGTCCTTGCCCATGCGCGCCGCCTGGATCAGGGAATCGACGATCGCCGACTCCTTGCCGGTGCGATACAGGGTCTGCTTGATCGCCAGCACGTTCGGGTCTTCGGCGGCCTGGCGGATCAATTCGAGCACCGGAGTGAACGCATCGAACGGATGGTGCAGCAGCACGTCGCCCTGCTGGATCAGGTCGAACATCGCATCGACCTCGCGCGGGATGCGCGGCTGGAACGCCGGGAATTTGAGGTCCGGGCGCTGCACCAGGTCGTACACCTGGACCACCCGGTTGAGGTTGACCGGGCCGTTGATCTTGTAGACCGCGTTCGCGGGCAGGTCGAAATTCGCGAGCAGGCTGTCGACGATGTCCTGCGGGCACTGTTCGGCGATCTCCAGGCGCACCGCGCGCAGGTAGCCGCGTCCCAGCAGTTCGTCGCGCAGGGCCAGCGCCAGGTTGTCCACATCCTCCTCGTCGACGATCAGCTCGGAGTTGCGGGTGACCCGGAACTGGTAGGCACCGTTGACCTGCATGCCCGGGAACAGCTCGTGCACGAACGCCGACAGCACCGAGCTCAGGAACACGAAGTCGTGGAACTGGTCGCCATCGCCATCCTGGTCGGGCACGCGGATGATCCGCGGCAGCGAGCGTGGCGCACGCACGATCGCCATGTGGCCCTCGCGGCCGAACGCGTCCTTGCCTTCCAGCAGCACCACGACGTTGAGCGACTTGTTGAGGATCTTCGGGAACGGGTGCGCCGGATCCAGCCCGAGCGGCGACAGCACCGGCATGATCTCGTCGCGGAAATGGTCGCGCAGCCAGCGGGTCTGCTCCGGCGTCCACTGTTCGCGCTGCAGCAGGCGGATGCCTTCGTCGGCCAGCGCCGGGCGCAGTTCGTCGTAGAAGCAGCGGTACTGCGCCTGCACCAGGTCGGCGGCGCGGTCGTGGATCTTGTTGATCAGCACGGTCGGTGCCAGCCCGTCGGCTGCGGCCGGCAGCCCGAACTCGATCGCGTGGCGCACCGAACCGCCGCGGATCTCGAAGAACTCGTCCAGATTGGTGCAACTGATGCAGAGGAAGCGCAGCCGCTCCAGCAAGGGCACCGATGGATCCTGCGCCTGCGCGAGCACGCGGAAATTGAAGTCGAGTTGCGACAGTTCGCGGTTGGCGTACAGCGCGGGGTCGCGCAGCGAGAGTTCGCGGGGGCAGGCGAGGGGGTGGGGGTCATGGCGTTGTCGTGGAAGTGAGAGTGGCGTCGCGCGCGAGCACTCGGGCGGGACCGAAACGGCAGGCGAAAGTACTGCCCTTGCCGACCTCGCTGGCGATGTCGAGGCGGGCGTCGTGCAGGCCCAGCACGTGCTTGGCGATGGCCAGGCCCAGGCCGGTGCCGCCGGATTCGCGCGAACGACTGGTGGAGACGCGATAGAAGCGTTCGGTGATCCGCGGCAGATGAGCGGCGGGGATGCCGTAGCCGGAATCGCGCACCGACAGTGTCGCGCCGCCATCGCCATCGCGGACGAAGCGCACGTCGATCTCGCCGTCGGTGGGCGTGTAGCGCACCGCGTTGGCGACCAGGTTGGAGAAGGCGCTGTGCAGTTCCTTGGTCGAGCCGCAGAGGTCGATGCGTGCGTCATCGACCACGCTGATCCGGTGACGGCCCTGGCTGAGCGCCTCGGCCTCGCGGCGCAGGGTGGCGAGCATCGAGGCCATGCCGACGGTATCTTCCGGCAGGGTGTCGCGTGCTTCCAGCCGCGACAGCGTGAGCAGGTCCTCGACCAGTTGGGTCATGCGCTGCGACTGCCGTTGCATTTCCGCGAGCATCGGCGTCCAGTCCGGGTTGTCTTCCGGGTCGAGCATTTCCAGGTAGCCGTGGATCACGGTCAGCGGCGTGCGCAATTCGTGCGAGACATTGGCGACGAAATCGCGGCGCATGTGTTCCAGCCGCATCATCTTGGTCACGTCGCGAGCGACCAGCAGCCAGAGTTCATCGGAATACGGGATCAGCCGGAGGTGCAGGCGCAGGTCGGGATTGGCCGGCGACGCCACATCGATCATCGGCTCGGCGTTGCGCCCGCTGGCCAGCCATTGCGCCATCGGCAACGGCTGCAGCGCGGCCACGAGCGATGCGTCCTGGTGGCGCGGGTAATGCAATCCGAGCAGGGGCGTGGCGGCTTCGTTGAACCAGAGCACGCGCTGGGTATTGCGTTCGACCACCACGACCGCATCCGGCAGCGCGGCGGCGGCGGCACGATACGCCCGCAACATCGCCAGCAGCCGACGCTTGCGCGCACGCATCTCGTGCTGGCTGCGTGCGAGCAGGCGATCCAGTTCGTTCCAGACGCCGACACCCGACGATGGCGCGAGCCGTTGCCGCGCGGTCAGCCGCAGCAGCACGTTGCGCAATTTCCAGTAATGCCAGGCGACGACACCGAGCGCGGCAAGGGTCAGCGCCGGCCACGGCTGCCCCAGCAGCAGGCCCACACCCAAGCCCGCCACCAGCACCAGCGCGAGCTGGCCGAGCGTGCGGAACCAGGCGGAACGGGCGTCGGGCGACATCAGGGAAGTCTAGGCGCTCGCCTGACGGCGGGTGAACAGGTCACTCACGCGGAGGCCGAAAACCGGTAGCCCGCGCCACGCACGGTCTGCACCATCGGATCCAGCTGGTGCGGTTCCAGGGTCTTGCGCAGGCGGCGGATATGCACGTCGACCGTGCGTTCCTCCACGTACACGCTGCCGCCCCAGACGTGGTCGAGCAGTTGCGAGCGGCTGTACACGCGCTCTGGATGGGTCATGAAGAAATGCAGCAGGCGGTATTCGGTGGGGCCGATGTGGACCGGGGTCGGGCCGCTGGTGGAGTCGGCGAACACACGGTGGGCGGCGCCGTCGATGCGCAGCCCGCCGACCTGCACGCTGCCGTCCTCGTCGTCGTCGCGCGAGCGGCGCAACACCGCACGGATCCGGGCCAGCAATTCGCGGGCGGAAAACGGCTTGACCACGTAGTCGTCGACCCCGGCCTCGAGCCCGCCGACGCGGTCGTTTTCCTCGCCGCGCGCGGTGAGCATGATGATCGGGATGTCGCGGGTGAGCGCGTCCTTGCGCCAGCGCCGCGCCAGTTCCAGGCCGCTGGTGCCGGGCAGCATCCAGTCCAGCAGGATCAGGTCGGGCACGCGTTCGGCGATCGAAGCCTGTGCCTCGCGGGCGTCGCCGGCATGCGCGGGCTCGTACTCGCCCTTGCGCAGGGCGTACGCGACCATGTCGCGGATCGCGGGTTCGTCGTCGACGATCAGGATGTGCTTCTGCATGCCGGATCCTGCATGGCGGGGGAGTGCCGCGTCCTGCGGCGATCCTGCCATTACACGACGGTTTGGTGACGGTTTGGTGACACCGTCACCGTTCGGCCGCGGACCCGCCCGCGCGCACGCCCACGCTCAGCCGGCCGGTGGCTTCTTCGTCCTTGATGCCCTGGCGGCGCAGTTCGAGCACGGTCGGGGTGATCGCGGCGATCCGCGCCTCGATCCTGCTGCGCGCGTAGTAGTCGAGGGTGGCGCGCTTCTTCAGGTTGTTGAGCTGGACCAGCGCCTGTTCCGGACGGCCGCCGAGGAACGCGGCCTCGGCCCAGGCCTCGCCGGCGCGGACATCGTCGCCGGCGATCTCGTTGGCGCGGGCATAGGCCTGCTGGAACAGCGGATCGCCGCTGGCGGTGGTCGACAGGGGGCGCAGCACCGCGACCGCTCGGCTGCCGGCATCGCGGTTGTTGCGCTCGGCCAGCACCCGCGCATAACTCAGTGCGAGCGCGCGATGGGTCGGCATCCGCGCCAGCAGCAATTCAAAGCGCTTGTCTGCTTGTGCCAGCTGGCCGGCGCGGGCCTCGGCCTCGGCCACCGCGACCTGCAGCCACAGGTTGCCGGGGTGGGCGGCTGCCAGCGGGGTCAGCTCCTGCAGGGCTTCGCGGCCTTGGCCGGCCTGCTGGTGGGCGATCGCCAGTCCGTAGCGGCGGGCATCGTTCAGCGGCTCCTTGCTGCGCATCTGCTGGTATTCGCGGATCGCCTGCGCGGGCGTGTCCGCGCTCAACACGCGCAGCCGCTCGCGCGCCCAGCCGAAGTCGCCGGTCGCCCCCTGGCCGCGCTGGCCGGCAGTGGTGGTGGCGATGCTCAGGCCGGGCGGCAGCAGTGGATTGCTGCCGGCGGTGGTCGTGCTGGCGACGGTCGGGGCCTCCAGCTTGGCGGCACGCTCGCGCGCCTCGCTGACCCGGGTCAGGGTGACCGGATGCGTCTGCAGATAGCTGGGAACCCTGGCGCGCTCGTCGCCCTGGTTCATCCGCACCACCGATTGCAGGGTCTGGAAGAAATCGGCCATCGCTTCCGGGTCGTAGCCGCTGCGCGAGAGGTTGCGGATGCCGACACGGTCGGCCTCGGCCTCGTTGTCGCGGGTGTAGTCGATCTGCCGTTGCTGCAGCAGGCCCAGCCCGGTCATCACCGCGGCCGAAGTGGCATCACCGCTGGAATTGCCGCCGGCCTGTTGCGCTGCCACGATCGCGCCCAGCATGGCAAGCATGATCGGCAGGCTGTCGCGCTGCGCCTTCTCGGCTCCGCGCAACACGTGCTGCTGGGTGACATGGGCGATTTCGTGGGCCAGCACGCCGGCCATCTCGTCTTCGCGCTCCGCGGACAGGATCAGGCCCGCGTTCATACCGATGTAGCCACCGAGCGTCGCAAAGGCATTGATTTGCCGGTCGCGCAGGAGGAAGAAGGTGAAGGACTGCTGGGGGCGGTCGCTGGCACCGGCCAGGCGCTGGCCGACATCGCGCAGCCAGCCGTCGAGCAATGGATCTTCGAGGACGTAGCCCTCGTGGCGCAGCTGGGCCAGCACCATGTCGCCGTATTCGGCCTGCTTGGCCGGCGACAGCACGTTGCCGGCGGATGAACCTATGTCGGGCAGGCGGTTGTCCTGGGCGGTGGCCGCGCCGATCGCCAAGGCCAGGCCGAAGGCGAGGGCGGCGGGCAGGAGGCGGCGCGGGGCAGTGCGGTATCGGGCAATCGTCATGGGATCAGAATGCTGCGTTCGCGTGCGATCGGTGTGAACGGGGCTTGAGCAGCTGGAAAATACCCGCCGCTGCCCGCAGATACGACAAGATTGCAGCATCCGCGTTCCCGGAGATCGAACTTGAGCGACAACAGCCCCCCCGTGATCACCCTGTACTCCTCGGCCATCTGCCCATATTGCGTGATGGCCAAGAACTTCCTGAAGAGCAAAGGCCATGCTTGGACCGAGGTGCGGATCGACACCAATCCCGTCGCCCGCGAGGCGATGATGGCGAAGGCGCGCCGTACCAGCGTGCCGCAGATCTTCGTGGGCGATGTCCATGTCGGCGGCTATGACGACATGATGGCCCTGCATCGCGCCGGCAAGCTGGAGCCGTTGCTGGCGGGAGAAGGCGCATGAGCGGCGAAGGCGGCGAACAAGATCGCGTCAAGGCCTTCACCGAGTTCCGCCAGCGCATGAATACGCGCATCCTGGCCGAGCCCAACCAGGTCGTGCGCCGCTTCTTCGCGCTGGACACGCAGACCTACCAGGCCGGCGCGCTGGACGTGAAGACCAAGGAATTGTGCGGGCTGGTGGCGTCGATGGTGCTCCGCTGCGACGACTGCATCAGTTATCACGTTGCCCAGTGCAAGGAGGCCGGCGTCAACCGCGACGAGATGTTCGAGGCGTTCTCGATCGGCCTGGTCGTCGGCGGCTCCATCGTGATCCCGCACCTGCGCCGCGCCGTCGATTTTCTCGACACGCTGGAGCAGGGCGAAGCCACATCACCGGCCCCGCACGACCACGGTTGAACGCAGGCAGCCGGCCTGCGACCAAGGTCGGATGCCGGGGAAGGCGGCCACTTCGGGCATAATTGCGCCTGAAACCTTCTCGCGTTTCCCGCGCGGCCATGCCGCCGCGCGCTCCCCCTGCCCTGGAGCAAACACTGCAATGACTCAGACCATCACGGTCATCCGTGGCGATGGCATCGGCCCGGAAATCATGGATGCCACCCTGCACGTGCTCGACGCGATGCAACTGGGCCTGTCCTACGAATTCGCCGATGCCGGCCTGGCCGCCCTGGAAAAGCACGGCGAATTGCTGCCGGCATCGACCATGGATTCCATCCGCAAGCACCGCATCGCATTGAAGTCGCCGCTGACCACGCCGGTCGGCGAGGGCTTCAGCTCGATCAACGTCGAGCTGCGCAAGCGCTTCGACCTGTACGCCAACGTGCGCCCGGCCAAGAGCTTCCCGAACACCAAGTCGCGGTTCCCGTCCGGTGTCGACCTGATCACCGTGCGCGAGAACACCGAGGGTGCCTACATCGGCGAGGGTCAGTCGGTCTCCGAAGATGGCGAAACCGCTGTGCTTACCCAGAAGATCACCCGCAAGGGTTCCGAGCGCATCGTCCGCTATGCCTTCGAGCTGGCCCGCAAGACCGGCCGCAAGAAAGTCACCGTGGTGCACAAGGCCAACATCCTGAAGTCGACCTCGGGCCTTTTCCTCAAGACCGCGCGCGAAGTGGCGCAGTTGTACCCCGACATCCAGTGCAACGAGATGATCGTCGACAACACCTGCATGCAGTTGGTGATGAAGCCGGAGCAGTTCGACATCATCGTCACCACCAACCTGTTCGGCGACATCATTTCCGACCTGTGCGCCGGCCTGGTCGGTGGTCTGGGTCTGGCCCCCGGCGCGAACATCGGCACCGAGGCGGCGATCTTCGAGGCCGTGCACGGTTCCGCGCCGGACATCGCCGGCAAGGGCATCGCCAATCCCTGCGCGTTGCTGCTGGGCGCGGCGCAGATGCTCGACCATCTAGCGCTGCCTGAGCAGGCCGAGCGCCTGCGTGCCGCGATCATCGGAACGCTGGAAGCCAAGGATTCGCTGACCCCGGATCTGGGTGGCGAGGGCAACACGATGTCGTTTGCCAAGGCGATCGCCACGCGGCTGTGACGGGCGCGACGTAGATGGCGGGATTGCCCGGCAGTCTCGTCATCAGTGGTTCCAAAACGAAAAAGGGCACCTCGCGGTGCCCTTTTTCTTTCATCGCAACGAAGGTCAGTTGCGCGACTGCAGCTTGCTCAGCAGGCGCAGCATCTCCAGGTACAGCCAGATCAGTGTAACCAGCAGGCCGAATGCGGCGTACCACTCCATGTACTTCGGTGCGCCCTGCTCGACGCCGGTCTCGATGAAATCGAAATCCAGCACCAGGTTAAGTGCCGCGATCACCACCACGAAGCCGGAAAACGCGATGCCCATCAGGCTGCTTTCGTGGATAAAGCCCATGCCATCGAAGCCGAACAGGCGCATGCCGATGTTGACCAGGTAAAGCAGGGCGATGCCGCCGGTGGCCGCGACCACGCCCAGCTTGAAGTTCTCGGTCGCCTTGATCAGGCCGCTGCGATACGCCATCAGCAGGGCGGCCAGGGTACCGAAGGTCAGGCCGACCGCCTGCATGACGATCCCAGGGAAGCGCAGTTCGAACATCGCCGACACCGCGCCGAGGAACAGGCCTTCCAGCACCGCATACAGTGGAGCGGTGTACATCGCCCACTCTTTCTTGAACACCGTGACCAGCGCCACCACGAAGCCGCCGATCGCGCCGCCCCAGACATAGGGCATCACCGCACCGGGATTGCCCGCGGCCATCGCTGTGGAGAACTGCGACCAGGTGAACAACGCGCCGGCCAAGGTGATCACCAGCAAGAGCGCGGTCTTGTTGACCGTACCATTGATGCTCATCGCACCGGCATCGTTGCGGACCAAAGTGCCGCTGCCGAGGTCGAGGAACGTGTTGTCCTTGAGGGCCGGATTGCCGCTGCGCATCATGTCGTCGATTCCCGTGTGAGCGCGGCTCTCGCCGCTCGCGCAGAGCATAACGCGACTGGTATACGTTTTGCCGACAGTTGGGCTGTCTCTGGTTGGTGCGAAAGAGGGGACTCGAACCCCTACGCCTTGCGGCACTGGTACCTAAAACCAGGGCGTCTGCCAATTCCGCCACTTTCGCGCCGGCGCATTGTAGCGGCGACCGGCACCGGCCAGTAGCCGTGCTGATTCGCTTCCGCGGCGTCGTGCGTTGACACTGCGCGCCCGGGGCCGGACAATACGCGGCTGTTTCGTCGTACTGGTGTGTGCGGGAAGCTGCGAAGGCACCAGGTCGGGTTCCGTCGGCGGGGTATAGCGCAGTCTGGTAGCGCGCCTGCTTTGGGAGCAGGATGTCGGGGGTTCGAATCCCTCTACCCCGACCACTCCGGCGCGGCATTCTGGCAGTGGAGTTCGATGCGACAATCCGGAACGAGCGCCCGTAGCTCAACCGGATAGAGCACCGGCCTTCTAAGCCGGCGGTTGCAGGTTCGATTCCTGCCGGGCGCGCCAATGTGGTGGATGTTTCGTTCCAGTCAAGCAACTTTGGTGGGTGTAGCTCAGTTGGTTAGAGCACCGGATTGTGATTCCGGGGGTCGTGGGTTCAAATCCCATCATCCACCCCAATGTTGAAGTGATGCGACGCGGTTGCGCTGGCATCCCTGCAAACGCTACAATTTTTGTTCGGGGCCGTTAGCTCAGTTGGTAGAGCAGTTGACTCTTAATCAATAGGTCCAAGGTTCGAATCCTTGACGGCCCACCAAGTCCCACAAACGCCCGGCTTGCCGGGCGTTTGCTTTTTGGCTCACGAGATCCCCGGCTTGCCAGCGAATCCCGAAACGGGTGGCGGGATGCCGGCGGATCGGCCAAACTAGCGCGTTCCGCCGGGCACTTAGCTCGGCATCCGTCCAACCCCTTACGCGCAACCGGGTTCGCGCGAACCCGTGCAGGAGTCATCGCATCATGCAAGTCTCGGTCGAATCCACCGGCAACCTCGAGCGCCGCGTCATCCTCAGCCTGCCTGCGGGCGATGTCGACACCCAGGTCGGCGGCCGCCTGCGCGAGATCGCGCGTACCGTGCGCATCAAGGGTTTCCGCCCCGGCAAGGTGCCGACCAAGGTCGTCGAGCAACGCTACGGCGGCCAGGTTCGCGCCGAGATCGTCGACGGCCTGCTGCGCCAGGGCATGGACCAGGCCGTGCGCGAGAACGAATTGCGCATCGCCGGGGCCCCGCAGATCAGCCAGGACGTCGAGGCCGGCGAGGGCGAGCTGAAGTACGTCGCTTCGCTGGAGCTGGTGCCGGAGTTCGGTGACCTCGACATGACCAAGCTCGAAGTCGTCCGCAACACCTCGGAAGTCACCGATGCCGACATCGAGCGCATGCTCGAGAACCTGCGCCAGCAGCGCGCCAGCTGGAGCAAGGTCGAGCGCGCTGCCAAGACCGGCGACATGGCCAACCTGGAAACCGCCAGCATCCTCGACGGAGCGCGCATGCCGGCCGAAGGCTTCGAGAAGACCAGCACCGTGCTGGGCTCCGGTGCGATGTATCCGGAAGTCGAGGCCGCCATCGCGGGGATGCAGCCGGGCGAGGAAAAGACCATCGACGTGACCCTGCCGGCGGACTGGCACATGCCGCAATTCGCCGGCAAGACCGTCACCTCCACGTTCAAGCTGATCGACATCGCCGAGCAGGTGCTGCCGGAGGTCGATGCCGCGTTCATCCGCAGCTTCGGCGTGAAGAGCGGCGACCTCGAGCAATTCAAGGCCGAGATCCGCAGCAACCTGGAGCGCGAGCTCAAGGGCGCATTGATGAATCGCCTGCGTCGCGAAGTCGGCGAGCAGCTGATCGCCGCCTACGCCGACATCGAACTGCCGCCGCGCCTGGTCGAGAACGAGGCACGCGTGCTGCTCGCCAATGCCACCGAGCAGGCGCGTCGCCAAGGTCAGCAGATCGGTGCCGGCATCGAGGCGTTCCAGGATGCAGGCCGCAAGCGCGTGCTGGTCGCCCTGCTGGTCGGCGAGGTCGCTCGCCGCAACGAACTGCGTCTCGAGCAGTCCAGGCTGAACGAAACCATGCGCCTGATCGCCTCGACCTACGAACAGCCGGAACAGGTCATTGCGTTGTACCGCAACGATCCCCAGTTGATGCAGGGCCTGCAGAACCGCGTGATGGAAGAGCAGGTGATCGACTGGATCGCCGAGCGCGCCCAGCACACCGAACAGGCGATCGGCTTTCAGGAAGCGATCGGCCAGTAAACCGCACTCCCCCAGCTTCAAGCGAGAACCCATGGACCCGATCAAAGCCCTCAACCTCGTGCCGATGGTGGTCGAACAGACCAGTCGCGGCGAGCGCGCGTACGACATCTATTCGCGCCTGCTGAAGGAGCGGGTGATCTTCCTGGTCGGCGGCATCGACGATCACGTCGCCAACGTGGTCGTCGCGCAGATGCTGTTCCTCGAGGCCGAGAACCCCGAGAAGGACATCAGCCTGTACATCAACTCGCCGGGCGGCATCGTCACCGCGGGCATGGCGATCTACGACACCATGCAGTACATCAAGCCGGACGTGAGCACGATCTGCGTGGGCCAGGCCTGTTCGATGGGCGCGGTGCTGCTGGCGGCGGGTTCGTCCGGGAAGCGTTATGCATTGCCGAACTCGCGGGTGATGATCCACCAGCCGCTCGGCGGCGCCCAGGGCCAGGCCACCGACATCGACATCCAGGCCCGCGAGATACTGTCGATGCGCCAGCGTCTGAACGAGATCCTGGCCCATCACACCGGCCAGCCGATCGACACCATCGCTCGCGACACCGAGCGCGACAACTTCAAGTCCGCCGAGGCCGCCCGCGAATACGGCTTGGTCGACGAGGTGCTGGTGCGTCGCCCGGACGAATCGATCCAGGCCGGCTGAGGCCACGAAGGGGTGGCTTGGCTGCCCCGCAAAGCGCGTACTGGAGCCATTCCAGGCGAATTCAGGCCCTGCTTGGCCCGGCGGGGGCGTATGGTATCCTCGGGCCGAAGCCGCGTAGCGCGGCGAGTGAGCAACGAATGAGCGAAGACCGTCAGGGACGCACCACCGGCGACAGCACCAAGATCCTGTACTGCTCCTTCTGCGGAAAGAGCCAGCACGAGGTACGCAAGCTGATCGCGGGGCCGAGTGTGTTCATCTGCGACGAGTGCGTCGAGCTCTGCAACGACATCATTCGCGAGGAGTTGGAGGAGAAGGCGCAGTCCACGCGCAGCTCCCTGCCGAAGCCGCGCGAGATCCTCGAGGTCCTCGACCAGTACGTGATCGGCCAGCAGCGAGCGAAGAAGACTCTCGCCGTGGCGGTCTACAACCACTACAAGCGCATCGAGAGCCGGCAGAAGTCGGACGATATCGAGCTGGCAAAATCCAACATCCTGCTGGTGGGCCCGACCGGGTCGGGAAAGACGCTGCTCGCGGAAACGCTGGCGCGCATGCTCAACGTGCCGTTCACCATGGCCGATGCGACCACGCTGACCGAAGCGGGCTACGTCGGCGAGGACGTGGAAAACATCATCCAGAAGCTGCTGCAGAAGTGCGACTACGATGTCGAAAAAGCGCAGCAGGGCATCGTCTACATCGACGAAATCGACAAGATCAGCCGCAAGTCCGAGAACCCGTCGATTACTCGTGACGTGTCCGGCGAAGGCGTGCAGCAGGCGCTGTTGAAGCTGATCGAGGGCACCGTCGCCAGTGTGCCGCCACAGGGTGGGCGCAAGCATCCGCAGCAGGAATTCCTTCAGGTCGATACCCGCAACATCCTGTTCATCGTTGGCGGGGCATTCGCCGGCCTGGACAAGGTGATCCAGCAGCGCAGCAGCGAAGCCGGCGGCATCGGGTTCGGCGCCAAGGTCAAGAGCGTGGAGCGCAAGGCCGACATCGGCCAGGTACTTGCGCAGGTCGAACCGGAAGACCTGATCAAGTACGGGCTGATTCCGGAGTTCGTTGGCCGCCTGCCGGTAGTCGCGACGCTGGAAGAGCTCGATGAGCCGGCGCTGATGAAGATCCTCACCGAGCCGAAGAACGCGATCACCAAGCAGTTCAGGAAACTGTTCGAGATGGAAGGCGTTGAACTGGAAATCCGCCCCGATGCGCTTGCCGCGATCGCCAAGCGGGCGCTCAAGCGCAAGACCGGTGCGCGCGGCTTGCGCACCATCGTCGAGTCGGTGCTGCTCGACACGATGTACGACCTGCCGTCGCTGGAAAACGTCAGCAAGGTGGTGGTCGACGAATCGGTGATCGAACACAAGTCCGAGCCGTACCTGATCTACCAAAGCGTGCCGGCACCGGCCAAGGCCGCCTCCGCGGACTGACAGGCCCTTGGCGTGTGAAGGAGGCCGCCGCGAGGCGGCCTTCCTGTTTGCAGGAATCGATATCGACGTGCGTTCGGCACGCATCCCGCTTGCATCCCGCTGCGTATAACCCCATAACCGTCGCATGGCGGCGCCATCGCGCCGTATGACGTGAATGGAGTCCGCATGAGCAACCCCGCCGAACATCCTGCGCTTGTCCTGCCGGTGCTGCCGCTGCGTGACGTGGTCGTGTTCCCGCACATGGTGATCCCGTTGTTCGTCGGTCGCGACAAGTCGATCCGTGCGCTCGACATCGCGATGGAAGGCGACAAGCGGATCCTGCTGGTCGCGCAGAAATCCGCTGAGACCGATGACCCCGGCGCGGGAGATCTGCATCCCATCGGCACGCTTGCGCAGGTGCTGCAATTGCTCAAGCTGCCGGATGGCACCATCAAGGTGCTGGTCGAAGGCTTGGTGCGTGCCCGCGTGGATGGCGTGCGCGAAGAGGGTGGCGCATTGTCGGGTAACGCTGAGGTGGTGGATTCCGCCGAGACCCGTGAGCCGCGCGAAATCGAGGCGATCGCACGGTCGCTGATGTCGATGTTCGAGCAGTACATCAAGACCAATCGCAAACTGCCGCCGGAATTGATGCAGACACTGTCCGGGATCGACGATCCCTCGCGCCTGGCCGACACCATCGCGGCCCACCTGGGTGTGCGCCTGGCCGACAAGCAGAAACTGCTGGAAACGCTGGACACCGCCGAGCGGCTGGAAATGCTGGTGGGCTTGGTCGATGGCGAGATCGACGTGCAGCAGATGGAGAAGCGGATTCGCGGTCGGGTCAAGTCGCAGATGGAGAAATCCCAGCGCGAGTACTACCTCAACGAGCAGATGAAGGCGATCCAGAAGGAGCTCGGCGAGCTCGACGACGCGCCGAACGACCTCGACGAGATCGCCAAGAAGATCGCAGCCGCCGGCATGCCGAAGCCGGTGGAGACCAAGGCCAAGGCCGAATTCGCCAAGCTGAAGCAGATGTCGCCGATGTCGGCCGAGGCCGGTGTGGTCCGCAATTACCTCGATTGGCTGCTGGGCGTGCCATGGAACGCGCGAAGCAAGATCCGCAAGGACCTCAAGGCCGCGCAGGACGTGCTGGACGCCGACCACTACGGGCTGGAGAAGGTCAAGGAACGCATCCTCGAATACCTCGCGGTGCAGACCCGCGTGGCCAAGATGAAGGGCGCGATCCTGTGCCTGGTCGGGCCGCCGGGCGTGGGCAAGACCTCGTTGGGGCAGAGCATCGCCAAGGCAACCAACCGCAAGTTCGTGCGCATGGCATTGGGCGGCGTCCGCGACGAGGCCGAGATCCGCGGGCATCGCCGCACCTACGTGGGTTCCATGCCGGGACGGATCGTGCAGAACCTCAACAAGGTCGGTGCCAAGAACCCGTTGTTCATGCTCGACGAGATCGACAAGATGTCGATGGATTTTCGCGGCGATCCGTCCTCGGCGCTGCTCGAAGTGCTCGACCCCGAGCAGAACCACGCTTTCAACGATCATTACCTGGAAGTCGACCTTGACCTGTCCGAGGTGATGTTCGTGGCGACCTCCAATTCGCTGAACATCCCGGGTCCTTTGCTCGACCGCATGGAAGTGATCCGCATCCCCGGCTACACCGAGGAAGAAAAGCTCAACATCGCGATGCGCTATCTGGTACCGAAGCAGTTGACCGCGAACGGCCTGCGAGAAGGCGAGCTGAAGATCGCCGACAACGCGATCACCGACATCATTCGTTACTACACGCGCGAATCCGGCGTGCGCAACCTGGAGCGCGAGATCGCCAAGATTTCGCGCAAGGTGGTCAAGGAGATCGCGTTGAAGGGGCCCCAGCCCAAGGGCGCGAAACCCAAGACAATCAATGTCACCAGCAGGAATCTGGACAAGTATCTCGGTGTGCAGCGCTTCGACTTCGGTCGCGCCGAGGCTGAGAACGAGATCGGCCTGGTCACCGGGCTGGCTTGGACCGAAGTCGGCGGCGACCTGCTGCAGATCGAGTCAACGTTGGTGCCGGGCAAGGGGGCACTGATGTTGACCGGCCAATTGGGCGACGTGATGAAGGAGTCGGCGTCGGCGGCGTTGTCGGTGGTGCGCGCTCGCACGGAACGGCTCGGCATTGATCTCGATTTCCTGCAGAAATACGACGTGCACGTGCATGTGCCGGATGGCGCGACCCCGAAGGATGGCCCAAGTGCTGGCATCGCGATGGCGACTGCGTTGGTGTCGATGCTCACTCGCATCCCGGTGCGGAACGACGTGGCGATGACCGGCGAGATCACCTTGCGCGGCCGCGTCAGTGCGATCGGAGGCCTCAAGGAGAAGTTGCTGGCCGCGCTGCGCGGCGGGATCAAGACCGTGATCATCCCGGACGAGAACCGCAAGGATCTCGCCGACCTGCCGGCAGCGGTCACCAGGCACATGAAGATCATGCCGGTGAAGTGGATCGACGAAGTGCTGGACCTGGCGTTGGAAAGACCGCTGCCGGGGCGAGTGGTGTCGGGCGACGACGCGCAACCACCGCTGTCGAAAGCCGGGGATCGCGCAAGCAACGATGTCAAGCATTGACTCTCGGGATCCGTGCCATTCGTCGGCGTGACGCTGAAAGCCGCGCCAGTGCTTGCTTTCCGGGTTGCATGCAAAAAAGAGCGCTGGTATAAAGTTTCGCAACCGTGGCGTACCGCATCTGTACGTCGTGGCAAGCCCGGGATCGAGGCAGGTAGCGCCGCCGGATCCGGTCACCGAATACTTCTGTACCCATTCCGCAAGGGAGCAACCAAACAAATGAACAAATCCGACTTCGTTGACGCCATCGCCGATGGTGCCGAGCTGACCAAGGCTGACGCCGGCCGTGCGCTCGACGCGATGGTTGCCGCCATCACCAAGGCACTGAAGAAGGGCGACACCGTGACCCTCGTGGGTTTCGGTACCTTCTCGGTGCGCAAGCGTGGCGCGCGCACTGGGCGCAACCCGCGCACCGGCGAGACGATCAAGATCAAGGCGTCGAAGAATCCGGCGTTCAAGGCTGGCAAGGCGCTGAAGGACGCGGTCAACTGATCGCAGTCGCATCGTCCGAAAAAAAGCCCGGCATCGTCGGGCTTTTTTGTTGCGGGAAGGTTCCGCTGGTGGCGTTGCGCTGCGATAATCCGGGGGCGGGCACTTAGCTCAGCGGTAGAGCGGCTCCTTTACACGGAGCGGGTCGGGGGTTCGATCCCCTCAGTGCCCACCAAAAAAGCATTGCGTGCGCATTGCTCGCACGCTATGATGTTCGTCTCAGCGGAGTGGTAGTTCAGTCGGTTAGAATGCTGGCCTGTCACGCCGGAGGTCGCGGGTTCGAGTCCCGTCCACTCCGCCATTTATTGAGAAGCCTCGCAGCGATGCGGGGCTTTTTTTTTCAGTAACCGTGTCGCTGATGGATCGAACCCATTTGACGGCGGCGCGCTAGACTAGTCGGCTACGCCTCATCGTAATCCGACCATGCTGCAGACACTTCGCGACAAGACTTCCGGCTGGATCGCCACGGTCATCCTCGGCCTGCTGATCATCCCGTTCGCTTTCTTCGGAATGGAGTCCTACCTCACGCAAAAGGTGGACGCTTACGCTGCGCGCATCACCCAGCCGCCTGCGTGGTGGCCATCCGCGCCCCAGGCATGGCCGGTGAGCTACCTGTGGAAGACCCACGACATCGATGCGCAGGACTACCGGCAGCGGCTGGAGACGATGCGCATGCGGCTGCGCGACGAGCAGGGCGACAAGTTCGACAGCAAGGCGTTCGAGTCGGCGGAGAACAAGCGCCAGATCCTGGATGACATGATCGACGAGCAACTGATGCGGCTCGCGGCCGAGAGCGACGGCATCGTGGTCAGCGACGCCGAGATCCGCCAGGAGATCCAGCAGATCCCGGATTTCCAGGTCGATGGCAAGTTCGACGCGGATCGCTACCAGCTGCTGCTGGCTTCACAGAACCCGCCTCAGACGCCGCGCACGTTCGAGCAGACGGTTCGCGACAACCTGCAGTACGGATTGATCCCGAGCCGGCTGGCGCGGTCCGGGTTCGTCACCGACATGGAGCTCGATCGGCTCATGCGCCTGCTCGGTGAACGTCGTGACGTCAGTTTCGTGGTGATGCCGCCGATACCGGCGGACACGGCGCCGATCACGCCAGCGCAGATCCAGGCGTGGTACGAAGCGAACGCGCGCGACTATCGCAGCCCGGAGACGGTGCGCCTGGAATACGTCGAAGTCGACGCCAGCACGCTGCCAGTGCCGGTGGCTGATGAAGCCGCGTTGCGCAAGCTCTACGAGGAACAAGCTGCGAAGTTTTCGACCGCCGAGCAGCGTTCGGTCTCGCACATCCTGGTGCAGGTCGCGGCCGATGCCAGCGACGCTGACAAGCAGGCGGCCGAAGCGCGCGCGAAGAAGCTGGCGGATCAGGCCCGGGTGGCGGGTGCGGATTTCGCGGCCCTGGCACGGGCCAATTCCGATGACGCCGGCTCCAAGGCCGCGGGCGGCAGTCTGGGCTGGCTGGCCAAGGGCGGCATGCCCGGCCCCTTCGACGATGCGGCATTTGCAATGGCGGCCGGTGAAGTGCGTGGGCCAGTGAAGACTGATTTCGGCTGGCATGTGATCAAGCTCGACGAACTGCGTGGTGGTACCCGCCAGCCGTTCGAGGCGGTGCGTGCCCAACTGGAGCAGGAACTGGTCGAAGGCGGGCGCGAACGTGCGTTCAACGAGCTCAGCGGCAAGCTGGTCGATGCGGTGTACAAGAATCCGAATTCGCTGGAGCCGGCGGCAAAATCGCTGGGCTTGATGGTGCAGACCACCCCGGCGTTCCCGCGAGGTGGTGGCCCAGGTATCGCTTCCGATCAGAAGGTGTTGCGCGCTGCGTTCTCCGACACCTTGATCCGCGACGGCACCGCAAGCGACCCGATCGAGCTGTCGCCTACCCGCACTGTGCTGATCCGGGTCGTCGAACACAAACCGGAAGCAGCGTTGCCGTTGTCGCAAGTCGGCAATGCGGTGGTGTTGGCGATCCGTGCCGATCGCCAGCGCAAGGCGGCGGAAGCCGCAGCGGATACGCTGGTCAAGGCGGCGAAGGCCTCAGGCCTGCCGGCGGCGGCCACGGCCGCCACCTTGGCAATGGGCGAGGCGAATGACGTCCGTCGCGGCAGTGCCGTGCCTTCCCCTGAGGTGGTGGAGGCGTTCTTCCGCGTCCCGCGCCCGCAGGACAACTTGATCCCGGTCGGCAAGACAGAAGCCGGCGGACAGTTCATCGTGTTCGCGATCCGCGCGGTGCGCGATGGGGACATCGGCCAGGTCACCGCGGAAGAACGTGATCAGTTGCGCCAGCAGTTGTCGCAGGCGTCCGGCTTTCAGGCACAGAAAGCCTTCGTCCGCGCTGCGCGCGGCAAGTACCAGATCAAGGTTGCCGAAGACCGGTTGTGAGATGAGGCAACGCATGCCCGGTGATCGCCGGGCATGGCCAACGAAAACGCCCGGCATTGCCGGGCGTTTTCGTTGTCGAACAGGATCACGGGATGACGCGGATCATTCGATCCCGCTCATTCCCATGATGTTGTAACCGGCATCGACATAAGTGATCTCGCCGGTGATGCCGGCGGCAAGGTCCGAACACAGGAACGCGGCGGCATTGCCGACGTCCTCGATGGTGACCACCCGGCGCAGCGGCGCGACGGCCTCGAACTGGGTGAGCATCTTGCGGAAATTGGCGACGCCGCTGGCGGCCAAGGTGCGGATCGGACCCGCCGAGATCGCGTTGACGCGCGTGCCCTCCGGACCCAGCGCCATCGCCATGTAGCGCACGGTGGCTTCCAGCGAGGCCTTGGCCACGCCCATGGTGTTGTAGTTGGCCAGCGCGCGTTCCGCACCCAGGTAGCTCAGGGTCAGCACCGAGCCGTTGCGGCCCTTCATCAGTGGGCGCGCAGCCTTGGCGATTGCCGCCAGCGAGTAGGCGCTGATGTCGTGGGCGATGTGAAAGCGTTCGCGGTTGATGCCATCCAGAAAATCGCCCTCGATCGCCTCGCGCGGGGCGAACGCGATGCAATGCACGAGGATGTCGAAACCGTCCCTCCAGTGCTTGCCGAGGTGGTCGAAACAGGCGTCGATCTGGCCGTCATCAGCCACATCCAGCGGCAACACGATGCTACTGCCGTAGTTGGCCGCGGCGTCGTCCACCCGCGATTTCAGCTTCTCGTTCTGGTAGGTCAGTGCCAGCTCGGCGCCTTGGCGATGCATGGCATCGGCGATGCCGGTGGCGATCGAACGCTGACTGGCGATGCCGGTGATCAGTGCACGCTTGCCTTGCAGGAATCCCATGGTGTCTCCTTCGATGCCGCGCGGGTCGCGTCGAGCAATCCTTCTAGTTTGCCTCGTCGGGCGCGGTGCGGCCAGCGTCGGTGCCGATGGGTACTAGCGCGTCACGCGCGCCGGGATGCCATCCCGGATTGAGGGCGATGACGAAGTCCGCATCGAGACCTTGCGCGATGGCCCATGCGCGCAGGTCGCGTGTCGCGGCAGGCAGCCGTCGCGGGACCAGCCGCGGCACCTGTCGCTCGATCGCGCGTTGCCAGCGCGGGTTGTCGGCGTGCTGGTCGAACAGGCAAGCGATCGCATGCAGCTTGAGCGGATAGCTGCGGGTGATGCCGGACAGTCGCGCGGCACCTTTGCGACGCGACGCGCGCAATGCGCCTTCGCCGGCGTTGTATGCCATCGCTGTCTGCCGCCAGTCCTGGCCGAACATCGCGTGCAGGCGATTGAGGTAGCGAACCGCTGCCCGGGTGGAAGCGACCACCGACAGTCGATCATCCACCTTGCCGTGCACGCTCATGCCGTGGCGGCGCGCGGTGCCGGCGGTGAACTGCCACAGGCCAGCAGGGCCACCGGTGCTGCGTGCATCGGCGCGGTAGCGGCTTTCCACGAACGGAATCAGCGCGAATTCGCTCGGCAGGCCTGCCTCGCGCACTTCATCCAGCACGTAACCGAATACCGCGAGGGCGGTTTCATCCTGATCCGCGAGGTGTTCAGCGACGTGTGCGTAATGGCTGCGCCAGCGCGCGCTGGGCTTGCGGCAATCGGGATCAGCCAGGCCGACGTGGAAGCGCTGCATGATCTCGCCGCCGCTGCGGGTATGCGGCGCAGACGAGGCGAGCGCGATTGCACTGGCGAACACCAATGCCCCCGCGAACATGCGCACCCGCCTCATCCGCGAAAGCCGTCCTTCCAATGGCGCAGACTGGCGAAGACCTCGGCCGGCGATGCCAGCGCATGCCCTGCATGCGTTTCTGCCGAGGCGCGCACAGCGGGGTCGTCGCAGCGCAGGAACGGATTGCAGGCGCGCTCGACGTGGAGGGTGGCCGGCAGGGTGGACTGACCGGTCTGGCGCAACTGGCGAACCTCGCGTGCGCGTTCACGCAGCGCGATGTTGCCGGGATCGACCGTGGTCGCGAAGGCGGCGTTCGCCAACGTGTATTCGTGCCCGCAGCAGACCCGCGTCTCGCCCGGCAGGGCGGCCAACCTTTCCAACGAGACGTGCATCTGCGCCGGCGTGCCTTCGAACATCCGCCCGCAGCCCAGGCTGAACAGTGTGTCCCCGCAGAACAGCAGCGCGCTGCCGTCGAGGTCATCGCCGTGGAAGGCGACATGGCTGCGCGTATGCCCTGGAATTTCGATGGTCGTGAACTGCCACGGCCCGGCATCAACCGAATCACCCTCTGCCACGCGCCGGGTGGCGATGGGGATACGGTCGTCGTGCGGCGCGATCACCGGCACATGTGGCCAATGCCGCAACAGGTCCGCCACGCCGTCGATATGGTCTTTGTGGTGGTGGGTCAGCAGGATCGCGTGCGGCGGTGGTGCGCCTGCAAGCGCAGCGAGTACCGGCGCGGCCTGGCCGGGATCGACGATCACGCTGCCACCGGCCGCGTCGCGCAGCAGCCAGACGATGTTGTCCTCGAACGCTGGGACCTGTTGCAGCGGCATTTGTCCAGTCCGTGACGGGTCGCGGGCTTTCCCGCAGAATCCGGCGGGTATGTCGCCGACCTTGCCGCCGTCCGTGTTCCGCCGTCAACCCGATGCCGTCGCCGCCGAGGCCTGGTTCGCGGGCCGGGCCGGGCAGGCGATCCTGGCCAGCCAGGCCGAATGCCTGCGCGTGGCCCTGCAGCAGCGCACCGGCCAGGCGGCCCTCTGGTTGCGCCCGGCCGCAGCGGAACAGGCGTGCATGCTGGAAGACAGCGCTTTGTTGCGCTTGTGGCCGGATGCCATCGGGTTTGGCGGCGATCTTCGCTGCGCCCTGCCATTGCCGTTGGCCAGCGAGTCCTGCGGTGTGGTCCTGGTCCAGCACTTGGCCGATGCCTCCACGGACCCGCTGGGCTTGCTGGACGAATGCGCGCGCGTGTTGCTGCCCGGAGGCTGGCTGTGGCTGCTCGCCCTCAACCCGCTGTCGCCGTATCGCTGGCGCTGGCGTGGGCAGGGCCTGCGGGTGTCGGAGCCGGTGACTTGGCGTCGACGGCTACGCGCGGTCGGGTTGGTGCCGGATGCTGTGTCGCAGGGGCTGGGCCCGAGCTGGGAGGTCGCCCACGATCCCTGCCTGCAGGACGGCGCCGGCCTGCGTGCCGCCTTCCTGCTGCGCGCGCAGAAGCGGCGTCTGCCGATGACGCCGGGGCGCGGCCAACGCGTGCTGCGCCTGCAGGCAGGTTCCGCATGAGCGCCGCGCGCAAGCAGATCGAGGTGCATACCGATGGTGCTTGCCTCGGCAACCCCGGGCCGGGCGGCTGGGGCGCGCTGTTGCGATGGCGCGAGGTCGAACGCGAGCTGTCCGGTGGCGAACCCGATACCACCAACAACCGGATGGAACTGATGGCCGCGATCGCCGCGCTGGAGGCCTTGCGCGAGCCCTGCGACGTGATCCTGACCACCGATTCGCAATACGTCCGCCAGGGCATCCTGGACTGGCTGGCCAACTGGATCCGGCGCGGCTGGAAAACCGCCGGCGGCGATCCGGTCAAGAACCGCGACTTGTGGGAACGCCTGCAGCTGGCAGCCGCGCCGCACAAGGTCGACTGGCGCTGGGTGAAGGGCCATTCCGGCCATCCGGAGAACGAGCGGGTGGACGTGCTGGCACGCACCGCGGCGGAACAGATCAGGGACAAGGCAGGCTGATGCGTCAGGTCGTACTGGACACCGAAACCACCGGCCTGGAATGGCAGAAGGGCAATCGCGTGGTCGAAATCGGCTGCGTGGAGCTCGTCGAGCGCCGTCCCACCGGGCGCACCTTCCACGCCTATCTCAATCCCGATCGCGACATGGAGCCGGGCGCGCAGGAAGTCACCGGGCTGACCCGCGAGTTCCTGTCCGACAAACCGCGTTTCGCCGAGGTGGCCGACGAGTTCCTGGACTTCATCGACGGTGCCGAGCTTGTGATCCACAACGCCGCGTTCGATGTGGGTTTCCTCGATGCCGAATTGGGTCGGCTGGAGGGTCGCGGCAAGATCCGTGAGCGCTGCGCGGTCGAGGACACTCTGTTGATGGCGCGGCAGCGCTTCCCGGGCCAGCGCAATTCGCTGGACGCGCTGTGCAAGCGACTTGGCGTTGACAACTCGCAGCGCCAGTTGCACGGCGCGCTGCTCGACGCGCAGATCCTGCTGGATGTCTACATCGCGCTGACATCCGGGCAGAGCGAGATCGGTTTCGCCAGCGATACGGCGCCGCGTGCAGCTGAAACGGTGCAGTTCGTCGCACGCGTCGCCGATCCGTCGTTGCGGCCACGTGTGCAGGTCACGAGTGAGGATGCCGCCGCGCATGCCGCGCGGCTGGCGGTATTGCAGAAAAAAGCCGGGCGTTGCCTGTGGCTGGAGATCGAACAGGCCGGTTGAACTGGTCCGTTGAACCGGTCGCGAGTTAGTGGCTGCGCACCAGCACCACGGTCACATTGTCGGAGCCGCCGCCGTCAAGCGCGGCGGCGACCAGTCCGTCCACGCATTCCTGCGCGCTGCATTCCTGGTGCGCGAGCACGCGGGCGATGCTGCGGTCGTCGACTTCCTCGGTCAGGCCGTCGCTGCACAACAACAACTGCATGCCTGGCCGCAACTCGCCGCCCAGGGTTTCCACGTTTAGCTGCAACGGATCGGTCACGCCCAGCGCCTGGGTCACCACGTTGCGGTGCGGATGGCTGCGCGCCTGGTCGGCGGTGATCGCGCCCTGCGCGATCAGTTCCTGCACGTAGCTGTGGTCCTGCGAGATCTGGGTCAGCGCGCCGTCCCGCCACAGATAAACCCGGCTGTCGCCGACCCATGCCACCTCGAAGCGATTGCCGTTGACCCGTGCAGCAACCACGGTGGTGCCCATCGGCAGGCTATCGCCGCGGCGCTTGGAGCAGCGGATGATTTCCTCGTCGGCGGTGCGGATCGCCTCCGCCAGGGTGTTGCCGGCGCGAACCTCGCGGACGATCGCCTCACGCGCCAGCGCGCTGGCGACTTCGCCGTACTCGTGCCCGCCCATGCCGTCCGCGACCAGCCACAGCCCCAGCTCGCTGTCGCCGTAATAGGTGTCCTCGTTCAACTCCCGGCGCAGGCCGACGTGGGTCAGGTGTCCGAATTCGATCATGCGGGCGGCATTCGTCCGGGAGTCAGAGGTGGTAACGAAATCGCACGGACGAACCGGACGAGGCGGATAAAGTAACGTGTTGCAGTGTAGAAGAGGTACGAAGGGTGGGCTATCCCGTTTCCACGGACTGCTGCGTTGAGAGTCTATGGGCTTGATCTTTTGCGTCCAGCCTAGGCTGCATGCGCGGGTAGTGGATACGCCGCCACATCTCGCAACAGACCCGCAGTTGCTTCATCGGGCCAGCTAAAGCTTGAGCACCAGCAACTCCTGGTCTGTGACCGTGCCTGCGCCGGGGAGCGATCCCTGGTAAAGATCGCGAATCATCGGGGATCAGCGTAGTGATCGTGCAAGAAGCTATGCAAAGACCTGACTCCGCCTTGTCAGAAAATATCGACATCCGTACACTGGCCTGCAGCACTGCTGCGCCGTGTCGTTATGCAGTTTGCGTTGGTCAAGTTCCAGGTTCACCCTCATCTTCATTCGGGATTGGTGAGTGCCAATCCAGCCTCAAGCTTTTGATCATGCCGCCGCCTTTGCTCGGCCAGGCGCGCTTTTGATCAAGAAGCTACGACGTGCACGGAGGCACTGATGCTCAAAGGTCCGCTCCATGATTCCGGTCCTGCGGCTTTGGTCAGTGTGATTGTGCCGGCCTACAACGCTTCGACGACGATCAACATGTGCCTCGCACCGCTTTTGCAAATGCAGAGCCGGGGCGAGATCGTCGAGATCATCCTGGTTGATGATGGCTCTACAGACTCAACGGCGGATGATGCAGCTGCAGCCGGCGCGCGCGTGATGGAATCGGGTGGCAGATTGGGCCCTGGGGCTGCCCGAAATGCGGCGGCACGTGTGGCCAGAGGCGACGTCCTATGGTTCGTGGACGCCGACTCGGTCGCGCACGAGAATGCCGCACGAATGGTCACTGCAGCCATTTCACAGGATGGCGTCGATGCTGTCTTTGGCTCCTACGACGATCAGCCCGCGGCAGCTGGCTTCTGGTCACAGTACAAAAATCTCGTGCATCACCACTACCATCGCCAAAGCAATCGGGAGGCGGAAACCTTTTGGGCAGGGTGCGGTGCTGTCAGGAAATCGGTTTTTCTTGATGTTGGCGGCTTTGATGCGTCTGCATTCACTGAACCCTCAATCGAGGATATTGAACTTGGCTGGCGATTGCGGCAAAGAGGTTCGCGAATTCTGCTGATACCGGAACTCCAGGTCACGCACCTCAAGGTCTGGAGTTTCCTGAATCTGCTGCGCACCGAAATCTTCTGCCGGGCTTTGCCTTGGTCGCGCCTGATTCGGTCACGCACGGGGTGGGTCGATGCCTTGAACGCAAGCAGGGGCGAAAGGCTTCGTGCCTTCATTCCGTTGGCGATCCTAGCCAGCATTCCTATCGCGCTGGTGCCTCTTTGGGTGCCGGTTGCCGCCCTTGTGGTGGCGATGGCCGCGAACGGAAAGCTGCTCGCATTGTTCCATCGTAGACGTGGCCCCTTGTTCGCGGTGAGCGCGATGTTGTTCCATCAGGTCTATTACCTCTACTGCTCGGGTGCTGTCGCATGGTCGTGGCAGGAACAAATCTGGGCAACGCTGCGCCGCTTGCTCGGTGGTCGGCACAAGGCGTCTTTTGAGACTCTCGATCGCGGGTCGTTCTCAGACGATTCGGGTGATCCCATATTGACTTCAGTGAAAGAGTAGGTGCTTGTCTGGGATATATGGGCAGCTGCGTACAGCGCCGTCCCGTCGTTTCCGGCGTCCCGTGAGGGATCCATCCTCTCGTGGCCGATAAAGAACGAGCCTGTGTGAAAACCCTGCCTCTGCTGGAAAGGTCTGAGCACCGGTCGATGGGTGCTTTGCATGAAGCGATTCGTGGATGGAGTTGATCGTTCTCAAGGCCTCCTGCTTCCTGATCGACTGGAGAATTACGTCCGCGAAGACAACCCGGTGCGGGTGGTCGATGCTTTCGTCGAAGCACTCGATCTGAGCCAGCTGGGCTTCGAGGCCGCCAATCGTGTAGCAGGCGGGCGGCCTGCATATCATCATGCTGCGCTGCTCAAGATTTACATCTACGGCTATCTCAATTGCATCCAGTCCAGCCGGCGCTTGGAGCGGGAAGCACAGCGGAACCTCGAACTCGTCTGGCTAACCGGTCGGTTGGCGCCGGACTTCATCGCCGACTTCCGCAAGGACAACGGCAGCGCGATCACCGCAGTGTGCAGCCGCTTCGTCGGCCTGTGCCGGAGCATGAAGGTCTTCTCGCACGCGATCGTCGCGATCGATGGCAGCAAGCTCAAGGCGGTGAACAGCCGGTACCGCAACTTCACCGTTGGCAAGATCAAGGGGCGTCGGCAGCAACTGGAGCCCGGCACTTGTCCCGGATCCCAACACTGTGTGGGTCGGACTCGGGTATTTTTGCAATGAAGACGACGAACTCTGGCGGCTTTCCGACGCAGAGATGCAGGCACTGGCGCTGCGCGAACTGCTCAGATCAATCTTGCAGACGCGGAGGACGTGATTGCCGCCACGGTGATTCGGTTCCCCAAAGCCTTTCGGTGCATGCACGGACTTCGGCCGGGTTCGCTCGCATGTCGACAAGATCGCCAACCTGTTCCTGGTGGGTCGCAATGGCATGCCCGGTACAACAACCAGGATCACTCGATGCTGACCGCAAAGGCGGCTGTGGACAACATCATTTCCGGCCGGGTCAGCACGGACAACATCTGGGACATCAACTTCGATGATGACTACCATGAGTCGGAGTCGACTGCAGGATCAGGAATGCCGCCGTTGCAAGCCAGAAGCACAGCAGTGCGGCGTCCAGCCAAGCAGACCTGATCAGCGAGGTCAGAGGTATCCACAGGGTTACCCCGAATACGGCGGCGACCAGGCGGCTGGCCATGTCCTTGCGTTCCAAGGCGAGCGCCAGTAGTGCGATGAGGGCCGGATACAGCATGATGTTGTCGTAGGCCCGATGAGGAATGAATACCCGCCCGACAATGGCGCAAAGAGCCAGCAAGGTCAGCATCGAAAAGCCACGGTTGCGCCCACGGAGCCAAGTTCCCGCGCTGAACGTCAGCGCCGCCACCAGGCTGATCGCAACCGCCACGCGAGGATCCGAGCCCAGGTTGGCCAAGATGCCTCCTGCGCTCGAACCCCCGCTATTGCCGGCGGTGATGAATCGAAGGTCGGCATGCTGGAACCAGTAATCAAGGACGGCAAAGGGCGAGGCCTGCGTTTGCCAGCAGGCTAACCAGCTCAGTGCCCCCAGGATCGCCAGTCCGAATGCCAGTCCCCGCCAGTTCCGGTCGGCCACGAACAGCAGCGCGAAAACCAGTCCAATCTGTGGTTTGAACATGGCCATTGCCCAGCACGCACCTGCAGCCATGCGCTGGCCACGGCGAAGGCAGAACACTTGCCCGGCCACGAACCCCATGCTGATGATCGAAAACTGCCCGAACGCCACGGCACTGGAGTTTTGCGCAATGGCGAGGCCAGACACCGCGCCCAGGCTTGCGCTCTGCCAACCCAGGTAACGCAGGTCGCGATACCCATGCGCAGCGACCGCGAGCAGGGCGGTTAAAGTCAGGATGCCGAATACCCAGCCAGCAGCCACCGGGGATTCCCAAGCAAAGACCGCTGCCAGCATCGGGAAGGCGTACGGAGGATAGACCGAATTCGGCAGGTCTTCCGTGGGCAGGGCATCCGATGCGATCGACTGGTTTGGATAGATGCCCGACGCGTACAGCCGGTACTCCACCCCCCGGCTCGCAAGGTCATAGCTGCCGCGCTCGCTGACCGCGACATGGACTCCGCGAACCAGGTAGGCCGAGGCACAAAGCGCCAAGACGATCGCAAGCCACAGGATAATCCGGGGCAGGGGGCTGGCCGTCATGCCGGGGCGAGTTCAACGACTGGCGCGAAGCGAAGCAGGCTCATGATCTGCGTCTTCACAGGCTGGCGGCGGGGTCGGGAGGTGATACGTCGCGGCTGACCTTGGCGGCGGCTCGCCGCGCTGCCGGCTCGCGCCTGCCTGGTCGGGGCAAAACCCGGCTGCCCGAGGGTACTGCATCGCGAAAACACCACCGCACGGTCCGATGGTCCGGGGCTCAAAGATCCTCCGGCCGCGTCTGGAGCACCTTGAGGTGGTACAGGTTCTGGAGGAAGTAGCGGCTGTTCCCGGCCTGGATGTCATGGACCGGTTTCATGCACTTCACCTCGAAGAAGTCGACCGGGAAGATGTAGTCCTTCCAGTTCTCGATGCGACCGATGCCGGTCAGCTCCTGGAACTCGTTGGAGATGGTCAGGTTCTCGAAGTCCTGCAGCGGCAGGTCGATGGTCTTGAGAAACTGCAGGATGAAACCCAGGCCCCTCACGGCCTCCAGGAAATCACCAAGGTCCGGCACGTTGTAGTGATAGGCCGCGTTGATCTTCAGGATCTCGGCGTCGATCCTCGCGCGATGCGCGGCAATGGCCGGCACCTTGCGAAACAGGTCCTTGATGTACAGGGTGCCGCCTGGCTTGAGTACGGACCAGGCAGAGCTGAGCGTCCGCCTGATGTCGTCGGAGTGGCCAAAAGACTCAAGGAAGTAGACGACGTCGAAGCTCTCGCCAGCGAACTCACTGGCGAGATCCTGGTAGCTGGCACGGCGGACCGTGATGCGCTCGGAAAGGCCTGCTGCATCAATGCGCTGTCGAGCCTGCTCCGCCTGCACGGCTGAAATCGTCACCGCCTCCACGCTCACATCCGCCTCGCGGCAGAAGTACAAGGCTGGGCCGCAGACGCCACACCCCGCGTCCAGCACGTGCTGGCCGGCAGTGAGCCCCATGCTGGCAATCTGATAGTCGAGCAACGCCGCGACATCCCTGGTGCGGAAGGCCTGGATGACCGGGCCATAGACCCGCAGGAACGCCTCGTTGGTGCGGTCGTAGAAATCACCGACCTGTTCGGGCGTGCTGGCGGTAGCCGACGGCTGGGTTGAGGGGGCTCGCTTGCGTGCCGCGTTCAGCGACAGGAAGTCCAACCAGCGCATGGCCTAACCTAGTGTGGATGACCGAAAGGTCGGATGGATGACGAGATGAAGGCGCGCGCCGGGAAATGGAGGAAACCGCTGCGGCATGCTCAGGTAGTATCCTTCAACGGCGCCGTTCATGGCTTCCCGCTTCTGACGAATTTTCACAAATTGGGCGACTCGATGTCACATTCGCCGGGTGTCCTACCCATGGTCAAGGTGCTCAGGCAGCAAGCGCGTTCCACATGCGTTCCCTTGCCTGGCGCGGGGGAAGAGCGGGTAGTGCAATGCGGAGGCGCTGGGACGCGTCACTTCCCGCAGCCAGCCTGACCCGGCCCCTTCCCGGTCCAGCCACGTCCGCGCCTGCCTCGCCGATCCATGGCGGCAGTGCCTCATACCAGCCCGCAGTTCAGACAGACTATGACCAACGTCGGCGCCCGGCATGGACGCACAAGGATTCGCGATTGAAGAGTGACTTGTTTCCTGACGCGGTTCTCGGCGTCGAAGAGCTGCATCGCCATTTCGCACAGGAGATCGTCGAGATCGACCGCGCGCTGCTGGCCCTTCTGACCGGCCTAGGTCCGCCCAGCACCCACTACGGGATGTTGAGTTACCACTTCGGTTTCGTCGACGCAGGCCTGCAGGCACTGCCAGAAGGAGGATACCTGCCGCGCGGCAAGCGCCTGAGGCCGGTGATCTGCAACCTGCTCTGCGGGGCGTTCGGATTGCCTCGGCGCGTCGCCAAGCAGTTGATGATGGCGGCCGAGGTCATGCATTCCGCCAGCCTTGCGCACGACGACATCCAGGACCGTGACGATCTGCGATGGAACCGCCCGACGCTGCACGCGGTATTCGGCCTGGAACAAGCCATCAATGCCGGCGACGCGTTGATCGGGATGGTCTACCGGTTATTGCTGGGATTGACCGCCCAGGGTGTGGCGCCGTCGCTCGCGCTGGACGTGATTGCCGCGTTCAATCGGGCGCACTTGCTGATGTGCGAGGGCCAGCATCTCGATCTTTCGTTCCGGTACGACAGCATTGCAGGTGCCGATGAGTATCTCGAAATGGTCGAGCGCAAGACCGCGGCGGCCTGCGTCTGTATCGGCGAAAGCATCGCGATACTGGCTTCGGCGCCGCCGCAGGCACGCGAGGCCCTGGTTGAATTCGGCCGCTCATTCGGAGTCCTTTACCAGGTTTGCGACGATGTGCGCGGCATCTGGAGCCTGCCCGATTCACTGGGTCGCGAAATCGGCCACGACGTACTCCTGCAACGCCCGACACTACCGCTGCTATTTGCGAGCCAGCATGGCTCTGCCAGGTTGCGGGCGATGCTGTTGCGCGCGTCCGGGCGGGCTACGCCGCTGTCGGTCTTCGAACTGAAGTCGTTCCGCACCGAACTCACCAATTGTGGTGCAGGCCAATACTGCCTGGATGCAGCCGTACTTCACCATCGGTCGGCGCATGCGGCGCTGACGTCCATGGGCAGGGAATGCGCCGGGATCGACGCCCTGCGGGGCATGGTGGACGCCTGCCTGTCCTCGGTGGAAGCCCTGTTGCTCCATGCACCCATTGAGTTTCCTGCAGCTTCCACCCGGCCTTCATCAGGACCCGGCTACTCGCAGGTTGCCCCGGAACATGACCCGGCGAGCATGGAAAAATGACCGAGAATTCGGCGTCCAGCCCGCTTCGACGCCCGCGCGAATTCCTCGTTGCCATCAGGACCGACATCGCAAGTTCGATGGTCCTGGCGCGCTTGCTGCTGGGTGTGCGTCTCACGCAACTCTATAGGCATTCGTCGCTGGGACTCCTTTGGGCGATCGTCCCCACGCTGGTCATCACCATCGGCGTGACCCTGGGATTGCCAGACGCCCGCGAGCAGCGTCTGGTGCCGACCGATGTGGTGCCGATGCAGGTCCACGTGGCGTTTGGCGTGGTGCTGATGCAGACCTTCGTGGAAGCATTCAATGGGCAGCGCAGCATCTTCGATCTGCACCTGTCGCTCTTGCGGCGGATGCGCTTCCCGCTGGAGGCGGTGTTCCTGGCGCAGGTTGCCGAGAGTGCCTTCAACCTGCTGGCGAAGATGCCCGTGCTGTTGTTGGTGTTGATCGTCTTTGGCGTCCAGTTGAAGCCCGTGTTGCTGCTGGGCCTGCTGGCCTGCGTCCCGGTCTTGTTGGCGGGCGTCGCCGCGGGTGCGTTGCTTGCGCCCCTCAGTGCGCTGGGCAAGGATCTCGACCGCGCCATGGTTTTTCTGCCGTGGCTGCTGTTCCTGCTCACGCCGGTGTTCTATCGCACGCCGTTGACGGGTGCGTGGGCCGCGTTCCAGGCCTTCAATCCACTGACAGCGATGCTGGATGTGGCGCGTCATCTGTCCTATGGCGGCGGGAGTCCGCACTGGCCAACCTACTGGTTTGCGCTGGCGGCGGTGGCTGTTGCCGTACCTGCGGGCCTGGTCGTTTGCAAGCTGGCTCCGCCGCACCTGGCAGAGAGGTTGGCGGCATGACGGCGGGGTCCAGGGCATGACGGCGCTCGGCGAAACCCTGATCCGCGTCGACGCGGTGTCGAAGCGCTTTTGCCGTCGCGGTGACCGGATGCTGCGCTATGGCATGCAGGACCTGGTTCGCGACCTGGTCCTGGCACCGCCGCGCGACATGCTGCGCGAGGGCGAGTTCTGGGGCTTGCGCGACATCAACCTGACCATCAGGCGCGGGGATGTCATCGGGCTGGTCGGCCACAACGGCGCTGGCAAGAGCAGTTTCCTGAAATTGCTGGCGGGCATCTATCGCCCAACCCTGGGCTCGATCACGATCAATACCGCCAAGGTCGCGCTGCTCGACCATGGCGCCGGCCTGGACCCGATGCAGACAGGTCGGGAGAGCATCTTCACCAAGCTTGCCCTGCTGGGGCAAGAGCCCGCGCAGATCCACGAACGCGTGGATGCCATCATCGCCTTGGCCGAACTTGGCCATGTCATCGACGCGGCGGTCTGCACCTACAGCACCGGCATGCGGGTACGCCTTGCCTTCGCGATCTATGCCAACGTCGATGTCGACATCTTCATCGTCGACGACAGCCTGGGTGTCGCCGATATCCGCTTCGCGCAACGCATGCAGCGGTACTGGCAGGATTTCGTCGCGGCCGGTGGCACGTTGCTGCTCGCGTCCCACGAGATGTACCAGATGCGATCCTTGTGCCGCCGGGCGCTGTTGTTCGACCATGGCCGGATCGTCGGCGAAGGCGACACCGAGGCCATCATCGCGGAATACCTGCTGCGAAGCGCACCGCCTGGCGCCACCGCGGAATGGCAGTCTGAAGGGCAGGAGCCAGATGTCGTGCCTGCCTTTGAGGTGCCCTCAGCAGAAACGGTGTTGACGGAATTGCCGACTGAAGGGCAGAGCGCACTTGCAATTGAGCGGTTCGCGCGCTTTTCCGGTTCCGGCGCCTTTCCGGTTCGTATCACCGCCATCGAAACCGAGGCTGAACCCGCCGTTGGGCCCCGGGCTGTCCAGGTACAGGGACAACTGAAGGTGCGCGTCCACTGTGAATCCGATATTGAATTGGAGCGGGTGCTCTTCGGGCTTGAAATCTTCAATGCCCACAAGCAGGTGGCCATTCACGTGCGGGGTCCCGACGCTGCTCCGTACTACCGCTTGATGCAAGGACGCAACGTGTTCAGTGCGACGCTGGTCCATGTGCCGCTCATGCCCGGCCAATACAGTGTGTGCGCTGCCCTGGTGGACAGCGAGAGCAAGGCCATACTGGGCATGCGCGGCTGGGAGGAGGGGGGCGATCCGCTGACCGTACTTCCCAGCTTTGGCAACGATTTGCTGGGCGCCGTTTCCCGTTCAGCGTTGATGACTGCAGGGGTGCACTGGATGATCGATTCAGTGGCCAATCCCGGGGATGTCGCCCGCAACGATGAGCATAGCGTCATCAGCGACGCCTTGGTGCAACAGGGATGACCCGAATCGCCACCTCACCTGATCTCCATCTGGATCGACCCGCCGCCATGAGACCCTTGTTCAAATCCAGCGAGCTGCAAGCCGACTTCGATCGTGATGGCTACGTCGTCGTACCGTTCCTTGATGCCGACGAAGTCGCAGCGCTCAATGCCCACTACGCGTCGTTGAACCACGATCACGCCACGTCGCAAGGGTTCCACGTGAGCCTGGACAGCACCGACCGGGCATTCAAGCGGGCGACGATGGACAAGCTTCAGCAGGCCGCCCGCGCCAGGATCGATCAGGTCTTTGATCGCGCCAGGATCTTCGTGGCCAGCTATGTGGTCAAGGAACCGGGGCCGCGTGGGATCGTCCCCCCGCATCAGGACTGGACCTTCGTCGACGAGAGCCGCTTCGTGTCCTGCACCGTCTGGATCCCGCTTGCCAGGACGACCGTGGACAACGGCGCGCTTGGCGTCATTTCAGGCAGCCATCGGCTGTTCGATCATGCGCGCGCCTCGCCCTCGCCCCAGTGCCCCACACCGATCGGCGACTTGATGTTCCAGATCTTCCCGTTCCTGGCCATCAAGGAAATGGAGGCCGGCCAGGCGTTGATCTTCAATAATCGAACGCTGCACGGATCCCCGCCCAACCTGAGCGAGGTGGCGCGCGTGGCCGTCGGAATCGGGGTCACTCACGAAGAGGCCGATCTCCGGCACCACTACCTCCTGCCGGGGGCGAGTCGCAGCAGATCGAGTGCTACCAGGTCGAGCCGGAATTCTTCCACGAGTACAGCAATACCTCGCTGTCGCAGCTCTACAACGAGGGTGGACGGCCCGAGGGCCAAGCCACCCTTGGGCTGAGTCCTTTCGTGCGCCAGCCTGCCGATGCCGCCGCCCTGACAGAGATGTTTGTGCGAGACGGCAACCACTTCGACACTGCGCTCGGCGAGCGCATGGCCCGCTTGCTCGGGCAGGCCGGGGCGCCAGCATCGGCCGAACCGGCATCGGCATCGGCATCGGTGCCAGCGCCGGGCTATTCCTTCAACGCCGATTTTCCGCCCATGAAGCGGGTGTTGCGTGAGTTGGGGCTGCAACAGGCGCTGGAGCGGGACGGCTACGTGATCGTCGATTTCATCGACGCCGGGCAGGTCGCGGCGCTGGAGGAGCACTATCGCAAGACTCACCCTGATCCGGTTGAAGGCTTTTATGCCAGTACCTTTGCCGGCGACAAGGCCTATCGGGAAGACGTGGATCGCAAGATCCGCGAAGTCTGCAACGATCGTATCCAAGCCTTGACCCGGGACATCAAGGTCATTTTCGGCAGCTACATCGTCAAGGCAAGCGACGAGGGCAGCCAGATGAACATCCACCAGGACATGACGTTGGTGGACGAGAACGAGTTCTGCGGCATCAATATCTGGTGCCCACTGGTAGACCTGGACGAGCATAACGGGGCCCTGCACGTGCTTCCGGGCAGCCACAGGCTGCTGCGCACATTGCGTGGATCCACCATTCCGGCCATCTACGACGGCGTGCGCGACGAAATCAACGAACTGCTCCGCCCGGTGCACCTGCGAGCCGGCCAAGCCATCATCTTCGACCAGAGCATCATCCATTTCTCGCCGCCCAACCATTCCGGTTCCGATCGCGTGGTCATCAACATCTTCTTCTCCCACGAAGACGCACGGATGCTGATCTGCCACCTCGATCGAAGTCAGGCTGAGCCCAAGGTGGAAGTGTTCGAAGTGGACGATTCTTTGCTGCATGTCTACGAGCACTTCGGCACCGACATCAATGCCCGGCCCAACATCGGCCGGAGCCTCGGCATGGTCGACTACGCATTTCCGGCATTGACCCCTGACAGCTTGCGACAGCACTATCCTGCAGCTGCGATCGGTTCCACCCAAGCGTCGATCGCCGGTGCAGCGCCAATGGCCGGCGAGCCGCTTGCAGGAGCAGCCAGCGGCTGGCGTGGCTGGTTGCAGCGCCTGCTGGCATCCCGAGGAGCCACGTCGCGATGACCCGGGTACCCACCATGATTTCCCCCCTGCTTCAGGATCCCGCGTCGTGGCGGCGACTGCACGATGACGGGTACCTTCAAACACCGCTGTTGCCTCGCTCCGCCGTGCAGAACTTGCTGGCGGCATTCGAGCAATTTCATCCGCAGCTTCCGGAAACCGGTTTCGTCTCGAGCACGTACTCGCCCGACCTGGCGTACAAGCGAGCCGTCAGTGAATGCATCACCGAAATCATTCGGCCGCATGTGGATTCCGTGTTCCAGAACCATCGAGTGCTGGGCGCAGCCTTCCTGTACAAGATGCCCGGCCCCCAGTCCCGGCTGCCGCTGCATCAGGACTGGACCGTGGTAGACGAGGATCGGTTCATCGCCGCCAATGTCTGGATGCCCCTGGTGGATGCCGACGCCGACAATGGCACGCTCTGCGTCATGCCGGGCAGCCACAGGGTCATGCGCAGCATTCGGTCGCCCACCCTTCCTTTCTGCTATTCCGGGCACGAGGACCTGATGCAGCAGCACATGCGCTCGCTGCCGACCAAGGCCGGCGAAGCGGTGATCGTGAACCAGGCGACGGCCCACTGTTCCCCGCCGAACCTGCGCCGAACCGTGCGTCCTGCCATTACCGTTGGCGTGGTCTCGGCGCAGGCTCGCTTGCGCTTCTACTACCGTGATCGACAGCACAACGACCGTCGCTTGGAAATGTTCGAACAGGAAGACGATTTCTTCCTTCGATTCGATGACTTCCATCGCGACATCTTTGCGCGACCCCGTTTCGGTCGGGTGGTGGCCGAGCTTGACTACCCTGATCCGACTCGATCGGAAAGCGAAATTGCAGCGATGATCCAGGAATGCCAGCGCCTCTCCCCGGAACCGACGGAGGGTGGACGCTCTTGGAGGTAACTGGCGCCCATCACAGGCCGCTGTTGGCCGACGCTGATGCCGAACGCTCACTCACGCGCGACGGTTATGTCGTCCTGAGGCTCCTGTCTGCAGTCGCGGTGCAGCGGCTGCTCGACGAACTCTCGGGGTGGGTACCCGATTTTCCGGATGGCTTTTATGCGTCGGTGCATGCGCCTGACGCCGGTCTTCGCGCGACCGTCAGTGCTCACCTGCTGGCCACGTTCCGACCCCTGCTCGCGTCGGCCTGCCGCGAGGAACGTCTTTTGGGTGGGGCCTTCATCAACAAGGCGCCTGGACCGCGTGGCGCTTTGCCGCCCCATCAGGACTGGAATATCGTCGATGAAAGGCACCACCGGTCGTTCAATGTCTGGGTGCCGCTGGTCGGCACCCATGCCGAGAATGGCGCCATCCAGGTGTTGCCCGGCAGCCATCGATGGTTGCCGACCGTGCGCGGTCCCAACATCCCCTGCGTCTATCGCGAGTTGCACGAGGAGTTGCGCGCTTTGATGACGATCCTGCCGATGCTTCCGGGCGATGTGCTGATCTATGACCATCGTCTGCTGCACTGCTCGGCAGCCAACCTCGGCGCGGCCCCGCGCCCCGGCGCGGTGATGGGCCTCGTACCTGCCGAAGCCGAACTCAAGCACTATTTCGCGGAAGGTGATCAGGTCCGGCGATATCATTCGGACGTGCAATTCCTGTTGAGCGGCCAGACCCACCTGCCCCCGGCCAGGCTATGCCCGGAGGTCTTGTTCGACCATGACACCACGGCGCTTGGCGGCGAACAACTGAAGCGGATCCGGGCCGCATCATGCGCGCCGCCCCACCATGACCCACGAGCACAGGATCAGATGAATCGCAGAAAGGAACGTGCACCATGAGGCCTGTATTCAGGGATGCCAATCTGCAAAAGGTGCTGGACCGCCGGGGCTACGTGCAGACACCGTTGCTGGACGCTAGTCAGGTGGACGCATTGAAGCGATTCTATTTCGACACCTTGAGCCAAAGCGGCGGCAGCCTGCTCGCCGCAGAGGCCGACTTCAAGTCGAAGGGCGAGATTACCTACGACTTCACGTTCATCGATCGCAATCCGGCATACAAGCGCCTGGTGTTCGATGCGTTGGTCGCGGCGCTGGACGGGCCGCAGCGGCAACTGCTCGATGACTATCGGCCCATCATCGCCAACTTCATCCACAAGAAGCCCGACGGAGGCGAGGTACCGCTGCACCAGAACTGGGCATTCGTCGACGAGCGGCGCTGCACCTCGGTGTCCATCTGGTGCCCCCTGGTCGACAGCAGCGGAGCCAACGGCACCCTGCAGTTCGTTGATGGCAGCCACAAGCGATTCGGCGAGATGCGTGGACCGATGGTGCCCTGGGAGTTGAACCACATCCAGCGCGAGATCATCGACGGGCACCTGACGCCGGCCCATGACATTGCGGCTGGCCAGGCAGTGATCCTGGATGACAGCATCGTGCATTACTCAGGCATCAACCGCACGGAGGGTTTGCGGCTTGCCATCCAGCTGATCCTTGTGCCCCGCGAGGAGCGCACCATCCACTTCCACATGAACCCCCGAGCGCTTCCGACAAGATCGAGAAGCTGGAAGTTGATGTCGAGTTTTTCATGAATTTTCATCCCTGGAAGAAACCCGAGAATTTCAGGCACCTCGCTACCTTGCCGCACCAGGCACGCTTCATGGGACTCGGGGATTTCGAAGAACGCCTGCGCCAACCGCGTTTCGACGGCGTCTCCGCCGAGTCCTGACCATGACTGTGGTGGCCATTGCCTCGCCGGACCGGCAGGTCTACTCGCAAACCTTCATCCATCAGCAGATTGCGAACCTGCCGTACACGATCCGTCTGCTGTATGGGGGAAACCTGCCCACGCATCGGGCGGCGAGTCCGGATTGCCCGGGTTATGCCTTCCCGGGGGAAAACGAGGATCCCTGGGTGCGCGTGCAAGCCATCGCCGATTACCTGGTCGAGCAGAAGGTTGGTGCGGTGCTCGCCCAGTTCGGACCTTGCGCGGTGGAAATGATGGCTGCGTGCGAGTCCGCCGCCTTGCCGTTGCTGGTCCACTTCCACGGCTACGATGCCTCGCGCCTGGAGATTCTCTCCAGCTACGGGAAGCGCTATCGTGCATTGTTCGCACAGGCTCATTCGGTGATCGCGGTCTCCCGCGAGATGCATGCCCGGCTTGCCGCGATGGGAGCGCCTCCGGCGCGTCTGCATTACGTCCCCTACGGCGTCGACACCGACGTTTTCGCCCGTGCCAACCCTGCAGCCAACGGGCCGGATTTCCTGATGGTTGGGCGGCAGGTGGAGAAAAAGGGGCATTTGCTCGCCCTCCTTGCATTTGCCGGGCTGGTTCGAAGCCATCCCGAGTGCACGCTGCGAATTATCGGCACCGGACCACTGCGCGAGTCGGGCGAGATGCTGGCGCGAGCGCTGGGGATAGCCGGGCAGGTCCGCTGGCTGGGTGTGCTGTCGCCCAATGACGTGGCCGCGGAGTTGCGCTCGTCGCGTGCACTGATTCAATTCAGCCACACGACGCCCTCGGGGGACAGCGAAGGCACGCCGTTGGCCGTTCTCGAGGCCATGTCCAGCGGAATCCCCGTGATCGGGTCACGGCATGCCGGTATCCCCGACGTCATCGAACACGAGGTCCACGGATTACTGGTGGATCCGTTCGACGTTGCCGGCCTGACCGATGCGCTGCGCCGCCTGGCAGTTGCGCCTGCATTGGCAGCCGGACTGGGGAGGGCGGCTGCCGGGGCGGTACGCAACTTCTACACCCGACAGCGCTATCTCGATCAGCTGGCGTCGCTCATCGATGCCGCAATGGCAACATCCTCCGTACATCGCCCGAGCAAGCCATGAACGACTATCTCCCGGCTCAACCGTCGCGCCCTGGCTGGAAACCAGTCCGCCACACCGTTTTCAGGGATGCCGGACTGGCAGAGCGCATCCATGACGAAGGCTATGCCGTCGTCAGCTTGTGGAGTGAAAAAGAGCTGGAGGAACTTCAGGCAATCGGTGATCGGGAGCATCGCGTGCAGCCTGCCGATGGCGGCATGTTCTACAGCGTCTACTCGCAGGATCTGGGCTACAGGCGCCGGGTCCACGACCAGGTTGCCGCGATCATGCGACCGATCTTCGAGAAGCACTTCGTCGACTACCGCAACGTGATCAACATGTTCGTGATCAAGGCGCCCGGGCTGGCCAGCGAGTTCGGAGTCCACCAGGACTCGACCACGCTCGACGAGTTCCGCTTCTCGCCTTTGAGCCTGTGGTCACCCTTGTGCGACGTCGACGAGGACAACGGTGCCTTGTGCCTGGTGCCACGCAGTCATCGGTTCTTCTCGCCCTATCGAGGCGTGTCGTTCCCGTTTCCGTTTGCGCCCATCAAGCACGTCGTACGCGAGTACCTGCGGCCTATTCCGATGCGGAGGGGTGAAGCGCTCATCTTCGACAACAGACTGGTGCACTGTTCGCTTCCCAATCGTTCGGCGCGCAATCGCGACGCCATCGTCTCGGGCATTTTTCCGGCGCAGGCAGACTTCCAGGTGTGCTTCAAGCAGCCGGGACTGGCCGATGCGCCCATCGAGATATTCGAGCAAGGTGCCGACTGGTTGCTGAACTACCCGAACTTCCTGCAGCACTGCCATGAGCGACCAGTGTCCGGGACTGTTGTTGGCCACGCTCGGTTTGATTTCGAGCCGATGGACGAAGCCGAGTTCCGCGCCGTTTGCAGCCGTCACGGGGTGGCTGCGGTACAGGCCATGCCGCCTGCTTCGGCAGAGTCCTGCAACATGATCCCCGAACCCGTACCCTAGGCGCGACCGCGATGGACTCCCTGTTTCGAAGCCGCGCTTGGCATGACCGTCTCGAGAAGGATGGCGTGGTCACGCTGCCCCTGCTGGATGCACAAGAGCTGCAGGCTGTGCGGGATCTTTACTATGCCGTCAACCCGGGAGGTCAGGTACCGCAGTTGCACGATGGCATCCACATGACCATCTGGTGCTCCGATCCCGAGTACAAGGCGCACATCCGCGAGGAATTGCAGCGACTGCTGCGACCGGCCATGGAGCGCCTGTTCAAGGATTGCAGGCTCGTCGCGCCAGTGTTCATCGTCAAGGTTCCGGGGCAGGACACCACGTTTCCGATCCACCAGGATTGGAGCGTGGTCGATGAAACCCGCCATACCGCGTTGAACCTCTGGGTGCCTTTGCACGATGTCGACGAGCACAATGGCGGCCTTTGGGCGGTACCAGGCAGCCACCAGCTGGGAAATCACGTGCGCGGGCCAGGCCTCCTTTTCCCGAACCTGCGCGGCGTGGAAGCGTCGCTGCGCGAGCGCATGCGGCAGGTGAGTGGGCCAGCGGGAATGGCAACGGTGTTCTACCATCGCGTCATCCACGGCTCCCCTCCAAACCTGTCGAACGCACCGCGAGTGGCGCTGGGCTGCTCGGTGCTTCCCAGGGAAGTACCGCTGCACATCTACTTCCAGCGCGACGCCGCGTCGCCGCTCACCGTGTACCACCCGCCTGATGATTTCATCTATGGATTCACGAATGTGCGCGATCAGACCGCAATGAGACCGCCCGCTGGCGAACCGGTGGCGGTACTGCCACCCTATGAGCCGGGCACGCTCAGCCCTCACGATGTCGTCGAGCGCATCGGCGGTGGCATCGAGGCAAGCTGAAGTCGGTTCAACGGTGTTGACGGCCGGCGCTTGCGCAATTGAGTGCGAACGGGGCCACCTTCGAAAATTTCCACCACTGCTGTTTGAGGAGCCTGAGAAATGCAAGCGCTGACCCCCGTTCAAGCCGTCGAGCCCCAATGGCTGGGCGACATCGCCACTGCGCTTGCGACGGCCAAGTCGAAAGGTCGGATGGTCGTATTGAAGCCTACCGGGCAGGGATACGACACCGAAGACAACTGGTGCCCGGCCGCGTTTCATACCCGCGCGGTCAGCCTTGCCGACCCTAACGTTTCGACCCTGATTGCCAGTGCCTTCGTCCCGCTGCGATTCAGCATGCAATCCTTCGGGCATGGCGCAGACGCTGCCGGTATTACCTTCGTGCGCGAATACACCGACCCGGTACAGCGCTGCCTGCCGCCGGACTTGTTCGTACTGAACCCGGACGAAGAGGTGGTCGGCCGACTGCGCTTCGATGCTACCCCGGAGCAGACGTTCGACTTCCTGATGACGACGCTGAGGGCGCATCCGCAGTTGGCGCCCGAGGGCGATCCACTTTCCGACCACTACTACGACCTGACGCAGCCAGAACAGCAGCGCCTGGCCGACCTGCAGGCTCGATGGCGCGCAGGCGAGCGCAGCAGCCTGATCGCGCCTCTGCAGGACTGGCTGGCGCAACACGACGACTGGCCCCATGGTGTCGCCACCGCCACCACGTTGCTGGGTTGGGCGCATCAACACGCGGGTCATTTCGTGGCCGCAAACGCCTTGTTGACCGAAGTCGTCGAGACGCACGCCACCCATCCGATCCGGCATCAGGCCCGCTACAGCCGCCTGTCTGCCGAGAACTGGGTCATCGGGCGCAATCCATTTCTCGAAGGCGCGCCGCAGCCGCAACTGGGGATCGACTTCCCGGTTTCCAGCCCGTTCGAAGCGGTGCGCAAACGGCGTATTCACGAGATGCGCGAGGATCCACGCTATCTCTGGAGCGCCAGCGGCCTGCCGCTGGTTCGCATACCCGCCGGCGTGTTCATCATGGGCGGGCAACCGGCGCTGTTTCCGCGCGAATTGCCGCTGCGCGAAGTCACCATCAGCAAACCCTTCCTGATGTCGGCCTGGCCGATCACGCGCGGCCTGTGGCGCAAGTTCCGTCCGCAAGCGGTTCCGACGCCTGGGGATCGGCTTGCGGACGACGTGCCCATTGCGCAGATCACCCGGGAGGACGCACTCGCCTTTTGCGAATTTCTCACCGAGCGCGATGGTTTGCGCTATCGACTTCCCACCGAAGCGGAGTGGGAATATGCCTCGCGCGGAGGGCTCGCTGGCGCACCGCATCCCTGGGGGCACCAGCCGCCCGACGAGACCTTGTGCAATTGGGAGGATTCCTTCGGCGTCCCGGTCGCCTCGTATCCACCCAACGATTTTGGTCTGTTCGAGATGGTGGGCAATACCCGCGAGTGGACCGCAGATGTGTATCTGGACGATGCCTACTCCCGAACCGCTTACGAGGTGACCGATCCGTACGTCGATGAAGATCCCAGGACGACGCGTGACCGCGGGGATGGGAGCGCGCTTTACACACTGCGTGGCGGGGTCAATGGCCTGCCGTATTGCAAGCAGATGATGCGCTGCGCGCTGCGGATGACCGGTCGTGACGCGAGCATCCGATTGGTTGTGTCCCAGGACGACTGACCACGGCTTGTGCGCCAACGGCCCTTTGCACCGGGCTTGGCCGGACGCCCACTGGATGCCCGAAATCATGCGCACGGATGACGCGCCGCTCGAATCCACCGATGCGTTCTGCATCATGCCGTTTGTGCACCTGCACGTGACCCACGACGGGGCAGTGACACCCTGTTGTGCGGCACCCACCTCGCCGGAGCTCAGCTTCGGCAATATCAAGCAGCAATCGATATCGACCATCTGGAACGGCGACCAGATGCAGGAGTTTCGCGCACGCATGCGAGCGGGGCAGCGCGATGTACGCTGCACGGGTTGTTACGACAAGGAAGCGGCAGGCTGGGTAAGCCTGCGGCGCATCACGAATGAAAAATACGCCGAAGAGTCAAGGCAGGTGCGTGCCGAGCAAGTCGTCTCGGTACCAGCGCCAGCGCCAGTCTATGTCGATGTGCGTTTTTCGAATCACTGCAACTTTCGTTGCCGCATCTGTGGGCCCGCATCCAGCTCGGCCTGGCACAACGACGCCGTTGCCTTGGGCTGGGTCGCGCGGGGAACGCCTGCTCGAATCACGTGCTCTGACGACGTCGAGCAGCTCTGGCGGCAGCTACGGGCATTGGCGCCGGAGCTCAAGGAGGTCTATTTCGCCGGTGGCGAGCCGATGCTGATGGAGGAGCACTACCAGTTCCTAGAGCTGCTGCTTGAGGTCGGGAACACGGCGTTGCGACTGCAATACAACAGCAATTTTTCCCAGCTCGGCTTCAAGCACTGGGACGCGGTGGCCTTGTGGCGCCAATTCCCGGACGTCACCATCTCCGCCAGCCTCGACGGGATGGGCGCGCGCGGCGAATACCAGCGCAGCAACCAGCGCTGGATCGATGTAATCGCAAACCGCGCGCGATTGCGAGCGGAGGCACCGCATGTCAAGTTCCTGATCACCCCGGCACTCAGCGTATTCAATGTGCTGCACCTTCCCGATTTCGATCGCGAAGCAATCGAATCGGGACTGATCGAGCGCTTCGATCTGATCCCGTCGCTGCTGGTGCGTCCCGCCGAGTACAACATCCAGATCCTGCCGCCGGCGCTGAAAGCACTGGCACGCGCACGCATCGACACCCACCTGGCGTGGCTGCAGCGCGGAGCGAACGGCGATCACGGTGCACAAGCGAAGTTTGTCCTGCAGCAATGGCAGAACGTGTCGGCTTACATCGACGCCTCATCGGCGACGCAACTGATTCCTGCATTCCTCCAACGAACGGCTGCCCTCGACTACCTGCGTGGCGAACAATTTGCGTCGGTGTTCCCCGAACTAGCCCTCTTGACCATGGCCAATAGCGAACAGTAACCAGCCTGCTATGGCTCGACGCTTCGGACCTGGCAGTGCTGGATGCGCGGAGCTGTGCGTTCCAGCGGGGCCGGGCCTGCCTGCGGCCGAATTCGCCCAAATCCGCATAACGCCATTGAACTGAGCCGAATCCAGCGTCATGCACCAACATTGTGCTTGCTCGCGCCTGGCGGGTTGAGCGATTCCGCGCACGCCGCGCCGGGCGTCGGGAGCGTGCCCTCGGCAAGCGCGACCTTCAACCGACTAAAGCTTGCGTCGTCGAGCATGGCAGGGTACTCCGTGGCGACCGATCGCCACGCGGAATCAGCATCGGCAGCGCGGGCATGTCGCCTTCGGACCAACTGGCAGCCCTGCACGACCTTGGCCGAATGAAGGCCAGGGCGAGCCAGCAGCCAGCGCCAGACGATCTCGTCCTTTAGGTCTTCGAAATGCTGTTTCAGCGCGCGTTGCCTGAGGACCCGGTTGTCCCCGTGCACGACGTAGACCGAGACAGCTTCGTCGAGTCGACCGGCAACCAGCTTTCCACAAGCCGCCATCTTCAGCCACATCGCGCTGTCCTGGCACATCGAGAGCTCCGGATCGAACGGACCGGTGCGCTCCAGCAGGCGCCGGCGGACGGTGATCGCGGAGGTATGCAGCCAGCCATTGTTGCCTTCTACGATCGAACGGAACAGGTCCTCGGGCGCCACGCTGCGATGCAGTCCGTTCAACACGCGCGCGTTGTAGTGCCTGAGCCACCAGGACTCGAGGGCCGGCGTCGCCCACCAGGTTCCCGCGGCCTCATGGACGCCGTCGATGGTGCTGTCTGCAGCGAGGATCGGCACGGCGTGCTCGAATCGCCCGGGCAGGTAGTAATCGTCGGCGTCCAGGAACGCCACCAGCTCGCACTGCGAGACGGTGATCCCGAGGTTCCTGGACGCCGAGACCCCAAGCGCTCGATGCCCCGGATGACAGTGCAGCTTCACGCGCTGGTCGAGGCAAAGCGACTGGGCTTCGCGCCAGCTGCCGTCGGTGGAGCCGTCATCGACAACGATCACCTCGCCCACGTGAACCGACGCCAGCGCAGAGCAAACCGCACGTCGTAGATGATCGGCACCGTCGCGGACCGGCACGATCACGCTGACCTCAGGGGATTCCGGCATCAACGGCCTCGTTGGATGATTTCGCAGCGGTCAGGCGATCCAGGCTGAACCTGCATTCCTGATGCCTACCTTTCATAGTGATGTGTCGGAAGCGGGGCGACTTCGAAATCGTCGGCGGCGATATTTCCGTGCGCCAACAGGTGAACACGAACACGTTCATATTCGGCCATCACCACCGGGTCATCGGTTGAATCGGAATCACCACCAAGCCCGGCAAGCTTGGTCTCGATCCGCTTCAGCAAGGTGTCGTCCCAGGCAAAATGATCGATATCGACCAGGTTCGGGAAGCCACGGGCATCGAGATGGGTGAGCCGGTAGTTGGTCGACCTGTCGTGGCCATACGCCAAGCAATGCATCCCGCCTTCGTCGAAGACGACATCGGGCTTCGCGGCACACACCTTGCGGTCCCAGCCCTGGCGAATCCTGGAGGTCACCGAAGCGCGAAACGGAAACTGTTCCCACAGCGACGGAACGGGTCGCATCGGGACCAATTGGCCGCCGGCGGCGAGGCGGTCGCGCATCCGTCCGCGGACGAACCGATACCCTGCCGCATCGCAGCTGGCCAGCAACTCATGAATCGCGACGGGGTAGGCATGGAACTCGTCCATGTCGGCGTACAGGATCCAATCCTCGGGCCGGCAATGCTCCCCGATGAGCGCGCGATACCGCTCAAGCTTGAGGCGGGTATTGAATTCGGCAGTACGCAGGCGTGGCGAAATCCCATGACTCGCCATGATGTCGAGCATGTCCTGCGCACGAGGATCCGACGCTTCCGCATGCAGGGTGAGGAGGAACTCATCCACCCCAAGGCGACGGTAGTGATCGAGGAAATGCCCGAGCAGGTTTGTCCCGGAAGACACGCCAATGGGACTCGCAAGAAAAACCCGTGGCCTCACGACAGTCCCCGTACCCGTGCGGTCACGATGCCGAATTCGCGAATCACCGTCCTCACGGCATTCTTGCGGAACACGGCCAGGTGGAGGATCAGCAAGGGAAGGTGATGGAGGTCGATCGCCACGAGCGTCACCAGGAGAATCACCGGGATCCACTCATCGTAGTAGTCGCTCAGGTACAGGATCGAGGCCTGCTGCAGCGTCGCAGGCAGCGCCCGACGCCAGGAGTGCCTGATCACCAGGACAGTCAATCCGAGGAATGCCGGGTACAGCAGCAGCACGCCCGGGGAAACGCCAAAGATCGCAGCGCAAAAGAAGAAGAAGCCGCCGATTTCCAGGGGAACAAGCACGTGTGAGGTCACTGTCATCGCGCGTGTCCTGCCAAGGTCTCGCACCCAGGTCCGGGTGGTGCTGATGGCGTCGTTGCCCTCGTCATCGAGTTGATGAAGGATGATATTGCGCAGGCCCAGCGGCAGCTGCCAGGCGACCAGTGCAAGCAGCAGCAGGTTGATCTCGCCAGGCTCGAGACCGCCGATGCGAGCGAACGTCATCGACGCCAGCATTGCCGGGATGACATAGGCATAACCCGCATCGGTCATGGGACCGAGGAACCCGCGCTCCTTCAAGCGGAATGGGGGCAGGGCATAGACGACGAAGAGCGCGAGCTCAAGGCCCAGTAGCGCAGCAGGGAGCCGCCCGAACGGAAGGATCGTGAACCATGGCAGGAGCGCCGCCAGCATTAGCACCAGCGCGGCCAGGGCAACTGACGCGGGCTTGGATCCTTCAGTGCAGTTCGGTTTGCGTGCCGCGCGATCCGACTCTCGGTCGGACAGGTCATTGATCAGGTAGGCGAGTCCGGCGATCCCGATGATCGTCAGCATCGCCCCGAGCACGGCCGCGAACGCGGTGGCCGCGGGCGCTCCACTCTTTGCGAGCACGCAATAGGGGCCCGCCATCAGCAAAGGCCCCTTGTAAGTCCACGTTCGATGCACTCGCAGCCGGCGGAGGATGTGGAGCAGGTTCATGCGTGCGCCGGCAAGGTCGATCTCACGTTAGCGAGTCGGGCTCGCCCCAGGTTCCGCCGAGGCTAACGGTTGCTTCGATGATCTGACAACCGGCAACGCCTGTTGAAGCCGACTTGGCCACTGGAGGTCAGGCCCTGCCACTCCCTGGCACCGCACCTTGATCCGCGCCATCTGGCGCGCGGCGATCCGGAAAGCCACCTCAGGCAAGGCGATTCCACGACCCGGCTTCCTTGACGAATCGCCGGGCATCCTGGGCACTGGGGAATCTCCCGAAGGCAGTGGAAGTCGGCAGGTCCACCGGGAAGATCGAGCATCCCGCCACGCGGGGTGGCGGAGGGCGGATGGGTCCTGGCAGGCGCCGGAAGCCTCGAGCCTCGGGATCGAGCATCAGCCGCACGAACAGGTCCAGATAGCGATCGATCATCTGCTCGGTGCGTGTCGAAGCCTTGCGCACCATGCGATGCGCGCAGGAGGCCATTTCCCGGCGGCGCATCGGGTCCTCGATCAACGAGCGCAGCTGACGCGCCGCGATGTGGACATTCCCGTCCGCCGCCACTAGTCCGCTGCTGCCGTCGATGATCAGCCAATCGCTTGGAGGCGAAGGACCAATCCAAAGTGGGATGCAGCCATTGCCCATCGCCTCCAGCACCAGCGGGCGCAGCTCGGTGTTCCCCGGGCCAGCTACGACGAAGTCATTGCCCCGGCAGAGCGCCAGCCATTGCTGACGATTGGGCTCGATGACAATCTGCGCGCCCATCGCCAGCAACTCGGGTTGGCAGGCCTTTGTCGGGTCGATGACGACGATTCGGGATCCCGGCATGCAGGTCGCGATCGCCGAAAACATCCGCGGCAGCCAGCCGTGCTCGCCGTGCTGCAGTCCCGCCCCCAGTATGACGATCGACACACCCACACCCGCGTCGACCGCCCACGCTCGTTCGAGCCGAGGTACAAGAAAATCCAGCCCGTTCTCGATCATCTCAAGGCGGTCTTCGATACCTGGTATCTGTTGCCGCAGATGGCGTGAGAGCCCAAGGTCGGTTGTCACGACAGCATCCCAACAATCCCGAAGTCCCGCCACGTGCTCCGTGTACAGAGCGCTGGCCTCGTGCACCATGCCGATGACCTTGACGCGATCTGATAGCGCCGGAATGACACTGGAATGTCTCCAGTCGTAGTTGGGGATGTAGATGCAGGGCGCCGCCGCCTCCAATGTCCGGATCATCGCGCCCCAGCGTGCCCCCCAGTTTTCCTGCCCGGACAGCATCAGTTCCTGGAACGGTATATCGCTGGCGCGGCCAAGCCGTGGTTCGTCAATATGGACCAGGCCCGTGGACTCTTCGGTCAACAGAATCCGTGCGGAAAGTCCGGACTTGCGGAGGCCGCGCACCAAGTCTTCCGACCATCGATTGACACCATTGCAGGTCCAGGCCGGGGCTGACACGAATACGGGAAGCCCCTCGAGGGTCCGGGCTGGTCTGCGTGCGCTGACGCGCTGGCGTCGCCGTCCCTGCTCGCTGCTCGCGACCTTCGCTGTGCCCGCGACCGCCAGGATGTAAGCCTCGCAGTCGTCGACTGAAGGAAAGTCACCCAGGCCACCTTCGTGATGAGTCAACTCGACCGGGAACAGACTAATGCCAGCGACTTCCCGAGGTGGCGGTGACAGCGCCTCGCGCGTTCGGATGAAGCGCCCTTCGCGGACCGCTTGCCACCCGTCAGCGAACACACGCCGGTAGGCGGCGACCATGTCCTCGACCCGGAACCCCCCGCCATGCGCCGTTTCATGGGCATGGGCTGCCATCTGTTCCCGGCGTTCAGGATGCTGCCAGAGGAATTGCAGGCGCTCGGCAAAGGCTATCGTGTCGCCGACCGACACCATGAATCCGTTGATGCCGTCGTCTACGAGTTCGGGAATGCCGCTCTCCATACGACTGACGACCGGGACACAGCCCCGGCCCATCGCCTCGATCAAGGCGTTGGGCATGCCCTCGAAGGCAGAGGCCAGCAGGTAGACATCATGCTGCTCCAACAGGGTTGCCACGGAGTCGGGTGAAACCACACCAAGAAACCTGACGGCCCCGCGCTCTACAAGCGTATTACAGGCGTCCCGGAGCGCTGCTTCGTCAGGTCCCGCCCCCACGATGCTCAACTCCACCGGGACGCCGAGGTCCAGGGCATGCTGGACGATTTTCGGGAGATCCAGTACGCGCTTCTGATGCTGTTTCAATACGCCGTGATAGATCAGTCGCAACACGCCGGCGGAGCGGTTCCGGACAGGGCGTGACGGGGGAATGTTCACGCCGATCGGGATGGTGATGATCCGGTCGGCAAGCTCGGGACACAGCTCGGCGACACGTCGTGCTACGGCCCCGCTGACGGCGACGATCACATTCCAGTAGCGTCCCAGGCGCTGCACATGGTCGTAATGCAGTGGATCGTCACTGTGGACGACCCCGACAACCACCACATTCTCGGACAGCCGTGGGCAGACCATCGAATGACGCCAGTCCGAGTTGGGGATGTAGATGCAGGGCGCGGCCTCTTCCAGCAGGCGCACCATGTGCCCCCAGTGTGCCCCCCAGCCCTGGGAGTAGCCAACGGGCAACTCCTGAAAAGGCACGCCGTCGGGACGTGGCATCAACGCCTCGTCGGTGTTGATGAGCCTGGAGTCGTGTTCCGTCAGCAGTACCTGTGCGGAAACATTCGCCTCCAGCAGTCCACGCACGAGATTGGCGGAGAAAACGTTGACGCCGTTGACGGTCCAGGTGGTTGCTGCCGCGATCACCTGGACATCCGGGGGCGGGCATGCCTCTTGCACTGGGTCCGCGGATGCTCGAAACCACCGACGATGCACCGCCAAGGCCCATGCACGCACTGCCGCCGGAAGCGACTGGCTCATGGCGCTGCGCTGCGCGTGCCTTGGTAGATGGCGACCGCGGCCTGCGCCAGGCGCGAAGCGTCGTGCGAACGTTCGATCGTCTTTCGGGCTTCCCGTCCAAGCCGGGAACGCAGCTCGGCATCCTCGATCAGCCGTTCGATGCTGGCGACAAAGGCGGGGGCGTCGCCGACATCCGCTAGCAAGCCATCGACGCCGTCGCGGATGATCTCCGGCATGCCGCCCTGGTTGGAAGCGACCACCGCCCGGCCCGCTGCCATGGCTTCCAGGCAGGAATAGGGGCAGTTCTCCCACAGACTGGGCAGCAACACCACGTCAGCGGTGCGCACGAGTTCCCGGAGATCTGCCATTGGCAATTTGCCGACGGCATGAACCGATCCCTTCAGGCGTCGTGCGGCTAGGCGCGGCAGCAGGTCAGTGCCTACGTGGCCGAAAAGATCCTCGCCAGAAAGTACCAGGTTGACGTCGAATCGCTCGAGTATCGACGTCGCGATCTCGTTCATCAGCGCGATGCCCTTGCGCTTTTCCATTCGCCCGGCGAATACGATGGTGGGGACACCTCGCCGAAGTCCGTGGCGGGCGTGGACATCACGGGGCTCGAAGGCACGGTCCATCCATCCCAGGTCAAGCCCATTGGAAATGACCTGGCAGGAGCGGGCGATGCCAAGTTCCTGGCTGGCCTGCTCGGCGACAAAGCGAGAGCAGGCGGTCATGGCGGTCGCAGCGATCATGGCCCGCTTCTCGATCGCCGAGCACATAAGGGTATCCGCCTGGCGCACATCGTAGTAGGGCATGATCAGCGCGGAAGGAGAATGCAGGCGGACGACGGTGGGTACGCCCGTCCAGCGGGTGATCAAGGCGCCCTCGGCACCGCATTCGGGCATCTCGAGGATGTCGAAGCGGTGGTTGCGCAGCAAGGCGCGCATGCCCTGGAACATGCTCCAGGCATTCTGCAGTCGTTGTTGCGTCCACCACCAGCGAAACGAGCCGGCCCGGGCGAGGATTCGCATCACCAGGCCATCAGCCCAGAAGCGGTGGACCTGCACGCCCTCCTGGTCTTCGCTCCGGAGCGGGGAGGGCTCGCTGGCACCTGCCAGAACGTGGACTTCGTGGCCGAGTTCGCGCAGCGCCCGTGCGTGGTGCCAAGTGTAGGTGCCGATACCACCGAAACCGGTCTCGGGCGGATATTCGAAGGAAAGTAGCGCAATCTTCATGGCCTGTTTGCCAAGTGTCCAAGTGTGTCGCGATGCTTCAGGATCGCGCCACGTATCCGACGATGGAAATCGAATTCCGATGTGTGAACATCGTAGTCGCGTTGCACGCGAGCGATTGCGTTGGTGCCCAGCTGGCTGCGCAGCCCGTCATGACGGGCCAACGCCTGCACGGCGAACGCCAGTGCAGCCGCGTCGCGTTGCGGGACAATCAGGCCGTGGACGCCGTCTTCGATGACTTCGACGATCGAGCCGGCATCGGTTGCGATGATGGCGCAGCCGGACGCCATCGCTTCCAGGATGGCGGTAGGGATGCCGTCCTTGTCGCCATTCGGCAGGTCGACAAATGGCGCGACGAAGATATCCGCTTCGGCGAGTTCGCGATGAATGTCACGGCTGCCTCGTTGGCCGAGAAACGTCACCGCTTGATCGATGTCGAGCTCGGTGGCCTGTGACCGCAGATTCAGCGCATAGGCTCTTGCCACCGGCGAATTCGCGTCTGCCGCACCTATGATCCTGGCGTCCACTGCCAGGCCGTTGTCCAGCAGCAGACGGACTGCCTCCACCAGGAATTCGATTCCCTTCTTTGGATCGATGCGGCAGACGCTGAGTATGCGAAGCGGTTTATCGGCCTGACGCGGCAGTCGCTCTCCGGTGAGGAATTCCGCCGTGTCGATGGCGTTTGGCTTGACCACCAAGGTCGGCAAGGGTGCGCGATGGAGCTGCTCCAGCTCCTCGGCGATGCGCCGCGAGGTCGCGACCACCACCGCACAGTCCTGCAGATGCAGGCGCACGGCCTTCAATCCGTAATCGTCCAACATGTGATCGGCGTAGCAACTGACACCCCTGGGAATGCCTAGCAGCCGCGACGCGACCCAGGCGAACAATGTCTGTTCGTAAAAGAAGTAGCTGTGCAGATAATCCGCTTTCCATGCCTGCACCGCCCTTGCGAATGAAAAGGCCTGCAGGAAGTGCTCGTTTTGCTCCAGCACCTCGCGCGTCAGGCCTGTGGCCTGCACCAGCGCTTGCACCAGCGCTTCGACCTGTGCGGGTTGACGGCGGCGGAACCGGGCGAGGTCTCGCGCACCCGTACGTCGATGCAGGATGATGCGCTGCTTCAAGCTCCACAGCGACTCGCAGGACGGCGCCAGGTCAGTCCGCGGCGCAAGTCGTGCGTACAGGAACAGGACCATGAAGCCCGCGCGTGCCAAGGCCTGGACTTCCTGATGCACGAACGTCTGCGAATAGACTGGAAAGGTCCAGCACGCAGTGGTCATCACCCTTGGGCGTCGTTGCGGTCGACCGATCGTGTCCAGCCAGGCGCGCAGCCGCAACCGCAGGATGATGAACTCGTGGGCCGCACCCAGGAGGACAGATTTGAGTGTTCCGATCACGTCAGCCACGATCGTGACGGTGCCAATGGCGGGCATAGATCCGGTCGTAGGGAATCTGCGGATCCGCGGGACAATGACGCTCGAAATTCCCGCGGTCGGCGACCAGGCGCTGCGGGACCGGACCCGATCGCATCCAGCGACGCAGAATCAATTCGAATACATGTGGCAGTACCGCCAACAGCAGATTCAGCGGCCGCGAGCGCAGTCCCCAGCGGCATGCCTTCAGGTAGTCCCGGGACCAGAACGACATGCCCGCGATGTGCAGGGCGAACTGCCCTCGGGATCTGCGCAGGATCTCTCTGGAAATGGACGCTTGGCGAGCGGCGAGAGCGCTCATCACTTCATGGCGGGATCGCCACATTGCCCGGTAATCGCTGGACATGCTCTCGGCGCTACGCCGGTACCCGACCAGTACCTCTGGCACCACCGCAACGTGACAGTGCTCGGCCACCCGCAGCACGAGGTCCCAGTCCTCACACCCTTGGCACCCGCTGGCACGCAACTCGGAACGATAAGCACCGAGTCGCTCGACCGTGGATCGGCGAAACAGCGGCACGCTAGCGCTGCCAGTCACATTGATCTCGACCAGGCGCTGCAGGATGCGCCCTTCGATTCGCCAACGTGGCGATCGATCCAGGATTACATTGTCAGTATCGATCCAGGCCCACCAGCAATAGACCAGCCCGGTATCCTCGCCAGCCTCCAGCATGCGCGATACTTGCCGCGATATCTTGGTCGGATCCCAGAGGTCATCGGCGTCGAGCGGCGCGAGAAATTCCCCATTGGCTGCCGCAATCGCCTTGTTTCGCGCGGCCGCGACACCCAGGTTGGCTTGACGTATTAGCCGCAAGCGCTTGTCCGACCGTGCGAGAGCGGCAACCACTGCGGCCGTTCCATCGATCGAGCCGTCATCCACGACGATCACCTCAAGGGCCGGATAGGTCTGGGCGAGCGCCGACCGGCAGGTCTCCTCGATGAATCGCTCGGCATTGAATGCCGCCACGATCACCGAGACCAAAGGCGTCACGACTCCGGGATTTGCACCGGGGAAGCTGTTGTCTGCATCCGTCATTGGTCTGGACCCTTGCGCATGTTCCCGCCCTGGTCGCAGCCGACCGCTTCGCAATGCCTGGCCGATGTGGAACAGGCCCTGCTGATCCGGAACCAGAGCCATCGTCCCAGCCACAGCAAGGACACGGTCGGCTCGCGCAGGACCCGTTGGCTAAGCGCTCGCCATTCTGCAGGGCTGCATTCGCGAATTCGCTGCGCCAGCGGTGTATGCATGTTTCGTATGGCACGCGCCATCAATGACAATCGCGCCGGATCGGTGAAGTTGGCCTGGGCGAGAGAGCCCGGAACGATCGAAAGCAGCGCGGCCGGGTACGTGAGCCCCCCCAGCCGGAGCTGGCCACTTGGTCGAGAACCTCGCGGCGCGACAGACCCGAACCGGTGTCGCCCGCCGCGCGAATGGCGGTCGCCAAGGCTTCGGCTCTTACCAGGACGCAGGGCTCGAAATGCCCGCCCCAGCCCAGGTCGGGCCGTGCCGGCAAGGGCGGGACAAGAATGCGATCTGCATCGGGATCGGCAAGCATCCACGCGCCCACCATGCCGAGGGAGGAATCTTGCTCAAGCGCACCAAGAGAGGTCGACAGGAAGGCGTCGTCAAGATGCACGCGGGCATCCAGAAAAGCGATGGCGGTCAAGCTCGGGTGGTGGGCCAGCATTTTCCTTGCTGCAACCATTTCTGCACGGCCGTCAGCCCCCCCCTCTGCACGCACTATTTCCCAACCGGGTTCGGAAACGTGTGTTGCCAGCACGTGTGAAGCCGCAAGGCACACGATGCTGACCGCGTTCGGTGAAAGATCCTGGGCGCGTAGCGAAGCCACAAGCGGCTCCGCTCCCCCTGTCCCCGGACGCTCACAACCACGCCGAGATTGGCAGGGCCGTCGGAGTGCCCTGTGCAACGCCCTTTCACGATGTCTGCCGCGGGAGCGGAGGCTCGAGACAGTGGGAGTGTTCCTCGCCCCTTGTGCTTGCGAATCAGCCGATCCTTCAGCTGCAGGTGCCGGCGCACCACCTCGGCGTTATCGCATGTGCGGGTAACCGCCGAGCGAGCAGCCCGACCCATACGCTCGCGCTCGGGGCCAGACGATGCCAATGCTCGCCGCAGTGCGCCGGCCAGCCCGGGCGGAGATGCCTCGGATGCGATCCAACCCGAGACGCCGTCGCTTACCAATTCGCGCATGCCCCCGTTCGGGGAGACGATCACCGGCAATCCACTGGCCATGGATTCGATGCAGCTGTAGGGAAAATTCTCCCATCGAGACGGAACGATCGCTGCACAGGCACCGGCCAGTATGTTCGCCACTCCGACCGCGTCACAGGAGCCATGAAATCGAAACTGGTTGCGCACGTGGGCCGGTACCCGGTTGCGTATCGCCTCACCTACCCCGAGTCCACCGGTGACCTCCATCGGCGTATCGCCACCGACGAAGTCGATCCTCAAATCGGGGTATTCGACCGCGATGGCAGCAACCGCATCCGCCAGCTCGATCACGCCCTTGCGCGGCTCGAGTCTTCCTACATGGCAAATCGATCGGCCGGACCAGACCCGCGAGGAACGCTCCAACGGCAGTGCGTCACCGATCGGATAGGGCAAGACCGTGATGTCCGAGCTCTGGATTCCATGGCGAAGCATGGCTTCTTCGGCAATGAAACGGCTGGGTGACAACAAGGCATCACAGGCACCAATCGAGAATGCTTCTGCACTCGCGGCCGGTGCGTAGTCCAGGACACTGGTATCCCATGCATTGGCCGCGAAAATCTGTTCGGTCGAGGAATGCAGGTGCACCACGCATGGGGGGTGCCTGGCCGGACCGAGTCCAAGCCGTCGCCGCAGTTGTAGGTAGTACAGCGGCGCCTCCCATTCCTGCGCCTCGATGACGTCGATTCCCTCGGCCTGGATCAGGCTTTCCGCCAGCAGCGCCACCTGCCAGGAGAAAGCCTGGGCTGGAAAGGTGGAGGTAGTCATTGCCCGTCTCGCTCGAGGGTCACGGTCGGCGTTCGACGGAGAAAACCGATCCAACACAGGCTGATCGAATGCAATCCTGTGGATGATCAAGCGGCCATGGACTGATTCCTCGCATGCCTTGGATGCGCCTGCCCATCGATGAGCAACGACATGCACGGTTTCGCCTGCCTCGGCCAACAGGCCGGCGATGTGCCGCACATAAGTACCAATGCCACCCGGGGGATACGCAGCGGGGGGGTATTCGCGGCAGACCAACAAGTGCTTCAGACAGACCTCTTCACTAATTGACGATCAACTCGATACTGACGGACAGCGCTGCAAGCAAGTTTCATGGTTGGCTGAAACGGCGGTAGAGACTCTAGCATCCGGTGCCCGGGGCCCCACCCGACACCACCGACGCTTCAGCCAAGCCCTATCCTGGGGCAGGAGAAGTGTGATGCGGCGACGGAAGATGTACATCGAGGATTTCAAACGCATCGCGCGCCGGCGGGAGAAGAGCTGCCAGATACAGCGATGGTGTAACGGGCGTCCCGCGAATGCACGATGGGTCGAGCGACGAAGGTGAGACGGCCCAGCTTGAATCGTGTGGCGCGTCTCATGGCCGGCAAAGGACTGTTCGGCGTGCTCAAGCGCGAACGCATGCATCACCGTCGCCCAGCTGGCATTGACCAACCCAACAAGTGATGTGTTCGACCACATCGAGCGCTTCCACACCCCACGTATGCAGCGAGGCTGGCTGCAAAAGATCAGGTCTCCAGTCTTTTAACCCGACAGTCGTTGAAACTTGGTATGTCCGGAAGCCGGGAGGCAGGGGCAAAAGCAGGGACAGATGGTTTCGGATACGAAAAAGCCCCGTATTTCAGGGGCTTGACGTTTATCTGGCGGAGAGGGGGGGATTCGAACCCCCGGTAGGCTCACACCTACGCCTGATTTCGAATCAGGTACATTCAACCGCTCTGCCACCTCTCCGGAAAGCTGGGGTGTCGCGGGCCGGCAATCATACGAGCCGGGACGCCCGCAGGCAAGGCGCTACACTGGCATCCCGCCTGCAACTGGTGTCGCGATGTCCGAAATCCTCGTCCCCGTGTCGTTCGGCGAACTGCTTGACAAGATCGCCATACTGCAGATCAAGTCCGAGCGCATGAACGATCCGGCCAAGCTGGCCAACGTGCGCAACGAGCTGTCCGCGCTGGACACGACTTGGGCAGCGCATCCGGCCTCGCAACAGGACATCTCCGCTCTGCGTGCCGACCTCAAGGCGGTCAACGAGCGCCTTTGGGTGATCGAGGACGACATCCGCGTGCAGGAAAAGGCGCAGGCCTTCGATGCCGAATTCGTCCGCCTGGCCCGCGCGGTGTACTTCGAGAACGACATCCGCGCGCGGATCAAGAAGGACATCAACCTGGCGCTGGGTTCCAGCTACGTGGAAGAGAAGTCGTACCAGGATTACGGCACCGGCCAGGGCGCCTGATCAGGGTTGCGCAGCTCGATAGCGTTCAAACGCATCGACGGCATCCTCGACCGTGATCAGGTCCATCACGCCGTCGGCCTCGATCTTCGTGCCCCACTTCAGTTCGGCTGCGGGCTTGCCGCGGTACTTGCGCGCGGCATCGTCGTAGCGATCCACGCAGAAGCGGCGTTCGGAGTACGGCCCGCTGCGATTCGGGTTGCTGGCTGCATGCAGGCCAAGCACTTTGGTGCCCATCGAGTTGGCGATGTGCATCGGGCCGGAATCCGGGGTGACCAGCAGGTCGGCGCGGGCGAGCAGGGCGGGCAATTGCTTCAGGGTGTCCTTGCCGATCAGGTCGAGCACGCCGTCGCGCGCGGACATCGAAGCAAGGATCGCGTCGCCGGTCGCGCGTTCCAATTCGCTGCGGCCGCCGCACAGCACGATCCGCCAACCCTGTGCGACTGCGTGATCGGCCAGTGCCGCATGACGCTCCGCGCGCCAGTTCCGCAGGGCGTGGCTGGAGCAGGGCGAGACCATCAGCACCGGCCGGCCATCGTCGTCCCATTGCGCGCTTGCCCAGGCATGCGCGTCGTCGGGAACGGGCAGGTTCCAGGTGACGTCATCGCGCACCAGCCCCAGTGGCTCGCAGAAGCTGCCGATCGCGTCCAGCACGTGGATGCCGGGGCGATCCGGGATCCGTTCGTTGATGAACAGGCCGTGGCCATCCTTGCTGCGCGAACGGTCATAGCCCACGCGCCGGCGTGCGGGGATGAATGCGGACAACAGGTTGGCGCGGGCGGAGACCTGCAATTGCAGGAGCACATCGAAGCGCTGGGCGAGTTCGCGGCGCAGCGCACGCATGCCTGCCAGGCCGGTCTTCTTGTCGTATTCGACGAAGCGCACGCCCGGCAGCCCGGTGAGCAGCCGATGTTCGCCCTTGCCGATGACCCAGGTGATCGCGACATCCGGCCATGCGCTGCGCAGCGTGTGCAGCAACGGCAGGACATGGGTGACGTCGCCGAGCGCGGACAGCCGCAGCAGGCAGAGTGAACGCGGCGCGGCGGGGTTTGGCACGTGCGGTTAAACTCGATGGATGACCGGTTTCGACGCCAACGAACACCTGACGCCGTTCCGCGACGCACGCGGCTACGGGGCGATTCTGTTCGACCGCACCCAATTGCGCCAACCCGACCCCGCCTGGTTCTCGCCGCAGCACTGGGGCGAGGCCGCGCAACCGGTGTCGGAGGGCGGTCGTGGCGGCGCTTGGTTCATCCAGACCGGCGAGGGCGATGCGGTGCTGCGCCAGTACCTGCGCGGCGGCTGGATGACCAGCCTCAGCCGCGACGGTCACCTCTGGCGTGGCATCAATCGCGTGCGCAGCTTCGCCGAGTTCCGGCTGATGCGGGTGCTGCGCGAGAAGAAACTGCCGGTGCCGATGGCGTTCGCGGCGTGGTATCGGCGCGAGGGCATGCGCTACCGGGCTGCGATCCTGATGCAACGCCTGGATGGCGTGCGTTCGCTGGCAGCGCTGGCCGCCGAGGGCGAAGCGCCGTGGGAGCAGGCCGGCCAATTGGTCGCGCGCTTCCATCGCGCGGGCCTGGACCATGCCGACCTCAACGCGCACAACGTGCTGTTCGATGCCGACGGTCGCGGCTGGATGATCGACTTCGACCGCTCGCGCCTGCGCATCCCCGCGACCGCGTGGCGACAGGCCAACCTGCAGCGCCTGCTGCGTTCGCTGCGCAAGCGTCGTGGCGCATGCAGCATGGCCGAGGTGGATGCCGGCTTCGCCCGCCTGCGCGCCGCCTACGACGCCGCCTGGCAGCGGGGCTACTGAGCTTGGGCATCGCGATGCCCAAGCCGCGCGATGCGTTGGCGCGGCCGCTGCGCGACCTGCGGCTGTCGGTGATCGACGCCTGCAATTTCCGTTGCCCGTATTGCATGCCGGCGGATCGCATCGCCGACGACCACGGCCTGGATGCAGCCTCGCGGCTGTCGTTCGACGAGATCGAAACCCTGGTGCGCGGCTTCGCTCGCCTGGGGGTACGCAAACTGCGCCTGACCGGCGGCGAGCCGCTGCTGCGCAAGCGCCTGCCGGAACTGGTGGCGCGGTTGGCCGCGATCGACGGCATCGAAGACCTCGCGTTGACCACCAATGGTTCGTTGCTGGCTGCGCATGCGCATGCGTTGCGCGATGCCGGCCTGAAGCGGATCACGGTTAGCCTGGACACGCTGGATGCCGACGCGTTCCGCGCGCTATCCGGCGTGCGCGGCGAGTTGCGCGCGGTGCTGGCCGGGATCGAGGCGGCTTCGGCTGCCGGCTTCGGCCCGATCAAGCTGAATTGCGTCATCCAGCGCGGGGTGAACGACGCTGGCATCGAAACACTGGCGGCATTCGCCCGCGAGCACGGCCACCTGCTCCGTTTCATCGAGTACATGGACGTCGGCACCTGCAACGGCTGGTCGCGCGAGCGCGTGGTGCCGTCGGCGGAGGTCCGCGATCGCATCGCCGCCGTCTGGCCGCTGCGCGCGCTGGATCCGAACTATCGCGGCGAAGTGGCTGAGCGCTATGCCTACCAAGACGGAAGTGGCGAGGTCGGTTTCGTCAGTTCGGTCAGCGCACCGTTCTGCGGCGACTGTCACCGTGCCCGCGTTTCTGCCGACGGCATGCTCTATACATGCCTGTTTGCCGGGCAGGGCCACGCGCTGCGCGAGGTGCTTGCGGCAGGCGAAGTCGCGTTGGCGGCACATGTCGTCGCACTGTGGTCGAAGCGCGCGGATCGCTACAGCGAAGTCCGAAGCGAGGCCGGTGCCTCGCGCAAGCATGTCGAGATGTACCTGGTCGGCGGCTGAGGCGGCGATAATCCCGGCATGGCGAAGAAACAAGCAACGCTCACCCACCTCGACCCTGCCGGTCGCCCGGCGATGGTCGATGTCTCCGCAAAGTCCGTGACCGCGCGCGTGGCGCAGGCCGAATGCCGGGTGAAGTTCCCGCCCGCGATCGCCGTGCAGCTGCGCGACAACGGCTTGAAAAGCGCCAAGGGCGGCATCGTCGACACCGCGATCATCGCCGGCACCATGGCGGTGAAGAAGACGCACGAACTGATCCCGTTCTGCCATCCGCTGCCGGTCGATGGCTGCCGGTTTTCGATCGACTGGTGTGATGCGCGAACGCTGCGCATCGACTGCACGGTCAAGACCACGCACCGCACCGGCGTGGAAATGGAAGCGCTGACCGGTGCCACCGTCGCCGCGCTCACGGTCTACGACATGTGCAAGGCACTGAGCCACGCCATCGTCATCGGCCCGGCGAAATTGCTTGGCAAGCGTGGCGGCAAGCGCGACGTGGGTTGGCTGGCATGAGCGTGCGTGTCGAAGTGCTGTATTTCGCTGCATTGCGCGATGCGGCCGGCATCGCCAGCGAGCATGTCCAGATCGACGCCGCGACGCTCTCCGCGCTGTATGCCGACGCGCAAAAGCGGCATGCGTTGCCGTTCGCGCAAAAGCAGTTGCGGGTCGCGGTGGATGGCGCGTTCGCGGGCTGGGACGATGCGCTCCGCGCGGGCTCGACCGTGGCGTTCATACCGCCGGTCTCGGGAGGCTGAGATGGCCCATTTCCGCCTCTCGGATGCACCGATCGACGCCATCGCGCTGCAGGCCGGCCTGCGCGATCCGCGTGCCGGTGCCTGCGCGAGCTTCGAGGGCTGGGTGCGCGACCATAACGATGGCCAGTCCGTGAACGGATTGCGCTACGAGGCCTACGCCGAATTGGCCGAGCGCGAAGGCGCGGCGATCCTGGCCGAAGCCCTGCAACGCTTCGAGATCATCGATGCCGCCTGCGTGCACCGCGTGGGCGATCTATCCATCGGCGACCTCGCGGTTTGGGTGGGGGCGAGTGCCGCCCATCGCGGTCCGGCCTTCGAGGCCTGCCGCTGGATCATCGACGAGGTCAAGGCGCGGGTGCCGATCTGGAAGCACGAGCGCTATGCCGGCGGCCAGGCTGGCTGGCTGCACCCCGACCAGTGACGGCCTTCCTTGTCCCGGGGCGGAGCAGCCGCTAGACTGCGCGGCCCGGAATGTCGCCGCGACGCGGCACGACGGGTTCCAGCGGAGAGGTGTCCGAGCGGTTGAAGGAGCACGCCTGGAAAGTGTGTAAGCGTCTAAACCGCGCTTCGGGGGTTCGAATCCCCCTCTCTCCGCCATTTCAGTTCCATCGTTGCATGTACGTCTCCATGGTGGCCCCGTCGGCCCCTCGCGACGCTAGGTCGAAAACTCCGCCAGGGCCGGAAGGCAGCAACGGTATCGACTGATGCGGGTGCCGAGGTCAGCCGGCGGGGCCATCGCCATTCACGGGCTCCGCCCATGAATCCCAACATTTGCTGCGCAAATCATCGGGCCCCGGCTCGTGCTTCCGATCCCCCGCTCGCTGCGCGAGCGCCCCCTTGCCAAGGGGGCTGAAGATCAAGAGCGGGCGCATCGCGGCACGCGGTTCCTCGCGGCGGATTCATCGAAGCGGAACGCGCGTGCATGCGACAATGGGGCATGTCCTACCTCGTGCTCGCCCGCAAGTGGCGTCCCAAGCGTTTCGCCGAACTGGTCGGGCAGGAGCATGTCGTGCGTGCGCTGACCAACGCATTGCACACCGGTCGCGTCCATCATGCGTTCCTGTTCACCGGTACTCGTGGTGTCGGCAAGACCACCATCGCGCGAATCTTCGCCAAGTCGCTGAATTGCGAGCAGGGCACCAGCGCCGATCCGTGCGGCGAATGCGAGACCTGCCTGGCGATCGACGCCGGCCGCTACATCGACCTGCTGGAGATCGATGCCGCTTCGAACACCGGTGTGGACAACGTCCGCGAGCTGATCGAGAACGCGCAGTACATGCCGTCGCGCGGAAAGTACAAGGTCTACCTCATCGACGAAGTGCACATGCTGTCGAAGCCGGCGTTCAATGCGCTGCTGAAGACGCTGGAAGAGCCGCCGGGGCACGTCAAGTTCCTGTTCGCCACTACCGATCCGGAAAAGCTGCTGGTCACGGTGCTGAGTCGCTGCCTGCAGTTCAACCTGAAGCGGCTGGACGAAGCACAGATCCGCGGGCAGATCGTGAAGATCCTCGGCGCGGAAGGCATCGAGGCCGATGACGATGCGGTGCGCCAGCTGGCCCACGGTGCCGACGGCAGCCTGCGCGATGCGTTGTCGCTGCTCGACCAGGCGATCGCTTACACGGGTGGCAAGCTGGATGGCGCGGCGGTGGCGACGATGCTTGGCACGGTCGATCGCAACCGAGTGCAGGCTTTGCTGGCCGCGCTGGCCGATGGCGATGGCACGCGCTTGCTCGACGAGGCCGCGCAGCTTGCGGAGTTCTCGCCGGATTGGGCCAGCGTGCTGGATGCGGTGTCCGAGGCGCTGCATCGGATCCAGGTCAAGCAACTGGTGCCGACGGTCGAAGTCGCCAGCGATGCCATCGATGTCGATGCACTGGCTGCGCAGCTGCGGCCGGAGCTGGTGCAGCTGTGGTACCAGATGGCGTTGAACGGGCGTCGCGACCTCGGCTACGCACCCAGCCCGCGTAGTGGTTTCGAGATGAGCCTGTTGCGCATGCTCGCGTTCCGGCCGGAGACCGCTCGCGTCCAGGCATCGACATCGACACCGGTTGTCGCTGCGGCGTCTTCATCGTCCCCGCAGGATCGCAGCGCCGCTGCGGAACGCGCGCGCGCGGTGATGGCCGAGAGCATGCCCGCCGTTGCCAAGTCGTTACCCGCACTTGAACCCGTGCGCGAACCGGCGCCACCCGTGCGTGTGGCGGAACCGTCGCCACCACCGCCGTCGCGCATCGCAGAGCCAGCGGCACCGCTTGCCGCCAATACCTTGCTGGTCACCGACAGCGAACACTGGCTGGATCTGGTCGCGCGCAGCAGCCTGCGCGGGCCGGCGAAGATGCTGGCCGAACACGCGGCCTTCCTGGCCCATGCGGATGGCGTGCTGCGGTTGTCGCTGGCCACCGAACACGAACACCTCAAATCGCCGAGTCTGGTGCTGCAACTGGGCGATGCGGTGTCGCGCCTGCTGGGCGGCAACGTGCAACTGCGCTTCGACTCCGGCCCCGCGCGCGGCGAGACCGCCAGCGTGCGAAACAGCCGTGAACGCGACATGCGCCAGGCCGGCGCGGAGCAGGGCTTCGCCGCCGACCCCGCGATCCAGCGCTTGGTGCAGGTGCATGGCGCGCAGGTGCTGCCGGAGTCGATCCGGCCGCTCGGCGACGCCTGATCGCCGCGATCACCCATCCAGGTTCAACGACTTTCCGAAAACGCAACGACAGGACCGACGACATGCGTGGAGACATCGCCCAGCTGATGCAGCAGGCACAGAAGATGCAGGAAAACATGCAGCGTGCGCAGGAGGAGATCGGCGCGCTCGAGGCCACCGGCAACGCCGGCGGCGGCATGGTCAGCGTGACCCTGGGCGGGCGCATGGACTGCCGCAAGGTGCGCATCGACCCGTCGTTGTTCTCCGATCCGGAGATGGCCGAAGACCTGGTCGCGGCGGCGTTCAACGACGCGGTCAACCGGATCAACGAGGTGTCGCAGGCGAAGATGGCGCAGGCCACCGCCGGCATGCCGATCCCGCCGGGCATGAAGCTGCCGTTTTGATGTTGTTGCCGTCATCCCGGCGAACGCCGGGATCCAGCACTTGATCTGATTCGCCTGAAGTATCCGACGGCAGGAGCTGGGTTCCGGTTTTCAGCGGAACGATGATCAAAGACGATGACCACCTCTCTCCTCGAACAACTCATCGATGCCTTGCGCGTGCTGCCCGGCGTCGGCCAGAAGTCGGCGCAGCGCATGGCCTACCACCTGCTGGAGCGCCAGCGCGAGGGCGGCAAGCGCCTGTCCGGGGCGCTGGCGGAAGCGATGGAGCGCATCGGCCACTGCGAGCGTTGCCGCGACTTCAGCGAGACCGATGTCTGCCCGACCTGCGCCAGCAGCGCGCGCGATGCGCACTTGCTCTGCGTGGTGGAAAGCCCGGCGGACCGGCTTGCGATCGAGCAGGCGACCGGCTTCCGCGGGCTGTACTACGTGCTGCAGGGACGGCTGAGCCCGCTCGACGGGATCGGCCCGCGCGAGCTGGGGCTGGACCGGCTCGCGCAGCGGCTGGAGGAGGGCGAGGTGCAGGAACTGATCGTCGCCACCAACCCGACGGTCGAAGGCGAGGCCACCGCGCACTACCTGGCACAGCTGGCGCGCGCGCGCAGCGTGCACCCGAGCCGGCTCGCCCACGGCGTGCCGCTGGGCGGCGAGCTGGAATACGTGGATCGCGGCACGCTCTCGCACGCATTCGGCAGTCGCAGCGAGATTCCCTGAGTTGTCGTCCTTCGCGAAGCGAAGGATCTGTTTGGCATGGGGCGGAGAAGCGGATTCTTCGCTACGCTCGGAATGAAGGACGAGGAAACACGCATGAGCGAGACCATCTTCCACAAGATCCGCCGCGGCGAGATCCCCGCCGATATCGTCTTTGAAGACGAACACCTGTTCGCCTTCCGCGACATCGCTCCGCAGGCACCGGTGCATGTGTTGTTCGTGCCGAAAACCGACTTCGCCACGCTCAATGACGTGCCGGACGAGCAGGCGATCGTTGTCGGTCGGCTGGCCACGGCGGCGGCGCGTTATGCGCAGGCGGAGGGCTTCGCCGAGGACGGCTACCGCATCGTCATGAACTGCAATGGCGACGGTGGGCAGACCGTGTTCCAGATCCACTTGCACCTGCTCGCAGGCGCGCCGCTGGGACGCTTCGGCACGCCCGTGTGAGGATGATCAGCGGGCCGCGTGTTCCTGCAGCGCCTGCAGTGCAGCCATCGCTTCGGGGGCCTGCTCGACGGGAACGAACAAATGGTCGTGCATGGCACCAGCCACCACATTGCAGCCGATCCCGGCCTGTGCCAACGCCTGTGAAAACGCTGCGGTCAGCCCGATCGCCGCCAGATCCGAATGGACCTCCAGGGTGATCCACGCGGCAACGAACGCGATCGGCAGGCCCAGGGCCAGCGCATCGGTTTCGGCCAGCACCATGGACAGGCCTTCGGCTTCGCGAATCGAGGCGATCACCTTGGTCGGGTCCATCGTCTGATCCGGCGGCAGGGTGGTGAATGCGTAACGACCCTCTTGCAGCGACGGGCGCATGCCCGCCAGCAACCGGTCGAGGTCGCGGATCGCGCCAGTGTTGCGGTCGCTCACCAGCTCCAGGCCCACGGCCATGGCGAGGGGCGGGTGACCACGTCGACGCGTTCGCGCTTGGGCCACAGATAGACCACGTCCGCGGCGACGCGCGGGAAGTTGTAGATGTAGCCTTCGACCTTGCGCTTTTCGTAGCCTTCGATGCGCCCGGTGAAGGTGACTTCGCGGTTGGGTTCGAACAGCGCCGGGTCGTAGAAGCCGGTGCGGCAGACGATGAAGCGGCCCCAGGTGTCGTCGCTGGCCCAGACCGGGCGGCCATCCACGTTGAGCTGGGTCGAAATCACCTCGAAGCAGGTGCGGTCCGGGCGCGGCTCGGTACGGATGATCCGGCCGCCCCAACGCACGCTGGCACCGGTGTGGTCGCCGACGACGGCCTGGTGTGGAGTGAGCGCATCGAACTGGCCCTGCAACGGCTTGGGCTGGGTGGCGCAGGCGGCCAGCAGGACAGTGGCGATGCCGATGGCAATCAGGCGGCGGGTCATGGCGGCTCCAGAGGGCGATGCGGTGGACAACAGCGTGCGGCGGAAACGTTAGCAGGCGTCGATCAAGGCCGCGTCACGGCCGGTGGCGATCAAGGTCCCGGAGCAGCCGTTCGCGTGCCTCGGTGCTGGCCGCATAGCGCGCATCGGAGAACCTGCGACTCAGCGAGCCGAGATGCTCGCCGGCACGTGGCTGGTCGGCGGCGACGCGATCTGCCCAGGCTTGCGCAGGCTCGTGCTGCGCGCGGCCGCGACCGAGCCGTCGGTAATGCGCGTCCAGCCGGTGCCAGGCGCGCAGCAGCGGGTCGCGTTCGCGCTCGCCGCGGGCGATCAGCCACGCCATCCAGGCCAGTGCCAGCCCGGCCAGCAATGCGAACAGCAGGATCAAGTGCTGGCCCTGCAGCTTGCCCAGCCCGAACGGCTTCAGCAGGTCTTGCTGGCGCTGCGCGTTGAAGCCGAGGACGAAGTCGTTCCAGCCGCGGCGCAGCCAGTCGCCGGCATTGAACATCGGCACCAGTCCGTCGAATGCACCGATCCGGCCCGGCTGGCGATCGGCCAGGGTGTCGTACACGCGCTCGGGCGCGACCGCGGCGGTCGGATCGACCCGCACCCAGCCACGCCGCGGTAGCCAGATTTCGGCCCAGGCATGCGCATCGGAATTCAGCACAAGCCAGTAACCGCCGACCGGGTTGCGATAACCGCCAGCGAAGCCGGTGACCACGCGTGCGGGTACGCCGGCCGCGCGCATCAGCACCACGAAGGCGGAACTGAAATGCTCGCAATAGCCTTGCTTGCGATCGAACAGGAAATCGTCGACTTCGTTGCGCCCGGCCAGGGGGACATCGAGGGTGTAGGCAAATTCGCGGGTAATCCAGGCCAGCGCGCGTTCGGCGATGCGCGCGTCGGCCACGCCGGTAGCGTCCCCGCCGGCCTCGCGCCGCCACTGCCGGCCCAGCGCCAGGGTGCGCGGATTGAAGTCGCGTGGCAGGCGTAGCGCGCGATCGCGCAGCATCGGATGCAAGTCTGGCTCAGCGGCGGCGGGAGGAGCCGAGCGCATCCGCCAACGCGACACGTTGTTGAGCGGCACGTCGCTCCACGTGCTGAAGTCGATGCTGACATGGGCATTCGCCGGTACCGCGGTCGGCAGGTCGAGCACAATCATCTGCCGGGTTTCGGTGGGTTCCAGGTCGAGCTGGTAGTCCCAGCCCGGGCCGGCCGGGCGCATCGGTGCTGCTGGTGCCGGCTGCAACCAGTGCGCCTGGGTCCAACTGCGGCCATCGAATTCCCACAGCACCGGTCCGCGCCAGTACATGTCCTGCGGCCGCGGTTCCGCGCCGAGGAACTGCACCCGCGCCGCCGGGCTGTCGTCGTTCATCAGGTCCAGGAAGCCGCCGGGGGTCATGTTGTCGGACAGGCCGGGCTTGGCCAGCGCGCGCTCCGGCAAGCCCCACAGCGGCGAGGGCAGGCGCGGGAACAGCCAGAACGCCGCCAGCGCCAGCGGCAGGCCCAGGGCAAGCAAACGCAGCACGCCGGTCGAGCCCGACCACCAGCGCGGGCCATCCGCCTCATGCACCTGGGCTTCGTCGCGAGCGAGGCATTGCAGGGCGAGCAAGGCCAGCAACACCGCGGCCAGCGCCAGCACCAGGCTGAGCGGCCCTTGGTCGAGCAGGAAGGTGGCGAAGGGCGCGAACAGGGCGAACCCGACCAGGCTGCGACCGTCGCGCAGGGTCATGGTTTCCGAGGGCTTCAGCGCAAGCATGCCCGCCAGCAGCGCGCAGGCGGTGTCGCGGCCGATACCGGGTGCCACCGCGACCACCGCCAGCAACACGCCGATCCCCAGCAGGATCCGGAAAACCGCATGCAGCGGCCGTCGCCACGAAGCCGCGGCGACCAGCACGGCAGCAATGCCGAAGCCCCATCCGAGTTCCGGTGGGAGTTGCAGCAACAGCGGCAACAGGCAACTCGCGGTGGCCAGCAGCACATGCCGCCGCGCCGCACGCTGCATCGGTGGCGATGGTGTGCGCTCAGCCATGCGCGGTCTCGCCGGGCAGCAAGGCGAGCGCGCGCAGGCAGCGATGCCGTTGCAGCGCGCCCAGGCCCATCGCGATGGCAGGCTGGCCCGGCAGCAGCAGGCCGTAGCGACGTCCTTCGCGCTCGGCATCGTCCACCCATCGGGCGAGCCGGCGGATGCGTTGTTCGTGCGGCAGGCCGTGGGTGGCTTGCCAATCGAGCACCAACTCGCCGCTCAGCTGTTGCTCATATTCCCGGACCAACAGGGTGTCGCGGCGCGCAGAGGCCTTCCATGCCACCGAACGCGGTGTGTCACCCGCGCGGTAATTGCGCAGATGGTGGACGTCGTCGCCGGCGCGCGCCGGGCGTGGCTTGCCCTTGCCGCCGGCCGGGGCCGGTAGAGGTGGTGCTTGCGCTTCCGCCGCGGGATAGACCAACACCGACTGGTTCGGCCACACATAGGACCAGGCGCGGGCCAGGCCGAGTGGTTGCACGGTGGCCAGTTCGAGCCGCGGCAGGGCGAGCCAGCCGCGGCGCTGGGTCGGCAGCAGCAGCTCCACGGTGGTGCCGTGGCTATCCAGGGTGGCGTGGACAGCAGCATCCGCTGCGGCCACGCGCAGGCCGCGACGCACGCGTGCATCGACGGTGTCCAGCGCGATCTTCAGGCGCAGGTCCTGGCCGGCGGCGACCGGGTCGGCCGACACTGCCAGCAGGCGCACGCCGGAGAGTTGCATATGCGCGGCGATCAGGCTGGCCTGCGCGGCACCGGCCAGCAGCAGGGCCAGCAGCAGGGCAGGGTTGTTGTTGAAGTTCAGCGCGCCCAGGCCCATCGTCCCCAGCAACAGGCCGAAGAACAGGCCGGTCGCGGTCGGCAGCACATAGATGCGGTTGCGCCGCAGCAGCACCGGCAGCGGCTCCGGCTGGCGGGGCCGCGTCCACGACTGCAGGCGGCGGCGCAACGCCTCGCGCATCTCAGTCGATCGCTACCGCGTGCAGGATCTCGCGCGCCAGCGTGGAGGCCGAGGCATCGGCCTCGCCGACCAGTCGATGCTCGGCGACCGCAGCGAACAGCGCTTGCACATCCTCCGGAACGGCATGCCCGCGGCCGAGCAGCAACGCATGCGCGCGCGCTGCACGCAGCAGTGCCAGGCCGGCGCGCGGCGACAGGCCCACGCGCACGCCCGGATGTCGCCGGCTGCGCCCGACCAGTGCCTGCACGTAAGCCACCAGCGGATCGCTGGCGTGCACGGCCTGCACCGCTTTGCGCAAGGCGAGGATGCGTTCGGCATCCAGCAGCGGCTGCGCCTGCGCGATCAATTCGCGGCGATCGCTGCCTGCCAGCAACGCGCGCTCGGTCGTCTCGTCCGGATAGCCCAGCGCAAGCCGCAGCAGGAAGCGATCGAGTTGCGAATCCGGCAGCGGATAGGTGCCGGCCAGGTCCACCGGGTTCTGGGTGGCGATCACCAGGAACGGGTCGGGCAGGGCATGGGTGCGCCCGTCGATGCTGACCTGGTGCTCGGCCATTGCCTCGAGCAGCGCACTCTGCGTGCGCGGCGGTGCGCGGTTGATCTCGTCGGCCAGCAGCACGTGGTTGAACACCGGGCCGGGATGGAATTCGAAGCGGCGCGCCTGCGCCTCGTACACCGACACGCCGAGGATGTCGGCCGGCAAGAGGTCGGAGGTGAACTGCACGCGGGCGAAGCCGAGCCCGAGGGTCGCCGCCATCGCATGCGCCAGGGTGGTCTTGCCCAGGCCGGGCAGATCCTCGATCAGCAGATGGCCATCGGCCAGCAGGGCGACGAAGGCATGCCGCACCTGCTGCGGTTTGCCCAGCACCAGGGTGTTGACCTGCGCCTGTGCGTCGCGCAGTGCCGCGCGCAGGGCTTCGGGTAGGATCGCGTCGGGCGCCGGGGATGCGGACATGGAAGACCTCGGTAGGTTGCCGCGAGTGTAGCGAGGTCGAGTGGATGCGGGAGGCGAACGACGCGACGGCCGCAAGGCGCGGATTCATCGCGCTGTGGCTGGTGGTATTCGCGATCAAGTGGGTGGTGGCCGCGCGCCTGCCGCTGTTCGTGGACGAAGCCTTCTACTGGCAGGAAAGCCGGCACCTGGCGTGGGCGTATTCGGATCTGCCGGGCCTGAGCGCGTGGCTCGCATCGATTGGCGATGCCATCGCACCCGGCAATGTGCTGGCCCTGCGCCTGCCGTTCCTGCTGATCGGCGCGGCGGTGCCGTGGCTGGTGGCGCACATGACGATCCGCGAACTGGATGTGCGCAGCGGCTGGCTCGCGGGGTCGCTGACCCTGCTGCTGCCGCTGGCAGGCACGCTGGGATTGTTGGCCTTGCCCGATGCACCGCTGCTGCTGGCCAGCGTGCTGTGCCTGGATGCCGGACTGCGCCTGCTGCGCCGCGTCGATGCGTTTGTTGCCGGCGAACTGGCGTTGGGATTGGTAATCGGCGGGCTGACCCATTACCGCTTCGTCGCGGTGATCGCGGTGGGCCTGTTTGCCTTGCTCGCATTGCGCGAAGGGCGCGCGGCCTTGCGCAGCCCGTGGACGTGGGCGGCAGTCGCGATCGGTGCGTTGGCGTGGTTGCCACTGCTGCTGTGGAACCTGCAGAACGCCGATGCCGGCCTGCGCTTCCAGTTGGTGGACCGGCATCCCTGGCAGTTCAGCGGCGAAGGCTTCCGGCTGGGGCGGATGCAGCTGCTGCTGGCCACGCCGTTGCTGCTGGCGGCGATGACCGTCGCGGCCTGGCGCGGCCTGCGCGATGCGCATGCCGGCGTGCGCGACCTGGCGCTGTCGGGCGCGATGATCGTGCTCGGCTTCCTCGCGCTGGGCTTCTTCGCAGACCGCGAACGCGCCAGCTTCCACTGGCCGTTGCCGGGCTACATCGCGTTGCTGCCGCTGGTGCCTGCCGTGCTTGCACGCTGGCATCGCGGCTGGCGCATCGCCGCATGGTCCTTCGCGGCATTCGGGCTGGCCACGGTGCTGGCGTTCTACGTAGTGGCATCGGTGCCGGCGCTGCGCGAGCAGACGGCATCGCGCAATTTCCATCCCACCAATTTCGCCGGCTGGGACGTGCTGGCACGGAAGGTCGATGACACCCTCGCGACGATGCCGCCCGGCACGCAGTTGCTGGCCGGCAACTTCAAGATCGCCGCCGAACTCGGCTTCGCCCGCGGCGATGCCGACATCGCCGTGCTCGACCATCCGCTCAACCACAAGCACGGCCGTGCGCCGCAACTTGCCTTGTGGGGCTTGGCGCACGACACCCGCGAATCGCTCGGCAAAGTGCCGCTGCTGCTTGTCGCCAGCAGCAACGATGTCGATTTCCGCGACCTGCTGGCGCACTACCACCGGCTGTGCGAGCAGGTCGGGCCGCTGCCGCCACCACGCGTGCTCAATATCGACCACGGCCGCCAGCGCTTCCTGCTGTTCGAGCTGGGTGCGACCCGGCGCGACGGTCCGTGCACCACGCCGGCGATGGCGTTCCTCGACGCACCCGCGTCGTCGGCGAGTGTCGGCGATTCGTTCGAGGTCGCCGGCTGGGCGTTCAAGGACGGCGTCGGCCTGCGTGGCGTCGATGTGCTGGTCGATGGTCGCGTCGTTGCGCGGGCGCGCTACGGCGAGGCGAATGCGGGCGTGGCCGATTTCTGGAGGGGCAGCACCGATCCGAATCATCCCCGCGTGTATTTCCGTTCGCGGGTTGTCGACCTCTCGTCCGGGCGGCACTGGTTGGGTCTTCGCTTGCACGGTCTTGATGGCAGCAGCGAAGACTGGCCGGCGCAGCTCGTGGTGGTCCGCTAGGGCAGGACGAAGCCGGCCTGTCGAAGCAATCGGCAGGTCGCGATCAGCGGCAAGCCGATCAGTGCGCTCGGGTCGCGATTGTCGATCGCATCGAACAGGGTGATGCCAAGGCCTTCCGACTTGAAACTGCCGGCGCAGTCGTAGGGCTGCTCGGCATCGACATAGCGCTCGATCCCGCCATCATCCAGTACGCGGAACTGCACCTCGGTCAGGTCGATGTCGGTGAAGCTCCGGCCATCGGCGTTCGCCAGGCACAACGCGGTGTTGAAACGCACGATGCGTCCCGACATCGCCCGCAGCTGCGCGATGGCGGCTTCGCGCCCACCGGGTTTGCCCAGCGGCAGGCCATCGAGGTCGGCGACCTGGTCGGAGCCCAGTGCCCAGGCGTCCTCGCCCAGTCGTCGCGCCACGTCCTGCGCTTTTGCTTCCGCCAACCGGTTCGCCAGCGCATGCGGGGTTTCGCCGTGGGCCGGGGTTTCATCGACGTCGGGGCGTGCCACCTCGAACGGCAGCCGCAACCTGTCGAGCAGTTCGCGGCGATACCGCGAGGTCGAAGCCAGCACCAGGCGCGGCATGCTCACGCCCCGCTGGTGCGGGCCAACGAGATCCGCTGCAATTGCTGTTCCAGACTGGCGCGCGCGCTATCCAGCGACACGCGCACGCTGTCCAACTGGGCCAGTTCCGCGGTGATCGCATGATCCTGCAGCCAAAGTCGCTGGCGCAGCAGATCCTGCATCGCGCCGCGAACCGGGTTTTCGTGATCGCCGGCGACCGCCTCGATCTCCTCGCGGGCGGTGCGCAGGCGGGCTTCGAGCGCATCGGCGGCGTCGAGCACCGCGCGGATCGCCTGGCGGCGGGCATGGCTGCGCTGGCGGATGCGCCAGGCGATGGCCATGGCGATCCCGGCGGCAATCACCAACAACAGCAGGAGAGTCGTGTGCATCCGGCAAGTCTGAGGGAGCGAAAAGCCCGCGGCAAACCGGCCTGCAAAGCGCTTCCCGGCGCATCGCCTTGATTTGACAGCAGTGTTTGCGCCACGTAACATTTTCCGGCTTATGTCCGACTTGCCGAACAGCTGGGTGCCCGAACACGTGGATGCCTGGCGGATGGTCGCGGCGCGGCGGGAATTCGAGGGCCGGATTCCGCTTGCGGCGATGACCCGGCTGCGCGACGCCTTGCTCGAACCCGATGGCGACGCCCGCTACACGCTGGCGTTCGGCACCGACGCCCTGCAGGTGCCGTATGCCGAGCTGCGAATCGAGGCGGAACTGCCGCTGGAATGCCAGAGCAGCCTGCGTCGATTCGTGATGCCGGTGCAGCTGGTGCAGCGCCTGGGGCTGATCCGCGACGAGGCCGATGAAGCGGCCCTGCCGGAGGAGTACGAGGCGTTGCTGGTGGAAGCCGACGGGATGTTGCACCCCGCCGTGCTGGTGGAGGATGAATTGATTCTGGCGTTGCCGGTGGTGCCGGTGTCGCCCGATGCCGAAACGGTCGAGCGCGACTTCGCGCCCACCGTCGAGGAAACTGCCCAGGCCAACCCGTTTGCGGCGTTGTCCGGGTGGAAGAAAGATGATTGATTGAGTGCGGCATCGCCGCGCCCCGTTCGTAGTGATCCATTTCAGATTTGGAGTTGCAGCATGGCCGTCCAGAAGTCCCGCGTTTCCCCGTCCCGTCGTGGCATGCGCCGTGCGCATGACGCGCTGTCCGCCAAGCAGCTGGCCACCGACCCGACCAGCGGCGAGACCCACCTGCGCCACCACGTGACCGCCGACGGTTACTACCGCGGCAAGCAGGTCATCGCGCCGAAGACCAAGGTTGCCGACGAAGAGTGATCCGCGGCCGCAAGGTCGTTTGTCGAGTTGAACGCCCGGCCGCGCCCATCAGCGCGGCCGTCTGCGTTTGTGTCGCGTCCATGCCGGCATCGCATACGATGGCCGTTCCGCCAGGAGTCCATCGATGAGTGAGCCTGTCTTGGGTCAGCGCAGCGCTAATCCGCAGATCTACAGCCGCATCGCCGGCACCGGCAGCTATCTGCCCGAGAAGGTGCTGACGAACGCCGACCTGACCGAGTTCGTCGACACCACCGACGAATGGATCGTGGCCCGCACTGGTATCCGCGAGCGCCACGTGGCCGCCGACGGCGAAACTACCTCCGATCTCGGCTACCACGCCGCGTTGCGTGCGATGGAAGCCGCGGGCGTGACCGCCGCCGACATCGACCTGATCATCATGGGCACCACCACGCCGGACCTGATCTTCCCGTCGTCGGCCTGCCTCATGCAGCACAAGCTGGGCGCGAACGGTTGCCCGGCGTTCGACGTCAACGCCGCCTGTTCCGGCTTCATCTACGCGCTGACCATCGCCGACAAGTTCATCCGCTCCGGCGCAGCGAAGACGGCGCTGGTGGTGGGTTCGGAAACCCTGACCCGAATGCTCGACTGGAGCGATCGCGGCACCTGCGTATTGTTCGGCGATGGTGCAGGTGCGGTGGTGCTGAAGGCCGACACCGACACCGGCATCCTCAGCACCCACATGCACGCGGATGGCGGCAAGAAAGAGCTCCTGTGGAACCCGGTCGGCGTCTCGGTGGGGTTCAAACCCGAGGAAAAGAACGCCGGCGTGCGCGTGCTGATGACCGGCAACGAAGTCTTCAAGCATGCGGTGAAGGCGCTGGACTCGGTGGTCGAGGAAGCGCTGGAAGCGAACGGCATGGATCGCCACGACATCGACTGGCTGGTCCCGCACCAGGCCAACCTGCGCATCATCGAAGCCACCGCCAAGCGCCTGGACATGCCGATGGAGCGGGTGATCGTCACCGTCGACCGCCACGGCAACACCTCGTCCGGATCGGTGCCGCTGGCACTCGACGAAGCGGTGCGCGCCGGCAAGATCCAGCGCGGCCAGCTGGTGCTGCTCGAAGCCTTCGGTGGCGGCTTCACCTGGGGCTCGGCGCTGTTGCGCTACTGATCGGGCATACGCCCCGGTACAGACGGGCTAGAGCAATTGCTCGTATCATGCGCGTCCCTTGATTTTGCGGGCGTTCCAGCGCCCGATGACGCGTGAGCGAAGCCCCCGCACAACTCGCCCTGGTCTTCCCCGGCCAAGGCTCGCAATCGGTCGGCATGCTGGCCGAACTCTCGGAATTGCATGCCTGCGTGAAGGCGACTTTCGAGGAAGCCTCGCAGGGTGCTGGCGTGGATCTGTGGGCGCTGTCGCAGGCCGGACCGGAAGAGCTGCTCAACCGCACCGAATACACCCAGCCGGCGCTGCTCGCTGCAGGCGTGGCGGTGTGGCGTGCGTGGCAGGCCAGCGGAGGGCCGATGCCGACCGTGTTGGCAGGCCATAGCCTGGGCGAATACAGCGCACTGGTCGCGGCCGGTGCGCTGTCGCTGCACGATGGTGCGCACCTGGTGCGCATTCGTGGCCAGCTGATGCAGGACGCAGCACCTGCCGGCACCGGCGCGATGGCGGCAGTGCTGGGTGCCGAGGACGCGCTGGTGCTCGAAGTCTGCGAAGCCGTGTCCGGCGTCGAGGTCGTGGTGCCGGCCAATTTCAACTCGCCGGGGCAGGTCGTGATCGGCGGCCACGCGGCCGCGGTCGATGCTGGGTTGGCGATGCTGGCCGAACGCGGCGTGCGCAAGATGGTGAAGCTCTCGGTCAGCGTGCCCTCGCACACGCCACTGATGCGCGACGCCGCCAACCGGCTCGCCGAGACCATGGCTGGCCTGCAGTGGCAACTGCCGTCATTGCCGGTGGTGCAGAACGTCGACGCGACCGTGCACGACAGCATCGATGCGATTCGCGAGGCGCTGGTGCGCCAGCTTTACCTGCCCGTGCAATGGACCGGTTGCGTGCAGGCATTGGCCGCGCGCGGTGTGGGGCGCATCGGCGAATGCGGTCCGGGCAAGGTGCTGGCGGGCCTTGCCAAGCGCATCGACAAATCGCTCGACGCGCGCGCGCTGGGCACACCGGCCGACTTCACCGGCGCTATCGAGGAATGGAACGCATGAGTGAGTTGGTATTGAAGGGCGAAGTCGCACTGGTCACGGGCGCGTCGCGCGGGATCGGTGCCGCCATCGCCGACGAACTTGCCGCGCTGGGCGCAACCGTGATCGGCACCGCCACGTCGGATGCGGGTGCACAGGCGATCGGCGAGCGCCTGGCTGCAGCCGGTGGCCATGGTCGTCGCTTGAACGTCAACGAGGCCGGCAGCATCGAGGCCCTGATCGATGCGGTGTCGACCGAATTCGGCGGCGTCTCGATCCTGGTCAACAATGCCGGCATCACCCGCGACAACCTGCTGATGCGGATGAAGGACGAGGACTGGCAGGCCATCCTCGATACCAACCTGACCAGCGTCTATCGCGCCTCGAAGGCAGTGCTGCGCGGGATGATGAAGGCGCGCAAGGGCCGCATCATCAACATCGCCTCGGTGATCGGGGTCACCGGTAATGCCGGGCAGGCGAACTACGCCGCGGCAAAGGCCGGCATCATCGGTTTCAGCAAGTCGCTGGCGAAGGAGATCGGTTCGCGCGGGGTCACGGTCAATGTCGTTGCGCCCGGCTTCATCGCCACCGACATGACCGCGGACCTGCCGGACGCAGCCAAGCAGGCCATGCTCGGGCAGATCGCGCTGGGCCGGCTCGGCGAGCCAGCCGACATCGCCCGCGCGGTGGCCTTCCTGGCCGGACCCGGCGCGACCTACATCACCGGCGAAACCCTGCACGTCAACGGCGGGATGTACATGCCGTAGCATTCGCGGCGTGGGTGCCGCGGGCGGCCCCATCGCCATGGATCCAATCCGGGAACGCCATCCGGCTTTCTCGTACACTAACCACGAAACCGCCCCTGAGGAGCACCGCACATGAGCAACATCGAAGAGCGCGTCAAGAAGATCGTCATCGAACAACTGGGCGTCAAGGAAGAGGACGTCAGCAACAGCGCATCGTTCGTCGAAGATCTCGGCGCGGACTCGCTGGACACGGTCGAGCTGGTGATGGCGCTCGAGGAAGAGTTCGAGTGCGAGATCCCGGACGAAGAAGCCGAGAAGATCAGCACCGTGCAGGCCGCGATCGACTACATCAAGGCGCACGTCAAGGCCTGATCCGCCTTCGTGAGTCTCGACGCCGGGGCCGCTGACGCGGCCCCGCGCGTTTGCACCGCCGCAACATCGCAACGAATCGAGGAATCGCCATGTCGAAACGACGCGTAGTAGTGACCGGGATGGGCATCGTCTCGCCGCTGGGCAACGACCTGGCCAGCAACTGGGACGGGATCGTCAATGGCCGTTCCGGCATCGGCCCGGTGGCCGGTTTCGATGCCAGCAGCTATCCGACCCGGATCGCAGGCGAGATCCGCGACTTCGACGTCACCCGCTGGGTGAACCCGAAGGACGCGAAGAAGATGGACCACTTCATCCACTACGGCGTGGCTGCGTCGCTGATGGCGCTGGAGGATTCCGGGCTGCAGGTGACCGAGGCCAACGCCGAGCGCATCGGCGCGCTGATCGGCTCCGGCATCGGCGGCATCTGGGGCATCGAGGAGACCTCGGTGAAGCTGCACGATGGCGGGGTGCGCAAGATCAGCCCGTTCTACATCCCCAGCACCATCATCAACATGCTGCCGGGGCAGGTCTCGCTGCTGACCGGCATCAAGGGCCCGAATTTTTCCGCCGTGTCCGCCTGCGCCACCGCCAACCATTCGATCGGGATGGCGATGCGCATGATCCAGTACGGCGACGCCGACGTGATGATCGCCGGTGGCGCCGAACGCGGCAGTTCGCCGACCTCGATGGGCGGCTTCTGCGCGATGAAGGCGATGAGCACCCGCAACGACGATCCCGCCGCCGCCTCGCGCCCCTGGGACGCCGGCCGCGACGGGTTCGTCCTCGGCGACGGCGCCGGGATCCTGGTGCTGGAGGAATACGAGCACGCCAAGGCCCGCGGCGCGCGCATCTACTGCGAGCTGGCCGGCTTTGGCGCGTCTTCCGACGCCTTCCACATGACCGCGCCCAGCGAGAACGGGGACGGCCCCGCGCGCTGCATGGCGATGGCGTTCAAGGACGCCGGCATCAATGCGGACCAGGTCGGTTACCTCAACGCGCACGGCACCTCGACGCCGCTCGGCGATTTGGCGGAAACCCTGGCGATCAAGCGCGCGCTGGGCGACCACGCCTACAAGACGATGGTCAGCTCGACCAAGTCGATGACCGGTCACCTGCTTGGCGCCGCCGGCGGCGTGGAGGCGATCTACACGATCAAGGCGCTGGAAACCGGGATCATCCCGCCGACGATCAACCTGGAAACGCCGGGCGAAGGCTGCGACCTCGACTACGTGCCGAACACCGCGCGTGATTCGAAGGTCGATGTGGTGGTTTCGAACGGATTCGGCTTCGGCGGTACCAACGGCACGTTGGTGTTCCGTCGCATCTGATGCCGAGGCACTCCCTTGCATGCAGGGGAGCGCGTCGATGGGGTGCTCCGTGCCGATGATCACCCGAATTCTTCCCGCCGATCTCGACTTGCTCGACCTGCATCGGCTGGATCCGGTGCGCTATCCGGTGCTGCTGGAATCCAGCGCGACCGGCGCGCATGGCCGCTGGGACATGTTGCTCGCTCACGCAGGCGAATCCTTCGCCCTGCATCGTGATGGTGTAGTCCGCGACCAGGCAGGCGCGCGGCTCGACGGGCGATTTCTCGATGTACTCGATGCGCGCTGGCGGGCGTTGCGCATTCCGCGTGATGCGGGCAGCAAGCTGCCATTCTGCGGTGGCTGGGCGCTGCTGCTGGGATACGAACTTGCGCAGCAGGTCGAGTCCGTCCTGCGGTTGCCGCAATCGATCGGTGGGCTGCCCGTCGCCTGCGCGCTGCGTTGCCCGGCCGCTGTGCTGCGGGATCGCGTCAGCGGCGAATGCATCGCGATCGCGGAACTTGATGCCGACGCTTTGCTGGATCGCATCAGCGCGGATGTCGAACCCGCGCGTGCGATGCCGGCACTCGCTGATTGGCAGCCACCCGCAGCAGTCGAGGAAGACGCGCCGCAAGGTTATATCGGTGGCGTGCAGCGTGTGCTGGAGTACTTGGCCGCAGGCGACGTGTTCCAGGTCAATCTCTCGCGCGGCTGGACGGCACGCTTCAAGGGGTCGCTCGATCCCGCCGGCTTGTTCCAGCGCCTACGAGGCAATAACCCCGCGCCATTCGCCGGGATCTTCGGTGGCGATGGCTGGAGCGTGGTCAGCGCGTCGCCAGAGCGATTGGTATCGGTGCACGGCGATGTCGTCGAAACCCGCCCGATCGCCGGCACCCGACCGCGTTTCGATGGGGACGACGATGCCGAGCGCATCCGCGAGCTGGTCGGCCATCCAAAGGAACGTGCCGAGCATGTGATGCTGATCGACCTGGAGCGCAACGACCTGGGGCGCGTCTGCACGCCCGGTAGCGTGGTGGTCGACGAGCTGATGACTGTCGAGAGCTACGCGCACGTGCACCACATCGTCAGCAACGTGCGCGGGACCTTGCTGCCCGATGCGACGCCGGGTGGGGTCATCGCCGCGGTGTTCCCTGGCGGCACCATCACCGGTTGCCCGAAGGTGCGCTGCATGCAGATCGTCGCCGAACTGGAAGGCACGGGCCGTGGCGCGTACACCGGCGCGATGGGCTGGTTGAATCGCGACGGCGACATGGACCTGAACATCCTGATCCGCAGCGGCGAAGCCGAAGGGCAGGAGCTGCGCTTCCGCACCGGTGCCGGCATCGTGATCGACTCCGACCCGCAACGCGAACTCGACGAGACGCGGGCCAAGGCGCGCGGCATGCTGCGGGCGCTGGGCGTCGAATGAAGGGCCTCCAAGCTCGCCGGGTGCGGACGCCATGGGGTTCGACTGAGCCGCTCCCCGATACTCGCTTCGTGAGTCGAACCCCATGACATCCGCTGCATACATGGGGCGCGATCGTCTGGACACGGTTTCGATCGCCAACCGGGGATTGAACTACGGCGATGGCGTCTTCGAAACCATGCGCGTGCATCGCGGCGCATTGCCGCTGTGGCCGCAGCACCTGGCGCGGTTGCGTGAAGGCGCCGGGCGTCTGGGCATCGCGGTGCCCGATGTCGATTTCATCGAGGCACGCATCGCCGACATGGTGTCGGCGGTAGACGCCGGCGTGCTCAAGCTGCTGCTGACCCGCGGCGAAGGCGGGCGTGGCTACGCGCCACCCGCGGACGCGGTGCCGACGTGGATGCTGTCGCTGCAGCCGTTGCCGGAGGTCTTGGCTGGCTTGCGCGTGCATCCCTGCGAAACCCGCCTGTCGATGCAGGCCGCGCTGGCCGGGATCAAGCATTGCAACCGGCTCGAACAGGTGCTCGGCCGTGCGGAGGCGGTGCGCGCGGGATGCGACGAAGGCCTCATGCAGGATCTGGCCGGCAACCCGGTGTGCGCGACATCGGCCAATTTGCTGGTGCTGCGCGATGGTCGCTGGCGCACGCCGGCGGTGGAGACCTGCGGCGTGGCCGGCGTGCTGCGTGCCTGGCTGCTGGCGCAGGATCTCGTCGAGGTCGCGGCAGTGCCGCCCGAGGGCCTTGCCGACGCCGACGCCCTGGCGCTGTGCAACGCGGTGCGCGGTATCCTGCCGATGCGCGCATTGGGCGCGCGCGAGTGGTCGCCGCATCAGGCGACCGACGAATTGCAGGCACGGTTGGCGATGGCATATCCGATGTTCCAACACGCAGGTTCAAAGCCGTGAGCCGCGGCCGGACGGGCGGTTTTTTCCGTCGTGCATTCCTTGTCCTGCTGCTGGCGGCGGTGGCGGTCGGCGCGTGGTACTGGACGCGCTACCAGGGCTTTGCCGATGCGCCGCTGGTGGGCATCGGGGCGGGCGACAGTTTGGTCGTGAAGCGCGGCGATTCGCTGGACAAGGTCCTGCGCACCCTGCAGGCGCAGGGCGTGGACACGGGCGATCGTCTGCAGTGGCAGGTGCTCGCGCGGCAGACCGGTGCCGCCGGCAAGTTGCAGGTCGGCGAATACGCGCTGGTGCCCGACACCTCGCCGCGCGCGCTGCTGCTGGCGATGCGCGATGGCAAGGTGGTGCGGCGCAACTTCACCATCGTCGAAGGCTGGAACATCCGCGACGTGCGTGCCGCGCTGGCGAAGGTGGATGGACTCGAACACGATTCGGCGGGGCTGGACGATGCCGCACTGATGAAGGCGCTCGGGCATCCCGGACAGCATCCGGAGGGACGCTTCTTGCCTGAAACCTATGCCTGGGTACAGGGCGATAGTGACCTCGACTTGCTCAAGCGTGCGCACAAGGCACTGCAAGTGGCGCTGGACGAAGCCTGGGCCACGCGCGCCGAAGACCTGCCGTTGAAGAACGCGGACGAAGCGCTGGTCCTCGCGTCCATCGTCGAAAAGGAAACCGGTATCGCCGAGGAGCGTCCGGCCATCGCCGGGGTGTTCGTGCGTCGATTGAAGATCGGCATGCGTCTGCAGACCGACCCCACCGTGATCTACGGCATGGGCGCGGCCTATGCCGGCAACATCCGCCGCAGCGACCTGACCACCGACACGCCGTACAACACCTACACCCGCGCCGGCCTGACCCCCACCCCGATCGCGATGCCGGGCAAGGCCGCGTTGCGTGCGGCCACCCGGCCGGCCGACGCCGATGCGCTGTATTTCGTCGCGGTTGGCGATGGTAGCGGCCGGCATGTGTTCTCGCCATCGCTGGATGCGCACAACGCCGCAGTCCGCGAGTACCTGCGGCGTTACCGTGCGCAGCGCGAGGCCGCCCCGAAGTGACGCAAACCCTGCAACGCCAGCCGCGCCTGCTGAGCATCGAAGGCGGCGAGGGCGCCGGCAAGAGCACGGTGCTGTCCGCCCTGCGCGAGGCATTGCTGGCCGATGGTTTCGACGTGGTGAGCACGCGCGAACCGGGTGGCACGCCACTGGCGGAACGCATTCGCGAGCTGCTGCTGGGCGGTTCCGGCGAACCGGTACACGCAGAGACGGAATTGCTGCTGATGTTCGCGTCGCGCGCGCAGCACGTGCGCGAGGTGGTGCTGCCGGCGCTGCATCGCGGTGCGTGGGTGATCAGCGACCGTTTCACCGATTCCAGTTATGCCTACCAGGGCGCGGGACGCGGGTTGGACGAGGACTTCATCGCCACGCTGGAACGGCGAGTGGTCGGCATCGAACCCGGCCTGACCCTGCTGTTGGACCTCGGCGTGGCGCACGGGCGCGAGCGCACACGCGGTCGCGACCTGCTCGGAGGCGGCACGCCCGACCGCATCGAGCGCGAACGCGACAGCTTCTTCGAGCGCGTGCGCGAGGGCTTCCTCACCCGCGCGGCGCAGCATCCGGATCGCTTCCGGGTGATCGATGCCAGTCCCGACGCGGCGAGCGTGGCCGCCGCCGCACTCGCGGCGTTGGTGGCGTATCGCGAGACGCTGCGATGAGCCTGTTGCCGGCGCTTAGCCCGTGGCAGCAGCGCGCCTACGACCACGCTGCTGCTGCCATCGACGGTGGCCATTTCGGCCATGCGACCCTGATCACCGGCCCCGCCTTGATCGGCAAGCGCGTGCTGGCGGAACACCTGGCGCATCGTGTGCTGTGCCGCTCGCCGAAGGCGGATGGCCAGGCCTGCGGCGCGTGCAAGGGCTGTTCGCTGTTCGCCGCGCGCGCGCAGTACGACCCGCTGGAAACGCGGCCGGATGGTGCGTTGTCCCATCCGTGGGGGCACAGCGCGCATCCCGACTTGTCGATGGTCGGTTACGAGTGGAAGTTGAAGCCGTCGCCGCCGAAGATGCGTGCCGAGCTGGTCATCGAACAGATCCGCTCGCTGTCGGAAAAGCTGTCGCTGACGCCGCAGCTGGGCGGCGCGCAGGTGGTCATCGTCGATCCTGCAGACGCGATCAACTGGAATGCATTCAACGCACTGTTGAAGACGCTGGAGGAACCGCAGCCGGGTCGCTACCTGTGGCTGCTGTCGTCCAATCCGGCGCGCCTGCCTGCGACGATCCGCAGCCGTTGCCAGCGGCTGGACGTGCGCCTGCCGCCGCGTGCGGAAGCCTTGGCCTGGCTACTGTCGCGCGGGCATGCGGCGAAGGCGGCCGGCGAAGCGCTGGACGCCGCGCGCGGGCATCCCGGCCTGGCCGATGCGTGGGCGTCGGGCGATGGACTGGCCCTGCGCCGCACGGTGGCCGACGATGTACAGGCACTCGGTCGCGGCCAGGCCGCGGTGGGCGAGGTCGCGCAACGCTGGGTCGCCGATGGCCGGGCAAGTGAACGCTTGCAGCATCTTGCCGAACTCGCCCTGCACGATGCCGCGGGCTTGACCGATTCGGCCGCAACCCGCACGCTGGCCGCGCGGTTCGACGCCGCCAACCGCGCGCGCGACCTGTTGCGCAGTACGGTGCGCGCCGACCTTGCAGTAGCCGAATCATTGCTTGCCTGGTGCTGATGTCCAACGCACGCCCGGCATCGCGAACGGGGGATGACGCATGAGCAGTCCGATGGGTGGTGGAGCGCGGCAGGGCATCCTGTCGCTGGTGGTCAAGGACAAACCGTCGCTCTACAACGCCTACATGCCCTATGTGCGCCAGGGCGGCATCTTCGTGCCGACCACCCGCCGGTATTTCATCGGCGATGAAGTGTTCCTGCTGCTGACCTTGCCGGATTCCTCCGAGCGCCTGCCGGTCGCCGGCAAGGTGTGCTGGGTCACCCCGACCGGTGCGCAGGGCAGCCGTCCCGCCGGCATCGGCGTGCAGTTCGCCGATACCGCAGAGGGCGAGGCCGTGCGCGGCAAGATCGAAACCACGCTGGCCGGCACACTCAATTCGGACAAGCCGACGCAGACGATGTGATCGGCATCTTGCCGGAGCGTCGCATCATGCAATTTCGCGCGTGCTTGTGGTCTTGCGGAATGTTGCTGGCCCTGTGCTTGCCGACAGTGTTCGCAGGCGATGGCGATGCTGATGCCGCGTCATCGAGAGTGCGTCTGGTGGATGCGGGCCTCGTCGTCGAGGTCTCGCCACGGCTCGGCGGACGCATGCTGCATCTGTCCTTGCCCGGTGCGCCGAACCTGTTGAAGGTGGGCGATGCGGTCGCCACGCAACCCGATCCCCAAGTCGATGCGGAGGCAAGAGACATCGGCTACCTCGGCCATCAGGTCTGGCTGGGCCCGCAATCGCAATGGTGGATGCATCAGCAGTCCAATCCTGCGCGGCGCGAAGCGCAGGCACCCTGGCCGCCGGATCCCTGGCTGTCGTACGCCGCGACCGAGGTCGTCGGGCAGACCGCTGAGCACATCGCACTGCGCGGTACACCCAGCCCGGTCAGCGGCGTGCGCATGGTGTACCGCTACGCCTTGCCCGCAGGCACATCGGGAACGCTGCAAACCTCCGCGACGATGCGCAACATCCGCGACACGCCGGTGAGCTGGGATATCTGGTTCAACAGTCGGGCGCCGGCCGACACGCGCGTGTACGTGCCGGTCGCAAACGAAGCCGACGTGCGCCTGCGCCACGATGTCGATGGCGGATTCGACGGGCTGTCGGGCGCGACCGCAGGCGGGTTCTTCAGCCTCGATCTGGATGCGCCCGCCGCCGGCAAGCAGGGCAGGCGCGGCAAGGTATTCATCCAGCCACGCGCCGGATGGATGGCCGGCTTCCGCGCCGGCCAGGCCTTCGTGATCCGCTTCGAGCTGCAGCCGCGCGAACGCATTCATCCAGAACACGGCCAGGTCGAGTTGTACCTGAACTGGCTGCCTGACGATCAGGCCGGCAGCCTGCTGGAAATGGAAGTGCACGGGCCTTACACGACACTCGCGCCCGAGGCGGAGGCCAGCGCGAAGGAGACCTGGATCGTGCGCCGCTACGACGGTCCGGATCGCCGCGAGGCGCAACTCGCGTTCCTGGCGACGATGCTGGCCGAGGCCGGCATCGAGCCCTGACATCGCCGCACGAAAAAGGCGCCGAAGCGCCCTGTTCGTGCATCGCGATTCAAGCGGCCATTACTGCGGCGGTTCGCGCAGCGCCGGATTGTCCCAGCCCTGGCGTGGCGCGAAGCGCTCGCCGTATTTCGCCTGCAGGGCCTTGAGTCGTTCCAGCAAGGCATCGGCACCAGCGGTACGGATGTACTGGATCGGGCCGCCGCGGAACGGGGCGAAGCCGGTGCCGAAGATCGCGCCGGCATCCAGCAGGTCGGCATCGGCCACCACGCCGTCGTGCAGGCAGGCCACCGCTTCGTTGAGCAGGGGCAGGATCAGGCGATCTTCGAGGTCGTCGGGCGCCTTGTAGTCGGCCGGCAGTTCGGGCTTCCTGGCCTTGCCGTTCTCCCACGTGTACAGGCCTTGGCCGTCTTTCTTGCCGCGTTTGGTTGGATCGACCTGCGCCAGCGCCGCCGGTACTTCCAGACCCAGGAACGGCGCGAGTTCGCGGCCCACGCCGGCGGCCACGTCCAGGCCAACGGTGTCGATCAGTTCGATCGGACCCATCGGCATGCCGAACTTCACCGCCGCCTTGTCGATCGCCGGGCCGGGGATGCCTTCGGCGTAGGCGGTGCCGGCTTCCAGCATGTAAGGGAACAGCACGCGGTTGACCAGGAAGCCGGGCGTGCCCGCCACCGGCACCGGGAACTTGCCCAGCGCCTTGCAGAACGCGGCCAGCCGGCGCTCGGTCTCGGGCGCCATGCCGTCGTGGTGGATGATCTCGACCAGCGGCATCTGCGCGACCGGGTTGAAGTAGTGCAGGCCGGCGAATTGCGCCGGCCGCGCGATGTGCCCGCGCAGGTCGTCGAGCGGGATCGACGAGGTGTTGGTGGTCAGCAGCGCGTCGGGTTTCATCCGCGGCTCGAGGGTTTCATACAGCGCGCGCTTGGCTTCGGGATTCTCGATGATCGCCTCGATGACGAGATCAGCCTTTGCCACGCCATCGCCGGCAAGGTCGCCCTGCAGGCGCTGTGCAACGGCGGGACGCTTGGCGGGATCCTTGACCTTCTTGTCGAACAGCGCCTGCGCGCGGGTCATGGCGGCATCGATGAAACGCTGCTCGCGATCCTGCAGGGTGACCTCGAAGCCCTTGTAGGCGGCGAACGCAGCGATGTCGCCACCCATCACCCCGGCACCGACCACATGCACATGGCGGATGCCGGCATCGCCCTTGCCAAGGCCTTTCAGGCGTTCGGTCATGAAGAAGATGCGGATCAGGTTGCGTGCAGTGGTCGTGCCAGCCAGTTTCACCACCGCACGGCGCTCGCCATCCAGCCGCGCCTGCAGGCTCTTGCCGCCGAAACGCTGCCAGGTGGAAATCAGCGCATACGGCGCCGGGTAGTGATCCTTCTTGGCCTTGCGCGCCACCTGCTTGGCCATCTGCGGCGCCAGCAACTTGCGCGCGACGAAGGTGTTGGTGACCCAGCCGAGCGCGCGCTGCTTGAACGGGCGCGTCGTGCCACGCAGCGCCAGCGAGGCCGCGGCATCGATCAGCAATGCGGGTTCGACGACCTTGTCGACCAACCCGATCCCACGCGCGGCACTCGCCGACAACGCGCGACCGGTGAGCATCATGTCCATCGCCGCAGGCGCACCGACCAGGCGAGGCAGTCGCGCGCTGCCGCCCCAGCCCGGGAAAATGCCGAGTTGGGTTTCCGGCAGGCCGATGCGGGTGGAGGCATCGTTGCTGGCCACGCGATAGCGACATGCCAGTGCGATTTCGGTGCCGCCGCCCATGCAGAAACCGTGGATTGCGGCCACCGTCGGACAGGGCAGTTCGGCGAGTCGCTGGAACACGTCCTGGCCTCGACGGATGGCATCGTCCACGGTGCCCTTGCGGTCGAACTCCTGGAATTCCTTGAGGTCGGCGCCGGCGATGAAGCCGCTGGCCTTGGCCGAGGCGATCACCACGCCTTTGGGAGGGTCGATGGCGATCCGTTCCAGCACGTCGGCCAATTCGATCAGCACGTCCTGCGAGAACGCGTTGACCGCGGCGTCGGCGCGATCGAACTGCAGGACCAGCACGCCGTCCTCGCGGCGCTCGGGGCGCCAGTGGCGGAGGCGAAGCCCGTCGAAGCCTGCGGCGGGAGAATCGGCCATGCGCGTACCATCCATACCAGTCGAGTGGAAGGGCATCCTAGCCCGGCCCGTCTTGAATACCTGTCAAATCGCCTTCAGGTAAAAGCACTGGCGCGGAACTTCCGTTGATCATCGCTGTCACATGGCCCGGACGCGACCGGGCTCATCAACGAGGAACCGGCGCGCAATGGCCGAGGATGACGTGTCTCAAGCCCTGGACCAGGATCTGGTCGCCCGCGTGCAACGCGGCGACAGCGCCGCCTTCGACCTGCTGGTGCGCAAGTACCAGCACCGGACGGCTGCGCTGATTTCGCGCTACATCCACGACTGGTCGGAAGTCCAGGACGTGGCCCAGGACACCTTCATCCGAGCCTATCGCGCCATCGGCGGCTTCCGCGGCGACGCGCAGTTCTCCACGTGGCTGCACCGGATCGCGGTCAATACCGCGAAGAACCACCTGATGTCGAGCAACCGCAAGCCGCCGACCGACGATATCGAAATCGAGGATGCCGAGCAGTTCGAGTCCGGCCTGCGCCTGCGCGACAACGACACGCCCGAGCGCGAACTGATGCGCCAGCAACTGGAACAAACGGTGCTGCGCGCGGTCGAAGACCTGCCGCCCGAATTGCGCGACGCGATCACTTTCCGCGAAGTGGAAGGTATGAGCTACGAAGAGATTGCCGAGCGCATGGATTGCCCGATCGGCACGGTGCGTTCGCGCATCTTCCGTGCCCGCGAAGCGATCGACGAGCGCATGAAACCCCTGCTGGACCACGACGAACGCAAGCGTTCGCACGCCTGAGCCCGCCGCCATGACCCACGACACCACACTCCGCGCCAATTCCCTGACCCAACTCAGCAGCCGCGAGCAGTTGTCCGCCTTGATGGACGGCGCGCTGCCGGCGGACGAAACCCGTTTTCTGCTGCGTCGACTGCAGCACGATGCATCGCTGGCCGAATGCTGGGAACGATGGCGACTGGGTGGCGAAGTAATGCGCGGGCTTGCCCCGGCGCAGCGGCTGCCGGCGGATTTCGCCTCGCGCGTCGCGCTGGCGTTGCAGCAGGACGAACAGCCGTCGAAGACGGTCGCATCGCCCGGTCGCAAGCCGACGTGGTTGCGCTGGGGCGGTGGTGCGGCGATGGCGGCCTCGCTGGCGGTGGTGGTCGGTTTCGTCGCCAGGCAACCCGTTGCGGACACACCCGGCGTGGCACCACCACCGCTGGTCGCTGCAGCCTCGACCCAACTCGATCCTGCGCCGGTCCCGTCGTTGCCCGAGCCTGCTGCACCGTCGCTGCCTGCGGCCAGCGAGACCCTGGTCGCTGCGACCGCCATCGCCGCCGTGGCGCGACCGCAGCGCAGCCGCAACAGCGCCAGCAGCACGCAGGCCACACGCATTTCGACCGCACCACAGCGTGAGCGCCAGATCGAAGCGCTGGCTACCGCCAATCTGCCGATCGATGCGCCGCAACCCGACATCGTGACCCGGCCGTGGCCGCGCTCGGTACTGCCGCAATACGCCGGCAATCCGCTGGCTGCGAGCTTCGGCGGACAGGTTCGTGCCGAAGCGCCGTACAACCCGTTCGAGTCGCCCGCGCTGGCCGAAATCCCGCCGCCTGCCGCTTCGCAATCCGCACCCGAGTCTGCCCCTGCGGATGCCAGCAGCCGACCCTGAGCGGCGCGTGCACGACCCGATCCAACCGATCCGATCCATTCATGCGTACGAGGATTCGTCGACGATGACTGCTGCCAAGACTCCATTGCTTCGCCCGCTGGTCCTGTCCGTTGCCTTGGCCGTTGCCGGGCTGGGGGCTGGCACCTGGTACGGCGTGGCGACCGCGCAATCGGCGGTGCAAGCCCCGGCCCCCGAGCTGGTTGCCGGTTTGCCCGACTTCACCCGGCTGGTCGACCAGGTCGGTCCCGCGGTGGTCAGCGTGCAGGCGGAGATCGGCAACAAGTCGCAGGCGATGGCCCCCCAGCGAGGCCAGCAACAGATGCCCGATGACGAGGAAATCCCGGAGTTCTTCCGGCGCTTCTTTGGCCCCGGTATGAGCCCGATGCCCGGAATGCCCGGTGGCCCGGGCGGACCGAATGCGCGCCCGCGTGGCATGTCGCAGGGCACCGGCTTCATCATTTCCGCCGACGGCTACGTGCTGACCAACCACCACGTCGTCGATGGTGCTGACACGGTGCGGATCCGGATGACCGATCGCCGCGAGTTCGTCGCCAAGGTGGTCGGCAGCGACGAGCAGTCCGACGTCGCGTTGTTGAAGATCGACGGCAGCGGCCTGCCCAGCCTGCGCATCGGCGACTCGCGCACGCTCAAGTCCGGGCAGTGGGTGGTCGCGATCGGTTCGCCGTTCGGGCTGGATCATTCGGTGACCGCCGGCATCATCAGTGCGGTCGGTCGCGCCAACCCGTATGCGGGTCAGCGCTACGTGCCTTTCATCCAGACCGACGTGGCGATCAACCGCGGCAACTCGGGCGGTCCGTTGCTGGACACGCGCGGCCAGGTGGTCGGCATCAACTCGCAGATATTCAGCAATTCCGGCGGCTACATGGGCGTGAGCTTCGCCATCCCGATCGATGTGGCGATGAACGCGGTGCAGCAGCTCAAGGCCACCGGCAAGGTCACCCGCGGGCAGCTGGGCGTGCAGATCCAGGCGATCACCCGCGAAAATGCGAAGGCCTTGGGTCTGGCCGAGCCCAATGGCGCACTGGTCGCGCGGGTCGAGCCGGGCAGCCCGGCGGAACGCGCCGGCATCCTCCGCCAGGACGTGATCCGCAGCATCAATGGCCAGCCGGTGTACGACTCCAGCGACCTGCCGCCGATCGTTGGCGCGATGGCACCGGGCACCAAGGTGTCGATCGAAGTGATCCGCGACGGCAAGCCACGCACGGTCACTGCGACCCTCAATCAACTGACCGAAGCCACCGCCGGCCCCGCTGTCGGCGCGGATGGCGCACCGCGTCCGGCTGCCGCCGCCCAGGCGAACGCGCTCGGCATCGTCGGCGAAGACCTCGACCCGCAGCAGCGCAGTCGGCTCGGCCTGGAAGCGGGTGAGGGCGTGCTGGTCGCACGGGTGGAAGGCGTGGCGGCGCGTGAGGCCGGCCTGCGCCCCGGCGATGTCATCCTGGCCGTGGGACGCAATGACGTGTCCAGTGCCGCCACCCTCAATGCCCAGCTGCGCGCGTTCGGCACTGGCAAGCCGGTGATGCTGCTGGTGCGCCGGGGCGGTGGCACCCAGTACCTGACGATCAATCCGAGCGGGGACTGAGTTCGGCGGGTGGCGTCCGTCCGTGCCGGCTGGGCACGGACGGGGCTGTGCGATAATGATCAGCTAACCCCCAGACAGGCTGCGACCCGCTGCCGTCGCAGCCCCACAGCCGAGTCTCCATGCAGCACGATTCAATGCGGAACATCCGCAACTTCTCGATCATCGCCCACATCGACCACGGCAAGTCGACGCTGGCCGATCGCATCATCCAGCTCTGCGGCGGCCTGCAGGACCGCGAGATGGAAGCGCAGGTGCTCGATTCCAACCCGATCGAGCGCGAGCGCGGCATCACCATCAAGGCGCAGTCGGTCTCGCTGCCGTACACGGCGCTGGATGGCACGACGTACCAACTGAACTTCATCGATACCCCCGGCCACGTCGACTTCAGTTACGAAGTCAGCCGCTCGCTGGCCGCCTGCGAAGGCGCGTTGCTGGTCGTGGACGCGGCGCAGGGCGTCGAGGCGCAATCCGTCGCGAACTGCTACACCGCGGTCGAGCAGGGCCTGGAAGTGGTGCCGGTGCTCAACAAGATCGACCTGCCGACCGCCGACGTCGACAAGGTCAAGGAAGAAATCGAGGCGGTGATCGGCATCGATGCCGAGGACGCGGTGGCGATCAGCGCCAAGACCGGCCTCAACGTACGCGATGTGCTGGAGGCGATCGTCAAGCGCATCCCGCCACCGACGCCGCGCGACACCGACAAGCTGCAGGCGCTGATCATCGACTCGTGGTTCGACAACTATCTGGGCGTGGTCAGCCTGGTCCGGGTCATGCAGGGCGAGATCAAGCCGGGCGACAAGCTGCTGGTGATGTCGACCGGCCGCACCCATCAGGTCGACAAGGTCGGCGTGTTCACTCCCAAGCGCAAGGAGCTCACGAAGCTCGGTGCTGGCGAGGTGGGCTGGGTGCACGCCTCGATCAAGGACGTGCATGGCGCACCGGTCGGCGACACCCTGACGCTGGCGGGCGATCCCGCGCCGGGCCCGCTGCCCGGCTTCCAGGAAATGCAGCCGCGCGTATTCGCCGGCATGTTCCCGGTGGATGCCGAGGATTACCCGGACCTGCGCGAGGCGCTGGACAAGCTGCGCCTCAACGATGCCGCCCTGCGTTTCGAGCCGGAGAGTTCCGAGGCGATGGGCTTCGGCTTCCGTTGCGGCTTCCTGGGCATGCTGCACATGGAGATCGTGCAGGAGCGGCTGGAGCGCGAGTACGACCTGAACCTGATTTCCACCGCGCCCACGGTGATCTACGAGGTGCTGAAGACCGATGGCGGCATCGTGCCGATGGACAATCCCGCCAAGCTTCCGCCGATCAATCAGGTCCAGGAAATCCGCGAGCCGATCATCCGCGCCAACATCCTCACCCCGCCGGATTACATCGGCAACGTGATCAAGTTGTGCGAGGAGAAGCGTGGCGTGCAGGTCGGGATCACCTACATGGCCAGCCAGGTGCAGGTCAGCTATGAATTGCCGATGGCCGAAGTCGTGCTGGATTTCTTCGACAAGCTGAAATCGGTAAGCCGCGGCTATGCGTCGCTTGACTACCACTTCCTGCGTTTCGAGGCTGGCCCGTTCGTGCGCGTGGACACGTTGATCAATGGCGACAAGGTCGATGCGTTGAGCATCATCGTCCACCGCAGCCATGCCGACCGACGTGGCCGCGAGCTGACCGAAAAGATGAAGGAGTTGATTCCGCGGCAGATGTTCGACGTGGCGATCCAGGCTGCGATCGGCGCGCAGGTGATCGCCCGAACCACGGTCAAGGCGATGCGCAAGAACGTGCTGGCCAAGTGCTACGGTGGCGATGCCAGCCGCAAGAAGAAGTTGCTGGAGAAGCAGAAGGCCGGCAAGAAGCGGATGAAGCAGGTCGGCAGCGTGGAAATCCCGCAGGAAGCCTTCCTCGCGGTGCTGCAGATGGACAGCAAGTGATTTTCTTTTCCTTCTCCCCTTGCAGGCAGGTGGCCGCAGGGCGGAAGCGCGGCCATATGGAGACGTTCGCATGATGGTGTGGTTCGAGACGATCCTGGTCGCCCTGACCGCGTTGACCGGTTTCATCTGGTTGCTCGACAAGCTGTTCCTGGCCAAGCGCCGCGCCGCCGCCGCCGGTCCGCTGGACGAGGTCAAGGAACCGGTGGCCGTGGACTATTCCAAGGCCTTCTTCCCGATCCTGGTGCTGGTGCTGGGCCTGCGCAGCTTCGTCGCCGAACCATTCCGGATCCCGTCCAGTTCGATGATGCCCACCCTGCTGATCGGCGACTTCATCCTGGTCAACAAGTTCTCCTACGGCCTGCGCTGGCCGATCACCAACAAGAAGTTCCTGGCCAATGGCGCGCCTGAGCGAGGCGATGTGGTGGTGTTCCGGCCGCCGCACCACCCGCGCCAGGACTGGATCAAGCGGGTCATCGGCCTGCCCGGCGACACAGTCGGGTACCACGACAACAAGCTGACCGTGAACGGCCGCGAAGTGCCCTATCGCATGGAAGGCGTGTACCAGGGACTGGGCCAAGGTGCCGAGATGACCGGTGCCTCCAGACTTACCGAGGGCCTTCCCGGACGGCCGCATTTTGTCCTGCGCCGCGACGACACCCCGTTGCCTTACCAGGGGGAGGGTGACTGGACGGTGCCGGAGGGGCATTATTTCGTCATGGGCGACAATCGCAACAACAGCGAGGACAGCCGGTTCTGGGAGACGCACTTCCTGCCGGAGTCCAACCTGCGCGGCAAGGCGATGATCGTGTGGATGAATTTCGACCGCCAGGCCGACCACTGGGTGGACACTTCCCGGATCGGCAAGCGGATTCCTTGATGTATCGACCGTCGGAAAGGGGAGCACCAATGAAGCGCAAGCAAGGCGGCATGACCATGCTGGGGTTCCTGATCACCCTTTCCGTGGTGATCCTCTTCATTTTCTGCGGCATGAAGATCGTGCCGATGTACATCGAGTTCTATTCAGTGAAGAAAGCGCTCGCCAGCATCGCCAACGAGCAGAGCGCTGGCGCTACCTCCAAGGACGCGATCCGCGGGATGTTCGCAAGGCATCTGAAGATCGACTACGTGAAGATCATCAAGCCGGACATGCTCAAGATCGAGACCACCGACAGCGGCTTCAACCTCAGCGTCGACTACGAGCGCCGCGAAGAATTGATCGCCAACCTCGACGTGGTCGGCAAGTTCCATGCAGAGCAGGCCCTGGTGCGTGGCGCAGCCGCGCAATGACCTGGCGCCGCGCGCATTCGCCGGGCACGTCTATACGGACCCGGCTTTGCTCGATCAGGCGCTGACCCATCGCAGCGCCGGCAGTCCGCACAACGAACGTCTGGAATTCCTCGGCGATGCGCTGATCAATCAGTTCATCGCCGAGGCGCTTTACCGGTACTGGCCGAAGGCCGACGAAGGCGCGCTGACCCGCGGCCGCGCCGAGTTGGTCCGCGAGTCGGCCCTGGCGGGGATCGCTCGCACGCTGGATCTTGGCGCGAACCTGGTGCTCGGGCCTGGGGAGATGAAGACCGGCGGCCATCGCCGCGATTCGATCCTCGCCGATGCACTGGAGGCACTGGTCGCGTCGATCTACCTGGATGCCGGCTTCGATGCCTGCCGCGCGGTTGTGCTGCCGTGGTTCGACCCGCTGATTGCGGGGCTGCCGCCGGCGAACAAGGTCGGCAAGGACGCCAAGACCCGGCTGCAGGAATGGCTGCAGGCGCGCCAGCGCGGACTGCCCGTTTACACGCTGGTCGAGGAACACGGCGACGACCATGCCCGGATCTTCCGGGTCAGTTGCCGCCTGGCCGAACCGGCCATCACCACCGAAGGCGAGGGCAGTTCGCGCCGCGCCGCGGAACAACAGGCGGCCGAAGCTGCCATGCAGGTCATCGACGCATGAACAACCAGTCCCAACGCAGTGGCGCGATCGCGGTGATCGGGCGCCCGAACGTCGGTAAGTCGACCCTGGTCAACGCCCTGGTCGGCGCCAAGGTCAGCATCACCTCCAACCGGCCGCAGACCACGCGTCATCGGTTGCTGGGCATCGCCACGTTCCCGGGCGGGCAATTGCAGCTGGTGGACACGCCCGGCATCCATGGCGAGCAGGGCAAGCGCTCCGGCAAGGCGATGAACCGCATGATGAACCGCGCGGCGCGCGGCGCGCTGGAAGGCGTGGACGCGGCGGTGCTGGTGATCGAGGCCGGCCGCTGGGATGCGGAAGATGGTCTGGCCTTCGATGCCCTCCGCGAGGGCGGCTTGCCGGTGGTACTGGTGGTCAACCAGGTCGACAAGATCAAGGACAAGGGCGCGCTGCTGCCGTTCATCGCCAAGGTCAGCGATGGCCGCGAGTTTGCCGCCGTGCATCCGCTCTCCGCGCTCAAGCGCAAGGGACTGGAGGCGCTGGTCGACACCCTGCTGGGCCTGGTGCCGGAAGCCGCGCCGCAGTTCGGCGAGGACGAGATCACCGACAAGAGCCAGCGCTTCCTCGCCGGCGAGCTGGTGCGCGAGCAGTTGATGCGCCAGTTGGGCGAGGAACTGCCCTATGCCACCACGGTCGAGGTGGAAAAGTTCGAGGAAGACGTGACCGGCAGGCAGCTGGTGTACCGGATCGACGCGGTGGTCTGGGTGGAACGCGAAGGCCAGAAGGCGATCGTGATCGGCAAGGGCGGCGAGCGCCTGCGCGAGATCGGCACGCGCGCCCGTGGGCAGATGGAGCGCCTGTTCGATGCCAAGGTGTTCCTGCAGACTTGGGTGCGCGTGCGCGAAGGCTGGTCCGACGACGAAGCGGCATTGCGCTCGCTCGGTTACCACGACTGATGTGTGCTCCCTCCCTTGCGAAGCCGGGGAGGGCCGGGGAGGGGTTTCGCTTGGCGACGAGGGAAAAACACCCCCTCCCAACCTCCCCCTTCGCTTCGCGCAAGGGGAGGGGTTGAACATGCGCTTCGTCGGCGAGCCGGCGTTCGTGCTCCACGCGCGCGCCTGGCGCGAGACCAGCCTGCTGGTAGAAGTGCTGAGTGCCGAACATGGCCGCATCGGCCTGGTCGCGCGTGGCGTGCAGGGACCGAAAAAGCATGTCTTGCGTGCGGCGCTGCAACCGTTGCAATCGATCCGCTTTGACGGCGTGCAGCGGGGCGAACTGGCGCAGCTAACCTCGGCGGAAGCGGTCGATGCCGCGCCCCTGCTGCACGGCGATGCCTCGCTTGGCGCTTTCTATCTCAACGAACTGTGCATGCGGCTTGCGCCACGCCAGGCCCCGCAGCCCGATTTGCATGCGGCCTATGCGCAGGTGCGCGAACGCTTGCGCGTGGGCGAGCCCTTGGCGTGGATCCTGCGCCGCTTCGAGCGCGACCTGCTGGAGGCGCTCGGTAGCGGGTTCGAGTACGTCACCGATGGTGATGGCACCGCGATAGACCCCGCCGCGCGCTATCGGCTGGAGGCGGAACACGGACCGCGGCGCGTCCTCGGCGAACGCGTGGGCGAGCGTCGCGAGAGCGCGACCGGGCGCGCACTGCTGGCACTGGGCGATGACGCGATGCCGAATGCCGAAGATCTGGCCAGCCTGCGCCTGCCCTTGCGCGCGATGATCCTGCACGAGCTGGGCGGGCGCGGCCTGAAGTCGTGGGAGATGCTCGGTGAACTGGGGCGGCTGGCCACGCCGAAAGCCTAGGCCGCGATCAACGCATCCGCGGCCACCACGAATGCATGCATCGCGGCGGGGTCGGATGGGCTAGCCATCAACAGGCGAACCGCATCGCGCAAGCGATCCGCACCGACGAACCCGCAACTCGCCGACAACCTGTGCAACTCCGCATGCATCGCCGCAACATCGCCGGCTGCCGCGACGATCCGCGCGCGTCGTGCCGGCAATTCGCGCAGGAACAATTGGCGCAGCGCCTCGACATGGGAGACCTCGCCGAGTGCCGCCAGCGCGCCGGCATCGTTCCAGTCCGGCAAGGCCGCATCGTTCACACGATGCGATGGCAGCGGCAAATGCCGGCGCAACGCGGCATGCAGTGCGGCCACGCCGAGCGGCTTGCACAACACCTCGATGAAACCGGCGGCAAGCAATCGTTCGCGTGCGGCAGCGTCATTGGTGGCGGTATGCGCCAGCGCGGGCGTGTTTGCGCCACATGCGCCTGCATCCAGCAGGATCTCGCCGCGGCCATCGGGCAGGTTGGCATCGACCAGCCACAGGTCGAAGTACGTTTGAGCGATCGCCCGACCGGCCTCTGCCAGGCTGCCGGCGACCTGCACCTCGGCCGGCAACGCGCTGGCGGCATCGCGCAGGAACGCTGCGCTGACCGGATCGTCCTCGACCAGCAACAGGCGCGGCAAGGCGTTGGCGGTGGCGGGATTCATCGCGATGCGGCCTCGGCTTTGTATGCTGCGGACATGTGGCGTTCGATCTTAGCGACTTGTTCCCTGCTGGCGATGCTGGCGGCCGCGCCCGTGCACGCGCGCAGCGCGCAGGTGCGGATCGCCAAGATCGGCACCGCGGTGGCCACGCTGGAACAGGTGCGGGTGCGGCTGGACTGGCCGGAAGGCGCCACGACCGGTGAATTGCAGTTGTGGGCAGGAACGGTCGAGGCCGCGGACCTCGGCTACCGCTATCGCAACCTGCACTGGCGCTGCCCGCTGCAGCGCGTGGCCAACGACGGTTGGCAGTGCGATGGCGTGTTGCGCTCCGGCAACGCCGCGCCATTGCGGCTGGCCGTGCAGTTCGATGCCGCGACCACGCAGGCATCGTTGACGCAAGGCGGCGCGCGTTTCGCGCTGGATCGCAATGCCGCCACGCCGGACCTGACCTCACTTGATCTCACCCGCGTACCGATCACCTGGGCGCAGGCACTGCTGGCGCAGGCATGGCCGGAGGCGCGGCTGAAGAGCGGCTTGCTCGATGCGTCGTTGGTGATCGAAGCACCCGCCAACCGCCCGTTGCGGATCAGCGGGCCGCTGCGGCTGCGCGGCATCGGCCTGGAAACCGCGGACGCGACGATCGCCGGCGAGAACCTCGGCGGCGACCTGCGCATCGACTATCGGACCACGCCCGCGCAGTCGCTGATGGCGTTGGACGGCGAGCTGCGCGGCGGCGAATTCCTCGCCGGCAATACGTATGTCGCGTTGCCGGCAACGCCGGTTGGCCTGCGCATCGACGCGAGCAAACATGCCGGCGCGGGCTGGGAATTGCCGCGCGTCGAGTGGCGCGACGGCGATGCGCTGCAGGCCAGCGGGAAACTCGCATTCGCCGCCGATGGCGCGCTGGCCTCGATGGCAGTCGACGTGGGCAGCCGCGACATGTCGCCGCTGCGGCCGCGTTACTTGTCCGGCTGGATGGGATTGTTCGGCCTGGGCGATGTCGACCTGCTCGGGGCGATGGACTTGCATGTGGAAGCGCGGGGAGGGGCGCTGTCGCGGATCGATGCGATCCTGCACGGCGTGGACCTGCGCGACCCGGCGCGTCGTTTCGTGTTCGACGGACTCGATGGCGATCTGCGCTATTCGGCGTCCACGCCGGTGCGCAGCGAACTGCGCTGGCAAGGCGGCCAGTTGTACGGACTCGCATTCGGTGAAGCGCGGCTGCCGATGGCCAGTGCCGACGGCCTGCTGCGCTTCCGCGAAGACGTGCGCGTGCCATTGATGGGCGGCGCGATGACCCTGCGCGAGGTCGTGATTCGTCCGCCGGCCGACGCAACGGGCATGGAGATCCGCTTCGGCCTGGGGCTGGACGACATCGACTTCGGCAAGGTCTCGCAGGCGTTGGGCCTGCCGGCATTCCAGGGGCGCCTGAGCGGCAACATTCCGGACGCGCGCTACGCCGACGAGCGCATCGATTTCAATGGCGGCCTGTCGATGCAATTGTTCGACGGCCGGGTGGCGTTCTCGGCACTGTCGCTGGAGCGCCCGTTCGGCAGCGCGCCCAGTCTTAGCGCGAACATCGCGTTCGATGGCCTCGACCTGTTGCGGCTGACCGAAGTACTCGGCTTCGGCAGCATCACCGGACGCATCGACGGCCGCATCGAGGGATTGCGCCTGGTCGACTGGACGCCGGTCGCGTTCGACGCGCGTTTCATCACCGACGAAGCGCCGGGGGTCAAACAGCGGATCAGCCAGCGCGCCGTGCAGAACATCAGCAGCGTCGGCGATGCCTCCTTCGTCACCAGCTTGCAGGGCCAGCTGATCGGGTTGTTCGACGATTTCGGCTATCGTCGGATCGGCATCGGTTGTCGGCTTGCGAACGAGATTTGCGCGATGTCGGGCCTGGATTCACATCGCAGTCAGGCCGGCAACGCCTTTACTATCGTCGAGGGTGCCGGCCTGCCCCGGCTGGACGTGGTCGGTTTCAATCGCAACGTCGACTGGCCCACCCTGGTCGAGCGCCTGGTGGCGGTCGGCAAGGGCGAAGTGGCGCCGGTCGTGGAATGACGAATCGTCGAATGATGCATACAGGAGCAAGGTCATGAAGCAGTGGTTGGGCATGCCGGTCGCCGGCGCGCTGTTGTTGAGCGCATGCGTGACGATCAACGTCTATTTCCCGGCGGCGGAGGCGAAGGAAGCGGCACGCGAGTTCGTCGAGAAGGTCATCAACGAAGCCGACAAGGTCGAGATGAAGGATCCGTCCGCGCCCGCGGGTGGGATGGCGTCGCTGGGCATGCGGATCCGGTCCGACCTCTCCGGCTTCGACCCGTGGGTGCTGGTCGGCATCGGTAGCGCGCAGGCGCAGTCGGCGCCGGACATCAGCCTGAAGACGCCGGCGATCCAGGCGATCCAGTCGCGGATGGAATCGCGTTTCAACGCGACGTTGCGCGGCGGTTTCGACAGCGGCGCGCTGGGCTTCACCGCTGACGGCCTGGTCACCGTGCGCGATGCCGGCAAGCTGGAGCTGAAGGATCGGGTGGGCATGAATGCCGCGGTCGCCGATGACAACCGCGACCGCAAGGCGGTCTATCGCGAAGTCGCGGTGGCCAATGGCCATCCCGAATGGGAAACCCAGATCCGCGACGTGTTCGCCCGCCAGTGGATCGCCAGCGCTCGCCCGGGTTGGTGGTACCAGTCCGGCGGGAGCTGGAAGCAGAAGTGACGCTTCAACCCCTCTCCCTCCGGGAGAGGGGGTTGGGGTGAGGGTGCGACAGCAGCGATGAACGAACGGCTGCAGAACCCTCATCCGGCGCTTCGCGCCACCTTCTCCCGGAGAAGGGAAAGACAACGGCTCGCTTCGGCGGGTCGTCTGCTGTCAGGAACCCGGGGAATGCATATCTGCCAAAATAGCCGGCCACCCCGCAGCTAGCCGCCACGTGGCCCGACTCGATCACTCCCCGAAGTCCCTCGACATCGTCAACCTGACCCATGACGGTCGTGGCGTGGCCCGCTGGCCGGACGGCCAGCACGCCGGCAAGACCGTATTCGTGAGCGGCGCATTGCCGGGCGAAACCGTGCTGGTCCAGCAGACCACCCGCTCGCGCAATTTCGACGAAGCGAAGACGCTGGAGGTCGTGCAGGCATCGCCGGATCGTGTCGAGCCGCGTTGCCCGCATTTCGGTACCTGTGGCGGCTGCGTGCTGCAGCACCTCGCGGAAGAGAAGCAGATCGAGGCCAAGCAGGGCGTGCTGCTGGACAACCTGCAGCGCATCGGCCATGTGACGCCGCAGTCGCTGCTGCCGCCGTTGCGTGGCGACAGCTGGGGCTATCGCCGCAAGGGCCGGTTTTCGGTGCGCCGGGTCGAGAAGAAGGACAAGACCCTGGTCGGTTTCCGCGAGCAGGATCCGCGCTTCGTCGCCGACATCGGCGAGTGCCACGTGGTCGTGCCCCAGCTCGGCTTCAAGGTCGCCGCGCTCGGCGCGCTGGTCGATGGCCTGGATGCGCGGCGCGACATCCCGCAGATCGAATTCATCACCGGCGATGCGCATGTGGCGCTGGTGTTCCGCCACCTGCAGCCCTTGTCCGATGCCGACCAGGCCAGGCTTGCGGCGTTCGCTGCGGAGCACGGCTTCACGATCTTCCTGCAGCCCGGCGGCAACGACTCCGTGCATCCGCTGTCCGGCGATGCGCCGCAGCTGTCGTTCCGGTTGGCGCAATGGGATATCGAACTGCTGTTCCGCCCGCTGGACTTCATCCAGGTCAACGCGAAACTCAACGAAGCGATGATCGCGCGTGCGCTGGAGTTGCTGGACGTGCAACCCGGCGAGCGGGTGCTTGATCTGTTCTGCGGCCTCGGCAACTTCACCCTGCCGCTGGCACGTGCCTCGGGCGATGGCGATGTCGTCGGTGTGGAAGGCGAGGTCGGCCTGGTGCAGCGCGCCCGCGCGAATGCCGAGTACAACGGCCTCGCCAACGCGCAGTTCCATGCCGCCGATCTGGCGCAGGACTTGGCGGCGCAGCCGTGGCTCAAGGCCGGCTTCGACAAGCTGCTGCTGGATCCGGCGCGCTCCGGCGCGATCGAAGTGCTGAAGCAACTGCCGCTGAAAAGACTCAAGCGCATCGTCTACGTCAGTTGCCATCCGGGTTCGCTGGCCCGCGATGCCGCCTGGCTGGTCAACGAAGCCGGTTGGACCTTGCGCGAGGCCGGCGTGATGGACATGTTCCCGCATACCGCGCACGTCGAGTCGATCGCCGTGTTCGATCCGCCGAAGAAGGGCTGAGGAGGACAGCCCGATGGGCATCGAGATCGAACGCAAGTTCCTGCCCGTCGATGACGCCTGGCGCGCCGCCGCGCACAAGGTCGTGCCGATGGCGCAGGGCTACCTCAACGATCTCGCGATCGTCGATTCCGGCGCGATGCAGGCCTCGGTGCGGGTGCGCATCGAGGGCGAGGCCGCGTTCCTCAACATCAAGTCGCGCGAAGCAGGGCCCAGTCGCCAGGAATTCGAGTACGAAATCCCGTTGGCCGATGCGCGCGCGCTGCTCGCGCTGTGCGTGGGCGGCAGGATCGACAAGCACCGCCATTACGTGCAGCACGCCGGGCATCTGTGGGAAATCGACGAATTCCATGGCGACAACGCCGGCCTGGTGGTCGCCGAGATCGAACTGGGCCGCGTCGATGAAGCCTTCGCCAAGCCCGAGTGGCTCGGCGTGGAAGCCACTCACGCACAGCGCTACTACAATCTGGCATTGGCCTCGCGGCCGTACTCGCAGTGGCGCGAGGACGAGCGCCTGGCGCTTGATCTCACCGAAGGACACTAGATGCTGCAGATCGGCGTTTCCGGGCACGAACTCACCGCGCGGGAGCGCGACTGGCTGCAGCACGATGCCTGCGCCGGGGTGGTGCTGTTCGCGCGCAACTTCGCCAGCCGCGCGCAGGTGGCGGAGCTGACCCAGGCGATCCGCGAAGCAGCAAAGCGTCCGCAACTGGTGTGCGTGGACCAGGAAGGCGGTCGCGTCCAGCGGTTCCGCGAGGGGTACAGCAAACTGCCGCCGCTGTCCGGCTTCGACACGTTGTATCGCGCCGACGCCGCTGCGGCGCTTGCGCTGGCGCACGAGCATGCATGGCTGATGGCCAGCGAAATCCGCGCGACCGGCGTCGACATGAGTTTCGCGCCGGTGATCGACCTCGACCGCGGCAACCTGGCGATCGGCAACCGCGCGTTCTCGCCGGATCCCGACATCGTCGCCGCCTTCACGCGCGCCTATGTCGCCGGCATGCATGAAGCCGGCATGCCCGCGACCATCAAGCACTTCCCGGGCCACGGTTCGATCCGCGAGGACACCCACTTCGATGCTGCGGTGGACGACCGTTCGCTGGAAGCGATGCAGGCCACCGACCTGATCCCGTTCGTGGCCGGCATCGACGCCGGCGCGGACGCAGTGATGATGGCGCACGTGACCTATCCGCGAATCGCGCCGGAACCTGCCGGCTACGCGCCCCGCTGGATCGGCGGGATCCTGCGCGGGCAGATGGGCTTCCGCGGCGCGGTGTTCTCCGATGACATCGGCATGGCCGCGGCGCATTCCGCCGGTGGGGTGAAGGCGCGCATCGACGCGCACCTCGACGCCGGTTGCGATGTGGTGCTGGCCTGCAACATGAAGATGGTCGAGGAATCGCTGCGCGCGATCGAAGGGCGCACACTGAACACGATGGCCGTGGTTGGCCTGGTGGGTCGCGGTGCACGCGGATGGGACGGCCTGATGGCCGACCATCGCTACGAGGAGGCGAGGGCGAAGCTGGCCACGGTTCCGGTTGCGACGCAGGACGCCGGTGCGACCTCCGGCGCGATCAACGTGGGAGACGTGGCATGAGCGGACCGAAACTGGCGGATGCACTGGCGACGGCGCATGTCGTCTTCGACAAGGCCACCCTGGAAGCGGCGATCGCACGCATGGCCGACGAGATCCGCCCGGCGTACGCCGACGGCGACGTGCCGCTGTACATCACCGTGATGAATGGCGGGCTGCCGTTCGCCGCGCAGCTGGCGTTCGCGCTGGGCGAACTCGGGCTGGACCTGCAGTTCGATTACCTGCACGCCACCCGTTATCGTGGCCAGACCACGGGTTCCGGCCTGGCCTGGCTGCACCGGCCGGCCACGCCGATGCGCGGACGCAAGGTCCTGCTGGCCGACGACATCCTCGACGAGGGCCACACCCTGCTGGCGATCAAGCAGTGGTGCGAAGACCAGGGCGCGGCCGAAGTGCGCATCGCGGTGCTTGCCGAGAAAGTCCACGACCGTTGCGTGGACGGCATCTGCGCCGATCACGTGGGCGTGCAGGTGCCGGACGCGTACGTGTTCGGCTACGGGATGGATTTCCATGAGCAGGGGCGCAACCTGCCGGCGATTTATGCGCTTGGTGAATGAGCCGGCAACTGTGCGGGCACGCGGGCGCGCCGTCGGCGCGATCGTGTGCCCTCGACGGATCAAGGTGAGTCGGAACAGCCAATGACGATTGAACTCGCAGTGATCGGCGGCACCGGCGTCTACGCGCTGGGCGAACTGGCCGATATCGAAACCCACCAGCCGGTCACGCCGTACGGCGCGCCGTCGGGGCCGATCCGCGTGGGCATGTTCGCCGGCAAGCGCGTGGCGTTCCTGGCGCGTCATGGCGAGGGTCATTCGCTGCCGCCGCACAAGATCAACTACCGCGCCAACCTCGCGGCGCTGAAGGCGATCGGCGCGGCCCGCGTGCTGGCGATGAATACCGTCGGCGGCATCACCGCGCAGTGCGGGCCGCGCGTGCTGGCCTGTCCGGACCAGCTGATCGACTACACCTGGGGCCGCATCTCGACCTTGTGCGAAGAGCCCGGCACCGAGGTGCTGCACGTCGATTTCGGTGACCCGTACACCCCGTCGCTGCGCGCACAGATCATTGCCGCGGCGAAGCAGGCCGGCATAGCCCTGGTCGATGCCGGCTGCTACGGCGCGACCCAGGGCCCACGCCTGGAAACAAGGGCCGAGATCGCGCGCATGCGCCGCGATGGCTGCGATCTGGTCGGAATGACCGGCATGCCCGAGGCCGGCATCGCCCGCGAGCTTGGCCTGGACTATGCGTGCCTGGCGATCGTCGCCAACTGGGCGGCGGGCGCCGGCCCCGATGTCGACGAAGCGATCACCCTGCAGGACGTGCTGGACAACGTGGCCGCGGCGATGGACGACGCGGCCCGGCTGTTGCGGGCGATGTTGGCCGGCTGAGCCGCGCGATGACGCGTCGGCATGTCGCCATCGTCGGTTGCGGCACCGGCGGGCAGGCCGCGGCGCTGGCCTTGGCGCGCCAGGGGCATTCGATCGAAGTCTTCGAGCGGGTGCCGAATCCCGGACCGGTCGGCGCCGGCTTCCTGCTGCAACCCACCGGCTTGCAGGCGCTTTGGCAGTTAGGCCTGCTCGACCAAGCTTGCGCGTTGGGGGCACCGGTCGCGCGTCTCTACGGCGAGACGCCTGAAGGGCGCGCGGTGATGGACATGCGCTACGTCGGCCTCGACCCGCGCCTGTGTGGCCTCGGCATGCAGCGCGGCGCGTTGTTCGCCTTGCTGCACCAGGCGATCGGCCTTGAAGCCGACATCCAGTTGCATGCCGGTCACGCCATCGCCGAACTGGATTGCGAAGGCGGTCGCCTGCGCGATGCGAATGGACGATGGCATGGCCCGTTCGATGCGGTGGTGGTCGCCGATGGGTCGGCGTCGACGCTGCGCGCGGCGGTCACCGGCATGCGCATCGATGCACCGTATCCGTGGGGTGCGCTCTGGTGCCTGTTGCCGGAAGGCGACTGGCCGTGGCCGACGGAATTGCGCCAGCGCTATCACCGCGCACGACGGATGGCGGGCATGCTGCCGGTCGGGACGATGCCCGGCGATCCAGTGCGGCGATTGAGTTTCTTCTGGAGCCTGCCGGTCGCGCAGTTCGATGCCTGGCGCGAGGGTGGGCGCGATGCGTGGTTTGGCGAACTCCATGCGTTGTGGCCGCATGCACGCGAGCGGCTAGGCGATGATTTCCCGGTCGAATGCCTGGCACGTGCGGCGTATCGTGATGCCATTCCGAAACGCTGGTCGCGCGGTCGTGCCGTGCTGCTGGGCGATGCTGCGCATGCGATGAGTCCGCAACTCGGGCAGGGCGTGAACATGGCGCTGGTGGATGCGTTGGCGCTGACGCGTGCGCTGGATGCGCATGCCGATGTGCGCGCGGCATTCGACGGCTACGAACGCGAGCGGCGTGCGCATCTGGCGGCCTACCACCGTTTCAGCCGCTGGCTGACGCCGCTGTTCCAGTCGGATCGCGATGCGCTGGCCCGCGTGCGTGATCTTGCGTTCCTGCCGATGGGTCGACTGCCGGTTGCACGCGGGCAGATGTTGCGGGTCTTGGCCGGCACCCAGCGGGGCTGGTGGGGACGCCATCGGCTGGAAGATCCATTCGTCGACGGGTTGCAGCGTGCGCTCGCTCGCGCGAGTGCGACTCAGGCGTAGCGCGGCACACTCAGTCGAGGAATTGCAGCTTCGCCAGATCGGCGTAGAGGCCGCCCTGCGCGATCAATTCGGCATGGGTGCCTTCGGCGACGATACGGCCGGCATCGATCACCACGATTCGGTCGGCGCGCAGCACGGTGGCCAGGCGGTGCGCGACGACCAGCGTGGTTCGGCCTTCCATCAAATGTTCCAGTGCGGTCTGCACGGCGCGTTCGCTCTGCGCGTCGAGCGCCGAAGTCGCTTCGTCGAGCAGCAGCACCGGCGCGTCCTTGAGCAGCGCACGGGCGATGGCGACGCGCTGCTGCTGGCCGCCGGACAGCCGCGCGCCGCGTTCGCCGAGTTCGCTGGCGAAGCCGTCGGGCAATGCATCGAGGAACGTGTCGGCTTCGGCCGCTTCTGCAGCCTGGCGAACATCTTCGTCGCTGGCGTCGAGGCGTCCGTAGCGGATGTTGTCGGCGGCGCTGGCGGCGAACAGCGTGGGCGATTGCGGCACCAGGGCGATGGCTTCGCGCAGCGCGTCGAGATCGAGTTCGCGCAGGTCGATGCCATCCAGCCGGATGGTGCCGGCCTGCGGATCGTGGAAGCGCAGCAGCAGCGACAGCAAGGTGCTCTTGCCCGCTCCGGACGGGCCGACCAGCGCCACGGTTTCGCCGGGCTGCACGCGCAGGCTGAAATCGAGCAGCGCGGCGGTGTCCGGGCGTTGCGGATAATGGAAGGTCACCGCATCGAACACGATCTCGCCGCGCACACGCTCGGCGAACTTCGTTGGCGACGCCGGTGCGTTGACCTGCGGGGTTTCCTGCAGCAGTTCGTTGATCCGGCCCATGCCGCCGGCGGCGCGTTGCAGTTCGTTCCAGACCTCGGCCAGCGCGCCGACCGAGCCACCGCCGATCAGCGCGTACAGCACGAACTGGCCCAGGCTGCCGGCGCTCATGCGCCCGGCGATCACGTCGTGCGCGCCCGACCACAGCACCAGGATGATCGCGCCGAAGATCAGGCTCATCGCCACCGCGGTGACGATCGACTGCGCGGCGATGCGCTTGCGCGCGGTCGCCACCGCCGTTGCGATCGCCGTTGCGTAGCGCTGGCGCTCGTACGGTTCGCGCGCATGCGCCTGCACCGTACGCACGGCGCCGAGCGCTTCGGAGGCCAGCGCATTGGCGTCGGCCACCCGGTCCTGGCTGGCCCGCGAGACTTTCTGGATGCGCCGGCTACCGATCACGATCGGCAGCACCGCCAGCGGGATGCCCAGCACCGCCCATGCGGCAAGCTTCGGGCTGGTGACGAACAACATCGCCAGTGCGCCGATCACGGTCACGACGCTGCGCAAGGCGACCGACATGCTCGAACCGACCACGCTGCGCAGCAGTTCCGCGTCTGCAGTGAGCCGCGAAATCAGTTCGCCGCTGCGGCTGCGATCGAAGAAGCCCGCGTCGAGCCCGAGCAGGTGCGCATACAGCCGGCTGCGCAGGTCGGCGACCACGCGTTCGCCGAGCAGGGTCACGAAGAAATACCGGGCGGCGGTCGCCAGCGCCAGTGCCAGGATCACCAGCAGCACCAACCCGAAGGTGCGGTCGGTATTGGCCTCGCTGCTGAAACCGTGGTCGATCATCGAGCGGAACGCGACCGGCAAGCTGAGGGTCGCCGCGGAGGAACAGGCCAGCGCCAGCAGCCAGGCCATGAACAGGCCGGAGTGCCGACGAACGAATGGCCACAGCGCGCGGAGCGAGCCGATGGGCGCCTTGGGCACCGGAGTGGGGGAGGTCATGCGCACATGGTAGCGGCGTGCTGCCGCGGCCGGGCATCAGGGTTCGAGCTTGCGCAGCTCCGGCGGCAGCACCGCATCGGGATAGCGGCGGCGGAACTCGGCCAGGCTGGCCTTGGCCTCGTCGACCTTGCCCTGCTGCTGCAGCTCGCCGATCCGGCGCAGCCAGGCATCGCGCGCGGCCGGCGCATCCATCGTGGCCGGCGGCACGTCTTCCTCGTCGATGGCATTGGCGAACGTATCGAGGGTTGCTGCGTCGGCGGCAGCTTCCGCTTCATTCCCTTGATGAATGCGCTTCGCCTGCGGCTTGACCCTGGTACCGGAGACACTGATCGCCTCTTCGGTTGCCGCAACACGTCCCATCGCCGCTTGCGGAAGTGCAGGCGCGGGTGCGGCAGGTGCCGGCGGTGCGGGCGGTGCAGGGGGCGGTGCCATGACCTCGACCGACATCGCATCGGCCATCGCCGCTTCGGATGGCGGCGACGGGACGAAGACCGGCGCGTCGGCGCGGACTTCGGCCACGGATGTCGCCGGTGCGCTTTCGCGGGCGATTCGCGCGTTGTCTTCGACAGGGGCGGCTTGCGGGGGCGGCGAAACCCTCGGCATCGGTCGCGATTGCATGGCATCTGCGGTGCGGGCGGGTGCGGCTTCGATCGAACGCATGACCGCTTGTTCGCCATTGCCGGCCTGGTCGGCACTGGCGATCAGAGGGGGGGCTGCCGACACCGAAGGCGCGGTCGGTGGCTGCAATTGCCAGGCCAGGCCGACCGCCAGGCTGACCGACGCCGCCGCGGTCAGCGGGACGATCCAGCCGCGTCGACGCTTCGCAATCGGTCCCGGTCCCAGCGCGGCATGCGCGGCCGCCAGGATCCGTGCGTCCAGGCCTGCGTCGGGTTCATCACGGCCGTGCAGGCGCGGCAGGCGTGCGGCCAGCGCGCGCTCGTCGGCGTCCAGCGGTTCGCGTGGCAGGCGGGTCATGCCGGCAGCCCCGCGCGCAGCTTGTCCATGGCGTAGCGCAGGCGCGACTTCACCGTCTCCCGACCCACGCCGGTGATGGTGCCGATCTCTTCCAGCGTCAGTTCCTGTTCCAGCCGCAACAGCAGGACCTCGCGTTGTTCTTCGGGCAAGTCATCGAGCGCCAGCTGCAACTGGCGGCGACGCTCGAACTCCGACAATACCCGCTCGGGCGTGTCGGGATCGGCAACGCGGGCCAGCCGCTCGTCGGCATCGGACGGGGCGGCGGGGCGATGCTTGAGGCTGCGCCAGTGATCGCCGAGGCGGTGGTGGGCGATGGTGTACAGCCAGGTCGCGAAGCCGGCATCCGGCGTCCAGCCCGCACGGGCGGACACGACCCGCTGCCAGACATCCTGGAAGAATTCGTCGGCCAGGGCGTTGTCGCGCAGCTGTCGCAACAGATAGCGATACAGTTTGCCGCGATGGCGCGCATAGAGTTGCCCGAACGCCGCGGCATCGCCCGCCGCATAGGCAAGCATCAGTACTTCGTCGCTGGGTTCCGGGGCATCCACGGCCGCCAGCGTACGGACTGGCGTGGCTGGCGGGAAGGGCGGCCGGCAGGCAGCGGGGGCGGGCAGGGCATGGGGCACGCAAACGGGAACGGGCGAGGGCGTGCAACGGGGTTGCCCGGGTGCGGCGCCCGATCGCGTAGTTCAAGTATGCTCGCCGAATGAACGGGGTCCGGGTCGTGCCATTGCCGAATGGCGCCGATGAGGCGCAGCTGCCTCGCGGTGCCGCGCCCGCGCGCGATGCGCTAGGCCGCGACGAGTTGGCCCGCCTGCTGGAGTCGGCGGAGCAACGGATCGAGTCGCTGCATCGTTCGGAGCGGTTGCAGCAGGCGTTGTACGAGATCGCCGACCTCGCCGGCGGCAGCCTGGAACTGCAGGAGATGTTGCGCCGGATCCACGCCATCGTGGGCGAGTTGATGTATGCCGGCAACCTGTACATCGTGCTTTACGACGAGCACCGGCAGACCATGCGTTTCCTGTATTTCGTCGACCGCCTGGATCCATGGGTCAACGACCCCGGCGAGGAGATGGCGGTCACCGACGACGAAAACACCCTGACCATGCATCTGCTGCGCACCGGCGAGGCGCTGCGCGGCCCGTCGGCGGAACTGCGGATCAACAACGCTATCCCGTTCGGCGACAGCAACGGTCCAGACAGCGCCGACTGGCTGGGGGTGCCGATGCGCCGCGGCGCGCAAGTGGTCGGCGCGATCGTGGTGCAGAACTACGAGAAGCGCGATATCTACAGCGACGAAGACCGCGCGCTGCTGGCCTACGTGGCCCAGCACATTCTGACCGCGCTGGACCGCCACGAGGCGCGCGAGCAGCTCGAAAAGCGCGTGCAGGAGCGCACCGCGGAATTGCAGCAGGCCAACCGCGATCTGCAAGTTGAGGTGTCGGAGCGGCAGCGTGCGCAGGAACTGCAACGCGCGCTGTTCCGGATCGCCGAACTCTCGATGACCAGCGAGACGCTGGAGCGCTTCTACGCCGAGATCCACAAGGTCGTCGGTGGCCTGTTGTATGCGCGCAATTTCTACATCGCGATGCTGACCATCGACGGCAGCATGCTGGAGTTCCCCTATTCGGTGGACGACCGCGACCAGATGCGCAAGCCGCGCCGGGTCGCCAACGGCTTGACCGAATACGTGTTGCGCAACGGCAAGCCGCTGCTGGCCGACCGTGCGCGGATCCGCCGGCTGGAGTCGGAAGGCAAGGTCCGAAGCATCGGCACCTTGGCGCATTGCTGGCTGGGCGTGCCGTTGCTCTACGACGACAAGGTGGTCGGCGTGATCGCGGTGCAGAGTTATTCGCCGGATATCGCCTTCACTACCCGCGACCAGGAACTGCTGACCTTCGTCGCGTACCACATCGGCAGCAGCCTGGCCCGCAAGCAAGCGCAGGACCGCTTGATGCACGCACATGCGGGGCTGGAACAGCGGGTCAGCGAGCGCACCCGCGAACTGGCCGAGGCCAATGCAGAGCTGGTCGAACAGATCGGCGAGCGCATGCGCGCCGAACGCAAGCTGACCTACCAGGCCACCCATGACGCATTGACTGGCCTGCCGAACCGTACCCAGTTGCTGGAACGCCTGGGCAAGGCGATCGCGGTGGCGCGCGGCAACCCGCAGGCCTGTTTCGCGGTGCTGTTCCTCGACCTGGACCGTTTCAAGCTGGTCAACGACAGCGCCGGCCACGCGGTGGGCGACGAACTGCTGATCGAGGCCGCCCGCCGCATCGTCGGCAGCGTGCGCACGGGCGACGTGGTGTCGCGGCTCGGTGGCGACGAATTCGCGATCCTCGCGGAAAGCCTGGACGGCCCGGACATGGCCGCGGAACTCGGCCGCCGCGTGCTGGCCGCGCTGGGCGCGCCGGTCTGGCTGGCCGGGCGCGAACTGTTCCCGACCGCCAGCATCGGCATCGCCTTGTCGCATGCGCGCTACGACAGCGGCGAAGACATGCTGCGCGATGCCGATGCCGCGATGTATCGCGCCAAGGGCGATGGCCGCGACCGCTCGGTGATGTTCGACGAACACATGCGCGATGAAGCGACCCGCATCCTCGACATGGAATCGGACCTGCGCCGGGCGATCAACAGCGAAGCGTTCGAGCCGTTCTACCAACCGATCGTGCAACTGGTCAGCGGCGAGCGCGTGGGCCAGGAGGCGTTGCTGCGCTGGCGCCACGAACAGCGAGGCCTGCTCACGCCGGGCGATTTCCTCGACGTGGGCGAGGACAGCGGATTGATCGAGCAGGTGGACTGGCTGATGTATGCGCGGGTGGTCGCTGACATGGCCCGCTATCCGATGCCGGGCTACGTGGCGATCAACGTGTCACCGCGGCATTTCCGTGTACCCGATTTCGCCAGCCGACTGCTGGACCTGCTGGATGCGGCGCAGGTCGCGCCATCGCGGCTGCGCATCGAGATCACCGAGGTTGCCTTGCTCGACGACGCGCCGCGCACCAGCGAAAGCCTGAACATGCTGCGTTCGCACGGCGTGCTGGCGCAGCTGGATGACTTCGGCACCGGCTTCTCCGCGCTGTCGTACCTGCACCGTTTCCCGATCGCCAGCCTGAAGATCGACCGCAGCTTCGTCTCAGGCCTGGACGGCGATGTGCGCACCGAGAGCGTGGCGGTGATCCGCGCGATCGTCGCGCTGGCCAACAGCCTGAGCATCGAGATCATCGCCGAGGGTGTGGAAACCCAGCGCCAGCGCGAACGCCTGCACGACCTGGGTTGCATGTACGCGCAGGGCTACCTGTTCGGCCGGCCGGCGCCGCCGGTGCCGTACGTGCCGCCGCCGTCGAGCTGAGCCCCGGGCCTCAGTCGCGCAACACCAGCAGGCGCGGCTCGGTCATGTCCTCGATCGCATGGCGCACGCCCTCGCGCCCCAAGCCCGAGTGCTTGATCCCGCCGTAAGGCATGTTGTCGACGCGGAAACTCGGCACGTCGCCGACCACCACGCCACCCACCTCCAGTCGATCCCAGGCCCGCATCGCATGCTCGATGCGGGCGGTGAACACACCGGCCTGCAGGCCGAAGTCGCTGTCGTTGGCCCGCGCGATGGCCTCGTCGAAATCATCGAAGGCCTCGATGCAGGCGACCGGGCCGAACGCTTCCTTGCAGTAGAGATCGGCGTCGCGCGGCACATCCCGCAGCAGCGAAGCGCCCAGCAGGTTTCCGGTGCGCTTGCCGCGCACCAGCGCCTTCGCACCGCCGCGGATGGCGTCGGCGATCCAGCCGTCGATGCGCTTCGCCGACGCTTCGTCGATGACCGGGCCGATGAAGGTCGTTTCCTCGCGCGGATCGCCGGCTTTCAACTTCTTGACCGCCGCGACGAGCTTCTTCACCAGCGCATCGTGAAGATCGCGATGGACCAGGATGCGCTGCACGCTGATGCAACTCTGGCCGCTCTGGTAGTACGCGCCGAAGACGAGACGCTCGACCACTTCGTCCAGCGGCCGGCCCGGATCGGCATCGATGATGCAGGCGGCATTGCCGCCCAGTTCCAGGGTGACTTTCTTGCGCCCGGCGCGCGCTTTCATGTCCCAGCCGACCAGGCCGCCGGTAAAACTGAGCAGGGCGATGCGCTCGTCCTCCACCAGCGCCGATGCGTCCTGGTTGCTGCACGGCATGATCGAGAACGCGCCTGCGGGCAGGTCGGTTTCGGCCAGCACCTCGCCGATGATCAATGCGCCCAGCGGGGTTTTCGCCGCCGGCTTGAGCACGAACGGGCAGCCCGCGGCGATCGCCGGCGCGACCTTGTGGGCGACCAGGTTGAGCGGGAAATTGAACGGGGTGATGAAGCTGCAGGCGCCGATCGGCACCCGTTTGGTCATGCCGCGATAGCCGCGTGTGCGCGGCGACAGTTGCAGTTCCAGCACCTCGCCGCCGATGCGGGTCGCTTCGCCGGCGGCGATCCGGAAGGTGTCGATCAATCGGGTGACTTCGCCGCGGGCGTCGCGGATCGGCTTGCCGGCCTCGATGCACAGGACCAGCGCGAGTTCCTCGCTGCGGGCCTGGAAGCGCGCCACGCAATGTTCCAGTACGTCACGGCGGGCGTCGGGCGGAAACGCGGCCATCGGTTCGCGCGCGGCGTGGGCGGCGGCGATGGCGGCCTCGATGGCGTCGGCATCGGCGAATGCGGTGCGTGCCACGCGCTCGCCGCTGAACTTGTCGAATACCTCAAGTGCGGCGTTGGCCTGGACGGGTCGGTTGGCGAGGTAATACGGCCAGCGTTTTTTCATGTCGCGGACTCCGTTGCTTCCACGCGCAAGTGCAGGCGTCCGTCGTGCAGGCGCGCTTGCAGGGCATCGCCCGCTTGCGCGTCGGCGATGCCGCGGACCACATGGCCGTCTTCGCGCTGGAGGATGCTGTAACCGCGCGCGACGGTGGCCAGCGGGCTGATCGCATGCAACGACCGCGCCAGTCCGCGCAGGCGCAGGGCTTCGTGTTGCAAGTGGCGCGCAAGCAGCGATTGCGGGCGTCCGCGCAGCGACTGCAGGCGTTCGCGCAGGCGGTCGATGCGGCGGCGTGGATGCGCAGCGCGTAGCACTGCATCGGCATGTCGCAGCCGCGCGCGCTCCTGCTCCAGCCGCCGCTGCATGGCGTTGGTCAAACGCAGCCACGCTTGTTCGCCGCGCCGCGCCAGCGCATCGAGTCGCGCCTGCGGGCGCAGTGCATGCAGGCGCAAGAACGCGCGGTCGATGCGTTGCGCGCGCTGGCGCAGGAGATTGGCCTGTTGCGACTGCAACTGGCGATGCAGGCCATGCAGCTGCGCGAGCAGGTTGGTCCGATCGGGCACAAGCAATTCCGCCGCAGCCGAAGGGGTGGGCGCGCGCAGGTCGGCAGCGAAATCGGCCAGGGTGAAGTCGGTCTCGTGGCCGATCGCGGACACCACTGGCACCGGGCTGGCGGCGATCGCCCGCACCAGCGCTTCGTCGTTGAACGCCCACAGATCTTCCAGCGAACCGCCACCACGGGCGACCAACACCACGTCGTAGCGGCCGCTGGTGGTGGCGCGCTGGAGCATCGTGCGGATCTGCGCAGCCGCAGCGTCGCCCTGCACCGGGACCGGCAACAGGTCGACTTCGACCAGCGGGAAGCGCCTTCGCAGCACGCTGACGATGTCGCGGATCACCGCACCGCTCGGCGAGGTCAGCACCGCAAGCCGGCGCACATGCGCGGGCAGGGGACGCTTGCGGGCGGTATCGAACAGGCCTTCGGCCTGCAATCGTGCCTTCAGTTCCTCGAACGCGCGACGTAGCGCGCCTTCGCCGGCTTCCTCCATCGAATCGAGGATCAACTGGTAGTCGCCGCGCGCCTCGTACAGGGTCAGGCGGCCGCGCGCGAGCACGCGCAGGCCCTCACGCGGGGCGAAGTTCAGCCACTGGCTCTTCGGCTTGAACAACGCGCAGCGCACCTGCGCCCGCGCGTCCTTGAGGGTGAAGTACAGGTGTCCGGAACCGGGCCGCGACAGGTTGCCGATCTCGCCCTCGACCAGCACCAGCGGGAACGCGCCTTCCAGCAGGTCGCGGGCCAGGGTATTCAGCTGGCTGGGGGTGAGGATGTGCGCTTGGCTCATTTTCGCAGGATACGACGATGGCCGAGATGGTTGGGTCGGAGTCCTGCCTTGCCCCTCGAGTTCGAGCTCGCCATGGATGGCGCGCGGCCGCGCATCGGAACCGGATGCGGAGCCTAAGCGGCGAACTCGAGGGGCAAGGCAGAGCTTCGACGCGAGGAGGCCGCTAAAATGGCCGCATGACGCATTCCAGCCCGCACCAGTTCGGCCCCGCGCCGCGCCGCTCCACTCGCCAGGTCTCGATCGGCGGGATTCAGGTCGGTGGCTCTGCGCCGGTGGTCGTGCAGTCGATGACCAATACCGACACCGCCGATGTCGCTTCGACCACGAAACAGGTCGCCGAACTGTGGCGGGCGGGTTCGGAACTTGTGCGCATCACCGTGAACAACGCCGAGTCCGCCGCGGCGGTGCCGCGCATCGTCGACAAGCTGGCGATGATGGGGATCGCGGTTCCGCTGATCGGCGATTTCCACTACAACGGCCACACCCTGCTGGCCAACGAGCCGGCTTGCGCGGAAGCGCTGGCGAAGTACAGGATCAACCCGGGCAATGTCGGCTTCGGCAAGAAGCGCGATACCCAGTTCGCTCAGCTGATCGAGTTCGCGATCCAGTATTCGAAGCCGGTGCGCATCGGTGCCAACTGGGGCTCGCTGGACCAGTCGCTGGCGGCGATGCTGATGGACGAGAACGCCCTGCGCGCCGAGCCCTGGGATGCCGGTCGGGTCATGCGCGAGGCGCTGATCCGCTCGGCGCTCGATTCCGCGCATCGTGCCGTGGAAATCGGCTTGCCGGCGGATCGCATCGTGTTGAGCGCCAAGGTCAGCGGCGTGCAGGAACTGGTTGCGGTCTACCGGGACCTCGCCACGCGCAGCGATTTCGCGCTGCACCTGGGCCTGACCGAGGCCGGCATCGGCAGCAAGGGCATCGTGGCGTCCAGCGCGGCCTTGGCCGTGCTCATGCAGGAAGGCATCGGCGACACCATCCGCATCTCGCTGACCCCGGAGCCGGGCGCCTCGCGCACGCAGGAGGTGATCGTGGCGCAGGAACTGCTCCAGACCATGGGCCTGCGCGCGTTCACCCCGATGGTGACCGCTTGCCCCGGCTGCGGGCGCACCACCTCGGAGTTCTTCCAGGAACTCGCGGGCGTGGTCCAAAACCACGTGCGCGCAAAGATGCCGGAGTGGAAGATCAGCCATCCCGGCGCGGAGAACATGACCCTCGCGGTGATGGGCTGCATCGTCAACGGCCCCGGCGAATCGCGCCACGCCAACATCGGCATCTCGCTGCCGGGCACCGGCGAAACGCCGGCGGCACCCGTCTTCGTGGATGGCGAGAAAACCGTGACCCTGCGCGGCGACAACATCGCCCACGAGTTCGTGGCCTTGATCGACGAATACGTGGACCGCCGCTACCGCGCGGGCCGGCCGGACTGATCCGCGACAGCGCCGCGGCGCGCTAGACTCGGTCGCATCGCACGCGCCTTGGGGGGCGCCATGCACGGCAAGCGCACCAGCATCCCGCTCTACCTGCACATCACCTTGCTGTCGTTCGGCCTGGTGGTCGCGACTGCGCTCGTGCTGCGGCATTTTGGTGACGTGATTCCGGGGCTCGCCGAGTTCGGCTTGCTGCTCGGCGCGGTGGCGATCGTGGCCTTGCTGGCGTCGCGCAGGATCGCCGCGCCGCTGGAAGCGCTGGCGAAGGAAGCGGAGGCGGTCCGCCACTTCGACTTCAACGACCACCCGTTGATCCATTCGACGGTGCGGGAAATCGACCAGCTCGGCGGTGCCTTCGACCAGATGCGCGATGCGGTGCGCCGTTTTTTGCGAATCAACCGCCGTCTCGCCACCGAGACCGACCTGGAAGCCCTGCAGCCATGGTTGCTCGACAAGATGGTCGATATCGCCGGTGCGCGTGCCGGCGTGCTCTATCTGGTCGATGCCGCCGACGATGCGTTGCGCGCCACCGCGATGGACACCAGCGGTGGTCGCGCCAACGCGGTGCGCGACTTGCCACCGTTGGCGCAGGATGCGTTGCCGCGCCTGCTCGCCGATGCGCGCGCGACGATGCGGCCGGTGGGCGGTCATCTGTCCGGCGACGACTTGCAGGCGCTCGGCCTGGAACCCGAGTTCGCCGCGTTCGGCACGCTTGCGTTGCCCTTGCAGGATCGCCGCGAGCAGTTGCTGGGCATGCTGCTGCTGTTCAAGGACGGCGAGATCGACGAGGCCAGCGCGAGCTTCATCGCCGCGCTGGCGGCGAGTGCGGCGACCTCGCTGGAAACGCAGGAACTGCTGCGCGGACAGAAAGCGCTGATGGAGGCGAGCATCCGCATGGTCGCCGGTGCCATCGACGCACAGAGCCCCTACACCGGCGGCCATTGCGAGCGCGTGCCGGAGCTGACCTTCATGCTGGCGCGCGCGGCCTGCGCAACGCAGGCCGGCCCGTATGCCGGCTTCGACCTCGATACCGAGCAGTGGGAAGCCCTGCATATCGCGGCCTGGCTGCACGATTGCGGCAAGGTCACCACGCCCGAATACGTGGTCGACAAGGCGACCAAGCTGGAGACGGTGAACGACCGCATCCACGAGATCCGCACCCGCTTCGAGGTGCTCAAGCGCGATGCCGACATCGACTACTGGCGCGGCGTGGCGCAGGGCGGCGACGAGACTGCGTTGCGGCAGGCACGCGATGCACTGCAGGCCACGCTCGACAGCGAATTCGCCTTCGTCGCGCAATGCAATGTCGGCGGCGAATTCCTCTCGCCGGACAAGCAGGCGCGGCTGCGCGAGATCGGCTCACGCCGCTGGCAGCGCACCCTGGACGATCGCCTCGGCCTGTCGCGCGACGAACTGGCGCGCAAGCCACCGCAAGCTGCGGCACTTCCCGCGGATGAAACCCTGCTGGCCGACAAGCCGGAACACCGCATCGCCCGGCCGGAATCGGAACGCATCCCGGACGACAACCGCTGGGGCTTCCGCATGGACGTGCCGGAGCTGCTGTACAACCGCGGCGAGCTGCACAACCTGTCGATCAGCCGCGGCACGCTGACCGCGGAAGAGCGCTACAAGATCAACGAGCACATGGTGCAGACCATCGTGATGCTCGGGGAGTTGCCGTTCCCGCGCCACCTGCGCGAGGTGCCCGAGATCGCCGGCGGCCACCATGAAAAAATGGACGGCACCGGCTATCCCAAGCGACTGGATCGCAGCCAACTGAGCCCGCTGGCGCGGATGATGGCGATCGCCGACATCTTCGAGGCGCTGACCGCCGCGGACCGCCGTACAAGCCCGGCAAGACCCTGTCCGAGGCACTGTCGATCATGGCGAAGATGCGCCAGGACCAGCACATCGACCCGGAACTGTTCGAGCTGTTCCTGCGCAGCGGCGTGCACCAGGACTATGCGCAGCGCTTCATGCGCGCCGAGCAGGTCGATGCGGTGCGCATCGAGGACTATCTGTAGCGCACCGCGTCGTGAACCGGCCTCCACGCCGCGATGGCTATCATCCGCGCCTGCCATGACTGACCGATCGCCGCACGCATGACGCCTCCCACCGAACCGCATCTGCCGCACTCGGCCGACGAGGCGGTGGAGGTTGCGCGCGAAGACGCCCGTTTCGGCATCGCGTTCCTGCGGCAGCGCTGGCGGCGCTTGCTGCTGGCTTTCGCCGGCCTGTTGTTGCCGCTGTGGGGCTTCGGCGAACTGGCCGATGACGTCCGCGACGCCGAACCGTTCCCGTTCGACGCGCCGGTCCTGCAGTTCGCCCAGGGCATTGCCCGCGACGGCTTCGACCGCGCGTTCCTGTTGTTCTCGAAACTCGGCTACCAATGGGGCGTGGTGCCCGTCGATGTCGTGCTGGTGTTGGGCCTGGCCGCGATGCGCAAGCTGCGCGAGGGCCTGTTCGCCGGCATCGCGATCATCGGCTCGGCGCTGCTCAACCTGGGTGCCAAGCAGTTGTTCGCGCGCGAGCGGCCGACGCTGTGGGAATCGATCGCGCCGGAGAGCAGTTTCAGTTTTCCCAGCGGCCATGCGATGGGCTCGATCACCCTGGCGATGGTGCTGATCCTGCTGGCCTGGCACACGCGCTGGCGCTGGTGGGTGACTGTGCCGATGACCGCGTTCGTGTTGATGGTCGGGCTGTCGCGGGTGTACCTGGGCGTGCACTACCCGTCGGACATCCTCGCCGGCTGGGCATTCTCGATCGGCTGGGTGGTCGGTGCCTATCTGCTGGTGTTCCCGCACCGCCAGCGGCCGTGGCAGCCGCGCTGAGGCTCAGGCTTCCACGCAGACCCGATTGCGCCCTTCGCTCTTCGCGCGGTACAACGCGGTGTCGGCGGCGGCCATCAGCGCAGGGCGGGTATCGCGTTGCGGCGACAGCGCGGCAATGCCGATGCTGACGGTGATCCGCTGCGGTTCGCCGCCGGGTGCAAAGGGCGCGTCGGCGACCGCTTCGCGCAGGCGTTCGGCGAACACGCGCGCGGCTTCGGCATCGCATTCGGGCAGCAGCAACGCGAATTCCTCGCCGCCGATGCGCGCGGCGATGTCGTCGCTGCGCACGTGGCGGCGCAGGAGCAGGGCGATCTGGCGCAGCACTTCGTCGCCGGAAATGTGGCCGTAGCGGTCGTTGACCGGCTTGAACAGGTCGACATCGACGATGCACAGCGACAGCGGCCGCGCATGGCGGATCGAGCGTGCGATTTCCTTGTCGGCCATCTCGATGAAATGCCGGCGGTTGTACAACTCGGTCAGGGCGTCGTGGGTGGCGAGCTGGTAGATCTCCTCGTGGTAGCTCGCCTCCACGCTGTCCTGGCTGATGAACTTGAGGATGCTTTCGCCCACCGTGACCTGGTCGCCGTCGGCCAGCGCGGTGTCGCCGCTGATGCGCACGTCATTCACGCGGGTGGCATTGGTCGCGCCGAGGTCGCGGATGCGGTAGCCATTGCCATCGCGCCAGACCCGGCAGTGCTCGCGGGACACGCTCTTGTGGGCGATGACGAGGTCGGCTTCCTGCGAACGACCGACCAGCACGGCGGCATCGGTGATGTCGGCGCGTCGGCCCAGGCCCTCGCCATGGATCACCACCACGCAGGCCGAGCGTGGCGCGGACCGCAAGGGTCCGTGGCTCAACACGGTGCGCTGGGTGGTGTCGTGGAGCTCGGTGTCCGGTTCCATTCCGTCGGCGGCAGCGTCAACAGTCGCGCGCAGTGTAGCGCCTGCACAAGCGCAGTCGCGGTGTTCGCTAGAATCGGGCGAAAGGGGGAGCCATGGCACAGGGTCCGCACGACGATCCCGAGCGCACCGAGCTGCTGGCGACGCGCTCGCAGGCGGCGGATGCGAGGGTGGGCGAAGCGTCTGCGTTGCCGCCGGGCGCTAGGCTCGGTCGCTATCGCATCGAGTCGCTGCTCGGTCGCGGCGGCATGGGCGAGGTCTATCGCGCCGAACAACTGGAGCCGGTGCGGCGCACGGTCGCGCTGAAGCTGCTGCGCGCGCAGAAACTCGATGCCCGCCACCTGGCCTATTTCGAGGTGGAGCGGCAATTGCTGGCGCAGATGCGCCATCCCGCCATCGCCCAGGTCTTCGACGCCGATACCACCGCCGACGGGCACCCGTTCTTCGCGATGGAGTTCATCGCCGGCAGTCCCATCACCGCGTATTGCGATGCGCACGCGATGCCAACCGACGCGCGCATCGCGCTGTTCATCCGCGTCTGCGAAGGCGTGCAGCACGCGCACCAGAAAGGCGTGATCCATCGCGACCTCAAGCCGGGCAACCTGCTGGTGGACGAGGTCGACGGCCGCGCGCTGCCGAAGATCATCGACTTCGGTATCGCCACCGCCACCTCGCTGACCGAGGGCCGCGAGGTCGCCGGCACGCCCGACTACATGAGTCCCGAACAGGCCGGCGGCGACCAGGCCTTGGTCGATACGCGCAGCGATGTGTATGCGCTGGGCGTGGTGCTCAGCGAGCTGCTCACCGGCCGGCGTCCGTTGATCGCGGGCGAAACCGTCACCGATCGCGACCGCACCCTGCGCCTGCCATCCGCGCAGTTGTCCACGTTATCCCCGGCCGATGCCGAGCGGCTGGCGAAGGCGCATGGCGAACCGGTGTCGCGGATGCGCCGGGTGCTGCAAGGCGAGCTGGACTGGGTGGTGGCGAAGGCGATGCGCCACGACCGCAATGAACGCTATGCCAGCGCCGCGGCGATGGCCGACGACCTGCAGCGCTTCATCGATGCCCGTCCGGTGCAGGCGGTGCCGGCCTCGCGCGGGTATGCGATGCGCAAGTTCGCGCAGCGTCATCGCACCGGCATTGCCGCGGCATCGTTCGTCGCGCTGGCGCTGGTCGGCGGGCTTGCGTTGTCGGTCTACGGCCTGCTGCAGGCGCGTGCGCAGCGCGCCATCGCCGAACAGCGCACCGTCGAGCTGGAGAAGGTCGCGGCGTTCCAGCAATCGATGCTGCAGGGCATCGACATCGAGGCGATGGGCATCGGCCTGGCCGACGGCTTGCGCGGCCAGTTGGCGTCAGGCGATCCCGTGGACGCGCAGGCGCTGGATCGCGGGCTGGCGCAGGCCAGCACCGCCGACGTGGCACGGGGGTTGATCGACCAGCAGATCCTGGCGAATGCGGAGCGCGCGATCGACCGCGACTTCGCCCGCGAGCCTGCACTGGCCGCCGACCTGCGCGAATCCGTGGCGCGCGTGCGGATGGCACTCGGCCTGCCGCAAGACGCCGCGCGCGGTTTCGCGCAGGTCGCCGACTATCGCGTCGGCGCGCTCGGACGTTCAGCGCCGGAAACCCTGCGCGCGCGGCAAGCGCAGGTGAGCGCGATACTGGAAGCGGGCGAGGCCAAGCCGGCACTGGTCCTGATCGAAGCCGCGTTGGCCGATGCCGCCGCGTTGCTGCCCAGCGATGCGCTGCGGATCAAGTTGCGGCTCAACCAGGCGGAGGCGGTGGCCTCGCTCGGCGATCGACCGAAGGGGCGGGCGCTGCTGGAAGCGGTGCGCGCCGACAGCCTGGAACTGCGAGGCGAGCGCGACCCGACCACGATGGAGGTCACCAACAGCCTGGCGATCCTCACTGGCCGCATGGGCGAGGCAAAAGAAGGTCGCGCGTTGATGGAACGGCTGGTGCCGTTGCGTACCCAGGTGCTGGGCGTCGGCCATGCCGACACCCTGGCCTCGCTGCACAACCTCGCGGTGATGCGAATCATGACCGGCGACGAGGATGGTGCCGTCGCCTTGCAGCAAGGACTGGTGCAGACGCAGACGCGCCGGCTCGGTGCCGAGCACCCGCAGACGCTGGGCGAGCGCGGCAACCTGGCCAACATGCTCAACGACAGCGGCAAGCCCGCCGAAGCGCTGCCGGTCGCCGAAGCCGTGGTCGAGGCGCGCACCCGCGTGCTCGGCGCGGAAGACGCGCAGACCCTGCGTTCCAAGCTCAATCTGTCGACGATCTACGCGCGGCTGAAGCGCTTCGACGAGTCGATTGCTCTGCAGGAGCAGGTGGCAGAGGCGCGCACGCGCCGGCTCGGGCCGGAGCATCCGGACACGCTTTTCATCCAGCTCAATCGCGCCGCCACGCTGTATCAGGCCGGGCAGGCGAAGGCTGCGCTGGCGCAACTGGATCGCTACCTGCCGGTCGCGCGCACGCAACTCGGCGACAAGCATCCGCAGGTGCAGATGGGCTTCGACATCCGCGCGCAGTCGGCCGATGAACTCGGCGACAAGGCGCTGGCGATGGCTTCGTGGCGCACCCTGCTCGAAATCCGCGAAGACGCCTTGGGCGCGGACGACGCGCGCACCGTGGATGCTGCCTGGCAACTCGAAGGCATGCTGCGCAGCGCGGGCAACCGCGACGAAGCCGACGCCTTGCGCGCGCGCTACATCGCGCCGCTGCTGGAGGCGAAGGAGGACAGCCTCAGCGAAGAACAGGCGACCAAGCGCAAGGACATCATCGAGACCGAGCGCGAGGAAGCCCTCGCCGCGCGTACTGCGGCGAAGTGAGCGTCACTCGCCGGGAACCGCGGCCTCGCTCGGTGCCTGCGATGCGGCCCGGCGCGCCAGCACGGCCTCGCGATGGGCGATGTAGAACGTCGCCGACAGGATGATCGCGGCACCGAGGATCGTCATCGCATCCACGCGTTCGGCGAACAGCAGCCAGCCGGCAAGCGTCACGATCGGCAATTGCACGAAGCTGATCGGGGTGAGTGCGGATACTTCGCCGAGCTTGAGCGCGCGCGTCCACAGCAACTGGCCAAGCGTGCCGAGCACTCCGCACAAGACCAGCCACAACCAGGTGATGCCTTGCGGCGGGTGCCAGACGAACAGCGCGGGAATCAGCGACATCGGCACCCACAGGATGTAGGTCCAGAACACGATGGTGTCCGCCTTGTCCACGCGCGACAGCTGCTTGATCTGGATCGCGACCAGTGCGTTCATCATCGCCGCGGCCACCGCGACAAGAGAGCCGGTCGTGAACGCCTGCGACCACGGCCGCACGATCACCAGCACGCCGATGAAGCCCGCCGCGACCGCGAGCCAGCGCCGCAGGCGCACGTGTTCGCCCAGCCACAACGCGGCGGCGATGGTGATGAAGATCGGCGACGAATACGCCAGCGAGATCGCCTGCGCCAGCGGCAGGTTGCCGATTGCCCAGAACCCGCAATACATGCTGACGATGCCGATCGCGCAGCGAATGAAGTACCGCGGCAACTGATCGGTGCGCACGTTCGCGGTGAATTGGGCTAGTGGCCGCGGGCTGCGCAGCAGCGGCATCGCCAGCACCGGCAGCAAGGCGACGAAGCCGAAGGCGTTGCGGAAGAACGCCACTTCCCAGGTCGGCTCGGTCTGCGAGGCCAGGCGGATGCACAGCGCCATCAGCCCGAACGCGACCGTGCTGGCGAGCATCAACAACGCGGCGCGCAGGTGCGGCGTCCGTGCGGGCTTGCTCACCACGTCGCGCCGATGATGCGCGGCTCCGGTTCGATGGCGATGCCGAAGCGCGCCTGCACCGATGCCGCGATCCTGCGCGCAAGGTCGAGCAACTGCAGGCCGGTCGCCTGGCCATGGTTGACCAGCACCAGCGCATGTTCGGCGGAGACGCCGGCATCGCCGTCGCGATGCCCCTTCCAGCCGCACTGGTCAATCAGCCAGGCGGCGGAGAGCTTGCGGGTGTCATCGCTGCTGCCGCGGAACATCGGCATGCCCGGATGTTCGTACTGCAGCGTCTCCGCAATCCCTGCCGGCACGATCGGGTTCTTGAAGAAGCTGCCGGCATTGCCCAGCAGCGCCGGATCCGGCAGCTTGCGCTGGCGGATGCGGATGACAGCTTCGGCGACCTGCGAAGCGCGCGGCGTGCCATCGATGCCCATCGCCTGCAGTTCTTCGCCGATCCCGGCGTAGTCCAGGCGCAATTCCGGCGTGCGCGGCAGGGCGAACTCGACGTTGGTAACCACGTAGCGATCCGGGTCGTGCTTGAACAGGCTGTCGCGATAGGCGAACGCGCAGTCGCCGGCGTCGATGCGCACGAAGCCGCCATCGCGGCGGTCGAAGGCGTGCACCGCGCGGATGCGCTCGCGCACTTCCACGCCGTAGGCACCGATGTTCTGGATCGGCGCGGCACCCACCGTGCCCGGGATCAGCGCCAGGTTTTCCAGCCCGCACAGGCCTTGGCCCAGCGTCCACAGCACGAAATCGTGCCAGCCCACGCCGGCATCGGCGCGGACGATGCACACATCGGCATGCTCATTGAGGATCTCGATGCGTTGCGACGACAGCGCGAGCACCGCGCCTGCCGGATCGCCGGCGAACAGCAGGTTGCTGCCGCCGCCGAGGACCAACACCGGGCCGTCGCGCAGCATCGCGTAGCCGAACAGTTCCGGCAGCGCGGCGGTATCCGTCACTTCCACCAGCATCGGCGCGCGTGCGGCCACGCCAAAGGTATTGCGCGCGTCGAGCCGCGCGTTCTCAACGATGCGATAGCCGGCGGTCATGCCAGCGGCATGGGCGTGCTGCTGGGCGCTTCCTTGCGACGACGCAACGCATCCACGCATTCGCCGATCAGCGCCGGACCGCGATAGACCAGTCCGGTATAGACCTGCACCAGCAACGCGCCGGCGGCCTGCTTGGTCGCGGCGTCGGCACCATGCAGGATGCCGCCGACGCCGACCAGCGGGATCGATTCCGGCAGGCGCGTGCGCAACATCCGCAGCACCGCAGTGGACTTGCCCAGCAACGGCGCGCCGGACAGACCGCCCACTTCATCGGCGAAGCGTGCGCCTTCCACACCCTCGCGGGCGATGGTGGTATTGCTGGCGATGACGCCGTCCACGGCCAGATCGCCGAGCACGCGGCCTGCGGCATCGATGTCGCTTTCGGACAGGTCGGGCGCGATCTTCACCAGCATCGGCACGCGCTTGCCATGCTGGCCGGCGAGCTTTTCCTGCTCGTCGCGCAACACGCTGACCAAGCGACGCAGGGCCTGTTCTTCCTGCAGTTCGCGCAGGCCGGCGGTATTCGGCGAGGAAATGTTGACGGTCACGTAATCCGCCAGCGCATACACCTTGCGCAGGCAGTGCAGGTAATCGTCTTCCGCCGACTCGTTGGGCGTGTCCTTGTTCTTGCCGATGTTGATGCCGAGCAGTCCGCCGATGCGACGCGCGCGCTCGACATTGCGAACCAGTGCGTCCACGCCTTCGTTGTTGAAGCCGAGGCGATTGATCACCGCTTCCTGCCGGGGCAGGCGGAACATGCGCGGTTTCGGGTTGCCGGGCTGCGGGCGCGGGGTGACCGTGCCGACCTCGATGAAGCCGAAGCCCAGCGCCAGCAGTGCGTCGATATGCGCGCCGTTCTTGTCCAGCCCGGCCGCCAGTCCGACCGGGTTCGGGAAGGTCAGCCCGAACGCCTTGGTCGGCAGCGGTTTCGGCTGCTTCGCGATCAGCGGATTCAGGCCGCTGCGGTAGGCCGCCTCCAGCGACGCCAGCCCGAGGCCGTGCGCACGCTCGGCATCGAAGGCGAACAGGAACGGGCGGGACAGCGCGTACAAGGCGTCAGTTGGTGCTTGCGGCGAACGCGAGGAAGGTGGCCAGGCCGCCGAAGAACAGCAGGACAGCGATCACGGCCAGCACCGCCATTGCGATCGCCAGGTAGCCCAGCACCAGGCCGGCGACCGCCAGGCCGTCGCCTTCCAGACGGTCGGGTGCCAGGCGGATTTCCTTGCGCGCCATGTGCCCGCAGATCACCGCGGCCAGGCTGCCGAAGAACGGCACCACGGTCCAGCCGAGGATGCCGGCGACAAGGCTGACGATGGCGAGGGTACTGGTCTGGCGGGTCATGGCATTCATCGCGCGTCCTCAGAGGTCGAACTTGATGCCCTGCGCCAGCGGCAGGGAGTCGGAGTAGTTGATGGTATTGGTCTGCCGGCGCATGTACGCCTTCCATGCATCGCTGCCGGACTCGCGGCCACCGCCGGTTTCCTTCTCGCCGCCGAACGCGCCGCCGATTTCCGCACCGCTGGTGCCGATGTTGACGTTGGCGATGCCGCAATCCGAACCCCAGGCGGCGAGGAACTGCTCCGCGCGCTTGAGGTTGGTGGTGAAGATCGACGAGCTCAGGCCCTGCGGCACCGCGTTCTGCATGTCGATGGCGTCTTCGAGCTCGCGGTACTTCATCACGTACAGGATCGGCGCGAAGGTCTCGTGCTGGACGATCTCGGCTTCGTTGGTCAGGCCGGTGACGATGGCGGGCAGCACGAAGTTGCCCGGGCGGTCGATCGCTTCGCCACCGGTCTCGACGGTGCCGCCGGCGGCCTTGGCCTTGGCGATCGAGTCGAGGTAGGCATCCACGCCGTCCTTGCTGTTGAGCGGGCCCATCAGGTTGGCCGGGTCGGTCGGGTCGCCGATCTTCTTCTCGACCTGCTTGTAGGCGGCGATCAGCTTGGCCAGCACGTCGTCGTAGATCGATTCATGCACGATCAGGCGGCGCGTAGTGGTGCAGCGCTGTCCGGCGGTGCCGACCGCGCCGAACGCGATCGCCGGGATCGCCAGCTTCAGGTCGGCGGTCTCGTCGACGATGATCGCGTTGTTGCCGCCCAGTTCCAGCAGGCTGCGGCCCATGCGGCGGGCGACGCGCTCGCCGACCAGGCGGCCGACCTTGGTGCTGCCGGTGAAGCTGATCAGCGGCACGTGCTTGTCGTCCACGAACGCCTGCGCCAAGTCGCTGCCGGCGTCGTTGAACAGGAAGAAGATGTCCGGGAAGCCGGCCTTGGCCAGTGCCTCGTTGCAGATCTTCATCGACGCGATCGCCGACAGCGGTGTCTTCGGCGACGGCTTCCAGATGCTGATGTCGCCGCACACCGCCGCCACGAACGCATTCCACGCCCACACCGCGACCGGGAAATTGAACGCGCTGATGATCCCGACGATGCCGATCGGGTGCCACTGCTCGTACATGCGGTGGCCCGGACGCTCGCTGTGCATGGTCAGGCCGTACAGCTGCCGCGACAGGCCGACGGAGAACTCGCCGATGTCGATCATTTCCTGCACTTCGCCGTCGCCTTCCGGCTTCGACTTGCCCATCTCCAGCGCGACCAGCGACCCCAGTGCGTCCTTGTGCACGCGCAGCGCGTCGGCGCACAGGCGGATCGCCTCGCCGCGGCGCGGGGCGGGAGTGGTGCGCCAGACTTTGAAGGCAGCCTGGGCGCGCTCGACGATCAGGTCGTAGTCGGCCTTCGAGGACGCATGCACCCGGCCGAGCACGTCGCCGGTGGTCGGGTTGACCGGCTCGATCACGCCGGCGTCGTTGGTCTTCGACCATTCGCCATGGCCAAGGTAGGTGCCGGATTCGACGGCCTGCAGGCCGAGCGCGGTAAGGACGGGGTGGGACATGCGGAACTCCTGGAACCAATGCGGCCACGCCCACGGGAAGCCGGGGGCGCGGTAGGGAAGGTGGTGACCCCGGCGCGATTCGAACGCACGACCTGTCCCTTAGGAGGGGACCGCTCTATCCAGCTGAGCTACGGGGCCAAAGCGTGACGATTATCGCAGCCGGCCGCGGTTTCGGCCAATGCGACGGCTGCATTGGCGATTCGACCTGGCGATCTTTGCGGAATGCCCGAACCGCCTCAGCCATGCATGAGCAGATCGCGCAGGGCGTCGCCATCGTCAGCCAGCGGTTGCGCGTGGCTGGGCCGATCAAGCATGGCCTGCAGGGCCGGTGGCAGCGACACGGACTCGCCCAGCAGCGGCTCCACGACCTCCGGGAACTTGGCCGGATGCGCAGTCGCCACCACTGCCCAGTCGCCCGCTTGGCCGCGCGTGCGCAGGCGGTCGAGTACCTCGGCGGCGCAGGCGGTGTGCGGGCAGGCCACGTAGCCGCGCTGGTCGCGGGTGCGCAGGATGGCGGCGCGGATGGCGTCGTCGTCCACGGCCTCCGCGCGCAGCACGCCGCGCAGTTCGGCAGCATCGGGATACAGCCATTGCAGGCGCTCGAAGTTGCTGGGTGCGCCGACGTCCATCGCGTTGGCGAGGGTGGCGATGCTGGGGCCGGGCGCGTAGTCGCCACCGGCGAAGAAGGCCGGCAGCACCGCATTGGCATTGCTGGCCAGCACGATGTCGCCGATCGGCAGGCCCATGCGCCTGGCCAGCAGGCAGGCCAGCGCATTGCCCAGGTTGCCGGTGGGCACCACGAAATTCAGCGTGCGGCCGGTGCCGCGCCAATGTTGCAGCGCCGCGCGTGCGTAGTAGGCGGCCTGCGGGAACAATCGGCCCAGGCTGATGCTGTTGGCCGAACCCAGCGGCACCTCGGCGCGGAACGCGGCGTCGGACAGCACCGACTTGGCCATGCGTTGGCAGTCGTCGAAGCTGCCGTCGACGCGGAAGGCGCGGATGTTGTCGCCGAAGCATCCCAACTGGTGCGCCTGTCGCGGCGACACCCGGCCGTCCGGATACAAGATGGCCACGCGGATCCCGGCGCGGCCGTGGAATGCGCCGGCCACGGCAGCGCCGGTGTCGCCCGAAGTCGCGACCACGATGGTCAGCGGCGTGCCGCCGTCGCGCGGCAACGCCGACAGGCAGCCGGCCAGGAAGGCCGCGCCGTAATCCTTGAAGGCGGCGGTGGGGCCATGGAACAGCTCCAGCACGTAATCGCCGTCCTTGCCGAAGCCGCGCAGCGGTGGTTCGACGGCGAAGGCCTCGGCGCAGATCCGCGCCAGTTCCGGCGCCAGCACATCGCCCTCGAAGAACGGCACGAGCATCCGCGCGGCGACATCGGCCGTGCTGGTGGCACCTTCGAAATCGGCAGGCGTGAAGCTGGGCCACGCCTCCGGCATGTACAGGCCGCCATCGGGCGCGAGGCCGGCGGCGATGGCATCGGCGATGCCGACCGTGGGCGCGTTGCCGCGTGTACTCACGACCTTCATGCCAGCACCTCCGCGGCGGGTCCGCCGATCGGGGTGAGGTGCAGATCGCTGTCGAAGCCGGCGGCCGCGAACGCGGCTGACATCGCATCGCCAGCCACTTGCGCGGTCGCTACGTCCTCGCACCAGGCGAACACGCTCGGGCCTGCGCCGGAAATACTGGCGCCCATCGCACCGGCATCGAGCGCGGCGCGTTTCACGGCGGCGAAGCCTGCGATCAGCGGCGCGCGGCGTGGTTCCACCAACACATCGTCCAATCCGGCGCGGACCAGCGATGCATCGCCGCGCTCGCAACCCAACAGGACCTGCGCCAGCTGTGCACTCTGCGCCACGAACTCTTTCAGTGCGTAACTACCGGCGAGTGCAGCGCGCGCATGTCTCGTTTCCAGCACCGCATGCGGATGCACCACCACGGCATGCCACGCGGCCGGCACCGTGATCTTTACCAGTCTGTCGGCTGTCGCCAGCACCAGCCCGCCGAGCAGCATCGGGCCGACGTTATCGCCGTGCCGGCCGCCGCTGGCGATGGCTTCGCCGGCCATCGCGTGCGGGTAAAGCGCGTGCGCATCGAGTGGTGCGTCGAGCAGTGCATTCGCCGCGACCAGCGCAGCCACGCAGGACGCCGCCGAGCCGCCCAGCCCGGAGCCCAGCGGGATGCCCTTGTCGAGTTCGATCTCGAAGCCGAACGGCATTGCCAGCGCTTTTCGCAATGAGATCAGTGCGCCGCCAGCCGTGTTGCGCTCGGCCTCCAGTGGCAGGTCGGTGACCGTGCCGCGGATCGCGGCAATGCGCACGGTTGGTTCGTCGATGCGGCGCACGGTGGCGACATCGCCGATGCCGGCGATGCTGTGGCCCAGGATGTCGAAGCCGACGCCGACATTACCGACCGATCCGGGCGAGAACGCTCGTGCTTCGCTGCGTGCACTCACAGGCGCGCTCCCAGCGCGGCCGCGAGGCGCAGCAGGTCGGAGAACACGCCTGCGGCAGTGACCTCCGGGCCGGCCCCGGGCCTTGCACGACCAATGGATTTTCGCGATAGCGGCGAGTGGTGAATTGCACGCAGTTGTCCGTCAGGCGCAGGTGGGCGAAGGCATGGTCGGCGGGCAGTTCCTGCAGCGCAACCGACGCATTGCCATCACGCTGCAACCGCGCGACATAACGCAGCACGCAGCCCTTGGCGCGGGCGGCATCCAGCGCGGCCTGCATCGGTGCGTCGAGCGATTCCAGTCCGGCCATGAAGGCGTCGCGGTCGGCATTGCGCAGCGCGGTCGGGACAAGGCTTTCGACCTCGACATCGTCCAGCGACAGCGATACGCCGGCCTCGCGGCCGAGGATCACCAGCTTGCGCGCCACGTCCATGCCGGACAGGTCATCGCGCGGGTCGGGTTCGGTGTAGCCCAGCGCATGCGCTTCGCGCACGAGATCGGAGAACGCGGTGCTGCCATCGAATTTGTTGAACAGCCAGGCCAGCGTGCCGGAGAGGATGCCGTCCACCGCGACCAGTTCGTCGCCGGTGTCCAGCAGGTCGCGCAGGGTGGAGATCACCGGCAAGCCTGCGCCCACCGTGGCCTCGTAGCGGAAGCGCGCGCCGGATTGCGCGCGCGCCTCTCGGATGGCCGCATAGCGCGGCAGCGGACCCGCACCGGCGTGCTTGTTCGGGGTGATCACGTGGATGCCGGCCGCCAACCACGCCGGGTACTGCGCGGCCACGCTGTCGCTGGCGCTGCAGTCGATCACCACCGCATGCGGCAGGTGGCTGTCGAGCAAGTGGCGGGTGATTGCGTCGAGGTCGGCCTCGGTCGGCGGTTCCTCGATGCGCGCGCGCCAGTCGGCCGGATCGCCGTGGTCGCACAGCCACATGCGTCGGCTGGTCGCCAGTGCGCGCAGGCGCAGGTCGACGTTGGCTTCCACGCGCAAGCGCGGCAACGCCGCCTGCAACTGGTCGAGCAGGGCAGCGCCGACCTTGCCCGGCCCGATCACCGCCAATGCCAGGGTCTGCGGCGACAGCCAGAACGCGGCATGCGCGGCGCGCAATCCGCGGGTCGCGTCCTCGGCGGCGATCGCCACCGAGATATTGCGTTCGGACGCGCCCTGGGCGATCGCGCGGATGTTGACCCGTGCGCGCGCCAATGCAGCGAACAGTTGCGCGGCCACGCCGGGCTTGCCGGCCATGCCGTCGCCGACCGCGGCCAGCACGCTGATCCCGGGCACGACCTGCACGCCCTGCACTTGCCCCCCGTCCAGTTCGCGCGAGAACGCATCAAGCAGTGCGCGACGCGCGGCTTCGACATCGCGCTCGCGCACCACCGAGCAGATCGAATGCTCGGACGACCCTTGCGAAATCATCACCACCGATATTTTTGCCGCATGCAATGCAGCGAACACGCGCTCCGCAGTGCCGGGCACGCCGATCAGGCCCGCGCCTTCCAGGCTGACCAGGGCGAGGCCGGGATCCAGCGTCAGCCCTTTGACCGGCCCGCTGCTGCCACCGTCGCCGTCGGCATCGATGCGGGTGCCGGGAAATTCGGGCTTGAAGGTGTTGCGCATCAGGATCGGCAGACCGCGCGCGATTGCCGGGGTCATTGTCTGCGGATGGATCACCTTCGCGCCGAAGTAGGCCAACTCACAGGCCTCGCGATAGCTCATCGCCGCCAGCGAGACCGCTTCCGGCACCAGTCGCGGATCCGCCGAGAGCACGCCATCGACATCCGACCAGATGTGCAGTTCGGCGGCATCGAACAAGGCCGCAAAGATCGCGCCTGAAAAATCGCTGCCGTTGCGGCCGAGCACAGTGGGAAGGCCGTCCTCGCCGCTGGCGACGAAGCCGGTGGCGACCACGCGCGATTGCGGATTGGCTGCGCGCCACGCGTCCAGCCGGCGCGCGCTTTCTTCCCAATCCACCACCGCTCCGAGTTCGGCATGGCGGACCAGCAGCACGTCGCGCGCATCGAGCAGCGCGTAATCCGCGCCACGCGCGCGCAGGTGCGCCTCCAGCAGGGTGGCCGACAGCACTTCGCCCATGCCCTGGATGCGGTCCAGCGCCGCGCGTCCGGGCTGGCGCAGCAACGAGACTGCGCGCAGCAGGTCGCCGATATCGGCGAAACGCGCGTCGATCCAGGCATGCAAGTCGGCGGGTGCGTCGATCAGGGCGCTGGCGGCATCGACGTGCTGCGCGCGCAAGGCCGACCATGACGACTGCCAGTCCTCGCCGGCCGCGGCCGCTGCGGTCATCGCGATCAGCGCGTTGGTGGTGCCCTGCATCGCCGACACCACCACGACCTGGCGCGATTCGCCCGCATCGAGCATCAGCGAAGCGACATGGCGGATGCGGCCGGCGTCGGCCAGCGAACTGCCGCCGAACTTGTGCGCGCGACACGACGGGGATTGCGAAACCTGCGACGAAAGCATGAAACCTCCGGTGGAGGCCCGCGGCGTGCAGGGGAGGGGATCGTCGCCCCGCCGCTGTCGCTGCGGGGCCGTGATTGGATGGGGTTATCCAGGCATGACCGACCGCACCGAGCACGTAGTGCCGGTGGTAATGGTCGTGATGGTGGTCATGCGGCGGGACATGGGCTGGACTCTGCTGCAGCGCAGCGGAGCGTGTCAAGCGGTGGTTGCGGGTGGAACCGGTTCGTCCTTGCCATCGTCCTGCGACGCCACCAGCGCGGTCGCGGTCATGTCGGCGGTGACGTTGCCGACAGTGGCCAGCACGTCCGGGATCGCGTCCACCGCCATCAGCACCGGCAGCGGGGCGATCGGCAGGCCCATTGCCGAGGTGACCGGAAGGTTGGTGGCCAGGAAGATCGCCTGGCCGGGCAGGCCGACCGAGCCCATGCTGACCAGCACCGCCAGCGCCACGCCGGTGGCGAGTTGGGCGAAGGTGAGGTCGATGCCGAGCGCCCACGCGATGAAGCACGCCGTTGCGATGTACTGGATCGGCGAGGTGATGCGGAACAGCGAGACCGCCATCGGCAGCACCAGGCCGGCGATGCGGGCGGGGAAACCAAGCCTTGTCTGCGCGCTGTCGAGCATCGCCGGCAGGGTGGCCAGCGAGGACTGCGTGCTCGCCGCGACCGCCATGACGGGTGTGATGCCGGACAGGAAGTGGGCCGGGTTCTGCTTGCCGAAGACCACCGCGATCGTCACCAGCACCACCACTGCCAGCAGGTACAGCGCGCATTCCAGCACGATGTAGATGCCCAGCGCCTGCAGCATGCCGATCCCCGCGCGCGCGCACAGCGCCAGCACCAGCGCGAAGATGCCCAGCGGCGCGACCCACAGCACCCAGTGCACGATCACGATCATCGCGTCGCTGACCGCCTGGAAGAAACCGACGACCTGGGTGCGACGCGCGGGCTCGATGCGGGTCAGCGCGAAGCCGAAGAACAGGGCGAAGGTCACCAGCGGCAGCATCGCGCCGGCGGCCGCTGCAGCAACGGCATTGCTCGGCACGATCGAGGTCAGCGCACTGGCCCAGCCGCCGGTGGTGGCGGGCAATTCCGCGCTGCTTCCGCCCAGCGCGGCGGCGACCGCCGGATCCGGCGTGACCAGCGACAGCGCGAGGGGGGCAAGCAGCGCGGCCATCGCGCCGGCGGCGGTGAGCAATATGACGAAGATGATGATCGAGCGCCGCGCGACGCGACCGGACTGGGCGGCGTCACTGGCCTGGTTCACGCCGACGATCACCAGCGCCAGCACCAGCGGCACCACGGTCATCTGCAGGGCGTTGAGCCAGAGCTTGCCGAAGGGCTCGACGATGTCGGCCACCCGCAGCGCCAGCGACGCATCCAGCCACGCCAGCAGGATCCCGACGACGATACCGGCCGCGAGGCCGCTCAGGACACGCTTGGTCTGGCTCATCGCACGATCTCCGGCAGGTTCCAGTCATGTTTCAACACGGCGTACTGCGCCTGCGGCAGCAACACAAACACCGGCTTGCGCGTGCGATCCAGCCAGCCGAGCATCGCCTGCATCGTCTCCGGCGCCATCGCGGTGCAGCCGGCGGTGGCCTGGCCCGGCGAACCCCACAGGTGCGCGAAGATGCAACTGCCGCCGCGCGGGGTGGTGCCTCCAGCGTTGTGTTCGATCACGAAGCCCTGCCGGTAGCGCTGGTCGCCGTTCGCATGCAGGTCCAGGCGCATCGGTTCGCTCGACTTGTCCAGGCCCGGTGCCTTGGCGACGCTGCGGTCGACGATCTGGTTGTACATCGGCGACTCAGGGACATCGATGCACCAGTCGTTGAAGCCCATGCCCTTGTAGTCCAGCCCTGTCCTCGCGTCCGCGGCATAGCCGAAGGCGGTGCCGATCGCGAACACGCCGGCCGGTGCCTTGCCATCGCCTTCGCGCTTGACCGGGCCGTCGCTGCGGGCGTCATTGAGGCCGATCCCCCACGCCGTACCGGTGCGGCCCACGCTGATCGGCGCTGCATCGCCCACTTCACGCCAACCGGTGCCGTCGCGTTCGAAGCGACGCAGCTCGCCGGTGGTCGCGTCCCAGTCCGCGGTGGTGACCAGTACCAGCTGGCCGGCGTCGGACCATGCCGTCGCGTTGGTCGATGCCGGCGCATGCGCACACGCGGCCAACATCGTGGTCAGGAGCAGGGCAGCGACGCGGCGGATCGGCATGCAGGGTGTCTCGGCAATGAGGGAGGAAGGGACTCGGCGAAGCATGCACGACACGGCCGGCAGCGTCATCCGCTCACGCTCCTGCCATGGGCTGGATCCGTTCGAGGTTCGCCTGCAGGCGTGCGCGCCGCTTCGGGTCGGATTCGCACAGCACCGCAAACACCCGATCGAGCAGGTGCTGCAGCGCGGAGTGGTAGAGCAGCGGCGCGATATGAGGACGCTCATCGTGCGCGGAGACCAGCAGCGGCAGGTCGGCATGCGCGCGCAGCGGATTGGAACTGTGGCGAGTGACCGTGATCACCAGCGCGTGCTGCTCGCTTGCATAGCGGCACAGCTGGTACAGCGCCGGCTGCATGCCCTGTTCGGAAAACACCAGCAGCACGTCGCCGGCATTGGTCGCGGAGAGGCTGGTGCTCATGTGCGCCGGGTCGAAGTTGTGCACGGTGAGGATGCCGAGCAGCGACAGCCGCAGCGCCAACGTGCGCGCATGGATGTCGTCGTCGCCCAGTCCGATGATGAACACCTTGCCGGCAGCCGCGATGGCCGCTGCCGCTGCTTCGACCGCGTCCGGCGGATTGATCAGCCGAGTGGCTTCCTCTGCCTCGGTCTTGCGCAGCCACAGGTCGGCACCGATGGTTTCGGCATGGAGTTCGCCGTTCGCCATCGACGGCGCGCCGCCGTTGCCGTTGTCGGCGCGCACCACCGCCTCGCTGATCGACAGCTTGAGATCGGGATAGCCTTTGAACCCCAGCTTCTGGCAGAACTTGACCACGCTGGACTGGCTGATCCCCAGCGCATTCGCCAGTTGCTGCGAGGAGTAGTCGCGCATCAAGTGCGCGTTGTCCAGCACGAAGTCGGCGATGCGGCGCTCGATCGCCGACATGCGGTCGCGCTCGGAGCGTATCTTGACCAGCGCCGACATCGCGCGCGCCTCAGGCCAGCGGTTCGTCGACGGCGACCAGCCCCTCGATCGCGCGAATGCCCAGGCCGGGTGCGTCGGTGATGCTGATCTCGGATTCGTTGAAGAGTACGCCGCTGCTCACCGGGTCGAAGCGGCACAGCGAAGGTCCATCGAGGTCGACCTTGCTGATCACGTCGGACTTGGCCACCGCCAGGTGCACCGCCGCCGCCACGCCGATGCTGGATTCCAGCATGCAGCCGATCATGCAGTCCACGCCGTACAGGCCGCAGATGTCGGCGATCTTCACCGCGTTGGAGATGCCGCCGGTCTTCATCAGCTTGATGTTGACGATGTCGGCCGCGCGCATGCGGATCAGTTCGATCACTTCCATCGGCCCGAACACGCTTTCGTCGGCCATCACCGGCGTGTGCACGCGTTCGGTGACATAGCGCAGGCCTTCCAGGTCGTGCGCCTTGACCGGCTGCTCGACCAGTTCCAGGCGCACGCCTGCGTCCTCCAGCGTCTGCAACGCATACACCGCCTGCTTGGCGGTCCAGCCCTGGTTGGCGTCCAGCCGGAGCAGGGCACGGCCCTCGACCGCGGCATGGATCGCCTTGGTGCGTTCGATGTCCAAGCCGATGTCCTTGCCGACCTTGATCTTCAGCGACTCGAAGCCGCGGTCCACCGCCGCCAGCGAGTCCGCCACCATCTTGTCGATGTAGTCGACGGAGATCGTGATGTCGGTGGTGATCGCCGGCTCGCCGCCGCCCAGCAACTGGTAGAGCGGGGCACCGTACAACTGGCCCCACAGATCGTGCACCGCGATCTCCACCGCCGCCTTGGCGCTGGTGTTCTTTTCCATCGAGGCCTGCACCGCATGGGTGATGCGGTTGAGGTTGGCGATCTCCTGGCCGACCAGCCGCGGCGCGATGTAGTGGCGGATCGCATGCATGATCGATCCGTGGGTGTCGCCGGTGATCACCGCCGTGGCCGGCGCGCTGCCGTAGCCGACGTGACCGGTGTCGGTGTGGATCATCACCACCACGTCCTCGACCTGCTCGACGGTACGTAACGCGGTCTTGAACGCGGTCTTCAGCGGCACGCGCAGCATGCCGAAGCGGATGTCGGTGATTTTCATGGGTCGCGCGTCATCCTGACGATGTTGGTGATGCGGTCGATGTAGTCGTGGTCCTTGCCGAAGCGCAGCGGGACCAGCGGGGTCAGCGAGACGCCGTTGAGTTGCATGGCGCGCAGTGTGCCATCGGCGCCGAGGAAACTGCCGCCGTTGGTGTCGTGGATCACCCACGGCATGCCGTCGATGCGTCCGGCGAACATCATCACGTGGCCGGGGATATAGATCAGGTCGCCCACGTCGAGTGCATCGACCGCGGCCATGCGCGCGGCGCGGGTCGCATCGGCCTCGAAATGGATGCGGTCGAACGCCGGGCTGACAGATTGATCACTGGTGTTGCGCGGCAGCTCGACGCCCATGCTGCGATACACCTCGGACACGAAGCCGCTGCAGTCGCGGCCGTTGTACGAATGCCCCCAGCCGTAGCGCTCGCCGAGGAACTTGAACGATTGGCGGATCAGGTTGGCGCGGGTCAGCGGCAGGTAGTCGGCGGACGTATCGGCATTGCGCTGGAGCAGTGCGGGCGCGAAGCCGAGCCGGCCATCGGCACCACGCACCGGCAGCTCGAGGATCCACGACGCATACGGATGCTGGCCGTTCACCGGCTTGTCCTGCGGCACGCTGGCCAGCGGGATGCGCACGCCCATGTCCAGTTGCAGTTCGGACAGGCGCGGTTCCTCGCGGGTGAAGACCGTGCGCGGCTTGGCGCCGGTGACGATGCGATGCGGTGCACGCGTGGCGTAGCCGAGCGCACTGGCACGGTCGCCCTCGGCGATGGCATCGGCGGCAACCCACGCGGCGTAACGCGCACTGATCACGAACAACCATTTCGCATCGCGGCTGGCATGCACGATCGCCACCGGATCGCCGGGGAACAGCGCGCTTTCCTGGAAGCGGTCGATGTCGGTTTCGCCCTGGCGATTGAATACGCGCAAGTCGGTCGGGAACGCCCGCAGGGCAGTGCGCTGCACGGCGATGCCGAAGCGCGTCGGCTGGCTGGCGGGGATGGTGTCCATCGCGCGGCTTGCGACGATCGCGTCGAGGATCGCCTTGGCGACCGGTTTGCCGGCTTCGTCCCACAACGGTTTGGACGGTGGCGAGGCGAGGCCATCGATCCATCCGGCGACGCGCGCGCGATCCAGTGTGACCGGCAATGCCGCCAGGTCATGCATCGAATCGTCGAGCTGCAGCAGGCGCACATTGCGCGCCTGGATCGCGGCGGGCGTCATCAGCACCTGGTCTGGTGCCTGCGTGCGCGCGATCCAGAATTCCGGCGCGAAGTAGGCGTCCTGCATGCCGATGACGCCACTCAGCGGGACCGTCAACGGTGTGGATGCGATGCCGCGATCCAGCGCCATCGCCGGCGTGCAGGCCAGCGCCAGCGCGAGTGTCAGGGCGCGCCACGCAGGCGCTGGCATCCGGTGTTGCGGGCGTTCGGTCATCGCATTCCCTCCATGCGGATCCCGGCCGGATGCGCGTCGCCACAGTGTGGCGGCGATACGGCAAGGAATAGCTAATTCTGAAAGTTATACGGGAAGAATAAATTATTGACCAGCCCTGCGCTGCGTGCTACACAGCCAGTGAACCGCCGATCGTTGGGGAACGCTTCGGATGCACGCACGCCACGCCATTGCCTGCACGCCATCTCCTAGCGATGGCGGCCGCGCCGCGCGCCGCATCGATCGGCCAGTCGCACGCATCGCCCTCGTCCCGCTCCTTCCTTTCCAGCCATCGCCCGGAGAACGTCCATGAGCACCGCCCCACGCAGCCTGCGCAAGTCCGCCCTCAGCATCGCGATGGGGCTTTGCCTCGCGTCGCTGGTCGCCGCACCTGCATTCGCGCAGAGCGCCACCGGCGCGGTGGCGGGGCGGGCCAACAGTGGTGACCAGATCACCATCGTCAATACCGCCACCGGTGCCAGCCGCAGCGTCACCGTCAACAGCGATGGCAGCTATCGCATCGGTCAGTTGCCGCCCGGCGACTACACGCTGACGGCGGGGTCGGGGACGCCGGTGAACCTCAACGTATCTTTGGGCGGTACGACTACGGTCAACCTCGACAGTGCAGGTGGCGTCGCGAACCTCGCCGCGGTCGAGGTGGTCGGTTCGCGCGTGGTCAACCGCGTGGATGTCTACTCGACGGAAAGCGCCACCAACATCAATCGCGAGGAGTTGGCGCGGCTGCCGGTGGACCAAGGCCTGAATGCAGTGGCCCTGATTGCTCCCGGTGTGCAGTCGTCCTCGGTGTTCGGAGGGCTCAGTTTCGGCGGTTCAACGGTGGCGGAGAACGTTGTCTACATCAATGGCCTCAATGTCACCGACCCGTACCTGCGCCAAGGTTTTTCGTCGGTGCCGTTCAATTTCTATCAGGAATTCCAGGTCAAGACCGGTGGATACTCGGCCGAGTTCGGCCGCAGCACCGGTGGCGTCATCAATGCGGTTACGCGTTCCGGCGGCAACGATTTCAAAGGCGGACTCCAGGTGACGATCGAGCCTCCTGCATGGGTGGAGTCCCCGCGCGACCGGTACTACAGCGATGGAAAGTTGCTTGCCCGGGACCGCACCAGCCGCGACGACAGCGCGTTCTACAAGACCAATATCTGGGCGTCCGGTCCGATCCTGAAGGATCGATTGTTCTTCTTCGCGATGTACGAGCAGCGCGACAGCAATTCGAAGGACATCGATACCACCCAGGCGTGGATCACCCGCGGTGACAACGGCTTCTGGGGCGGCAAGATCGACTGGCGCCTCAATGACAACCACGTGCTGGAGTTCCTCGCGTTCTCGGACAAAGCGGAATCGACCACCACTACCCACGTTTACGATTGGGACACCTCCTTTCTCGACCAGGCAGACGGCGAGAGCACGGCCGGTTCGGGTGGCGACAACTGGTCGGTCACCTATACCGGCCATTTCACTGATTACTTCGTCGCTAAGGCGATGTATGGCGTCAACAAGCGCAGCTCCAGCGGCAGCAGTCCGACCGATCCGCTGTGCAGCATCGTGAGCCTGGCCACCAACTACACCAACAAGTTCGGTCGCCCGGCAACGCGCACGGGTTGCCACTCCGACAACACGAGCATCAATGGACGCGAAGACCAGCGCGAGGCGGCGCGCCTTGACTTCGAATGGACGCTCGGAAGCCACCTCCTGCGCTTCGGCCTGGACCACGAGCAAATGGATTCGGCAAGCTCCACGATCTACCCTGGAGACGGCCGCAGCTACTCGATCCAGGGATTGAGCGCCGGTGCACTGCTCCCGAACGACGCGACGGTGCCGGTTGGCGCGGTGGCCATCGTCGATGCCCGTTACTACGTCACCGGGGCACCGGTCGCGACCAGGGCGCAGGCGTTCTACCTCGAAGACAGTTGGAGCGTCACCGACAACCTGCTGTTGAACCTGGGCGTGCGCTTCGACAACTTCAAGAATACCCTGGCCTCGGGTGCGACCTTCGCCGAAGCGGGGTTCGGGGACATGATCTCGCCTCGCCTTGGGTTCAGTTGGGACATCAAGGGTGACGGCACCACCAAGTTGTTCGGCAACGCCGGTCGCTATTACCTGCCCCTGACCAACAAGCTGACAGACTACTTCGGCGGCGGAAGCACGGACGAGCATACCTACTACGTGTTCAACGGCTGGGAGACCAAACAACACCCGATCAGCGGCGCCCCCTATCTGTCCCCGATCCTCGGTGCGCAGATTGGTCCGGTCAACACGGAGGGCAACGTGCCGGCCCCGACGGACGTGCGGACGGCTGTGGCGAGGGATCTGAAGCAGGTCTTCCAGGACGAATTCATCATCGGCTTCCAGCAGGCGATCAACCAGGAATGGTCCTGGGGCGTGAATGCGACCTATCGCAAGATGACCCGGGCAGTGGAGGACGTCAGCATCCGCCACGTGGAAGGTTGCCCGTGGTATTCGGGGGACTGGCCGATCCTGAATCCCGGCGAGACCAATACCCTGTGGTGCCCGGACACCAACGACTGGGTGACCTTCGACAATTCCGAGGATGGATACATCACTTCGGGCAGCGGCATCGTGATGGGTTACAAGAAGCCCCGCCGCACCTACAAGGCCGTGGAATTCCAGATCGACCGGGCGTGGGACGACAGGTGGGCGTTCAATGCCTCGTATCTGTGGTCGAAGTCCGAAGGCAACCTGGAAGGCCCGGTGAACTCGGATACGGGATACGGCGACACCAACCTGGTGCAGTACTACGACCACCCGGCGGTGAACGAGCGCTTCGGCGTCACGTTCAATGACTTCACCCACCAGATCAAGCTGCGCGGCAGCTTCAAGCTCAACGAGATGTGGAGCTTCGGCGCGACCCTGTCGGCGCACTCGGGCGGCCCGATCACCGCATTCGGCGTGCGCTGGCCCAACGATAACCGGAGCGCGGGTGGCCCCAGCGAGGGCAGCGGCGGCGGTTCCGGCTGGCTCTGCGTGGCCAACTGCTCCAGCATCAATCGAGAACTTGTTTTCACCGAGAATGGCGCGTTTGGGCGGATGCCGTGGGTGACCAACCTCGGAGCCAACGTAACCTGGACGCTGCCGGTCGAAGGCATCGACTTGAAGGCGCGTTTCTCGGTGTACAACCTGCTGAACAGCGAGACGGCGACCCGCGTGCACTCCCGTTACGAGAGCGCGCCGGGCGTCACGATGCCGTATTTTGGGCAGGCGCGCGCTTGGCAGTCGCCGCGCTACATGAACCTGGTCCTGACTTGGGATTTCTGATGCGTCAGGATTCGATGAACCCCTAGTCCTCCTCCTCCGGGACTAACCTCCGGCGGCCCCGCACGGGCCGCCTATTTTTTGCACGGTGCGGGACGCGATGCCGGCAAGCATGCAGGCAGTGACCGGTGCGATGATCCTCCTCATCCAACGCATGGGAACGCAGATGCAACAGGCCTTCCGACGTTCATGGGCAACCCCGCGTAGCGGTCTGCGCGTGACCACGCTGATGACCGCATGCGTGCTGGTTTGCGCGATGCCGGTCGTGCACGCGGCCCAGCCCGCTGCGGGCCCCACGCCGCAAGCCATCGATGCCGCGGTGCGCGCCACCATCGAGCGCTACAAACTCCCCGGTATCGCGGTGGGCGTGATCGAGGACGGCAAGATCGTCTACGCGCGGGGCCATGGCGAAACCGTGGCCGGCAGTGGCGATCCGGTGACCACGAAGACGCTGTTCAAGATCGCCTCCAACAGCAAGGCGATGACCGGCGCGGTGCTGGCGCGGCTGGTCCAGCAGGGCAAGTTGCGCTGGGACGATCCGGTCATCAAGCACCTGCCGCAGTTCGCGATGCACGATCCCTGGGTCACCCAGCACATGACCGTGAGCGACCTGCTGGTCCACAACAGCGGCCTGCCCGAAGGCGGCGGCGACCTGATGCTGTGGCCGGAACCGAACCTGTTCAGCCGCGACGACATCGTCCGTGGCCTGCGTCACATCAAGCCGGCCTACGGCTTCCGCGCGGGTTATGCCTACGACAACCTGCTGTACGTGGTGGCCGGTGAAGTGGCCGCTGCTGCAGGTGGTGCATCGTTCGAGGAACTGGTGCGGCGCGAACTGTTCGAACCGCTGGGCTTGTCCGGATGCCGCGTCGGCGAGTTCTCGCTGGCCGATGCCGGCAGCGTGGCCCAGCCGCACACGCGTATCGGTGATCGCAATGAAGCGATGCGCCGCGATGGCGCGGTCGTGCCGATGATCGCGTCGGCACCCGCGGGTGGCATTCGCTGCGGCCTGGACGACATGCTGGCGTGGGCGAACAACTGGCTGGTGCCGACCGATGCGCAGAAGCAGTGGCTCGGCGAGGCCCAACGCGCGGAGATGTGGAAGGCGCGCACGCCGATGCCGATCTCCGGGCAACGCAAGCGCTGGGACAAAACCCACTACTACGCCTATGCCTACGGGTTTCGCGTGGCCGATGTGGATGGCGCGTGGACGGTCTCGCACACCGGCACGCTGGGCGGCATGTATTCGATGATGATGCTGGTGCCGGATCGCAAGTCGGGCTTCGTGTTCATGATCAACGGCGATGGCAGCAACGCGCGCACGGTGCTGGGGCAGGTGTTGCTGAAACTGTTCACGGCACCGGAAAAGTCACTTGGCGTGACCGGATACGCCGATGACATCGCGAAGCCGGCATCGCCCGATGCCACAGCCACGCGGAAGCCGCCATTGCCGGATGTGGCGAAGCGCACGCCGGTCGCACCCGCGCAACTGTCAGGCTGGCTGGGCACGTGGCGGGATCCGTGGTTCGGCGAGGTGCGCCTGTGCGATGTCGATGGCGCGGTCGAATGGCGCTCGGCGAAGTCGCCGAAGATGCATGGCCGCGTCGGCGAGCTCGATGGTCGTTACCTCGTGCACTGGGACGATCCGTCGGTGGACCTGGATGCATTCGTGGCGTTCTCGGCAGGCAGCAGCGGCCCGCGCATGCGCATGGCCAAGATCGACCCGGACGGCGACTTCAGCTCCGACTACGAGGACCTCGATTTCGTGCGTGTGGGCGGTTGTGACTGACGCGCGGCGCGCGCTGGCGATGCTGTTGCTGGCGGCCAGCCTGCAGGCGGTTGCCGCTGATCCGCCAACGCTGTCGCCGGCGACCACGATGGAGCAGGCGGGCATGGTCGACATCCGCGCCGTGGTACCCGGCATCGCCCAGGACATCAAGTATTTCGGCAGCGACAATTTCGTCGGTGCGCCGGTCGATGGCTATCTCGCACCGCGTTGCTGGCTTAAGCGCGAGGCCGCCGAGGCGCTGGCGAAGGTCGAAGCCACGTTGCGCACGCAGCACCAGCGCCTGCGCATCTTCGACTGCTACCGGCCGGCGCGTGCAGTCGCGCATTTCATGCGCTGGGTCAACGATCCGGCCGACCTCAAGACCAAGCCCGCGCATTACCCCGACTTCGAGAAGCCGCAATTGCTCGACGGCTACATCGCACCGATGTCAGGTCACAGCCGCGGTGCCACTATCGACCTGGCCCTGCTGCAATGCGATACCAACGGTGCCGCCTGCACACCGCTGGACATGGGCACCGAGTTCGATTTCTTCGGCACTCGCGCAAACACCGATTCGCCGGAAGCGAGCGAAACCCAGCGCGGCAATCGCCAGCGCCTGCGCGAGGCCATGCAGGCCGCCGGTTTCCGCAACTATCCGATGGAATGGTGGCATTACACCTTCCAGCCCGAACCCACCCCCGGCACGTATTACGACGTGCCCGTGACTGCCCCCGAGTCCCCGATGCCCGATGCCGCGATCGAACGCCTGATGCAACGCTACGAGGGCGATGTCCCCGGTGCGTCCCTGCTGGTCCTGCACGACGGCGAAGAGCGGGTCCATCGCGGTTATGGCCGCTCCGATCTGGAGCACGGCATCGAGGCTGGCGCGGCCACCAACTACCGGCTGGCCTCGGTCAGCAAGCAGTTCACCGCCGCGGCGATCCTGCTGCTGGCGCAGGACGGCACGCTCGCCATCGACGACCGCGTGCGCCGATGGCTGCCGTCGCTGCCGTCCGCAACAGATGCGATCACCCTGCGCCAGTTGCTGACCCACACCTCGGGCCTCCTCGATTACGAAGACTTGATGGCCGAAGCGTATGAAGGCCAGATCCGTGATGCCGGCGTGCTCGCACTGCTGGAACGGGAAAACCGGTTGGCCTTCCCGGCAGGTAGCGCATATCGCTACAGCAACAGCGGTTACGCGCTGCTGGCGCTCGTGGTGGAGCGCGCGTCCGGCATGACGTTCCCGGCGTTCCTGCACAGTCGCATCTTCCTGCCGCTGGGCATGCACGACACCGTGGCCTACGTGGCCGGTGGCGAAGAGGTATCGAACCGCGCCTGGGGTTACAGCGAGATCGATGGGCAGTGGCAACGCAGCGACCAGAGCTCGACCAGCGCGGTGCTGGGGGATGGCGGGATCTACTCGAACACCCACGATCTGGCGCGCTGGGATGCGGCGCTTTACGACGATCGCCTTTTAAGCGATGCCTCGCGCGCACTCGCGTTCGGCAAACAGGTCGAGGTGGCGGGCGAGGGCGCTGCGACGCATTACGGCTTCGGCTGGCGGATCAGCGGCGACACGCGCTGGCATTCCGGCGAGACCATCGGCTTCCGCAACGTGATCGTGCGCTGGCCGGCGCAGCGGCTGACCGTGATCCTGCTCAGCAACCGCAACGACCCCGCGCCGTACCAGACCGCACTCGACATCGGCCGACGGGTACTCGAGGATTGAGGGCAGCAACGCATCCGGCGCTGCTGCCACTCGCCTCATGGGGGACACGCTCGATCCTGCGGCATTGGCAGTGGCCATTCCTGGCGAATAGATTGAAGCGTCGGGACTCGGGGGGCGCTGTGCACCTCACCGTGGAAGGTGGCGCGGGGATGATCAAGGCCTGCAGCATGGGGCGTACGTGGCCAGGGGGCATCGGCAGCGTGATGGAGTAAAACGCACAAGCCACGCTATCTGGCGACAAAGGCTCAGGAATAATCCCGCACCCAGTCCGGCAGATCGGTGGAGGGCATGGGCCTCGCGATGAAGAAGCCCTGCGCCAAGTCGCAGCCGCACTCGCGCACGAGATTCAAGTCGTCACGGGTTTCCACGCCCTCGGCCACCGAGACGACTCCCAGCTTCCTCGCCATGTCCAAACTCGACTCAAGGATCATGCGGCTGGATTCCTGATGGGCCGCATGCATCACGAAGGACTGGTCGATCTTCAGCTCGGTGAAGGGGATGCGGGTCAACTGCTGCATCGACGAATAGCCGGTACCGTAGTCGTCGATCGACAGCCCGAAGCCCTTGATGCGCAGTCGCGTCAGATTCTCCAGGACGCGGCCGACATTGGTCATCGCCGCGGACTCGGTGATCTCCAGGGTCATGTGCCGGGGCTCCAGGCCCTGGTTGGTCACCTGCCAGGTGATCGCGTCGGAAATGCCCGGATCCGCGAGCTGCTTGACCGACAGGTTGACCGCAACGTCGAGGTCGAGACCCGCGTTGCGCCATTCCTGGCAATCGCGGGCGCTGCGGGCGAGCATGGTCCAGGTCAGCTCGCTGATCTCTGAATTCTCTTCCAGCAACCCGAGGAACGCGTACGGCATGACGATCCCGTCGCGTGGATGGCGCCAGCGGGCCAGCGCCTCGGCACCCTTGACCCGTCCGGTCTTGAGGTCGATCTTGGGCTGGTAGAACGGCTCGAACTGGTCGTTTTGCAGGCCCTCGATGATTTCGTCCAGGCTGAAGATCTCGCGCGCCGGCTTGAACCGCTCCGGATTGGGCTTGGCGCGCCAATACAGGCTGATCAGGTCCGCGAAGCGTTCCTGCGTTGGCGGCTTCTCCACCGTGCCGAGCAGGCGCATGCCATATGCCGCGCTCATGGTCTCGATGGTGTCGAGCAGGGATCGGTCCAGGCCGCTGGTGATGATCAGGGCGGCACCGCTGCTGGCTTCGCCCAGGCTGCGGATCAAGGACATCCCGTCCATGCCGGGCATGTCGATATCGGTGACGATGATGTCGAATGGATGGCCCAGTTCGCGGATGATCTCCAGCGCGGAGCGGCCGTCTTCCGCCTCGTGGATCGACTTGGCACCCAGGTTTTCGAGCATCTGGACCATCATTCCGCGCTGGAATTCATGATCCTCCGCGACCAGCAGATGCAGGCCCTTTGCGGGCGTTTCGCTGCCATCGCCCGAGCGTTGCTTAGCGGGGCTGTTCGGCATCGAGATAGGCATACAACCTCTCCAGTTTGCTGTCGAATTCTTCCATCAGATGCTCGATGGTACTGGCGTCGCCGGCACGCGCCGCCTGCTCCAGTGTGCCACTAGCGGTGGCGAGACCGATGGCACCAATGAAGCCACAGGCACCCTTGATACGGTGGGCGAGGTGGGTGACGGCGTCCAGGTCGCTGCTCTGCACGGCCTGCCGCAGCAGCAGCACGTCCGCGTCGTTGACCCGCCTGAAATGTTTGAGCACCTGAGGCGAGTCGACCGGGCTGCCGCCGGATACGGCCAGAGGGGCGGGGTCGTCGGGTGATGCGGGGAGCCTGCCGACCTCTTCCCGGGCACTCTGGGCGGAGGCTCCGAGGGAGGGCACCTTCTTCAGCGGCAGCCAGCGATCCATGACTTCCGCCAGCACCACCAGCTCCGTGGGTTTTGGGACGTAGTCGTCCATCCCTGCACTTCGGCACTCCTCGTAGACGCCACCGATCACGTTGGCGCTGCAGGCCACGATCGGCGTGCGGCGTCGGCCACAGTCGACCTCGGCCTCGCGGATGCGCTGACTGAGTTCGTAGCCACTCATGAACGGCATGTTGCAGTCCGTCAGTACCAGTCCGAACCGGCCGGTTTGCCACTGCTCCAGCGCCTCGGTGCCACTCTCGACTTCCTCTACCGCATATCCCAGCACGTTCAGCTGGCTGCGCATCACCATCCGGTTCACTGGGTGATCGTCCACCACGAGCACCAGGGTGCCATCGCTTGCCGCCTGGGTCGTGGTGGGGACTTTCCTGTCCTGCGGCAGCCGGGTCGCCGGGTTCTCCACTCCCTCGCGCTCGGGTGCCAGCAGGGCAGGGTCCGCGGCCGCAAGTGGCAGGTCCAGGGTCATGATCGTGCCCTCGCCGGGCGCGCTCGCCATCGACACCTCACCGCCCATGAGTTCGGCCAGGCGCCTGGAAATCGAGAGCCCCAGGCCAGTCCCGCCGAAGCGGGTGGCAGTATGGGCCTCGGCTTGCTCGAATGGCTGGAACAGTCGTTGCTGCTGCTCCGGGGAGATCCCGATGCCGGTGTCCTGCACCTGGAAGCGTACGAGTTCGCGAGCGCCCTCACGCCCCAGCAGCAGGGCGCGGATCTCCACATGGCCGCTATGCGTGAACTTGATCGCATTGCTGACGAAATTGCCCAGGATCTGGCGCAGGCGAAGCCCATCCACCATCACCGCGGGACGGATATCGGGGTCGACGCTGTGGCGGAGTTCCAGGCCCACGCCGCTCGCGTTTCCGGCATGGACCCGCTGCACGCCAGCCACCAGGTCCGCAATCGAGGTAGCCTCGGGGCGAATGTCCAGCTTGCCGGCTTCGACCTTGGAGAAATCCAGGATGTCGTCGATGATCTGCTGCAGCGATTTCCCGGACTCGCGCACACCCTCCAGTGCGCCCTGCAAGTCGGGGTTCAGCGGGGTCATGAAGATCACTTCAAGGATTCCCAGCATGCCGTTCAGGTGGGTGCGGATCTCGTGGCTCATGGTGGCCAGGAACACGGTCTTGGCATGGTTGGCGACGTCAGCGGCGTCCTTGGCCTTCGAAAGGCCTTCTTCCAGCGCCATTCGACCGCTGATGTCCTGAACCGTGCCGTGCATGCCGCAGACAACGCCGGACTGGTCCACCTTGGATACCGCGATGAATTGAAGCCTCGCCGCCTCGCCGTCTGGACGTACATAGGTCAGGTCGTAGGTCTGCGGCTCGCCTGTTTCCTGCGCCTTGAAGAATGCATCGGCCGTCAGTTCTGCACCATCCTCGAAGAGTGCAACCGCCTCGGCGAGGTCGAGCGGGCCGAGTGACGGGTCGAGGTGCAGCATCCGGTAAACCTGCGGCGACCACGTCAGCGCGCCGGTCGCGAGGTCGCATGTCCATTCGCCCAGCCCGGCGACGCTGAGAGCTTCGTCCAGGCGCTGCAGCGCATCCCGCAGGGCCTGTTCGGTGGCCTTGTTCTCGGTGATGTCCGACCAGTAGCCGTTCCACAGCACGTCGCCATTGGTTTGGGGCACGGGGATGCCGGACGATCGCATCCAATGCAGGTTGCCGTCGGGTTTGCGAATCCGGAAATCCACTTCCAAGCCTGTCAGATGTTCCGCCGAGTGGATTGCCGCCGCGATCAGCAGTTGTCGATCCTCCTCCACCAAGGCTTGTCGAGCCGCGTTGGCATCGCGCAGCACATGCTCCCGGTTGATCCCGAGCGTCTCCCCGGCATTCGCGCTCAGGAATTCGAAGCTGAATGCATTCTCGGGAGTGCGGCGCAGGACATAAACCGTTCCCGGCAGGCTGTCCGCGATTGCCTGCAAGCGGTCTTCTGCGGCATGGCGTCCACGCGACTGGCTCACGACCCCCCACAGCACCACCAGCATCAGCGCCACCATCGCCAGGCCGGCGACGGGCAGCATCCAATCGGCCCTGGATGCATCCCAGAGGCTCCAGCCCAGCAGCATGATGGCGACCACGGCGAGTCCACACGCTGCCAGGATCATGTCCGGCATGCGACCTGAGCGCGTGGTCGTGGTGCTCCGCATCCGTTCCTTCCCCCGCGGTCGCCGCCCGCTCACTGAACCTTATCCTATCGCCAGACAAGACATTCGGATTGCATGGGTGCGTCCAGGCGAGTCGGTGCAGGAGCCGGCTTGCCTTGAAAATATCGAGAGGACACACAGGGCCACCGGATTCCTTCATTCGCACCGACGCGCATTCCCGGCAAATGCGAAGGGCGAAAAAAAAGGCCGGCATTAGGCCGGCCTTGAAATCGTGGTGGAGCGGAGGGGGATCGAACCCCTGACCTCCACGATGCGAACGTGGCGCTCTCCCAGCTGAGCTACCGCCCCACGATGAACACACCGCCGATTATACGGAGGCCTTGCTGGTCTCGCCAGAGGCGAGCAGGGGAGCAATCCGGGCTTGCAGCACCTCACGTCGCCAGCCTGCCAGCGCGCCGGTCCAGCCGCCGCCGTCCTGCAACGCCTCCAGCAACTTGCGTGAGGCCAGCACGCCTTCCGGCACGCCGAGTTCGCCGGCGGTGGCCAGCACCGCGTCCTGCATCGCGCGCAATTGTTTCTTGTCGCGGTCTTCGCCACGTGCGAGTGGCGCATCGTCTTCGTCCGCCAGCGGCATGGTGAGCGCCTGCCAGATCGGGTCGCGCAGGCTCTTCGGTGCCTTCGGCGTGGCATCCAGTTGCGCCTGCAGCGCGGCCGGGTCGGCCGGATTTGCGCGGGCCAGGGTCACCGCCAGCTCGTTGTCCAGGATCCAGCTGCGCGGGCGATCGCTGCGGCGCGCGTGCGCCTCGCGCCAGCGCAGCAGTCGCAGCAGCCGGCGCTGTGCCGCCGGGTCCAGGAACTGCGCGCTGCGCATCGACAGGTGCGGCCAGCGTTCGCCCTGGTCGTTGGCCGCATTCGCGAGTTGGCGGGCGCCGTCCTCGGCCAGCCAGCCGCTGCGGCCCAGGGTGTCCAGTTGCTGTTGCAGCGACGCGTGCATGGCATGCAGATGGCGCACGTCATCCGCGGCGTAGTCGAGTTGCGATGCCGACAGCGGCCGGCGCAGCCAGTCCGAGCGGGTCTCGCCCTTTTCCAGGGCAACGCCGGTGACTGCCAGCACAAGCTTCTGGTAACTCATGCCCGCACCGATTCCGCACAGCGCGGCCGCGGCCTGGGTATCGAACAGCGGCGCGGGCAAGACGCCGCAGGTGTGCTGGAAGGCGACCAAGTCTTCGCTCGGGCTGTGCATCAGCTTGAGCACGTCGGGGTCGACCAGCAGCGGCACCAGCGCCTCGGCCATGCCGGGCACCAGCGGGTCGACCAGCAGCACGTCGCCGCCATCGCCCAGCGCGATCTGCACCAGCGCCAGTTGCGGCCAGTAGGTGCGTTCGCGGATGAATTCGGTATCCAGCCCGATGCTCGCGGGTCGGCTCCGGGAGGAAAAGGCGGCGAGGTGCGCGCGCAGCGCGTCGGGGGTGTCGATCCATTGGCTCATGCCGCCATTATGCGGTTGCCGGGGTGGACGACTTGGCCTAAGTTCGCCCGAACCCTCATCGCGGCCCTGTTGCCGGCGTCCCGGAGTGTCGTTTGCGCGCAGGTTGGACCGTCATCGCCCTGTTCGTCCCGCTGGTGCTGGCCGCCTGCAGGCCGGAGACGCCCGTGGTGCCGGTGCCGCAGCCTGTGCAGCCGGAACGGTCGGCCGGCAGCGTGAGCATCAGCGGTGACGACACGCTGGCCGGCGTGCTCAGCTGGAGCCTGCCGGCAGTACAGGTCGATGATCCGGCGGTCGCGCGCAAGGCCGCGCAACGCGCGCTGGCGCAGGGCGATCTGTTCGAGACCGGCGCGTCGGCGATCCCGATCCTGATCGCCCTGCAACGCCAGCATCCCGGCGACGAGGGCGATGCGAAGCTGCTGGATCGCGCGCAGGCTGCTTTGATCGGCCAGGCCAAGGCGGCCCTGGATGCCGCCGACGAAGACTTGGCCGCGCTGCGCTTCGCCCAACGCCACGCGACCGTGCTGCGTACCCTGTGGCCGGAGGCGGCGCGGGTCCAGGCCTACCTGCAGGCCGTCGATGCCGCGGAACAGGCGCGCGAACGCAGCCTGGCCGGCATGCGCGCGCTGGTGGCCGGCCAGCTGGACACGCCGGGCGGTGCGCTGGATGCGTTCCACGAGGCCATTCGCCTGCGGCCCGGGCAGATGCGTGCGCACCTGGGCATCGGCGCGGTGGAGTCCGCGTTGATCCGCAGTGCGGAAGCCGCCGCGATGCAGGGCGATTTCGCCGCTGCCGGCGTGGAGCTCGGGCGCGCGCAACGCGTGCGCCAGCACCCGCAGACGATCGCCGCCGCGGCTGCCCGCATCGAGGTCATGCGTGCCGAACGCGTGCGCCGCTTGCGCGACGAAGGGCTGATCGCGCTGGGCGAACCTGACGGCCTGCGGGTCGCGCGCGAACGCCTGGCGGACATGCTGTTGATCGCGCGTGCCGGCGATCCGGCCAGCGTGGAATTGCGCCAGCGGATCGACCTGGTCGGTCATTACGGCTTGTTCCGACCGGGGCAGGTGTTCACCGATGGCCTCGACGATGGCACCCGCGGCCCGGGTCTGGTGGTGGTTCCGCACGGTGCCTTCCACATGGGTGCCCCCGACGACGAGGCCGACGCCAGCAAGGACGAACAGCCACGCCACCTGGTGCGACTGGAGCGCGGTTTCGCGATGACCCGCCACGAGATCACCGTCGGCGAGTTCGGTCGTTTCGTCGAGGCCAGCGGTTATGAAGGACGGGCCACCGAGCGCGGGCATTCGCTTGCCTACGATGTGCGCAGCGGCAATTTCGTGCGCGGCAGCGGCATCGACTGGCGCTCCGGCTACGACGGCCGCCCGGCCGCTGCGGACATGCCGGTGATCCATGTCACTGCGCGCGATGCCGAGGCCTACGCGGCATGGTTGTCTGAGCAGGCCGGGGCGCATTACCGGCTGCCCAGCGAAGCCGAGTTCGAATACGCGTTGCGCGCAGGCAGCACGACGCGTTTTCCGTGGGGCAGCGGCGCGCCACCTGAAGGCGTCGAAAACCTCACCGGCGGGCTGGATGTGTCGCCACAGGGGCGGCGCTGGAGCAATGCTTTCCCGGGGTATGGCGATGGCTGGTGGGGGCCGGCGCCCGCGGGCAGTTTCGCCGCGAATGCATTCCGTCTTCACGACATGGCGGGCAATGTCTCCGAGTGGGTGGCAGATTGCTGGCATCAAGGGTATCGACGGGCACCGGCCACCGGCGCGGCGTGGATCAATCCCGGGTGCCGCAACCGCATGTATCGCGGAGGCTCGTGGGCCAGTGCGCCAACGCAGGTGCGCTCGGCGTGGCGCGCGTCCGGGGGCACCGATGCAACCAATGCACGCGTCGGGTTCCGATTGGTGAGGCAGCTTTGAGGGTCGCCGGGCAGTCGCCCGGTGCGGCAATTCCAACGCAGGGAGTGGCGCGATGAACCAGAATCCGATGGGCAATGGCGGCAACCGACAATCGCGCCGGGGCTTCGGTGGCCTGCGCCTGTTGGTGGTCGGGGCGATGCTTGCCTACGGCGCTTACTACTATTTTTCCAATCGCACGGTGGATCCGTACACCGGCGAGCAGGTGCTGATCGACAAGACCCTGGATGCCGAACAGGAAAGCGCGATGGGCCTGCAGGCGTATCGCGAGATCCTCAGCCAGGAGCGTCCGGTCGATCCGAATTCGGAGATCGCGCGGCAGATCAGCGGCATCGCCACCCGGCTGATCGACAAGGTCGATGAGGTCGAGCGCGACCTGGCCGCCGAGCGCGGCATGGAGGCACGCAATTTCGCTGCCGGCTTCGATTGGACGGTCAGCGTGATCCAGTCGGACCAGGCCAATGCGTTCGCCCTGCCGGGCGGCAAGATGGCGGTCTACACCGGCCTGGTGCCGGTGGCGAAGAACCAGGACGGCATGGCCGCTGTGATGGGCCATGAAATCGCCCATGCGCTGATGCGCCATGGCGCGCAGCGGATGGCGCGCGGCAAGCTGGAGCAGATCGGGCAGATGGCGGGCGCTGCGGGCGGGATGGACGCCGGCACCATGCAGACGGTGATGTCGGCCTATGGCGTGACCTCGGCGCTGCCGTATGCGCGTGGCCATGAAACCCAGGCGGACGAAGTGGGCTTGATGCTGGCCGCGGCGGCGTGCTTCGACCCGCGTGAGGCCGTGCCGTTGTGGGAGCGGATGGCGCAGGCCAGCGGCGGCCAGGGCCAGCCGGAATTCGCGTCGACCCATCCCAGTCCGGAAACCCGCATCCAGCATCTGCAATCGCTGATGCCGAAGGCGCTGGCGTTCCGCGAGAAGTATTGCGGTGCTGGCGGCGCACGCTGAACCTGCGACGTCACTGATCGCCAGATGCGAAAACGGGCCGTGAGGCCCGTTTTTCGTTGCTGCGGCTTGCCGCGCGGGTCAGCGCGGCTTGCGCGGATCCCGCTCCCGCTGTTGCGCGCTTCCGGTCGGGCTGCCCATGCCGCCGACCAGGTTTTTCTGGAAGTCCTTCCACACTTCCATGTTGCGCTCGGTCAACTGGTTGAGCATGGTCCATGGGGTCTGCCCCATCAGCCCGCCCATCTGGCTGCGGAATTGTTGCTGCTGGTCAAGGAACACCTGCATCGAGCGTTCCAGGTAGTTGCCCATGAAGCCCTGCAGCGAATCGCCGTAGAAGCGGATCAGGTGACTGAGCAACTGGGTGGACAGCATCGGTTGCCCGTCCTGTTCGTGCTCGGCGATGATCTGCAGCAATACCTGTCTGGTCAGGTCGTCGCCGGTCTTGGCATCGCGAACCTCGAAGGTCTCGCCGTCGATGATCAGCTGGCGCACGTCCTCGATCGTGATGTAGCTCGAGATCTCGGTGTCGTACAGGCGGCGGTTCGGATACTTCTTGATGATGCGGGTCGCGGTCATGGAGCAAACACTCTAAGCGGCGCTGGAGGCAGCATGGCGCACCGCAACACGCCTTGCAACTGCTGCAGCAAAGGTGCAGCAAAACTCTCGCCATCGGCACCGGTGAAGGTGCTCAACCCACCGGTTCCAGACCCGACCGTTAAACTGGATCGCATGGACGACGCATTGCGAGAACGCTTCGGTGGCATCGACCGCCTGTATGGCACCGGCGCGCTGGTGCGCCTCAACGCCTGCCACGTCACCGTCATCGGCATCGGCGGGGTCGGCTCGTGGGCGGTCGAGGCGCTGGCACGCAGCGGCATCGGCAAGCTCACCCTGGTCGATGCCGACGACCTGTGCGTGTCGAATACCAACCGCCAGTTGCCGGCGCTGGACGGCCAATACGGACGTGCCAAGGTCGAGGCGATGGGCGAGCGCCTGCGCGCGATCAACCCCGGCATCGAACTGGACCTCAGGCAGCAGTTCCTGACGCCTTCCAACCTCAGCGAGCTGCTGGACGCACCTGGCGACCTGGTGCTGGATGCCTGCGACAGTTTCCGCAGCAAGGTCGAGGCGATCGCGCATTGTCGCCGGCGCAAGCAGCCGATCGTCACCGTCGGTTCCGCCGGCGGCCGCAGTGATGTCACCCAGGTGCGTGTGCGTGACCTCTCGCGCACCGAGCACGACGCGATGCTCTCGCTGATCCGCAAGAAGCTGCGCGGCGAGTTCAACTTTCCGAAGAACCACGACCGCTACTTCGGCGTACCGGCGATCTATTCGCTGGAGAACGTGCGATACCCGCAGGCCGACGGCAGCGTCTGCGGCATCCGCCCGCAGCTGGGCAAGGACGACGCGTTGAAGCTGGACTGCGGTGCCGGCCTCGGCGCGGCCACCCACGTGACCGGTGCGTTCGCATTTGCGGCGGTAGGGAAGGTGCTGGAGATGTTGCTGAAGCCGAAGCAGGCTTGATCGCTGCCGCGAGTCGCCCGGGCAGGCAGGTATCGCCAGCCGCTTAGTTGGCACATCCCGTGCCGATGCGCGGCCGCAGGCCATCCTTGGCCTGCTCTGGTCGATACCCCCCCCCAACCCTCGCCAACTCGCTCATCCTGCCGCGATGTTGAACAGGCGGTTGGCATTCGCTGTGGTCGCCGACGCCAGTTCCTCGCGCGGGATACCGCGAAGGGTGGCCACGACATCGAGCACTTCGACAAGATGCGCCGGCTCATTGCGCTCGCCGCGATGTGCGACACCGGGTTGGTCAGGACTGTCGGTTTCCAGCAACAGTTGTTCCAGCGGCATGCTCGCGACAATGCCGCGCAGCCGCTTCGCGCGTTCGTGAGTCACCGGTCCGCCGATGCCCAGCAGGAAGCCGAGCCTGTGCAACTGCGCGGCTTGTTCCGCGCTGCCGGAAAAACTGTGGATCACCCCGCGCAGGCCGCCGAGCTTGCGGATCGACGCGATCACCCCATCCACCGCGCGCCGTGCGTGCACGATGACGGGCAGATCAAACTCGCGCGCCAGGTGCAACTGGCCGACGAAGTAGACCTGCTGTGCATCGACATCCAAGCCATCGACGAAATAGTCCAGACCGCATTCGCCGACCGCGACCGGACGCTCGCGCTCGATCCAGTCGCGTAGGTCATCGAGGTGCGCGGGCCGGTGCGCGTCCAGGTACATCGGGTGCAGGCCATACGCCGCATGCAATCCCGAGAATTCCGCGCAGACCGCCTTGAGTTTCGGCCAGGTGGCGGCTTCGACCGCGGGCACGATCTGGATGTCGACGCGGGCGGCGAGCGCACGTGAATGCGCGGCAGCGCGATCGGCATCGAACTCCGGTGCGTCGAAATGGCTGTGACTGTCGACCAGCATGGGTTCAACGATGGACTTCGCCGTCGATGGGTGGCTTCTCGCCGACGGCTGGTGGCTTGCGCGTCTTCCAGTTGGCGAGCAGCAGGGTGCCGAGGCCGAACACGATTTCGTCGAGGAACGGAATCGGATCGATCCCCGGCGGCAGCAGGACGCTGAACGCGAACAGCGCCGCGGTCAGCTTGAACAGCACCGGATAGCGCAGTTTGCGCGCCCAGTTGAGCAGTGGCAGGAGCAGGGGATTTGGCATGAGGGTGATCCGTGGAGGATGCGCGGAACGCTAGCATGCACGCGCCCTGCACATGCGTGAACGGTCGCCGTTGCGCCGCCGACAAACTCCGCGGGTATTCATGTTTCGCGTGCTGCAATCGCCCCGTCACATGACGCAGGAGGCGACACCATGATGAAAGGCAATACGCTTGCGATCGCGCTCGGCGCACTGCTGGTGGGAGGCGTGGCCACTGCCGGGTTCATCAACAACAGCGTCCGCGGTTCGTCAAACCCGACGGCAGTCGATGGTGCCTATCGGGCCGCCGAGGCTGGCACGAATGGCTTGGCCTATGCCGATGTCGTCGGCGTCGAACCCGTCATCGAACGCGAAGAGCGCTATGCCACCGTCATCGGCACCGATCCGGTTCGCGAATCCAGCACGACCAGCACGCCGCAGCAGGTGTGCGAGGACGTGGCCGTGCAGGAACGCCTGCCGGAGCGCGACGGCAATGTTGGCGGCACCGTGGCCGGTGCATTGATCGGCGGACTGGTCGGCAATCAGGTCGGCGGCGGCAATGGCCGCAAGGCGGCAACCGCTGCCGGTGCGGTTGCCGGCGGGATGATCGGCAACCGGGTCGACCGCAACCACGTGGGTGGCCGGGTGGTCAGCCGGGTGGATCGGCGCTGCCGCATGGTCAACAACACGTCGACCTCGTCGCGCACGGTTGCGTGGAACGTGACCTATCGCAATCCTGATGGCACGGTCGGGACGATGCAGGCCGAGCAGAAGCCCGGCAGCCGGATCGCGCTGGGCACCGATGACCGCACTGTGGCCTACGACGTGCGCTACATGCTGGATGGCGACATCCACAGCGTGCGCATGGCGCAGCCGCCGGGCGAGCGCCTGCCGCTGCTTGACGGCCAAGTTGTGACGCAGGTGGCGTCGCTGGCCGGTACACCTAACGGCTGATCGCGGGACTGTACCAACCGTGTGAGGCCCAGGCGGGGCCGGAGCGATCCGGCCCCGTCAACTTTTGCGGGCGCGATTGCGGCATGGCTGGCGAATCGCATGGCTTTGGCTGAAACCGGGGCGTTTTGGCGGTGTCGGCTGATCACATCGCAGGTGCCGGTTGTGCGGCCTGCACGACTACAATGGCGGTTTGACAGCCCCGACGCGACCGCCATGGCCCTGCCTCCCTACGATCTGTTCGATGTCCGTTCCCTGTTGACCGAAGAAGAACGCGCGGTGCAGGACGCCGTGGCGCGCTTCACCGACGAACGGGTGATCCCGATCATCGGCGACGCCTTCGATCAGGCACGCTTTCCGAAGGAGCTCGTTTCCGAGATCGCCGAGATGGGCCTGCTCGGCTCCTCGCTGCCGGAAAAGTACGGCTGCGCCGGACTCAATGCGGTCAGCTACGGCCTGATTTGCCAGGAACTGGAACGTGGCGACAGCGGCATCCGCAGCTTCGTCTCGGTGCAGAGCTCCCTGTGCATGTATCCGATTTACGCCTACGGCACCGAGGAACAGCGCATGCGCTGGCTGCCTGACATGGCCGCAGGCAAGGTCATCGGCTGCTTCGGCCTGACCGAACCGCAGGGCGGTTCCGACCCGGCCAACATGAAGACCCGCGCCGTGCGCGACGGCGACGACTGGATCCTCAACGGTTCCAAGATGTGGATCACCAACGGCAACCTGGCCGACATCGCGATCGTCTGGGCGCAGACCGAAGACGGCATCCAGGGCTTCCTGGTGGAAAAGGGCTTCGCCGGTTTCACCGCGCAGGAAATCCACAAGAAGATGAGCCTGCGTGCGTCGGTGACCAGCGCGCTGTTCTTCGACAACGTGCGCGTGCCGGAGGCCAACCGCCTGCCGAACGTGAAGGGCCTGAAGGGTCCGCTGGGCTGCCTGACCCAGGCGCGCTACGGCATCACCTGGGGTCCGATCGGCGCGGCCATCGCCTGCCTCGATGAAGTGCTGAAGTACACCAAGGAACGCATCCTGTTCGACCGCCCCGTCGCGGCGACACAGAGCGCGCAGATCAAGATGGCCGAGATGGCTCGCCGGATTACCCTGGCGCAACTGCTGGTGCTGCAACTGGGTCGGCTGAAGGATGCCGGCACCATGCAGCCCGCGCAGGTGTCGCTGGCGAAGTGGAACAACTGCCGCATGGCGATCGACATCGCCCGCGAATGCCGCGACCTGCTCGGCGGCGCCGGCATCACCACCGAACACGCCGCGATCCGGCATGCGCTGAACCTGGAATCGGTCATCACCTATGAAGGCACGGAAACCGTGCACCAGTTGGTGATCGGCCGCGAGCTGACCGGCATCAACGCGTTCTAGAACGCAGGCGGGAAGAGAAATGGCGAGGATCCTGGCAGTGGTCGCGTTGCTGTTCGCATCGTGGGTGGTGTCCGCCCAGCCCGCGCCGCAGGCGGTTGGCGACGACAAGACCGTGTTGTTGCTCAACGTCATCGAATCCGACGTCACCAACTCCCATCTTGGCGTCACGATCTTCTCGAACTACGAGAAGAAGCTGGCCAACGATTGGGACATCCCGGGCTGGGCAAGCCAGCAAGTCACCGAACTGTTCCGGCAGGGCGGATACCGGGTAGTCGCATTGGCGGTGCCGGAAGATCGGGTCGCCGCCATCCGCAGCTACAAGCACACCAGGACCGGCTGGAGCAAATTCAAGCTTGAGCCGGGCTTCGCCAGCTGGCTATGGGCCGAGATGGACAAGGCTGGCGCGGGCCACGCGTTCATCCTGCAGGATTTCGCCAAACAGTACGCGTTCGATGTCCCGGTGAAGTACTCGGGGTATGGCGTGGTCTCGTTGCACGGAAAACAGCCCAGGCAGGCATTTCTTTACGCAAACATCGGATCCCACTTCGTCACCCGCGGCCAGGTGGAATTGCCCAACGGGGTCAGGAATGGGGACGCCGATTGCCGGATCAAATTCGACCCGTCCGAAATCGCAGTCGACGATTACGAGCGACTGGCAGTTTCCGATCTGGTGCCCTATCGCGAGAAAATCGAATCCATCATCTTGCGTCGGATTCGTCAGGATCTGACCTTCGCCAAGCTGATTCCGGGTGCTTTCGAGAAATGCGATGGCTTTTGACGTGGGTCGCTGCCAGGAAACGCCTGGCTCGCAATGAACCCCGGAAACACACCCGTCCTCGAAACCGGACGCCTGATCCTGCGCGTGTCGCAGGCGTGCGACTTCGAACGCTTCGCCGAAGTGCTGGGCAGCGAGGAGGCTGCACGCTACATCGGTGGTGCCCAGTCCCGTTCCGCGGCGTGGCGGCGGTTCCTGCAGATGCCCGGCGCCTGGGTGGTGCAGGGCTTCGGCATGTTCTCGGTGATCGAGAAATCCAGCGGTCGCTGGCTGGGACAGGCGGGCCCATGGAAGCCGGATGGCTGGCCCGGCAACGAGATCGGTTGGACCTTCCATCCTGATAGCTGGGGCAGGGGCTATGCGAGCGAGGCGGCTGCCGCTGCCATGGACTGGGCGTTCGCCAACCTGGGCTGGGACGACGTCATCCATTGCATCGATCCCGCCAATGCCGCATCCCAGGCCTTGGCGCAGCGCCTGGGTTCACGAAACCTGGGGGCGGTGAAGCTGCCTGCGCCATACGAGGACGCACCCTCCGATGCCTGGGGCCAGACCCGTGCCGAGTGGAGCGAGAACCGGAAGCGATTCGCGTGATCACGGTCTACGGCTTCTCGCCTTCGGGCAATTGCCACAAGGTCAGGCTGCTGCTCGAGCAGTTGGGTCATGCGTATCGCTGGGTCGAGACCGACAGCAGCCGGGGCGCGACCCGCGCGCCGGCTTACCTGGCGAAGAATCCGAACGGCAAGGTGCCGATGATCGAGCTCGATGACGGCCGCGTGCTGGTCGAGTCGAACGCGATCCTGTGCTGGCTGGCCGATGGCACGTCGTTCCTGCCGTCCGATCCGTGGGCGCAGGCGCAGGCATTGAGCTGGATGTTCTTCGAGCAGTACAGCCACGAACCGTATATCGCCGTTGCCCGTTTCATCTGCGGCTGGACGCCGGCGGATTCGCCGCGTCGCGCCGGCTTGCCGGTACTGCGTCAATGCGGGCATGCGGCGTTGCGCGTCATGGAGCGTCATCTGGCATCGCAGTCCTGGTTTACCGGCAGCGAGTACGGCATTGCCGATATCGCGCTGCATGCCTACACCTGTGTGGCCCCGCATGGCGGCATCGTGCTCGACGCTTATCCGGCGCTGCGCGACTGGCTGGCACGCGTTGAAGCGACGCCGGGCTTCGTGCCGTTGCCTGCACCGGATGCGGCTGCGCAGGCGTTGATCGATCAATCGACCTGAAACACCCTCACCCCAACCCTCTGCCGCACCGCGGGAGAGGGGGAGAAGCCCATGTTCGCCACCATCCCGAATCCGATCCCCGCGCGCATGAAAGGCGTCAACCGCGCCGAGGTCTGCGACGTCAATTTCAGTGAATTCGTGAAGGCATGGGCTGGCACGCCGGATGCCAAGCCCGCGCCGGACGAGGCCATCCTCGATGGCAGCGCGCTGGACGCGCAGGGCTTCCGCGACCTGTTCGAGTCGCAATTGATCAGCCGGCACCTCGACCTGATGGCGCGCGTGCTGCGCGTGCAGAACAAGGTTTTCTACACGATCGGTTCCAGCGGCCACGAAGGCAATGCGATGGTCGCGCGGGCCGCGCGGCATACCGACCCCGCGTTCCTTCACTACCGCAGCGGCGGTTTCATGGCCGAACGGTTCCGCAAGCTGCCGGGCATGGATCCGATCATGGATTCGGCGTTGAGCTTTGCTGCCAGTGCCGGCGATCCCGCCAGCGGCGGCCGCCACAAGGTCTGGGGATCGAAGCCGCTGTGGGTGCTGCCGCAGACCTCGACGATCGCCTCGCATCTGCCGAAGGCCTTGGGCACCGCGGTCGCCATCGAAGCTGCACGACGCATTGGCCACCAGTTGCCGATCCCCGAGGACAGCATCGCGATCTGCTCGTTCGGCGATGCCTCGGCCAACCATGCCACCGCGCAGACCGCGTTCAACGCCGCCAGCTGGACTGCGTACCAGAAGCTGCCGGCGCCGGTGCTGTACGTCTGCGAGGACAACGGCATCGGCATCTCGGTGAAGACGCCGACCGGCTGGATCGGCGAGAGTTTCCGCAATCGCCCGGACCTCGATTATTTCTTCGCCGACGGCCTCGACCTGGCCAGCGGCTATGCCGACGTGCAGCGCGCCGTCGAGCATTGCCGGCGCACCCGTCGACCGACCTTCCTGCACCTGCGCACCACCCGGATCATGGGCCACGCCGGCACCGACTTCGAGATCGAATGGCGCAGCTTCGATGAACTGTGCGCGGTGGAGGCGGGCGATCCGCTGCTGCGCTCCGCGCAGATCGCGCTGGAATCCGGCCTGATGTCGAAGGACGAGATCATTGCGTTCTACGAAGACACCAGGAAGAAGTGCTTCGCCGCGGCGGAAGATGCCGACCAGCGCCCGCGCATCGAAACCCTTGAACACGTGATGCGTCCGCTCGCGCCGTACACGCCGGACAAGGTGATGGCGGAAGCGACACGCATGCCGACACAGGATGTCAGGATCAAGGCCTTCGGCAGCGAGGACAAGCTGCCGGAGAAGCAGGTGCCCAGGCACCTTGCCATCCAGATCAACCAGGCCTTGCACGACCTGTTCGCCAAATATCCGGAAACCATGCTGTTCGGCGAGGACGTGGCGCAGAAGGGCGGTGTTTACACGGTGACCAAGGGCCTGCACAAGGCCTTCGGCAACAAGCGCGTGTTCAACACGCTGCTCGACGAGACGATGATCCTGGGCATGGCCCAAGGCTTCGCCAACATGGGCATGCTGCCGATTCCGGAAATCCAGTACCTGGCCTACCTGCACAACGCGATCGACCAACTCCGCGGCGAGGCGGCCAGCCTGCAGTTCTTCAGCAACGACCAGTTCCGCAACCCGATGGTCGTGCGCATCGCCGGATTGGGCTACCAGCGCGGCTTTGGCGGGCATTTCCACAACGACAATTCGATCACCCCGCTGCGCGATATTCCCGGTCTGGTCGTCGGTTGCGCCTCACGCGGCGATGATGCCGCGATGATGCTGCGCACCTTGACCGCTCTTGCGAAAGTGGACGGCCGAGTCAGCGTGTTCCTGGAACCGATCGCGCTGTACATGACCAAGGACCTGTACGAAGCCGGCGATGGCCAGTGGCTCACCGAATACCCCGCGCCGGACCAGGCGCTGGTGCTCGGCGAGGAGCGCGTCTACAACGAGGACGCGACCGATTGCGTGATCTTCAGCTACGGCAACGGCATGCCGATGAGCCTGCGCGCTGCCCGCCTGATCGAGGCGAAGCACGGCTGGAAGGTGCGCGTGGTCGACCTGCGCTGGCTGGTGCCGCTCAACCACGTGGCCATCGCGAAGCATGCGCGCGAGTGCAAGCGCATCCTGGTTGTCGATGAAGGCCGCTTCAGCGCCGGCGTCGGCGAGGGCGTGATCACCGCGATCACCGAAGCGGGGCTCGGCGGCAAGCCCGGTCGTCGCGTCTGCGGCGCGGACACGTACACGCCGCTGGCGGGTGCCGCGTTCCTGGTGATTCCGAAGGACGAGGACATCGTCGCCGCGGCGGACGTGTTGGCTGCCGGCTGACGCCGTTCTACTTCGGCTCTTTGCGCGCAGATAGCGTGGGTTTCTCGCGCTTCTTGCCGATCAGCGTGGCGGCGATGTCGCGTGGTTGCGCACTTGCCGCAGCCGCATCGTGCGCGTGCAGGATCACCGGGATCGCCTTGCTGGTCGGCGTGCGCGCCTCGATGGCGAAACTGTCCAGCGGCACCAGCGCGTTGGTCTCCGGGTAGTACGCCGCCAGGCAGCCACGCGGGATGTCGTAGGCCGCCAGCAGGAAACCACGCACCATGCGGCGCACGCCATCGTGATGCAGGCTCTCGATATCGACGCGCTCACCAGTCTCGAAACCCAGGCTTGCGATGTCTTCGGCATTCGCGAACAGCACCCTGCGCTCGCCGTGCACGCCGCGATAGCGATCCTGCAGGCCGTAGATCGTGGTGTTGTACTGGTCGTGCGAGCGCACCGTGGTCAGGGTGAACACCCGCGTGTCCGGCAGCGTCGGCAAGGGATCGTCTTCGGCCAGGCCGTGCGCGAAGAAATTCGCCTTGCCGGTCGCTGTCTTCCACTGCCGAAGCGCCGCGGTGTTGGTCAGGCGGAAGCCGCCGGGCACGCGCACGCGCTGGTTGAAGTCGTGGAAGTCCTCGAACACGCGGGCGATCTGGTCGCGAATGCGGTCGTAGTCCTCGACCAGCCAGCGCCACGGCGTGTCGCTGCGCTTGCCGAGCGTGGCCTGCGCCAGCCGCGCGACGATCGCCGGTTCCGACAGCAATTCGGGCGATGCCGGCGCGTTGATGCCCGCGGAGAGGTGGACCATGCTCATCGAATCCTCGACCGTCACCGCCTGCGGTCCGCCGGCTTGCACGTCGATTTCGGTGCGACCCAGGCAGGGCAGGATCAGCGCGTCCTTGCCATGCACCAGGTGGCTGCGATTGAGCTTGGTCGCCACGTGCACGGTCAGCTCGCAGTTGCGCAACGCGGCGTGGGTGGCGTCGGTATCGGGCGTGGCGGTGGCGAAGTTGCCGCCCATCGCGAAGAACACCTTGCCGGTGCCGTCGCGCATCGCCTCGATCGCGCCGACCACGTCCACGCCGGGCTCGCGCGGCGGCTCGAAGCCGAACACATCGCGCAGGCGGTCGAGCAGGGCGGTCGCGGGCTTCTCGTAAATGCCCATGGTGCGGTCGCCCTGCACGTTGCTGTGCCCGCGCACCGGGCAGATCCCCGCGCCATGCCGGCCGATGTGGCCGCGCAGCAGCATCAGGTTGACCAGCATCTGGATGGCCGCGACGGATCGCTTGTGCTGGGTGATGCCCATGCCCCAGCAGACGATGGCGCGTTCGGATCGCAGGAAACGTTCGCCGGCATCGCGCAAGCGGGCCTCGGACAGGCCGGATTCTTTCTCGATATCGCGCCAGTCGGCCGCCTCGATGCTTGCAAGCAGCGCGTCGAAGCCGTCGGTATGCGTTTCGATGAACACTTCATCGAGCAGCGGCGGCTTTCCCTCCGCATGCGCCCGAGCGCCGCGTTCCAGCACATGCTTGATCATGCCGGTGACCGCGGCGAGGTCGCCGCCGATCCGCAACTGGTAATAGTCCGAGGCGATCTTCGTCGAACCGCCGTGGAGCATTTCCAGCGCGTCCTGCGGATCGGCGAAGCGCTCCAACCCGCGCTCGCGCAGCGGATTGAATGCCAGCACGCTGGCCCCGCGGTTCACTGCGCGGCGCAGTTCGCCAAGCATGCGTGGATGGTTGGTGCCGGGGTTCTGCCCGAACACCAGGATCAGGTCGGCTTCCTCGAAATCCTGCAGGGACACGGTGCCCTTGCCGACGCCGATCTGCTGCCCCAGCGCCACGCCGGACGGCTCGTGGCACATGTTCGAGCAGTCGGGGAAATTATTGGTGCCGAACTGGCGCACGAACAGCTGGTACAGGAACGCCGCCTCGTTGCTGGTGCGGCCGGAGGTGTAGAAGATCGCCTCGTCCGGTGAGGCCAACGCGTTGAGCCTCGTTGCGATGAATTTGAACGCCGCGTCCCATGAAACCGCTTCGTAGCGGTTCGTCGCCGGGTTATAGCGCAGCGGGTGGGTGAGCCGGCCCTGGTCCTCCAGCCAGTGATCGCTGTAGCGGGCGAGATCGCTCACGCTGTGCTGCGCGAAGAAGTCCGGGCCGACACGGCGGGTGGTGGCTTCGAACGCAACGGCTTTCGCGCCGTTCTCGCAGAACTCGAAGGTCGAGGTGTGTTCGCGATCCGGCCAGGCGCAGCCGGGGCAGTCGAAGCCGTCCGGCTGGTTCGCGGAAAGCAAGGTCTTCGCACCCAGCACCGGGATGTCCTGTTGCAACAGATGCTGGGTCACCGATTTCAATGCACGCCAACCACCGGCGGGTCCGTCGTACTGCGTGATCTTCCGGTCGTCGCTCATCGTGCGGGCACCAAACGTTGCGGATGCGCATACACCGCGCAATGCCCGTTGCGGGCGAAGCCGATCAGGCAGAGATTGGCGGATTCGGCCAGCGCGATCGCCAGCGTGGTCGGCGCGGAGATCGCCGCGAGCATGGGAATGCCGACCTGCGCGGCCTTCACCGCGAGTTCGTAGCTGGCGCGGCTGGTGACGATGGCGAATCCGTTGCCGGCGACGATGCCAGCAGATGCCATTGCGCCGATCAGCTTGTCCAGCGCGTTGTGACGGCCCACGTCCTCGCGCACCAGCAGCAACTGACCATCGCGATCCGCGAACCCGGCCGCATGGGTCGCGCCGGTCGCGGCGTTCAATGGCTGTCGTTCATGCAGGGCGGCGAGGGCGCGATGCAGCGAAGCTCCATCGATCCGCGTAACGACGGTAACGCACGGCGGTGCGCGCAATACCGCATCGATATCGGCGCTCCCGCAGACTCCGCAACCGCCGTAGCCGGGCAGGTTGCGCTGGCGGTTGGCGAGCGCGGGATGACGTGCGTCCGGGATGCGCATGCGGATGCAGATGCCGTCGACGGACTCGTCGACGGCGTCGATCCGCAGTTCGCCGGCATCGGCAATCAGTGCCTCGCTCAGCGAGAAGCCGAGGGCGAGGTCGGCCAGGTCGCAGGGCGTGGCCATCAGCACAGCGAACGGCGAGTCGTTGTAATGCAGCGCGACCGGGACTTCGCAGGCGATGTCGTCGCGCAGGTTGTGCACGCCATGCGCATCGCGCCGTTGCACGCTGCGCGGGGCGGCGCCATCGATTGTTGCGTGGTCGCGGATACAGGCGTTCATCGATGCAGGATAACGCCGCACCCTTGGCGCGGCAGGCGGTTCAGCGGGCAAGGCCGTCGAGCAGTGGGAGTCGCGTGCAGGGCTGATCGCCGGTGGAGAATGGGCCATCGCCTGCATCGATGGGCATCACCGCAAGGCCCTCGTCGCCTTCGGCGCAGATCAACTGGCCAATGGGTCTGACGGTGGCAAAGCGACCCATTGGTGGCTCGCCTTCCATCACTTCGTCCAGTTCACCGACGCCAGCACCTTGCAAGCGCACCAACTCGCGTTTGACCTTGCCCAGGAAATGCGTGCGCGCCACGATTTCCTGGCCGGGATAGCAGCCCTTCTTCACGCTGAAAGCGCGCAGGCGATCCAGCGAAAGCTGTTGCGGGGTCCAGGCTTCGGACTGGTCGGCAGCCAGGCGGGGCAGGCCATGGGCGATGTCGAAGGCGCGCCAGCGGGCGGCCAAGGCTTCGTCCGGAGTTGCCTCGATGCTGCTGATGCGCAGGCAGCGAGGCCCGCCATCCACGCCAAGATCCAGCTCAATGCCGCCATCGATCGGTGCCGCGGCCGAGCCCGATGCAGCCGTCGGCGCTGCGAACTGTCCACTGATGTGAAGGTCGTCGCGCGGCTCAAGCTTCACCTTGCTGCGAAAAACGAAACGTTGCAGCTGTGTCGCCAATCCCGCCGCGTCCACATCCGGCAGCAGCAGCCAAAGGGTTTCGGCGTCGAGCCGCAGCAGGGCAAACAGGGCGATGAGGCGGCCTTTCGGGGTCAGCCAGCCGTTCCAGTGCCACTGTCCGTCGCCCAACGCGGCCACGTCGTTCATGAATTGCGCCTGCGCAAAGGCCATGGCATCGCGGCCAGAGATGGCCAGGACATCGTGGCCGGGCAGGCGGAATTCCTTGGTCGAGGCGGCTTGCGGGTTGTGGGACATGGGGGTGGGACTTAAACTCGCGGGGTTGTGAATCCGTCGATCATAGGCCAATCCCCTTCCAGCCCCGAGCCCGCCGAGGCCGTGGTTCCGAGCCAGGAACCCTCGCCAACGGTTGCCTCCAAGCCTGATGCCGCCACCGACCTTGCGGTCGAGGTCGGCGGGCGCGACGGCCCCGAGCCGACGCGCTACGGCGACTGGGAAAAGAATGGCCGCTGCATCGATTTCTGAGACATCGCCACGCGGCGTGAGCCGCCCAGCCCGGAGAGCGCACGCCCATGGCTGCTCCTGATCCGAACGGTCGCACGCGCCCGTTGTCGCCCCACTTGGATGTCTACAAGTGGCAAGTCCAGATGCTCACCTCGATCCTGCATCGCGCCACCGGCATCGCCCTGGTCGCCGGCATGCTCGGGCTGGTATGGGGCCTGGTCGCGCTGGCGGGTGGCGACAAGTCATGGGCGACCTTCGCCGAATGCGCGACGTCGTTGCTCGGCAAGCTGGTGCTGCTCGGCTTCAGCTGGGCCCTGGCCTACCACCTGATCAACGGCGTCCGCCACCTGGTCCAGGACGCCGGCCACGGCTACGCGATCCCGGACTTCGTCCGCAGCAGCTGGATCTCGATCATCGGCAGCGTGGTGCTGGTCGCGGTGGTCTGGGCAATCGTGCTGATGCGCGGAGGTACCGCATGAGCACGCACGGCAAGGACCTGCGCACCCCGCTCAAGCGCGCCGTGGGCTTGGGCTCGGCGAAGGACGGTACCGGCCATTTCATGCTGCAGCGGATCACCGCGATCGCGCTGGTGCTCGCCGGTGCGTGGCTGATCGGCCTGCTGCTCTCGCTCAACAACACCGACTATGTCTTCGTCCGCGCGACGGTTGCCGACCCGCTCAACGCGACGGTGCTGGTCACCTTCCTCATCGCTGCGTGCTGGCACGCCAAGCTCGGCCTGCAGGTGGTCATCGAAGACTATGTGCATGCGCCGTTGCTGGCCGGTCTGGCGCATCTCGCCAACATTTTCACCTGCGCGCTGCTGGCCATTGCCGGCGTGCTCGCGGTGCTGCGCATCGCCGCGCTGGGAGTCTGATTCGTGTCCGCATACAAGATCCAGGAACACACGTTCGACATGATCGTGGTCGGTGCCGGCGGTGCCGGCCTGCGCGCCACCTTCGGCCTGGCCCAGAAGGGCCTGCAGACCGCCTGCATCACCAAGGTGTTCCCGACGCGTTCGCACACGGTAGCGGCGCAGGGTGGCATCTCCGCCGCGCTCGGCAACATGGGCGAGGACGATTGGCGCTTCCACTTCTACGACACCATCAAGGGCAGCGATTGGCTGGGCGACCAGGACGCGATCGAGTACATGTGCCGCGAGGCCATCCCGGCGATCATCGAACTCGAACACCAGGGCGTGCCGTTCAGCCGCACCGAAGACGGCAAGATCTACCAGCGTCCGTTCGGCGGCATGACCACGCATTACGGCAAGGGCACCGCGCAGCGCACCTGTGCCGCCGCCGACCGCACCGGCCACGCGATCCTGCACACGCTGTACCAGCAGTCGCTGGCGCATGACGCGCGCTTCTTCATCGAATACTTCGCGCTCGACCTGATCATGGATGCCGATGGTGCCTGCCGCGGCGTGCTCGCGCTGGACATGGCCGAGGGCACACTGCACCTGTTCCGCGCGCAAGGCGTGGTGCTGGCGACGGGTGGTTACGGCCGCGCGTACTTCAGCGCGACCTCCGCGCACACCTGCACGGGCGACGGCGGCGGCATGGCCTTGCGCGCGGGCCTGGGCCTGCAGGACATGGAATTCGTGCAGTTCCACCCGACCGGCATCTACGGCGCGGGTTGCCTGATCACCGAAGGCGTGCGCGGCGAAGGCGGCATCCTGCGCAACAGCAACGGCGAGCGCTTCATGGAGCGCTACGCGCCGAACGCCAAGGATCTTGCGTCGCGCGACGTGGTGTCGCGCTCGATGACCATCGAGATCCGCGAGGGTCGCGGCGTCGGCGAGCACAAGGATCACATCCACCTCGACCTGACCCACCTCGATCCGAAGGACATCCACGAGAAGCTGCCCGGCATCGCCGAGAGTGCGCGGATCTTCGCCGGCGTCGACGTCGAGAAGCAGCCGATCCCGGTGATCCCGACCGTGCACTACAACATGGGCGGCATCCCGACCAACTACCACGGCGAAGTCGTGCAGCTGAAGAATGGCGATCCCGATGCGGTGGTGCCGGGCTTGTATGCGATCGGCGAGGCCGCCTGCGTGTCCGTGCATGGCGCGAATCGCCTCGGGTCCAACTCGCTGCTCGACCTCGTCGTGTTCGGTCGCGCGGTCGCCAACCGTTGCGCCGAAACGATCAAGCCGGGCGCGGCGCACAAGCCGCTGGCCGGCGATGCCTGCGACCAGGCGCTGGCCAACCTCGACAAGCTGCGCAACGCGCATGGCGGCACCCCGACTGCGGTGATCCGCAACGACATGCAGCGGGCGATGCAGAACGATGCCGCGGTGTTCCGCACCGGCGAGACCCTGGCCAACGGCGTCAAGGCGATCCGCGAGATCAATGCCAGCTTCGCCGACGTCAAGGTGTCCGACCGTTCGCTGGTGTGGAACTCGGACCTGATCGAGACGATGGAACTGCAGAACCTGCTGGGCCAGGCCCTGACCACGATTGTTTCGGCCGAGAACCGCACCGAATCGCGCGGCGCGCATGCCCGCGAGGATTTCCCGGATCGCGACGACGCCAACTGGCACAAACACAGCGTGTGCTGGGTCGACGATGCCGGCAACACCCGCATCGACTACCGCCCGGTGCACATGTACACGCTCAGCAGCGATGTCGACGTGGTTCCGCCGAAGCCGCGCGTCTACTGACCGGGAGCACACACCATGGCTGAATTCACCCTCCCGAAAAACTCCAAGATCCAGAAGGGCAAGCACTTCCCGGCGCCCGCCGGCGCGAAGAGTCCGCGCACCTTCAAGGTCTATCGCTGGAATCCCGACGACGGGCTCAACCCGCGCGTGGATACCTACGATGTCGACCTGGCCGCGTGCGGGCCGATGGTTCTCGACGCGCTGATCAAGATCAAGAACGAGATCGATCCCACGCTGACCTTCCGCCGGTCCTGTCGCGAAGGCATCTGCGGTTCCTGCGCGATGAACATCGACGGCACCAACACCTTGGCGTGCACCAAGGCGATCGAGGATTGCGGCAAGGCAAATGCCGCGGTTCCGATCTACCCGCTGCCGCACATGGACGTGGTCAAGGATCTGGTGCCGGACCTTACCCATTTCTACGCACAGTACGCATCGATCAAGCCGTGGTTGCGCACGCAGACGCCGGCACCGTCGGGTCGCGAACGCCTGCAGTCCAAGGAAGACCGGGCGAAGCTCGACGGGCTGTACGAATGCATCCTCTGCGCCTGCTGCAGCACCAGCTGCCCGAGCTACTGGTGGAATGGCGAGCGTTACCTCGGCCCGGCCGTGCTGCTGCAGGCCTACCGCTGGATCATCGACAGCCGCGACGAAGACACCGGCGCGCGCCTGGACGACCTCGAGGATCCGTTCAAGCTGTATCGCTGCCACACGATCATGAATTGCGCACGCACCTGTCCGAAGGGCCTGAACCCGGCCAAGGCGATCAGCGAGATCAAGCAGCTGATGATGGCGCGGAAGGTCTGAGCTACGCCGTTCGTGGTGAGCCTGTCGAACCATGAACGTCGCTGACGACGACACCGAACTCCGCAAACTCCGCTGGCGCTGCCGGCGCGGGATGCGCGAACTCGACCAGCTGCTGGAACGCTGGCTGGACCGCGAGTGGCGGCAAAGTCCTACCGCGCAGCGGGACGTGTTCCTGCGCCTGCTGGACAGCGAAGACGACAGACTCTGGCGCTGGTTCCTTGGCCATGAGGTGTCGGAAGATGTCGAAATCGCGGCGCTCGTCGATTCCATCCGCACCCTGCCGCCTTGAGTGGCGGCCGTCGCGCCAGGTCGGTGCGATGTTGGTGCTGCTCGCGTTGCTGGCCAGCTTCAGCCTGATCGGGTCCGACCTGCCTCGCGCGTGGGCCTGGCCGCTCGCCGCCGGCGTCTTGCTGTTCGGTGTACGCGACGCACGCAGCTACCTGCGCGAACAAGCCCTGCAACTGCTGGTGCCGGCCGGACTCGGCGTCGTGCAATGCGATGGCGTCGCGGTCCAAGACCTGCGCGTGGCATGGCGCGGGCCGCTCGCGTTCCTGCGCTGGCGCGGCGCGGACCGGCGGATCCGCCGCATCGTGCTCTGGCCTGACCTGCTGGATGCCGGCGCACGGCGTGAACTGAAGCTGGCGATGCAACGCCGCGAGGCTGCCGCCGGATCGCCATCGATGGCAGGATAGGCGGTCACCCAAAGGGCTGCCGATGTTCAAACCTGTCCCCGTCGCCATCGGCCTGCGCTACCTGCGCGCCAAACGCCGCAACGGCTTCATCTCCTTCATTTCACTGGCCTCGATCCTCGGCATCGCGCTGGGCGTGACCGCATTGATCACCACGCTGGCGGTGATGAGCGGCTTCCAGCGCGAGATCCGCGACCGCATGCTGCAGATGGCCGCGCACGCCACCGTCAGCGGCTATGGCGAACCGCTGCAGGACTGGCAACGCGCGGTCGATATCGCGTTGAAGGACGCGCGTGTTGCCGGCGCGGCACCCTACATCGAAAAGGAAGCGCTGATCCTCGGCAGCAACAACCAGCCGGCGATGCTGCGCGGCGTGGAACCGGCGCAGGAAGACACGGTGTCGGTCATCGGTGCCAAGCTGGTGCAGGGCAAGCTCACCGAACTCATGCCCGGCAGTTTCAACATCGTGCTCGGGCGTGAACTGGCGGTGTGGCTGGGAGTGAGCGTCGGCGACGACGTGATCGTGATGCTCGCCGACTACCGCAACACGCCGATGGGCGGGATCCAGACGCAGAAGCGCTTCGTGGTCAGCGGCATTTTCGAAGCCGGCTACAACGAATTCGACAAGGGGCTGGCAGTCGTCAATCTGTCCGATTTGCAACGCTTGCTGCGGATGGGCGAAGGCGTCACTGGTGTGCGCCTGAAATTGCGTGACATGGACCTGGCGTTCGACGTGGGACGTGAACTCGCGCTCAAGCTGAAGGGGCCGTACCGGGTCAGCGACTGGACCCAGGACAACGCCAACCTGTTCCGCGCGCTGAAGATGGAGAAGACGGTGATGGCGATCCTGCTATCGCTGATCATCGCGATGGGCGCGTTCAATCTGGTCAGCTCGCAGGTGATGCTGGTCACCGACAAGCAGGCCGACATCGCGATCCTGCGCACCCTCGGCCTGACTCCGCGCCAGGTGATGCAGGTCTTCATGGTCCAGGGCAGCCTGATCGGCATCATCGGAACGGTGTCGGGCGTGATCGGCGGCATTCTGCTGACGCTCAACCTGGACCGCATCCTGCAAGGCATCGAGAAGGTCTTCGGCGTGCAATTGCTGCCGGAGGACGTCTATTACATCACCGGCCTGCCGACCGATCTGCAAACCGGCGATGTCATCACGATCGCCTGCGTGGCGCTGGCGATGGCCTTCGTCGCCACCCTGTATCCGGCCTGGCGCGCGGCGCGTACCGCACCGGCGGAGGCGCTCAGATATGAGTGATTCGATGAGCAACGACGTGATCCGAGCAGAAGGCCTGGGCAAGACCTACGCCGAAGGCAGCCTGCATACGCAGGTGTTCGATGGGCTCGATATCGCGGTGGCCAAGGGCGAAACCGTGGCCATCCTCGGTGCTTCCGGTGCTGGCAAGAGCACACTGTTGCATTTGCTGGGCGGGCTGGATGTCCCCAGCGCCGGCGAGGTCTACGTGGCTGGCCAGAAGATGAGCGCCTTGTCCGATGCCGCGCGTGGAAGACTGCGCAACACGTCGCTCGGCTTCGTCTACCAGTTCCATCACCTGCTGCCGGAATTCACCGCGCTGGAAAACGTGATGATGCCGGTGCTGCTTGCAGGTCGGCCCACTGCCGAGGCGATGCAGCGTGCGCAGACCTTGCTGGAGAACGTCGGACTTGGCCATCGCCTGCAGCACAAGCCGGGCGAGTTGTCCGGTGGCGAGCGCCAGCGTGCCGCGGTGGCACGCGCGCTGGTCAACACGCCGGCCTGCGTGCTCGGCGACGAACCCACCGGCAACCTCGACGAGAACACCGCGGCGCACGTCTTCGCGCAGATGCTCGAACTCAATCGTGCACAGGGCACCAGCCTGGTGCTGGTCACCCACGATCGCCGCCTCGCGCGCCGGTTGGATCGCGTGCTGGAGTTGCAGCAGGGCAAGTTGCGCACGCTCGCAACCAGCGAGATCTGAGCTAACGGGTCGGGATTTCCCGACCCCGATGCCCATGATTGACTGATCGGCAGGGCTCGCCGCCTTGGCCATGCTTCCGGCATGGCAACGATCCACGTCCCCATGCCGCGATCGCCCGACCCGTCATGGGCGAGGGCTTGGGCCGCTTACCGTGGACCCGTGGTCGCCCACCGCATTGCGCTGTTCGGCCCGATCTCTGCCGCGACCCTGCTCGCGGGCGTGACTGGCGGTCTGCTGTTGCCGGCCTTGCCCGGGACGGGATGGCTGGTCGTTTTGCTGCTGTTGGCGCTCGCTCTCCTGCTGCGCGGCGGTGGCTGGCGCTTGGCCGGCGTATTGCTGTTCGGGATCGGATTCGCCGGCTTGCATGCCGATCACGTACTGGGTGGGCAATTGCCGGCATCGCTGGAACGCCGCGCGCTGGAAATCCAGGGCCGCATCGCCGAACTGCCGGTGCACGAACCGCGCCGTACCCGCTTCGAGTTCGTGGTCGATGACGACACGTCGCAACCCGAAGCGCTACGCGGCAAGCGCATCCGCCTGGGTTGGTTCGATGAGGACATCCAGGCGCGTGCGCGTTTGCAAGCAGGCAGCCGGTGGGCATTTCCGGTCGAACTGCGTACGCCGATGGGGCTGCGCAATCCCGGTGCAAGCGATGGCGAGAAGCACGCGCTGGCGGCACGGATCGCCGCCACCGGCCACGTGATGGAACCGGTACTGGCGCGCAGGCTGGCATCGCCAACCGGGATCGCCGCCTGGCGCGAGCGCATGAGCGCTCGCATCGCCGCATCGGTGCCGTCGGAATCATCGCGCTACGTACGTGCGCTTGCGCTGGGCGACACCCGCGCCCTCGACGAAACCGACTGGTCGCGGCTGCGTGCGGCGGGACTCACGCACCTCATCGCGATCTCCGGCTTCCATGTCGGCCTGGTCGCCGGCTTCTTCGCAATGCTCGCTGCCGCGGTCTGGTGGCTGTTTCCCGGCCTGTGTCGTTGGCTGCCGCGGCCGTTCGCCGCCGGTATGGGCGCGATCCTGGGTGCCTGCCTGTATGCAGCGCTGACCGGCTTCGCGGTACCCACGTTGCGTACCGCGGTGATGATCGCCGCGCTGGTGACGGCGCGTTGCCTGCGGCGTCGGCAACGGCTGGCGGACACGCTGTCGCTGGGCTGCATCGTGCTGTTGCTGCTGGATCCGTTGGCGGTGCTGGGGGCCGGTTTCTGGTTGAGTTTCGCCGGCGTGGCCTGGCTGCTGTGGTGCCTGCCCGCTGATCAGGGGCCGCGGCGCTGGGCGATGCTGCATGGGTTCGTGGCGGCACAGGCAGTGGCCACGCTGGGCCTGTTGCCGTTGACCGTGCTGCTGTTCGGCCAGGCCTCGTTCGCTGGCCCGGTCGCCAACCTCGCGGCGGTGCCGTGGTGGAGCCTGGTGGTGGTGCCACTCGCGTTGCTCGGTGTGCTCGCGGAAACCGTGCATGCCGGCCTTGGGCAATGGCCGTGGCAAGCGGCGGCGTGGTGCTTCGACCTGCTATGGCCGATGCTGGCGCGGGTCGCCGACAGTCCGCTGGCAATGGCCTGGCTGCCGGAGCCGCGCTGGCATGCCTGGCCGTTGGCGATGCTGTCCGCGTTCTGGTTGCTGCTGCCGCGCGGCCTGCCGGGCAAGCCGCTGGCCCTGCTGCTGTGGCTGCCGCTGCTGTGCCCGCCGCGCGACCTGCCCGCACATGGCGAAGCCGAACTGACCGTCATCGACGTAGGCCAGGGCTTGTCGGTGCTGGTGCGCACGACCAACCACAGTCTGCTCTATGACATGGGCCCGGCGACGATCGATGGCTTCGATGCCGGCGCGCGGGCCGTGGTCCCGGCGCTGCATGGGTTGGGCGTGCGCCGCCTGGATGCAGCCGTGGTCAGCCATGGCGACAACGATCATGCCGGCGGTTGGAACAAGGTGTCGCGCGCGTTCCCGGTCGCATCCCTGCTGGCGCCCGAGGGCAGTCCCGTGCCCGGCATCGTGCCGTGTCGCGCAGGCCAGTCGTGGCAATGGGACGGGGTGCGCATCCGTGTGCTGCATCCATCGGCGTGGTTCCCGTACCTGGGCAACGAGGCGAGCTGCGTGCTGCGCATCGAAACCGCACATGGCAATGCCTTGTTGACCGGCGACATCGGTCACTTCGTGGAGACGAAACTGCTGCGTGACGATCCCGAATCGGTTCGCAACGATGTCGTGCTGGTGCCGCACCACGGCAGTGCGGGCTCGTCGGATGAGGTCTTCGTCGCCGCCACGGGCGCGCGGCTGGCGTTGGTCTCATCCGGTGCCGGCAACCGCTTCGGCCATCCGAGGAAGGATGTCGTGCAACGCTGGTGCCATGCCGGTGTGGAAGTCGTCGACACCGCGCAGGCCGGGGCGATCCGCGTCTGGCTGGGCGAGAAGGGTCTGCAAGTGCAGGAGCGCCGCGCCGCGCATCCCCGGTTGTGGGACGCAGCGCGAAGGCGCAACGGGACGGCTGGGCTATGCTACGCACCGGAGATGCAGCGGCCATGAGGGTCGGAGGATTCACGCGTGCTGGAACTGATCCGCGCCGGCGGTTGGCCGATGATCCCGCTGTTGCTGATGTCGGCGGTTGCGTTGGGGATCATCGTCGAGCGTTTCTGGAGCCTGCGGCCCGCGCGGATCCTGCCGCCCGGGCTGGGCGACGAGGTGCGTGCCTGGGTCGCCCGCGGCAAGCCGCTGGAGGCCGCGCACATCGATTCCCTGCGTTCGACCTCGCCGCTCGGAGCCTTGCTGGCGGCCGCGCTGGATGTCCGCCAGCGCAGCCGCGAGGAAATCCGCGAGCGCGTGGAGGATGTCGGCCGCCACCTTGTTCACCGGATGGAGCGGTTCCTGAACACGCTGGGCACGATCTCTTCGGCTGGCCCGCTGCTGGGCCTGTTCGGCACCGTGGTCGGCATGATCGAGATGTTCCTGGGCATCCTCGACCACGGCATCGGCGACGCCAGCCAGTTAGCGGGCGGTATCGGCAAGGCCCTTGTGTGCACCGCCGCCGGGATGCTGGTGGCGATCCCGGCACTGGCCTTCCATCGCTATTTCCGCGGCCGCATCGCCGGCTACATCGTCGACATGGAACACGAGGCGATCCGGCTGATGGACGTGCTCGATGCGCCGGCGGGTTCGCCCGCGCCTGCAGCCGCACCGGCACGCGCCGCCACGCCGAAGAAGCGCTGAGCGCCGCGCATGCGCATCCAGGACCACCGTGCCGACGACACCCCGGAGATCAACCTGATCCCGTTGATCGACGTGTTGTTGTGCCTGCTCATCTTCTTCGTGGTCACCACCACCTTCGATGCGCGTTCCGTGCTGAAACTGGAACTGCCGCGCGCCGATGGCCAACCCGCCGATCCGCAGGCGCGCCCATTGAGCATCCTGATCAACGCCGAGGGTCGCTATTTCGTCGGCGACCGCGAAGTGCTGCGTACCGACGTCGAATCGCTGAAGCAGAGCCTGCGCGACGTGGCCGGCGACGACCGCGAACGCACCGTATTGATCCGCGCCGACGCTCGCACGCCGTGGCAGGCGGTGATCACCGCCTATGAAGCGCTGGGCCAGCTCGGCTTCAAGCGGGTCGCCAACGCCACGGCCTCGCAGGCGGGCGGCACGCAGGCCGGAACCGCGACGCAGTGAGCGAGCTCGATACGTCGGTGACCTATCGACGCCTGCGCCGGTACGCCAGGCCGTATTGGGGAATGATCGCCGTCGGCATCCTGGCGATGGCGCTGGAGGCGACCGCCAGCGGCGCGACCCTGTGGCTGCTCGGGCCGATCGTCGACGACATTTTCGTCGAGCACGACTTCAGTTACTGGTTGCCGACCGGGCTGGTGCTGCTCCTGATGGCGCGGGGACTGTTCGGGTTGGTCTCGGATTACACGATCGCCCGCGCTGGCCGCAACGTCGCCCGCGACCTGCGCATGCAATTGATGGCGAAGTACCTGGCCTTGCCCGGGTCGCGCTTCGATGCCGAACCGGTGCCGTCGATGCTGACCCGGCTCGGCGCGGACAGCGAGCAGGTGGCGCAGGCTGCGGTGGATTCGCTGAAAGTGATGATCAGCAATGTGCTGGGCATCATCGCCACCCTGGTGGTGATGCTGTGGACCAGCTGGCGGGTGTCGCTGGTGCTGCTGCTGCTGGCACCGGCCATGGCGTGGATGATGGGCAAGGTCGGCAAGCGCTATCGCCGGCTCAACCATGCGATCCAGGAATCCTCCGCGCAGATGCTGCAGACTGCGGACCAGGCCCTGCACGCACAGCAGGACGTGAAGGCCTACGGCGGGCAGCCGGCGGAACTGGCGCGTTACGGCCAACAGACCCGCGACAACGTGACGCTTGCGCTGAAGATCGAGGTCACCCGCGGCACGTTGTCGATGTTCGTGCAGGTGCTGGGCGCGATCGGGATGGCGGTGATGCTGGTCGCGGCCGGCTTCGAGGCCGCGCAGGGGCGGCTGACGGCCGGCGATTTCATGACCCTGATGACGGCGATGGTCAACCTGGTACCGTCACTGCGCCAGCTCACCAATGTGCAGAGCATGCTCCAGCGCGGCATCAGTTCCGCCGAACGTCTGTTCTCGGTGATGGACGCCGCCAGCGAGCGCGACGAGGGTCGTCGCCCACTCGAACGCGCGCGCGGTCTGCTGGAATTCCGCGAGGTCGAAGCCCGCTACGAAGGTCGCGGCGAACCGGTCCTGCACGGCATCAGCTTCGTCGCCAAACCGGGCACGGTGACCGCCATCGTCGGTCGTTCCGGCAGCGGCAAGTCCAGCCTGGTCAAGCTGATCCCGCGATTCTACGAGGCCAGCGCTGGCAGCATCCTGCTGGATGGCCATCCGCTCGACGACTATCCGCTGGCCGACCTGCGCCGGCAGATCGCGCTGGTGGGCCAGCAGGTGATGCTGTTCGACGGCAGCGTCGCCGGCAACGTCGCCTACGGCGAATTGCAGGCGCTCGGGCCGGACCGGATCGAAGCCGCGGTGCGCGATGCCAATGCGCTGGAGTTCGTCGCACGGATGCCGGACGGGCTGGAAAGCCAGATCGGTGCCGGTGGCGGCAAGTTGTCGGGTGGCCAGCGACAACGCCTCGCCATCGCGCGGGCGATGCTCAAGGACGCGCCGATCCTGATCCTCGATGAAGCCACCGCCGCGCTCGACAACGCTTCCGAGCGGCTGGTGCAGGACGCGCTGGCCAAGCTGATCCCGGACCGCACCACGCTGGTGATCGCGCATCGGCTGTCGACCATCGAACACGCCGACCAGGTGCTGGTGCTCGACGATGGCCGGTTGGTGGAGCAGGGCACGCATGCCGAGTTGCTCGCCCGCGGCGGTGTCTACGCGCACCTGCACGCCATGCAGTTCCGCGAGGGCGCGGCTTGAGCCGCAAACCGTTGCCGCAAACCCCCGCGTGGTGGCACGACGGCAGCACGCCCCCGCTGCATGCACGCCTGCTGGCCACGCTGTACGGCAACCTCGCGGCTCTGCGGCGCACTGCGTATCGGCGTGACTGGTTGCGCAAGCACAAGGCTGGCGTGCCGGTGCTCGTGGTCGGCAACATCGTCGCAGGCGGCACCGGCAAGACGCCATTGGTGATCGCCCTGGTCGCGCGCCTGCGCGCAGAGGGCTGGACACCAGGCGTCGCCAGCCGCGGACATGGTCGCGAGGACGAAGCCACGCCGCGCTGGGTCGGTGCGGGCAGCAATGCATCTCAAGTCGGCGACGAGCCGCTGCTGATTGCGCGCGCCACTGGCGTGAAGGTCCGCGTCGATCGCGATCGCGTGGCCGCCGCGAAGGCACTGGCCGCCGCCGGTTGCGACATCGTGGTCTGCGACGATGGCCTGCAGCACTACCGGCTGGCCCGCGACATCGAAATCGAAGTGCAGGACGCGCGCCGACGCTACGGCAACGGCCGCCTGCTGCCGGCCGGCCCGCTGCGTGAACCGGTGGAGCGCGCGGCCGATTGCGACTTCCGCGTGCTCAACCTCGGAGTCGCCAGTGAGCATGAAGTACAGCGAGATTCCGGTCTCGGCGAATGGCCGATGCGGCTGCGGGTGGGGGTCGCGCAACCCTTGCATGGCGGCCGTGCGCAGCCGCTGTCCGCGTTCGCCGGCCAGCGCGTGCATGCGGTGGCCGGGATCGGCGATCCGGAACGCTTCTTCGCGATGCTGCGCGACGCCGGCATAGCGGTGGTGCCGCACGCTTTCCCCGATCACCATGCGTACGTAGCGGGTGATTTCGAGTTCGGCAGCAGGTTGCCGGTGTTGATGACGGTGAAGGACGCGGTGAAGTGCGCCGACCTGGCGGACGCACCGGCGTTCATGGTGCCGGTCGATGCAGTGTTGCCCCAGGCGTTCTGGGTCGGCTTGCTGGAGCGGTTACCGCCACGCGTTGTTTGATGCCGCTTGTCTCAAGTCGCGATGAAGGTTGTGGTGATTGGTGTGCGGGGGTGTGCTTCGAGCAGGCCATGGATGGCCTGCGGCCGCGCATCGGAGCAGGATGCGAAGCCTGAGCGGCGAAGTCCCCCGCACACCAATGACCAGCGATAATGCCCGCATGCAGCCACAAGACTTCGTCGTCGCGATCCCCGCGCGGTACGCAGCCTCGCGCTTGCCCGGCAAGCCGCTGAGGCTGATCGGTGGCGAGCCGATGGTGCTGCATGTCGCCCGTCGTGCATTGGCCGCCGGCGCGCGCGAGGCCTGGGTCGCCACTGACGATGTCCGCATCGCGGACGCCTTGCAGGTCAGCGGCGTGCAGGTGGCGATGACGTCGCCCGATCACGCCTCGGGCACCGACCGCCTGGCCGAATGCTCGCGCATCGCCGGTTGGGCTGACGACACCATCGTGGTCAACCTGCAGGGCGACGAGCCTTTCGCGCCTGCCGACGGCATTGCCTGCGTGGCGCGCACGGTAGCGGACAGCGGTGCCGGTATCGCCACCCTCGCAGCGCCGATCGACGACATCGACACCCTGCTCGATCCGAATGCCGTGAAGGTCGTGCGCGCAGTGAACGGCGATGCGCTGATCTTCAGCCGCGCGCCGCTGCCTTGGCCGCGCGACGCATTCGCGAATGCGCTCGATGCGATGCCGCCGGGTGGCCACTGGCTGCGCCACATCGGTATCTACGGCTATCGAGTGTCCGCCTTGCGCGCCTTCGCAGCGCTGCCGGCAGGCAGGCTGGAACGGATCGAATCGCTGGAACAATTGCGCGCGCTGGAAGCCGGCTGGCGGATCGCGGTGGCGCTGGCACCGTCGCCGTTCCCGCCAGGCGTGGATACGCCGGACGACCTGGCGCGCGCGGAACGAACTTGGCAGGACATGGAGCGCACGCGACGCAATGGCTAGATCGATCGGAATCCTGATGGTGTGCCTGGGCAACATCTGCCGCTCGCCGATGGCGGAGGGCGTGCTGCGCGCGCGGCTGGAACAGGCGGGGCTTGGCACGATGGCGCACGTGGATTCGGCCGCGACCGGGACTTCGCACATCGACCATCCGCCCGACGAGCGCGCGATCGCCTGCGCGGCGAAACACGGCATCGATATTTCCGCGCAGCGCGCGCGGCGGCTGATGCTGGAGGATTACGACCGGTTCGACGTGATCCTCTGCGCTGATCGCTCCATCCTCCACGATGCACGCATCCGCAAGCCGCGCATCTCGCATGGGCAAGTCGAGTTGCTGCTGGAATGGAGCGGGGTGGGCAAGAAGGATGTGCCTGATCCGTACTACGGCAACGCGCGCGATTTCGAGCAGGCATTCAAGCTGGTCGATGCGGCGGCGTCCGGCGTGGTGGAGCGCATCCGCCAGGGACGACTCTGAGCGCGCGCAGATGAGCAAGCGCAAGGCTGATGCTCCGGCCTTCGATGGCCGCGAGGCCGCCGCGGCCTTGCCGCTGGCACCGGGCGTGTACCGCATGTTCAACGCCGATGGTGGCGTGCTCTACGTCGGCAAGGCACGTGCGTTGCGCAACCGCGTGGGCAGCTATTTCAATGCCACTCCCAAGCCCACCCGGATCATGGCGATGCTGGCGCAGGTGGCGCGCATCGAGGTCACCGTCACCCGCAGCGAAGCCGACGCCCTGCTGCTGGAAAACCAGCTGATCAAATCGCTGGCACCGCGCTACAACGTGATGCTGCGCGACGACAAGAGCTACCCGTTCGTGCTGGTGACCAAGGAAGACTGGCCACGCATCGCCTTCCATCGCGGGCCGCGCGCGATGCCCGGGCGTTATTTCGGGCCGTACCCCAGCGCGGCCTCGGTGCGCGAGACGCTCAACCTCATGCACAAGCTGTTCCGCCTGCGCAGTTGCGAGGACAGCGTGTTCCGCAACCGCTCGCGGCCGTGCCTGCAGCACCAGATCGGTCGATGCAGCGCGCCCTGCGTCGGCCTGGTCGAGGTCGATGACTACGCCAACGCGGTGCGCCGCGCCGGCATGTTCCTGGATGGACGCAGCGGCGAACTGGGTGACGAACTCACTGCGTCGATGCAGGCCGCCAGCGAAGCGCTGGAATTCGAGCAGGCCGCGCGCCTGCGCGACCTCATCACCACCATCCGCAAACTGCAGGCCCGGCAGTATGTGGATGGCCGCAGCGCAGATCTCGATGTACTCGCGGTGGCGATGCAGGGGGCGTCGGCCTGCGTCCTGCTGCTGGCCTTCCGCGATGGGCGCAACCTCGGCACCCGCGCGTTCTTCCCCAAGACCAATGGCGAGGACAGCTCCGCCGAAGTCATGGCCGCGTTCGTCTCGCAGTACTACGCCGAGCAACCGCCGCCCTCCGAGATCGTGCTCGACCGCGATATCCCCGAACGCGAACTGATCGAGCAGGCACTGGCAGAACATGCTGGCCGCAAGATCGAACTGCGCAGCAACGTGCGCGGCGAACGCGCGGCGCACCTGGACCTGGTGACCCGCAACGCCGCGCTCGCGCTGGCCACCGAACTGTCCAGCAGCAGTGCGCAGCAAGCACGGGTGGAGGCCTTGCGTGAATTGCTGGGGCTGGCCGAAGCGCCGTCGCGGATCGAATGTTTCGATATCAGCCACACCATGGGCGAGGCGACGGTGGCGTCCTGCGTGGTGTTCGACGCGGCGGGGCCGTTGCGCAACCAGTACCGGCGCTACAACATCGCGGTCGGCGGCAGCAGCGGCATCGAACCCGGCGACGATTACGCCGCCATGCACCAGGCGTTGCAGCGGCGTTTCCGGCCCGCGGCCGAAGGCGAGCCAGACATCGTCCTGCCAGATATCTTGCTGATCGATGGCGGGGCCGGGCAACTGGCGCAGGCGCAGGCCGTGCTGCAGGATGCCGGCCTGCAGGGCGTGACCCTGATCGGAGTGGCCAAGGGACCGGAGCGCAAGGCCGGTGCCGAAACCCTGCTGCTGCCCGACGGCCGCGAGGTGCAGCCTGGGGCGGCATCGCCGGCCTTGCAGATGGTCCAGCAAGTGCGCGACGAAGCCCATCGCTTCGCCATCACCGGCCATCGTGGCAAGCGCCAGAAGGCGCGCAGTACAAGTCGGCTGGAGGACATCGCCGGGATCGGTCCGCGTCGGCGTGGCGCGCTGTTGCGACATTTCGGCGGATTGACCGGGCTCAAGGCCGCAGCGGTCGACGATATCGCCCGGGTCGAAGGCATCAACCGTCCGTTGGCCGAGCGGATCTGGGCCAGCCTGCACGGGTTGGAGGCGGGGACAGGCCATTGACGGCGCGAAGCAGGCACGCAACGTAGAATCGCCGCATGAAGCTCACCATTCCCACTTGGCTGACGTTGGCGCGGATCGCGTTGATCCCGGTGCTGGTGGTCGTCTATTACCTCGACTACCGCTGGACCAATGTCGCCGCCACCGCGATCTTCGTGTTCGCCTCGCTGACCGACTGGCTGGATGGCTGGATCGCGCGACGCTACAACCAGTACTCGGCTTTCGGCGCGTTCCTGGATCCGGTCGCCGACAAACTCATGGTCGCCGTCGCGCTGGTGATCACCGTGCAGTACCACCACACCATCTGGATGGCGTTGTGGGCCAGCGTCATCATCGGCCGCGAGATCGCGGTGTCCGCGCTGCGCGAGTGGATGGCGGAACTGGGCCAGCGCGCCAAGGTTGCAGTGGCCAACGTGGGCAAGATCAAGACCATCGTGCAGATGGTGGCGCTGGGTTTCCTGCTGTATCGCGAACCGCTGTTGGGATTGCCCATTTTCCTCATCGGCGAATGGCTGCTGGCCGCCGCGGCGATCCTCACGTTGTGGTCGGGATTCGAGTACGCACGCGCCGCATGGCCTGCATTGCGCGCTGAAGAAGCAAAAGGTGTTGACAGGTGGAACTGAGGCCCTAAAATGACGGGCTCAACGCGGGAATAGCTCAGTTGGTAGAGCACGACCTTGCCAAGGTCGGGGTCGAGGGTTCGAGTCCCTTTTCCCGCTCCAGATTTGGATGCAAGCGTTCAGACGAAGCCCCGTACGCGGGGCTTCGTTGTTTTCGGACCATGTGCCAGTAAGATGCAACACGTCATCCGGCCGGGTGGCAGAGTGGTTATGCAGCGGACTGCAAATCCGCGTACGCCGGTTCAATTCCGACCTCGGCCTCCAAATTGAAAGCCCCGCTTCGGCGGGGCTTTTTTTTCGCCCGCGCGCATCGCGTAAGCTTCGATGCAAGCCTGGGTGGCGAAACCGGTAGACGCATCGGACTTAAAATCCGCCGGCCGCGAGGCCATGAGGGTTCGAGTCCCTCCCCAGGCACCAGTCGCAAGCGGATCATTGCCAGCAGAGGAGTCGCCGTGTCCCGCTACGCCGCCTATGCCGCCAGCCTGCTGATGTTCGTGATCTCGCTGCTGTTGGCGCTGCGCATGCCGGGCTGGTGGTGGGGCGTGGCGGTGTTCGGCGCGCTGGCGGTGCTGGGCACGATCGACCTGTTGCAGGCGCGCAGCACCTTGCGTCGCAACTATCCGATCCTGGCGCACTTCCGCTATGGGCTGGAATCGATCGGGCCGGAGCTGCGCCAGTATTTCTTCGAATCCGACCTGGCCGAAGTCCCGTTCTCACGCCAGCAGCGCACCCTTGTCTATCAACGCGCGAAGCGCCTCAACGACGTACGCCCGTTCGGCACCCAGCAGAATGTCTACGGCGTGGATTACGAATGGATCAACCATTCGATGGCGCCCGCCGCGATCCCGTCATCCGATTTCCGCATCGTCATCGGTGCCGGTTCCGCGCAGCCGTATTCGGCGAGTGTGTTCAACATCTCGGCGATGAGCTTCGGTTCGTTGTCGGCGGCGGCGATCCGCGCCTTGAATGCCGGGGCGAAGCAGGGCGGTTTCTACCATGACACCGGCGAAGGTTCGATCTCGCCCTACCACCGCGAGGCCGGTGGTGACCTGGTCTGGGAAATCGGATCGGGCTATTTCGGTTGCCGAAACGATGACGGCAGCTTCAGCGAGGAACGCTTCACCGCGAATGCGCGCGATCCGCAGGTGAAGATGATTGAGGTGAAGCTGTCGCAGGGCGCGAAGCCCGGCCACGGTGGCGTATTGCCGGCACCGAAGGTCAGCGCGGAAATCTCGGCGACGCGCGGCGTGCCGATGGGCCAGGACTGCGTTTCACCGGCACGACATTCCGCGTTTTCCACGCCAGTGGAACTGCTGCAATTCGTTGCCCGCCTGCGCGAACTGTCGGGCGGCAAGCCGACCGGTTTCAAGCTGGCCATCGGCCATCCATGGGAATGGTTCGGCATCGCCAAGGCGATGCAAGACAGCGGGATGACGCCCGATTTCATCGTGGTCGACGGTGCCGAAGGCGGCACCGGCGCGGCCCCGGCGGAGTTCATCGACCACGTGGGCGTTCCGATGCACGAAGCGTTGATGCTGGTCCACAACACGTTGGTGGGGCTGGATCTGCGCGACCGAATCCGCATCGGCGCGGCGGGCAAGATCGTCAGCGCGTTCGACATGGCGCGCACGCTGGCGATGGGCGCGGACTGGTGCAACGCGGGTCGTGGTTACATGTTCGCGCTGGGCTGCATCCAGTCGATGAGCTGCCACACCGACCGCTGCCCGACCGGCATCGCTACCCAGGATCCCGGCCGCTGGCGCAAGCTCGACGTGCCCGACAAGGCCACCCGCGTCGCCGAATTCCATGGCAACACCCTGCATGCATTGCGCGACCTGCTATGCGCGGCCGGCCTGGATCATCCGGACCAACTCGGCCCGGAGCACATCCTGCGGCGGGTCTCGCCGACCGAGGTGCGCTCGCTCGCGGCCCTGTACCGCTTCCTGCGTCCCGGCGAATTGCTGGGCGGGCGCATCCCCGAGCACGCGGTGTTCCAGGACTTCTGGCAAGCCTCGCGCAGCGATGCCTTCATGCCGCCCGAGCATGTCATGCGGCTGCGGAGCGGGAAGTCCAACTGATACCCTGTGCGCCTCGCTGCAGCCTGCGCCCGCACTTGAATACCGGACTGTCCCACCTCGATCGGCTCGAAGCCGAAAGCATCCACATCCTGCGCGAGGTCGCGGCCGAGTTCCGCAACCCGGTGATGCTGTATTCCGTCGGCAAGGACAGTTCGGTGCTGCTGCACCTGCTGCTCAAGGCATTTTATCCCGCGCGCCCGCCGATCCCGCTGCTGCACGTGGACACGGGCTGGAAGTTCCGCGAGATGATCGCGTTCCGCGACCAGCGCGCCGCGGAAACCGGCATCGAACTGCGCGTGCATACCAATCCTGATGGCGTGGCCCAGGGCATCGGCCCGATCACCCATGGCGCCACCGTGCACACCGACGTGATGAAGACCCAGGCGCTGAAGCAGGCGCTTGATGCCGGCGGTTTCGATGCCGCGATCGGTGGTGCGCGCCGCGACGAGGAGAAGTCGCGCGCAAAGGAACGCATCTTCAGTTTCCGCAGCGCGCAACATCGCTGGGATCCGAAGAACCAGCGCCCGGAATTGTGGAGTCTTTACAACACGCGCATCCACAAGGGCGAATCGGTGCGCGTGTTCCCGATCAGCAACTGGACCGAGCTCGACATCTGGCTGTACATCTACCGCGAGAAGATCGCGGTGCCGTCGCTGTATCTGGCGCGCGAACGATCGGTGGTGGAGCGCGATGGTGCGCTGATCCTTGTGGATGATGAGCGCCTGCCGCTGCACGCGGGAGAAGTGCCGGCAATGAAGCAGGTGCGCTTCCGGACGCTGGGGTGCTACCCGCTGACCGGCGCGATCGAATCCGATGCGGACACGCTGGAAAAAATCATCGCCGAGATGCTGGTGTCGACCACCTCCGAACGGCAGGGGCGGGTGATCGACCAGGATCCTTCGGCCTCGATGGAAAAGAAAAAGCAGGAGGGATATTTCTGATGTCTCTTCATGAGAACGCCAGCGCGCAAGTCGCCGCCTACCTGCAGCAACACGAAACCAAGGGCTTGCTGCGCTTCATTACCTGCGGCAGCGTGGACGACGGCAAGAGCACCTTGATCGGCCGCCTGCTGCATGACACCAAGTTGTTGCTGGACGACCAGGTGAGCGCGCTCGAAGCCGACAGCCGCAAGCACGGTACCCAGAACGGCGAGATCGATTTCGCGCTGTTGGTCGACGGGCTGGCCGCCGAGCGCGAGCAGGGCATCACCATCGATGTCGCGTATCGCTTCTTCGGCACCGAGAAGCGCAAGTTCATCGTCGCCGATTGCCCCGGCCATGAGCAGTACACTCGCAACATGGCGACCGGTGCATCCACCGCCGACCTCGCGGTGGTGCTGGTGGATGCGCGCAAGGGCCTGCTGACGCAGACCCGCCGGCACAGTTACATCGTCTCGCTGCTCGGCATCCGCCGGGTGTTGCTGGCGGTTAACAAGATGGATCTGGTCGATTTCGACCAAGGCGTGTTCGATGCCATCGTCGCCGACTACCGCGAGCTCGCGACGCAACTCGGCATCGACCAGGTCGAATGCATCCCGTTGTCCGCGCTGCGCGGCGACAACATGATCGAGCGTTCGCCGGCGATGCCGTGGTACCGCGGCCCGGCCTTGCTCGAACACCTCGAAACGGTCGACATCGTGAGGGTCGCGGGTGATGTCGACTTCCGCATGCCGGTGCAGTGGGTGTGCCGGCCGAACCAGGATTTCCGTGGCTTCGCCGGCACGGTCGTGGCGGGTGCCGTTGCGCCGGGCGACGAAGTCGTCGTGTTGCCTGCCGGGCGTCGCTCGCGCATCGCGCGGGTGGTGACGGCGGACGGCGATATGCCTGCGGCATCGGCGGGGCAGGCGGTTACGCTCACTCTGGCCGATGAAGTCGATGCCAGTCGCGGCGATGTGATCGCCAGCGTGTCCAATCCGCCGGAAGTCGCCGACCAGTTCGCCGCGCACCTGCTGTGGATGGGCGATGAGCGCCTGCTGCCTGGGCGGCCGTATCTGTTGAAAATCGGCGCACGCACCGTGGGCGCGTCGGTCACCGAGATCAAGCACAAGATCGACGTGAACACGCAGGAGCCGCTGGCCGCCAAGCACCTCGACTTGAACGAGGTCGCGTACTGCAACCTGCACCTGGACCAGCCGGTGGCCTTCGCGTCCTACGCGGAGAATCGCGCGCTCGGCGGTTTCATCCTGATCGACCGCCAGACCAATGCCACGGTCGCTGCCGGTACCCTGGATTTTGCCCTGCGCCGTGCCGGCAACATCCATTGGCAACACCTGGACGTGGACAAGGCCACGCGCGCTGCAATCAAGCATCAGCACCCGCGTTGCCTGTGGTTCACCGGCCTGTCCGGTGCCGGCAAGTCGACGATCGCCAACCTGGTCGAGAAGAAGTTGCTGGCGATGGGTCGGCACACCTACCTGCTGGATGGCGACAACGTCCGCCATGGCCTCAACAAGGACCTTGGTTTCACCGACGAGGATCGCGTCGAGAACATCCGCCGCGTGGCCGAAGTCGCACGGTTGATGACCGATGCCGGCCTGGTGGTGCTGGTCAGCTTCATCAGCCCCTTCCGCGCCGAACGCGAAATGGCGCGCGCGCTGTTCCCGGCCGGCGAGTTCCTGGAAGTGCACGTCGACACATCGCTGGCCGAGGCCGAGCGGCGCGACGTAAAGGGTCTCTATGCGAAGGCCCGCCGCGGCGAGTTGCGCAACTTCACCGGCATCGATTCGCCGTACGAAGCCCCGGAATCGCCGGAGCTGCACCTGGACACCGCCATCGCCGACCCGGCCGCGCTAGCCGACCAGGTCGTGCGCGCGCTCGGCCTGGAATAAGGCAGCCAGCGCCGGTTCGCGACCGGCGCAGTCGCTCAGCGGCTGCGCGACGGGGTGGGTTTGGCTGGCGCCGCCGGCGCTGGCGCATCGCCATCGATGCGATGCAGTGAGCGGGTCGTGCCGAGTACCTCGATCTTGCCTCCGGCTTGCTGGAACGCTTCCATGTCCGCCTCGATCGCCTCGCGGGTCACCGGCGTGCGGTCGTTGGCCTTGCGTGGGGCAAACAGGTGGCTGGTCTTGGACGGCGCGATCGCGGGCGGCGCGGCACCGGCGGGGTGGGGCTTCTTCGGGCTCGGCATCAAGCCTCTCCTCAGTAAAGTTGCAGCGGGATGCCACGGGCCATGCGGTCGCTGTAGTCGGCGCGCACTTCCTGGCAATACGGACCGGCCATCACGAAGCGACGGCAGATCTGCGGGCGTATTTCGTAGATCGAGCATTGCATGCGTGCGGCATCGATCGCCAAGCACCAGCCTTCCTCATCGCGATCCATCACATGCAAGCCCTCGGGCGTGTAAGCGGTGAAGCGCGGTGGAATGCGATCCTCCGATTGCAGGACCACGGTCAACCGGCAGCACACTGCGTCACAACGCGTGCAGTCGACGTCGCCGGAGCGCAGTGCCTGCGCACTGCCGTCCACTATGTGTTCAATCTCGCGTGCCCCGTAACCCGGCATTGGCGCTCCCGGAAGGGCGTCTGACCCCCTGACGGGGCATTCGACGCGTGGAGGAAAGCGCAGCGGACGACGGTAAACCGGTCGGGCGGGACGCAGGTGGAAAAACGGACAGCAGCGCCATCGTACGCCAGTGCAGGGCTGCCGGCCCGCATTCAGCGCAGCCCTAACCCGTCAGGATGGCAAAAAAATGCCGGCAGGCAGCCGGCATCCCGAAAACTGGTGGGCGGTGCAGGGTTCGAACCTGCGACCCTTGCCGTGTGAAGGCAATGCTCTACCGCTGAGCTAACCGCCCGGTGGGCCGCGAATTCTACATGAACCCGGCGCCGAGACAATGGGTTCATGGCGGACTGCTGTAAATCCCGCGAAACTCTGGGATAGTGGGAGGTGGGCTTGCGGAAACGAGCCAAGCGATTTCAAGGAGTGGACATGATGGCAACGACATGGATGCGTTCAATGTGTGGGCTGCTGTTGGTCCTTTTCCTCGCCTCTTGTGCAAGCGGCGGGCGGGTGGCAAGCGCCGCCGGTGGCGACATGCCGATGCCGGACACCACCACCACGACCGGCGCATATGAGGGGGCCACTGACTACCGGATTGGAGGTCAGGACCTGCTCAATGTCAGCGTATTCGGCGTGGCGGAGCTGAGCAAGGACGTTCGGGTGAATGCGAAGGGCCAGATTTCCCTCCCATTGATCGGCACGATCCTCGCCGGTGGCCGGACCGTCCAGGAACTGGAAAAGGAGCTGGCGCAGAAGTACTCAGCCACTTACCTGCAGAATCCGCAGGTGAGCGTCTTCGTGAAGGAGTTTTCAAGCCAGCGCATCACCCTGGAAGGTGCGATCAAAAAGCCCGGGATTTATCCGATCACCGGCAAGATCACGCTGTTGCAGGTCATCGCCTTGGCCGGGGGCGTCGACGAGAGAATCGCGGATCTTGGCGGCATCGTGGTGATGCGCCAGGTCGACGGCAAGCGGATGGCAGCGGCGTTCGACCTGCGGCAGATTCGCAAGGGCACGTTGGTGGATCCCCAGTTGTACGGGGACGACATCGTTGTCGTCCAGGAGTCCGGCAGCAAGACCGCGATGCGCCGCTTCCTGGAGTCGATGCCGATCCTCGGCATCTTCAGTTTTCTTTGATTCTTTCGCCGAGTTTGTACCCGAATGACTGACGAACACCTGCCGGCAGACCCGGCGGACAGCAACGACCGCCTGCCGGCGCGACAGGATCCCGATCTCAAACGTGCCTTGCTCAGATCCGATGGTCGGGGCGGTGCTATTGGCCTGGGTTTGGTCGACGAACGGGATGAGGACGACAGCGACGAGATCGACCTGCGCAAATACTGGCTGGTGCTCCTCAAGCACCGCTGGCTTGTTCTCAGCATCGTTGCGGCGATCACGGCGCTGGCCTTGCTGTCGACCCTGATGACAACCCCGATCTATCGTGCGTCGGCGCTGGTCCAGGTCGACCGGGCGACCGCGAGTGTTGTCCAGACGCAGGAAGCCCAGCAGTTGGGCGGGTATTGGAATGATGAGTACCTGCAGACCCAGCTTGAACTGCTGAAGAGCCGATCACTTGCCGATCGCGTTGCAGCGAGCCTGAACCTCGACAAGTCGGCCCTTGTGCGTCTCGAAAATCCGGGGTGGCTCGCGCGCGTGAAAGGCATGGTCGGGTCGCCGCCCAAGGCTGCCCGGGAACAAGGGAGTGTCGCCACAACCCCTGCCGAGGCGGCCCAGCTCAGCAAGGAGCTTTCGGGTGCCATCAGCGGAGGCTTGAGCGTGGCACGGGTGCCGGAAGCCTCGCTGGTGTGGATCAGCTACGACAGTCCATCGCCAGATTTCTCCGTGCGCGTCGTCAATGCGATCGCCGAGGGATTCGCGGAGTCCAACCTGGACCGGCGTTCGTCGGCGACGACGAATGCGAAAATGTTCCTCGAAGAGCAACTCAAGCTGACCAAAGGCAAGCTTGAGGAATCGGAACGCAAGCTCATCGAATACGCGCGGACCCAAGGTCTGGTCATCACCGATGAAAAAGGGCGGACGCTGGCTGCGCAGAACCTGACGCAGTTGAGTGCCGCCCTGGCGACTGCACAGCAGGAGCGTATTCGTGCCGAATCGCGCTGGCGACAGAGCGCGACCTCGACGGAAATGCTGACCGCCTCGGCGGTCGGGCCGCTGCAGCAGCAGCGCGCAGTGCTGATGGGGAATATCAGCAGAAACTGGGGCTGTTCAAGCCGGATTATCCGGAGATGCAGCAGTTGAAGCGGCAGATCGACGAAATCGACAAACAGATTGGCCAGGAAATGGGCCGCCTGCGATCTTCGGTGAAGGCTGAGTATGCGGCCGCGCAAGGAGAAGAGTCAGCGCTGAGGCAAGCGGTGGCCGAACTTCGGGGGCAGGCATTCGATGCCGAGGGCAGCAATATCGAATACAGCATTCTCAAGAGGGATGTCGACACCAACCGCCAGCTTTACGACGGCCTGCTGCAGCGCTACAAGGAGGTCGGGGCTGCCACCGACACGCGTGCCAACAACATCACGATCGTGGATCCCGCCCAGTCGGCCAATCGCACGAAGCCAAACCTGCGGCAGAATCTCATTCGAGGTTTGTTGCTTGGCGCGCTGCTCGGCGTGCTGGCGGCGTTCCTGCTCGATTTCCTGGACGACAGGTTGAAGTCGCCTCAGGATGTCGAGCAGAAGCTGCGCTTGCCGGTGCTTGGCGTGATCCCCAAGCTTGGTGCGAAGGAACGCATTGCGGATGTCGCCGGTGATCCGCGTTCGAGTTTTTCCGAGGCGTATCGATCGGTGCGAGCAACGCTCCAGTTCTCGACGGATCATGGCGTCCCCAGAACGCTGCTGGTTACCAGCAGTGGTCCGGGCGAGGGCAAGTCGACCGCGGCGCTGACACTCGCCCGAAATTTCGCGCAACTGGGCAAGTCCGTGCTCCTGATCGAGGCTGACCTGCGCAATCCTTCGCTGCACAGGGCGCTGGGCTTGGAAGATCGTAGTGTCGGTCTCAGTAACCTGCTTTCCGGGGCAAGCACGTTGACGGAAACCCTGAGAGCCACCGAATACGAAAGATTGTCGGTGATCCTGGCCGGTCCGCTCCCGCCGAATCCGGCGGAACTCCTGTCCGGGAGCAAGCTGGTCTCGCTGCTGACGGTGTCGATCGAACGTTTCGACCAGATCATCATCGATGGCCCCCCGGTGCTTGGATTGGCGGATGCACCTATCCTGGCGAACGTCACCGACGGCACCTTGCTGATGGTCGATGCGGCCAAGACCCGGATCCGGCCGGCACAAGCTGCGTTGAAGCGATTGCTGGCAGCCAGGGCGCGCGTGGTCGGTGCATTGCTGTCGAAGTATGATGCGCATACCGCTGGCTACGGCTACGGCTACGGGTATGGCTACCAGTACGGCACATACAAGACCAATGAGGACAAGCCGCGATTGGGCAGGAGCTGATTGAATGAGCGGCGCGCCGGGGACCGCGCTGGAATGGGCCCTCGCGCTATTGCGGGCGCCTGGCGAGCGTCATGCACTTCGACAGAGTCCGCTTCCGTCGGGAATTGAACGCCTGCTCGCGATTGCGGCACGGGTCGAGCCCGAGGAAGCGACTATCGAGACCGCGCGACTCCTCGGGGAGCCGGCAGAAAGGCTTCGCGAAGCAGCCAAATTCTATGCCCGGGAGGTCCTGTTCCATCCGCAAGCAGACGCATATCGCGCCCTGGGGGTCAGCGCGGACGCCAGCACGGAGCAGATCAAGGCCAACCATCGGTTGCTGCAATTGTGGTTGCATCCCGACCGGCAACAGAATGAAGACGATTCTATATTTGCCTCGCGCGTAAACATCGCGTGGAACCGGCTGCGTAACGATGAACGCCGTCGCAGATACGATCAGGATCTCGCGGCTGCGGAGCGGGAGCCGGAGTTCGCCATCGCGGTAACGCAACGCCAAGTGCCAGCGTGGCTGTCCCACGTGCCTCAAGAAGGTGTCGCCAATCCATGGCAACAGCGAATGCCGGTCATTGCACTGGTGGGCGTGTGTCTGTTGCTGGGTTGGCTTGCCGTGCGCAACAACGAGCGTGCACCAGACGCATGGGGAACGGATGTCGTTTCTCCAACGGCAGACTACGCCTCCGCTACCGACCGAGCCGTGGCGGGAAGCGGGGAGCGCGTATCGCCGGAGCCGGAAGCCGCGCGTACGGCAAAGGTAGCAGCAGCCCAGTTGGCAGCCGCGAGGGTTGCAGCAGATAGACGTGCAGCTGCCAAGATCGCGGCTGACAAGGCCGCTGCAGAGAACGTTGCAGCCAAAAAGATCGCAGCCGCCAAGATCGAAGCCGTCAGAATCAAAGAAGCCAAGGTGGCGGCAGACAAGGCCGCTGCGGCCAAGGCAGAAGCCGCCAGGATCGCAGCCGCGAAGGTGGCCGCTGACAAGGCGGCGGCCGACAGAGTTGCTGCCGCCAAGGTCACGGCCGCCAGGAACGCAGCCGACAAGCTCGCTGCACAGAAAGCCGCTGCAGCCAAGGCTGCTGCGGCCAAGGCAGAAGCCGCCAGGATCGCAGCCGCGAAGGTGGCCGCTGACAAGGCGGCCGACAGAGTTGCTGCCGCCAAGGTCACGGCCGCCAGGAACGCAGCCGGCAAGCTCGCTGCACAGAAAGCCGCTGCAGCCAAGGCTGCTGCGGCCAAGGCAGAAGCCGCCAGGATCGCAGCCGCGAAGGTGGCCGCTGACAAGGCCAAGGCCGACAAAGTCGTTGCCGCCAAGGCTGCAGCAGACAAGCTTGCAGCAGCCAAGGTCGTGGCAGACAAGGCAGCGTTGGCCAAGGCCGCCGCTGCAAAGGCAGAAGCCGCCAGGATCGCAGCAGCGAAGGTGGCAGCGGATAAAACCGCAAGGTCAAAGGCCATTGCGGTGGCACCGGCAACCACTGAGGATGCGCCTGCCAAAGCGCCGCCATCGTCGTCGTCGGCGTCCCCCGCCCCCGTCGCTTCGCTGGCACCTGTCTCAACAGCGGCTGTTGCGCCGAACGTTGTGCGCGTCCAGCAGGCTCGGCGCGTCGGCGACACGTTTCTCCAGTACATGGCAACGCTGAAGCGCGCGCCGCCACCGATCTGGAACAGCCCGGCCATCATGTCCAGCGCCGATGGTTTGCGTCTCCAGTTACATCAGCTCGGACGTGCACGGTTGGGGCCGCCGGAGTGGCGCATTGGCAGCGAAAACGCTGTGCTGACCTCGGCGTATCAAGTCGATGGCGTTGCCGGGGCGGGGGGGCGGGGGAGAGTGAAAGCGGACCTGGTCTGGCGCGCGGATCGCTGGATGGTGGTCGGATTGAGCGTGGAACGCGGGAAATGAGACCAGGGGTTCGTAGCCTGGTCATGGCGGTCGTCATCGCGTTGAGCTTGTTCGCGGGATGGCGCGTGTTCGGTTCCATGCAGGCGCAGCGCCATGCGTTGGCTGATCCGGAGCGGGCATTGGGCTGGCGCGCATGTGATCCGCAAGCCCTGTTGGGGCTTGCTCTGCGCCAACTCGACCAGGATGACTTGGCCGGGGCCAAGGGGAGCGCCAACAGGTTGCTGGCATGCGAGCCGGTGGAAGGGCGGGCGTTCCGGGTGCTGGGCGAGGTCGCGCATCGACAACGCCAGCCTGCCCTGGCACTGCAGATGCATTTACTCGCTGCGCGCCGAGCTCCCCGCGATATCCCGGCGCGTGCATGGCTCGCCCAGCACTACCTGCAGAAGCGCGATTTCGCCACGGCGTTGATGCATATCGACTTCGTCCTGCGCACCACGCCCGAGCGCACCAGGGGTATCAACCGGATCCTCAAGCAACTGGCGCCCTTGGTGCAGGACGACGCGTTTGCGGATGCGCTGGCGGAAGTCCTGCTAGGCGATCCGCCCTGGCGCAGCCAGATGCTGAGACTCGCCGGCGGATTTCCCGACGCAAACAGCCGAATCATGCAAACCCTGCGGCTGCGCGGTGATCTGAGCCAGGAAGAGTATGCGATGTGGCTGGACGGCCTGATCGCGCAAGGCAGGTGGGGCGAAGCCTATGCGCGCTGGGCCAGCGACGCCGTTGCGCCTGGGGCAGGGCTCCCGTTGCTTTACAACGGCGATTTTCGCCATCCGCCATCCGATGCAGGTTTCGACTGGCGCTTCAAGGTTGTGCAGGGGGTGTCGCTGCAGTTCAGCTCCGACACCAATGCCCAGGACGGCATGGCGCAATTCCAGTTCCTGGGTCGGCCGATCCAGGACGTCGGGTTGCACCACCCGTTGTTCCTGTTCCCGGGGCGCTATCGGCTCGGGATGCGGATACGGGCCCGGAACCTGCATAGCGGTATGGGGCTGCAATGGCGGATTGAATGCCAGGGCAGGGCAGGCGTGCTGGCCGATGGCGAGCCACTGGATGGAAGTTTCGAATGGCGGGAATCTTCGGTGGAGTTCACGGTGCCTCCGGCCAAATGTCCTGGACAAGTGTTGCGACTGATCAAGCCTGCCGACAGGACGCAGCGCGTCGAGGGGATGCTGTGGGTCGATGACGTTTCGATCCGCCAGTTCGAGCTGTCATGACGGCTCCCTGCCTTGCATTTGAGGGGCAGGGCCAGTATGGTTTGGTCTGGTTCAATTTCTCTCGACACTGGCAAAAGGATTTCCTAATGAGCAAGCTAGCTGCTGCACTGATCGCAGTCACGGTGGCCTTTGCTGCGCCAGCGTTCGCACAGGATCAGATTCAGGCCATCACGCTGCGCATCGATGCCGGCACGGCACTGACCAGCACCGGCGGCGATTTCACTTCCGCTACGACCGGCCAGCCGCTGGCGGTTGGTGAAAAAGTGATGATCAACGAGAAGTCCGCGTCTACGGCGATCTACGATAGCGGTTGCGAAGTCAAGTTCGACAAGCCAGGTGTCTACGAAGTGCCAAGCGATTGCAAGCCGGGTGCTTGGGTAGCCACAGAGGGTTCGCGTGTGAAAACTTGGGTGATCGTCGGGGGCGCGCTGGTTGCTGCGGCAATCATCGGCAATAGCGGTAGCGACCCGGAAGACCCGCCGCCGCCGCCGCTCAGCACCGGCGCACGCTGAATGGCATCGCATCCCGGGAACTCCGGGATGGCTTGTTTGACGGACAGGGCAGGCGCATCGCCTGCCCTGCTTCGTTGAAGCCCCGCTCCGTCTCCTGAATCCGGCCATGGGCTCCCGCCAGGCTGCCTTTGCGGGTCGCGATATCCTGCGCTGGTCGCTGGTGGCCACGCTGCTGGCCTTGTTGTTGGCCGCTTGGCTGGGCGGTGGAGTCACCGAGGACAGCACGTCGGTTGATGAATGGCTGCAGATGCTGGCCCTTCCGGTCCTTGTGCTTGCCACCGCAATGCTCCTGCAGGATCCACCCCGTGACCGCCTGGTGCAGGCAGGCCTGGTCGTCGCGGGACTGATTGTCCTGGTTCCGTTGATCCAGCTGTTGCCACTACCAGCCGCCGCCGGGTCTGATGCGCGCAATTCGCTGATCAGCGACCTTGGGCAGGCCGGTGTTGCCGGCACGACGCTCCGCTGGAGCCTGGCGCCGTTCGCGACCGAGCAGGGGCTCTTGTTCCTGGTCCCGGGCTTCGCCGCATTCCTTGCCGGATTGGCGTTGCCTGCCCGATTCCGGCGCTGGCTGATGCTGGCACTGGTGATGCTGATCCTGCTCAACATCCCCTTTGCCTTTTTTCAGGCCGGATTGCCTGCGGACAGCGCCGAACGGCTCTACCAATATCCCGATGGCAGCGCAGCGTTCGGCGGCCTGTTCATCAACCACAATCACCACGCGACAGCACTTGTCGTGGGCATGGCCCTATGCATCGGGCTTGGCGTGGACAGCTGGCGTCGCAGGGGTGGGTCGTCATCGTTCGGTCCGCATTTGTTGTATGCCGCTGCCGCGCTGGTATGTGTGATGACCATGCCCCTCACCGGTTCGCGCGCGGGGGCGTTGCTGGTCGTACCTATCTTTGTGGTGACGCTGATCTTTGTAGGCGTGTTGCCGATCGTTCGTTTCCTCCGTACCCGGCCAGGCAAGGGGCTGGCGCTTGGAAGCATGGTGGTTGCGTTGATCTGCCTCTGGCTGGGGTTCGACAGTTTGGCGGCGGTGTTGGTGCAAGACCCTCGCTTCCCGGTTGCTGCAGCCACGTTTAGGATGGGTGTCGACTACGCGCCATGGGGCAGTGGCGTTGGCAGTTTCGTGCAGGCGTTTGCCCAGAATGAGCCGAACCTGCTGCTGATCCCGGCCTACGCCAATCACGCTCACAATGAATATGCCGAGTGGTGGCTGACAGGCGGCATCCCTGCGATGGTCGCTCTGCTGGCGGGGTTGGCGTTGTTTGCCGTTGCCGCGTGGCGCATCTACACGATGCAGGGGCGCAGCGGGAGCGCAGTCTTTGCCGCGGCTTGCTGGACCGCTATCCTTGCTGCGCTTGTTCATTCCCTTGTGGATTTCCCCTTGCGCACCACCAGCTTGATGACTGTCGAATCCCTGTTGGCTGGAATGATGCTGGCGAGCATCGCCGATGGAATGCGCGGCGCGCGCCGACGCTCGCGCGCGGCTGACCCGAAGGTGGGTTGACCTGGTGGCCCCCGCCAGCCTGGACAGTGTGCGAATCGGAATCGTTGGGCTCGGCTATGTCGGGCTGCCGCTTGCGGTGGAGTTCGGTAAGCATCACGAAACGCTCGGCTTCGACATCAACGTCGAGCGCATCGGCGAGCTCGCGCGCGGAATCGACCGAACACTTGAAGTGGATCGCGAAGAGCTCGGATCCGCCGCACAGCTGCGTTTCACGCATGACGCGGCCGACTTGCGCGGTTGCAATGTCTATATCGTCACCGTGCCGACGCCGATCGACGCGGCCAAACGGCCCGATCTGGCCCCCTTGGATGCAGCGAGCCGGATGCTGGGGAGTGTCCTCGCTGCTGGCGACACGGTGATCTACGAATCCACGGTGTATCCGGGCTGCACCGAAGAAATCTGCGTGCCGATCCTGGAGCGGGTCTCCGGCCTGCGCTTCAACACGGATTTCTTCGTCGGCTATTCGCCCGAGCGGATCAATCCCGGCGACAAGGCGCATCGGGTCGCGGACATCCTCAAGGTGACATCGGGCTCCACCGCGGACGCCGCGGATTTCGTCGACAAGCTTTATGCGGGCATCATCACCGCGGGTACCCACAAGGCGCCCAGCATCAAGGTCGCGGAAGCGGCGAAGGTCATCGAGAACACCCAGCGCGACCTGAATATCGCCCTGGTCAACGACCTTGCGGTCCTGTTCAACAAGCTCGGCATCGACACCCTGGACGTGCTGGAAGCGGCCGGGACGAAGTGGAATTTCCTGCCGTTCCGCCCCGGTCTGGTCGGCGGCCATTGCATCGGGGTGGATCCGTATTACCTGACCCACAAGGCGCAGGAAGTGGGCCACCATCCGCAGGTGATCCTGGCCGGGCGACGGACCAATGACGGCATGGGCGGCTACATCGCCGACCAGGTCCTGAGACTCATGGTAAGCAGACGCATCAACCCGGTGGCGGCCCGCGTGCTGGTGCTAGGGCTGGCGTTCAAGGAAAACTGCCCGGACCTTCGCAACACGCGCGTGGTCGACATCGTGCATGCGTTCCAGGGCTACGGAATGCAGGTGGACGTGCACGATCCCTGGGTCGATGCGGTGCAGGCGCAACACGAATACGGGCTGATGCCTGTCGAACGACCCGAAGCCGGAAATTACGACGCCATCGTCGTGGCGGTGGCCCATCGCGAGTTCGTCGAGCTCGGGGCAAGCGGGGTGCGCGCGTTCGGAAAGTCCGATTGCGTGGTCTATGACGTCAAATATGTCCTGCCGCGCGATGCGGTGGACGGGAGATTGTAGGGATGCGGAACTACGAAGCGCGAAAGCGCGTGCTGGTCACCGGTGGTGCGGGATTCCTCGGCTCGCACCTGATCGATCGCCTGCTGGAGCGGGGCGACGAAGTGGTGTGCGCGGACAACCTGTTCACCGGCAGCAAGCGCAACATCGAACACCTGCATGGCCATCCGCGCTTCGAATTCGTGCGCCACGACGTCACCTTTCCGCTGTACATGGAAGTCGACGAGATCTACAACCTCGCATGCCCGGCCTCGCCGATCCATTACCAGCATGATCCGGTGCAGACCACCAAGACCTCGGTGCATGGCGCCATCAACATGCTCGGGCTTGCCAAGCGGTTGCGCTGCCGGATATTCCAGGCGTCGACCAGCGAGGTCTACGGCGACCCCAGCGTGCATCCGCAGACCGAGGGCTATTGGGGCAATGTGAACCCCATCGGCATCCGATCCTGTTACGACGAAGGCAAGCGCTGCGCGGAGACGCTGTTCTTCGATTACCACCGGCAGCACGGGCTGGAGATCAAGGTCGCCCGCATCTTCAATACCTACGGCCCGCGCATGCACCCGAACGACGGCAGGGTAGTGTCCAATTTCATCATGCAGGCGCTGCGCGGCGAGTCCATCACGATCTATGGCGAGGGCCAGCAGACGCGTTCGTTCTGCTATGTGGACGACTTGGTCGAAGGCTTCCTGCGGCTGATGAATACGGAACCGGGGGTCACTGGCCCGGTCAACCTTGGCAATCCCGGCGAATTCACCATCCGGCAACTTGCGGAGAAGGTCATCGACCTGACCGGGTCGAAGTCCACGCTCGTGTTCAAGCCGCTGCCTTCCGACGATCCGCTGCAGCGGCAACCCGACATCGCGCTGGCGCGCGCGCGCTTGGGCTGGGAACCCGTGGTGCAGCTGGAAGAAGGCTTGACGCGTACGATCGCGTACTTCGACAAATTGCTGGGCAACGGACACGCCTGAAGCCTCCCGCGCTTGTGACCCCCGTCGCATTCCGATAGGCTGCGTTCAATCGTTGAACGCAGTGATGTGTCCCGTGCAGGCGTGGTTCGCAGTTGCCACCAAACCCAGGTCCGAGGCGATTGCCTTCGAACACCTCACCCGACAGGGCTATGCCTGCCTGTTGCCGCGGGTGCGCCGCGTACGGCGCGACGCCACCGGCATGCGCGAAAAGATCGAGTGCCTGTTCCCCAGTTACCTGTTCCTGCAGGCCGATCCGGATCTGGAATCCCTCGCGCCGGTGCGTTCGACGCGTGGGGCGATTGGCCTTGTGCGTTTCGGCAGCACGCCGGCACAGGTTCCGCAGGACGTGATCGACCGCATCCGTGCGCAGGTCGACGAGGATGACGGACTGGTGCGGCTCACCGCGCATGGGTGGCTTCCGGGCGACCGGCTGCGGATTGCGGACGGTCCGCTCAGCGGCATCGAAGGCATCTTCGTTGCCGACAGCGGGCTTGAGCGGGTGCGATTGCTGCTGGACTTGCTGGGTACGGCGCGCGAGGTGATCGTGCCGCGCGAGCAACTGGCGGCCGGGCTCTCGTGACGTATCGCTTCGACTGAACAAGCGGCAAGCCGGGCTCGCCCGGTGCACAACATGAAGCCATCGGGGCGCAGCGGATGATCCACGACCGCAGGGCGGTAGCGTACCTGGACACTTTCAAACAAGCGGGGCATGTGGACGACGAACTGCGACTGAGGATCCTGCGCCTGCTCGCCGAGCGGCCGGAAATGAGCCAGCGCGAGCTGGCCCAGGCCCTGGGCCTGTCCTTGGGCAAGACCAACTATTGCCTGCGCGCCCTCATCGACCGCGGTTGGGTGAAGGTCAACAATTTCCGTACCAGCCAGAACAAGCTGGCGTATGCGTACGTGCTGACATCGAAGGGGCTGCAGGCCAAGCTGTCCGCCGCGGCCCGCTTCCTCAAGTCCAGGCAAGCCGAATTCGTGCGCCTGGAGCGCGAGATCGCCGAGCTGCGCGACGAGCTGGGCGATCAGCAGGGCGGGCAGTCGCGCAGCGGGGCACATCGATGATCCCAAAGAAAGTCAGGATGGCTCGATGAAACATGTACTGGTGACCGGCGGCGCAGGTTACATCGGCAGCCATGCGTGCAAGGCACTCGCAAGCGCAGGCTACGTGCCGGTGGCCTACGACAACCTGGTGCACGGGCACCGCTGGTCAGTGAAGTGGGGGCCTCTGGAACAGGGCGACATCGCCGACCGCACACGCTTGGACGACGTGCTGGCCCGCTACCGGCCGGTGGCGGTGATGCATTTCGCCGCACACGCGTATGTCGGCGAATCGGTCACCAATCCAGGCAAGTACTACCGAAACAACGTTGCCGGCACGCTGACCCTGCTCGAAGCCATGCGCGACCACGCCATCGACAAGCTGGTGTTCTCCAGCACCTGCGCCACGTACGGCGTGCCGCAGCACTTGCTGCTGACTGAAGAACACCCGCAGCATCCGATCAATCCCTATGGTGCCAGCAAGCTGATGGTGGAGCGCATGCTGGCGGACTTCGATGCTGCGCACGGCCTGCGCTCGGTCTGCCTGCGCTATTTCAACGCCGCCGGTGCCGATCCGGACGGCGAGATCGGCGAATGTCATGATCCGGAGACCCATCTGATCCCCTTGGTTCTTGATGCCGCCAGCGGCAAGCGTGCCGACATCACCGTGTTCGGCAGCGATTACGACACGCCGGATGGCACCTGCATCCGCGATTACATCCACGTGGGCGATCTCGCCGGTGCGCACGTGCTCGCCCTGCAGGCCCTGGAAGCTGGTGCGGCAAGCGCGGCCTACAACCTCGGCAATGGGCAGGGGTTCTCGGTGCGCCAGGTGATCGATGCGGCGCAGCGGATCACCGGGAGAGCGATCCCGATTACCATCGCCGACCGCCGCGCCGGAGATCCCCCAGTACTGGTCGGCGACGCCACCCGAATCCGCGACGCACTGGGCTGGTCGCCCAGGCATGCCGATCTGGACGACATGATTGCCAGCGCATGGCGCTGGCAGCAGGCGCGCGAACGCAGGATGGGCGAGGCCGTATGAGCGAGCTCGACGACCGCATACACGAAGAACACTTCGGCCACGCGCATCTCACCGAGATCAGTGCATCCGGCAACTCCCTGCGCACCGAATTGCGTGAACTCTGGGCCTACCGCGACTTGCTGGTCCTGTTGATCCAGCGCGATGTCAGCATCCGCTACAAGCAGAGTGCCGTCGGTATCGGCTGGGCCGTGATCCAGCCGCTGATCACGATGCTGATCTTCACCGTCGTATTCGGAAACTTCGCAAAGCTGCCGTCTGAGGGTTATCCCTACGCTGTCTTCACCATGTGCGCCTTGGTGCCTTGGGCGTTCTTCGCGCGGGCATTGGCGGGTGCCAGTGGCAGCATCGCCGGGTCGGCGAACATGGTCACCAAGGTTTATTTCCCACGACTCATCTTGCCGATCAGCAAGACCGTGTCGGGAATCGTAGATTTCGGCGTCGCCTTTGGCGTCCTTGTGGTGATGCTGCTGATCTATCAGGTCCCGCCCAGTATTGGTCTGCTGTGGTTGCCACTGTTCGTGCTGCTGGCCCTCGCCACGGCACTGGGTATCGGCCTGTGGCTAACCGCCTTGAACGTGAAGTACCGGGACATCGGCCTGCTGGTGCCGTTCCTGACCCAGATTTGGATGTACGCCTCACCGATCGCGTATTCGACAACGATCATTCCAGCGAAGTGGATCTGGCTCTACAGCCTCAATCCGATCACCGGCGTGGTCGAAGGCTTCCGCTGGGCACTGCTCGGCAAGGCACCGCCTGCTGCAGGTCCACTTGCGCTCTCGTGCGCGGTCGTCGTGCTGATGCTGGTCAGCGGACTGTGGTATTTCCGTCGCACCGAACGAACCTTCGCGGACACCATCTGATGCCGACCGCAATCAAGGTGGAAGGACTCGGCAAGCGCTTCCTGCTTGGCCAGACATTCGAAAATACCTTGTCGAGCCGCATGGGCGACCTGCTGCGCGGCCGTGGCCTGCGCCGTAGTGCGGCGCCACCCGCGGACTTCTGGGCGCTGCGCGATGTGTCGTTTGACATCGCCCAGGGAGAGGCGGTCGGCATCATCGGTGGCAATGGCGCCGGCAAATCCACACTGCTCAAGATCCTGTCGCGGATCACCCCGCCCACGCTGGGCCGGGCGTCGGTCAGGGGCCGGCTGTCGAGCCTGCTCGAAGTGGGCACCGGCTTCCACCCCGAACTAACCGGGCGCGAGAACGTCTTCCTCAATGGGGCCATCCTCGGCATGCGCAAGGCCGAGGTGGAGCGCAAGTTCGACGAGATCGTGGCCTTCTCCGGCGTCGAGAAATTCATCGATACGCCGGTGAAGCGTTACTCCTCGGGCATGTATGTGCGGCTTGCGTTTGCGGTGGCTGCGCACCTGGAACCGGACGTGCTGATCATCGACGAAGTCCTCGCCGTGGGCGATGCCGACTTCCAGAAGCGCTGCCTGGGCAAGATGAACGATGTGGCGAGTGAAGGGCGTACGGTGATTTTCGTCAGCCACAACATGGCGGCGGTGCAGAAGCTGTGCAGCAAGGCGATCTGGATGCAGGGGGGCGGGTCGCGAGTACTGGTGAAACGAGCAGCGTGATCGGCGACTATCTCGCATCGTCCAGCCAGCCACTCGACCACGACTCGCCAAGAACACCAGGCTGCATCTACGCCCATGAGCTTGAAGAGGACTCCAGCTCGGACGCCTACGTGACAAGTCTCCACCTCTCGGATCTTGATGGCCGACCGCTGGACGAGGCCGCAACGTTTGCACCTTTGCGCTTCCGAATGAGTTTTTACGTAAAGCGCGAGTTCCGCAGCTTTTCGGCTGTATTGCAGGTCAACACGGCAGACGGGGTGCCATTGCTGTTGACCTCGACGACTCCTGACCAGCAGCAGGCGTTCTCGGTCAAGCCTGGTCATTACACGGTTGATTGCGACTTCTCCCAGTTCCCGCTTGCCGCAGGTGAATACGTGCTTGGCCTGGGACTCGCAATTCCGGGTACGGAATACGTCTGGCGAAACGACGCGGCTTGCCGCCTGCATGTCGCGCCACGCGATGTCTTTGCGTCGGGGCTCCCCCCGGCATCGAATCGATACCTGGTGGCCACTCCGCATGCGTGGTCGGCTCCGCATCGTAATTCGTCTGCGTTGCAGGACAGCCCAATTGCCTGAAGAGATGCGTTGTCGAGTCTGTGCCAGTGCCGGCCTGGTCGATATGGGTCCTTGCGCGGCGCCCGCCGGCGCACAGTGGACAGATGCTGATGGCAGGCTGTTTCGTTGCCCGGAGTGCGCGCTGGGCCAGCGTCATCCGATCCCGAGTGAGCAAGCGCTCATCGCGATGTATCGCGAGACTTCCGATGAAGAAATGGCCTACCCATACGAGGACAATGCAGCCTGGTCGCTGGCGCGCGCTTTGCTACGCGGACGCTTCGCCCATCACACTGGCGTTGCGGTTCTGGACATCGGATGTCATACCGGCGCATTCCTCGCAGGTCTGCCTGCCGAGTGGAATCGACACGGCATCGAAAGTGCACGCGGCCCGATGAATATCGCCCGGGAACAGCATGGGGTAATCCTGATTGGGGAACGGATCGAGACGATCGAGCAGGGGTGGGCAGGCAAGTTCGACGCCGTCACCATGTTCGATGTCGTCGAGCATCTTCCCGATCCAAGCGCTGGGTTGGCCGCTGCTGCGCGGCTCTTGAAGCCGGGTGGCACACTGATGATCAGTTCGAGCGATCTCGATGCCTGGACATGGCGATGGCTGGGCAGCGGGCACTGGTACCTGCAGACACCGCAGCACCTGTCCGTCATCTCGAAGAAATTCCTGGACTATGTCGCTCGGCGAGAAAGCCTGAAAATGAGCGATTTCCATGCCATTCCGCACCGGCGCGCCGATATTGCCACGCGCTACGGTGAAGCGATTCGTGCGTTTTACTGGGGGATGAGAAGCCGCGGTGGAATCTGGCGGATTCCGCATCGAGTGCTGCCATCGTTGCCCGGGCTTGGGCATCTTCGGCACATGCAGTCTGTGCCATGGACAATGACGCTTAAAGATCACTTCTTGGCTTCATATCACCGATGAGGGCTTCGTTTGTCGTACAGATTTCGAGCAAGTCGTCAGCAACGACAAGACCCGCGTGCTGTTCGCGGATGCGATTTTCAAAAACGAATCTGGTAGAACCCAATGACTGATCCCGTCCTGCTCGTCACCGGCTCCGCCGGCCTGATTGGTTCCCAGGCCGTGCGCCACTTCGCCGGCTTGGGCTGGCAGGTGCACGGCATCGACAACAACATGCGTGCCGACTTCTTCGGTCCCGATGGCGATACCACCTGGAACCTGCAGCGATTGCAGCACGACATCCCCGGTTATCGGCACCACGTGCTGGACATTCGTGATCGCGCCGCGGTCCTGCGCGCCATCGAGGAAGTTCCCGCCGACATGATCGTGCATGCAGCGGCGCAGCCCTCGCACGATCTCGCGGCCAGCCGTCCGTTCGACGATTTCGACGTGAACGCGGGTGGCACACTCAATCTGCTGGAAGCGACACGCCGGCATCGTCCGGAAGCGACGTTCTGCTTCATGAGCACCAACAAGGTCTACGGCGACGCTCCCAATGAATTGCCATTGGTCGAACTGGAAACGCGCTGGGAGTACGAGCGTCCGCAGGATTTCGGCGGGATCGCCGAGGACTTCCGGATCGACCGCAGCAAGCACAGCTTGTTCGGCGCCAGCAAGGTCGCCGCCGACGTGATGGTTCAGGAATACGGCCGCTATTTCGGAATGAAGACGGTCTGCCTGCGCGGCGGCTGCCTGACCGGTGCCGCCCACAGCGCGGCCGAATTGCATGGCTTCCTTGCCTACCTTGCGCGTTGCGTCGTCGAAGGACGTCCATACCGGGTGTTCGGCTACAAGGGCAAGCAGGTACGCGACAACATCGATGCCAGCGACGTCTGCCGCTTCATCGAGCGCTTCCATGCCGCGCCTCGTTGTGGCGAGGTCTACAACATCGGGGGCGGACGCGGCAACAGCATTTCAATGCTGGAAGCCATCGCCAAACTCGAGGCCATCGCCGGCAAGCGCTTGTCATGGGAATACGTCGACGAAAACCGCGCTGGCGACCACATCTGCTACATCTCCGACCTGAGCAAGATGAAGACGGATTATCCGGGCTGGGACATCACCGTTCCGCTGGACAATATCCTGGAAGACATCGTGCGGGTGCTGCGGGATCGTGGTGTTGACTGAAGCATGCTGCTTGCTCCGAAATGGCGGTCACGTTAGCCCGCCTTCCCTGTGACGTGAGCCGGACATCATTGGCTTGACCTTTACAACTGACTGGCTTGTCAATGAGGTATGCGCATGACATTCTCGATTCGTAGCCTCCTGCGCCCGTTGCGTCGCAAACTTGACCGAATAATCACGTCACGGGGCTTCCTCAGCTATCAGGCTGGCGCAATGGATCGCCGCAGGCTGGGTAGTGGCGACCTCGCTGCATTCGACGGTCATGACCACATTCTGTTGCGGCGGCACTACTACCTGCCGTTGCCGGATGCGAAGGACCTCGCAAGCCAGAGGGAAACGGAGCTGATCGGCTGCGACTTCGATGCGGATGCCTGCTTCGCGTTTCATGCCGAGCACGTTGCTCGTTACGACCCGGAGTTCCGCCAGTTCCCGAATTCGGGGCCGGCCTCGGTTGATGACTACCACCTCGTCAACGGCACCTTCATGGCGCTTGACGGAAACATGTACTACGGACTCATCCGTGCGTTGGCACCTGCGCGCATCATCGAGATAGGCTCCGGGAACTCGACCAAGCTCGCGTGCGCCGCGATCCGCAGGAATGTCGCGGAAGGGCGCGTGGCAAGCACGCTCACCTGCATCGAGCCGTTCCATACGGAAGTACTGGAGGGGCTGCCGGAGGTCTCTCGAATCCTTCGTTCGTATGTACAGGATGTCGCCATGGATGAGTTCACCAGCTTGGAGGCTGGCGACATCCTGTTCATTGATTCCACCCACACAGTCCGGCCCGGCGGTGATGTCTGGTGGGAAATCTGCGAGATTCTTCCACGTCTGAACCCGGGTGTACTTGTACACATCCACGACATTTCGTTGCCGCAGCCGTATCCGTCGAGGACCTTGGACAACCATTGGTACTGGATGGAGCAATACATGCTCCAGGCGTTCCTGAGCTTCAATCGCAGGTACTCGGTCGTGTGGGCCGGAAACTTCCTGATGCTGAAGGCGCCTGCGCGGATGACCTCGTTGTTCGGGGAAGAGTATTCGGCGATGCGCGCGGCGTATCCCGATTCCGAGCCAGCCAGCTTGTGGCTGCGTGTAGAGGCGTGACAGGGCGAATGTCTCCCGGCACCGTCCAACAGAGCGAAGCCTTTTCACTGCGTCCAGCCGAACCGATGCCGCGATCTCGGGCGTGTCTTGCATGAGCGCCGTGCAAACTGAGGTCGTGAACGTGGCCGAAGGTCTCGGTGGCAAGACCCTGCTGCTGGTCGGTTCGGTTCCGGGCCAGCGCAATGTTGGCCAGATCCTGCTGCGCGAAATGCTCGACTGTCTTGGCCCCAGCCAATTCGTTGTCGCAGGTCTGTTGTCGGCTGGCGAGGTTGGTGATACGCCGCAATCCGATGGGGTGCGCATATTCCGGCGGCCGCATGAACACTCGAGCCGCGCCTTCCCGGGCCGATTGGGCGGCATGGTCGCTGCGATCAATCGGCTCCGTGACTACGAACCCGTCGTTGCCACGCTGGCGGACGAGGTGCATGCCTACGCGCAGGACAACGGGGTGAACCGGGTCTGGGCGATCCTGAACATGCCTTCGGTCATCGATGTCTGCACGCGGCTGATGACGCGCCTGGACGTGCCGCTGCTCGCGCATGTCTGGGACGACGTGAATCATCTGTCGCGGCAGCAGGGACTTGATGCGATGACCCGGTGGCGCACCGAGCGTCGCTTTGGTTCCTTGTTGGCTCGCGCCGAGCGTACCGCGGTGATCGGCGAAACCATGTCCGCCCACTACTCGGCTTGCTATGGCGCGCGCTGCCAGATCGTGCGCCATGGGGTAGCGGATGGCATCGTCGCACGGGATCGGCCGACCGGCTCGGATGAGTTCGTGATCGGATTTTCCGGTGGGATGTATTGCCCCTCGGCTTGGAATGCGTTCCAGGCAGCGCTGGACAGACTGGGGTGGCAGACCGCTGGCAAGCGAATTCGCCTCGTCGTGATGAGCGGGCAGGTAACCTTCAAGACAAGTTCGCCAGCGCGGGTCGACTATCTCGGCTGGCGCAGTGATGCCGAAGTCCATGAGCGGCTCGCCACATGCGATCTGTTGTACTTGCCCCAGCCTTTTGAAGCGTCCCAGCGCGAGCTTGCGGAGCTGTCGTTCCCGACCAAGCTCAGTGCGTACGTGAGCACTGGGCGACCAGTGCTGGTGCATGCACCACAACACGCATCGCTTCCGGTGTTCGCCCGCGCATATCCGCTTGGCCAGGTATGCACCAGCCTGGATCCCGCGGTCATCGCCGCGGTCATCCAGCAGCTAGCGACGGAGCCGGGCCTTTATGCCGAATCAGCCAGGGCCTCCACTGCGATCGCGAACTCGGTGCTGAGCAAGACGAATTTCTCTGCGCAGGTACGGGCATTTGTCGATGGTGGCGCTGCTTGACTCGCATTTTGCTCTTCATGCAGACAAGCTCGACGCTCGGCGGCGTCGAGACGTGGCTGGATCGAACCTGTTCGTACCTGGCGACGCGCGGCTTCGAGCCTGTGGTCGGGCTGGCGCGAGGACTTGCGAACAACAACCCCGCGCGTTACCGGCAACAGCATCCGGATCTCGATACGATCGAGGTCGACGGGCGCGGCCTGAACCGTGACGGGCGCGTGCGGGCCCTGATGCGCGGCATCCGCAAGGTGCGTCCAGCCATCGTGCTGCCCCTGGGTGTTGTGGATGCGAATGCCGCAGTCGTGCGATGCAAGCTGGATGGCGACGATGTGCGCTTGCTGGCGCATGCGCAGGGCAATCTGCCGCCGATGCTTGCGGATTTGAGGTTGTATCGGGACTGGTTTGATCGCGTGGTGTGCCCGGGCCGGCTGACCCGGCGGATGCTGGTCGAGTGGGGTGGATTCGCTCCCGAACGCGTCGAGCACATTCCGAACGGGGCGGATGCCCCCATCGTCGAGCGCCTGCCAAGGCGAAACGATGGCGTGCTTCGACTCGGCTACGTTGGCCGTCTCAGCCAGCCCGACAAGCGCGTACTCGATCTGGTGCCGCTGTGCCACGAATTGATCCGGCTCCGCGTTCCGTTTGAACTGGACGTGGCAGGGGATGGCCCGGCGCGCACGGAACTGGCAGCTGGATTGGCGGAGTTCGGCAGCCGCGTGCGGATGCTCGGACCAAAGGACCAGCAGACGCTTTACCGCGAGATTTTTCCGACTCTGGACGTGCTGATGATGACCTCGGCTTCGGAAGCGTTCGGCATCGTGTTGGTAGAGGCGATGATGCACGGCGTGGTGCCGGTCTCGTCGCGTTACCACGGATTTCACAGCGAGGGCCTGGTGCTCGAGGGCGAAACCGGCCTGGCGTTCGAGGTGGGAGACATGGCGGGCGCGGCAAGGGCGGTGCAGGATCTGCATGCCAAGCCGGATCGATTGCAGGCACTCGCTGCCCGCGCCAGGCTGCACGGCGCCGGCTACACGTGGGAGCGGTCGCTTTCGCAATGGGAGGCTTCTCTGCGCACCGTTGCGGAAGAGCCAGTCCTGCACGCAACGACTCACCCGATCGCCATGTCTGCTGGCGAGAGCGGGCGCCTCGAACGCCTCGGAGTGTCAACCGGCATGGTTGATCGCCTTCGACGGCTGCGACGCGCTGTGCTGGGTCCTGCGGTGCCTGCTGGAGGCGAGGAGTGGCCGCTCTTTCATCGGTTCCACAAGGCCGAGCAGTTGGCTGCGATCCGTGAAGAGTTGCTGCGAATCGATGGACTCGCGGAACGCGCAGTCCCCGAAGCGGCGGGCTGAATGTATGTTGCTCCTCTCGAACCAGACAAAGGCAGCATGCGCAAATGCCTAGCGTGATGTTCGTGAGCCCTTCGGCTTACAGCTTGAGTGGATTGGCGACCTGGCTCGATTATCTGTTGCCAGGACTTGAGCAGCTTGGCTGGACTTCGAGCCTCTGTCTGGTATCGGGGCCGCAGCATCACCGACCCGAAAAATATCTGGAAGTCCACCCGGCAACCCGCGTTGAAATCGCGCACTGTCGAACCGGGACACCCGAAGGGCGTGTTCAAGCATTGTTGGCGGTACTGCGGCGGACGCAGCCAGATATCGTGGTCTCGGTGAATGTGCCTGACACCTACCCAGCCGTGAACAGATTGCGCGAGGATCCCGGCTCATCACCCCATGTGGTGATGAGCGTGCACGGTATCGAAGCCTTTCTTTACGCCGATGCTTCCAAATTCAGGCGTGTGATCGACGCGGTCATTTGTTCGAACAAACTCGCCTGCGAACTGACGAAATCGCTTGGCGGCATCGCCGAGGATCGTGTCCTGTATTCGGCGTATGGCGTTGATATCCCGCAAGGCGGTGATATCGAGAGTAACGCGGATTCTCTGAGAATCGTCTATTCCGGCAGGTTGGAAACTCCCCAGAAAAGGGTGGGTGACCTGGTCGGGATTCTGCGGGCGCTGGATGCACGCAGTGTTCCCTACCAGCTCGAGATCGCCGGCGATGGGCCAGATCGCGATGCCTTGCAACAAGCGTTGCAGCATGGCGTCATCGCTGGCAGGGTCAAATTCCACGGTCAGGTTTCAATCAGTCGATTGAAGGGCGAGATCTATCCTGCAGCCGACGCTATGCTGATCACATCAAGTTGGGAGACCGGTCCAATCGTGGCGTGGGAGGCCATGGCACAAGGACTTCCGGTGGTCAGTGCGCGCTATGTGGGTGCCGGGTTGGAAGGCGCCTTGATCAGTGGCGAGAATGCCTTGCTGTTCGATATTGGCGACACGGAGGGCGCGGCAGCGGCTCTCGAAACGCTATGGCGCGATGCGCAATTGCGACTACGACTGGGAGAGGCGGCCCGGCGACTGGTTGAAACCCGCTACAGCATTCCGGTGTCGATCAAGGCCTGGAGCGATTCCCTCCATCAAGTCCTGTCGGTCAAGCAACTCGCGTTCGCGCCGCTGCCTGAATCTGCTCCCAGCGGCCGCTTGGATCGCTGGTTTGGCCCCGGCATGGCAGAGCGGCTGCGAAAATGGACGGGCAAACAGATGTTCCCTGCGGTGGACCCGGGCGGCGAATGGCCGCACTCGCTCTCCAGCGCGCGCAGTGATGAGGCTTTCTGGCAGTCGGCGACTCATGCGGACCGGGACCAAGCCCGACCCTTTCGCGAGCATGAGACTCCATGCGCTTGAGTGTTAAAACCTGGCTCCGCGGGCTGGCCATGCTGCGCCACCCGATTCTGATCGCGGATCTGGGGCAGCGCCTGCAACATTTGCGCCGGATTTCACTGTTGCGTGCCGACAATCCTGGAGCAACGATCAAAGCGGATCTGATTCTGCTCGGCAACGACATTTCCCGCATCCGGCTGGGAGCGGGTTGTATCCTGGGTGGTGGCGCAGTGCTGGCGTGTGGCGACGATCAGGATGGGCTTGGCCGAATCGTGATCGACGAGGGAACCTATATCGGTCAGTACAACAATCTGCGCGCCGGCGGCGGGGACATCCGCATCGGCAAGAACTGCCTAGTAAGCCAGTTCTGCACCTTGGTCGCAAGCAATCACGCGCATGTGCGCGGACAGCCCATCATTCAGCAGGGCAACGACACAAGGCGCGTGGGTATCGTCATCGGAGACGACGTCTGGCTGGGCGCAGGGTGCGTCATCCTTCCCGGCGTCGTCGTTGGCGATGGGGCCATCATTGGGGCCAACGCCGTGGTGACTACCGATGTTCCGCCCAACGAGATATGGGGCGGCGTGCCCGCACAAAAAATCAGCGAGCGCATGTGACCACGTCCTCGCTACGTGAACGCGCTGGCTGTTGGCTGTACGAGCGCTGGCAGGCGGAGCTCGTGTTGCGCGCCCCAGGATTGGCGCGCACGCTTGGTCTTGCCTGGCAAGACGTTCACAACCGCAGCGAACGACTCCAACTCGATCCGATCACTGGTGGTCGGGTTTGCGAATGGCAGGATTCAAGTCGTCTCACCGTGGCGCGCATCTTCCCGGATGTCGGGACGCGTTTGCTGCGCCATGCGCTTCAGGAATGGCCAGTGCGATTTGCCGGGGCCGATCACGCCACGGCTCCGGGTGCTCCCGACATCTCGATTCTGATCCCGATCGCCGGCCAATCGCGAATGGCGCAGTTCCGGCTGGCGCTAGCTACGGCACGTGCTCAAATTGGTGTAAATACCGAGGTCGTGGTAGTGGAGCAGTGGCCCGACGCGACCTTGCGTTACAGCCTACCGTCGGATGTTCGCTATCTGCACCAGATCGCTGCAGAGGGCGCGCAATTCAACAAGAGCAAAGCCCTCAACGCGGGCGCGCGGGCAGCGTCGGGTCGCAATCTCATCATCCTCGATGCGGACTACGTGCTTCCAGAGCGCTTTGCGGCAGAGTGCGCGTATGCGCTTGAGAACGTCGATGCCGTGCGTTCCGCGCGCTGGATCTTCTACCTTGATCGAACGAGCAGCGAACGATTGGCCACCACGTACGACTGCCTGACTAATGGTGGCACCGAGGCGATCGTCTCCAACAATCCCACGCCTCTGGCGCTGCGCCGCAGTGTGTACTGGGAGATCGGTGGCCACGACGAAGCTTATGAGGGATGGGGCGGCGAAGACACAGAGTTTCTCGACCGCTTGCGCATCAGGCCCATCAGCGAAGGCGGGTGGATGCCGGTGTTGCACGCGTGGCATGCACCCGCGCCGAAGAAAGCGGATGGCGACCGCAACCGGATGCTCCACGAGGAACGGATGGCGATACCCGTCGAAGTTCGGATTGCTCGGCTTCGTGCGGCGCAGGAAATGAGGTCGGAGGAAATCGTTGAGCCAGTACCATTCCGGTCAGGACACGCAATAGAGCAGTCCCAGCCATGAACTGGAAGCTCACCACAGGCAAGCTGCGGGATGCCTGGCTGGCTTATCCCTCGCAGCGAAGGGCATACAGATCGGTGCCGGCTGGCAAGCCGATCTTGCTCACCGGTACTCACCGAAGCGGCACCACCTGGCTGGCCAAGATGCTGGCCGCCAGCGGCATCTGGTACGTCCACGAGCCCTTCTTCCCCGGCAAGGGACGCTGGCCGAGGTCGTTCGAATTTCGCGAGAGTGGCACACCGGACGTCGCGGTCGATGCGCTGTTCACTGACGTGTTGGGGGGCGGCTTCCGACAAGCCCTGAATCTGCCCAATGCCGATCACCCGCTGATGCCCTTGCGACTGATTCCACCCATGGTTCCGAGGATGCTGGTCAAGGATCCAATCGCGTGTCTGCTGAGCGAGTACCTGACCCGGCGGTTCGATCTCCAGACCCTGATCCTGTTCCGGCATCCGGCTGGTTTCGCCGCGAGCGTATGCCGCCTCGGCTGGCCGCGCGGCGCTTTCCTGCGCCAGTTCCTTGCGGATGAGCCATTGATGGCGGCGCACCTTGAGCCATACCGAGCGCTGCTCGAGCGTTATGCGGGCGAGGACACCCTCGCGTCCGCGACAGTCCTGCACGGCGCTCTCTCGTGCGTGCTGTGGCGTTGGGTCGAGGAAGGTGTGGGTACTCCTGTCGTATTCGAGGAGTTGTGCGCAGATCCGATCATGCGCCTGCGGAGCGTGTACGAGACGCTGCACCTACCTTACGACGAGGACATCGCTGACGCGCACCGTACGGCGTGCTTTGGCAGTGCGCGTGCTGTGGGGGACTATCATCCGCATTCGGTCAATCGCAACAGTCTTGCGATGGCGCGTTCATGGACGACGCAACTCGACGACGCCGAACTCGCCGGGGTCCGTGGGATATGGGACACCTTTGGCATTCCGCTCTATTGCAGCGATGCCGACTGGGATCGCAAGGGTTATCTATTGAGTCCGGTCACGGGGCAGGCTGCATGAGTCGCCCGGTCCTTGGCCATCGACGATAAGGCGAACTGATTGCACTCGCTTGGTTTCGTCAGCACCATCATCCCGGCGTACAACCGCCCAGCGATGCTGCGGGACGCGGTAGCATCGGTTCTCGCACAGACATATCCTCGGGTTGAGGTCATCATCGTCGATGATGGGTCCGAAGATGAAACCCCGAAGGTTGCAGGAGAATTGGCGACCTTGCATCCCGGCGTGGTGCGCTGGTTCCGCCAAGACAACGCTGGCCCCGGGGCAGCACGTAATCTCGGGTTGCGACATGCGCGAGGAGAATTCATCCAGTACCTCGATTCCGATGACTTGCTGGAACCCGGCAAGTTCGAGTCGCAGGTGGCTGCCTTGCAGCAACATCCGGATGTCGGCTTGGCATACGGAATCACCCGGCGCGTCGATGTGGCGACGGGCGAATCGCGTGTCTGGGCGCGTACCGGCGAACAGATCGAACATATTTTCCCGTCTTTCCTGATGAAACGGGATTGGGATACGAATGCCCCACTTTGGCGAAGGACTACGTGCGAAGCGATCGGGCCCTGGCTGGAACTGCGCTGCCTGGAGGACTGGGAGCATGACTTGCGTGCAGGCATGCTGGGTATCAGGGCGGTCCATGTGCCGAAGCCGGGCGCCATCGTTCGCGATCACGATGCTATGCGGGCGAGCGGCATGACCACCGGTTTCACAGTGGAGATCGTTCGTGACATGGCTCGGGCTCACGCGGCAGTCTGGAGCCGCATGCGAGCCCTGGATCTTCGTGACTGGAGTTATCTCGAGGAGTTCTCGCGAAAAGTGTTCTGGATCGCCCGGATGTGCGGTGAGCGGGGCTTGATCACCGAAGCCGATGAAGCTTTGGAGATCGCCTCGGAGATGATGACCGGCCACAGCGCGGCGAAACGCCTGCGCATGTTCCGCGTGCTGGTTCGCATACTGGGCTGGCGTCGCGCGGTGGCGTTGGGCGAGCGCGCAATGCATGGATTGGCGGCATGACGGGAGTCGATCACCGATGGCTGTAATCGTCGGCACAGCCTCGCTGGCAAGCCTGCCCGTGACAGGCACCGAAAGTCCACCACGGCTGTTCTCGCTCGATGTGCTCCGTGGTCTGGCGATCGCGCTGGTGATGATCCGGCATTTCCCACCTTCCGACCTGCACCTGCCGGGCATGTTCGAGGTGGTCGTGCAATGGGTGATGAGCATCGGCCACGTGGGCGTGGATCTGTTCTTCGTGCTGTCGGGCTTCCTGATTTCGCGATTGATCTACACCGAGTACGATCGAACCGGTGGATTCGACGCCGTGCGCTTCTGGCTGCGCCGCGGGTTCAAGATATGGCCGGCCTATTTCGCTGCCTACGGCGGCATGACCGCGCTTCGCGTGTTGTGGGAGTTTTGGCGAGGTGAGGGTGCGAGGGCGGGCGAGTTGCTTGATGCGGCGGCCTGCAATGCCGTGTTCCTGCAGAACTACCTGGCCTGCGAGCGCTGGTCGCACAGCTGGAGCCTGGCAGTCGAGGAGCACTTCTACACGGTGTTCGCCGTGCTTGCCGGGGTTCTGACGTGGTGGGCGGCAAGAAAGCAACTTACGGGGGCGCGCGCATTCAAGACCGTGGCATGGGCTTGCGTCCTGGCGGGCGTGGCGGCCTTGCTGATGCGGTTCTACGTCGTGTCCCCGGAATACACGCACACAACTGCGAGCATTGCTTATTACCGCAGTCACCTGCGAATGGATAGCCTGTGCTACGGGGTGCTGCTCGGCTACTGTGTGCACTACCGCATTGGTGGATCATTAGTGCCGCGGATCCGCTGGCCCTTCGGATTCGTTGCGCTCGTGGCTGGCTTGGCATGGCCGACGCTGTGGACAAAAGGTGAGTCCTTCTGGTTCGAGTCGATCGGATTCACGCTGATCTACCTGAGCTTCGGCTTCCTCGTACTTGGCGCCGCGCAGCGTCCGGATTTCGGGCTCGCTGCCCCGCGTGTGCCACGCGCGATGTTGCGCGGCGTGGCGTGGCTGGGTGTGTACTCGTACACGATTTACCTGGCGCACGCGATCCTGTTCGGCATCCCCGGGGTCGAGACGTTGCGTCAAGCTGTTCTGGGTGTATCACTGCCGACCTTCGGAGCAGGCTTCAGCCTGTGGCTCGATCGGTTTGCCTACCTCGCGGCATCCATTGGCTTGGGTGTAGCACTGTCCCATGTGATCGAGCGTCCATTCCTGCGGTTGCGTGCGCGCCTGCTTCCGTCCCGACGCCGGGACTTCGGGTTGTCGGTTGCATGAACACCTCCTCCTCCCCGCGGGTCTCTGTGGTGATGAGCGTCCACAACGACGTCGGCCGCGTGGAAGTGGCCGTGCGCAGCATCCTCGGGCAGAGTTTCCGGGATCTGGAGTTGATCGCAATCGACGACGGGTGCAGCGATGGCAGTTCGCTTCTGCTGGATAACCTGGCGAGTGAAGATCCGCGCCTGCGTGTCATCCATCAGGAAAATACTGGCCTTACACGGGCACTTATCCGTGGTTGTGCAGAAGCCAGAGGTGATTTCATCGCTCGCCAGGATTCCGATGATTGGTCACATCCACTGCGCGTGGCCGAACAGGTCGCGTTATTCGAAGAGGATCCTCGGCTTGGCTTCGTATCTTGCACGACAGAATGCATAGGCCCGTGCGGAGAGCACATGTCGTTCACCGAGCGGCCCGCAGATCCCGAGGTCGCGACGCGCGGGTTGCTACACAGTCGCCAAGGGCCGCCGGCGCACGGTAGCGTGATGTTCCGCAAGGCACTTTACGAGAGGGTCGGGGGTTACCGAGAAGAATTCTATTACTCCCAAGATTCCGATCTGTGGTTGCGGATGGGCGAGCATGCGTTGATCGGATACATCCCGGACGTGCGCTATCGCTATATAAAAGAGCCAGGAAGTATTTCAGGTGTTAGTAGACCCCGGCAATCAGAATTCGCCAGGCTGGTGCATGCCTGCAGGGCTTGCAGGGTCTCCGGGACTAGTGAGTCAGAGTGCATGGATGAAGCGCGAAAGCTCACGGAGCAGATTCGAGCCGAGCGGTGTGGCCCCCAAATTTCAGGCGCCGTCAAAGGTCTTGGAGTTACCTATCTTATAGGTTCGCAGCTCGTGAAGAATGGCGACAAGCGCGCCATTGGATATCTGCGTCAAGTTGTTGCTGCACGACCAATGCATTGGCGAGCGTGGTTTCGTCTTGTACAGGCAGTCCTGATGACATCCAAGGAGAGAGAGAATGATTGGTAACCAGGTATTTCACTGCATCGCAGTTCTTGCGGGCCTGCGGCTGGCGGCGACGCAATTGTCGGTGCCGGAGACCGATCTGATTAAAGAGCTTTCCAGAACATCCAGAACTGTTACCGAGGTTGGCGTGTTCGAGGGACTTACATCTGGCCGAATCATGGAGAAGATGCCGGATGGCGGTGAGTCGGGCCGCTGCCCGGAGACTAGCGGGCCAGTGCGGCTGGTGCGTGAGCTGGGTTCGACACCGCCGGGGTTCGAACTGCAGGAAACCCGGGACACCATTACGGTGTACCGCCGCGTTTCATGACCCGCGTGCTGGATATTCTCGTTGGAGCGGATGTTCTGCCTGACCCAAACTCTGGCGCGGCTGGCACCGTTATGGATACCAGCCATGCGCTCTCAATGCTTGGTCACAGCGTCGACTCGTTCTGGGCGGACTCACTCGGGCGCAGGGTTTCCCACGGCAACTTGCACTACATACTTGAGCTGCCTCGCGCCTATCGGCGCGAAGTCGCTGCTCGGCTTGCACTAAAACGCTATGACGTTGTCCAGCTCAGCCAGCCATACTCGTATCTGGCCGGACGCATGGTGCGCAGATTGTCGGATCGGCCTCTGATGATTTGGCGCAGTCATGGACTTGAAGCAAAAGTTGATGCGGCAATGCTCCGATACGCACCAACGGCACCATCGACGGTACGTGGAGCATTTCGTGGCTTGGTCGGCCGTCGGCTTCATTGGATTCAGCGTGAAGCGATGCGCTGCAGCGATGGTGCGATCGTGCCCTGCGACGATGACAAGAGCTTCTTGGTCGAGCAGTTTGGTGCGCAGCCCGACCGGGTCGCTGTCATCTGGCATGGTGTGCCTGACACCTACCTGGATGCGCCGGTGTCGACCAACAAGCGGCGCTGGAAGAGGATCCTTCATGTCTCGCAGATGTCGGCCAACAAGGGGCCCATGGTCATGAGTCAGGTGGCGGCACAGGTCCTGCAATCAAGCACCGATGTCACCATGACCTGGCTCTGCCCCAGTCGGTGCACGATACATTGCGATCGGCGTTGCCGGAGAGCGTTCGCGACCGTGTGGAGTTGCGGGGCTGGGTGGATCGAAGTTCCCTCATGGACATGTACGACACGCATGGAATATTCCTGTTTCCGACGCTGGCGGAAGGCGCCGCCAAGGTTGTAATGGAAGCTATGGCAAGGGGCATGTGCGTGGTTTCGTCAGACACGTCGGGTCCATCCGACTATATTCGTGACGGCACCAATGGGTGCCTCGTCCCTGTTGGCGACGTGTCCGCGATGGCGTTGTCTACCATTGGTCTTTCTACCAACGCCGAAATGTGCAGTCGGCTTGGCAATTCTGCAAGGGCGACCGCGGCAGAATTTAGTTGGGCGCGGTGCGCGCGTGCGATGACCGAGTTCTATGGGCATCTTGATGCGTTGAAAGAGTGTCCGCAGGCATGATTGGGATTGACTCTCACCCAACTGGTAGTGGCTTGCATTTCCCTGCTTCGACTGGTCAATGATAGGTAACGCTACAGCTTGGCCGAGTCGGCGCATCCGTATCCAGGGCTGTCTGATGGTGGCGTGTTAAAAGTTGCGGATTGGAAGGCAGCAGTGGTGTCGATGCAGGTGACTGGTTCAACCACCGCGAGGATAGCAACACTATGTCCGCAAACTTCGCGCTAGGCATCGTCATCCCAACCTATAAACGCGGCGCGATCGTGATTGACAGCGTGCGCGCATTACTTTCGCTGACTACTCCGCCGACCGAAATTGTGCTCGTCGATCAAACAGAGCGGCATCCGGCGGAGATCGAAAGTGAATTACAGGCACTGCAGGATGCCGGTCTGGTCAACTGGTTGCGACTCCCTCAGCCGAGCATCCCGCATGCGATGAATGTAGGCCTGCAGTTCGCGAAAGCCGAAGTCGTCTTGTTCCTCGATGACGACATAATTCCAGACCGGGCTTTGGTGACTAGGCATCTGGCTGCGCAGCAGCGGGCCTCGCTGGTGGCCGGCATGGTGCTGCAGCCAGGGGAGCAGCCCGAGTCCCTTGAACCTGGCGAGCAATTTCGCTTCACTAGTGACACAGCGGCTGACATTCACGAATTCATGGGTGGAAATTTCTCCGTGCGGCGCGACATGGCAATCGCCCTAGGGGGATTCGACGAGAATTTTATCGGCGCGGCCTATCGCTTCGAGGCCGAATTCGCTTGGCGCTATCGCAAGCTGCATGGACTCATTCGCTACGAGCCAGGCGCGGTCATCCATCACCTTGCAGTGTCATCCGGGGGTACGCGCGCGCACGGCCACCACCTACGCACCATGAACCCTGCGCACTCCGTGGGTGCATACTATTTCTGGCTGAAGACCAGACAAGAGGGCTGGTGGCGCGAGATGTTCTTGCGCCCTTTCCGGTCGATCCGTACCCGCCATCATTTGCGCAACCCTTGGTGGATTCCGTTGTCACTGCTGGCCGAGGTGCGCGGCTTCCTCGCCGCGCTTGCGTTGATTCGCCGTGGTCCCCGCCTGATCACCTTGTCTTGATAGTCCGATCAAACTCACTTCTCGACCCGTTGCTTGGCTGCAGGCACCTGATGGGCGAACGCTTCGCCCGGAGGTTTGCCTGATGCGCGTCGCGATGGTCACCACTCACCCGATCCAATATCAGGTGCCGTGGCTGCGGCTGCTTTCCAACACGCCAGGCATCGAGCTGCATGTTTATTTCTCGATGTTGCCGGATGCCGCAGAGCAAGGCAGGGAGTTCGGTGTGTCTTTCGATTGGGACATCCCCCTGTTGGAGGGCTACGCCTGGAGCGTATTGGAGAACCGCTCGCGGCATCCTTCGTTGACGACGTTTGGCGGATGCGACACGCCCGGGATCGGTCGCGAGTTGCGCAAGGGTAATTATGATGCGGTGATCGTCAATGGTTGGGGCTTCAAGACCTGCCTGCAGGCATTGCTGGCTTGCCGCATTGCAGGCATCCCCTGCATCGTGCGTGGCGAGGCGAATGGGCTTCGCCCGCGCGCGTGGTGGAAACGTTGGCTGCATGCGTGTTTGTTGTCGCAGTACGCGGCCTGCCTGGCGATCGGCACCAACAACAGGCGTTATCTCCTGGATGCTGGTGTGCCGGCCAGCCGCATTTTTGCTACCCCCTACTGCGTCGAGAATGAGCGGTTCGCGATTGCTGCGGATGCGGCTAGAAGCCAGATTGGTCGTGAGGCGTTGCAGTTTCGCTTCGGGCTTGATCCGGAACGAGCCACCTTCTTGTTCTCGGGCAAGTTCGTCGACAAGAAGCGCCCCGGCGACATCATCGAGGCGATTCGAGGGCTTGACTCAAACGAACGTGAACGAATCCAACTCCTGCTGGTGGGGGCGGGCCACTGGAAGCCGAATTGCGTGAATCGGCAAAGGACTTGCCCGTGCATTTCGCCGGATTCCTCAATCAATCGGAGATCACGGCGGCCTATGCCGCGGCTGATTGCCTGGTCTTGCCGTCAGACCATGGCGAGACTTGGGGCCTGGTGGTCAACGAGGCCATGGCCTGCGGTTTGCCAGCCCTCGTCAGCGATCAGGTCGGTTGCGCAGTGGACCTGATAGTGGCCGGGCATACCGGCGATGTGTTCCCCTGCGGGGATGTGGCCGCCCTGTCCGCGATGCTGGCCCGGCATGGGCGTAATCGCGAGGGATTGGCGGACATGGGTGCTGCTGCAAGGGGCGGGTGGCGGCGGGTTACAATTTCGAGCACGTACGGCAAGGCGTGCTTGCGGCGCTGACGACAGTAACCAGGAAGGCGGTCTGATGGCGTTGTATGTCTTGCTGGGTCTTGCTGCACTGTTCTCGTTGCGCGCCGTGACGGCATGGCGCTACGGTTTTTTTCTGATGATCCTGCTGGCTGCCGTGCAGGATCCACTGCGGAAGCTGGTGCCCGGCACGCCTGGTTGGTTGGTGCTCATCACTGCCCCTGTGTTCCTGGCCACGGTCCTGGGGGCAGTGCTGCGAACGCGCGGATGGTGGCCGCTGTTCAAACGCGCCTATCCTCAGGTCGGAAACGCCCTGCTGATGCTGATCCTCTTGTGCGTGCCTGCCGCGATCCTGTCGGCAACCTATGGCCCGGGCTCATGGATGCTCACTGTGCTGGGTGCCTTTTCCTATGCGTCGATTTTCCTGGCAGTGATCACCGGCTTTCATTTTCCGCGCGACCCAAAGTCCGTGCGCAAGTTGCTGGTTGTTTACTGCCTGGCCCACGGCGTGATGCTTAGCGGTGCAGTACTGGAATACTACGAAGTCTTCCCGGCCATGCAGGTCATCGGCACCAAGGCCATGGGCTTCGAATGGATGCGCTGGGGCTCTGGCTACACGGTAGACATGCTGGCTGGCTTTTATCGAAGTCCCGATGTGATGGGCTGGCATGCAGCTGCGGTATGCATGCTGTCGTTGGTGCTGGGGCTTGCCGGCAAGGGTAAAGGTCGTTGGGGCTGGATTGCCCTGAGTGGCCTGGCCATCATTGCGCTCATGCTGTGTGGACGTCGCAAGATGGTCTACATGCTTCCGGTGTTCCTGCTTGCCCTGGTCTGGATCTACTGGCAAGCGGGACGTGCGGGGCGAATGGTGGCGATGCTCGGTTTGTTGCTCATTCCGGTGGGTAGCGTCTGGCTGGTAAGCGACCAATTGAGCGAGGAGTCCGCCAATGTTCGTTACTACAGTGGCGAAGGCCTGAAGTTCAGTGCAATGGAAAGCATCCAGGGGCAGGGTTTCGGAGCGGTAGTCGAGACCTACAAGCAATCAGGGGTGCTGGGGGAAGGGTTGGGGGTTGCCACGCCCGGCTCGCATAACCTGAAGGTCGCGCGACCACGTGTCTGGCAGGAGAGTGCGCCCAGCCGGATCATGGTGGAGCTCGGTGTACCGGGTACCCTGGGATTCCTGTTGGTGATGATTGGGATCGTGCTCGCGTTGTGGCGAACGACCATCAAACAGCTACGCACGCGCAGCCAGTCGGCACCGTATGCAGCAGGCCTGTTCGCTTTCTTCCTGGCCAATGTCGGCAGCCTGACCGTGTCTGGCCAGATCCTGGCGGATCCGTTCATCGCGGCGTTCCTGGGCATTCTGGTAGGGGTCGTGTTGTCGCTCGTGCGATTCCAGGCTCCCAAGGCGAATGGACCCTCGCGTGCTGTCTGAAGGAGATGACGGACGAGCCAGTTTGTCTGTCGGACTGCTCGCGACGGCTCGGATGGACGCGCCAGGCAGCATGCGTGCTTATGCGGACGTACTGATGCAGGCAATGGCAATGCATGCTCCAGACGTCGACGCGAAATTGATCGAAATTGCGGCGCCCGCTGGTGCGGGCACCATTGCGCGGCGTATGGAGACTGTCTCGCTGCCGTTGCGTGCATGGTCCAGACGGCGTGAAGTACCCCATGTGTGGCACGTGCTCGATGGCAGTCGCGCCTACATCGCGCCGGCGCTTGAACGGGCACCCGTCGTGATCACGGCACACGACATCATTCCGCAACTGCAGCAGGATGGGCGCTTCGCCGGTGTGCCACCGCTGGGTCGGGCGGCTCGGTGGCTATGGCGCCGCAACGGTGCGGCGATGCGTGGAGCCTCCGCGCTGGTCTGCGATAGCGATAGCACGCGCCAGGATATGGAGCGGGCGTATGGCTTGCCCGTGAATGCCCTGGTGGTGCCGTTGCCTGTACGTCCCTCGCTTCTCGCAAAGGCATCAGGTCACGTGCCACCTCGCGAAACCGGCGTGGTCCTGCATATCGGCAACAACGGCTTCTACAAGCGGCGGGAGCAGGTGCTGCGTATCTTCGCGCGGCTGGATCGGTCGGTCGCGCCAACACTGGTGATGATCGGTCCTGCGCCTGTTCAATCCATGCGCGAACTGGCCCGCGACCTGCAAATCGACGGCGCGGTCGTGTGGATCGAAGACGCCAGTGATGTGGTCGTCGCTGATTGGTACCAGCGCGCATCGGTGATGGTGTTCCCGTCCCTGTATGAAGGCTTCGGGTGGCCGGTGCTCGAAGCGATGGCGTTCGGCTTGCCGGTGGTCTGCAGCGACGCAGGTTCCCTGCCGGAGGTCGCCGGTACGGCGGCACCATGCCTGGCACCCGACGATATCGACGGATTCGTGCGTGAGACGGCCGTGTTGTTGCGCGATCCCGCACTCGCCCTGCTTCGGGCGCGGGCGGGGCGCACCCGCGCGGAGGCGTTCGGGCTGCAGCGTTTCGCGAACGACATGGCTGCTGTCTATCGATCGACTTTCATCGAATGGAGCAACAAACGGCGATGACGACGCGCACAGCATTGATCTTCGGCGTCTCAGGACAGGACGGTGCATTGCTGGCGCGGTTCCTGGCCGACAAGGGCTACCGCGTCCATGGAACGTCGCGCGATGCGCAGGTGAGCGGTTTCGCCAACCTGGACCGTGTCGCGGTACGCGATCGGGTACAGGTGCACTCCGCAGCGACCAACGATTTCCGCAGCGTGGCGCAGGTGCTGAGTGAGGTGCAGCCGGACGAAACCTATCTGCTGGCCGGCCAGAGTTCGGTCGGGCTGTCCTTCGGCCAGCCCGTGGAAACGCTCGAAAGCATTGCAGTCGGGACCCTCAACGTGCTCGAGGCGGTCCGCTTTCTCAGACTCGACACGCGCCTGTACCACGCGGGCTCCAGCGAATGCTTCGGTGATGTCGGCACGGCTGCCGACGAGCAGACCGCGTTCCGCCCGCGCAGTCCGTATGCGGTGGCCAAGGCGAGCGCGCACTGGATGGTCGCCAACTACCGCGAGGCTTACGGGCTGTATGCCTGCACCGGGATCCTGTTCAATCACGAATCGCCGCTGCGTCCGGCGCGCTTCGTCACCCGCAAGATCGTCGCGGCGGCGGTGCGTATCGGCGCTGGAAGCGGCGAGCGCCTGCAACTCGGTGACTTGGCGATTGAGCGCGACTGGGGCTGGGCGCCCGAGTATGTCGATGCCATGTGGCGCATGCTGCAGCGTCCGGCGCCCGAGGATTACGTGATCGCGACCGGACGCGTGCACGCATTGCACGAATTCGTGGCGATGGCGTTCGCGTCTGTCGGCCTGGACTGGCAGGAGCACGTGGATTTCGATCCCGGCCTGCGCCGGCCCAGCGAGATCGACCACAGCGTCGGCGACGCATCGAAAGCGGCACGGGATCTGGGTTGGACGGCTTCGTCCAGCCTGCAGGATGTCGTGGCGCGCATGGTCGCAGCCGAACAGGGCGGGCCATGGCCGATGGTCGTGGGCTGACCGATGCGGATTGCCGTCGACGCGCTGCCGATCAACAACTTCTCCGGGCGCAACGTGCTCGCTGGGCACCTGCGCAATCTTGCCGCGGCCGCGGCCGGCCGCCACAGCTTCCATGTGTTCCACCATGCCGGCAATCGCGACATTCGGCGTGACCTTGGCAGCCACGTGGAGTGGATCGAGATCGGAGCCGTCGGGACAGGCTGGGCCAGGCGGTTGTGTTGGCAACAGGTTGCGATGCAGGCCAGGCTCGATGAGGTTTCGGCAGATCTGCTGCTCTCCACGTCGGGCGCGCTGGTACCCGGTGTGCGCACTCCGCAGATGGTGATGGCGCAGAACCCGTGGTGCTTCTTCCCGCAGTTCCATGCGACGGCAACGGATCGGGTGAAGGCACGCCTTCAACGCCACGGCTACCGCAATGCGCAACACCGTGCGGCCGCGATGTTCTACCTCTCCGACTACATGGCACGGATCTACGCCGACAATGCCGGTCGTCCACCGCGCCACGGCGAAACCGTGCTGGTCGGCGCCGATGACGGCATGTTCGATGCAGCCGCGTCGGAGCCGCTGCCAACCTTCGAGGAACGCGCGGCTGAAATACTCACGGTTTCCGTGATGACCCCGCACAAGTCGGTCGAGGATGTGCTGGACGCCCTGGGCCTGCTGCACCAGCGCGGCGTGGAGGCGCGTCTGTCGCTTGTCGGGCCTTGGTCGGACGAAAGTTACCGCGCCGCGATCGAGCAGCGCATCGCGGAGCAGGGATTGTCGCGTTCGGTGACGATCACCGGTGGCGTATCCGATGCGGAGCTCGAGGCACACTACCGCCGCGCGCGGGTGTTCTGCCTGCTCAGCCGTTGCGAGTCGTTCGGCATTCCGGCAGTCGAAGCGCAGGTGTTTGGTACCCCGTGTGTCGTCGCGGATGTTTGCGCACCTCCGGAGATTGCGGGTCCGGGTGGAGTGGCTGTTGCGGCAGCTCGCATCGACCTTGCCGCGGATGCACTGCAACCGCTGCTGATGGATGTAGTCGCCTGGGAGCGGGCCTCGCAACGCGCACTCGAGAATGCAGAGCGTTTCCGCTGGGCCCGATTGAGCCGCCCGATCATCGATTTCATCGACCACTGGCAACCCGCGTGAGTCTGGACATAGCTTCCGCCCGCGCTACCCGCCCGTACTCGCGTCGGGAGTACGTCGGACGCATGCTGTGGGCCTTGGCGACACCCCCGTTCCGCTTCAGTCCGCGCGTGCTGTTTGGATGGCGTCGATTCCTGCTTCGTTGTTTCGGAGCGCAGGTGGGACATGCCGTGCACATCGACCCCACTGCCCGCATCGAGATCCCGTGGAATCTCGACATCGGCCCTGGCGCGGCGATCGGCGCGCATGCCTGGATCTACAGCCTGGGACCCATCCAGATCGGTGCGCGCGCCACCGTTTCGCATCGCGCCCATCTGTGTGCGGGCACCCACGATTACACCGATCCGGCACTGCCCCTGCGGCGAATCGGTTTGACGATTGGCGCGGATGCCTGGGTATGCAGCGATGCCTTCGTCGGCCCTGGCGTCACCGTGGGCGAGGGAGCAGTGGTGGGCGCAGGTGCGGTGGCCACGCGCGATGTCGATCCGTGGACCGTGGTCGCCGGCAACCCGGCGCGTTTCGTGAAGCACCGTGAATTGAAGCAGGAGCAGCCGCGATGATTTCGGTCGTGGTTCTCACATTGAACGAGGCAGCTAATCTGCCGCGATGTCTGGCAAGCATTGCCTGGAGTGACGATGTGGTGGTGCTCGACTCGGGCAGCACCGACGCCACAGTCGAGATTGCGCAGGCGCGCGGTGCGCGGGTCATCACGCGGCCATTCGATTCGTTCGCGGGCCAGCGCAACCATGCGATGGAGCATGCGCAGTTCAAGCATTCCTGGGTGCTCCACCTGGATGCCGACGAAGTCGTGACCGAGGTGCTGCGAGAGGAACTGCTGGCGATCGCGTGCGCGGCATCGACACGGTTCCCGGTCTTTCGCGTGCCCTCAAGGATCATCTTCATGGAGCAGTGGCTGAAACATGCGGGCATGTACCCCGCATACCAGGTGCGTTTCGGACGAGCCGATGCATTGCGATTCATCGACCATGGGCACGGGCAGCGCGAAGTGCAGCCTCCGGAGCAGGTTGGCACGCTGGTGCACCCGCTGGATCACTACAATTTCTCGAAAGGCATCAACGACTGGTTCGCTCGCCACCTGCGTTACGCGGAGCACGAGGCCCGACAGATGCTGGCAGAGCGTGCGCAGCCGTTGCGGATTGGCGACATGCTCAGCATGGACGCCACAATCCGCCGTCGTGGATTGAAGCGCATCGCTGCGCGACTGCCGATGCGCGCGACCTTGCGATTTCTGTACAGCTACGTGCTGCGACGCGGCTTCCTGGACGGGATTGCCGGCCTGCAATACGCGCGCATGCTGGCCATCTACCAGCAATTCATCGATTTCAACATCCAGCAATCAACTGCCAGCCGCGATCATGCCGGCACCGATGCATCGACACGGGAGACACGCAACACATGACCACCAAGCGCGCACTGATCACCGGCATCACCGGCCAGGATGGTGCCTACCTCGCCGAGCTGCTGCTGGCGAAGGGATACGAGGTCCACGGCATCAAGCGCCGCGCGTCGTCGTTCAATACCGACCGCATCGACCATCTCTACCAGGATCCGCACGAGACGGATCGGCGGTTGTTCCTGCATTACGGCGACCTCACCGATGCGACCAACCTGATCCGGATCCTGCAGCAGGTGCAGCCGGACGAGGTGTACAACCTGGGCGCGCAGAGCCACGTGCAGGTGTCGTTCGAGACCCCGGAATACACCGCCAATTCCGACGCGATGGGCACGCTCCGGTTGCTGGAGGCGATCCGCATCCTCGGGCTGGAGAAGAAGACGCGCTTCTACCAGGCATCCACGTCGGAGTTGTACGGCAAGGTGCAGGAGACGCCGCAAAAGGAGACCACGCCGTTCTACCCGCGCTCCCCGTACGGCGTGGCCAAGCTCTACGCGTACTGGATCGTGGTGAACTACCGCGAGTCGTACGGCATGTTTGCCTGCAACGGCATCCTGTTCAACCACGAATCGCCGATCCGCGGCGAGACCTTCGTGACCCGCAAGATCACCCGCGCACTGGCGCGGATTTCGCTGGGCCTGCAGGACTGCCTGTACTTGGGCAACCTCAATGCGCGGCGCGACTGGGGGCATGCGCGGGACTATGTCGAGGCGCAGTGGCTGATGCTGCAGCAGGAAGAGGCCGAGGACTTCGTGATCGCGACCGGCGAGCAGCATTCGGTGCGCGATTTTGTGACGCTGGCAGCGCGGGGACTGGGAATTGAAATGGAGTGGCGTGGGGCAGGCAACGAGGAGGAGGGCTTCATTGCGAGCGTGCCGGAAGGATCGCCACTGTCGCCGGGCCAACGCATCGTGGCAGTGGACAGCCGCTATTTCCGCCCCGCGGAAGTGGAAACGCTGCTGGGCGACCCGACCAAGGCGAAGACCCGGCTCGGCTGGACCCCCAAGACGTCGTTCGCCGAACTTGTGCGGGAAATGGTCGCCGAGGACCTGAGCCTCGCGCAGCGCGATTCGCTGGTCAGCGATGCCGGCTTCCGCACCTATCGCTATAGCGAGTAACGCCATGGAATCCGCATCCAGAATCTACATCGCAGGTCATCGCGGCCTGGTGGGCTCCGCCATCGTGCGGCGTCTGGCCGCCGATGGCGAAAACAACCTGCTGCTGCCTTCGCGCGAGTCGCTCGATCTGACCTCGCAGGCGCAGGTCGAGCGCTTCTTCGAGACGGAGCGGCCGGATCAGGTTTACCTGGCCGCCGCCAAGGTCGGCGGCATCCACGCCAACGACACGTATCCCGCGGAATTCATCCGCGACAACCTGGTCATCCAGACCAACGTGATCCACGCGGCCTGGAAGCACGGCGTGCGCAAGCTCTGTTTCCTGGGCTCGTCCTGCATCTATCCGAAGCTGGCTCCGCAGCCGATGACCGAGGATGCCTTGCTCACCGGTCCGCTGGAACCGACCAACGAGTGGTACGCGATCGCCAAGATCGCCGGCATCAAGCTGTGTCAGGCCTATCGGCGCCAATACGGGTTCGATGCCATTTCGTTGATGCCGACGAACCTGTACGGTCCCGGCGACAATTTCGACCTGCAGAATTCGCACGTCCTGCCGGCGTTGGTGCGGCGCTTCGACGAGGCCAAGCAGCGTGGAGATGCCACTGTGACCATCTGGGGCACCGGGACGCCAAGGCGCGAGTTCCTGCACGTGGACGACCTGGCGGACGCCGCGGTGTTCCTGATGCGCAATTACAGCGACGAAGGCATCGTGAACGTGGGCGTCGGCGAGGATCTGTCGATCATCGACCTGGCCCGACTGGTGGCACGGGTGGTGGGATACACGGGCGAGATCGCGACCGATGCCAGCAAGCCCGACGGGACGCCGCGCAAGTTGCTGGACGTCTCGCGGATCCATGCCATGGGCTGGAACGCCCGGGTCGGGCTGGAGGAGGGCGTGCGTTCGACCTACGACTGGTACCTGGCGCACGCGGCAGACAGGCGCGCGGGTTGACCGCATCGGGGCGACCAATCGACGCGGACAGGTCATTGCGCATCTTCTTCTTCAATCGTTACCTTCCCCCCGACCATTCCGCCACCAGCCAGTTGCTCGGCGACCTGGCCCGGCACCTGGCCGAAGGTGGATCGCAGGTCGTGCTGGTCGGTTCCCGGCAGCGCTACGACGATGCCACGGCCATGTTGCCGAGGAACGAGCGCATCGACGGATTCGACGTGGTGCGGGTGGGCGGTACCCGCTTCGGCCGCGATTCACTGGCCGGCCGCGCGCTGGACTACGCCAGCTATTTCCTGGGGGCCGCTCGCGTGCTGTGGTTCCAGGTCGGGCGTGGCGATACCGTCGTGCTGATGACGGATCCGCCCATGCTCGGGGCGCTGCTCGGGCCGCTGGCACGCTGGCGCGGCGCCCGCTGCGTGAACTGGCTGCAGGACCTGTTCCCGGAAGTGGCGCAAGCCCTGCTGGGTCGTAGCGTTCGGTTGCTTGGGGCGCCTCTGCGATGGCTGCGCGACCAGGGCGTGCGAACTGCCGCCTGCAACGTGGTGATCTGCGAAGGCATGGCGGGCAGGTTGGTCGCGCGCGGCGTGGACCGCAAGCGTCTTGCGATCATCGAGAACTGGACCGACGACAATGCGATCCAGCCGATGCCAGCGCAGGACAATCCGCTGCGGCGGCAGTGGGGCCTGCAGGAGAAATTCGTGGTGGGCCATTCGGGCAACCTCGGTCGCGCGCACGATTGGCGGACGATGCTCGATGCCGCGACCGCACTGCGCGGGCGCGCCGACATCCACTTCGTCATGATCGGCGGTGGCAACGGGCTTGAGGCGTTCGCCGCCGAGGCTGCACAGCGCGGCTTGGAGAACGTCAGCCTGCACCCGTATCAATCACGCGATGCACTGGTGCACAGCCTTTCGGTGCCGGACCTCCACTGGTTGAGCCTGCACCCGGCGCTGGAAGGCTGCATCCTGCCCAGCAAGTTGTACGGCATCCGCGCTGCAGGCAGGGCGGCGTTGTTCATCGGGGCCACCGACGGCGAGGTCGCGACGCGCTTGCGCGACACCGCAACCGGCTTTGCGGTGGCTCCGGGCGATGCGTCCGGCGCCCGTGCCGGCATCGAGCGCCTCGCCGACGACCGCGCGCAGGCGCATGCGATGGGCGCGCGCGCGCGCGCGGACCTGAAACCGCGCACGGCTGCGCTGGCGCTCTGGCGTGGGCTGCTGGATTCCCCCTGGCCGCGGCAACCCCTACCATGACGTCATGACCATTCTCGTAACCGGAACCGCCGGCTTCATCGGCTCGCATGTGGTCCAGCGCCTGCTCGACCGCGGCGATCGCGTGGTCGGTCTCGACAGCCTCAACGACTATTACGATGTCGCGCTGAAGCAGGCGCGGCTGGCGCGCTTCATCGACCACCCGCGCTACACGCATGTGCACGCGGACTTGGCGGATCGTGGCGCGATCGAAGATGTGTTCACCCGCCATTCGCCGCGGCGCGTCGTCAACCTGGCGGCACAGGCCGGGGTCCGCTATGCGGCGGAGAATCCGCACATCTACGTGGCGAGCAACGTGACCGGCTTCCTGCACGTGCTCGAGGGGTGCAGGCAGCACGGCGTCGAACACCTCGTGTACGCCTCCACCAGTTCGGTGTACGGGGCCAACACGGCGATGCCGTTCACCGAGCATGAAGCCGCCGAGCATCCGCTCACCCTGTATGCGGCGACCAAGAAGGCCAACGAGCAGATGGCGCATGCCTATGCGCATCTGTATGGCATCCCGTGCACCGGGCTGCGGTTCTTCACCGTCTATGGTCCGTGGGGGCGCCCCGACATGGCGCTGTTCCTGTTCACCCGCGCGATCTTGGCCGACGAGCCGATCCGGGTCTTCAACCACGGACGCCACAAGCGCAGCTTCACGTATGTGGACGACATCGTCGAGGGCGTGATCCGCACCCTTGACCGCATTCCGGGAAAGGATCCGGCTTGGCGCGGCGAGGCGCCAGATCCTGCGAGCAGCGGCGTTGCGCCCTACCGTCTGTACAACATCGGCAACGAGCAGCCGGTGGAACTGTTGCGCTACATCGAAGTGCTGGAGCAATGCTTGGGCCGCAAGGCCAGGATGGAGATGCTGCCCCTGCAGCCGGGCGATGTGCCCGATACCGAAGCGGACATATCCGACCTCATCGCTGATGTCGGGTACAGCCCGATGGTGCCGGTGGAGGAGGGCGTGGCCAGGTTCGTCGCGTGGTATCGCGATTATTACCAGCCCTGAACGGCAGTCCGTTCAAGCTGGCGTCCTTGCTCATCTGCGGAGTGAATACATGATTCCGGTGATCTTCCCCGATGGCTGCGGCACGCTTGCTTGGCCGATGTCAGGAGAAGCGAATGCCAGGCGGTTCGCTTGCCTCGAGGATGCTTACGGCCGCGTCTGAGCAATCCGCCCGCGCCTGGCTGGCGGCTGCGTTGCGTGATGGCTGCCTGCCGGCGGACGCTGGTCTGCAGGATGTCGGCCAGTTGCTTGACGCCGCAGCCAATGAAGGCGTCGTGGCACTGCTGGAATCTCGCTTGCGCGGTGGGCCCGATTGGGGTGCGTTGCCCGCTGCGTTGCGCGAGGGGCTCGCCGATGGCGCGCGCGCAGCGGCTGCGCAGTGGTTGTTGCGCGAGCGCGAATTGCGCCGGATCGCCGAGGTATTCGCGCACGCGAACATCCGCGTGCTCGTGTTGAAAGGTAGCGCGCTCGCACTCTGGCTGTATCCGCAGCCATACCTGCGGATGGGCGGCGATATCGACCTGCTGTTCGAATCGCGCGGTGAGGCAGAACGTGCTGCGCAGGCACTCAAGGCCTTGGGCTATGCGCTTGCCTTCGCGCCGGCTGAAACCCACTTCGAGATGACCAGTCGTCTGGTGGTCGATGGCGTCATGCGTTCGGAACTCGATCTGCATTACCGCCTGCTGAACTCAGCCGCGTATGCGGACATCTTCGGTTTCGATGAACTGTGGCAGGAAGCAAGCACGCAACAGGCGACGGGCGAGTGGCTGCGGACGCTTGCTCCTTTGCATGCCTGGATTCATGCCTGCCTGAACCGGGCGCTCGACCTGCAAAACCGCATTCCGGATCGGCTCAAACTGCTCTACGACATTCGCCTGTTCGCCGCACGCAGCGGAAGGCCGCAATGGGAAACCCTGTGCGATCTGGCGCAAGCCAAGCACATCGCCGGCCCTTGCCTGCACTCACTGGAAGATGCGATGCAGTGGTTGGATGCGGACGTGCCGACGGATGTGCTCGCACGCATGCGTGGCCTGGCCGAGGTAGAGGCGATCGATTACCGTCGCCTGGGCGATTGGCGGTACATGCAGTGGCAGAATTTGAAGTCGTTGCCTACGTTGTCCGCGCGCATGCAATGGGTGCGTGAGCGCCTGCTGCCGGGCACCCACCAGTTGCGCGAGCTGCATGGCGAAGGCGGGTGGTGGACATTGATGATGCGACGTATCGGTCGTGGTTTGGCGCGGCTGCGCTAGCTGTCGTTTGTTGAGGGCTTTAGTCGATGAAGCGAGTGAAATGAAACCAAGCGTGGAGCAAACGGCGATCGACAGGCACGTTCCTTCAGTATCAGGAGCCTGCTGAGACATGGCGGCAATTGCCGGCGTCTTGCGCCTGGATGGTGCGCCGGTCGCATTGCAGGATGTTGATGCCGTGATGGCGCGGATGGCGCACCGCTCTCCGGATGGCGTTGCCTGTTTCGAGGACGGGAGCTTCGCGCTGGCATATGGCGCGTTGCATACCACTCCCGAATCCCTGCATGAGCACCAGCCGATCGTCCTGGGTGATCGCTGGGTGCTTGCCGTGGATGGCCGCATCGACAACCGCGAGGCCTTGCTCAGGCAATTCGGCATCGACACCGTCGATGCCGGGCACGTCGCCGATGCCGACTTGTTCGCCAAGGCCTGGGTGCGCTGGGGTGGAGAGTTCTGGCGCCATGTGGTCGGTGATTTTGCGCTTGCGGTATGGGATCGGCACGAGCGCCGGTTGAGTGCGATGCGGGACCGGATTGGCCAACGGCCGCTGTACTACGCGCGTTCCGCGCAGGTGCTGGCGTTCGCATCGGAACCGGAGGCGCTGCTGGGCCTGCCCGGTGTTTCGCCGGTGTGCGACGAGGATGGGTTGGCCTATCTGCTCTCCAGTTGCTTCCTGTCCGAAGACCGGGGAGCGACGTTCTACCGTGATGTGCGTCGCGTGCTGCCAGGCGAAACCCTGCAGGCATCGACCTCAGGCCTGCGCCTGACACGCTATTGGTCGATACAGCCTGGTCCGCTCTTGCAGTTGCGTGATCCTCGTGAATATGTGGACGCATTTCGCGAGATATTCGGTGAGGCCGTGCGTTGCCGCCTGCGCACCCTGCATCGCCCGGCATTGATGCTCAGTGGCGGGATCGACTCGGCCAGCGTACTCGCGGCGGCACGCCTGCAGCACGGACAAAGCGGGACGCATGGCTTGTTGCCTATCTCACTGGTCGCCGGCGCGGCACAGGAATGCGAAGAGACCGCAAACATTCTGCACCTGCACGGGCAGGGCGATGGTATCCGCCTGCCGGTCGAGAGTCTTCCGGGCAGTCCCTTGTTCGATGAACTCAGTTCGGTGGTATGGGAACAGGCCCATCCCATCGACAATTCCATCCTGTATGCACGCCTGCTCTGTCTGGTTGCTCGCCAGGCAGGCAGTAACGTGGTGCTTGATGGCGCGGATGGCGACGTTGTGATGCATGGGGAGAATCACCATGCGGCGGATCTGCTTTTGGCTGGACATCCGCTGCGCGGGCTGCGGGAAGCGCGATTGGCCAGCCATGTGAACACTTATCTGCGTGGCCTATCGCCAGCACGCATCCTCGCGCGGGGCGTTGCGGCGCGTCTGCAACCCAGGTGGTTGGCGGCGTGGCGCCATCGCATCCTGGATAGACGGCGTGGCGAGGATGCATTGGGCCCGTGGATGGCCCCGGATTTCACCCGGCGCCTGCGCCTGCGCGAACGGATCCTTGAGATGGCCGCGGAGGATCGCCGGCGGCGAACACATTGCAGTCCCGCCGAGAATCTGGCCTGGACCTACTGGAATCCCGGATTCACTCGCTCACTGGAAGGCACTGATCGCACCGCGGCCGGTTTGGGCTGCGAGGCACGCCACCCCTGGTGTGACCAGCGTGTGGTCGAGTTTTTCCTTGGCCTGCCAGAGGACTACAAGTCACGCGACGGCTGGACCAAATGGATCGCCCGCAGCGCTTACGCTGATGGCCTGGGGGACCGCGTCGCCTGGCACTCGGGCAAGGTGCATTTGGGCTCCCGTCTGAGTCGGCAACTTCTGGATGCGTCACCGCAGCTCGTATCGACCCTGCTTGGCGCTGCGAAGGAACGCTTTGGTGGATTGGTTGATCCTGATGCGTTGTCGGATCTGCACGCTTCCTGGCTTGCCGCCCGCGACGGCGGGGAAGCCTTCGATCAAGACAGCGTGATGCAGCTGGCAACGCTGGCGGCGTGGATGGCGCGCTATGGGTTGCATACGGTCGACGCATGATCAGCAGCGGCGAGATTCAGCCGTGCGCGCTGGAAAGTTTCGCCACCGCCGCCAATGCGCGGTCGAAATCGCGGAACTTGCCCGGGAACCGTCGCAGCATTTCCTGGGCGATGTCGGTCAGTGAACGGTGGCCGTCCATCTGTTCCAGGATGCTGCGTTCAATGAGTCCATCCTCGCTCAATGTCGGGATGTAGTTCGCCGTGGATTTGCGCAGGAGATCGCTCTGTCCCGGCAGCAGCTGGAAGGTGGATTGCCGGAAAGTCGCCTTGCGCTCGCCAGTGCGGGTTTCGATGCGCGTGTCCCAGCGGTAGACCCAGTCGCCTTGCACGCGCTTGACGGCAAGCCGCGTCTGCATCCGATCCCCGGCCTGCGCCAACACCGGTTCCGATAGTGGGAAGAAGCAACGGCCATACACCAACTCCGGCAGCAATGGCGAGTTGGAGAAGCCGAGGCCATCGTCGACGAGGCCGTCGAACCAGACATACAGGCCGTGCAGCATGCCATCGCGTTCCAGGGTCCAGTCCAGTGTCCGGTCCAGGGCGCGTGTTTCCTCATCGGTGTAGTGCACCGTACCCCAATGCGCAGGCGCTGCCAGCAGCCGGCCTGCTGCGATGGGTTCAGGCCTTGCCCGCCAGTAGCGATTGGTCATGTGCGGCAAGGCGGCAGACAGATCCAGTCCGAAGGCATTGTGTCGCCAAGGTGTGTCCACGCGGCGCATTTCTTCCGGGGCCGTAGCCGGCGCTGCATAAAGCAGGTCCCGTTTTGGCAGCAAGCGCCCATCTGGCTTGAGGTGGCGTTTGCGTGCATCGGCGAGTGAGGCGATGTTGCCGGTGAAGAACGGCAAGTTGCCGTGCAGATCGCCGACCACGAGGTCGGCCTTTTCCGGCAAATCGATCTCGGTGGACATGCCGCGGATCCATTCGATCCGCTCCGCGCCGGGAATATTGGCGGCACAGGATTTGCCGATTTCGATACCGACGCTCGGTTCCACCGCGAAGACACGGCGTGCGCCGTACCGGCAGGCGAGGAAGGACATGATGCCGGTGCCGCAACCGATATCCAGCACCACGCTATCCGCGTGGATATGCCGACGCAGGGCCTCGTGCCAAGGCGTGAACCGGGCTTCGTCGCAGATCATCTCGCCGTAAGCGCGGATGCTGTAGCCGTCGTCGTAGTGGCTCATGCCGGGAACGTTGCGATGCGATCAAGGTGTTCCCCAAGCATGTTGACCAAGCGTTCCTGTTGGGCGAACTCGTGCGGATATCGCAACGCGAATGCAGGTGCCGCCTGGGTGATCGCACCGGCCTGTCGCAAATGGCTTACGGTTTGCTCGCGTGCTGTGGGATCAAGTCTGAAGCTGTGTTCCACCAGCGCCATGCATGCCGCCGCACACGTCAGTGGTTCGATGGACATCGCTTCGGTTGCCTGCTGGGGGTCGCTGAGCAAGTACACGGCGAGCAGCCTTTGTGGTGCCAGCAGTTCCGTTGGCAACGGCAGGCCGATCACCCGTTGCTTGCTGCTGTAGTCAGCAACGGGAGTCAGCGATTGGGGAGAGGCGAACACCTGGTCGATGCTGTCCTCATACAGTCGCAGTCCTGGGTAGGCAGGTGTCGCCCACACCTGACCTTCACGCAGTTCCAGCAAGACGCAGTCGTCGCAAAGTGCGGTAAACCCACGCCGATGCAGAAGCCCGGCCAGTGTGGATTTACCCCAGCCGCTTCGCCCGAGAAACAGGACGGCACCCGTGCTGGTCGCCGCCAGACTGGCGTGAACCATGAAATGGCCCAGTTGAGCCAACAGCCGGGGCAAGGCCTGGTCGATCAACAAATGTTCGAGTGTGTTTTCCGCGAGCTCGCCGAGCGCATCCACGCCGATGGTCCGTGCTGCCGGATCCAGGTGGAAATCGCATTGCCCAGGGGCACGAAACAGGTAGCGACTCGAATCGGCCGCTGTTCCAGAATCCAGAAGGGCAACTTGCAGCGAGAGATCACCGTTCTCTTCGCGCCATTCATGCTGCCATGCTTGTGCCGATCTCATGGATCTGGACACGCCCCTACAGTCCAGCACACACAACCTACTGGCTGCATGGAGGAGCTGCGCAGGTACCGGGAGTGCAGGTAGCGGGAAAAAGCACGTCACAACGTGCCCGGCGTACATTCGGGATTGGGTTACGCCGGAGTGATAATCCAAATTACCGGGGTACAAAACGTGCGTAGCAGTGTTTAGCGATTCGTGATGTCGCTTACGTCACTGGCAATGTTTTGAGAACTGATCCGCAGTGTTCATGCCGCTAGAACAAATGAGTGGGTTTCCCGCCCCCTCATTAGTCGGCCCGGTTCCGCCGGCCGTCAACGCCTGCACACTGCCATACAGCTTCAACTGCGGCGTCTCGTAAGGCCTAGCTTGCACCGATCCATCCCTGATTTGCTGCATGTCGAGCCCCCTGATTTCGCCTAGTCCGTACCTTCTGGCACGGATGCAACGCAAGTTTAACCATGGATCGTCGAGAAAGTCCACGGGCCGGCGGTCGACCGGGTCAGCATGCCTTCAACGCGCACCGAAGAAGCTGCGGAACCCGGAGTCGACGGAAAGCAGGCGAGTGCCTTCCAGTTCGACCCATGCATGCGCCGAGAACGGGCCCGGGTCTTCCTTCACACCCAGGTGCAGCTCAGGGCGCAACCCGCGCCATCGCAGCCACCCGTAGACCAACAGGGATTGCCGGAGACACGTGGCGTCCACAAAGCCATGGCGGCCTGCGACATTGACTGACGTGGCCAGGGCGCGCGCCTTGGTGATCTCTGCCGCGGTTGCCTGTCGCGTTTCGGCTTGATGGGTGACCACGTCCACCATGCGCCGGGTACGGCCGTAGCCGAACACCGCCAGTGCGACGTGAACCAGGGTCAAGCCAGCGCCGCATGCGAGCACGCGGGCACGCTCGCGCCCGGACAGCGCCCGCCATCCGACGAGGAGGCGACCCATTTACGCAACCTTGACCAAGCCCGCTTCGGACAGGGTCTGGACGAGTGACAGCAGGTCCTGCTCGATCCGGGACGGTTCGGCAGCGAATTCGTCGCACAAAGCCAAGTGGATCGCGGCGAGGTCTTCGCGCTCCGGCAACAGCTCCCAGATCCGGGTGCCGACCGGATCCAGCCCGAAGTAGCGCTCACTGGCGAGGTCGAGCAGCACTACTTCGTCTCCCACCGCCTGCATAAGCACGTCGTCAGATGCCACGACTTTGCTGGCCAGCGTGACGGACTGGGTGGTTACGGTCATGCTTGAGGTATCGACTAAGGCGGTGCGGACAGGGTAGGCGAGTGCCAATGCAGGGTAAAGGGGAGCGGGCCGCGCGCGCGACGGCCTCAAGCGCATGGCTGAAAGCATGGCTGCGGCCCCACGCCGGCGTGCTGGTGCTTTCGCTCTGCCTGATGCTGGTCCAGAGCCTGGCATCCCTGGCTCAACCCTGGCTGGGCGGGCTGGTCACGGATCGGCTGATGGTCGACCAAGGCTTCGGACTGCTGCTCTGGTTGATCTTTGTGCTGGTATGCGCCCAGCAATTGCTCGGTTATCTGGTGGCAGTACAGCTGCAGAAGGTGTCGGGGCGGCTGGTGGCAACAGCCGGCGGCGAGGTATACGCCCACTTGCAGGATCTGCCGCTTGCCTGGCATCAGGCGCGCCGCCGGGGCGACGTGCATGCACTGCTGCTGGGCGATATCTACCGGCTCAGTGGGTACATCACCGGCACGCTGGTGCCACTGCTGCCGCTGCTGCTCACCTTCGTGGGGGGGCTGGCGATGATGTTCCGGCTGGCACCGCTGATTGCGGTGGCGGTGGCGGTGTCATTGCCGGTGTTGGTCATCGCACTGAAGCTGGTGGGGCGGCGCATGCGACCACTGGCCCACGCTTCGTCGCAGGCCTGGGCCGACCTGTCGGCGCTGGCCGAACAGAACCTGGAGTTGTTGCCGGTCATCAAGACCTTCGCCAAGTCTTCGCTGGAGGCCGACAACTATCGTGCCCGGGCCGAAGCCCTTTATCGGGTCCAGATGCGCGAGGCCCGCCTGCAAAGTGCGATGAGCCCGGCGGTGTATGTGGCTGGCGCTGGGCTGGTCCTGCTGATGCTGGGACTGGCCGGGCACCTGGTGATTCGCGACGAGATGCGCGTGGGTGAGCTGGTCAGCCTGTTTCTCTACGGCATGTTGCTGGTGAGCCCGATTACGCAGCTGGCTCATGTGTATGGCACCACCCAGGCTTCCCTGGGGTCCATGCATCGCCTGCGCGATGCGCTGCTGGCACCGGTCGAGGTGGACAGCGGGACGCTAGACCGCTTCCCTGAAGGTGTGGATATCGTGTTTGCAGGGGTCGACTTCGCCTATCCCGGGCGCGACCCGCTGTTCCGGGGCTTCGATCTGCACATCCGGGCTGGCGAAACCGTGGCGCTGACCGGTATCAACGGCGCGGGCAAGAGCACCCTGGTACATGTGTTGCTGCGTCTGGTCGAACCACAGGCCGGGCGCGTCTCCATCGGTGGCATCGATCTGCGCCAGTTTCGTCTGGATGCCCTGCGTGGGCAAATCGGCCTGGTTGCCCAGCAGGTGATGCTGTTCAACGCCACGGTGACCGACAACATCGCGTACGGACGAAGCGGCGCGACCCGCATTCAGATCGAGCAGGCTGCAAGGGCGTCCCGCGCCCACGACTTCATCATGGGCCTGCCGGAGGGCTACGACACCATCGTGGGCGATCAGGGGATCCGGTTGTCGGGCGGGCAGAAGCAGCGCCTCGCCCTGGCACGCGCCTTGTTGAAGGACCCTCCCATCCTCATCCTGGACGAAGCCACGGCGATGTTCGATCCGGAAGGCGAAGCCGAATTCATCAGGGAGTGCGCTGATGTCCTGCAGCAGCGCACCGTCATCATGATCACGCATCGTCCGGCAAGCTTGGCGTTGGCCGACAGGGTACTGCGGATGGACGCCGGATCGATCCACGAAGTCACGCCGAGCGTGCAGACGGTGTCCGCCATGCCGGGAAACCTCTAGACTCACGACTTGTCGCAATCTATACCGTGGATCCTGGCCGGGGGCTGTTTGTTCAAAGGTTTCGATCCCACTGCCGCCTTGGTCGCACTGCTCATCACGTCGCTGTCGCTTTGGCTCTTGCAGCCATTGGCCGCGCGTCTTGGCCTGCTGGATCATCCGATAGGACGCAAGGACCACGCCAGGCCCACGCCGGTCACCGGAGGCGTGGCGATCCTCGCCGGTTGCGTGGCCGCGTTCGTGATGATGCAGGCAAACAGTTCATCGATGCTGGCGTTTTGCGCCGCTGCGGTTCTCCTTGTGGTCACCGGGCTGTACGACGACCTGCGTGACATGCGCTGGTACTGGCGAATCCTGGCGCAAGGCACCGCTGCTTTGATCATCATTTACGGGGGCGGCGTGCGGGTCGAGCAGCTTGGCCCGGTCTTCGGCATGGGAGAAATGTCGTTGGGCTGGCTGTCGGTGCCGTTCACCGTGTTCGCAACGATCGGCATCATCAATGCCATGAACATGATCGATGGCGCCGACGGCCTGGCTGGCCTGCTCGGGTTGGCGGCCTTGGCGATGCTGGCGGCGGCGTCGCTTTACGCCGGCAATGTCCTGCTGGCCGAGCGATTGTCGGTGCTGTGCGGTGCGATGGCGGGGTTCTTGGCATGGAATATCCGCCTGCCCTGGCGGTCGCATGCCAAGGTCTTCCTGGGCAATGCGGGTAGCGCGCTGCTGGGACTGGTGATCGCCTGGGCCGCGTTCCGGCTCACCCAGACACCCGGACACCCGGTCAATCCGGTATTGGCACTGTGGCTGTTGCCGATTCCGGTGATGGATTGCCTGGTGCTGATCGTGCGCCGCCTGCAGGAGGGCCGTTCGCCGTTCGCGGCGGGCCGCGACCATATCCATCACATGATGCAGGATGCGGGATTCGGGCCTACGCGCGCCGCGCTTTGGCTGACACTGTTCAGCCTGTTCTGCGGGCTGGCAGTGGGACAGGCCATGCGCATGGACATTCCCAATCCGCTGCTGTTGACCATGTTCGGCCTGTTGTGTGTTGGCTGGTACCTGTTGACGCGCAGACGGGACCGGGCGGTGGCCTTCTTTCAGCGACTGAGACGGATCCCTGCTCCGAAACCGGAGCCCATCCGACATCCGGATTGAAACCGTCGCGTTGTCTCCTGCCAGGATCATGCGCTGTCGCATCTACGACTTCATCGCACCAAACGATTTGAAACGGCACAGGAACAGCGTGAACCGTGCCGACTCCGGTTCTTTCGGCGCGCGAGCGCATGATTTCAGTGAACGGGGATGGGTCATAATCCGGGGATGATTCCAGTCATCTTGTCCGGCGGTTCCGGTACGCGCCTCTGGCCGCTTTCGCGTGAAGCCTTCCCGAAGCAATTCCTCAGCCTGGTGGGCGAGGGATCGATGTTGCAAGCGACTTGGCGCCGGGTGGGACCGTTGGCCACGCATGCGCCGATCGTGGTGGCGGGCGAAGAGCACCGTTTCATGGTGGCCGAGCAGTTGCGCGAAGCAGGCTGCACCGATGCCACCATCCTGCTGGAACCGGTGGCGCGCAATACGGCACCCGCGATTGCGGTTGCGGCACTGGAAGCGATGCGCAGCGGCGAGGATCCGCTTTTGCTGGTTCTCCCGTCCGACCATGTCATCCAAAATGAGGAGGCCTTCCGCGCTGCCGTGCGCGAGGCAGCCCCTGCTGCCCAGTCGGGTGCCCTTGTCACGTTCGGGATCGTGCCTGCCGGGCCGGAAACGGGCTATGGCTACATCAAGGCGGCCGGCGGTGCGGGTGTGCGGTCGGTGGAATGCTTCGTGGAAAAGCCCGACCTGGCGACCGCCCAGGGCTACGTGGCGAGTGGCGAGTTTTTCTGGAACAGCGGGATGTTCCTGTTGCTCGCGTCGCGCTACCTGGCCGAATTGGAGCGTCAGCAACCCGCCATGCTGGCGGCGTGTCGGCACGCGATCGATCAGGCGCGGCGCGAAGTGGATTTCGTGCGCCTGGATCACTCCGCGTTTGCGGCTTCGCCGTCGGACTCGATCGACTACGCAGTGATGGAAAAGACCGCGCACGCCGCCGTGCTCCCGATCGATGTGGGCTGGAGCGATGTGGGCAGTTGGGCTGCGCTGTGGCAGATCGCGGAGCAGGATGGCGCCGGCAACGCGCACCATGGCGACGTGCTGGCACAGGACTGTCGCAATACCCTGGCATGGGGCGACTCGCGCCTGCTGGCCCTGCTGGGCCTGGATGACGTGGTAGTCGTGGATACTGCGGATGCGGTCTTGGTGGCGCATCGCGACCGAGTCCAGGATGTCAAAGGCATCGTGGCCGAACTCAAGCGCGGCGAGCGCACGCAAACGACATTCCACCGCAAGGTCTATCGGCCGTGGGGTAGCTACGATGCCATCGACATGGGCGAGCGCTTCCAGGTCAAGCGGATCACGGTCAGACCCGGCGGCGTGCTGAGCCTGCAGATGCACCACCATCGCGCCGAGCACTGGATCGTGGTCAGTGGTACGGCGCGGGTGACCCGGGGAACAGACATCCTGCTGCTCGGCGAGAACGAGAGCACCTATATCCCGTTGGGCGTGACTCACCGTCTTGAAAATCCGGGGCGGGTGCCGCTTGAATTGATCGAAGTGCAGTCCGGCAGTTATCTGGGCGAGGACGACATCGTCCGCTTCGAGGATGTCTACGGGCGCTGAGTTTTCCGCATGTCCTTGTTGCGTGGCATCGCAATTCGTGAACCCGTGCCGCCATGCAGCATGTGCGACTTGCTACTCTGCCGGTCGGAGGCCTGTGCGGGAAGGGTGATGACACCACTCGACAAGCGGTTGTTGATCCTCGACGACGACATCACGGTGGCCCGGACCATCGGGTTCGTGGCGGAAGGGATGGGCTTTTTCGTGCGATGCGTGGATGCGCCGCAGGCCTTCTTCGATGCGGTCGCAAGCATGGCCCCCAGCCATATCGCCATCGACCTGATCATGCCGGGCATGGACGGGGTGGAGGTCATGCGCCAGTTGGCGCTGGCGGACTGCCAGGCGCAGGTGATTCTGACCAGTGGCATGGGCCAGAAGGTGCTGGAGTCCGCGCAATCGACGGCCAGCGAGCGTGGCTTGAACATCCTGGGAGTGCTGCCCAAGCCGTTCCGCTCGGCAACGCTGCGCGACCTGCTGTCGCGGGACGTGATCCCCCCGCGCAAGCCCCGGTTGGCGGTCGCAACGGAACATGTGGCAATGGTGGTACCGCCGGCCTTGCTGGAAGCGGCAATAGCGGAGCGCCGCATCACCATCGTGGCGCAACCCAAGATCGAGCTGGCCAGCGGCCGGGTGGTAGGTGCGGAAATCCTGGCGCGCTGGAAGGATCAGGAACTGGGGTTCGTGCCGCCGGATGCGTTCGTCGCCGTGGCCGAGACCACCGGCATGATGCGGGCGCTGACCATGCTGGTGCTCGATCAATCGCTGGAATGGTTTGCCGACAGTCCGCTGCGTGCCATCGGCGGCAGCATTGCGGTGAATCTGTCGACCTCCTGCCTGTCCGATGTACTGCTGGCGGACCAGATCCAGGAACATTGCGAGGCCTGCGGGGTACCGGCCGGCAGCCTGATCCTGGAGATCACCGAGTCCACCGCGATGGACCGCACCGCGGACACTTTCGACACCCTGACCCGGCTACGACTGAAGGGGTTCCGCCTGAGTCTGGACGATTTCGGCACGGGCTATTCGTCGCTGGCGCAGCTGGCGCGATTGCCGCTGTCGGAAATCAAGATCGACCGCTCGTTCGTCGCCAGGCTGCAAACTTCCGATGTGTCGCACAAGATCGTGGACGCGACCATTCGCCTGGCCAAGGGCATGGACCTGGTCTGTGTGGCCGAAGGCGTGGAGGATGAGCACGTGGCGCGCATGTTGACTGACATGGGCTGCGCGCTGGCGCAAGGCTACCTGTTCTCCAGACCCCTGCTGGTGGATCAGTTCGATGACTGGCAGCGGGCACGGGGCTGACCTCGGAATGTCCGTGCGCGCCTCCGGGATGAGCGCTGCAGATCGCGCGGATCACGTCGGTCGCGAGCGCCTGCGGTCGGAGCGCGAATCCAGTATCAGTGCCAACTTGCATGCCGCAGCCATCGTCAGCAAGGAAAACAGCTGGCCGAGGGCGACGCGCGTCCGCACCTCCTGCCATGCCACCAAGCGCGCACGGTCGCCAGGTTCCAAACGCGCAAGCTCGCCCTCGACCAGTGTGAGCAGGCGCTGGAACAGATCGGAAATCGTAGGAGGTCTTGGCAAGGACATGCCTGAAATACAAGATCGAATAAGAAGATGCAGCGGTTGCCACGGGCTGCTGAGCTAACCGATAACCATAGCGCACTGCTTGGAAGGCTTCGTGATCGCGGTGCATTGCGCTGGCCGATCGAAGTGCGGAGGCTGCTCCAGTGCGCCCGGTGACGTTCTTGAGTCGGCTCACCGAGTCTGGGAATGAACCCGGGACCGGGACATCCCGTGCCGCAGGAGTAGACGACTTGGGCCGCGGATGTGGGCGAGAGCCGCTACTCCAGTTGCTCTTTCGCGAAAGCTGCATCCAGTGCTTCCATCGCATCCAGCGGCTCGCAGTTCGCGGCTTTTTCGTAGGCGTCGGCGGCGGCGTCTTCGTTGCGCTTCTCGTCCAGCAACAGCAGCACGTTGCCGTGTTCGACGTGGGCGATCGGCGAGGCTGGGGTGAGCTTGAGCGCTTCGCCGATGTGTTTCTCGGCCGCCGACGCCTTGGCACCGTAGGTCAGGCCACCGATCATCGCACCGATCTTGTTGATGATCTCGGCGTGGTAGAGGGCGAGGGCGGTGTGCGCCTCGGCGTGCTTGGGTGCCAATTCGAGGGTGGCATCGAGTGATGCGCGCACCTTGGTGGCGATGCCCATCTTCAACGCCTTGGTGATGCTCAGGCCCTGGCTGTAGCGGCCCAGTGCGAAGGCATGGCGGTAGTGGCTGTTGGCGTCGTCCGGCAGTGCTTTCACCGCAGCTTCGGCGATTTGCGCGGCCTGTTCGTAGCGCTTGAGTTGCTCGCCTTCGTCATCGACCAGGTACGTCGCATGGATACCGAGTGCCTTCACCGCGACCGAGGCACCGATCGGCCCAAGCGCGCTGCCGGCATCGAAGGCGGCCTTGAAGTCGCCGGCGTGGAAGCATCGCCAGGCCTCCTGCAATGCGGAGGCGATGGCGTCGGCATCGAGCTTGGGTGCGGCCTTGCCGGCGGACTTGAGCAATGCCGTGGCGCGCTTGGCATCCGGGAAAGGTTCGCAGTCGCCGGCATGCAATTTCGGCCAGGCCTTCTTCAACGCATCGCCGGCATGCGCGTAGGGCTTGGCGTCGTGCGGGAAGGCGGCCCAACCGGAAGCGGATTTTTTCGCGGCCATGCGGCCTCCCCTGTGGCGATGAGTGGTGCCCAGCATCCCGCCACCGGCGCGTGCTGGCAAGAGGGACGCTAGTGTGATTGCTCGACCACAGAGCGGCAGTCTGGCGGCATCGGACACCCCAACGGAGGCCTGCCATGGCCACGCTTCGCAAGAACGCCGCGCGCAAGAATGCTTCGCGCAAGAACAACACGACCATCGCCCTCGAGCCGAACCTGCGCCACGCCTGGCTGGCGTCGCTGGGCCTGCTGGTCGCCGCACGCCGAGAATCGAAGGCCGCCGCCCAACGCGTGGTCAGCAAGGCGGACACCGCCATCGCCGATGCCCGCAACGCGATGAAGCGCGCCGAAGCCGACCTGCGTGGCGGCATCGAAGGCGTGCGCGACCAGGTGCAGCCGAAGGTCATGAAGTTCAGCAGCGACGTCGAGGCCCGCCTGGCCCCGGTGCTCGACAAGCTGGGCCTGAAGTCGAAGCACAAGCGCGCCGCGCGCAAGACCCGCAAGCCTGCCGCGAAGAAGCCGGCCCTGCGTCGTGCCACCCGCACGCCGGGCAAGCGCGTGGCGAAGAAGGCTTCGCGCTGAGCAAGTACCAGCCGATCTCCTGTCGGTGAAACGACAACGCCCCGCCATGCGGGGCGTTGTCGCTTCCGGTGCTGGTCACGGCAATGAAGCCGCGTCTTGTTACTCGATGTAGGCGCGGGTCAGGGTATTGAGGTGCACGCGCTCGGCATCGCGCAGGAACGGTGAGATCAGCATCATGACCTGGACGATGCCGTCGCGGATCGAGGCGCGCTCGTCCTTGTCGCCTCGCGCGGAGGCATAGTTCATCCAGAACGTGGCGATCACCAGGATGTTGGTGGACGCGGCATCGACCTCATCCGCGGAGGCGCGCATCACACCGGCCTGGACCAGCCCGCGCATCACTGTGTGCGCCTGTTCGTCGGCGCGCTTGAGGATCCGCGCGAACCGCATGCGCAGGCGGCGGTTGCGGCTGAGGATGTCGACCAGGTCGCGATACAGGAAGCGGTAGTCCCAGATGCACTCGAACACCAGGTGCAACTGCAGCCAGACATCTTCCAGTCCCGGCAGGCGACCGCTGGGCGCTGCCAGTGCGGTGTCCATGCGCTGTTCGTAAACCGCGAACAGCTGCTCGATGATGTCGTCCTTGTTGCGGAAGTGGTAGTACAGGTTGCCCGGGCTGATTTCCAGCTCGTCGGCGATATGATTGGTGGTGACGTTCGGCTCGCCCTGCGCGTTGAACATCATCAGCGACGCATCGAGGATGCGCTGTCGGGTCTGCCTGGCCATTGTCTGCGTCCGGATCAGGCCGTCAGTTTCTTCACCAGGTCCACGTACTTCTGCTTCGCCTCGTCCTGCCCGGTGCCCTTGAGTTTGGCCCAGGCCTCGTACTTGGCGGTGCCGACGAAATCGAAAAAGCCGGGCTTGGCACCGCTGACGTCGCCTTCGGCACCCTGTTTGTAGAGCGCGTACAGGCGCAGCAGGGTGTCGTTGTCGGGGCGCTCGGCGAGCGCGTGCACGTCCTTGGCGGCCTGCTCGAACTGGGCTTGCAGATCGGACACGGTGGTTCTCCTCCCTGTGGAGCCGGCATCTGAGCATGCGACCGGAAGGGGGTCAATACGCAAGGGAATTGTCGCGGACGCGGTGCTCTGGCACCGTAGGCGGCAACGGGCCGCCAGCAGGCGGCCGGATCGCCTGAGGGGGCGTGCAATGAGCTATTTCGTCACGGGTGGCACCGGCTTCATCGGCCGGTTCCTGATCGGCAACCTGCTCAAGCGCAAGGGCAGCATCCACGTGCTGGTGCGCAAGGCCTCGCTCAAGAAATTCGAGGCGATGGCGAAGAAACAGGGCTGGGATCCCAAGCGGGTCATCGCCGTGGCAGGCGACATGACCGCCGCGAACTGCGGGCTCACTGCCGCGCAGGTTCGCGCACTGACCGGCAAGATCCAGCATTTCTTCCACTTGGCTGCGATCTACGACCTCACCGCCAGCGCGCAGGAACAGCAGGCCGCCAACATCGACGGCACCCGGCACGCGCTGGACCTGGCCGCCGCGCTGAAGGTGAAGTGCTTCCACCATGCCAGTTCGATCGCCGCCGCCGGCCTGTACCCGGGCGTGTTCCGCGAGGACATGTTCGACGAGGCCGAGGGCCTGGACGATCCCTATCTGCGCACCAAGCACGAGTCCGAAGGCCTGGTGCGCGCGGAGAAGCGGGTCAGGTGGCGGATCTACCGGCCGGGCATGGTGGTGGGGCATTCCAAGACCGGCGAAATGGACAAGATCGACGGCCCGTACTACTTCTTCACCTTCCTCAAGAAGCTGCGCGAAATGCTGCCGCCGTGGATGCCGACACTGGGCATCGAAGGTGGCCGCATCAACATCGTGCCGGTGGATTTCGTCGCCGACGCGATCGACCACATCGCCCACAAGCCCAAGCTCGACGGGCATTGCTTCCACCTGACCGACCCGGAGCCGCAACGGGTGGGCGAGGTGCTCAACACCTTCGCGCGCGCCGGCCACGCGCCGGAAATGACCATGCGCATCGATGCGCGCATGTTCGCGTTCGTGCCGGGTGGCGTGCGCATGGCGGTCGGCAACCTGCCGCCGGTGAAGCGCTTCGTCGGCATGCTGCTGCGCGACTTCAAGATTCCCAAGGAAGTCCTGAAGTTCATCACCTATCCGACGCGCTTCGACAATCGCGAGACCGAGCGCGCGCTGAAGGGCAGCGGCATCACCGTGCCGAAGCTGGATGACTACGCATGGCGGCTTTGGGACTACTGGGAGCGCCACCTCGATCCGGATCTTTTCATCGACCGCAGCCTGAAGGGCAAGGTGCGCAACAAGGTCGTGCTGATCACCGGCGGCTCGTCCGGCATCGGCCTGTCCACCGCGCAGCGCGTGGCCGAGGCGGGCGCGACCACGATCATCGTTGCGCGCGGCGAGGAGGAACTGTTCAAGGCCCGCGATGCGATGAAGAAGGACGGTGGCAAGGTGTTCGCGTACACCGCCGACCTAGCGGACATGGCCAGTTGCGATGCGCTGGTGAAGCAGGTGCTCGAAGCGCACGGGCACGTCGACATCCTGATCAACAACGCAGGGCGTTCGATCCGTCGCTCGATCGAAGCCAGCTACGACCGCTTCCATGATTTCGAACGGACCATGCAGCTCAATTACTTCGGCAGCATCCGCCTGATCATGGGCTTCATGCCGAAGATGACCGAGCGCCGCAAGGGCCACATCATCAACATCAGCTCGATCGGCGTGCTGGCCAATTCGCCGCGTTTTTCCGCTTATGTCGCCTCGAAGGCGGCGCTGGATGCGTTCAGCCGCTGCGCGCAGGGCGAGCTGTCGGGCAAGGGCATCAGCTTCACCACCATCAACATGCCGCTGGTCAAGACGCCGATGATCGCGCCGACCAAGATGTACGACAGCGTACCCACGCTGTCGCCGGAAGAAGCGGCCGACCTGCTGGTCAAGGCGATCATCGAGAAGCCGAGCCGCATCGCCACCCGCCTGGGGATTTTTTCGGCATTGGTGAACGCGGTCGCGCCGAAGGCCTACGAAGTGGTGATGAACACCGCGTTCGAGCTGTTCCCGGACTCCGCCGCGGCCAAGGGCGACCGCAAGGCGCTGAAGGACGAACAGCCGAGCAATGAGCAGATCGCGTTTGCGTCACTGATGCGCGGCGTGCATTGGTAATCACATGTCGGGGCTAGATCGCTCCGGCTTCTGTGGGAGCGCGCCTGGACCCGACGCTCTTGTCGGAAAAGCGTCGCGGCCAAGTCCGCTCCCACAAGGGCGTTAGCCCGCCTGCGAGATCACTCTCAGTACGACCGACACTGCTTGAAGCGGACCGACTTGGTGCTGCCCTGTGGTGGCTGCATCTGCACGCGTGACGCGGCGAGTTCCGGATAGCGTTCCAGCAACGGGCAGAGTTCGCTTGACGGGTCGGCGACATCGGTCGCCAGGTACACAAGCAAGGTCGACTGGGTCGACCAGAACGCGCGATCCACCCCGAACAAGGTCGAGATCGCGTTGGCGGTTTCCGTTCGACGGCGCTCGAGTGCAGCGGGATCGGTCGGAACCGCGTTGGCATTGTCGATGACGGGTGCGGAGGCAACGGGTGTGGTCGAGGACGCGCCTGCTGGCGTCTGCGCTGTGGTCTGCATCGGGACGGGCGCGGCCGTCGACGCGGATTGCAAGCCTTGGGCAATCATCCAGACCACGGCGGCGGCGACGGCTGCGCCACCCCAGGCGATGCCCATCATTTTCGGACTGGCGGGCGTGGCGGTTGCGACCGGCGCGGGCGCGGCGGTGGTGTCCTGCGCAGGCCTGGCGACATACGGACGGACTTCGGGCCACAGGTCTTCGCCGTCGATCAGTTCGATGTCCTGCTGCCTGGCCATGCGCATCGCTTCTTCGTCGAAACGACCGGGCGTGACCACGATGACTTTCTGGGTGCCGCGCAGCGTCGCCGAACCGCCGAGGCCGAGCAGCGCCTGCGCGCCGACGATCGATGCGCTGCCATATTTGACCGAAAGCAGCGTGCGCTCACCACCGCGCTCCAGGACGATGTCGCCGCCATCGGTCGGGATGCCGTCTGCGGGCATGCCTTCTTCGACCACAGTGCGATAACCGCGGCCATGCATGGCCTGCAGCACGAGGCGGGTGAAGTCGCGCCAGCGCAAGGTGCCCAGCTGGGCTGCACCGCGCTCGCTGGCCTGCGAAGCGGCAGGAGACGACGGCGAGCGCCGCAACCAGGCCGTGGCTGCCAACCCGAGGGCAACGAATACCGGCAACGCGATCAGGATCGGGGACATAAAGGCAAAGACAACAACATGGGGCAAGGACTATAGCCCTTGCCGGGCCAATGCGGCGTCATCGACACGATTCCCGGAGGGGGAAATGCCCGCCAGTCCGGGAGTCGCAGGGGGAGGGAGCGAGCGAAGCGACGGACTGGCGGGACTTGGAGGAATCAGCTGGCCGGGGCTTCAGCGGCCGCCTTGGCGGCCTTGCGGGCCGGGGCCTTCGCGGCCTTCGTCACCTTGGGGGCTTTCGCATCCTTGCGCGGGGCCTTGGGCGTCTTCGGCGCGGCCGCGCGCTTGCTCAGGGCAGGCTTGCGCGGCACCTTGGCAGGCTTCGGCGCGCTGCCGCCATTGGCCTTGCGCAGTTCGTCGGTCAGGCGCTCGACGCGCTGGGTCAATGCATTCAGGTCGTCGCGGCCCGGCACGCCCAGCTTGACCAGCGCGCGCTGCACCCGGTCCTCGAACACCTTTTCCAGCTTGTCCCAGGTGTCGACGGCGCGTTCGCGGGCCTGGCCAACGCGGCCCTCGACCACGTCGCGCACCACGTTGGCGCGGTTGCCCGCGAGCTTGCGCGCGGTTTGCTCCAGCGACAGCCCATCGCGGACCAGGCCCTCGAACAACTTGCCGCCCTCGGCCTGCGCGCGGTTGAACGCGCCCATGCCGGCCAGCCAGATCTGCTGCGCGGATTCGGTGATCGACTTGCCCAGGCGCTCGGCCTGGTCCTGGGACGCCTGCTTGGTGCCCGAGGCGGTCTTGCGCGCAGTCTTCTTGAGCTTGGCCATGTCGTTTCTCTGTGTGCGTCGGCGACGCGCGGGGATTGGATTGCGACGCAGGATCGCGTCGGCGTCTAGAGCATTCACACCATGCCGCGGGCCTGCGCGCGTTTGTCGGTACGCAGGCGATGTTCTATTTCGTCCAGCGCGCGATCGAGGATCGCGGTTGTTTCGGTGCTGCGCGCCTGCGATGGCAGGTGGGCGATGATCGAGCGCGGCCGGTCGGCGATCACGTCGGCGCGCAAGCGGATGCCGTGGCGTGCCAGCACCGGTTCCAGTTCGTCGCGACGCTTGCGCAGATCGGCCAAGGTGTTGCGATAGGCGAGCTGCGAAATCCGGCGGCGCGCGGCGAAGCTGAAGATGTTGGTGTAGAACAATTCGCGGTTGTCGGCGTTGGGCTCGAACACCACCTGGTCGATGTGCGGGTACTGGCCCGGGTAGCGCGCCAGCCCGACCTGCATGCGCGACTGCAGCATCGTCCGCAGCGCTTGCGAGATCACGCCGGGGAAACCACCCTCGGCGATGCGGCGGTCGCTGAAGCGGTGCGCCTGCGCATCGGCATAGGCATCGGTGCCGGGATTGAATGGCACCAGCGGGTTGATGCCGAGCATCAGGTCGACGTCGCGTTCCAGCACCACCGAGGCATGCATGGTTCGGCGCAACGCGCCATCGACGAAGTGGCGGCCGCGGATCTCGACAGGTGGATACAGGCCGGGCAACGCGGCGCTGGCCTGCACCGCGCGCGAGATCGGCACGCTGTCCCAGCCGGCGTCGCCGAATCGCACCGCCTCGCCGCTGTCCAGGTCCACGCCGATCACGTAAAGCGGGCGCTCCAGCTTGCGGAAATCGTTGCTGCGGCCGCGCCGGGTGAACACCTCGCGCAGGAAATGCTCGACCCCGGCGTTGTCGAAGATGCCGGTCGGGACCAGCCCGCCGATGCGGGTGACGATGTCGGACCAGCGCGAATCGCCGCGCCCGGACAGCATGTCGCGGGTCAGGCGTGCGGCCAGTTTCGGGAACGCGACGGCGCGTCGCAGGTATTCGTCGGTGGCCAGGCGCAGGAAGGTTTCCGGGCGGAACACCACGTCGTCGCTTTCACCGGTGATGAAGATCCGGCACAGCTCCGCAGTGTCCATGCGGTTGGCCAGACCGGCGGCAAAGAACGCGCCGGAACTGACGCCGACGTAGCAGTCCAGCCGGGTCAGATCCAGGCCGTCGCAGGCCTCGTCCAGCGCACGCAGGGCACCAAGTTCGTACATCGCCCCGATCGGCCCGCCGCCGGCGATGGCCAGGCCGATGCGCGGGGCACGGGTACGGCCGGGATGGCGTTGCTGGGCAGCATGCAGTGACAGCATTCGGTTCGCTCGCGTGGGTCGCGGCCGAGTGTAGCGGAGCGGGTTGGAGTATTGCGTCGACGCGCCAGCGCCTCGACACTGCACCGATGCCTGCAAAGAAATCTGCAAGGAAACCCGCCGGGAAACCTGCCCGCCCCGACCCCATCGCGCGCCTCAGCCGGCGTCTGGCGTGGCATCAGGTGATGTACGACCCCGAGCGCGAGCCGCGCAATGCATCGCGCTGGCTGAAGCCGCTGCAATCGTGGCAAGCACAGCGGCTGCAGCGCAGCTTTGGCGGTTTTCTGGGCGATCCGGTGCGCCGACCGGCCGCGCAGTTCTTTCTGACCGACTTGTACGGCGAGCGAGACTTCAGCCAACGCGATGCGGACATCGCGCGGGTGATTCCGATGATGCAGAAGCTGCTCCCGGCGGCCCTGCTCAAGACCGTGGCGGACGGCATCGAGCTGGCGGTACTGACGCACGCGCTCGACCTGCGCATGGTCGAGGCACTGCAGGCGCTCGGCGGCCGCCGTCGCAGCATCGACGCCGATCTGTATGCACGTGCCTACCGCGAGGTGGGCCATCGGCGCCTGCGCGCACGCCAGATCAGCCTGATCGACGAGGTCGGTCACGGCCTGTGGTCTGCATTGCGGATGCACGGCGTGGGGGCGCTGTTGAAGATCTCGCGGATGCCGGCGCGCGCGATGGGGTTCGGCGAGCTGCAGGGCTTCCTGGAGCGCGGCTTCGAGGCGTTCGGCAAGCTGGGTGATGCCGAGCCATTTCTTGCCGAGATCCGCGACAACGAGTCCCGGGTGATGCAGCGCCTGTTCGCCGCCGATCCGGATCCGTTCCGGATGAGCTGATCGCGTCTCAGCGCGCGCCGAACAGCAACAGTGCGGACAGCGCCGCCGCGAGCAGGATCGCCGCAAGCAACAGCCACGGAACCCGCAGTGTCCAGTGCCGGCGACCGCTGGCGGGCAGGTCGTCGTCGCCATCGCCGTTGCCCTCGCGCACGCGCGGCGGCTGCACCACGGCCGCGGGCGGCGGTCCTTCCAGCACGAACCGATGCTGCACATCGAACGCCACCTGGTCGCCGGCCTGCAGCAATGCATGGCGCACGCGTTGCCCATTGACCTGCACGTCGGCGGCGGCATCACGCAGGACGGCTTGGCCGTTCACGGCTTCGATCAGCGCGTGTTGCGGGGCGATGCCGGGACCGTCGATGCGCAGGTCGGCGTCGGTGGCGCTGCCGATCCGGCGCGGCTTTTCCAGGTTCAGGCTGCGCCCGTGGTGATTGCCGCCCAGCCCGCGCAGGACCAGGCGCAGGTTGCCCACCGGGTCGCGACCGGCGATCACCGGGGCGGCCACACGGTCGGCATTCGCAGCCACCAGCAGCAGCTCGCCGCCATCGACATGGATGCTGTCGCCGGCACGCAGCATCGCCACGTGCTGCACCGGGCGGCCGTTGACGTGGACGCCGCGCAATCCCTCGGCCACGGTCAGCCACAGGCCGCGGCGGTCGTTGCTCACCCGCAGCAGCCACGACTGTTCGGCGTCGACCGGACCCAGCCCCGTGGGCAGGCGGCCGAGCGCGTGCACGCCAGCGCCGACCGCGAGGTCGGGCTGGTCGCCATCGCTGAAACGCAGGCGCAATTCGCTCATCGGGCGGCAATCTAGCATGCGCGGCGGGCCATGCAGGCTGGTTGCGGCTCGTACCGCGCGGCACAATGCGCGCTCACCACCTCACTGGATCGCCGCATGTCCCGCATCGATATCCGCCACCCGCATGCCTTGCCCAAGGCCAAGGCGAAGAAGGCGATCGACGAAGTCGCGAAGAAGCTGGCCGAACGCTTCCAGATGGAATGCGCATGGAACGGCGACATCCTCAACTTCACCCGCTCGGGCGTGGACGGCCAGATCGAACTGGGGAAGGACGACCTGCACGTGCACGCCAAGCTGGGCTTCCTGACCGCGATGTTCAAGGACCCGATCGAGAACGAGATCAAGCGCGTGCTGCAGGAACGCTTCTAGCCTTCACCTTGGCAGTGGCGCGCGCCTTGAGTGCTTTCCAGGCACGCCAGCCCAGCAGTACCGCGAGGATCCCGGCATACAGCGCGGGCTCGCGCAGGTCGGATTTCACCAGCCACCAGAAGTGCAGCACCGCCAGCACCGCGATCACGTAGACCAGCTTGTGCAGGCGTGCCCAGTTGCGACCCAGACGCTTGATCCAGCCGGTGGTGGAAGTGACCGCCAGCGGCACCAGCAGCAGCCAGGCGATGAAGCCCACGGTGATGTAGGGGCGCTTGATGATGTCCTGGAAGATCTGCGCCCAGAAGCCGCGCAGGTCCAGCCCGAGGTAGGCGGCGAAATGCAGGCTGGCGTAGGCGAAGGCATACAGCCCCAGTATCCGCCTGAAGCGCACCAGCACGTTCCAGCCGGTCAGCTGGCGCAGCGGCGTGATCGCCAGGGTGATCATCAGGAAACGCAGCGCCCACAGGCCCAGGCGGTGTTCGATCTCGGCGACCGGATCGGCGCCCAGTGCGTTGCTGAAGCCCTTTGCCTCGCCCCACATCTGCCACAACAGAATCGCCAGCGGGGTGAGCGCGGCGAGGTGGACAAGCGTCTTAGGAAGAATCAGCGAGCGCATGTGGGGCCCGTGAGCCTTTGAGCGACCTTCGACGACATGGATGTCGTCGATGAGCCTGCATGGACGTATTTACGGCGTGTCGTGCAAAGGCTCACGGGCCCGCAGGCGCGGAGCGAGCGGTCAGAACCACTTCTTCAAATCCATGCCTGCATACATCGACGCCACCTGCGCGGCATAGCCATTGAACGGCAGGGTGGGGATGCGTTCGGCGAACAGCTTGCTGGCACTGCCGGCGATGCGGCGCTCGCTGGCCTGGCTCCAGCGCGGGTGATCCACCGCGGGATTCACGTTGGAGAAGAATCCGTACTCGGAGGCCTGCGACATGTTCCACGAAGTCTTCGGCATGCGCTCGACGAAGGTGATTGCGATGATCGACTTGATTCCCTTGAAGCCATACTTCCACGGCACCACCAGCCGCAACGGCGCGCCGTTTTGCTGCGGCAGCGTCTTGCCGTACATGCCCGTTGCAAGCAGGGTCAGCGGATTCATCGCCTCGTCGATGCGCAGGCCTTCGCGATAGGGCCAGTCCAGTACCGGCGAACGCACGCCGGGCATCTGCCTTGGATCGGCTAGGCTGGTGAAGGCGACGTACTTCGCCTTCGAGGTGGGTTCGAAGCGCTTGAGCGCGTCGCCCAGCGGCACGCCCAGCCACGGGATCACCATCGACCAACCTTCCACGCAGCGCATCCGGTAGATCCGCTCCTGCGGCGACAGTCCCTTGATCAGGTCTTCCAGCGACAGTTTTCCTGGCTTGGCGCAGTGGCCGCCGACCGCCACCGTCCAGGGCGAGGTACGCAGGGTCTTGGCGGCGTTGGACGGGTCGTCCTTGTTGGTGCCGAACTCATAGAAATTGTTGTAGGTAGTGGCGTCGAGTTCGCGGGTCAGCTCCTCGGCGGTGCTGAAGCCGGCCTTGGCCTGCTCCGGTGTGATCGTGGCGGTGGACGCCGGCGGCGCGGCCTCCGAACAGCCCGCGATGCCAAGTGCAGGCACCGCCCCGAGCATCGCCAGCACGCGGCGGCGGTCGCGATACACGGATTCTTCGGTCACGTCTGCAGAGGGGATGCGGAGTGCCTCGCGCAGGTTCATGGCGGCCTTGCTCCAGCGTTGCGGGTGGTGACGCCAGCTTAGAGCCAAAGCCGTGTACGAAGTTTCATGCATACCGGCCCAATCGTCCGCAATATGTTGCCGTCGCAACCATGGCCGCGCAGGCTGCTGCACTGCGGCATACTCGGGACTTCGACCTGTCGGACCCTTGCGATGTCGCGTGCCTACAATTTCAGCCCCGGTCCTGCGGCCCTGCCGGAACCCGTCCTGCGCCAGGCCCAGGCGGAGATGCTGGAGTACCGCGACAGCGGTGCCTCGATCGTCGAGATCAGCCATCGCGGCGAGGCGTTCCTCGAGGTCGCCCATCGCACCGAAGCTGACCTGCGCACCCTGCTGTCGATCCCCGACGACTACGCCGTGTTGTTCACCGCCGGCGGCGCGACCACGGTGCAGGCGCTGCTACCCTTGAATTTCGCCAATGCCGGGCAAACGGTGGACTACGTGGTCACCGGCCACTGGGGCAAGACCGCGCTGAAGCAGGCGGCCCCGAGTGCGGATGCGCGCATCGCTGCGAGCACCGAGGCCGGTGGTTTCCGCAGCCTGCCGGCGCGCGGCGAATGGACGGAGTCGCCCGACGCCGCCTACCTGCATGTCACCGCCAACGAGACCATCCACGGCGTCGAATTCCGCGAGATTCCGACTGCCGGCGACGTGCCGGTGATCGCCGATTTCAGCTCCTCGATCGCCTCGGAACCGCTCGACATCACCCGCTTCGGCGCGATCTACGCCGGCGCGCAGAAGAACCTCGGGCCGGTCGGTATCGCCGTGCTGATCGCCCGCCGCGACCTGCTCGAACGCGCCGGCCAGCCGCGCGCGCCGATCTTCGATTACCGCACCCAGCTCGAAGGCGAGTCGATGCTCAACACGCCGCCGACCTGGAACTGGTACATGCTCGGGCTCACCGTCAAATGGATGCTCGACGAAGGCGGCGTGGCCGTCTTCGCGGAACGCAACGCGCGCAAGGCGGCGTTGCTGTATTCGGCGATCGACGGCTCCGGCGGCTACTACCGCAACGACGTCGCCATCGACGCACGTTCGCGCATGAACGTGCCGTTCTTCCTGCACGACCCGGCGCTCGATGCGGCCTTCCTGACCGAGAGCAAGGCCGCCGGCCTGGTCGCGCTGAAGGGCCACCGGGTGCTGGGCGGGATGCGCGCCTCCATCTACAACGCAATGCCGGAAGCCGGGGTCCAGGCGCTGGCCGATTTCATGCAGGAGTTCCAACAGCGCCATGGCTAAGAAGACCGACATCAAGAAGCCGATCGCGAAGAAGGCCGCGAAGCCGCAGGTCGACGCGGCAGGGAAGGGCGAGCTGAAGCCCGACCTCGCCGAAGTCCGCACCCAGATCGACGGCATCGACCGGCGCATCCAGGAGCTGATCGCCGAGCGCGCGCAATGGGCGCACCAGGTCGGCAAGGCCAAGGGCAAGCTGGCGGCCGCGGTCGACTATTACCGCCCCGAGCGCGAGGCGCAGGTGCTGCGCAAGGTGGTCGACCGCAACGATGGCCCGCTGTCCGATGAAGTGCTGGTGCGGTTGTTCCGCGAAGTCATGTCGGCTTGCCTGGCACAGCAGGAGCCGCTGAAGATCGGCTACCTCGGGCCGGAAGGGACCTTCAGCCAGCAGGCGGTGCACAAGCACTTCGGCCATTCCGCGCATGGCCTGCCGCTGGCCAGCATCGAGGAAGTGTTCCAGGAAGTCGCCGCCGGCAATGCCGATTTCGGCGTGGTGCCGGTGGAGAATTCCGGGCAGGGCACCATCCAGGTCACGCTCGACCTGTTCCTGACCTCGCCGCTGAAGATCTGCGGTGAAGTGGAATTGCGCGTGCACCAGCACCTGCTCTCGCGCAGTGGCCGCATCGAGGACATCGAACGCATCTACGCGCATCCGCAGGCGTTCGCACAAACCGGCGGCTGGTTGCGCACGCATTTGCCGAAGGCGGAGAAAGTGCCGGTATCGAGCAATGCAGAGGGCGCGCGGCGCGCACGCAACGCCGATGATTCTGCTGCAATTGCCGGAGAATCCGCCGCGCATGTCTACGGCCTGAAGAAGATCGCCGGCCCGATCGAGGACCGCAGCGACAACACCACGCGCTTCCTCGTGCTGGGCCGTGAGTCGTTCCCGTCGTCGGGCCACGACCGGACCTCGCTGCTGGTGTTCATCCGCGACCGTCCCGGTGCGCTGTACGGCGTGCTGGAGCCGCTGGCACGTCGCGGCATCAGCATGAACCGGATTGAATCGCGCCCCGCGCATGGCCATCTCTGGCAGTACGCGTTCTTCATCGATGTCGCCGGTCATCGCGACGAATCGCCGCTGAAGGACGCGCTGGACGAGATCGCCGACAAGGGCGACGAAGTGCGCGTGCTCGGTTCCTATCCCGTCGCGATTCTCTGAGGCGCGCATGGTCGACTTCGAACGGCTGGCCCGCCCCGGTGTGCGCGAATTGCGCGCCTACGATCCCGGCCATGACCTGGTCGCGCTGCGCCGTCGCTTCGCCGAAGCACAGCTGGTCGAGCTCGGATCCAACGAGAACCCGTATGGCGCCAGCCCGGAGGCGCGGCAGGCGATCCAGCGCGCGCTCGACGGCATCCACATCTATCCGGATCCGCTCGGCGGCGACCTCAAGCGCGCGCTGGCCGCACACCATGGCGTGCAGCCGACCAACCTGTTGCTGGGCAATGGTTCGCACGAACTGCTGATGCAGTTCGCGCAGGTGTTCGCGGGCCCCGGCGATGAAGTGGTCGCGTCGAAGTTCGGCTTCGCGGTGTATGCGCTGGCCGCGCAGGCCGCGGGCGCGACCTTGCGTCCCGCACCGGCGCTGCCGCGAGAAAACGCGATGCCGCGCGGCCACGACCTTGCGGGGTTGCGTGCCAGCATCGGCCCGCGCACCAAGCTGGTGTACCTGGCCAATCCCAACAATCCGACCGGTACCTGGTACGCCGCAGACGAATTTGCGGCTTTCATGGCGCAGGTGCCGGGTGACGTGATCGTGGTGGTCGACGAGGCCTACGCCGAATTCACCAATGCGCCGGACTACGCGTCCGCGCTGCCTCTGGTGACGCTCCACCCGAATTTGGTGGTCACCCGTACTTTCAGCAAGGCGTATGCGCTGGCCGGCTTGCGGGTCGGCTTCGCGGTCGCCGACGAGGGCCTGATCGCGGTGATGGAACGCGTGCGCGAGAGCTTCAACGTCAATGCGCTTGGCCTGGTCGCGGCGGAAGCCGCACTGGCCGATGTCGACCACCTGCAGGCGTCGATCGCCGGCAACAGTGCCCAGCGCGAGGCGCTCGCGGACGCGTTGCGCGCACGCGGCATGAAAGTGGCGCCGTCGCAGACCAATTTCCTGCTGGTCGAATTCGGCGACCACAGTTCCCGGATCGAGGCGCGGCTGGTCGGGCGCGGCGTGGTGCTGCGGCCGATGGGTGGCTACGGCCTGGGCGAATGCCTGCGGATCACCGTCGGTACCGAGGTCGAGAACCAGCGCCTGCTCGCCGCGCTGGACGAGGTGATGAAGTGAGTGACGGATCGCTCGATTGGATGGCCTCCGCCGGTGGTCCGCTGCGCGGCACGTTGGAGATCCCCGGCGACAAGTCGGTCTCGCATCGTTCGGTGATGTTCGGCGCGCTGGCCGATGGTGTCTCGACCATCGACGGCTTCCTGGAAGGCGAGGACACCCGCGCCACCGCGGCGATTTTCTCGCAGCTCGGCGTGCGCATCGAAACGCCCTCGCCCTCACGGCGGATCGTGCATGGCGTCGGCATCGACGGACTGCAAGCCGCCGATGGAGCGCTCGACTGCGGCAATGCCGGCACCGGCATGCGCTTGCTGGCCGGCCTGCTCGCGGCGCAGCGCTTCGACAGCGTGCTGGTCGGCGATGCGTCCTTGTCGAAGCGGCCGATGCGTCGCGTCACCGAGCCCTTGTCGAAGATGGGCGCGCGCATCGACACTGAATCTTGCGGATTGCCGCCGCTGCGCATCCATGGCGGGCAAGCGCTCACCGGCATCGACTACACGCTGGAAGTCGCCAGCGCGCAGGTGAAGTCCGCGCTGCTGCTGGCCGGCCTGTATGCCGATGGCGAGACGGTGGTGCGCGAGCCGCATCCGACCCGCGACTACACCGAACGCATGTTGTGCGCGTTCGGCGTCGACATCGAATTCTCGCCGGGCCTCGCGCGCCTGCGTGGCGGACAGCGCCTGCGCGCGACCGACATCGCGGTGCCTGCGGATTTCTCTTCCGCCGCGTTTTTCCTGGTTGCGGCCAGCATCGTGCCGGCCTCCGAGCTTCGCTTGAAGCAGGTGGGCCTGAACCCGCGTCGCACCGGACTGCTGCAAGCGTTGCGGATGATGGGTGCCGACATCGTCGAAGAAAATCCATCGACGCATGGCGGTGAACCCGTGGCCGACCTGGTGGTTCGCCACGCGCCGCTGCACGGCATCGAGGTGCCGGAGGCGCTGGTGCCGGACATGATCGATGAATTCCCCGCGCTGTTCATCGCTGCCGCGCATGCGCAGGGCGCTACGGTGGTGCGCGGTGCCGCCGAGTTGCGGGTCAAGGAATCCGACCGCTTGGCGGCGATGGCCAAAGGCCTGCGTGCGTTGGGTTTGCAGGTCGATGAAACGCCGGACGGGGGCACCATCCATCCGGCTGAGTTGCAGGGCGGCGTGGTCGACAGCCAGGGCGACCATCGCATCGCCATGGCATTCGCGGTGGCTGCGCAGCGGGCGCGCGGCGAGGTACGGATCGGAGATGTCGCCAACGTGGCGACCTCGTTCCCCGGCTTCGATGTGCTGGCGCGTGGCGCGGGTTGCGGTTTGGCCGAGGCCTGATCGGGAAGTCCGGCGCTGCAAACGAAACGGCCCGCACTCGTCGGGCCGTTTCGTTAGCACGTTGCATGTCGGGATCAGCCGCGTTCAAGCGCGAATTCGACCGGGACACGCACCGTGGAGGCGACCGGCTTGCCATCCCGCAGGGCCGGCTGGAAACGCCACTGGCGCACGGCCTGCAGGGCGGAGCGATCGAACTCGCGATTGCCACTGCGGTCGTCCAGGCTCACCTCGATCGGCACGCCATTGCGATCGATGTTCGCCAGCACCAACACGGTGCCGGTTTCGCCGGAGCGCAGTGCCGATGCCGGGTACTTCGGCAACACCTGACTCCTGGCGATCAGTGACGCATCACGGGAGCGGCTGGTCACCGGTGCCTTGACGGCCGGCTTGGCATCGCGTGCCGGTGCCGGTGCCATCGGCGATTCGTCGATCGGTACCGGCAGGGTGGCTGTGGATGCCAGCGACGGCGCGGCATCCACCGCGTGGCTGCGATCCTGGATCGTCCACCAAGCGGCACCGGTGATCGCGAGCAAGCAGAGCAGAAGCAGCGTCTTGCGGGCGCGAGTCGGTTCTGGCTGCAGATCTTGCGGGACATCGTGCGGCAACTGCGAATCGAAACCGTTCTGGACGTTCGTCATGTCGATCTCCTCGTCGTGTGGATACACGCGACCGAGTGTCCTGATCGATTCGTTAGCAGTGCATCAATCCGCGGTGCTTGTGGCTTTCGAGAGGGAGGGGGATTCAGGGATGTCGCCGTGGCGTCCACGTTTCGTTGCGGATGCGTGATCAACCCCCGGGATTGAAGGCGATCGGCACCACCACGTCGGCCACCACCGCTTGGCCATCGCGCACGGCCGGCTGGAAGCGCCAGCGCCGCACGGCTTCCATCGCCGCGCGATCCAGGTAGCGATCGCCGCTGCTTTCCGCCACGTCCAGGCGATCGACGCTGCCATCCGTGGCCACCGTCACCTTCACTCGCACCGTGCCGCCGATATTGCGGCGGAGTGCTTCCTGCGGATAGCGCGGTGCAGGCTGGCTGATCGGCACCGGGGTGTCGCTGCCGCTGGCGACCGGCGCGGAGGGTGTGGCGGGTGCCGCCGGAGGCGGTGGCGGTGGTGGCGGTTCATCAATGATGCGCGGTTGCTCGACCGCAGGCAGCGACTTGTCCTGCGCAATGGCCGGAAGGCGCAGGCCGCTGGCATTGCCTTCATCGCTGGCGACATCCGCCGGCAACGGTGCAGGCAGGCTATCGGTGCTGCCGGTCGCGGTATCGGGATCGCCGCCCTTGAAGAAGTCGGTGTCGTTGCGCTGGTCCAGCCACAGCAGCAGGAAGAGCAGCAGGCCGACACCGAACGCGATGGCGAGAACCTTGACGGCCTGCGGCGGCAACAGCGGCTTGCGCGGAACGGCGGGATCGACCATGCCCACATTCTGGCACAGGGCGTCTGCGTGCCAGCGCCAATGCGGCCCGGCTCGGGCGATAATGTGCGTTCGCCCACGGAAGTCCCCTCGCGATGCTCGATCCTGTCCTGTTGCGTTCCAATCCCGCCGAACTCGCCGTACGCCTGCGCACCAGCCGCGGCTTCGAGCTGGACGTTGGCCACCTCGAGTCGCTGGAAGCGCGCCGCAAGCAATTGCAGATGCGCACCCAGGAACTGCAGAACCTGCGCAATACGCGCAGCAAGCAGATCGGCATGCTCAAGTCGAAGGGCGAGGATGTGTCCGCGGTGATGGCCGAAGTCGCTGCATTCGGCGATGAGCTGAAAGCATCCGAGGTCGAACTCGACGACCTGCGCGGCCAGATCGAAGTCATTGCGCTGGGCATACCCAATCTTCCCGATGCGTCGGTGCCGCTCGGCAGCGACGAACGCCAGAACGTCGAGCAGAAGATCTGGGGCACGCCGAAGAACTTCGATTTCGAGGTCAAGGATCACGTCGAGCTCGGCGCGCGCAACGGCTGGCTGGATGGCGACAGCGGCGCCAAGCTCAGCGGCGCGCGTTTCACCGTGCTGCGTGGCCAGCTGGCGCGGATGCATCGCGCACTCGCCCAGTTCATGCTCGACCTGCACACCGGCGAACATGCTTACGAAGAAACCAACGTGCCGGTCATCGTCAATGCCGAGGCCATGCGCGGTACCGGCCAGTTGCCGAAGTTCGAGGACGACCTGTTCTCAACCGAACTGGGCGAACACAAGCGCTACCTGATCCCGACCTCGGAAGTCCCGCTGACCAACATCGTCCGCGAGGAGATACTCGAAGCAGAGCGGCTGCCATTGCGGATGACCGCGCATTCGATGTGCTTCCGCTCCGAAGCCGGCAGTGCCGGTCGCGACACCCGCGGCTTCATTCGCCAGCACCAGTTCGAGAAAGTGGAACTGGTCAGCATCACCAAGCCCGACGAGTCGGACGCCGAACACGAGCGCATGACCCGTTGCGCGGAAGTCGTGCTGGAAAAACTCGGCCTGCCGTACCGCAAGGTCCTGCTGTGCACCGGCGACATGGGTTTCGGTGCGATCAAGACCTACGACCTGGAAGTCTGGCTGCCTTCGCAAGCGACCTATCGCGAGATCAGTTCCTGTTCCAACTGCGGCGATTTCCAGGCGCGCCGCATGCAGGCGCGCTGGCGCAATCCGGCGACCGGCAAGCCCGAACTCGTGCATACGCTGAACGGTTCCGGCGTCGCGATCGGCCGCGCCCTGATCGCGGTGATGGAGAACTGCCAGAACTCTGACGGCAGCATCGATGTGCCGGAGGCGCTGCGTCCGTACATGGGCGGTATCGAGCGCATCGCCTGATGCGCATGCATGAGATGACCCATGCGCTCACCAGATGAGGCGGTGCACTCTGCCAGGGCGGTTGAGCTCGACGGAGTTCGGTTCGTCCTGATCATCCTTGTGGTGTTTGGCCACCTGCTGGAGCAGGTGATGTCAGGCCCGGCAGACCTGATCTACAGGTTTATTTACCTGTTCCACATGCCCGCGTTCATCTTCCTGTCGGGGATGGTGTCGCGCACCACGCTGGATGTGGCTTATGCGCGCCGACTTCTCCTCGGGATCGTCGGGGTTTACCTCCTGCACCAGTTCCTGCTGCAGGGGATGGATGCGCTGTTGTTCAAGCATCCCTTCACCTTTCGTCCGAACATTCCGTACTGGGCGCTCTGGTACCTGATGAGTCTGTTGTGGTGGCGGACGATGCTCCCCTTCCTGTTGGCGACGGGACGCCCGGTTCTGGTCGCGTGCGCGATCGCGCTGCTGGCGGGATTCATGCCCTTTATCGGCTACGAATGGTCGCTCTCGCGCACGCTGGTGTTCCTGCCGTTCTTCGTCGCGGGTCAGCAGTGGGGAGCTAGGCAAGGCAACCGATTGCCCGCTGTCAGCCCCTTGGTCGGATTCGCAGTACTCGCCCTGCTGGCGTCTGCTGCGTGGATGACACGTGATTTCAGTCTCAAGTGGTACTACGGAAGCGTTGGCTATTCCGAATGGCGCGTGGGAGCGTTTCAGGGACTCGGCTACCGCATGTTGTATCTGCTGCTGGCCGCAATGGGCGTATTTGGCGTGCTGGCGGCTTGCGCCAGATTCAAAGGGCGGATCTTTCGTCTCGGCAAATACAGCATCGGTGCCTTCATTCTCCATCTGTACCTGGTGAAAGTCGCCGTCGCATTCGGGTGGTTTGGTTGGCTGTGGCGATTGAGCGAACCGACCCGGCTCCCGTTGCTGTTCGCAACTTCGATCGCCATCGTGATCACCTGCAGTCTCCTGGCCCGCATGGCACCTTGGCTGTTCGATTTGAGGCGTTGGTTCAGGAATGTCGAAACAGCGTGAGCCTTCAGGTTTATTCTTGGCTTGCGCCACATCCCCGTGCTGGGTGTGTTCCAGCGCACGTATGGCGCAAGCACAGGCGGATATGTCCGCCATATCAACTCTGGATCCGATCTTGGACAATATGGACTGACATGAAGCGAACCACATGTGGCTTTCTGTGCGCGGGCGTGTTGCTGATGACGAATGCGCAAGCAGCGAGCTTCGGTCAGCCCAAGCGGGTGTCCTTGCAGATGAGTGTGGTATCGAACGTCGCCATCGGCGACGCCAACGGCGATGGTCGTGCCGACTTGGCAGTCACCGAATCCGCCCGGTATCCGGCACCGCACTCCCTTGTCATCTACCACCAGGGCGGCGATGGCTCGCTTGGTGCTCCCCAGCGCATTCCCTTGTTCCCCGATGGCAACGGGATCAATTCATTGAAATTCGTGGATCTCGACAAGGATGGACGCCAGGACGTCGTGATCGGCACCGACCATGGCGTCGCGGCGATCCGGCTGGGTCAGCAGGGTACCCCCCAAGCCATACGGTACCAGCTTGTGTCCGCAGGCTGCCGCTTCATGGCGCAAGGCCCTTCGGACATCAATCAGGACGGGAACCAGGACATCGTCTGTCATGGCGAGAATGAATGGCCGAACCAGTTGAGCGTTTATTTCGGTGATGGCATGGGCGGATTTTCTTCCGCCAAGGGGTTCGTGACCGAGGCGGGATCTGGAGCCGGTTTTCGCGGCCTGCATGTGGGGGACTTGACTGGCGACAACCGCCCCGATGTCGTGATCACTGCCGGAACCTCTGCACGGTTCTTTGTCTTCCCGAATGATGGTGCCGGCGGGCTACAGGCTGCAGTCGCCTATTCCCATCCAGTTGGGCCGTCTGGTGCGTATCCGACGACCGTGCTGGTAGCAGATATCGACGGCGACGGTCGGAATGAGGCAATTACCGCCGATAGCGAGGAAGCGCCGTACGCGAGACTCAATATCTATCGACGGGGTATGGCTGGCGCATTGGAACTGTCCCGGCAGATCCCAGTGCACTCCAGTACCACGGCGCTACTTTGGGGAACGTCGGGGGCGATGGTGACAACGACTTGGTGCTTGGGCATTGGGGATTCGCTTCGGCAAGTGTGTTAGGCGATGGTGATGGGGGAATCGAAACGCAGGAGCGTTACGAGCTGCCCGGATTCGGCAACGATGTCGCCTATACCCTCAAGCAAGGCCACGCCAATGCACTCGCCCTCGGCGACCTGAATGGCGACGGGTGCGCTGACCTGGCCGCGGCCACATTCTCCGGCGTGACGATCCTGCATGGCTGCAAGCCGAAACATCGATCCTTGCCTTTGGTGGATTTCGATGGCGATGGCGTGACCGACCTTTACTGGCGCCACAAAACCAATGGATTAGCCTGGATCTGGTTATGGGGGACTCGAATGCGGCCTGCGTCAATCCCTGCCCGCCGTTGGTGGATCCCACCTGGAAGGCTAGCGTCGGCGATTTCGATGGTGACGGAGCCTCGGACGTCTTCTACCGAAGCACCACGGGGCAAAACTACCTTTACCTGAAAGCCTTTTATCAACGCCCGGCGGCACCGGTGTGGGGGCTGACTGGGAGGTGGTCGGGGTGGGCGACTTCGACGGTAACGACCGTTCCGACCTGTTCTGGCGCAACAAGGGAACCGGACAGACCATCATCTGGAAAAACGGTGAATACGCCGGGCTGGTGTGGGAGATGACGGTCACCGATCTGAACTGGCAGGTTGTGACCGTGGGCGATTTCAATGGTGACGGCAAGGATGACGTGTTCTGGAAGCACGCCGTCAGCGGGCGCAACATCATCTGGTGGGCCGGCACGGGCGCGCAATTGCAGGAGGTCACTCGTGTGGTGAACACTCAGTGGCGCGTATTCGGCTCCGGTGACGTTAATGGCGACGGCAAGGACGACGTGGTCTGGCGCAACATCGGCACGGGCGATGGCATCATCTGGCACTCGGGCAACTACTTCACCCAAGTGTCGATGACGAACGTCGCCAGCCCCGATTGGCGGATCAAGTTCGTCGGAGATTTCAATGGCGATGGCATAGGCGACATCTTCTGGAGGAATGAGGGCACCGGTGCCAATATCGTGTGGCCGAACGGGCAGTACAGCCAGCTGAAATATCTGAGTAGCCTGGACACCAATGCTTACTTTGTGCACTGAAAGCACGTTCCAGGAACTCTCTAAAGCTTTGTAACCATGAAAAACGGGCCCGCATTGCGGGCCCGTTGCGTTCCGGGTAGGGGAGGGGGAACGCGAAACTGATGTGGCGTCATGCTGCCAGCGGCAGCTCAACATCGATGCGTGCACGTGCGGCCGAGAGCGACGTCACCCGCTGCTCCGGCGAGACCGACAGGCCTTCGGCGCTGACGAATTCGACATCGTCGATGCCGAGGAACGCGAAGACCTGGCGCAGGTAGGGTTCAACGAAGTTGCGGCCACTTTCGATCGGATGCAGCCCGCCATACGTCGCGGCCACGATTATCTGCTTGCCGCCGGCCAAGCCTTGGGGACCCTGAGCGGTGTAGCGGAAGGTCTTGCCGGCCACCGCGACTCGGTCGATCCAGGCCTTCAGCTGACTGGGAATGCCGAAGTTGTACATTGGCGCGCCGACCACGATCACGTCGGCGGACAGGAATTCGTCCATCACCGCGGCTGAGGTAGCGGCCTCGTCGGCATCGGCCAGCGCCAGCGATCCGCCGCTGAGGTGCGGCAGCGGATTGGCGGCGAGGTCGCGATACGTGACCTCCAGCCCGCGCACGTCGCGCAGCCAGCGGGTGACGATTGCCGCGCTCAATTCGCGGCTGGCCGAATGCTGGCCAAGGATGCTCGAGTCGAGATGCAGGAGTTTCATGGAAGTGCCCCGTTGCTGGCGGCCGTGCCGCGTTGGAGTGCATCCTCCTCCGTTGCATATTCGGGATAAAGCGGGTTCAATACCACGATACGTTCCATAAGCGGAATTATCGCCATGCAAGACCTCAACGATCTTTACTACTTCGCCGCGGTGGTGGATCACGGCGGTTTCGCCGCCGCGGAACGCGCGCTCGGCATCCCGAAGTCGCGTCTGAGCCGGCGCATCAGCGCGCTGGAAACCGAATTGGGCGTGCGCCTGCTGCAACGCTCCACGCGGCGGTTCGCGGTGACCGATGTCGGTACCAGCGTGCATCGCCACGCGCAGTCGATGCTGGCCGAGGCGCAGGCCGCGCGCGAGGCAGTGGATCGCCTCAGCGCGGAGCCGCGCGGCACCATCCGGGTCAGCGTGCCGGTGTCGATGGCACAGCAGCAGTTCCCGAAACTGCTGCCGGATTTCATGGCGCTGTACCCGAAGGTGCGCGTGCAGCTGATCGTTGGCAACCGCAGGGTAGACGTGATCAACGAGGGGGTCGATGTCGCCCTGCGTGTGCGCGCGAAGCTGGACGACGACGGCAGCCTTGTGATGCGCAGTTTCGGCCAGATCCAGGAATTGCTGGTGGCCAGCCCGAAATATCTCGATCGCGCCGGTCGCCCGACGTCGCCGGAGCAGCTCGCCGAGCACGTCACTCTCAGCATCAGCGAGGACGAAGCCCGACAGCGTTGGGAACTGCACGGCCCGGATGGCGAAGTGCGCCGCATCGACCTGCAGCCGCGCATCACCGGCTTCGATTTCCCGATGATGCAGGCGATGGCGGAGGGCGGCATCGGCATCACCCTGCTGCCGGAAACCGTATGTGCCGATGCGGTGCGCCGCGGCGACCTGGAAGTGGTGTTGCCCGATTGGCGCCTGCCGCAGGGCATCGCCCACGCTGTGTTCGCGTCCCGCCGCGGATTGCTGCCGGCGGTGCGGGTGTTCATCGACTTCCTGGCCGAGCGCCTGCCCGAGCTGCTCGAAGCCGCGCGCCTGGAATGCAGCGACCCGGCCTGCCTGAAAGCCAAGGCAAATGCCAAGGCGGGCTCGAAGCAGGTCCCGAAACAGCTCTGACGTGCGAAAATGCGCGCTACGGAAGTGTGGCCGAGTGGTTTAAGGCAGCGGTCTTGAAAACCGCCGATGGGTAAAACCATCCGTGAGTTCGAATCTCACCGCTTCCGCCATCTTCCTTCTGACGCGTTGGTACCGGGTAGGACTTTTCCTACTTGCCGTCGCGGCATACCCTGCTGGGATGGGACCAGTTGGTTCGGTAGCGTGTCCCCATCGAATCGGGGAGCTGCCATGAGCATCAAGGTTTTCATCGTCGACGACCACGCGCTGGTGCGCACTGGCTTTCGCCTGATCCTGAGTCGCGAAGTCGATATCGAAGTGCTCGGTGAAGCCGAAAGCGGCGAGGACGCATTGCCGCAGATCCGCAAGCTCAAGCCCGACGTGGTCCTGTGCGACCTCAACCTTCCGGGTATTAGCGGACTGGAAGTCACCGAGCGGATCGTGCGCGGAGACTACGCCAGCAAAGTGATCGTGGTGTCGGTGCTGGAGGACGGGCCGATGCCGCGCCGCTTGCTAGAGGCGGGCGCGTGCGGCTACATCGGCAAGGCCTGCGATGCGGCCGAGTTGTTGCGTGCGGTGCGTGACGTATCACGCGGCAAGAAATACCTGGCCAGCGCGATCGCGCAGGGTATCGCGTTGTCCGGGATGAGCCGGGATGCGGCGTCGCCGTTCGACATGCTGACCCCGCGCGAGATGGAAGTCGCCCTGCTGCTCAATCAGGGCATGCGCCAGGAAGCCATCGCCAAGCGGCTCAGCTTGAGTGCGAAGACCATCAATACCCACAAGTCCCGCCTGTTCGACAAGCTCGGCATCCGCGACAGCATTGCACTGGCGCGGTTGGTCAGTCAGTACGGTCTGGTCGATCCGGCGCACGCCGTGCATTGACGGCGCGCGCTGGATCCCGCAGCGTCACCCGCCGCGGTTGGCCTCGGCAGCGGCGCCGTCCTGCGCCTGCGGCGCGCTGACGGGCTCATGGCGTGCGGTCTGGAACAGACCGCGCAGCTGCTCTGCACGACGTGCCGCTTCGTCGTCGACTGAGGCGGTGTCGGCTGCCGCGGCTGCGGGCTCGGCGGCGACGGCTTCGATCGCAGGCTGGACGCTCGCCACTTCGGCGAGTGCGGGCTCGACAGCGACAGGCGCTTCCATCGCCGGGATCGCAATTTCGACTTGGGTCGGCTCGCTTGCCGCGGGCTCGACTTCCACGGCAGCGGTCGCGGTCGTGTCGTCGACCGGCGGAACGGCTTCGATCACCGTGTCCACGACGGTCTCGCTCACCGTGATGAGCGGCGCGGCCCTGCTGGTAGCGGTATCGAACGTGGCGCTTTCGACGATCACCGCTTCTGCGTCCGACTGGATCGATGCGGGCTGATCGGCGACGAGCGACTCGATCCCTGCCTTGGCTTCGACGATCGGCTCAGCACGCGATTCTGCGGCGACGGCAGATGCCGCGACCGCTTCCACGAGCACGGGTGCAGCGGCCATGGCAGCGACGGCGGCAACGGCGGGCGAGGGAACGCGGGTTGTTTCATCCGCGGCGACGCTGTTTTGCGGCGCAGCCGGCGCGATGTCGTCGAAATCAAACTCGGGTTGCCCGCTGTCGACGCCCAATGCCTCGTCGGCACCGCCGTCCTGGTCGAGCGAGCCGTCATCGGCCACGCCACCGGCTTCACCGGCACCACGACGACGACGACGACCGCCGCGACGGCCACGACGCCGTTTGCCGCCCGCTTCGCCGTTGGCATCGTCGGAGGCATTGGCTTCGTCCTGCGATTCGATGCCGGCGGCGGTGGTCAGGCCGGTCTCGTCCTGCGCTGCCACGATCGGTGCTGCCGCACTCGCCGCGGCGACAGCGACGGGCGACGCCACGATCTCGATGTCGGCCTCGGCAACGACTGGCTTCGGCGCCTGTTGCCTGTCCTGCCTGGGCGCTTGCGGCTGCTTGTCGCCCTGTGGCTTCTGCTGCTGCGGTTGCTTCGGCTGCTTGTCCTGCTGCGGCTGGGACTGCTTATCCTGCTTCGGCTGCTGTTGCTGCTTGTCGTTGCGTGGCTTTTGCTGTTGTGGCTGCTGCGGCTGCTTCTGTTCGCCTTGCGGCTTGTTGCCACGTGCCTCGCCCTGCGCATTGCGACGGCCTTCATCGCGATTGCCGCGTTCGTCGCGACGTGAATCGCGGTTGCCGCGGCCGTCACGGTCGTTGCGGCCGCGGTTGCCGCGCTCTTCGCGACGACCGCCGGGTTGCTCGACCTTGGCCGGCTCCGGGGTGGCCGGCGCACCGACGAACAGGCCACGCAGCCAGCCGATGACGCCGCCGCTGGCCTGGACTTGCTGCGGCGCGGGAACCTGCGCGACCGGCACCGGGGCCGGCTGCGCGGCTTCCGCCGGCATTGGGCGCGGTTCGCGCAGCGGTGCCGGCTGGGCCGGCTTGACGTTGGTCACCGCCGGCGCAGCCGGGATGTTCAGCTGCGCCTTGCTCAACGCGATGGTGGCGAGCTTGCGCGGCGTGCCGCGCTGGTAGCTGGGCTTGGCGGTTTCCTCGCCCATCTCGTTTTCGCGGATGCGCGTGACTTCGTAGTGCGGTGTGTGCAGTTGCTCGTCGGCGACGATCACGATCGGCGCGTCGTGGCGGGCCTCGATTTCGCGCAGCGCGCTGCGCTTCTCGTTGAGCAGGAAATTGGCGATTTCCACCGGCACCTGCACCAGCACCTGGCCGGTGTTGTCCTTCATCGCGTGCTCCTCGGCGACGCGGATGATCGACAGCGCCAGCGATTCCACGCTGCGCATGCGGCCGTGGCCTTCGCAGGTGGGGCAGACGATCTGGCTGGCTTCGCCCAGGCTGTTGCGCAGGCGCTGGCGGCTCATCTCGAGCAGGCCGAAGCGCGAGATGCGGCCGATCTGCACGCGCGCGCGGTCGTACTTGAGCGCGTTCTGCAGCTTGTTCTCGACGTCGCGCTGGTGCTTGTTGCTGGACATGTCGATGAAGTCGATCACCACCAGCCCGCCAAGGTCCCGCAGGCGCAACTGGCGGGCCACTTCCTCGGCCGCCTCCAGGTTGGTGTTGAACGCGGTTTCCTCGATGTCGCCGCCCTTGGTGGCGCGCGCCGAGTTGACGTCGATCGCGGTCAAGGCCTCCGTCTGGTCGATCACCAGCGCGCCGCCGGACGGCAGGCGGATGGTGCGCTCGTAGGCGTTCTCGATCTGCGACTCGATCTGGAAGCGATTGAACAGCGGGGTGTCGTCGGTGTAGTGCTTCAGCTTGCGCTTGTTGTGCGGCATCACCTGTTCGACGAAGTCCAGCGCCTCCGCGTACATCTCCGGGGTGTCGACCAGGATCTCCCCCACGTCGGAGCGCATGTAGTCGCGCAGGGCGCGCACGATCAGGCGCGACTCCTGGTAGATCAGGAACGGCGACGGCTTGCTCAGCGCGGCGTCGGCGATCGCGCGCCAGATGCTCAGCAGGTAGTCGAGGTCCCACTGCAGTTCTTCGGCATCGCGACCCACGCCGGCGGTGCGGATGATCACGCCCATGTCGTCGGGGATCGCCAGCGCGTCCATCGCCTTCTTCAGCTCGGCGCGGTCGTCGCCCTCGATCCGGCGCGACACGCCACCGGCGGTCGGTGAATTCGGCATCAGCACCATGTAGCGGCCGGCCAGCGAGATGAACGTGGTCAGGGCAGCGCCCTTGTTGCCGCGCTCGTCCTTGTCGACCTGGACCACGACTTCCTGGCCTTCGCGCAGCAGCTCGCGGATCGTGCCCTTGTTGGGGTCGACGCCGGCCTGGAAATAATCGCGGGAAATTTCCTTCATCGGCAGGAAGCCGTGGCGTTCCGCGCCGTATTCAACGAAGGCCGCCTCGAGGGACGGTTCAAGCCGGGTGATCCGGCCTTTGTAGATGTTGGACTTCTTGTTTTCCCTGGACGGCTGTTCGATGTCGATGTCGTACAGGTTCTGGCCGTCAACGATGGCTACCCGCAGTTCTTCCGCCTGCGTGGCATTGATCAGCATTCGCTTCATGGTGGGTTCCTAGCGCGCATCTGCGCGCGGAACGCCGTGGGCGTTTCACATCTGGATACCGCAAGCGCCGTGGCTGCGCGAGTGCGCGCCGCGTCGCTCCAAGTGTTCCAGCGCTGCAACACCACGGCATGCCGCGGGAGCGCTTGTTTCCTGGTTCGTGGTGCAGGGCCGGCGACAGCCACCCGAGGGTAGGTCGCACGGGGCATTGTTCGTTCCGCATAAGCACGAGTGCGACGCACCCGGCGATGGCGGGGTCTGCCGCGCAGCCGTTAACATGGCCGTCCCGGGGACGGTGGCAACGACACTGCAGCGGGCTCGCGGGGAAGGCCGGCTTTCGGCCGGCGGCTTTGGGGCCGGGTCCACTTCCCTGCGAAATCAAACCCTTAGATCGCCCCCCGAGTGTATCAGATCAACCGCGACAGCTGCAGGCCCACGGCGGGCAGGCCCACAGGAGCATGCCCCCGATGACCGATTCTACGCCTCCGACCCCGCCGGCTCCGCCGACCACTGGTGCGCGCACCGTCCGCGTGGCGGAAGACCGCGACGGCCAGCGCGTCGACAATTTCCTGCTGGGCTACCTGAAAGGGGCGCCGCGCAGCCTGATCTACAAGCTGCTGCGGTCCGGGCAGGTGCGGGTAAATGGGGGCCGGATCAAGGCAGAACGCCGGCTGGAAGCAGGCGATGAAGTACGGATCCCGCCGATCAAGCTGCCGGATCCGACTGAAAAGGGCACGCCACCGCAGGGCTTCATGGATGCGCTGGAGGCGGCAATCGTGTTCGAGGATGCCCGCCTGCTGGCCCTGAACAAGCCGTCCGGTGTGGCCAGCCACGGCGGCAGCGGCATTTCCTTCGGTGCCATCGAGACCCTGCGCGCGCTGCGGCCGCGGGAAACGCTGGAGCTGGTTCACCGGCTGGACCGGGACACCTCCGGTCTCCTGATCGTGGCCAAGAAGCGCAGCGCGCTCAGCGAATTGCAGGCCTTGTTGCGGGAGGACCATGGGGCCGGCATCGACAAGCGCTACCTGGCGCTGCTGACCGGGCGGATGCCGGACGGAACGATGTCGGTGGACGCGCCGCTGCATGTCGGCCTGCGCCAGGGCGGCGAACGCCACGTGCAGGTGAATTTCCGCGGCAAGCCGTCGCTCAGCCACTTCCGCCTGCTGGAGCGCTGCGGCGGGCAGAGCTATTGCGAAGTCCGCATCGAGACCGGCCGCACCCACCAGATTCGCGTGCATGCCAAGCACATCGGCCATGCGTTGGCTGGCGACGACAAGTACGGCGACGAGGCCGCCAACCGGAAGCTGCGCGAGCAGGCCGGGTTGAAGCGCCTGTTCCTGCATGCCACCAGCCTGGAGTTCGCGCTGGATGGTGGCAAGCAGCCGTATCGGCTGAACGCGCCCTTGGCACCGGATCTGGTGGCGGTGCTGGATCGCCTGCATGGCTGAGAACGTGCACGCGCTGCGCCCGGAGATGACCGATGCGGAGATCGGCGTGCTCCGCGAGTGCTTGTCCAAGGCGGCCAGCCTGGTCGAATTCGGCAGCGGCGGCAGCACCCTGCTGGCCGTGTGCAGTCCTGCTCTCAAGCGGATCTGGTCGGTCGAGAGCGACGCCGACTGGATCGCAAGTCTGCGTGGACACCCCGAGGTGGCGCATGCCGAACGCGACGGACGTTTGCACTTCACCCACGCCGATATCGGCCGCACCGGCGACTACGGCACGCCGCTGGACAAAATGGCGCAGGCACGCTGGCCCGATTACCACCAACAGGTCTGGCGCGACCCGGCCACGACGTCGGCCGATCTGGTCCTGGTCGATGGCCGCTTCCGCGTGGCCTGCGCGCTGGAAGCGCTGGCCCGCTGCCAGCCGCATACGATCCTGCTGTTCCACGATTTCTGGAACCGCACGCACTACCACCCGGTGCTGGCGTTCACCGACTGGCTGGGCAGTTGCGATTCGCTGGCGATCCTGCGTCGCAAGACCAGCATCGACCAGGTCAAGTTCGAGGCGGTGCGCCGCCTGCACCGCATGAATCCGGATTGAGTTCCCGCTGGACGCGCCGGCGGCGCGTGCAGATCAGCCTCCACCACATGCCGCGGGATTCATAAGCCGGCGAGCGCGTCCGCCTTGGCCGCACAGATGAAGTCGTTCTCCGAAAGCCCGCCGACATCGTGGGTGGACCAGCGCACCACGCAGCGGTCGTAGTGCACCGAGAGGTCGGGGTGGTGGTTTTCCGCATTGGCGACGTGCGCCAGCGCGTTGACGAAGGACATCGTCCGGTAATAGTCGGGGAAGGTGAAGCTGCGGCTCAGCGCGTGGCCCTGCTCGGTCAGCTCCCAACCGGGCAGCTGCGGCAGCAGTTCGCGGATGCTGGCGTCGGTCAGGCGGTGGTCGTGGCCGTGGCGTGGCAGGCAATGCGCCTGTGCGAGCGGGATCAGGTCGGCCATGGCGATGTCCTTTCGGGAATGAACCGGGCGTGTGGGCACGCCGGCGCGCAAGGGATGCGCAACCCGGCTGCATCGTTAGAATACCGGGATGATCCAGATTTCCGAAGCCGCGCAGACCCACTTCCGCAAACTCATCGAGCGCGAATCCGCGCCCGGCCTCGGTGTGCGCCTTTCGGCGCGCGATCCGGGCACCCCGCGCGCGGACGTGCGCCTGGAATTCGCCGGCAGCGAAGACCTGACCGGCGACGAATGGGCGATCGATTGCGAGGGCTTCACCCTATGGCTGGACGCCCCCAGCGTGCCGTTCCTCGATGGCGCGGAGATCGACTACACCGCCATGGCCACCGGCGGCCAGCTGCAGATCCGCGCGCCGAAGATCAAGGGCGTGGCACCCGCCGACGGCGCTTCGATCGTCGAGCGCGTGCGCTGGACCATCGAGCAGGACATCAACCCCCAACTCGCGCAGCACAAGGGCCATGTCAGCCTGCAGGAAGTGACGGCCGATGGCGTGGTGCTGCTGCGGTTCGGCGGCGGTTGCCACGGCTGCGGCATGGCCGATGTGACCCTGAAGCAGGGCATCGAGAAGACCCTGATGGAGAAGGTGGCGGGCGTGATCGCAGTGCGCGACGCCACCGACCACGACACCGGCAATGCGCCCTTCATCCCGCGCGGCGCGGGATCCGAATCCGGCGCGTCGCCGCTCGGCGCGGCCTGATCGGATCGGCCGCGCGTGACGACAGCCGCTGACGTCATCGCCGCGCTCAACCAGCGCCGCCAACGCAAATCGCTGCGCCCGGAAACGCCCGGGCAGTTCCCCTCGGGCTGGCAGGATTGGTTCGACACCCAGCCGCGCGTGGATCCGGCGACGTCCACCGCGGCGGTGGCGGGCCTGATCGATGCCGCAGCGGCCAAGCCGTTGCGGGCAATCCCGCGCAGCCCGCGCCGCTTGAGCCGCTGGCAGGCCTTCGGCGGGCTGTGGCAGCAGAACTGGGAACCGGATCTTCGCGAGGATCGCACTCTGCGCATCGGCGTGCGCGTGCTTGACATGGTCCTGCACCTGCTGCTGGCCGGCGCGCTGTTGTGGATGATGTACCTGGGCTTCATGGCCATGGCGCGGGAGGCGGACGAGGAAGACGAAGCGGTGCAGGTCGAGTTCATCGGCCGCGGCAATGTCGCCGAGGGTGGCGGCGCGCTGGCGAATGCCGGTGCGGATTCCGCCCCGGCCGCAGCGGCACCGGCGCAACGCGCGGCCACGCCGTCGCCCGCGAGTGGTCGGCCCGATGCCGCGATCGCTCAGAGGCCGATGCCGGCGCAGCCCCGATGCCGGTCGAGACGGAGATGCCACAGCAGGTGCAGGCGGTGGTGCCGCCGATGCCAGCGGAAGCCGCGCAGCGGGTACAGGTCAGCGAATCACCGACCCCCCCGAACCGACGGCGTTCCAACTGCCGGCGGTGCGCGAACGCAGCGTGCAGGTGCCGGAGGTGCAATTGCGCGAACCGCAGCCGCGCCAGCAGGTGGAAGAGATCGCCACCCTGCGTCCGCAGCCGGTGCGCAGCCTGCAGCCCAGCGAGCGCCAGGCGCAGCTGCGCATGCCGGAATTGCGCAACCAGCCGCAGTCGCTGGACGTTCCCACACCGCAACGCATGCAGGCCGTCGCCGCGCGGGCAACGCCCGACATCGCCACCCGCCAGCTGCAGGTGCCCACTCTGCGCGGTGAAGTGCGCGATATCCCGATGCCACCCGGTGGCGCGCCCACGCCCGCGGCCCAGCCTGGGCGCGGCACGGCATCGAACGCCAATGCCGCCGCCAACGGCACCGGAGGGGAACGTGGCAATGCGTTGTCCGCCGGCAAGGCGCCGGCAGGCAGCGGGCAGGGCACCACGGCGGCGGCGCAAGGCGGGCGTGGCGTGACCACCGCCGGTGCCGGCGCAGGTCCGGGCAACAAACCGGCGCCCGGTGGCTGGCCGGGCACGGCCAAGACCGACGACTGGGGCGCCTCGAATCGCAACGTTGCCGGCACCGGCACCGGTAATGGACGCAACGGCGACGGAAGCGGCAAGCCCGGGCTCTACAACAGCGACGGCAGCCTGCGCCTGCCGGACGAATGGACGCAGCAGAGCGGCATCAACGTCGATCGCTCCGGCACCTGGCTGAAGCGCCCGGGGCTGGAATACCGCGGCACCCGGTTCGACAAGTACTGGATCCCACAAGGGAACCTGCTGGAGGAATGGGTGCGGCGCGGGATCAAGAAAATCGCCATCCCGATCCCGGGCACCAATACGCGGCTGGAATGCGTGGTGTCGATGCTGCAACTGGGCGGCGGCTGCTTCCCGGTGAATCCCGACGTCAACGCACAGCCCGCGGTCGCGCGGCCGCCGCCGGACATTCCGTTCAAGCCGCAACTGCAGGAAGACAACGGCAGTGTGAAACCGCAGGATCCGCCGCCCGGCGGCTGAGTGCGCGGCTCGTTGCAAGACACGGCGAACGCCGGAAACAGAAAAGCCACGCAATGCGTGGCTTTTCATTTTGGTACCGGTGATAGGACTCGAACCTACACGACATCACTGCCGGGGGATTTTGAATCCCCTGCGTCTACCATTCCGCCACACCGGCACGGGCGCGAAGTATAGCCCAGCGCGTGGCTCAGGCGGCCTTGTCGGTGGCGAGTTGTGCGGTTTCGCAGGCATACCACTCGCCCTCATGATGGGCGAACTTGGCGCAGCAGCCCATTGGGGCCTGGTAGATGTGCAGCGACACCGCGACAGCATCCGCACTGCTGTTGCGGATCGTGTGGTACTCGTGCGGCGGGATCAGGCTGCCGGCGCTACCCGGGCCGGCATGCATGCCGCCAGCGGCGCGGAATCGGGTGCGTTCGCCGACCTGTTCCAGCAGTTCGTATTGGGTGATCTCCAGGTCGCCGTGCCAGACGCCTTCTACGCACCACAGGCCGGAATGGTCGTGCAGCGGCGTGCCTTGCCCCGGTCCCCAGGTCATCGCGACGACGCTGTAGCCGTGTTCGGCACTGCGATACAGCTCGCGACGCGCGTAGTGGTCGACGATGGGTTCGTGCACACAGTCCGGCAAGTGCACATCGGGGTCGCGGATCAACTTGCACAGGGCCGAGCGCAGCGCGGACATGACCGCATGCGTATCTCCGGCGCCGACCGCGGCATCGACCATGGCGATGAACTTGTCGCGGCCGTGGAATTCGACCGGAGCGAATTGGAGCTCGGAACAGGGCGAGGTCATGTCCGAAGTCTACTAAAGGTTATGTCGTCATGCCCGTGAGGCATGACCGGCTGTCATCCTGCCAGGAAGTCGCGGACGGCCGGGCCGAATCGCTCGCTGTCCACCAGGAAGGCATCGTGGCCCTGCGGCGACGGCAATGGCAGGAACGTGGCTTCGCAGCCGCTGGCGCGCAGGCCGTCGGCGATCTCCTCCTGCTGCTGGAGCGGGAACAGGATGTCGGCCTGCACCCCGATCGCCAGCGCCCGTTCCAGCCCGCGGATGCCGGCCAAGCCTTGCGCGGTGGTGCCGGCGCAGCCTTCGCCCAGATCGAACCAGTCCATCGAGCGACTGAGGTAGAGATAGCAGTTCGGGTCGAAGCTGCGCACGAACCGGCGCGCATGGCCTTCCAGGTAGCTTTCGACCTCGAACTCCAGGCCGAACGGATCCTCGTCATCGCGGCGGTCGGATTCCAGCCGCACGCGACCGAAACGCCCGTCCCATTCCAGCGCGGAGCGGTAGGTGATCACACCCAGCTTGCGCGCCATGCGCATGCCGGACTCGGGATAGGCGTCGTCGCTGTAGTGGCCGTTGTTCCACAGCGGGTCGAGGCGTATCGCTTCGCGTTGCAGCGAGCGGATCGCGATCGAGAATGGCAGCGCGCGCGCGGCACCCGAAATGTTGATGTGGGAGCGGGCGATGCCGGGATGCCGCTGCAGCAGCGCCAGCGCAGTCATCCCACCCATCGAATTGCCGACCACGCAGGCCAGTCGTTCGATGCCGAGCGCGCGCACTACCGCGACTGCGGCATCCGCGCCGTCCTCGATCGACAGTTCCGGGAAGTCCAGGCGGTACGTCTCGCCGGTGGCCGGGTTGATCGAGGCCGGCCCGGTCGAACCCTTGCAACTGCCCAGCGAATTCACGCAGACCACGAACCAGCGATTGGTGTCGATTGGCTTCCCGGCGCCGAGCATCCACTCCCACCAGCCCGGCGCGGGATTGCCGGCGTTGGCGGCGGCATGCGCGTCCGGCGACAGCCCGGTGACGATCAGGATCGCGTTGCTGCGCTCGGTGTCCAGCGTGCCCCAGGTCTCGTAGGCCAGACGCGGGCCATGCAACGCGCCGCCGCGTTTGATCGGGAACGCCGTGGGCAGGTCGAACCAGCGCGTGCCGGGTGGGATGAATTCGGTCATGTTTTGCCGTCATCCCGGCGAAAGCCGGGATCCAGCTTCGGATTTTGACTTGCCCAGCGGATAGAGCAAGGCTGAATTCCGGCTTCCGCCGGAATGACGAGAAAAGCGGGACTTATTTCCCGATCACCAACTTCACCGGCTCGTCTGCAGGCAACGTCACCCGCACCGGCTTCGATTCGATGTCGCCGTCCTGCTTGTTGGCGATGCCGCTCTGCGAGAGCCGCGCGACCAGCACGACTTCTTTCAGCTGCGAGAGTTTGAGCGTGGGCATCGGGCTGTCGCCATCGTCGAGGCTGGCGGTGAACGGCAGGTCGGACACGCTGCGCTTCTCCACCGCGACCGGCATCGGCGGGCCGTCCGGCGCACGCGCGATGACGAAGACAGTGGCATCGCCGCGCAGGCGCACGCGCGCCGCGAAGTCGGGATCCAACGCGACCTTCACAGCGAGTGCGTCACTTGTTTCGGGCGCAGCTGGAGCGAGCGCAACGACAAGCGCAGGCAGGCCTGCATCCGCGCGGGCGGCATCGATTTCCTTGCGCAGGCTGGTGGCGGTGGCGGCATCGACCTGCGCGAGCAACGGTTCCCAGGTCGCCGCCGCGGCGGCGTTGTCGCCGGTCTGGCGTTGGGCGATGCCCAGGAACCAGCGCGCACGTTGGTGAGTGGCTTCAGCCGCGATGGCGCGCTTGAGCAGGTCGACGGCCTGCGCATCGAACAACCGTTGCGGGTGGGCCAGCGCGCGCGACTGCGCGGCTTCGGTCAGCAGATCGGGATTGTCCGGCAGCAATGCAACGGCCTTGGCATAGGCATCGCGGGACTTCGCGGCCTGTCCTTCGCGCTGATAAGCCTGGCCCAGCAGTCGCCAGCCTTCGGCCTGGCGCGGATCGCGTTGCAGTTCGGCTTCGAGCTGGACAATCGCATCGCCCAAGGTCTTCGGGGTTTGTTGCGCCGTGCCATCCAACGCGCGCGGGGTGCCGACGAGCATGTACAGCAGGCCGGTCGAGGCCAGCATTATCACGCCGATGCCCAGGGCCACGCCGCGTGCGTCGCGCCACAACGGACGTAACAACACGGCCACGGTGGCGAGACACAACAGGGTGGCTAGCGCGACAAAAACGGTCATCACCACTCCTGCGGTTCGTCATTGCGCGGCAGGGGCTGCGCGGGTTTGCGGCGCACAAGCACCACGACCAGGGCCATGCCGGCCAGCAGGATCAAGGCCGGGCCCAGCCACAGCAGCCAGGTGCGACCTTCGACCCGCGGCTTGTACAGCACGAACTCGCCGTAGCGCTGCACCAGATGCTCCTTGACCTGCGCATCGCTCTTGCCCGCACGCATGAGATCCAGTACTTCACGGCGCAGTTCCAGTGCGATCAACGCGTTGGAATCGGCCAGCGACTGGTTCTGGCACATCACGCAGCGCAACTCGGCGGCCAGATCGTGGAAGCGCGTTTCCTCGGCGGCATCGCGGAATTGCAGAGGCGCGGCATCGGCCTGCTGGTTGGCCTGCGCGAATGCCGGCAGGGATGCGGGCAGCGTGGCCAGCCACAGCAGCAGGGCAAGCACGAGCCGCATCAGCGCGCAGCCTCGACCTGCTGCAGCGCCGGCAACAACTCATCGACGATGACGGCATCGGTGAGCGCGCCGACGTGCTTCCAGCGGATGATGCCGGCACCATCGACCAGGAACGTTTCCGGCGCGCCGTAGATGCCCCAGTCGATCGCAGCACGACCCTCGATATCAGCCAGCACCAGCCAGAACGGGTTGCCGAATTGCTCCAGCCAGCGCAGTGCGTCGGCCGGTTCGTCTTTCCAGTTGTAGCCGACCACGCGCACGCGCTTGGTCTCGGCGAAGCGGGTGAGCACCGGGTGCTCCACGCGACATTCAACGCACCAGCTGCCCCAGACATTGAGCAGGAACGGCTGTCCGCGAAGATCGGCCAGGCGCACCGTGTGCTTCGGGTCGTGCAAGACGGGCAGCGCGAACTCCGGTGCCGGCTTGCCGATCAGCGGCGATGGCAACACATCGCGGTCGGGGTTGCGGCTCATCCAGACACCGGCGGCAAGCAGTGCGGCCAGTGCGAAGAATACGGCCAGCGGCAACCATCGCGAGGTTTTCATGCTCGCACTCCCTGCGGTTTGCCGTCATCCCGGCGTACTCTGAAACGCTTGTCGGTGGCGGCGACCAATCCGCCAAGCGCCATCAGGAATGCGCCCGCCCAGATCCAGCGCACGAATGGCTTCACGTGCACGCGCAACGCCCACGCGCCTTCGCCCAGCGGTTCGCCGAGTGCGACATACAGGTCACGGGTGATACCGCGCTCCAGCGCCACTTCGCTCATCACCTGGCCGCCGCGATAGCTGCGCTTTTCCGGATGCAGGGTGGCGATGTGATCCGAGCAATCCCGAAGGACGTCGACCGTGCCGCGTTCGGCACCGTAATTCGGGCCGTCGAGATGTTGCACGCCCTTGAGGAGGAAGCAGTACGTGCCCAGGGGCACCGACTGGCCCGGTGTCACCGCGACCTCGCGTTGCTGGCTCAGCCCATCGTCGAGCAATGCGCCGATCAGGAACACGGCGATGCCGAGATGCGCCAGGGTCATGCCCCACATTTCGCGGGTCAGGCGTGCGCCCGGCATCTTCCAGTGTGACCACAGGAAGCGCAGGGTGCCTGCGGCAACCCAGACTGCGCCGAGGATGCCGGCTGCGGTTTTCCATCCGCCTTGGGGGGCGAGGAAGAAGGTGGCCACGCCCAGTATCAGTGCCAGTACCGCCCATGGCAGCAGCATCCGCAGCGGCATCGCCATGTCCTCGCGCTGCCAGCGTGTCAGCGGACCGAACGGCAACAGCAGTACCAGCGGTGCCATCAGCAGCAGGAACATCATCGCGAAGTAGGGCGGGCCGACCGAGATCTTGCCGAGTTCCAGTGCGTCGGCCAGCAGCGGATACAGCGTGCCGAGCAGGACCATCGCGCAGGAGGTGGTGAGCAGCAGGTTGTTGAGCAGCAGCAGGGTTTCGCGCGAGCCGGCGGTGAACGGCTTGGCGCTGGCGTCGGCCTCGGGTGCGCGCAGTGCGTACAGCAGCAGCGATCCGCCAATGACGATGCCGAGGAAGATCAGCACGAACAGGCCACGGGTCGGGTCGGCCGCGAATGCATGCACGCTGGTCAGCACGCCCGAGCGCACCAGGAAGGTGCCGAGCAACGACAGCGAGAATGCGGAGATCGCCAGCAGCAACGTCCAGCCGGCGAAGCTGCCGCGCTTCTCGGTGACCGCCTGCGAATGCAGCAGCGCAGTGCCGGCCAGCCACGGCATGAAGCTGGCGTTCTCGACCGGATCCCAGAACCACCAACCGCCCCAGCCGAGTTCGTAATACGCCCACCAACTGCCGAGTGCGATGCCGACGGTCAGGAACGCCCACGCCACGTTGGTCCATGGTCGCGTCCAGCGCAGCCACTGCGCGTCGACGCGGCCTTCCAGTAACGCGGCGATGGCGAACGCGAACGGCACCGAAAACCCGACATAGCCCAGGTAGAGCATCGGCGGATGGATGATCATCCCCGGGTCCTGCAGCAGCGGATTCAGGTCGCGGCCTTCGGCAGCAGCCGGCAGCAGCCGCTCGAAGGGATTGCTGGTGAAGATCAGGAAGGCGAGGAAGCCGACAGCGACGATGCCCATCACGCCGAGCACGCGCGCGACCACCGGCATCGGCAATGCGCGCGAGAATCGGGCGACCGCTGCGGTCCACAGCGCCAGGATCAGCGTCCACAGCAGCAGCGAGCCTTCGTGCGCGCCCCACACCGCGGTGTAGCGGTAGATCACCGGCAGCAGCGAATTGGAGTTCTCGGCGATGTAGCGCTGCGAGAAATCCTGAGTGATGAAGCCGTGGGTGAGGATGGCGAAGGCGAGCGCGACCAGCGCCAGTTGCAGGTAAGCGGCGGGCCGCGCGATCGCCATCAGCGGCGCCACCCCGCGATGCGCGCCGAGCATCGGCAGCAGCGACTGCAGGATCGCGGCAAGCAGGGCCAGGATCAGCGCGACTTGTCCCAGTTCGGGCAGCATCAGTAGTTCCCCTCTCCCTTCGTGGGAGAGGGTGCCGCCGCGCCAGCGGTGGCGGGAGAGGGGGGCACGTCATGCTTCGTGTGCGCTTTGCCCATCTTGTCGGCGACTTCCTTGGGCATGTAGGCCTCGTCGTGCTTGGCCAGCACGTTCTCGGCGACGAACACGCCGTCCTGCATGCGGCCGGTGGCGACGACCGCCTGCTTCTCGCGGAACAGGTCAGGGAGGATGCCGGTGTAGACCACCGGCAGGCGCGCGTCGCCGTCGTCCACCTCGAAGCGGGATTCCAGCGAACCCGGCGTGCGCTTGAACGAATTGGCGGCGACCATCCCGCCCAGGCGGAAGCGGGCTTCGCCGGACGCGACCTGCGGGCCGGCTTCGCCGGTCAGCACTTCGTTCGGCGTGTACAGGTAGGCCACGTTGCGCTGCAGGGCCAGCGCGATCAGGGTGGTGGCCAGCGCGGCGGCGGCCACCACGGCCAGCACCAGCCACAGGCGGCGCTTGCGAGTCGGGTTCATCGTTCGAGTTCCGTGTTCGCGGCGGGGGCGCGATTGGGGTTGCGGGCCGCGCGCTGGCGCACGGCGCGCAGGGCGGTGCGCCACTGCAGTTTCGGCGCGATGTAGTCCCACAACATCACCACCGCGAAGACCGCGTAGGCGGCGATGACGTATTCGCGGTAGCTCATCGCTCGTGCTCCGGGGCAGACTGCGTCGTCACCAGTTTCGCCACCCAGTCCTTGCCGGCTTCGCGGCGCAGGTTGTCTGCACGGGCGCGTGCGAGCAGCGAGCCGACAAACCACAGGTGGGTGCCGATCACCATCCACCACAGCGGCGCGATCATGCTCGCGTCCATCGAGGACTCGCCGAGCAGGCGGATGGTCTGGCCTTGGTGCAGCGAGTTCCACCACACCACCGACCAGCGGATCACCGGCAGCAGGGCGACGCCGACGATCGCCAGCAGGCCGGCAGCGCGGGCGGCGTTTCGGCGGTCGTCGATGGCCGCGTACAGGCCCATCACGCCCAAGTAGAGGAACAGCAGGATCAGCTCGGTGGTCAGGCGCGGATCCCAGTCCCACCACGTGCCCCACATCGGCTTGCCCCAGATCGAACCCGTGGCCAGGGTGATCAGGGTGAAGGCGGCGCCGCTGGGTGCGCAGGCCATCGCCAGGATCTCGCACAGCTTGATCCGCCAGATCAGCGCGATCGCGGCATACACCGCCATCAGTCCGAAGATGCCCATGCTCATCCACGCGCTCGGCACATGGATGTAGAGGATCCGGAAACTGTCGCCCTGCTGGTAATCGGCGGGTACCTGGAACAGCGCGCCATACAGGCCGATGCCCATCGTCAGCAGGCCGAGCAGGTACGCCCATGGCGTCCAACGGGCGGCGAAGCGGTCGAAGTAGGGGGGCGAACCGAGTTGGTGGAACCAGCGGATCAGCGGGGACATCGCGGCCTGTGCGGGTGCGGCGCACATGGGGCCGCGGCAATCCGGGAAGGATACCAGCCCCGCGCGCCAGGCGGCCTCGGCGTGGCGGCACGGGTGTGGCCTGGCAGCGCCCGCCCGTGCCGCCGCGTCGGACTCATTGCACCTGCAGGCTGCCCTGCATCAGCGACATGTGGCCGGGGAAACTGCAGAAGAACTTGAACGGGCCGCCGTCCTTGAGCTTTGCCACGTCGAAGGTCACCGACGTGGATTCGCCGCCGCCGAGCATCTTCGTGTGGGCGATGACGCGGGCATCGTCCGGCTTGATGTGTTCCGGGGTGACCGACATGCCGTCGGCGGCGATGCCGGACATGTCGGCCTGCCTCGCCACCACCACGTTGTGGCCCATCACGTTCACCGCCATGGTGCCGACGTGCTTGAGGTTGATGGTGAACTGGGCGCAGCTGGCGGGAACGGTGATCGAGTCCGCGTTGTACTGCATGGCATCGTTGCCTTCGATCGTGGTGGTGCAATCGGCGACGGTGGCCGGTTTGCTGCCGGTGGAGGCGACGGGCGCGGGTGCGACCGGGGCGGCTTCGGCGGGCGCCGGGGCTGCCGCCGCTTCCGTTGCCGGTGCGGCAACGGGGGGCTCGGCGGATGGTGCGGGCGACTGGCTGCAGGCGGACAGGGCAAGCGCCAGCGCGCTGGCGACGAGGATGTGGCGGGATTTCATGGGGAAACTCCTGGTGCACGTGGGGCCGGCGTGATCCGCCGGGATGTCGCCATCGTCCCGCTTCGCGGTAGCGCGCACCTTGATCCCGATCAATCGTGGGCAATGCGCAATGCCGCGGCCGCGGTCAGCGGCGCCAACACCGACGCCAGCACCAGCCCGGCGCCCAGCAGGAGCAGGGCACCCACCGCATCCAGGCCCTGTGCGCTTGCCGCCACCGCGCCGGCGCCAAACACCAGTACCGGCACATAGAGCGGCAGCGCCAGCAGCGCGACCAGCACGCCGGCGCGGCGCATGCCCACGGTCAGCGCCGCGACCACCGCGCCGAGCAGGCTCAGGATCGGCGTGCCCAGCAGCAGGCTGGCCATCAGCACCGGCAATTGCGCCTGCGGCAGGTGCAGGAGTTCGCCGAGCAGCGGTACCGACACGATCACCGGCAGCGCGGTGGTCGCCCAGTGCATCAGCGTGCGCACCAGCACCAGCCACCACAACGGCACCGGCGCCAGCATCCACTGCTCCAGCGAGCCGTCCTCGGCGTCGCCGCGAAACAGGCTGTCGAGCGCCAGCAGGCCGGCCAGCAGCACCGCCAGCCACAGCACGGCGGATGCGACCGGCGCCAGCGATTCGGCATCGCCACCCAGCGCCAGCGCGAACAGCACGACCGTCAGCAGCGCGAATAGCGCAGGCTGGAAGGCATCGCCGCGGCGTGCCCACAGCAGTTGCAGGTCGCGACGCAGCAGCGCATTGGCGGCCTGCCACATCATGCGGCTGCCCCGAGTTCGAGCAGACGCGTACGCACCGGCGGCGCTGCGTAGGCGCCATGGGTGGTGATCAGCGCCGCGCCGCCGTCGCGGAGGTGCGCCTGCACCATCCGGTTGACCAGGGTGATGCCGTCGAGGTCGAGGTTGGCGTAGGGTTCGTCGAGCAGCCACAGCGGCGCCGGCGACAGCCACAGGCGGGCCAGCCCGAGCCGCTTCTTCTGGCCGGCGGACAAGGTGCGCAGCGGCGCGTCCTCGTAGCCGGCCAGGCCGACGATGGCCATTGCGGCTTCGGTGCCCTGCGCTTCGCGGCGGCCGTGCAGGCCGCACAGGAAATCGAGGTTCTGCAGGGCCGACAGATCCGCCTTCAGCCCGGGCAAGTGGCCCAGGTAAGCGACGAAGCGCGCACGCAATTCATGCCGCGCCGGTTGGCCATCGATCTGCATGCTGCCGGCATCCGGCCGGAGCAGTCCGGCGAGCACGCGCAGCAGGGTGGTCTTGCCGGCGCCGTTGCCGCCCTGGACCAGCAGCGCCTCGTTGGCGTCCACCGCGAAATCCAGCGGCCCGAACACCGGCGTCTCGTTGCGGGAGAACGCCAGCCCGCGCACGGCGAGCAGGGGACTGGGGGAGACGGCGGAATCGGGCATGGGCACGGGATTCTACCGACATGGGGATCGGTCACATGTCTGCGCGACGGGATTCCGTAAACTCCGGCATCCATACAATCAGTTCGCATCGATGCAGATCGCAACCAAGTTGCCGAAGGTCGGCACCACCATCTTCACCGTGATGTCGCAGCTGGCCGTCGAGCACGGCGCGGTCAACCTCGGCCAGGGCTTCCCGGATTTCCCGGTGCCGGGGCGCCTGGTGGACGCATTGACCCGCGCGATGCAGGCCGGACACAATCAGTACGCGATGATGACCGGCGTGCCCGCGCTGCGGCAGGCGATCGCCGGCAAGACCGAGCGCTGCTACGGCTGGCAACCCGATGCCGATGCCGAAATCACCATCACCAGCGGCGCCACCGAGGCGATCTTCGACGCGATCCATGCGGTGGTGCGCGCGGGCGACGAGGTGATCGTCCTCGATCCCTGCTACGACTGCTACGAGCCGGCGATCGACCTGGCCGGCGCGAAAGCGGTGCACGTTGCGCTGGATCCGCTCACGTTTGCGCCCGATTGGGCTGCGGTGCGCGCCGCGATCACCCCGCGTACGCGGATGCTGATGATCAACAGCCCGCACAACCCGTCCGGCGCGATGTTCGGCGTAGAGGACATGCGTGAAGTGGCATCCATCCTCGCCGGCACGGACATCATCCTGTTGAGCGACGAGGTCTACGAACACATCGTCTTCGATGGCGCGCGCCACGAGTCCGCACTGCGCTATCCGGAACTGCGCGAACGTGCGTTCGTGGTCTCCAGCTTCGGCAAGACCTACCACTGCACCGGCTGGAAGATCGGTTACTGCATCGCGCCGCCGGCGTTGAGTGCGGAGTTCCGCAAGGTCCACCAGTACAACGTGTTCTGCACGTTCGCCCCGGCGCAGCACGCGTTCGCCGAGATGCTGGTCGAAGAGCCCGAACACTACGAGGAACTCGGCGCGTTCTACCAGGCCAAGCGCGACCGCTTTCGCGCGCAGTTGCTCACCACCAAGCTCAAGCCACTGGCGGTGCCGGGTGGGTATTTCCAGTTGGTCGACTACTCGACGGTCAGCGACCTCGACGATGCCGCGTTCTGTCGCTGGCTGACCATCGAGAAGGGCGTGGCCGCGATCCCGCTGTCCCCGTTCTACGAAACCCCGCCCGCCGGCCAGCGCCTGGCGCGGCTGTGCTTCGCCAAGAACGACGCGACGCTGGATGCGGCGATCGAACGCTTGCGCTTGCTTTGAAGTCATCGCCCTGAGCGCAGCGAAGGGCCTGCTGTTTCAGACGAAAACAGATCCTTCACTGCGCTCAGGATGACAAATTCCCTAAGCTTGGGATGACAGAAGGAACGAGCCATGCAAAATCTCCGCGTCTCCATCGTCCAGGGCGAAACCCGCTGGCACGATCCTGCCGGCAATCGCGCCTATTACGGCGAACTGATCGCGCCACTGCACGGCATCACCGACCTGGTGGTGTTGCCGGAGACTTTCACCAGCGGCTTTTCCAACGATGCGATCGGCAATGCCGAGACCATGGACGGGCCCACCGTCGAATGGATTCGAGACCAGGCCCTGAAGCTCGATGCGGCGATCACTGGCAGTGTTCAACTGCGCACGCAGCAGGGCGTCTTCAATCGTATGTTGTTTGCCACCCCCGATGGCGGGCTCACGCATTACGACAAGCGGCATCTGTTCTCCTTTGCGAAGGAAAACGAGCGCTACGCCTCGGGGCAGGAGCGTGTCGTCGTTTCCTGGAAGGGCTGGAATATCCTGCTGCAGGTTTGCTACGACCTACGCTTCCCGGTGTTCGCGCGCAACCGTTTCAATGTGGATCGCACTGAGGCAGCCGACTACGACCTCGCGCTGTACGTGGCGAATTGGCCGTCGGCGCGTGCCTATCCATGGAAGACGTTACTGCGCGCGCGCGCCATCGAGAACCTATGCTATGTGGTCGGCGTCAACCGCGTCGGCACCGACGGCAACGGCCTGCACTACAGCGGCGGCAGCGCGGTGATCGACTTCCTAGGCCATCCGGTCAGCGAAGCCGCCGACGAGGAAGTGGTTGCTACTACAGCATTGCAGGCTGCCGAACTGGCAGAGCATCTCCGCCGCTTCCCGGCGCTGTCAGATCGAGATGTGTTCGAACTGGATTCCGTTAAGGAAACTAGGGTCGATTTCGGTCCAGGAGCTTATCGTAATTGATATGGGGCTGTCGTAGATGAGGTGGGTTTAAGCTGGTGGAATGGGCCTGAACCGCTGCAAATTAAGAACAAGACTGCAATCTCGGCTGGTCGAGTTTTTGTGCTCGAAGTGACCGTCCGTCCAGCCGTAAGCTCCCCCGTCAAGCAGACACTGCAAAAGTAGAGCTTCCGGCGTGCTTGTCGCGGTACTCGGCGGGGCTTAGTCCTCCGAGCGAGTCGTGGGGCCGTTCTTCGTTGTAGTCGATCATCCAACAGTGCGCAGCCTCGCGGACGTCCTCAAGGCGGGCGAACAGATGCTGGTCTAGCACTTCCTCGCGGAAGGTGCGGTTGAAACGCTCGATGTAGGCGTTCTGGTTGCGCTTGCCCGGCTGGATGTATTGGATGGCCACGCGGTTCGCTTTTGCCCACTGGGTGAAGGCCTCACCCAGGAACTCCGGCCCGTTATCGGAGCGCATGACTTGCGGCAGGCCATGGTCGCGCTTGAGTTGCTCGAAGATGCGAACCAGCCGGTTCGAGTTGATCGACGTGCCGATCTCGATGTGCAGGGCTTCGCGGTTGAAGTCATCGACGACGTTGAAGGTCCGAAAGCGCGGCCGCACGCGAGTGCATCGCTCATGAAGTCGATTTACCACACGGTATCGGGCAGCTTCGGCACGTACAGCGCCACGCGCTCACGCTTGGGCAGATGCCGCTTGGCGGCTCGTCGCAGGTTCAACTTCATCGCCCTGTACACCCGATAGATCCGCTTGGGGTTCCAGTCCGGCCGCGTCTTGCGTAACTGGTCGCTGCACTTCCAGAAGCCGCGGCTTGGCCGCACTTCCAACAACCTGGCCAGCGCGACAACTCTACGCATGCACAGGACCGGCTCAGAGGGCGCGCGTGTACCTGCATCAGGTACCGCGCCGCCTCGCGCTTCTGCGCCGGCCCTACAGCTTTTTTGCGATCAGGTCCTTCATCGCTGCGTTGTCCAGCGCCAACTCCGCGTACATGCGCTTGAGCTTGGCGTTCTCGGCTTCAAGCTCCTTCGCCCGACGCAGCTCGGAGGCTTCCAAGCCGCCGTACTTGCTCTTCCACTGGTAGTACGTCGCCGTGCTGATGCTGGCTTGGCGGCAGATGTCCTTCACCGGAATCCCGGCGTCGGCTTGTTTGAGGATCGAGACGATCTGCGTCTCGGTGAATTTGGATGTGCGCATGGAACCTCCTGGCTGGGAAACGATGCCAGAAAGTGTTCTAGTTATGAGATTTCTGTCAGGCGGGCGAGCTTACGAATCGATCTGCACGCGCCAGAAATCGTCTTCAAATACTGGATTCAATTTTGACTCTCCCTGAGCCCTAACGCCTGAGTTAAGCCGGACCGCTGCGCGGAACGGCGGAGTGGTACACGTCACCATGCAGCCGAGCCGCGAAGCGGTCTCGGCTTGAACGAATTGTTAGGCGGCGGCAATTGACGTTCGTACCTATTTAGGTACAATGCGCCCATGCCACCCATCTTGTCAGTTCGTTTCTACTGTACGACAACAGGCAATGAGCCTGTCCGCGATTGGCTGTTAGCGCAAGTCTCACCAGGCGCCAGAAAGGCGATTGGTGCAGACATCAAGACAGTTCAGTTTGGGTGGCCGATAGGAATGCCGGTTGTACGCAAGATGGAATCAGGCCTTTGGGAAGTTCGGAGCAATATTCCGGAGGGAATTGCCCGAGTGCTTTTCACGATAGTTGGCGCAGACATGGTGTTGCTGCATGGTTTTGTAAAGAAGACACAAGCCACACCAAAGGCGGATCTCGCTTTGGCACAAACCCGAATGAAAGAGGTGAGAGCGTGAGCAAGAGCAAGCACATTGGTAGTGACTTTGATGCTTTCCTGGCTGAGCAAGGCGAGCTTGAAGAGGCAACTGCGATTGCCGTTAAGCGTGTGATTGCCTGGCAGATTGAGCAGGCGATGCAAACGACTGGCGTGAATAAGAGCGCTTTGGCTAAACGCATGCACACAAGCAGAACGGTCGTAGATCGGATGCTAGATGCGACTGACACGGGGCTGACGCTCGAGACCATGACAAGGGCAGCAACTGCTCTTGGGTTCAGGGTGCGAGTGGATTTGGTAGCCGCCTAACGCCTGAGTTAAGCCGGACCGCTGCGCGGAACGGCGGAGTGGTACACGTCACCATGCAGCCGAGCCGCGAAGCGGTCTCGGCTTGAACGAATTGTTAGCGCGCACCAAACACGACTGGAACTATCACCAAGAAAACTGCCAGCGGCAACAGTATGAATGCGGTGAACTTCCACAGCAAAGAGCGTCTAGTTGGGGGAGTCCACCGCTCTGTCCGTAGCCTCCGTTCCATGCCCAAGTTCCAGCTGGCATAGCGCGGTGAGTGCACGAAACTCACTAGAACGAAGAATGCGCTCATGACGGCTTGGATCTGGATAACTCCCAAGAAGCTTTCAGGGTCGTCTGCGCGTACGTAAAGACGGCCAGGAGCAAATCCACCGGGGATATATGTCTGGCCTTGGTAAAGACCCGCTACGAACCACGCGGACATTGCTAGTCCAAAGCCGAAGTAAAGCCACTCGATCTTGCGTCTTCTAGCGAGAATCTTCATTTGCGCGCTAACGCCTGAGTTAAGCCGGGCCGATTTGCGGCCTTGGGCAAGTGAAACTTGCAAGAACTTGCACGAGGCCGCGAAGCGGGCTCGGCTTGAACGAATTGTTAGGCGCATGCTCTGGGCGAAAATTCAGGCGCGCCGCCAAACGGGAAACGCTAGATCGAGTCCGACCTTCTCAGCCGTGTCAATTAGATCGTTCAATATGGAATCAGTGACATAAGGCGGGACATCAATAGCGTAAAGCGCGAATCTCTCTAGAGCTTCCGTGGAGCATCCGACTTCTCTGAACTTGGACAAGATTGGATCAATTTCGGCTTCAGTATTGTTGAGCATCCAAATTAGTGAGTGCGCAGATGGCTCGGTCACGACAAACTCAAATATATGCTCATTGACCGAGTCAGGTTGCGCTTCAAAGACGTCATTGACGGCTAGGCCCTTGATGAAGAATGGCGCATTTCTCAGCCGAAATGCATTACCAATCTGGTCGCACCACACTGCCTCACTCGATATCGGTGGCCAATCGCCGTCAGTGTCGATTGCGAACTGACGCTTGCGAGAAACTGCGGTCATGCGCCTAACGCCTGAGTTAAGCCGCGCCGATTTGCGGCGTTGTGCAAGTGAAGATTAGCAAGACTTGCACGACGCCGCGAAGCGGTGTCGGCTTGGACGAATTGTTAGCGCGGTGCGTAGTCACAGAGGCTCAGATTGCCAACCTGATTGCATCCCGTCCGTCGAAGCTGGCGTTCGGTCAGGGCCAGCCACCGCTTTTCCCGAGAACCAATGCCTGGAGAAGATCGACAGGTGTTGATCGCGAGCAATCTCGGAGAGGCTGGGACCAACACAAAATTTTTAAAAAGCAAGTTCCGTGAACTCGTTCTACCCCGCGCTAACGCCTGAGTTAAGCCGGACCGCTGCGCGGAACGGCGGAGTGGTACACGTCACCATGCAGCCGAGCCGCGAAGCGGTCTCGGCTTGAACGAATTGTTAGGGCCGCTTTGCGGGGAGTAGAGCAGCCTGCAAGCTGATCGGGTCAACAAGTTCCCTAAGAGCGAGCCACTTGCCGGAGAGAATTTTCACCGTCTCCAAGCCACCCAGCAGAGCATGGGCCCGATCAGTGATTTTGGATTGCGGTGGATTTGGCGAAACGATGCTAGAGGTCCCGTGCGTGTGCATTGACAGCATTTTGTAGAGAACCTGATAAAAGTGCTCAAGCCCGAGAGCCTTCGACATCTCTCGAACATTTGGGGCCTTATCGCCGGAGTCGATCACCGCTAGCTGTATCACGGTTTCATCAAGTGACAAGCCGCCGTCTGAGTCCTCCAGCGAGAGAACTCCTTCATTGATCAGAGACTTGAGATTTCTTCTGAACTCGTTGTGCGCGGTTCGTTCAAGCGACATTGCGTTCTCTGCTGATCGAAGTCCCCAAGCTAGTTTCAGGATCGATTCGATGATGCACCTTAGAAGGATATGAAAAGCCGCCGTGTTCTCAGGGCCGAGCAGCAAAGAAGAGGAGTGACCAAGTTCCGATGCATATTTTGCAGAGTCATGAGCCAAGCGATCTCTTGGATCGTCTTTGATAGGCATCTCGCAAATGAATTGCAGCAGCGAAATTTGCTCTTTTACTGAGTTGGCGATGTCGTTTGGCATGCGGCCCTAACGCCTGAGTTAAGACGGACCGCTTTGCGGAACGGCGGCGTGCTACACGCTAGCACGCAAGCCGAGCCGCGAAGCGGTCTCGGCTTGAACGAATTGTTAGGCAGCAATCCTGATGTAAGTAGCTGCACCCATTAGCCCAAGCAGCAAGCCGAACAACAGGGCGGCGAGGTGTCTCTGAAGCATAGGCGCCATGAGGAAAGCCCACAGCCCGGCCCCGAGCGAAAAGGCCAGAATTCGTGTCAAAGCGGAGAGTGCAGACGGCCAATCCACCGATTGGTCACGGAACAGCAAGCTCACGACGAAGATCTTTGCCAGCGTGGTGAATGACGCGAAGAAGGCGAGGGCGCTGGGCGTCAGGCGGGACTTCGCTCCGGTCTTTGAGAGCTTCAATGTGTCTGCTGCCTAACGCCTGAGTTAAGCCGGGCCGCTGCGCGGCCTTGGGCAAGTGAAGATCATAGCGACTTGCACGAGGCCGCGAAGCGGTCTCGGCTTGAACGAAATGTTAGCGCGGTGCGTAGGCACAGAGGCTCAGGTCGCCAACCTGTTTGCATCCTGGAGGTCGATGTTGGCGTTCGGTCAGGGCCAGCCGCCGCTTTCCCGAAAACCCAATGCTGGAAAGCGCGATTGGCCTGCCAATGGCGAGCATCTTAGAGAATGCGGAGAACAGGCCAAATTTTTTAAGAGCAACTTCTGTGAACTCGTTCTACCCCGCGCTAACGCCTGAGTTAAGACGGACCGCTTTGCGGAACGGCGGCGTGCTACACGCTAGCACGCAAGCCGAGCCGCGAAGCGGTCTCGGCTTGAACGAATTGTTGGGCACCGCCCCGTGATGCTTTACTCACCTGATCGGGGGCGCTTGCGTCCCTTCATCATTTTGAGCACCTCAGTGCCGATGACAACGAAACCGGCTGCCATGAACAGGATGGCCCAAGCACCGATGAACTGACTAATGCGTTCTTGGGGCGTTGAGCCAGAGCCGGGGAAGAACAGCAGCCAGAAGATCAGCAAAACTGCAGCGACGAGAATGAACCACGCGAATTTCTCCGTGGGTCCACCGCGCTTCCGTGCGAATTGCCACAGGAAAAGCCCTGGTCCGAGGATTGCAAGGATCACTATCGCGATGGCGAATATCTGGGCCAGCATTGTAGTTACGCGGTGCCTAACGCCTGAGTTAAGCCGGACCGCTGCGCGGAACGGCGGAGTGGTACACGTCACCATGCAGCCGAGCCGCGAAGCGGTCTCGGCTTGAACGAATTGTTAGCCTTTGTGTGACTTCTTTTTCTTCTTTTTTGGAGTGGTTTTCGGTGCGGCTTTTGGCGTAGAAACAGGTAGCCGAGCTTTACCAGATGTTACAAATTCCGCGAGCTTCTTGAGCCTGCGATACTGGGCACTGAGCAGTTTTGAAGTGACATGCACACTTCCAGTGCGGTCTTGCAGCTCACTTAGTCTGTTGAAGTTCATAGAATCCGCAAGATCTTTGTTCAGTCCTTCAAGTTCTTTGACCTCTTGACGAGTGAGCTGAATCTTCTCAATCCGTGCTTTTCTTGCTCTTGCACTTATCTTGTAGAGGCAGTCTTGGATTGCGGCATATGCCTTTACTGCGCCCGCAGTGGATGTGGCAATCGCCGTTACTGCCCCGGCGATTTGTACGGCTGGATGAACATTGAGAAGAAGGTCGATCCAGCCTGGGGATGCGTACCTAATTTCCTTAACAACTGGTTTGAATCTTGGGCTGACTTGGCTTTGAAGGACAGAATACATATTGACGATCGAGTATCCACCTGCCCATGGGTAGCTTTCGAGAGCATGGTTGATCCGCTCCTCATCTCTAGTGGGGAGATCTGTGTCGAAGGCATATATGAATGCATAGACCTGAAGATACGCATGGGGGAACTCGTACAAGTCTTTCAGATTCCAGCGGCCATCCATTTCGACACGGTAGATTCCGGATTCCATGATTCCCCTGAAAAGGCTAACGCCTGAGTTAAGCCGCACCGATTTGCGGCGTTGTGCGAGTAAAGATTAGCAAGACTCGCACGACGCCGCGAAGCGGTGTCGGCTTGGACGAATTGTTATGCGCTTGATCCAGTGGGTGAACCCAGCGAGCTGAAGTGATCTTAAGCCCGCGAAGATCGGGATGCGATTGCCACATCAAGAAGGACAGGGCGGTAGGCGGTGCGGATCTGCTTTTCCCAACGAACAACTGCACTCAGCCAACCCCAGACCGCCGAACCAGAGCACGATCACTGTTGCCCGAAAAAAATCGAAAAGCTCTTTGCGTTTGACCGCGCATAACGCCTGAGTTAAGCCGGACCGCTGCGCGGAACGGCGGAGTGGTACACGTCACCATGCAGCCGAGCCGCGAAGCGGTCTCGGCTTGAACGAATTGTTAGCCTGCCGCCTCTATTGTAGACTAGTCAGGTATCTAGTCATTTGAAGGTGCCGGAAATGAGTACTTGGCCTGTTCAGGACGCAAAAGCGAGGTTCAGTGAACTCTTGGAGGCTTGCATGTCCGAGGGCCCTCAGCTTGTCACAAAGCGTGGGGCCGAGGCTGCAGTTCTCGTTGATATCTCGGAGTGGCGCCGACTGAGAGAGGCGGCGAGGCCAAGCTTAAAGGATCTCCTCTTGGCTCCCGCCGCGCGTGGCGATCTGCAGATCCCGAAGCGTGGGGTGGCAAAGCGCCGTCCGCTGGAATTGAGCTGATGTTCTTGCTTGATACGAATGTTGTTTCCGAATTGCGGAAGCCAAAGCCCCATGGCGGGGTTCTCGCCTGGATTGAACAGATGTCTGATGCGGAACTGCATCTGTCGGCGGTCACAATTGGCGAGATCCAAGCAGGGATTGAGGTCACAAGGGATCAGGACAAAGCGAAGGCTGATGAATTGACCGCTTGGCTGGACCAAGTTGCCGGCGCCTACAACGTACTTCCGATGGACGGTGCGATTTTCCGGGAATGGGCGCGCCTGATGCACCGAAAGTCAGAGACTTTGTATGAAGACGGGATGATCGCAGCGACAGCGCGAGTGCATGGCCTAACCGTGGTCACCCGAAACGTGGCGGACTTCAAGTCCTTCAAGGTGCCGCTCTTGAATCCGTTTGCGAAGAAGTAGGGTGCAGGCTAACGCCTGAGTTAAGCCGCACCGATTTGCGGCGTTGTGCGAGTGAAGATTAGCAAGACTCGCACGACGCCGCGAAGCGGTGTCGGCTTGGACGAAATGTTAGCGCGGTGCGTAGTCACAGTGGCTCAGATCGCGTCCCTGATTGCATCCTGGCCGTCGAAGCTGGCGTTCGGTCAGGGCCAGCCACCGCTTTCCCGAAAAAACCAACGCCTGAAAAAGCGTTTTTGCTGCCTGATCGCGAGCAATTGCGACAACAGCTGAGAACAGAACAAAATGTTTAAGAGCAAGTTCCGTGAACTCGTTCTACCCCGCGCTAACGCCTGAGTTAAGCCGGGCCGATTTGCGGCCTTGGGCGAGTGAAAATGAGCAGCGCTCGCACGAGGCCGCGAAGCGGTCTCGGCTTGAACGAATTGTTAGACCGGTGCCAGCCGTTGCTTTTGACCAACGAACCAATCTGACCTGAGTCTATCGCCGACAACCGCTCTTTGCGAACAAGCCGAACCCAGCAACGGAGTGCCGGCGCTCTAGCCGGCACGGAGTTTGTGGCGACGCTCAGAAGCCTGGGCGAGGCGACGGACGAACAAGTGGCAACTTGGCTTGATGCTTGTTGACCGGCCTTTGTTTCTGGACCGGTCTAACGCCTGAGTTAAGCCGGACCGCTGCGCGGAACGGCGGAGTGGTACACGTCACCATGCAGCCGAGCCGCGAAGCGGTCTCGGCTTGAACGAATTGTTAGGCATCAGCCACTTGTCTCAACAGATGAAGAAATGCCAAGCCAACCAACAACCAGAAGAAGAGTTTATGGACGCTCTTGTCCGCTGCCGACTTGTCTGAGGCATAGCCGTCTCTACCTGGAATCGTAGAGCATGCGGCGATGAAAATGGGAGCCAAAAATCGGTTCGGAAATCCAACGTCCTCCCGAAGAACGCCAAGAACACAGCGAGTCCGAACAGACAATATGCAGAGATCGTCCATGGGTCGAGAGATCGCTTCATGATGCCTAACGCCTGAGCTAAGCCGGGCCGCTGCGCGGCATTGGCGATGGTCAAATCATAGCCGGCCAGCGCCGAGGCCGCGAAGCGGGCTCGGCTTGAGCGAATTGTTAGACCGCTGACGCCGCGCTCTTTGCATGCGCAACTTGGACACAGTGCTCGCCTTGACACGCGAACCTGCCACTAGGCGGAGGCATAACGGGTTTGAGTTATGCCTGAGGCTGGGCGAGGGTAATTCAGGGAAGCTCTTGGGCTTGCGCCAACTGCTTTTGACAAAGGTCTTGCCGTCTGCGGTCTAACGCCTGAGTTAAGCCGGGCCGCTTTGCGGCTTTTGGCGAGTGAAGATCATAGCGACTTACACGAGCCGCGAAGCGGTCTCGGCTTGAACGAATTGTTAGGCCGCTTCACGTCATGCAGACGATAGCGTCTCCTTGCCGATAGCCCTCTGGAGTTGGCACGTAGAAGACATGGAATCCGTCGCAAACGTACTTCGACGAGCGCTTAGGGCACACGAGGTACTCACCTTTAGCATTGGAGTACCAGAAACGGTCGAATGATGAAATCTGCAAGACCTGTTGCGGCACGTTGTCCGTGGGCATCCAGCCATCTTTCTGGAGGGAGAAATCACAATAGCCGGTCGTCTTGCAGCCGACGAGCAGCGTGATCATTGCTAGTAGAGAGAAGCGATTCATTCTTGGCAGCGGCCTAACGCCTGAGTTAAGACGGACCGCTGCGCGGAACGGCGGCGTGCTACACGCTAGCACGCAAGCCGAGCCGCGAAGCGGTCTCGGCTTGAACGAATTGTTAGGCCTGAAACCGGTTCGGTCTGGGTTGATAGGTAACACTTTAGTCTGGGTTGATAGGTAACACTTTAGTCTGGGTTGATAGGTAACACACCAACGATGATCGAGGGCACCCGAAGGAGGTGCCCCATGCCTTGGAGTGAGACCTCAGCGATGGACGAGAAGGCGCGGTTTATTCGAGACTGGATAGCAGGTCATTGGTCGGTGACCGAGTTGTGTAGCCGCTATGGCGTGAGTCGGAAGACGGGTTACAAGTGGGCCGAGCGGTTTGCGCTTCAGGGGCCGGATGGGTTGTTGGATCAAGGGCATGCCCCGCGTCATTCGCCGCATCGCACGCCGGAAGCGACCGAGCAGGCACTGCTGGCGGTGCGGCTAAAGTACCCCCGGTGGGGTGCCAAGAAATTGCTGATCAAGGCGGCCAAGCAGTGGCCTGAGATGGTGTTGCCGCACCGGTCGACGGTCTGCGAGATCTTGCGTCGCAATCAATTGGTGGTTCCCCGTAGCAAGCGGCGTGGCATCGGCCACCCGGGCCGCCCGAGTGTTGAAGTCAAAGGCCCCAACGATTGTTGGAGCATCGATTTCAAAGGGCAATTCAAGACGTGCGATGGTCGTTACTGCTACCCGCTGACCGTGACCGACAACTACAGCCGTTACCTGCTCGCATGCCAAGGAATGTCGGGGCCGTTGCTTGAGCCGACGCAAGCCGTACTGACGCGCCTGTTCAAGACGTTTGGACTGCCGCGGCGCATCCGAAGCGACAATGGAACGCCGTTTGCCGCCTATACCCTTGGGCGCTTGACCCGGTTGTCGGTGTGGCTGCTCAAGCTCGGCGTGATGCCCGAGTTGATCGAGCCTGGAAAGCCACAACAGAATGGCCGACATGAGCGCATGCACCGAACACTCAAGGACGGGACCACTCACCCGCCTGGTGCGAACCTGCGTGCCCAACAGCGAAAGTTCAACCTGTTCATTCGTGAATTCAACGATGAGCGGCCGCACGAAGCATTGGACATGAAAACGCCAGCCGAGGTGTATCAGCCCTCGCCGCGTCCGATGCCGACGCGACTGCATGCTCCAACCTACCCGGATCGATTTGAAGTGCGCTACGTGAGCGCGAACGGTGGTATCCGCTGGAAGAGCAACTGGGTGAATGTGACGAGTGCCCTGATCGGTGAGTACGTCGGACTGGAAGAAATCGACGAAGGAATCTGGGAGGTGTACTTTGGATCAAAGCGACTGGGCCGCTTGCACGAACGCCTCATGCGGATTGAGGATTGCTACGGAATGACACGCAGACACGTGTAACCCATCATCCCAGACTATTTGTTACCCATCACCCCGGTCACTCACTTGTCTGGAGCGCGAGGTCAGCTGTCCCTTGCGTAACAGGCGCTCTGAACGCATGACATGCACGATAAAGACCTTGTGCCCGTCATGGCGGTAAAAGATACGGCAAGGTGGCTCCACTATTTGACGATAACGGGAGCGCGCGAGCTCTTGGGGACGGCTACCGCTGTCAGGATGGTCAACTAGTTGCTCAACGTGGCCGAAGACACGTTTGACGAGTTCAGCAGCCGCGACCGGATTCTCCAGAGCAATGAAGTCAGCAATTGCATCAAGGTCCGCCAGTGCAGGCTCTGACCAGACTATTTCAGCCATCTGGCGAGGCGCTTCTTAGCTTGCGTGTGGGTCGCCGTGCGACCCTCAGCGATCGCCTGTTCTCCGCGGGCAATGCCTTCAAGGATGGCCATGCGTTGCTGCATGAGTTGATAGGTCTCAACGTCGAGCAGATAGGCGCTTGGCAGGCCATGCTGGGTAATGAGAATTGGCTCCTTATCCCGCTCGATATCGGAGAGGAGTTCAGTGGCCTGGCGCTTGAGCGTCGTGACGAGTTCGGTACGCATAAAGTGACACTACAGTAGCACTATGACGCGCGCAAGTGGCCGGTGCAAAGACCTAACGCCTGAGTTAAGACGGACCGCTTTGCGGAACGGCGGCGTGCTACACGCTAGCACGCAAGCCGAGCCGCGAAGCGGTCTCGGCTTGAACGAATTGTTAGGCCGCACCCGCGCTACTTGGGCTGCAGCTCACCATGCCACCAGATGAGAGCAGAACACCAATGAGCAGCAGGCGGAAAGCGACCAAGAACTCGATCTTTCTTCCGCCATCGAATGCAAGAGGAATCGTCATGTTCCAGAGCCATTGCAGAAGCCTTGTCAGGATGATGATTAGAAGGAGGACGGCCGGAACGATGACGAAAATGGACATCAGATCTCCTGTGACTATCTTGGCTGCGGCCTAACGCCTGAGTTAAGCCGGACCGATTTGCGGCGCGGCGGAGTGGTACACGTCACCGCGCAAGCCGAGCCGCGAAGCGGTCTCGGCTTGAACGAATTGCTAGGTCACTCTGCAATGTGCGGCCAAGCGATTCAAGTGGGCGGCCCGGAACTCTGGTTGGGATGCGAAGGCCAAGGCGCGGATCAGCGCTTCAGCGCCCGCGCCGCAACACGCCACTTGGCAATGCCAGCGCTTGTAAAGCCGACACGAACCAACAAAGCAGGCCACTGAACTTGCGATGTTGATGACATGAAAACAACCCGAGACCTAACGCCTGAGTTAAGCCGGACCGCTGCGCGGAACGGCGGAGTGGTACACGTCACCATGCAGCCGAGCCGCGAAGCGGTCTCGGCTTGAACGAATTGTTAGGCTGCGCGCATTTCAAGCTTTCCTACCCGATTGAGGTTGACGCTCTTCTTGGCCAGCCAAAGATCGTGGCTGTCCTGCATGGTCAGCCAACTCTCAGGGGAACGGCCGATCGCTTTAGACAGCCGCAGTGCCATCTCAGGCGTAATGCGGCTAGACCCATTCAGCACGCGGCTCAGGGTCGATGCGGCAACGTCAAGCTTTGCAGCCAGCTCCCGACCACTGATGCCATTGGGTTCAAGATAAACGCCGGTGATGAACTCACCAGGATGCGGAGGGTTGTGCATTGCCATTAGTGATAGTCCTCGTAGTCGAGTACATAGACGTTTCCGTCCTTGAACTCAAAAGTCAGGCGCCAATTGCCATTGACCCAAATGGACCACCGACCTTTGAGTTTGCCTTTTAGTGGATGCAAGCCGAAGCCGGGGATGTCCATGTCGTCAATGACCTGAGCCGTGTCCAATGCAGCGAGCTGGAGCCTCAGGCGCTTGGCATGGCTGACTTGGACGCCGGCAGTGCTTCCACTCTCGAAGAGCTTGCCAAGGCCTTTGTGCCGGATCGTCTTGATCATGCCCGAAGTTTACCCAAACGTTGCGTAGTGCGCAACACGCAGCCTAACGCCTGAGTTAAGACGGGCCGCTTTGCGGCCTTGTGTAAGTGAAGATCATAGCGGCTTACACGAGGCCGCGAAGCGGTCTCGGCTTGAACGAATTGTTAGACCGCTGACCGAGACCCACGGGAAGAAAGCGACAAAGCCTGCACGTGTTGAAGCTGGTGCGACTGTTCCGATGACAAGCATAGCAATGGCCAGAAGACCGAAGCCGGAAGTTCTGAGGTCAAGCCCCCAAGTGACGTAAGACAGATAGCCGCAGGCAGCCATTGCGAGAAAGATGACAAGACAGATCAGCCTGGCAAAGGTGTCTGTTGTTTTTCCCGCGTTCTCTTGGTCTGCCATCTGCGGTCTAACGCCTGAGTTAAGCCGGACCGCTGCGCGGAACGGCGGAATGGTACACGTCACCATGCAGCCGAGCCGCGAAGCGGTCTCGGCTTGAACGAATTGTTAGCGCTCACTTCCAGGACATATCCAACTTTCGATGAGAAGCGGCACAGTCACGCAAGTACAGATTGATCAGGCTCTGATAGGGAATTCCCACTTCACCAGAGATAGTCTTGAAGTAGTCAATTGCTTCCTGGTCAAGCCTGAGCGTGATTTGCTTCTTAAGCAGGGACGCATAAGGATTCTTCTTTGCTTTGGAGAAGTCGTATTCTTTGCGCATATTGATCCTCAGTACTGCAAAGTTTCCGTTCTTGTTGCTTTGCGAGCGGAAATGATCCGAATCACGTGATCAGCGCCACGGTAGCAGTGGCAGACGACGAGAAGCTTCATGGTTGAACTCAAGCCAAGAAGAATGAATCGATCCTCTTGCTCTGAGTGATCCGGGTCCGCCATGTATTTGCCATTCTCGTCGGCGAAGACGGAGCATGCTTCATCAAATGTGATGCCATGCTTCTTGGCGTTTGCCGAAGCTTTGGTGTCATGCCATTCGAAGCGAAGCTCGGTCATGTCGAGAATGTAACTACAAAGTAGCTACGCGTCAACATGAGCGCTAACGCCTGAGTTAAGCCGGACCGCTGCGCGGAACGGCGGAGTGGTACACGTCACCATGCAGCCGAGCCGCGAAGCGGTCTCGGCTTGAACGAATTGTTAGCCCGCAGACTCACATGCTTCACTGATCTTTACTTGGTACTCGATGACAGCTGACTCTTGAGTGATCTCTGTCTTGCTGCATTGAATCAGGAACGGTCTCTTTGCGCCCGCAGGAATAGGGCCAATGAGTCGCGTTTCACATTCATTGACTTGTGACCCTGGCTTTCCAATCGTTGCGGAAATCACAGCATCACGCCACTCGAGGTTTGAAGAATTGTGGGCCACGCCAAAGATGGCCACTTGATCCACGTCTGGAACGAGATTGTGCCTGTCAATAGCGAGTCCTGCTGGTGCGGTCTTGCAGGGGTCATGTACGGGAGCGCTGGATTGCATGTCCTTCATGTACTGCCTCTCCGCGTACAACATGAAGCCGAAGACGGTGGCTGCAATAAGTGCGATCGTGATTATTGCGCCGAGGACGGAGATGAGAAGTTGCTTCATGCGGGCTAACGCCTGAGTTAAGCCGCACCGATTTGCGGCGTTGTGCGAGTGAAGATTAGCAAGACTCGCACGACGCCGCGAAGCGGTGTCGGCTTGGACGAATTGTTATGCGCCTGATCCAGTTGGTGAACCCGGCGAGCTGAAGTGATCTTAAGCCCGCGAAGATCGGGATGCGATTGCCACATCACGAAAGACAGGGCAATAGGCGGTGCGGATCTGCTTTTGCTAACGAACAACTGCACTCAGCCAACACCAGACCGCCGAACCAGAACACGATCACTGTTGCCCGAAAAAAATCGAAGAGCTCTTTGCGTTTGACCGCGCATAACGCCTGAGTTAAGCCGCACCGATTTGCGGCGTTGTGCGAGTCAAGATTAGCAAGACTCGCACGACGCCGCGAAGCGGTGTCGGCTTGGACGAATTGTTATGCGCCTGATCCAGTGGGTGAACCCAGCGAGCTGAAGTGATCTTAAGCCCGCGAAGATCGGGATGCGATTGCCACATCACGAAAGACAGGGCGGTAGGCGGTGCGGATCTGCTTTTGCCAACGAACAACTGCACTCAGCCAACACCAGACCGCTGAACCAGAACACGATCACTGTTGCCCGAAAAAAATCGAAATGCTCTTTGCGTTTGACCGCGCATAACGCCTGAGTTAAGCCGGACCGCTGCGCGGAACGGCGGAGTGGTACACGTCACCATGCAGCCGAGCCGCGAAGCGGTCTCGGCTTGAACGAATTGTTAGATCTCACCCTAGTCACCTAGGAAATCAATGATGCGGGTGCCGGTGCCAAGCTTCTTGTTGTAGAACTCCGTGTACCCACATTTGCCACACGAAACGAATGTAAAGCGCTCAGTGGCAAAGTCAAAGAACGATGAGATTAGTCCACCAGATGCGCGGAACTCGCCTGTCTTACGCTCAGTTGATCCGCATTTCTTGCAGGGCTTGATGCGTGGTGTATATTCGGTCTGGATTTCAATCACGTTGCGAAAATTCCGAGTGAGATCTAACGCCTGAGTTAAGCCGGACCGCTGCGCGGAACGGCGGAGTGGTACACGTCACCATGCAGCCGAGCCGCGAAGCGGTCTCGGCTTGAACGAATTGTTAGCGCCCAGTACGTTGAGTCAACTGAGTTGGGTTGCGGCGGTGATGGAATACCGCAATTACCAAAAGCTGGTCCCCACGAACGCGGAAAACGAGCGAAAAGGGAAACTTCCTAAGCAGGAGGCGGCGGCAACTGCCAGCCACGTAAGCGAATGCTTCTGGATTGCGGGCTGCAGATGAAACAGCTGCATCAACGACACGGGCAAACTCCAGACCGAGGCCAACCGCACGGGACTCGTACCAAGTCTGGGCTTCAAGGACTTCCGCCCGAGCCTCCGGCCGAAATAGGATACGCATCAGTGACTGCGCTGGAACAACTCAGTTCTGACCTGATCCCAAGACACCGCGGTGGAAGGGTCTTGGTCATGTGCGTCGAGACGCGCTTGAAGTTCCTGAAGCTGAAGGGGAGTAAGCGCCGCAGATTCTGGGCTTTCAGTAGCGATACTGTCCCAAATATCTTCGGCAAGCTGGATCCGCTCAGCGACGGACAGGCTCAGGAAGTCGGGTCTTGTCTGGCTCATAGGTCGAGTATAGAACGAGCTTAGGTTGGGCGCTAACGCCTGAGTTAAGCCGGACCGCTGCGCGGAACGGCGGAGTGGTACACGTCACCATGCAGCCGAGCCGCGAAGCGGTCTCGGCTTGAACGAATTGTTAGCGCCGACCGCTGCCACGCAGCGCCTTGAGTTTACTGGTGAACCACGACCGGCTGGATTGCGCAGGCGCTTTGCCGCAACGAACTTGGTAAGGCTTGCCCGACATGCTGCTTTTGGTGGCGGCAAGCTCGATAAACGCTTCGGTGGATGTGACCAAGCCTTTCTTAAGCAGGTAGTCGTACTTGCGTTGCAAGTGCTCGCTGGCCTTCTGGGCGTTGTACCAGGAACCGTTGCGAGAGAACTCACAGTTGGACTGCTTTAGGGCTGCGAACAGCTGGCCGACCTCCTGAGTGGTTGCAGGCGAGGGCGACTGAGCGGATGCAACGCTTGAAATCAGTAGCAGGAGTGTGAGGAATGCGATCTTCATGCAATTTAGGCGCTAACGCCTGAGTTAAGCCGCGCCGATTTGCGGCGTTGTGCAAGTGAAGATTAGCAAGACTTGCACGACGCCGCGAAGCGGTGTCGGCTTGGACGAATTGTTAGCGCGGTGCGTAGTCACAGAGGCTCAGATTGCCAACCTGATTGCATCCCGTCCGTCGAAGCTGGCGTTCGGTCAGGGCCAGCCACCGCTTTTCCCGAGAACCAATGCCTGGAGAAGATCGACAGGTGTTGATCGCGAGCAATCTCGGAGAGGCTGGGACCAACACAAAATTTTTAAAAAGCAAGTTCCGTGAACTCGTTCTACCCCGCGCTAACGCCTGAGTTAAGCCGCACCGATTTGCGGCGTTGTGCGAGTGAAGATTAGCAAGACTTGCACGACGCCGCGAAGCGGTGTCGGCTTGGACGAATTGTTAGGCCGCACCAGCCTGGTTTTGCAGGCTTTTCCCGCAAACAGGCTCTTGCGAAGAACTCACGAGCGAGACCTGCGACGAGTCTGCGCCAGGTGCGCGTTGGCCGAAGGCTTACGCGGCCCGCGACCAAAGGCCAACACACCTGAACTTTTGCGTCTTGGCCCAGCGGAAGAGCTGGACCCCCGCCAAACCGCAATCTTTCATGGCTGCGGCCTAACGCTTGAGTTAAGCCGGGCAGCGTAGCGGCCGAGGCAATGGCCTAATCATAGCTGCCATGGTCCGAGGCCGCGAAGCGGACTCGGCTTGAACGAATTGTTAGACCGGTGCCAGCCGGGGCTCTTACCTAGTCACTCCTTGTTTGATCTGAGTTCTGAGCCGAAAACCGCTGTTTGCGAACAAGCCGAACCCAGAAACGGAGTGCCGGCGCTCTAGCCGGCACGGAGTTTGTGGCGAGGATCAAAACCTGGGCGAGGCGAGGGAGGAGCCAACAGCAACTTGGTCTCACGCTTGTTGACCGGCATCTGCTTCTGGACCGGTCTAACGCCTGAGCTAAGCCGGGCCGCTGCGCGGCATTGGCGATGGTCAAATCATAGCCGGCCAGCGCCGAGGCCGCGAAGCGGGCTCGGCTTGAGCGAATTGTTAGGCCGCTGACGCCGCGCTCTTTGCATGGCAAATTTGAACTTGGGCCTCGCCTTGAACACGCGAACCTGCCACCAGGCGGAGGCATAACGGGTTTGAGTTATGCCGGAGGCTGGGCGAGAGTGGATCAGAGAAGCTCTTGGGCTTATGCCAACTGCTTTTTGCCAAGATCTTGCCGTCTGCGGCCTAACGCCTGAGTTAAGCCGGACCGCTGCGCGGAACGGCGGAGTGGTACACGTCACCATGCAGCCGAGCCGCGAAGCGGTCTCGGCTTGAACGAATTGTTAGACCTCAGGCGTTCAAAGGTAAGTGACACGATCATTTGCATCAATGCAGATGTGTTTCAGTCGCTGCAGCTCAGAGATGATTGCGTTCCTGTCTGCTTCTGAGACGCTGCCTTGGAACTGGAACATCGCTGCAATGGCGTTCACGAGGCTCGCTCTTCGGCCAGGTCGCAGTTTGACTAGGCGATCCGCAACGTACTTGATCATTTCAGGGTCGGTTGGGCGAGCCGAGGGAGCATCACTGCGACTCGCAGGATGACTTTCCTCCTCTTCTTTTCGCCCGAGCTGGAGCAATAGCTGTGCGAGTCTGAACTTGTCTCTGTAGCCGAGATCTTCAATGAGCAACGTCAGATGTTGGTAACGCATCTCCGAATCTTTGGTCATGAGGTCTAACGCCTGAGTTAAGCCGGACCGCTGCGCGGAACGGCGGAGTGGTACACGTCACCATGCAGCCGAGCCGCGAAGCGGTCTCGGCTTGAACGAATTGTTAGGCCGCCAGCAATTACTCGTGATCATGCATCCAAGCTGGTATGTCGCGCTGCGATTGCAAAAGACGCCAGACATCTATGTGCTGCGTTTGCTCGACATAAAAAATCAAGTACGGAAAGCCCTTGACTGACCAATGCCTCAGGCCAGGAAGGTTCAGCTCGTGAGCGTACCGAGGTGATCCAGCCGCTGGGTGGCGGCTAATGTGCGCTATTGCAGTTTCCAGTGCATCCGCAAATGAAAGCGCTATCTCAGATCCAGCTTCCGTAAGGTAGTGGTCAAACGCCTCTTGAATATCGGCGTCTGCCTGCTTGCGCGGGATTACAGGCTTTGATTTCACCGCTTCTTTGGCCTACTTGCGCGCAGGCGCAAACTATCAAAGTAGTTAGAGGAGAACGGCGTCGCTCCAAGCTCCGACTCAGCACCGGCAAGCAGTAGGTTGCGAAGTCGCAGCCTATCTTGATCCTTGCGGATCAGTTCTCGGACATATTCGCTGCTAGTGCCATAGCCACCTTGCGACACTTGCTTGTCGACGAAGGACTTCAACGTTTCTGGCAAAGAGATATTCATTGTGCTCATGTGGCTGAGCCTACCGCTGTTGGCAAAAATTGGCAAGAAGCTTGATTCGGCGGCCTAACGCCTGAGTTAAGCCGGGCCGCTTTGCGGCCTTGGGCAGGTGAAAATGTATAGCACTTGCACGAGGCCGCGAAGCGGGCTCGGCTTGAACGAATTGTTAGGGCGCGGTCTCAACGCCTTTCCGTGCTGAAATGATGTGGGGCTTCAACTCCCGCCATGGGGTACGCCGTTCCTCTGGCCAAGGCAAGCGGATCAGCGGCCTGCGCTTGCGGGCGAGTATTGAAGTCACGAGCCAATCCTCATTAAAGCCGTCCCAGACACCAGCCGCTGCCCAGAGGTTCGAATGAACGATGGGATGAACTTCATCAAAGAGGATTCGCCTCAGTTCAGAGATATCAAAGGGCGAGGCCGCACAGATTGAGGCGACTCTTTCCCAGTCGGGCTCTGTATCAAGATAGAGCTCACTGAGCGCGATCCAGAGTGGTCGGCGAATCTCGAGCTCTTTTGCTGCAAACTTCATTCAGCGCCCTAACGCCTGAGTTAAGCCGGGCCGCTTTGCGGCTTTTGGCGAGTGAAGATCATAGCGACTTACACGAGCCGCGAAGCGGTCTCGGCTTGAACGAATTGTTAGACCGCTGACGCCGTGCTCTGTGCATGCCCAACTTGAACACTGAGCTCGCCTTGAACACGCGAACATGTCACCAGGCGGAGGCATAACGGGTTTGAGTTATGCCGGAGGCTGGGCGAGGGTGGATCAGAGAAGCCCTTTGGGCTTACGCCAACTGCTTTTTGCAGAGGTCTTGCCGTCTGCGGTCTAACGCCTGAGTTAAGCCGGACCGCTGCGCGGAACGGCGGAGTGGTACACGTCACCATGCAGCCGAGCCGCGAAGCGGTCTCGGCTTGAACGAATTGTTAGGTGGCGTGCCGTACGTAATACGCCGCTGTGCCAAGTGCTGCAACCAGTCCGATGAGGACAAGAAAGCCGAACCGGAGGTGGAACGGAATTGGCACCTTGTCCAAGCTGCGTTCCATGGTCGCCGTGTCCAGCCGCCAGCCGTGGTTGCACTCCTGGCAAGCGAGTTGATAGCGCTTGCCGTATACAAATCCGAAGAGCAGGTCGAACCGGCCGAATTTGTAGGTGAGCTGGGGTTCGAAGTCCCGAACGGCATCACAGCCTGGGCAGTGGTGTTGCTCCAGGGGCCAACAGCGACGATTCTTTCCCCTTGGCCGATCATGAACATCATGCGGTCACCTGCAGCCACCTAACGCCTGAGTTAAGCCGGGCCGCTTTGCGGCCTTGGGCAGGTGAAAATGTATAGCACTTGCACGAGGCCGCGAAGCGGGCTCGGCTTGAACGAATTGTTAGGTGCCAGCTTGTTGTGCCAGGCCTCATTTCTGAGGACGGTACGGCTCTGCCCGGAACAAGAGCACGCCGGCTATGGCGGCTAGAAGCGGAAGCACTACAGCGCAGACGCGGTAGACAAGGTCGTCTGTACTCGTACCGTCAGCCTCAATAGTGGCGCCAGGGAGAAGCAGAGGCACGTTCGCGCAGGCGATGAGCAGGCCGATCACCACCCAAGTGATCGCAACGACGCGGCGAACGAAGAAGTTGAAAAATCGCCAGTAGATGTCGCTGAACGTCATGGCACCTAACGCCTGAGTTAAGCCGGGCCGCTTTGCGGCTTTTGGCGAGTGAAGATCATAGCGACTTACACGAGCCGCGAAGCGGTCTCGGCTTGAACGAATTGTTAGACCGCTGACCTAGACCCACGGGAAAAAAGCGACAAAGCCTGCACGTGTTGAAGCTGGTGCGACGGTTCCGATGACAAGCATAGCAATGGCAAGAAGACCGAAGCCGTAAGTTCTGAGGTCAAGCCCCCAAGTGGCGTAAGACAGATAGCTGCAGGCAGCCATTGCGAGGAAGATGCCAAGACAGATCAGCCTGGCAAAGGCGTCTGTTGCTTCTCCCGCTTTCTCTTGGTTTGCCATCTGCGGTCTAACGCCTGAGTTAAGCCGGACCGATTTGCGGCCTTGGGCACGGTGAAAATTACCAGAACTCGCACGAGGCCGCGAAGCGGGCTCGGCTTGAACGATGAGTTATGTGCCTGCCTCAGTAGGTGAACCCGGCGGGCTGAAGCGATCTTAAGCCCGCGAAGATCGGGATGCGAGGGTCACGACACGCAGGCTAGGGTAGTAGATGGCCACGTAAGCCAACTCTTTCAGCCGCAACGCACGATCAATCGGGACTTTCAGATCGCATGGCTGATGGATTCAAGCCAAAGAAACGTGGACAAGCATGACCACGCATAACGCCTGAGTTAAGCCGGGCCGATTTGCGGCCTTGGGCAAGTGAAACTTGCAAGAACTTGCACGAGGCCGCGAAGCGGGCTCGGCTTGAACGAATTGTTAGGCGCATGCTCTGGGCGAAAATTCAGGCGCGCCGCCAAACGGGAAACGCTAGATCGAGTCCGACCTTCTCAGCCGTGTCAATTAGATCGTTCAATATGGAATCAGTGACATAAGGCGGGACATCAATAGCGTAAAGCGCGAATCTCTCTAGAGCTTCCGTGGAGCATCCGACTTCTCTGAACTTGGACAAGATTGGATCAATTTCGGCTTCAGTATTGTTGAGCATCCAAATTAGTGAGTGCGCAGATGGCTCGGTCACGACAAACTCAAATATATGCTCATTGACCGAGTCAGGTTGCGCTTCAAAGACGTCATTGACGGCTAGGCCCTTGATGAAGAATGGCGCATTTCTCAGCCGAAATGCATTACCAATCTGGTCGCACCACACTGCCTCACTCGATATCGGTGGCCAATCGCCGTCAGTGTCGATTGCGAACTGAAGCTTGCGAGAAACTGCGGTCATGCGCCTAACGCCTGAGTTAAGCCGGACCGCTGCGCGGCACGGCGTGATGGTACGCGTCACCATTTAAGCCGAGCCGCGAAGCGGTCTCGGCTTGAACGAATTGTTAGGCGCGCGCCACTGAAGCTTGATTGATTCCGTATGCGCTCCATCTGATTCCAGTCGATCGATTAAGCCAATGCATATATCTTGCAGAATCAAAAGCAATGGCACAGCAGTTTCTCTACGGTGCCTGAGGAAATTCAGTGCCTCATAGAACTTCGATTCCGTGTCAAGGCGCGAGAACGGCTGCTCTACGTAATGGTGCATCACCTCGTTACGATATTTGACGATTTGCGTCCAATCTCGGTCTAGCAGTTCTGGATGGCTTGAGTCGACGTGCTCTTTCAGCTTTTGAATCAAAGGGCCGAGTGTGTTCTTTGAGTCTAGGTAGAGCCTCCAGTTGGAAGGGTCTTCACCAGCAAGGCTGGCGTCTTTCCCGGGCGGAATTAGATGAGGCAGCATCATCTTAAGTCTTGCCTCAATTCCTTGGAAAACATAAACACACCTTCCAAGCTCCGCGAAAAGTAGCTCGTGTTGCTTTGAAGTTGGGATCCAAACTTTGCTCATCGATAAGCGCCTAACGCCTGAGTTAAGCCGCACCGATTTGCGGCGTTGTGCAAGTGAAGATTAGCAAGACTTGCACGACGCCGCGAAGCGGTGTCGGCTTGGACGAATTGTTAGGCCGCACCAGCCAAGTTTTGCAGGCTTTACCCGCAAACAGGCTCTACCCAAGAAGTCACCTGGGCGACTTGCGATGACCCCGTGTCAGGTGCGCGTTGGCCGAAGGCTTACGCGGCCCGCGTACAAAGCGGGGTCGGCTGCGGGGTAGGGCTCTAGTTTTGGCGGAATTGTTCGATTCTCGCAAAACCACGATCTTTCATGGCTGCGGCCTAACGCCTGAGTTAAGACGGACCGCTTTGCGGCCTTGTGTAGGTGAAAATTAGCAGAACCTGCACGAGGCCGCGAAGCGGTCTCGGCTTGAACGAATTGTTAGACCGGTGCCAGCCGTGGCTTTTGACCAAGAACCATGAACTGAGCCAAGTCTAGAACCGACGATCGCTCTTTGCGAGATGCCGAACCCGGAAACGGAGTGCCGGCGCTCTAGCCGGCACGGAGTTTGTGGCGAAGATCAAAAGCCTGGAGGAGACGAGGGAAGAACGAACGCCAACTTGGCCTGACGCTTGTTGACCGGCACTTGTTCCTGGACCGGTCTAACGCCTGAGTTAAGCCGGGCCGCTTTGCGGCCTTGGGCAGGTGAAAATGTATAGCACTTGCACGAGGCCGCGAAGCGGGCTCGGCTTGAACGAATTGTTAGGCCGCACCTTAGCGGGAACCACAGTACGTCTTAATTACTGTGCGGTCCGCCACAGCGCGTGAGGGAGCATCATTCAACGCGATGCCTACGGGTCCGCCAGGCTGATGCGGCCACTCGCTAAGCTTACCGCGCCCATAAAGGAGCATCAGCCCGTTAGGAGGATGGCCCGTGAGATATGAATCACGAGGCTCACCCATGATCTCGATCACTTGGGGAACGCGCATGCCGGGCTGGACCTTTGCACAGTTCTCGTGCGACCGATCGCACGCAGCGAGAGCCAAGGCGATGGATAGCGAGGTTAGTAGACGAGCCATGTGTCTTGAGTGCGGCCTAACGCCTGAGTTAAGCCGGGCCGCTTTGCGGCCTTGGGCAGGTGAAGATGTATAGCACTTGCACGAGGCCGCGAAGCGGGCTCGGCTTGAACGAATTGTTAGGCACCAGCTCCGCCGAAAACCACGCCGTCTCCTTGGCCAAAACCCAGCACCATTGCCCATGTAAGTAGCACGAGCAGGCTCACAGTGACCGTGGCGGGAAACGCTGCTGCAATGATGCATCCGATGTTGCGAACGTTGCGGGAATCTGGGTCTCGGACAAGGACTTGAATAGCCTGCGGCAAATGGCTAACCGAGAAGGCACCGCAAACGGCTATCCCCAGAATAGCTAATAGCGTAGTCGACGATCTTGGAGCCCAAAAGACCACTGCGAGCGCAAACAAGACACTTGCTATCCCCGCAGGGAAAACCAGGCTCCTAGTAAGCGCACGATCAAAGTTCATCTGGTGCCTAACGCCGGAGTTAAGCCGGACCGCTGCGCGGAACGGCGGAGTGGTACACGTCACCATGCAGCCGAGCCGCGAAGCGGTCTCGGCTTGAACGAATTGTTAGGGCAGCGTGCCGCGTGTCCCTAACAAATTCACCAGGGATCGCTAGCTTTGGCCGAGCAATGTAGCTGACACCCTTGGATCAACGATAAACCAAACGACCAGGCCGAGCGCAAGAACAACAAACAGCAAGCCAACGGGCCTAGCAGCGGGCCGTTTGATGAGCTGGAAAGCGTCAGCGCCAAGCCACGGCCGGCAACTGCGCGCAGGCCAGTAACGAGCAGCATGACGACGATGAAAAGATAGAGGATGAAATGGATCGTCATTTCCTGCTGCCCTAACGCCTGAGTTAAGCCGCACCGATTTGCGGCGTTGTGCAAGTGAAGATTAGCAAGACTTGCACGACGCCGCGAAGCGGTGTCGGCTTGGACGAATTGTTAGCCCGCTGAAGCCGGCTGTTTTTGCAGATTGGAAGCTTAAGTGGGTTCATTTGAAGCCAAGAAATCTTCCACCGCGCGGAGTTGTAGCGGGTTTGAGGTGCGACGGAGCGCGGGCGAGAGGCGATCAGGGAAGCTCTTCGGGCTTTGCCGAAAATGCTCTAACCGATGATCTATTTCTTCTGCGGGCTAACGCCTGAGTTAAGCCGGACCGCTGCGCGGAACGGCGGAGTGGTACACGTCACCATGCAGCCGAGCCGCGAAGCGGTCTCGGCTTGAACGAATTGTTAGGCACCACGCGCTATCCCTTGATCTCATACGAGTAGAGGCCAGTGACGATAAGTCTAAATGCTGGGTCGCCACCCGATTCCGCGACGAATGTCGGAGACCGCGCTATGAAGAGCCCCTTCTCATTTACGAAGAAAGTAGACGTGATGATGTAAAGGCCGTCATCCGTTGCATAGACCTTCTCTGGATCAAAAGTCCTGACTTCTGATGGCCACTTGTCAGGCGGCAATTCGCTTCCGGCCGGGGTGGCCTGCATGAGCTGCGGAGCGACTTTGAGCAGAGCAGCCAGTTCGTTTGCTCGATTACCGCGCAAGCAGCCTGTAAGCATCAGTAGGACTAGCATCACGGTAGCGAGAATCTTCAACATTGGTGCCTAACGCCTGAGTTAAGCCGGACCGCTGCGCGGAACGGCGGAGTGGTACACGTCACCATGCAGCCGAGCCGCGAAGCGGTCTCGGCTTGAACGAATTGTTAGATTGCGTCCGCGAGCTAGTTTCTTGGGATGCACACGAAGCTCGTTCTCTCGGAGACGTGGGAGAGGTGTTCACGCAGAATCTTATGCTGCGGCTCATCTGAGTTCTCAACAAGCAATCCAACGAAAGCTGTGCCAAGCAGGATTCCAGACACGCGGCCATCGAACTCTACAAGTACTTGGGCTTGCGTTTGAGGCGGAAGTCTATCTTTGAATGAGAGGCTTTCGAAGTTGATGGAATACCTTCCCATCTTTGCCGGAACTCCATGAGATCTAGAGTCGAGACCCGCCGCATGAATTCTCTCCACCCATGCTTCTAGTTCAGCAACGTAGGTGGGGTTCTCCGAAATTGATTTGTATGGCGCGCATTCGTCCTCTTTGCGAGCGCATGCGACCAGAAGCAGGAGGGCGAGTGCAGCTATTAACCGTTGCATCTAGCGACTGCCTTTTGGTGGTACATCGTATTGCTCCGAAGCAATCTAACGCCTGAGTTAAGCCGGGCCGCTTTGCGGCCTTGGGCAAGTGAAAATCAATGGTACTTGCACGAGGCCGCGAAGCGGGCTCGGCTTGAACGAATTGTTAGGTCTCCCCAGCGACCATGCTGATGGCAACCTTCTTGCCAGAGCGCAACACTGTCATCTTGACGGTGTCTCCGGCTTGGACGGCACCCATGTCTTTGTCCAGCTTGCGTGCGGAAGCACCGGCCACAATCGAGCCGTTCAAAAGTTCGATTACGTCGCCTGGTAGGAGCCCCGCGCGCTTTGCAGGGGAGTTTTCTCTGACCTCGGTCACGACGACACGATCAAGCTTTGCGTCGAAGGCGCTGCGCTTGAGCGTGTAATGAACCGTGAACCCGAGATGGCCTTTACCGGCTGCGGCAGACATCGAGGTAGCGAGAAATGCCAGAAAGAGCAGGCTCTTGAGAAGATCTTTCATGGGAGACCTAACGCCTGAGTTAAGCCGGACCGCTGCGCGGAACGGCGGAGTGGTACACGTCACCATGCAGCCGAGCCGCGAAGCGGTCTCGGCTTGAACGAATTGTTAGGTTGCAGCTTCCTTGAGCTTGGAAACCAGGTCCGTGGCAGATTGCCTTGTAAGAGGCCTGGTAATCAATGGGTTGGCTAGCTCGAAAACGACAGATGCCATCAGGCTTTCTTGGTCTAGCCCAATATCCTCACGGCATTCGATCGCATTGGCCCAGTCTTCTACGTCCGTGACCGATAGCTCACCTGCGAGGAAGCGGATGAGAACAGCGAAGGCGTGTACTGGTTCCAGCGTGATCAAGTCTTCATCTGAGTCCCAGCCAAAGGCTGCCAAATCCCTAGCTACTTCAGCAACTGGGCGCCTGAAGTGAAGGAGTTCTGCCAAGTGGGAAGCGCGAGTGTCTGTCACTGCAACCTAACGCCTGAGTTAAGCCGGACCGATTTGCGGCCTTGGGCAAGTGAAGATCATAGCGACTTGCACGAGGCCGCGAAGCGGTCTCGGCTTGGACGAAATGTTAGCGCGGTGCGTAGTCACAGAGGCTCAGGTCGCTGACCTGATTGCATCCCGGCCGTCGATGCTGGCGTTCGGTCAGGGCCAGCCGCCGCTTTTGCCGAGAACAGAAGCCTGGAGAAGTAGGGCGCTTATCACTTGCAAGCAAGTTCGACAGAGCTGCAACTACTACAGACCATTTTCCGAACAAGTCCCGTGAACTCGTTCTACCCGCGCTAACGCCTGAGTTAAGACGGACCGCTTTGCGGAACGGCGGCGTGCTACACGCTAGCACGCAAGCCGAGCCGCGAAGCGGTCTCGGCTTGAACGAATTGTTAGGCGCGAACGATTTCTCTAAACAATCTGCCAAACAACGTAGAGCAGGCCGAGCAGGAGGGACCACCCGATTATCTTTCTGACTACTTCGCTAAATTTGAGGAAAAGGGCGCCTCCAATAAGCGCGCTGAATACTATGGCTGCCCACCGTGCCAATCTCAGTAATTTTGGCAGCTCAAGTTCTGCTGTGAGATACCACGCGAGACACCCTACAAGTCCAGCGCCAAGGAAGAACAACCCAAGGGTTTCTTCAAATGATTTCTCGCTTTGATATTCTTCCTCGGTTAGATATCGGTCGCCTTTTTTGTGCAACGCCATGACGTTCTCCAATAGCGCCTAACGCCTGAGTTAAGACGGACCGCTGCGCGGAACGGCGGCGTGCTACACGCTAGCACGCAAGCCGAGCCGCGAAGCGGTCTCGGCTTGAACGAATTGTTAGACGCGCCCGCTAGGTGTATCTGACTGAAATTCTTTGACGCCGGCAGCTGCCAACTGCGACCTTGCTTCCGGATCCTTGGCAACAAGACGATATAACGTGTGGAAAACGTAGATTCGGCAGAGACCTGGCCAAGCGACGAGCAAATAGACAGCGCCCGCAATCAGCCAATTGACGTCGCTTATCAGCCGCCAACCACTGAAGTGCCCGATTGCGATGTAGGCAAGGACAGCCAAGAGTACCCAGCGGAACCAACGATGGAAGCGTGTACCCCAAAGTACGTTCTTGAAATGAGTAATTTCTGACTCAGTGAGCTTCATCTTTCACCTGCGGAGATGCTTCTAGCGCGTCTAACGCCTGAGTTAAGACGGACCGCTTTGCGGCCTTGTGTGGGTGAAAATCTAGCAGAACTCACACGAGGCCGCGAAGCGGTCTCGGCTTGAACGAATTGTTAGCGCGCTGAAGCCGGCTGTTGTCGCAGGTTGCTATGGAAGCCTGGCGTGGCGTGGAGCAAGGAAATGCTGCACCGGGCGGAGGCATATTGGGTTTGAAATATGCCGGAGACAGGGCGAGAGTCTGTCAGGGAAGCTCTTGATGGCTTTGCCGACAACCGCTCTTTGCAAAGATCTAGTTCTTCTGCGCGCTAACGCCTGAGTTAAGCCGGACCGCTGCGCGGAACGGCGGAGTGGTACACGTCACCATGCAGCCGAGCCGCGAAGCGGTCTCGGCTTGAACGAATTGTTAGGTGCCGCCCGATTACGGCACATAGACTAGATCAACTTCAACGCTGAACCCGGAATCCAGTTCCCTGACTCGCGTGTGCAGTACAAGATCACTCCGACCTTCTTGCTCTGTCCAAAGGTCTACCAGCGCTGCCCAGTGGTCGCCGTACCAGATGCAAACGGACGAATTCCAGGTTTCTTCGGGCAGTGCAACCAGGGTTGCCCCGTAGCCCTCAACGTAATCTCGTATTTGAGAGGCTCTGTCCGCCGACAGGGGCGGGACACCTTTGACCCCGGCACTCAGTCCATAGTCTCCAACTGCGAAAGCGTTCACGATCTCGCGGAGCTGCTGTCGCCATGCGTTTGGGATGGGACGTTCCGATTCCTCGTCCTTCACCGCGAGCACTTCGTTGCTTTGGCTCTGTTCTTTCACTTTGCGAAGCGCTCCATTGCGGCACCTAACGCCTGAGTTAAGCCGGGCAGCGCAGCGGCCGCGGCGGTGGCGTAATCATAGCTGCCGCCGTCCGAGGCCGCGAAGCGGACTCGGCTTGAACGAATTGTTAGGCCGCTGAAGCCGAGGCTCTTGGCTGAACAGCCAGGACGCAAGATGGGCTTGAAGCGTGAACCCGCAACCGGGCGGAGGCATAACGGGTTTGAGTTATGCCGGAGCGCCGGGCAATGCTCTTTCGTTGGCAGCCAGATCATTGCCGACGAAAGAACTCGGAAAGCTCTCTACTCTGAAGTCTGACTTCTGCGGCCTAACGCCTGAGTTAAGCCGGACCGCTGCGCGGAACGGCGGAGTGGTACACGTCACCATGCAGCCGAGCCGCGAAGCGGTCTCGGCTTGAACGAATTGTTAGGTTGCGGTCACGTGCGTGGCTCGCTGTGTGGCGAGTGCTTGACCCAACATAGCTCCTATCAGGGTGGTGACACCGGAGCCCAGGAACGCGACCCAGTTGTGGCGAGCGATCATAGGGAGCGGGTTTGGATCAACTGGTGCTGCAATAGCGTAGAGGAAGTAGACCGTTACAGCCCAGAGGGCAAGCCAAACCCCGATTGCTGGAAGGATGATTCCTTTACGAGCGACGAATCCGCCGACGAAGGCGGACAAGAGCGCTACCACTACAGAGCGGAGAGCTATTTGCTCCATAGACTCGGCCAAAAGCGAGCTCGCAAGATTGTTCAAGAGGATCTGCGTAATGATCAGGGCGGCTACCCCAAGCAAGAGCCTTTTTGATGACATTCGAAAGTTCTCCTTGAGCAACCTAACGCCTGAGTTAAGCCGGACCGCTGCGCGGAACGGCGGAGTGGTACACGTCACCATGCAGCCGAGCCGCGAAGCGGTCTCGGCTTGAACGAATTGTTAGGCACCACCGCTTTGCGGCGACAGAGCAAGAACGACCGACAAGAGAACTACTGCGACAAAACCTGCGCGATAGGGTGAGCGATCTGCAGCCGATAGATCCGAAGCAAACCCCTTGATGCCCCAGCTGACATAGGTCGCAGCGAGAAAGACACCAAACCCCCAGCGAGCTGACAGGTTAGTGAGGAGGCTCGCAATCAATAAAACTGAAGATGCCAGCATCATGCTGCGGAAGATCTTTTCTTCGGCTTGCCTGGAAATCTTCATGTGGTGCCTAACGCCTGAGTTAAGCCGGACCGCTGCGCGGAACGGCGGAGTGGTACACGTCACCATGCAGCCGAGCCGCGAAGCGGTCTCGGCTTGAACGAATTGTTAGGCCGCAACCCGCCATGGTGGATTCTTGCGGTTGTCGCCGGCCCAGAACAGACAGATTACGTTGCCAGATGGATCACCAAGGCGAGCCTCCCGCCAGAGCCAACGCTCATCCGTAGGGAGTTTGGTGAACTCAATCCCTGCGGCAAGAAGGTAGTCAACCCGAGCATCCAGGTCAGAACACTCAAAGTACACAACGACTCCCGTGCTGGGGGACGGAGTATCTACCGAATGCAGCGAGAACGTGGACTCACCCTCCGGGCATTCGAAGCGAGCGTAGCGCGGGGGAGAATGAACAATCAGCGTAAAGCCCATGGCCTGATAGAACGCGACTGTGCGATCGAAGTCGGTAACCGGCAGGGTGATTTGGTTGAGATTCACGAGTGTCTCTGTTTGCGGCCTAACGCGTGAGTTAAGCCGGACCGCTGCGCGGAACGGCGGAGTGGTACACGTCACCATGCAGCCGAGCCGCGAAGCGGTCTCGGCTTGAACGAATTGTTAGACATGCGCTCTAGATTGGGCATGTCAGCTCTTCAACATATGTGTCTATTACATCCCCGCCAGAATTGATCCAGACGTGGATTCCCTGACTGCAAGTGCCATGCATATTCAGCGTTGCCTCGTCTCCGTAGTAGAACGTGACTTGACGATATGGCACACCTAGTGACCTGACTAGCGTCTCTCCGTAGAGCATCAGTGAGGCACGAGGAGTAGCGAGTGTGGGGAACTTGGCTTTTAGCTGCCCCGTTAAGTCGCTGGTGGTCGCGCGGACAACCATTTGCACGTCTGGCGAGAGCGACGAGTAGTTGATCTCCTCAAACGCCGGTGCAACATTCACGGGTAGTGCGATGGGCTCCGGCACTGGTTTGGGACTATTTGAGGCACACGATGCGGAAGAGATTCCAATCGTAGCTACCAAAAGAGCCGAAATGGCTGTGCGCATGTCTAACGCCTGAGTTAAGCCGGACCGCTGCGCGGAACGGCGGAGTGGTACACGTCACCATGCAGCCGAGCCGCGAAGCGGTCTCGGCTTGAACGAATTGTTAGGCAGCGCCCGCTCCAGAAGTTGTCAATCCCGCTTGTCTTCATGCTGCTGCGCTCGCCGTTCCTGAATGAGCCTATCAAGAAATGGCTTCATAGCGATCCATGATTGAGTAGCTGCGCCGCGTTCACCGCCGCGTGGAACAAGTGGCGATTGAGGCGAGGACTCCTCATGTATGAACCAGTAGAGCAGTAGACCCACAAAAGGAATAACAAGTAGCGCAGCCCCGACGAACTTTTCAGCGACGCTATTTGATCCTCTTAGAAGTTTGACCAACAGAACGAGGCTCGCGATGCTCGTAAGCACGAAAACCGCGATCAGGACATTCTGTTCAAGTGGAGAGAGCATGAGAGTCTCGATCTGCGCTGCCTAACGCCTGAGTTAAGCCGCACCGATTTGCGGCGTTGTGCGAGTGAAGATTAGCAAGACTCGCACGACGCCGCGAAGCGGTGTCGGCTTGGACGAAATGTTAGCGCGGTGCGTAGTCACAGTGGTTCAGATCGCGTCCCTGATTGCATCCTGGCCGTCGAAGCTGGCGTTCGGTCAGGGCCAGCCGCCGCTTTTCCCGAGAACCAATGCCTGGAGAAGATCGACAGTTGCTGATCGCGAGCACTTTCGGGGAGGGCGGGAGCCAGCACAAATTTTCTAAGAGCAGGTTCCGTGAACTCGTTCTACCCCGCGCTAACGCCTGAGCTAAGCCGGGCCGCTTTGCGGCCTTGGCGATGGTCAAATCATAGCCGGCCAGCGCCGAGGCCGCGAAGCGGGCTCGGCTTGAGCGAATTGTTAGGCCGCTGTTGCCTGGTAGATGTAATAGCCGCCAATGCCAACTGCCAGCCAGAACAGTAGACCAACAATTGCGGATTCAGTTTCGCTGGGCGCAGGCTTTGGTTTGATCATGCGGATCAATGCATAGCCAGTGCTTTTGATCAGCAGCTCGAAGAAGACTTCAACCAGGATGCGACCCAGAACACGGAAGACTCCAACGATTGCGTCACCTGCGAGATCCCCGAGTGGCATGAGATTCCTGTAAGCGGCCTAACGCCTGAGTTAAGCCGGACCGCTGCGCGGAACGGCGGAGTGGTACACGTCACCATGCAGCCGAGCCGCGAAGCGGTCTCGGCTTGAACGAATTGTTAGGCCACAACTCGTTATTTTTGCTCGACCCGTTTCACTGTGAATGTGTAGTCAACATAACTTGGGTGCTGAGATCGAAGCTTGCCTTCAGCTATTTTGGCGGCCATAAAATCTGACTCCGATTCAACCGTTGTGTTTAATGTGGTTCCGCTATTAGTTTTCTTGCTTCGAATGTCGAAGGTAACTCGATATGTGCTCATGTATTTCATCCAGTCGGTAAAATATTGAAGCGGGGTCTGGTCTGCTACTTGATTCTCTATTACGAATCACTTCTTCCTTGACTGCCTTTCTGCAGTCTTTGCAATGGCTTCCGGTAGCTCTTCGAGTATCTTAAAGCCAAGCTTTCCGGAGAATATCACCGTGTTGAACAAGCCTTTCCCGATGAGTTTTGCGCTTTGTGCGGCCGTTTCTTTTACGCCAGTTGCTAGTGATACTTCATCGACTGCATCGCTTAGGTCGTAGTAGAGTTTGCTCTTGAATACGCTTTCATCTTCATTGGGATCGGAGTTGTTCATGTATTTCTCCATGTTTGAATTGGCTCGTACGAGGTGTAATGAATCGTCTTTTATCTAGCATCTCACGGGTAGAGATGTTTTGCTATTTCTTGAATTGACCTTTCGACCATCGGTAAGCAAGTGAAATAAGAACTAGAGCGCCGATTGCTCTTGGAGTTATCCTAAGAGACAAGTACATCCATATAGCGCTGAAGTAATAGAAAGACGATCCTGGATCTTCTCGTATTCTTGCGAATATCCCAATTGCTGTAATTACTAGAAAGCTGACTCCAAGAAGTAGTAGCCATACTACGGTTAGTATTCTTAGGGGGCGCGTTAAAATGGCTAGGCAGACTATGGTTGCCAGGATTCCTAATAAAATTGGCATGATGGTTTGATTGTGGCCTAACGCCTGAGTTAAGACGGACCGCTTCGCGGCTCGGCTTGCGTGCTACACGCTAGCACGCAAGCCGAGCCGCGAAGCGGTCTCGGCTTGAACGAATTGTTAGAGGGGTGACCAGTGCCGCTCAACTGGGAACTCCAACGGCTCATTCCATCTGGCGCGGTATGTAGGGTCTTTTGCGATCTTGCGAAGACGGTCCCTAAGCTTCGATACGTGCAGAGACTCAGCGGCTGAGAACCTAACTACGCCGGTCTCCGTTTTATCTTGATTCCAGAAGAGAATGCGTTGAGCGTGCTGACCGTCGACAGTCCCGTGCCATACGAGAAAGTGCCAAGCGGTGCCATCAGGTCCCTGGAGTGGGCCGTCCAGTCCCTGTCCGCGCCACCAAGTCATGACACCCCTCTAACGCCTGAGTTAAGCCGGGCCGCTTTGCGGCTTTTGGCGAGTGAAGATCATAGCGACTTACACGAGCCGCGAAGCGGTCTCGGCTTGAACGATTAGTTATGCGCCTGACTCAGTCGGTGAACCCGGCGGGCTGAAGCGATCTTAAGCCCGCGAAGATCGGAATGCGAAGGTCACTTCACGAAAGCTAGGTTGCTGGGTGGCAACGAAAGCCACCTCTGTCAGCCGCAACGATCGATCAAAGGGGAATTTCAGATCGCATTGCAGGTGAGTTCAACTCAAAGAATCCAGGTTACGCGTGACCACGCATAACGCCTGAGTTAAGCCGGGCCGCTTTGCGGCCTTGGGCAAGTGAAAATCAATGGTACTTGCACGAGGCCGCGAAGCGGGCTCGGCTTGAACGAATTGTTAGACCGGTGCCAGCCGTTGCTTTTGACCAACGAACCAGTCAGACCTGAGTCTAGTGCCGACAACCGCTCTTTGCGAGATGTCGAACACAGAAACGGAGTGCCGGCCGCTCTAGCCGGTACGGAGTTTGTGGCGAGGCTCAAAAGCCTCGGATAGGCGAGGGCCAACGGCTCCGAGACGGGCTTCACGCTTGCTGGCCGGCCTTTGTTTCTGGACCGGTCTAACGCCTGAGTTAAGCCGCACCGATTTGCGGCGTTGTGCAAGTGAAGATTAGCAAGACTTGCACGACGCCGCGAAGCGGTGTCGGCTTGGACGAATTGTTATGCGCCTGATGCAGTGGGTGAACCCGGCGGGCTGAAGTGATCTTAAGCCCGCGAAGATCGGGATGCGATTGCCACATCACGAAAGACAGGCCGGTAGGCGGTGCGTATCTGCCTTTTCCAACGAACAACTGCACACAGCCAACACCAAACCACTGAATTGCAACTTGGTCACTGTTGCCAAAAAAATCGGAAAGCTCTTTGCGTTTGACCGCGCATAACGCCTGAGTTAAGCCGGACCGCTGCGCGGAACGGCGGAGTGGTACACGCCACCATGCAGCCGAGCCGCGAAGCGGTCTCGGCTTGAACGAATTGTTAGCCTTCTTTCTTGACCATTGACATGGACGCCATAGCCTGTGCAGTAGCTTTGCTGCTGGTGGAAGTAGTCAATACGAACAACAGTTCAGAAGCGTCTGCTGGGCGAGACCAAGTGTATGCAATGGTCTTAGTTTCATCGGTGTTTGGACCGAGTCCAGTTGTACTAGCCAACTTGGCAATGAGCGGGCTCGGTGCGCTCTGAACAAGATCGTAGAAGCCAGACTGCGTGCGCTTCTGATCCGCTTGTTGTGCAAAGACCGAGCACACTGAGTCACTCCTGAGCGAGACAACATATCGAGTCCCGGAGGTCACGATGATCCAGGCGGTTCCCGAGCCACCGCCAAGGAAGAACTCAGCTTGATCGCCCGCCAGAGTCTCAAAGCCTTCCTTCTTCATGTTCTCTCGCAGCTTGTCCTGCGAGTAGAAATTCTGCATGCATGTTGAAGCGAAGATCGCGTTGAACGTGTCTGGCGTTGACGGCTCTGCTGAAAGCGCGGAGGAAGTTGCAAGCAAGCTTAGAAGTATCAAGTGGCGCATATGTGTCCAAAGAAGGCTAACGCCTGAGTTAAGCCGCACCGATTTGCGGCGTTGTGCAAGTGAAGATTAGCAAGACTTGCACGACGCCGCGAAGCGGTGTCGGCTTGGACGAATTGTTAGCGCGGTGCGTAGTCAGATTGGCTCAGGTCGCCAACTCCATTGCATCACGGCCGTCGAAACTGGCGTTCGGTCAGGGCCAGCCACCGCTTTTCCCGAGAACCAATGCCTGTAGAAGATCGTGACTTGGCGATTGCGAGCAATCTCGGAGAAGGCAGGAACCCGCACAAATTTTCTAAGAGCAAGTTCCGTGAACTCGTTCTACCCCGCGCTAACGCCTGAGTTAAGCCGGACCGCTGCGCGGCACGGCGTGATGGTACACGTCACCATTTAAGCCGAGCCGCGAAGCGGTCTCGGCTTGAACGAATTGTTAGGCCCCGGCGCGGTGAACTGACACTGCCAGAGCCAGCGATTCTGCAGAATAGTCCAAGTCGTGCGGCATTAGCTCAAAGTGGAAGTGATGCCCGTCTCTGGCGTCCTCTGGAAAGAAGAAGCAACTTGCAAGCTCCTCAAGTCGTTCAGGAGTGGCTGATATGCGAAGAGCGTTGCCTTGAACCGACACCGAAGTTTCAGAGCCTTGAGTCACTGTGATCTCCGCCAAAGCGCGATCATATGGCGCTGGATCATGTCTCAAAGCTGGAACGGTAAATGAAGTCGAAGCCAAAAGCTTCAGAGCTCTGATTGTGAGCCCAATTTCTCTAAGATCAGCGACGCTGCCGCTGATGTCGATTTCATTCTGCGAGGCGGAAATGGCGATTATGGTTGGAAAGGGGCCTAACGCCTGAGTTAAGCCGCACCGATTTGCGGCGTTGTGCAAGTGAAGATTAGCAAGACTCGCACGACGCCGCGAAGCGGTGTCGGCTTGGACGAAATGTTAGCGCGGTGCGTAGTCACAGAGGCTCAGATCGCGTCCCTGATTGCATCCTGGCCGTCGAAACTGGCGTTCGGTCAGGGCCAGCCGCCGCTTTTCCCGAGAACCAATGCCTGGAGAAGATCGACAGTTGCTGATCGCGAGCACTTTCGGGGAGGGCGGGAGCCAGCACAAATTTTCTAAGAGCAGGTTCCGTGAACTCGTTCTACCCCGCGCTAACGCCTGAGTTAAGCCGGACCGCTGCGCGGAACGGCGGAGTGGTACACGTCACCATGCAGCCGAGCCGCGAAGCGGTCTCGGCTTGAACGAATTGTTAGGCGGCGGCAATTGACGTTCGTACCTATTTAGGTACAATGCGCCCATGCCACCCATCTTGTCAGTTCGTTTCTACTGTACGACAACAGGCAATGAGCCTGTCCGCGATTGGCTGTTAGCGCAAGTCTCACCAGGCGCCAGAAAGGCGATTGGTGCAGACATCAAGACAGTTCAGTTTGGGTGGCCGATAGGAATGCCGGTTGTACGCAAGATGGAATCAGGCCTTTGGGAAGTTCGGAGCAATATTCCGGAGGGAATTGCCCGAGTGCTTTTCACGATAGTTGGCGCAGACATGGTGTTGCTGCATGGTTTTGTAAAGAAGACACAAGCCACACCAAAGGCGGATCTCGCTTTGGCACAAACCCGAATGAAAGAGGTGAGAGCGTGAGCAAGAGCAAGCACATTGGTAGTGACTTTGATGCTTTCCTGGCTGAGCAAGGCGAGCTTGAAGAGGCAACTGCGATTGCCGTTAAGCGTGTGATTGCCTGGCAGATTGAGCAGGCGATGCAAACGACTGGCGTGAATAAGAGCGCTTTGGCTAAACGCATGCACACAAGCAGAACGGTCGTAGATCGGATGCTAGATGCGACTGACACGGGGCTGACGCTCGAGACCATGACAAGGGCAGCAACTGCTCTTGGGTTCAGGGTGCGAGTGGATTTGGTAGCCGCCTAACGCCTGAGTTAAGCCGCACCGATTTGCGGCGTTGTGCGAGTGAAGATTAGCAAGACTTGCACGACGCCGCGAAGCGGTGTCGGCTTGGACGAATTGTTAGCCCGCTGAAGCCGGCTGTTCTTGCAGATTGGAAGCTTAAGTGGGTTCATTTGAAGCCAAGAAATCTTCCACCGCGCGGAGTTGTAGCGGGTTTGAGGTGCGACGGAGCGCGGGCGAGAGGCGATCAGGGAAGCTTTTCGGGCTTTGCCGAGAATGCTCTAAGCGATGATCCATTTCTTCTGCGGGCTAACGCCTGAGTTAAGCCGGACCGCTGAGCGGAACGGCGGAGTGGTACACGTCACCATGCAGCCGAGCCGCGAAGCGGTCTCGGCTTGAACGAATTGTTAGGCCGCTGGCGGTTGTTCACTAGCCTAACCTCAGTTGTGCATCCACTTTGCCAGACACAGCTGCCGCTACGGCTTCTTTCCAGTCTGCGACAAATGCTTGATCTGCCGGAGATCCGTCCGCAAGTAACGACATTGAGCTAAGAATCCCCCCAAGCTCCTCGCATCCAAGCGAAAAATGCTTGTCCAAGAAGTGATACATGGCCAAGTAGGCTTGATCTTGGGTGATCAACGCTGGCTCTTGTATGGGCATCTGCATGGATTGTTCCTGCGGCCTAACGCCTGAGTTAAGCCGGACCGCTGCGCGGAACGGCGGAGTGGTACACGTCACCATGCAGCCGAGCCGCGAAGCGGTCTCGGCTTGAACGAATTGTTAGGCCCGCCCCTTGAACTTTACCCTGATAGCCACAACGACCGCCCCGAGTAGCCCAGCTACCATGCACGCCACGTGTAGATGACCGAGGCTTATCTGGCCAAGTAGCTGGTTTCCGCCGGCGACTGGCCACCAGGGCGACATATCTGAGTGCATGATTGCGCCGAGCACGATGTGGGAAAAGGTGCCGACGTAAGCGCCTAGGAAAGAAGCAGCCCAGGTGAACGGGTAGTGGGGAACTGATAGCCAGCGGAGTACCGCAGCGCTAATGGGCTTTCCGATGATTCCCGCAAGCGTCCCGATGGCCAGTGCACCGAGCAGCGTGTGGGTTGGTCCGTGCAGGATCGGCTTGTTCGTAAGAATGCCAATGAGTGGCTCAATGTCCATGAGGACCTGAGAGCCGCCGAACACCATGAAGCTGAAATGGCGGCCACCGATCGCCTTGAAGGCGGCACCGGGGCCGAGGTGGAATGGCGTGAACGGCATTGTTGTCTCTACGGGCCTAACGCCTGAGTTAAGCCGGACCGCTTTGCGGAACGGCGGCGTGCTACACGCTAGCACGCAAGCCGAGCCGCGAAGCGGTCTCGGCTTGAACGAATTGTTAGCGCCCACCCGTGAATTTGCTTGGGAATAAGCGCATTGAGGCCAAATAGCGCTGGCTGTACCCGGGTACTTGGACAAATACTTGCGTCGATTGGGAGTCAACTAAGCCTAATCCGATGATCTTGACGACCTTGACTCGTGTTCCGACATCTAGGCTTACCGCACCCTCTGGCAAGACCTTGAAGGCCAGTGTCAGGCAAGGAACAGGCTCCTGCCGAGTGCTGATAGGAGATGTTGCTTTCCATGCGGAGCAGGTTGTGAGTGTTCCGGGAGCCTCAGTCGTGATCTCGTCTCCAACAGCAATGCTGTACTCGGTAGAGCGATGCAATGGCATTGCACATCCCGCTAAGAGCGGTGCAAGTAGAAAGCCAACGAGAATTTTCATGGGCGCTAACGCCTGAGTTAAGACGGACCGCTTTGCGGAACGGCGGCGTGCTACACGCTAGCACGCAAGCCGAGCCGCGAAGCGGTCTCGGCTTGAACGAATTGTTAGGCGGCACTTCTCAAGCCATGCCTGCCCGACGCATGACCCAAGCAGCCGAACGTAGAAGAAGAAAGACGGACCAGCCAAGCACGAATGCAATCCACCAGTACGTGATACAGAAGGTGACTATTTCACCTGGCTTTCCGTCTTGACTGGGCAACAGCGTGATCCCCAACATCACGAAGGCAGGAATGATTGCTAGCCATGAAATGTGGCGGAGAAGTCTGGTCAGTGTCATCGCAATTCGCTTGTGCCGCCTAACGCCTGAGTTAAGCCGGACCGCTGCGCGGAACGGCGGAGTGGTACACGTCACCATGCAGCCGAGCCGCGAAGCGGTCTCGGCTTGAACGAATTGTTAGCGGTCACCCGCGTTGCCCGCGGTTGGTGATGCCGAACGGGATGTGCACAGAAGGTACGACTTCACTTGCTGTTGCAAGGTGGCCAGATTGATCGTCAAAGAAGATGTGAGGCTGCAACACATCAAGCACCAGCTTCTTCTCCACGCCCCCAAGAAAGAATGCGTCGTTTGCCATCACTCCCCAGCTTTTCAGGGTGTTGATGGCTCTCTCATGTGAAGGTGCGTTGCGAGCGGTGACAATAGAGACACGGAGCCGATTCTTGTATGACGGATCGGTCTTCCTGCGATCCTCCTCGGCGCGTTGAATTTTTGATACACGTACTAAGAAGTTCTTTAGGGGGCCGTCGCCGTGAGGTTCCATGGCATTTGCCGTCTCGTGAGTGTGAAATTTCTCAAGGTTGCCCTCTTGCATCACCGTCTCTGAGGCGTCGTCTGCAAGGACTCCGTCGAAGTCGAAGGCGATCCGAAGCGTGTCGTCGTTTGGGTCGTCAATCTTCTTTGATTCCATCACATAGCCAGCGGGAAATCCTTTGGCAATGGCTTCTAGTACGTCACTATTGTTTGAAGAGAGAAACAGAGAAATGCTGAGCGCATTTATGTACGCATATGGCGATAGGCCTTGCTGAAATATGGCGCGGGTTATGCCAAGGCAATGGTGTTGAATAGAATTCATGACCCGCAGGCCAGTATCAGGGTCGTTGCGCGATAGGAGAACAACCTCAATAAGTGGGCCTTCGTCCGCCGCGCTAAGATCGTTGAGAGATAGAAGACGTTTGATAAATGAGAACGCTATGCCGGGCGCTAGCGGAACCGTTTTATTGTCTTCTTGGTACTTGCGGTATTTTTCTTCGCCATCGGTGCGAAAGATCTTGTCCGATTCGGTAAGGTCAAACATAGCGCTTGACGCTACGCCAACGACGAGGCGGTCCTTAAGTTCGTATGGCATAAAACTCCCCTGTGACCGCTAACGCCTGAGTTAAGCCGGACCGCTGCGCGGCACGGCGGAGTGGTAAAACCTACCACTTAAGCCGAGCCGCGAAGCGGTCTCGGCTTGAACGAATTGTTAGAACTCACCTGTCTCATCGCAATCTGGGCCGGAAAGGCACTCTGCCCAGCGGACCTTGCCAGTCTTTGGGCCGTTGCCGCTATCTTGTGCGCGATCTAGCGCGACGCACTCTTCTGTCCGCACCGTGCGTTTCTCTTCAGTGCCAGAAGCTTTCAGCCATTCGCCGGTGAAGTCTTTCTCGTCCTCGACCTGCACACAGTTTGAGTAGCCCGACTTGGTGCAAGCAACTACGACAAATATGAGAACGCTAACTGACGCCAGCCGAAGGTACTTCATGTGAGTTCTAACGCCTGAGTTAAGCCGCGCCGATTTGCGGCGTTGTGCAAGTGAAGATTAGCAAGACTTGCACGACGCCGCGAAGCGGTGTCGGCTTGGACGAATTGTTAGCGCGGTGCGTAGTCACAGAGGCTCAGATTGCCAACCTGATTGCATCCCGTCCGTCGAAGCTGGCGTTCGGTCAGGGCCAGCCACCGCTTTTCCCGAGAACCAATGCCTGGAGAAGATCGACAGGTGTTGATCGCGAGCAATCTCGGAGAGGCTGGGACCAACACAAAATTTTTAAAAAGCAAGTTCCGTGAACTCGTTCTACCCCGCGCTAACGCCTGAGTTAAGCCGGGCCGCTTTGCGGCCTTGGGCAAGTGAAACTCAATGGTACTTGCACGAGGCCGCGAAGCGGGCTCGGCTTGAACGAATTGTTAGGTGGCGCGTCTCATGAACGCTAATCGACGGGTCCATCACGTTTAGTAAGGATCGACGTTGCTGGATGAGGTGCGCGTTTTGTGAGTAGTACAGATGCATTGCGGTTCGCTAGGAGCAATGTAAGCGACGCAGCGGTGATTTGGTAACGTGATCGCGGCCGCTTCGCTGAGTCTATGTGCTCGGGGTATTGCTTTGTCATCTCTGATGGCATCTTAAGTGACGCACATCTATCACGTATCGCCTTTGTCTCAAAGCTCAAGCCATGTTCTCCATGCGCAAACTCGTTCCTTATCCCCCTGATTACATTAAGGTCATGCTCTTCTTCTTCGGAAAGCAATCCGCTAACCCAAGCCAACTTGATCCGAGAAGAAAAAGTTGCCAGTGGCGCTTGACCATTGAAAAGCTTCTCTGAATCTTGCTTTGACAATGGGACAAAATAGGTAAGCAACAGCTCCTTTAATCTGTTCTCTAGGTTCGCCGCGAGCACCAGCGCACAAGCTCTGTCCCCTTCGGACTTAGCCTCTGCAAGCATATCCAGGAATGACTGATAGCTATACATGAAAATCGCTCATTACTTTCCTTAGCCACCTAACGCCTGAGTTAAGCCGGACCGCTGCGCGGAACGGCGGAGTGGTACACGTCACCATGCAGCCGAGCCGCGAAGCGGTCTCGGCTTGAACGAATTGTTAGGTGCCAGCCTGTAACACTCTTACCACTTCCGCGGAAACAGTGCCCACCTTATTGGGGAGGCACCGTGAGGTCTCTAGTCCAGAGCCATCTTGGTAAGCGAAGATCAAGTAAGTAGAACCGGGAAAGAAGAAAGGTTTGACGTAGCCACAAGATGAGGAGTTGCTCTCAATGAGAACAACGGTCTCTTGATCAGTACGTCCCTTGAAGGCGCTCGAGACACTGAAGTTCACCGCAGTCTTGCCCGGAGTGCTTGAGCATTGAAGCATGGCAACTTGACCGACGAAAACAACGTCACTCACCTGTCTGGCTTGAGGGAGCGTGAAGCTCTTGCATGAACAGGCGATCGTGTTGCCGCTTGCGAGTAGCGCTGTCAGTGCGGCGACGTATTTCTTCATGGCACCTAACGCCTGAGTTAAGCCGGACCGCTGCGCGGAACGGCGGAGTGGTACACGTCACCATGCAGCCGAGCCGCGAAGCGGTCTCGGCTTGAACGAATTGTTAGGCGCGATTCCGCCACCTCTAGGCTGGCAATACGTCCTCAATGGTCGACTCGATGCGCTCAATTTTGCAGTCTCGAATATAGATAGCGTTGCTCTTATGTATCTGCTTGCCTGGCTCTGCCGTGATCGAAGGAATGTTCAGCAGATGAAACAATCCCCTGGCATCACGATCAAAAAGATACTCAACCTTCCACAGGTAGAGCCCTTCGCCGACAGGGACCTTGGGAAAGTAAGCAGCACACTCACGTGTCTTCATGTTGATAGCAACTGACGAGCTATCAACAATACGAACACTGATCATTTCACCGTCGATTGTCTCAAATTGCAGGTATTTCCATTCCGCTGCGCCCATTCCGCTGGCGCAAGCTAGATTGAATGCCCCTACGAAATAAGCGGTGATGAAACAGAGTATGAGTCTCACGTCGCCATCCTTCTTGCTAGCGCCTAACGCCTGAGTTAAGCCGGACCGCTGCGCGGAACGGCGGAGTGGTACACGTCACCATGCAGCCGAGCCGCGAAGCGGTCTCGGCTTGAACGAATTGTTAGGCGTCACTTCCACGAGGCCCATGCATTGCGATCTCATAGATCTCTGCAAGGCGATCATGGCTGATCCCCCCGCATTGTTCGATGTGCAGAGGATTCTCCGACGGAGACACCTCAATGAAAGGGCGTGTTCCCTTGTTGCGAAGGTGCATGACAACGTGATGATTGAACGTGTCTGGATAGCCAGGCAGCCTTGAGCCAAGGTAGCCAGCGAACGGACCGAAATGCTCACGCTCTTCCAGATTGAATGCTTTGACCCACTCATCAAAGTCCTTCTGGCTAAGGTCCACCCAGGCGCCCCAGATAAACGGCTGTTCTTCACCCTGGACTGGAATTTCAATGCAGCCGCGTACCAAAAAGCGCTCTTGGTCAATGACGCAGTCATCTGAGCCAAGGTCTACTCTTTTGTGCCGCTCATTCTCCGGAATCCACTCCGCAATTGCGGGCGCGTCGAAGCCGAAGGTCGGGATACCTTCATGTATTTCATTGCAGCAACTACACCGGAAGCTGAAAGCCATGTTTGTGACGCCTAACGCCTGAGTTAAGCCGGACCGCTGCGCGGAACGGCGGAGTGGTACACGTCACCATGCAGCCGAGCCGCGAAGCGGTCTCGGCTTGAACGAATTGTTAGGCACGTGGCAGTAGGCGCTCACGTTCTAATATTTCCATTACCGCCGGCAGTGTGTATTGCTGCCATGGAATCACTGCCGCGGGCATATTTTCACGCCGATACGCGCCTGAGTCGAAGGCCTGGTAAATCTCAAACGGAAGCCCAGAAAACTCAATTCCTACATAGACAGCGAGGCAGTCCATGGTGCAAGCGGCGGCGCCGTAGCCAATCTCACCGTAGGAGAACTCGACAGCAACGTGTTTAGCTAGGAGCTCAGGGAAGTCCTCGGGTACAGCCCCGTGCTTCAAGCAAAATGCATCAACAGCCCCGTCGGTGAGGCCGTTGCGAGGAAATGCGTCAACGCACGCTTTGACAAGTTGCTGAAGTTCTTCGTCCACTGCCTAACGCCTGAGTTAAGACGGACCGCTTTGCGGCCTTGTGTAAGTGAAGATCATAGCGGCTTACACGAGGCCGCGAAGCGGTCTCGGCTTGAACGAATTGTTAGGCCCCGCCCTGTGCTTTGCGATAAGCCACCAGCGCGTTTGCGTGGCCGTGACCAATCTTGTGCTCCGACTTGAGGAAAGCCACTTGCTCCATGTGCTTTCTGTCCTGCATAGAGTCCAGAAGCTTCAGCCAGTGCGCGACAGGCTTACCGTACGTTTTCTCAATGGAAGGGAAGTAGGAAGCGGGACCTTTGGCCTTTGCGTCAGTCGTCATCGGCATTCTCGTGGTTTGCGTGGTCTTTCCAACATGACGAATGAGGTCGTAGGAAATCGACACGACGCTACGAATCGAAGCGGGGCCTAACGCCTGAGTTAAGCCGGACCGCTGCGCGGAACGGCGGAGTGGTACACGTCACCATGCAGCCGAGCCGCGAAGCGGTCTCGGCTTGAACGAATTGTTAGGCCTTGGGCTATCAACCGCTGCACTTCTCAGTGATGGTTGGTGCCAACTTTGTCTGCAAGGTTCCAGCCGCTAGCTCGGCTAGCCAGGCATCAAAGTGGGGGATGCTTGCACCAGGGTCGGTCTTCACATACGTACGGTAAGCGGCGAGAAGACTGACAACGCCGGCCATCTGAGTCTTTTGTGGATCGCCCTTGCTTTCAGGGTGCTGGAGTTGAAAAGCAGCATTGCCAAACATTGACTGCACGAGAAGTTCTGGGCCATTCGGCACATTTGTTCCGGGAAGCGGGCCCAAGATGTCGCAGACGAGAATGGTCACGTCTGGGGTTGCCTCAGCCCACTGCAGTAGCCATGCGCGCGCGTCACGCGCCGTGGGATCCAGTGGGCGTTCTTCAAGCGCCCGCGTTAGTTGAATGACCTTGGCGTGTTCCGCATTGATGGGCTGCAGGTCCTGCCCGGCGTGGGCGGAAAGGCATGAGGCAAGAAGAGATGCGGCAACTAGAAGCTTCATTGAATTCTCGGGAACCTTTGGGAAAGGCCTAACGCCTGAGCTAAGCCGGGCCGCTGCGCGGCATTGGCGATGGCGTAATCATAGCGAGCCAGCGCCGAGGCCGCGAAGCGGGCTCGGCTTGAGCGAATTGTTAGGTCTTGCGTACCGGAAACACTACGGCCACTACAAGACCAAGCACGAATCCGCCAGCAAGCGGTGGAACGCCAAGTTCAGGATTGGCCTGCGCAATACGCCAGCCGAAATAAGCGCCAGCAAGGGTGAAAAAACCAATTCGAAGGCGATCTACGAATCGCCTTGTGCGCTTGCCAGCCTGGACCAAGGGAAGCGATTTTTGGCGCTCCTGCTCAAGCGCCGCATTTGCGATGTCATGAGCTTTTTCTCGATCCACCTTGTTCTCCCCGAGCAAGACCTAACGCCTGAGTTAAGCCGGGCCGCTGCGCGGCTTGGCGTGATGGTAAACGCTACCATTTAAGCCGAGCCGCGAAGCGGTCTCGGCTTGAACGAATTGTTAGGCCACACCTCTAGAAAGCCCGGCCCACACCTGCCGCAAGCCAAGAGCATGCAGAAGGCCGATGGCAAGACAGACCGCAGAACTGACGTACCAGAAAGTGGTCGAATTGCCTGGGAAGTGCGCCTGCATGGGCGAGAACAGAAGTCCGCGCAACAGGTAAATTGCCGTGATGATGAGGAGGACTGTTCGCAAGAATGGAAGGCGGCGGATTACGCCTGCGCCCGACCAAGCGTAGAGACCCCAAACGCTCAGCACGCCAGCAATGAAGATCGCCATGGTTGTGGGATACCAATGCCCGTGGGCGGCCATCTGGGAAATCTGCGGTCCAGCGCCCAAAGTGCGGTACCAATCGGCTCCGCCGGCGATGCAGGCCAAGTGAAGCAAAGCGGCGACGAAAGAGGATGAGCCGGCAACGAGCAGAAATGGGATTCGCTTGGCGATCATCTGTTGTGTGGCCTAACGCCTGAGTTAAGACGGACCGCTTTGCGGAACGGCGGCGTGCTACACGCTAGCACGCAAGCCGAGCCGCGAAGCGGTCTCGGCTTGAACGAATTGTTAGGCCTCAGCTGCCTGCCGAAGCCACTCTTGAAACCACTGAGTGGGAACGTAAACCTGATCCTGATTGATCAAGTGCAGTTCATCCATGGGAAAACTGTTGTAAAAATTGAGATCCCACTGAGCGTCAACGTCTGCGAGAACGGGTAGCAGCTTCTGAATGTCTGATGGAACGTCATCACCGTCCATGAATTCTGACCAGAAGCGACCGCACCAGTCTGCTATTTGTCGATGCGTGTAGGGCGAGGTGGATGGCGTAGCTCCCCACCCAAGCATTTGGCGCGCGTTGTCTGACGTATATGGTAGGTCGACGGGACTCATAGAAAGCGAATGCGCGATGGGTGAGGCCTAACGCCTGAGTTAAGCCGGGCCGCTTTGCGGCCTTGGGCAAGTGAAACTCAATGGTACTTGCACGAGGCCGCGAAGCGGGCTCGGCTTGAACGAATTGTTAGGTGCCAGCTTCTTGTGCCAAGCTCTATTTCTGAGGACGGTACGGATCTGCCCGGAACAAAAGCACGCCGGCTATGGCGGCTAGAAACGGAAGCACTACAGCGCAGACGCGGTAGACAAGGTCGTCTGTACTCGTACCGTTAACCTCAATAGTGGCGCCAGGGAGAAGCAGAGGCACGTTCGCGAAGGCGATGACCAGGCCGATTACCACCCAAGTGATCGCAATGACGCGGCGAACGAAGAAGTTGAAAAATCGCCAGTAGATGTCGCTGAATCCCATGGCACCTAACGCCTGAGTTAAGCCGGACTGCTGCGCGGCACGGCGTGATGGTACACGTCACCATTTAAGCCGAGCCGCGAAGCGGTCTCGGCTTGAACGAATTGTTAGCGCTCAGACGTAATGCCTTGGTAGCCAACAAAGCGGAACTCCACGGTTGTAGATGTTTCCCCGGTGTTGATGTTGGTTCCGTCCACAGCGGTTCGGACTACTGTAAGGATTCCACCTACGTTGATTCTTGTCGACCGCGGGACCGCGATCTGAAGTTGCTGGTCTGTCCCAATATGCTCGTGACACGATGTGTAGCTAGCCTCTCCGAGTCTGTCTTTAGTTCGTTGTGCTGCCCGAACCGAAAGGCTGACGTCCCGTGGCTGCCGGCCGAAGAGCTTCTTTCGGCTCGTCACGTTCACGACAGTGCCGGTGAGCTCGCAACTCTCGAACCATGAGGCGATCGCGCGGCCTGGCGTCACTGTCAGGAGAATGGCGACGAAAGCGAGTGCCTGCTTCATGAGCGCTAACGCCTGAGTTAAGACGGACCGCTTTGCGGAACGGCGGCGTGCTACACGCTAGCACGCAAGCCGAGCCGCGAAGCGGTCTCGGCTTGAACGAATTGTTAGACCCCACTCATTACTGCGGTACAGGATCCCTTTGGGACCAAATGACGGAGATGATCTTCCACCCGTCGTCACTGCGAACGAGGTGCCACATCTCACGCCCCCAATGTTCTTCTTTCCCATTGACTAATAGAGAGTAGTTGAAATTCACGGAGGCGATTTCGCCGTCTGTGTCTATGACTGGGTCCCGAAACACTTCTTCAATGGATTCCGACCCAACCGCGGTAATTCTATCGATCATGGTCAAGAAGTTGTTTTCTGGCCACCTCACTACTCGGCGTACTTCAGGCACAAAAGTCTTGAGTCGTGCAACCCGTGCATCGTCGTCTACGAGTTGCCAGGTAACGTGGGCAGGGTTGTCTGACACAAAGAGGGTGACAAAAGTCGCCTTGTCTTTCTTGATGATCGATGTGCGAAATGCTTCAACTACCTCACGAATCGCCGCAACGTCCTTAGGATCGTTTTGGGCGGCTAATGCGGGCTGCAGGCCAGACGACAGTGCCAGCAGGGCAACGAAGGCAAAGGCTCTTAATGAGGACATTTGAACTCTCCGTGGGGTCTAACGCCTGAGTTAAGCCGGGCCGCTGCGCGGCTTGGCGATGGGGTAAACGCTACCACTTAAGCCGAGCCGCGAAGCGGTCTCGGCTTGAACGAATTGTTAGGTTGGGGCCAGCTGCTCTCAGGCGCAACCGTTTGTGACGACGCTATTGCGGACTTCACGTCTCGCACAACGTTCATCCGGTGCGCGTTTGCACTGCAAACGTGTCCCGCGCGAGAAGTCCGGAGAAGCCGAGCGGTTCAAGAGCTCGCAAGCTAGAAAGGCCACACGCATTGCTAATGTAAAAACTGCTTTAGCGAAAATCTGTCCTGGCCCAACCTAACGCCTGAGTTAAGCCGGACCGCTGCGCGGAACGGCGGAGTGGTACACGTCACCATGCAGCCGAGCCGCGAAGCGGTCTCGGCTTGAACGAATTGTTAGACCGCACTCTGGCAGTAGCGCTCAGTCACATAGTTCAGGTACGGCCGATGCTCCTCTCCAATTGCGGTACGAAGGCGCCCGAAGAATTTCTGATAACTGGCAGAGTAAAATTTCATGTCCGTACCGATAAGTTCAGAGAACGCTTCAATCTCAGCATGATGAATTGATGACTCCGGACCGAGGCAGTCGTAGTAGATGTAATACAGAGAGATTCGGCCAGGCGCGGCGGTCGCCAAGCCGAGCATATGCTTCAAGAGCTGGGCTGCGTCCAAATGGCGAAATTCTCTATCATTCTTCTGAATGCTTTCAGCTAGACGCTGAGCATTGGGAAGTCCAACTTGTGACCAAAGGAACTCATTCTTTGGGAAGTACTTGGCCTTGAAGTTCTCCTTGTGAGAGGGCTTAGGAGTCAGCCACTCCGAGAACTTACTTTCTACACCTAGTATTTGGCCATCCGGATATGAAAATGCCAGGTCAAGATTTGGCGGTGTGCCGCCAAGGCCAGTAGGGAATTGCGCCTCAAATCTGAATCGTTCCGGCGCTGGTTCTATGCCTAGAGCAGATGCAATAGCCGCGAGCGGCTTGCCGGACCAGTAGTCGAATGCGTTGACTGCCAACGCAGAAGACGAGTGGAGGGCCGCCATCTTTGCGGGGCGCATCTCCGATGGAAGAAGCTCAGATCCGCTGCCTTGAGTGAACGCCGATAGTGCATCTGGCGATAGCGGCTGAAAGAGGTTGAGATCGTAGCTAGCCAAGTAGCCTCGTGGCTCAGGCAAACGCGATGCAGTGCTCGCCCAATCAAGCTGATGTTGGCGGAGCGTTGTCTTGGCTGACATGCGACGGATCCTAGTGCGGTCTAACGCCTGAGTTAAGCCGGACCGCTGCGCGGCACGGCGTGATGGTACACGTCACCATTTAAGCCGAGCCGCGAAGCGGTCTCGGCTTGAACGAATTGTTAGGTGGCTGGCTCTATGAGAGTGAATCGCACGCCTGCTGCGGAGAGGTCAGCTGGTGTTAGCCAAAGGATTGATTTGTGGGGAATCTGGCGGGCCTTGGCAATCAAAGACTCCGAAAAGCCAGCGTGGCGCAACATGTCGTCAGAAATCTTCTGCCTGGCCGGTGCGGCCACAAGCTCCAACGGTCCTGGAGCCTCCTTCCTTGGTCGTCCTGCGTGGAGCCCGAGACGTGCACTGGAGGTCAGTTCACGATGATCCGCTGCGGCCCAGAGATGAACGCATGCACTTGCACATTTACCCGCGACGCGCACAGCAATACTGTGTTCGTTGAGCAGTCGCGCAGCTCCCTTTGCTTCGAGTGTGAGTCCACCTGGACTCTCGATGTAGACACGTTTAATTTTTGGATTCTCCGCAATCTTGCGGCGAAGTTCTTCCTCAAATCCATCGGTAATTCGACCGAGCACCATGAAATGCCCGAGTCGTTCGATCGGGGCAATTCGGAATTGCGGCGCAGGTGCGGAGCCGCTGGATGCTAGCAGTGCCAACAAAATTGCGAGGGTCTTCAAGCCTGCCACCTAACGCCTGAGTTAAGCCGGACCGCTGCGCGGAACGGCGGAGTGGTATACGTCACCATGCAGCCGAGCCGCGAAGCGGTCTCGGCTTGAACGAATTGTTAGGCATTGGCCTACGCTGTCGGCGAAGCTTCGCGCGGTGTCAGTCGGCGTTGATATTTGTGGTGGCATGACGTGCAGATATGAATTCCGTGCTCAACAGGAGCCTCTGCCAGAAGCCGCAATTTGTGCTTGTCGTTCCAGCAGCCCAAGCAATGAGGCGATCCTATCGCCTTGCCTTGGTCATCCTGAAAGTACATGGCATCTAGATGTCTAACAACTTTATCTTTCGTCTCTATGGCATCAGTCAAGCGAGATATTTCAAGATCCTTTTCAGCGAGCAGGGTCTGGATCTCGCTGAGTTGAATTTTTGCTTCAGCGAGCGTCCCGACAAGGTCCGCAAGCTTTAGCTTCAATTCGGCCCTTTCGAGTGAGACGTCACTTTCACGGATGAATTTGACGATGTCAGTTGCTACTTTGAGACTGGACAACGCGCTAGCAATTGATGCGAGATCCGGCATAACTTTCTCCAATGCCTAACGCCTGAGTTAAGCCGGACCGATTTGCGGAACGGCGGCGTGCTACACGCTAGCACGCAAGCCGAGCCGCGAAGCGGTCTCGGCTTGAACGAATTGTTAGGTCCCGGCTCGTAGTGGGCGATACGCTCTGACCACAAATATAAAAGCGATCCCGAAGCAGATGGCGAGGGGCACCCAGAAGATAGATTTTTCAGGTTCCGCTACAACGAAAAGAACTCCGGGAAGAATTGAGGTGATGAATGCAAAGACGGGGTTCGCGAAGCGATACCGAAGGCCTAGCCAAAGAAGAGGAGTTGCGTAGAGCAGCATTGCAGCAAGTACAAACGGGTAGGCGATGAGCGTGGCAGATAGTGCGTCACCTAGAACAATGTCTAGGAGTGGGCGAGGATCACTTGAGCGGAAAAAGCCCGCAAGTACGCAGATAGAGAGCGCTCCAAGCGGTGGCCCTATCCCTGCGGAAATCCACAACGAGGTCCATGGTTTTTGTGGGACTCGCGTCAGCATTTGAGCGGGACCTAACGCCTGAGTTAAGCCGGACCGCTGCGCGGAACGGCGGAGTGGTACACGTCACCATGCAGCCGAGCCGCGAAGCGGTCTCGGCTTGAACGAATTGTTAGTCCTCAACCGCCACCGCATAGGCGCTCATATCTCGCTTCTGCTGAGCGAATTCTATTCATAGTCCTGTTCGGATCTTTCAGTACAGAATCACGCTCCATTCGGGCTTGCCCACAAGCGTCTGTGCGCGAAATTGGTTGCGCAGCATCCTGTACTCGACGAGTTGGAGGTGGGCTAATCAGCTCGTGTCGCTGCCCGGTCTTTGGATCAATCATTCCGTTTCCTCCACCAGGGACCATGAAATGCTGTTGTCCGGTTGTAACATCCATAACCATTCCTGGTTGATGCTGGACTTGCTCTCGCCGCACTGGACAAGAAGTGCCGGCGTAGATGTAGCTATCTCCGTTCGGCTTGATGCAGCGAACGTATCCACCGGAAGAATTCGAGCTATAGCCAGCGCAAGGTGTCTGCTGGTAGACCTTTCCACCGCGTCCGTCCGGGCAGGTGTGAATTTGCGCTTGTGCAGGCAGAGAAAAGACGGCTAAGAGGAATGCTAGTGCGAATTTCATGGCTCTTTCTCCAAGCATTCGAGAACTGTGATTGAGGACTAACGCCTGAGTTAAGCCGGACCGCTGCGCGGAACGGCGGAGTGGTACACGTCACCATGCAGCCGAGCCGCGAAGCGGTCTCGGCTTGAACGAATTGTTAGCCGTCTCCGAAGTCCGGCAGAGCTTCTGCAGCTCGCTGGAGTGCAGTGCGTGCCGGGGGATGGCGGCTGGAAATGTACAGGACCACGTCCTTTGGATTGGCGAGGCCGAACGGTCCCATGATCGCAGCGTGCTCGGGATTTACACAGTCGCTGCGGCCGCACAAACGCATGAAAGTATTGGGAAGGTCTGGGTCGTAGTCAGGGTCACGGTACAGAATCCATGCCGCAACGAGTGCCGAGCGAATGCCACCCAAGCCGCCTAACCCAAACGTGCCTGATTTGGCGCCAAGCCATTCCCAGCACGCACCACCATCGGCCTTCCGTACCTTCCTCTCAAAAAGCTCAAGTCGATAGCTGTGCTCATCTTCAAAGTGCATCGAGAACTCCCGAGACGGCTAACGCCTGAGTTAAGCCGGACCGCTGCGCGGAACGGCGGAGTGGTACACGTCACCATGCAGCCGAGCCGCGAAGCGGTCTCGGCTTGAACGAATTGTTAGAGCCCGGGCCGTTGCGCACGATTGAGCTGCCAGAACGCCAGGCCCGTCAGTCCGCCAAACAGCGCGGCTGGCACAAACCCCTCTTGCCACGAGAATGGAAGTGCGAACGTCAGCAGCGATGGTGCCGCACCCGCGATCAAGTAGTGAAAAGGGCTGCTCCAACCTTTGGCGTTGGCAAGCCGTAGGAAAAGCTGCCCGTACGTGAAGATCAAGATGTAGGCGAGCGGCAGAAAAAGCATGGCCCAAGTGCTGGCGATCCGGGCGACCATTGCAAAGCTGGCGGGTGATGCGGGGAAGGTGGATGTGGTTTGGTAGTAGAGCCACGCCGCGTAGAACGGTGCGGCGGCACAGATGACGAGTGGACTGATTGCTGCTGCTTTGACTGCCGACATTATTGATTCCGGGCTCTAACGCCTGAGTTAAGCCGGACCGCTGCGCGGAACGGCGGAGTGGTACACGTCACCATGCAGCCGAGCCGCGAAGCGGTCTCGGCTTGAACGAATTGTTAGGGCGAACCGAGGGTGCCTTGACTGGCTTGACGAGCATTGTCACGTAGTGCCAAGTCCTTCCCCGTGCCGTAACCGAACACGAGCATGAAGTAGACAAGCCCTAAAGCGCCAACGCCAAGACCAAGCCCCTTGTTCGTCTTTGCGATCTGCGCGCCAAACGCAAGAAAAGCGCAAGCAAAGAAAAGAGGCGACAGCACAATGCCTGCCAGCACGAATGCCATGGGAAGAAGCGCGGCAGCAGCGTTTGATGCTTTGAAAGCTTTGAGTTGCATATCTTTCTCCTGAGCCCTAACGCCTGAGTTAAGCCGGACCGCTGCGCGGCACGGCGTGATGGTACACGTCACCATTTAAGCCGAGCCGCGAAGCGGTCTCGGCTTGAACAAATTGTTAGGCGGCAACTCGTAGACCATTTGAACGGCACCAGCGACCTCCAAATCTGGCTGGAAGCCCATGCGCGCGTACAGACGCTTGGCGGGGTTGTCGTCGTAGACCCGCAGCTGCAGGCGTTGGAACCCACGCGAGGTCGCGATGGTCTTCGCCTGGCCAACGGCCCATGAGCCAATACCTCGATTTTGATGTGTGGGAAGAATCTGCAGGTCTCTGAGACCTAATCCATGTTGTTCAGGAGTGAGCCGCAGTAGCCCAATGTCTTGACCGTCCAACTGAATGATGAAGTTCTCGAAGTCTGTCCAGCTGCGTAGGAATCTTTCCGGGTCCCAATCAATTGCGCGATCGGCGAGGTAGCGACTCATGTTGCCGCGGTTGAGCGACTCGCAGAAGGCGAGGTCAATCTCTTCTGCGGGTCGCAATTCAAGCTCCATTGCCGCCTAACGCCTGAGTTAAGCCGGACCGCTGCGCGGAACGGCGGAGTGGTACACGTCACCATGCAGCCGAGCCGCGAAGCGGTCTCGGCTTGAACGAATTGTTAGGGCCCGCCAAGTATAAGCAGCCCGATTACGACAACTACAATTGCAGCTAGTAGGAACGAGAGTCCCGGCTTGCTAGGAGCAGACATAGGGCTCTGGTGATCGGTTGGGCGAATGAGTCCTCTGGCGATCAGGACTTCATGTGCGACAGGCAGATCATTCTCATGAATGACCCAGACGCCAACGAAGCCAGGCGTGAAGCTAGCGCCGAAGCCCGGCATTCTTGAGGAGTGGGAGTTCGATACGTGAGTTTCGACGCCCTGCGCGTGGAGATCACGGGCTAGCCGATTGGCGAAATTTAGGTCGCTCGTGGAATAAATCAGTTGCATGCGGTTGTCGCGGGCCCTAACGCCTGAGTTAAGCCGGGCCGCTGCGCGGCTTGGCGTGATGGTAAACGCTACCATTTAAGCCGAGCCGCGAAGCGGTCTCGGCTTGAACGAATTGTTAGCGCCGACCGCCGCGCAGTGCCTTGAGCTTAGTGATGAACCACGACTGGCTGGATTGCGCAGGCGCTTTGCCGCAACGAACCTGGTAAGGCTTGCCCGACATGCTGCTTTTGGTGGCGGCAAGCTCAATAAACGCCTCAGTGGATGTGACCAAGCCTTTCTTGAGCAAGTAGTCGTACTTGCGTTGCAAGTGCTCGCTGGCCTTCTGTGCGTCGTACCAGGAACCGTTGCGAGAGAACTCACAGTTGGACTGTTTGAGGGCTGCAAACAGCTGGTCGACCTCCTGAGTGGTTGCAGGCGAGGGCGACTGAGCGGACGCAGCGCTGGAAATCAGTAGCAGTAATGTGAGGAATGCGATTTTCATGCAATCAAGGCGCTAACGCCTGAGTTAAGCCGGACCGCTGCGCGGAACGGCGGAGTGGTACACATCACCATGCAGCCGAGCCGCGAAGCGGTCTCGGCTTGAACGAATTGTTAGGCGGCTCAGACTCCTCCGCACCCAGGGAGAGTAAGACCAACGCTTGCGAATGCGAGTACAAGAACGAGCAAGGTTACGCCAACCGATGCGGCTCCGAGAAGCAGTGATTTCCGTGCGAACGCCTCACGCAGCAGCACCATGCAGCTGATCGCACCGATGGCGACACCGAGTAGCAGTACGTTCGGGCCGACTGACTGACAAAGAAATCTGCCAGTGAGATAGATGCCGATGCCGTATGTGCTGGCACTGAGAAGCAATAGCCACCAGCCGGCGTGCTTCTTGAGATTGCTTGAAATCATCATGTGCCGCCTAACGCCTGAGTTAAGCCGGACCGCTGCGCGGAACGGCGGAGTGGTACACGTCACCATGCAGCCGAGCCGCGAAGCGGTCTCGGCTTGAACGAATTGTTAGGTGCCAACCTGTTCGTCAAGATTCACTCCACAAAACGGACAAAAATTGACCGCGTCAAAGAACAGCGTCCTGCGCAAGCCGAAATAGCTCGTGTGCCTGCCAATATTGCCGCGGCAGCGAGGGCAACGTATCCGGTACTGGTAGAAGAATAGGCTTATGAAATAACTGACGAGAAAAGCGGCAGCCAGAACGTGTAGCGGAGGACTCTCTAGCACTGCACCAGCGACTATCGCTCCTACCATGCATACGAAGGAACCGATCAACCAGTAGCCGATGCGACTCTTCCGCTTTGTCAGATGGTCACGAATTTTCATTGGCACCTAACGCCTGAGTTAAGACGGGCCGCTTTGCGGCCTTGTGTGGGTGAAAATCTAGCAGAACTCACACGAGGCCGCGAAGCGGTCTCGGCTTGAACGAATTGTTAGACCGCTGACGCCGCGCTTTTGGTCCAATCACAAGAGAACTGGAGATCCCGTTGATAACACGAGCGGATCACCGGGCGGAGGCATAACGGGTTTGAGTTATGCCGGAGTCTGGGCGAGGGTGGATCAGAGAAGCTCTTTGGGCTTATGCCAACAGCTTTTTGCAAAGGTCTTGCCGTCTGCGGTCTAACGCCTGAGTTAAGCCGGGCCGCTGCGCGGCTTGGCGTGATGGTAAACGCTACCATTTAAGCCGAGCCGCGAAGCGGTCTCGGCTTGAACGAATTGTTAGGCAGCAAGCCGGTAAACGTACATCAGGCCGCCGGCAAGCCAGAGAAATCCGAAGAGTGATATGAGTGCGCTGGCAGTCACAAGCTCATCCTCTTGACTTGGCTCTTCAAGTAGGAAGTCTCTGAAGCGCTCAGAGAAGATCAGCGCAAGCCCCAAGGCGAAGATCAGGGCACCACTGAGTGAGAACAGAGCAGCACTTGCGAGGTTTCGGATTTCCCCTCTGCCTCCGTTCGCTTGATATCCGGCGATTCCAACCCCGATCCATAGCGCACCGAGCACTAGTCCGGAGCGCAGATTTATACGGCCAATTGATGGGCGTGCGAAGAACTGCATTTGCTGCCTAACGCCTGAGTTAAGCCGGACCGCTGCGCGGAACGGCGGAGTGGTACACGTCACCATGCAGCCGAGCCGCGAAGCGGTCTCGGCTTGAACGAATTGTTAGATGGCAGCCTGGCTTTGAGCCAACATCAGCACGTAGCCATCTGGATCCTCAAGTCTGCACTCACCACCGGGCATGTAGAACGGAAATTTGATCTCCCCAGGCGAGTGGCCAAGATCAGTCAAAGCAGCGTGGGTCTGGGCGATGTTGTAAAAGTAGAGGTAGAAGAGAATGGCCTGTTGAGCCGAGTCAATTGGCCCGTCGGCCAACCCGAGCATCAAGTTCGCCTTCTCACTCTCGAGCCATGCCCAAACTGGAGCAGAGTGCCCATGCGGAACAACAGTGTTTGCGACCTTGAACCCTAAGTCAGCGTAGAACTTGATGCTTCGCTCAACGCTAGCCACATGAGCGAAGGCAACCAGGGATTTTGTTTGGGCTGCCATTCTGCTTCCTGCCATCTAACGCCTGAGTTAAGACGGACCGCTGCGCGGCACGGCGTGATGGTACACGACACCATTTAAGCCGAGCCGCGAAGCGGTCTCGGCTTGAACGAATTGTTGGGCAGCAGACGCGTGCCTGTGACGTACAACAAGAACTACGGCTAGAACTAACGCGGCAAAGAGTAGGCCATAGGCTTGATTGAGCAGTCGTGTTGCCACCCGGCAGTAAGCTTCCACGTGATCAATCGTACTTGGCCCGCAATGGCCGAACCTCATGTCTGCCGTGACCAGCGCGGACAGCAGGAACCAGAATCCGGCTGCAACCAGCAGAGCTAGCAGTAGGAAAAGCATTGCTGACGCCACGCGTTGCTTCATGCTGCCTAACGCCTGAGTTAAGCCGGACCGCTTTGCGGCCTTGGGCAAGTGAAACTTGCAAGGAACTTGCACGAGGCCGCGAAGCGGGCTCGGCTTGAACGAATTGTTAGACCGGTGCCAGCCGTTGCTTTTGACCAACGAACCAGTCAGACCTGAGTCTAGTGCCGACAACCGCCCTTTGCGAGATGCAGAACCCAGAAACGGAGTGCCGGCGCTCTAGCCGGCACGGAGTTTGTGGCGAGGATCAAATGCCAGGGCGAGGCGAGGGAAGAACGAACACCACCTTGGCCTGACGCTTGTTGACCGGCATTTGTTTCTGGACCGGTCTAACGCCTGAGTTAAGCCGCACCGATTTGCGGCGTTGTGCAAGTGAAGATTAGCAAGACTTGCACGACGCCGCGAAGCGGTGTCGGCTTGGACGAATTGTTAGCCCGATGAAGCCGGCTGTTCTTGCAGATTGGAAGCTTAAGTAGGTTCATTTGAAGCCAAGAAATCTTCCGCCGCGCGGAGTTGTAGCGGGTTTGAGGTGCGACGGAGCGCGGGCGAGAGGCGATCAGGGAAGCTCTTCGGGCTTTGCCGAGAATGCTCTAAGCGATGATCTATTTCTTCTGCGGGCTAACGCCTGAGTTAAGCCGGACCGCTGCGCGGAACGGCGGAGTGGTACATGTCACCATGCAGCCGAGCCGCGAAGCGGTCTCGGCTTGAACGAATTGTTAGCCGCGATCAGTTGTCCATGACCTTTCTGCCGCCGCTGCCGACAATCTTGTCACCTCTGATCACTACGTCGTTGTTGCCGTTCAGCAGGCCATCTACTACGTCAATCGTCTCGCTCAACAGAGCAACGAGACTAATCATCTGCTGTGGCGTCAGGTTTCCGCTCGTAGTTGCGTTCTTCAGCATTCTTACGCGGTTCTTAAGGTCATTCGCTTTGCGTGACAGCACTGCTGCGGACATCAGATCGATCCTCATTTGATCGAAGGCGTATCCGACCTAGCGGCTAACGCCTGAGTTAAGCCGAAACGCGTAGTGGAAGCAAAGGCATGGCAGGCTTTTTATGCCATGCCTTTGCTGGAACGAAGTGGTTTCGGCTTGAACGAATTGTTAGGTCTCACTCGGTCGATGGTGAATGACTGTATGGATGTCTTGGCAATTTTTGAGTACGGCGTACTTCCCGTTTGATCGCGTGACCAGCGAGATTGGTACCGACGTCGCTCCGTCGTCCACGGAGATCCGGACCTCCAGGTCTTGACTCTCAAACGTCTGTAGGTCGCGGATCAGCTGAGCCACGGTTTTTCCTCTGCTTGTCCATTCCGGATTGATCATGTCTCTGAGACCTAACGCCTGAGTTAAGCCGGGCCGCTTTGCGGCCTTGGGCGAGTGAAAATGAGCAGAGCTCGCACGAGGCCGCGAAGCGGGCTCGGCTTGAACGAGTTGTTAGACCGGTGCCAGCCGTTGCTTTTGACCAACGAACCGATCTGACGGGAGTCTAGTGCCGACAACCGCTCTTTGCGAGATGCCAAACCCAGAAACGGAGTGCCGGCCGCTCTAGCCGGCACGGAGTTTGTGGCGAGCATCAAAAGCTTGGGCAAGGCGAGGCAAGAACAACGCCGACTTGGCTTGACGCTTGTTGACCGGCATTTGTTTCTGGACCGGTCTAACGCCTGAGTTAAGCCGGGCCGCTTTGCGGCCTTGGGCGAGTGAAAATGAGCAGAGCTCGCACGAGGCCGCGAAGCGGGCTCGGCTTGAACGAATTGTTAGACCGGTGCCAGCCGTTGCTTTTGACCACGAACCCGTTACTTGAGCCAAGTCTAGACCTGACGATCGCTCTTTGCGAAATGCTGAACCCAGAAACGGAGTGCCGGCCGCTCTAGCCGGCACGGAGTTTGTGGCGAGGCTCAAAAGCCTGAGATAAGACAAGAACAGCCGCCAACTTGGCTTGACGCTTGTTGACCGGCACTTGTTTCTGGACCGGTCTAACGCCTGAGTTAAGCCGGACCGCTGCGCGGCACGGCGTGATGGTACACGTCACCATTTAAGCCGAGCCGCGAAGCGGTCTCGGCTTGAACGAATTGTTAGCCACCAAATGCAGATGCAATAACGGACTGTGCGGTTCCACTGATCACTAGCCAGACTACAACCGCAATGTTCAGCATAACCGTGAACCAGAAGACCGACTGGAAGGATGTCTTGACCGTCTTGTGGCGTGATTGCTGCTGAGCGATGAGTGCGCCAGGCCAGCCGCCAAGTAGATCGATGAAATGAAGGGTGCTCTCTGGAGTACGTTGCATGTTCTTGCCGGCTGCAACCTTATCCAAGGTGTACATGATGTACGACAGGCAGCTTAGTAAGGCATAGCCAAATAAGAATGCAGTGGGCAGAAATCCAAGAAACGCACTGGTCAGAATAATGACGAGTGAGGCGATTGCAATCGCCAGTCTTGGCATGGGCTTTTGTGGCTTGCGCTCTGCGATTTTCTGGCCCGCGTAACGAACATCAACCGCATTCGTGCGGCCGCGACTGTCTTTGGCCGCAGAGTAGGAGATGAGATCGCCGTCAACGGGTCTACGAGACCCGAACTGGAACGCTTTGATATGAACAAAAGCCCGGTCGCCACCCCCGTGCGGGAGAACAAATCCAAAGCCCTTGTCGTCGTTCCAGTTTGAGATTCGTCCTACAAGTCTCATAGATGCTCGGTTGGTGGCTAACGCCTGAGTTAAGCCGCACCGATTTGCGGCGTTGTGCGAGTGAAGATTAGCAAGACTTGCACGACGCCGCGAAGCGGTGTCGGCTTGGACGAATTGTTAGGCCGCACCAGCCTGGTTTTGCAGGCTTTTCCCGCAAACAGGCTCTTGCGAAGACCTCACGAGCGAGACCTGCGACGAGTCTGCGCCAGGTGCGCGTTGGCCGAAGGCTTACGCGGCCCGCGACCAAAGGCCAACACACCTGAACTTTTGCGTCTTGGCCCAGCGGAAGAGCTGGACCCCCGCCAAACCGCAATCTTTCATGGCTGCGGCCTAACGCCTGAGTTAAGCCGGGCCGCTTTGCGGCCTTGGGCAAGTGAAACTCAATGGTACTTGCACGAGGCCGCGAAGCGGTCTCGGCTTGAACGAATTGTTAGGCATCTTTGCGTGACCTCAACCTAACGTACGCGTAGGAACCGGCCAAGCCTATGAAAAACCAAAACGCAATGAGGAACAAGATCATGATTGGTGCGTAGTTCGGGGTCATTCTGCCGAAGACCGCGACGGTGAGCTCACGCATTAGCTCTCTATTCTCGAGGAACGGCATCAGCTTTGCCGGCGCTCTGGCGACATGAATCAGCGGATGTGAATAGGGCTCCGGCAACAGGAAAGCATTTGCTAGAAAACATGCTGGCACAAGCAAGCCAATGGCGAAGTGCCGAAGAATGCTCTTAGTTCCGGTCAGACGAATCATTCAAGATGCCTAACGCCTGAGTTAAGCCGGACCGCTGCGCGGAACGGCGGAGTGGTACACGTCACCATGCAGCCGAGCCGCGAAGCGGTCTCGGCTTGAACGAATTGTTAGCTGCGTCTCTAGTACTGCCATGAACTAACACGGTTCACATGCTCAATAGTCCCGCCGCCCCAGCACCTACCCATACAAATACGGGATGAGCTGTCACTGGAGGGCTTGGGAATCTGTGGCCTTGCACGAAATATGCCTTCAACAACGGCATAGGTGCCGTTGATGCTACTTAAGGAGCTTTGATCAACGTTGAATTTTGGATCAAAGCCAGTCATTTCGATGTTGCCCTGGGTGTTGTGGCGGTAGTCGTCTGGCGTTGCATAGACTCCAGATTTCCCCTCAAAAGCGAAAGAGAACTTCACGACTCCGATAACTCGAACAGAGTGGCCATCAAATTTCTCTGGCGCGGCCAACAGCTCATAGACGGACGCATCAATAGCGTCATGGCGTGAGAAGGCAACAGCATTTAGCTCGCTAACGGTAGCGCAGCCAAATAGGAGCAAGGAAAGAACCGCGGCCGCGAGAATCTTCATGAGCAGCTAACGCCTGAGTTAAGCCGCACCGATTTGCGGCGTTGTGCGAGTGAAGATTAGCAAGACTTGCACGACGCCGCGAAGCGGTGTCGGCTTGAACGAATTGTTAGGTTGCGGTCACGTGCGTTGCTCGCTGTGTGGCGAGTGCTTGACCCAACATAGCTCCTATCAGGGTGGTGACACCGGAGCCCAGGAACGCGACCCAGTTGTGGCGAGCGATCATAGGGAGCGGGTTTGGATCAACTGGTGCTGCAATAGCGTAGAGGAAGTAGACCGTTACAGCCCAGAGGGCAAGCCAAACCCCGATTGCTGGAAGGATGATTCCTTTACGAGCGACGAATCCGCCGACGAAGGCGGACAAGAGCGCTACCACTACAGAGCGGAGAGCTATTTGCTCCATAGACTCGGCCAAAAGCGAGCTCGCAAGATTGTTCAAGAGGATCTGCGTAATGATCAGGGCGGCTACCCCAAGCAAGAGCCTTTTTGATGACATTCGAAAGTTCTCCTTGAGCAACCTAACGCCTGAGTTAAGCCGGGCCGCTTTGCGGCCTTGGGCAGGTGAAAATGTATAGCACTTGCACGAGGCCGCGAAGCGGGCTCGGCTTGAACGAATTGTTAGCCGACATTGTGCTTGTAGGCGTTGTAGACCAGCTCAGTACATGGCTTGCCGCGGGACTTGGCATGGCGCGTCTCCACTTTGAGCATTCCCACCCGTTCCAGCAAGCGGATGGATGAAAGGTTGCGCGTATCCGCGATTCCAACAACCTTCTTGGCGCTCGTGCTCTCGAAAACGAGCGCGATGGCTTCCTTGACCGCTGCGGTGGCTAGGCCGTTTCCTTGTGATTGACGCCTGAGCGTGAACCCGATCTCTGCTTGGCTCGCGTCACTAGCGAGAATCAAACCGATGTCGCCAATGAGTGTGAGGCTGTTGGCGTCGGCAATTCCAATCTGGCACCAACTGCCGGGCTGCAAAAGGGGCGCTTGATTCATATACTTGAGAAGGACGCGAGCGTCATGATCCGGGGTGGCCACCCAGCCTTGGTAGCGGCCGAGCTCAGGATCTCGGCGATAGGACTGGAAGTCGGCCAGATCTGTTGCATTGAGTCTGCGCAACACAATGCTGCCGGCAGCACGTGGAAGGAGATCGATCATGTGCTCTGCAATGACGGCTAACGCCTGAGTTAAGCCGGACCGCTGCGCGGAACGGCGGAGTGGTACACGTCACCATGCAGCCGAGCCGCGAAGCGGTCTCGGCTTGAACGAATTGTTAGGCACGTGGCAGTAGGCGCTCACGTTCTAATATTTCCATTACCGCCGGCAGTGTGTATTGCTGCCATGGAATCACTGCCGCGGGCATATTTTCACGCCGATACGCGCCTGAGTCGAAGGCCTGGTAAATCTCAAACGGAAGCCCAGAAAACTCAATTCCTACATAGACAGCGAGGCAGTCCATGGTGCAAGCGGCGGCGCCGTAGCCAATCTCACCGTAGGAGAACTCGACAGCAACGTGTTTAGCTAGGAGCTCAGGGAAGTCCTCGGGTACAGCCCCGTGCTTCAAGCAAAATGCATCAACAGCCCCGTCGGTGAGGCCGTTGCGAGGAAATGCGTCAACGCACGCTTTGACAAGTTGCTGAAGTTCTTCGTCCACTGCCTAACGCCTGAGTTAAGCCGGACCGCTGCGCGGAACGGCGGAGTGGTACACGTCACCATGCAGCCGAGCCGCGAAGCGGTCTCGGCTTGAACGAATTGTTAGACCCCACTCATTACTGCGGTACAGGATCCCTTTGGGACCAAATGACGGAGATGATCTTCCACCCGTTGTCACTGCGAACGAGGTGCCACATCTCACGCCCCCAATGTTCTTCTTTCCCATTGACTAATAGAGAGTAGTTGAAATTCACGGAGGCGATTTCGCCGTCTGTGTCTATGACTGGGTCCCGAAACACTTCTTCAATGGATTCCGAGCCAACCGCGGTAATTCTATCGATCATGGTCAAGAAGTTATTTTCTGGCCACCTCACTACTCGGCGTACTTCAGGCACAAAAGTCTTGAGTCGTGCAACCCGTGCATCGTCGTCTACGAGTTGCCAGGTAACGTGGGCAGGGTTGTCTGACACAAAGAGGGTGACAAAAGTCGCCTTGTCTTTCTTGATGATCGATGTGCGAAATGCTTCAACTACCTCACGAATGGCCGCAACGTCCTTAGGATCGTTTTGGGCGGCTAATGCAGGCTGCAGGCCAAACGAAAGTGCCAGCAGGGCAACGAAGGCAAAGGCTCTTAATGAGGACATTTGAACTCTCCGTGGGGTCTAACGCCTGAGTTAAGCCGGACCGCTGCGCGGCACGGTGTGATGGTACACGTCACCATTTAAGCCGAGCCGCGAAGCGGTCTCGGCTTGAACGAATTGTTAGGTCTGCCTTTGTCCGAACATGATGACGCACATGCCCAAGAAACAGAGGCTCACGCCAATCCAGTCCGTGACTGTGGGTTTGACAGAATCAACGGCCCAGAGCCAGAGCAATGCGACTCCAATGTACACACCGCCATACGCTGCGTAGACACGCCCGGCGGCCTGTGGGTGCAAGGTGAGGAGCCATGCAAACGCTGCGAGGCTTAGCGCAGCTGGCACGAGAAGCCAGGCGGATTTGCCTTGCTTGAGCCACAAGTAGGGAAGGTAACAGCCAATGATCTCCGCTAGCGCAGTGGCGAAGAACAGCCCGAGTGTTTTTGCGATCTCAACTAGCATGATTGTGCGGTGCAGACCTAACGCCTGAGTTAAGCCGGACCGCTTTGCGGAACGGCGGCGTGCTACACGCTAGCACGCAAGCCGAGCCGCGAAGCGGTCTCGGCTTGAACGAATTGTTAGGCCTCATAGCCAGCGCGAGACCTGCTCACAGAATGCAGCGTACGCGCCGGGGAAGCGAGTAGAAAGATACCGCTCCTCCGGCTGAATCTGGAACCGCGTGATGTAGAGAATGAAGGCAGGGATGGCCACGAAAGCGGCCGCGTTGCGCAAGTAGAGCGCCCAGCCCAGAAGAATCGCCGCGTGACCCAAGTACATGGGGTTGCGGGTGTAGCGATAAATACCTGAAGTGACCAAGTGCGTGGACAAGGCTGGCCGAAGAGGGTTGATCGTCGTCCCGGCGCGCTTAAACGTAAGTTTAGGGAGAAGGTTGAGCGCCAAGCCAACAAAGGCCAGGGACATAGCCAAGAGCCTGCGTAGCGGGAGCTCGAACGAGAGTGCCGGCAGAAAGTGGGCGGCACCGAACGCGGCAATACCGAGCAGGGCTAAGACAACGGGCGGCGGTATTTTTGTCTCAAGCCAGCGCATTGTTTGGAATGAGGCCTAACGCCTGAGTTAAGCCGGACCGCTGCGCGGAACGGCGTGATGGTACACGTCACCATTTAAGCCGAGCCGCGAAGCGGTCTCGGCTTGAACGAATTGTTAGGCACGGGCACGTGATCTAAGCAGGGCGGCGAACAGAAGTCCAACAACACCGCCGCAGAACGTTGCGATAAACGGAAGATGGGTTGGCTGATAGGCGAGTCCCTGGTAACGATCTGTTTCCGGATACCAAGAAGAATCGAGTAAGAACCATGCCGCCAAAGCACCAACTACGAGAGCTAGGCAAGACGCCTGGAACTTGCGGCTAGGCGCGGCAACGTAGGTTGTCACCACAACGGCTAAGGCTGCCGCGAATCCCGCTCCAGGTAGATGCCACAAGCCGGCGAGATCAGTGACGATTGAGCCGGTGATGCCGGCAATAAAGAATGCGCCCGCGACTGCGAGAAAGGCTAGGAACCATCGCTCGAACGGCAACATTCTTTCTCCTGTGCCTAACGCCTGAGTTAAGCCGCACCGATTTGCGGCGTTGTGCAAGTGAAGATTAGCAAGACTTGCACGACGCCGCGAAGCGGTGTCGGCTTGGACGAAATGTTAGCGCGGTGCGTAGTCACAGAGGCTCAGGTCGCTCCCCTGATTGCATCCTGACCGTCGAAGCTGGCGTTCGGTCAGGGCCAGCCACCGCTTTTCCCGAGAACCAATGCCTGGAGAAGATCGTCACTTGGCGATCGCGAGCAATCTCGGAGAAGGCAGGAACCAGCACAAATTTTCTAAGAGCAAGTTCCGTGAACTCGTTCTACCCCGCGCTAACGCCTGAGTTAAGCCGGACCGCTGCGCGGCCTTGGGCAAGTGAAGATCATAGCGACTTGCACGAGGCCGCGAAGCGGGCTCGGCTTGAACGAAATGTTAGCGCGGTGCGTAGGCACAGAGGCTCAGGTCGCCAACCTGTTTGCATCCTGGAGGTCGATGTTGGCGTTCGGTCAGGGCCAGCCGCCGCTTTCCCGAAAACCCAATGCTGGAAAGCGCGATTGACCTGCCAATGGCGAGCATCTTAGAGAATGCGGAGAACAGGCCAATTTTTTTAAGAGCAAGTTCTGTGAACTCGTTCTACCCCGCGCTAACGCCTGAGTTAAGCCGGACCGCTGCGCGGCACGGCGGAGTGGTAAAACCTACCACTTAAGCCGAGCCGCGAAGCGGTCTCGGCTTGAACGAATTGTTAGGTGGCATCTCGTTTGGCCAGGGGCACTACACGATTCCACGCCAGGATGAGGGGAGAGGTAGCGATCAAGGCTCCTGCTGCAAAGACTGTTGCCCACCACCCTGGACGTTCTGGAACCAGATAGAACACAGCCAGTATGCCCCCGAGGGATGTTGTGACACTCATCAGCAATGACAGGATGAGAGCCGGTAGCCAAGCGACGCCAACTTTCTTCTTGCATGTGGCGCAACGAATCGATTTGGCAGGGCCGAGCCATGCTCTGGACCACCGTGACAGGCAATACCCGCCGCAATGTGGACACGCGTCTCGCGCCGATCTGTCCATGCCACCTAACGCCTGAGTTAAGACGGACCGCTGCGCGGAACGGCGGCGTGCTACACGCTAGCACGCAAGCCGAGCCGCGAAGCGGTCTCGGCTTGAACGAATTGTTAGCCACGGCCCCGGACATAGAGCTGGCAGAGTCAACCGAAATGTCAGTTCTGACCGACCTTTGTCCCGTTGACGCCCACGTTACGGCCGAACTTCCCAATGCCGTCGTTCTGGGCAATCTTGCTTCCGCTGATTGCCACGTCACTGTTCTTGCTGAGCAACGCGTCCAAGACCTCAACAGTGTCCGAAAGAAGTGAGCCGAGCTTCTGAACTTGGGCGGCTGTCAGGACGCCGCTCGCGGTTGCAGTTTTGAATTGCCTGACATCGTTCTTCAGTCGATTCAACGTAGCTTGTGCGTGGACGATATTCGACATTTGAGTCAGACCTTTTGGTTGAGCAGACGTTGCACTGCATGCCGTGGCTAACGCCTGAGTTAAGCCGGAGCGCTTTGCGGCCGCGGCGATGGTTGAATCTTACGACCATTTCCGCGGCCGCGAAGCGGTCTCGGCTTGAACGAATTGTTAGATGCCATGCCCTGTTCGCGAGAAGAGAAAGCCTTCTTGGTTGTCGATGTTGCAAACAAGGTCTTGGCTATCAGTTCTAGTGCAATGAATTTCAGCAGGCCCGACTTGGCGGCCGTTCTCGCACTCTCCGACTTTGAGGTTGAAGTCAATCTTCTCTCGGCTGGTGTCTACTGTTCCGGCCTGACTACAGGTTGTAGGAGCTGAATTTGGGTTCGGGTAGTAGATCGTTCGCGTGGCATAAATCCCATTGCTGCACATGGTCAGCGTGTTCCTGGCCAAGTCCACTCGATCTATTGTGTGCTTCCAGCACTCTTCCTTGGCCACCTTCTGAGCGACAGAGGAACATCCTGAAGCGGATAGGACGAATACTGCAAATGCGAAGTACTTGAGCATGGCATCTAACGCCTGAGTTAAGCCGGACCGCTGCGCGGAGCGGCGGAGTGGTACACGTCACCATGCAGCCGAGCCGCGAAGCGGTCTCGGCTTGAACGAATTGTTAGGTCGCTCTTGGGGAAACAAAGAGGAATTTGTAGAAAAATTCCCTGCAATCGCTGATCTCAAAGCTAAGCGCGCCGTTTTGAAGTAGGTCAAGACACTCGAGTGCTATTTTCTCCACATCATTCTTTAAAGAAAGAACGTTGATCTTTGAGATGTAGTCATCAAGCGAGTCGTGGTAAATACCATCCCAGGGCTTGCGAGGCATAGTTATTGTTTTTGGCGCATTCGGGTCAAGGCGGAACACAACATTAGTTTTACCGTTGTCGTTCTTAGATAGCAGGCTGCCGTCGTGATAGAGCCCATTTCTCAATGTTGTCAGGTACTCGATTTCGTCTTTCGTATATGCGCTGAAAGAGTGAAGTGCCGCCTTTATCCCGTTCTTGTAATTGGTCGCTTTGGACTTGTTGCGGTAAGCGCCACCAATTTGATCAAGCACAGCGAATGACGCCAACATAGGCGTGTAGATTCTAGTCCTGGCATTAATCGCTGATGCTTGCGCAGTTTCAATCAAGTCATAAAGACTTGAAGAGACATTGGCGTTCTTGATGAGCGTGCGTCTGTGCATCCTGGTGAGATGAATGTAGGCAAGTTCTTCTATCGTGAGATCATCAAGGTTCTTGGACATAAAATGATCGTGCAGCTCAAAGCCGTTTGCATTCTTGAAATTGGAAAAATCCATGCGGTGAGATTCCTTGTTAGCGACCTAACGCCTGAGTTAAGCCGGGCCGCTGCGCGGCTTGGCGATGTGGTAAACGCTACCACTTAAGCCGAGCCGCGAAGCGGTCTCGGCTTGAACGAATTGTTAGCCCGCAGAGCCTGAAGCCAAATGACGAGGAACTTTGGTCTTGAGTAGCTGGATCAGCTCCCGAGCCATGTAGTCGTAGTCATCCGGAATGTCCAAACAGACAACGCGTGCGGCCCCAAGGTGACGTCTAAACTTGGCCGTGAGCTTGGCACGGTGTGAGCGCTCCATGACAAACACGATATGAGCCCACTCCAGGAGTTCAGGCGTGACAGGGTTGTCTGCTTCATTCTTCAGGCCGGCCGATGCCGTCTCAATGCCAGGCCAATCGGCGAACACTTGCTCGGCAGTTGGACTGCGAAGACGGTTCTGACCACATATGAAAAGGACGTTGCGAAGCAAAAGTGATCCTGCGGGCTAACGCCTGAGTTAAGCCGGGCCGCTTTGCGGCCTTGGGCAAGTGAAACTTGCAAGAACTTGCACGAGGCCGCGAAGCGGGCTCGGCTTGAACGAATTGTTAGGTGTCACCAATTGTAATGGACGAAGAGGTCCCTTTTAGTAGAACTTCCCCATTGTGAGCGCTCACAAAAATAACCTTTGACTGGGTGACAAGCCCATCATCCGGAATTTTCTCTTGAAATTTCCAGGCTAGGGAATCCGTTTCCTCTAGATAAACAATTTGTGGATAAAGAGCTTTGTGTTCGTAACCTTTTGAACTGGCAATAGATGCTGCATGTTCGAGAGATATGAATCCGAGTTTTTCAGGGGACTCGGCAAATGCTGGGAGGTCTATTTCTTGAAGAATACTGCCGTCGCTGCGCAGCTTAATTTGTGCGGTATACGAATCAATCCCGACGCTTCTCATTTGAAACTCGAACTGAAGATCGTAAGCGTATACCTCATAGTGGTAATCTTTGGAGCTCGGCTCGTCATGCGCTAGCCGATCAAAATCAACGATTCGTACGCCGGTAAATTTGAGGCGGTCTGCAAATGGACCTAGACGTTTGCGAAGGTGGTCTAGAACCTTCAAACGCACTTGCTCTGGAACATCCGATAGGCTTTTAGATTCAATGGGATCGTAGCGCCCAAGCCACATTAGCGCTGGTCCCTTAGTCACCGGTCTGAGATGCGCGCTGGTGCAAGCATTGAGAGTTGCTAGGGTGAGTATTAAAACTGCGAAATTCTTCAAGTGACACCTAACGCCTGAGTTAAGCCGGGCCGCTTTGCGGCCTTGGGCAAGTGAAAATCATGGTACTTGCACGAGGCCGCGAAGCGGGCTCGGCTTGAACGAATTGTTAGGCCTACAAGGTCATAACTGTACGAATGAATTCACCGGAAGGGCTGTAGACGGCCAAATCTTGATCCCCAGGCCGCTGCGCGCACGAGCCAGTTTCCTGAATCGGAAACACGGTAGCCACACTTACAAGAATTTCATTGTCCCTGTTGCGAGTTAGCTGAATCTCGCACTGCGATTCGGCGCTCCGGCAGCGCTGACCAAAGCGAGACCGCGCGTCATCAAGCGCGGCGCGTTCGGCGCCGCTCAAGTTGTTTCGGTCCGGTTGTTTAAAGCATTCGGGCGTTGGTTTGGAGGATGAGCAACCTGATAGTCCAACAAATCCAAGAATGAGGGCGATGGCGATCGAATTTGTCATGTAGGCCTAACGCCTGAGTTAAGCCGGACCGCTGCGCGGCACGGCGTGATGGTACACGTCACCATTTAAGCCGAGCCGCGAAGCGGTCTCGGCTTGAACGAATTGTTAGGCCTATGCCTCTGGTTTGCACGGGAGTGGTGAAGGCGTAGCGCCAGGAGTTGCGTAGGAGTAGACATCCATCTTGGATAGATACCACTTACCTCCAAGCTTCTGGAAGATGTATCGAGCGTCAGCGACGCCTTCCGGTACCCCGAGAACAACTGATCTCGTGTCGTCGTTGGTTGCCGTCTCTACTATGTATCTGGCGTCGGATTGTGCGAGATCTGCAGAATCCGGTAGTACGTCCCATCCGCCGCGATGCATTCCCGAAATGCTGCATGGAATGCGCCGGGAAGCGGCCGCTGTCAAACCGTCTTCCGCAAATTCTTCGGTAGCCATCAACTTAGGAAGAGCGCGCTCTTCCAAGAAACTCTGATCCTTTTGCATCCTTTCAAATGCGACCAGGAAGTCCTCCGCGCTGGGCGCGGCTGAGGGAGGTGAGCAACCCATTAGAAGCGCAGTTGCTGCAACGATAGCCAGTAGTTGTCGCATAGGCCTAACGCCTGAGTTAAGACGGACCGCTGCGCGGAAAGGCGGCGTGCTACACGCTAGCACGCAAGCCGAGCCGCGAAGCGGTCTCGGCTTGAACGAATTGTTAGGGCGCCAGCATTGAACGGTAACGTTCCCTGACGTTCTCAAGACCAATTCCGAACTGCTCGATCTTCTGATGATCCCAACTGCGGGGGTTTACCCAGTACTCGGCTTTGTGCTCGCAGACACCTGCGAGCTCAGCATCAATGTGCCGCAGAGGAATTGCCGCGGCTGACCACAGTCGAACCAATTGAGCCTCGCGCTGGGGATCAATTGCTTGACTGGCCTCAAAGTCTCGATAGTAGAGAAACGTCTCATTGAGCGCTTGCGACACAGCCCTCAAAGCGTTGTCGGCGAGTTCACGCTTATCTTTTTGAAGCTGAGCAATAGGGCCCAGCAGCCCGATAAGTCTTTCGACTACCCACTCCAACATACGAAGATCTCCCCTTGCGCCCTAACGCCTGAGTTAAGCCGCACCGATTTGCGGCGTTGTGCGAGTGAAGATTAGCAAGACTCGCACGACGCCGCGAAGCGGTGTCGGCTTGGACGAATTGTTATGCGCCTGATGCAGTGGGTGAACCCGGCGAGCTGAAGTGATCTTAGGCCCGCGAGGATCGGGATGCGATAGCCGCGTCATGAAAGCCAGGGCGGTGGGCGGTGCGGACCCGCTTTTCCAATGAACACCTGCACTCAGCCAATACCAAACCGCCGACGTGTAACCCGATCACTGTTGCCAAAAAAATCGAAAAGCTCTTTGCGTTTGACCGCGCATAACGCCTGAGTTAAGCCGGACCGCTGCGCGGAACGGCGGAGTGGTACACGTCACCATGCAGCCGAGCCGCGAAGCGGTCTCGGCTTGAACGAATTGTTAGGTGTTGCTTACTGAAGCCCGAGAACCAGCTTTAAGCCGCTGTCCACCTTGTCCATAGCCAAACCAGTCAGGGTCTTGACCTTGGAAGTAAGAACAGCGCGATCTAGCGTGATCAACTGCGAGACATTCACAACGGAAGGCTGAGGCAACCCGGAGTCTGACTTGGTGATGCGGACGTTGCCAGGTGCCTCTGCCAAGGCAATATTGGAAGTGATCGTAGCGACAATCACCGTAGCAATACGGCTGGCATTAAACGGGTTGGCTTGAACGACGAGAACAGGGCGTCTGTAGCCAGGGCCAGAGCCCACCGGGCTGGAGAGGTCAGCCCACCAGATCTCACCACGCTTCATGAGCGATGGCTCCAAGCTGGGCAGCTGCCAAGGCAGGATCAACAGGCTCCTGTCCAGCAGCGTAGACGGCGTTTAGTTGTTCCGTCACGAGCGAGTCTTGGCGTTTGCCAAGGTATTCCTGAATGGCCTGGGCGTACAGCTGGCTGCGAGACACGCGAAGGCGAAGGGCAAGCTTCTCCGCCGCGGAGAAGACCGGATCTGGGAGTGAGATGGCTACTTTCATGATCTGAAAGGTAACACCCCGGTATTACCGGTGCAACACCTAACGCCTGAGTTAAGCCGGACCGCTGCGCGGAACGGCGGAGTGGTACACGTCACCATGCAGCCGAGCCGCGAAGCGGTCTCGGCTTGAACGAATTGTTAGGTGGCCTAGTCATACCAGCATTCTCTGGCCAAAAAGCACGTTGATTCATCGAGCGCGTAATTTACTCCGAGACCAGACTCGTTCACAAAACCCCTCTCGCGCACTATCCGAGTCGTCAGCCCTTGAGCTTGGTAAAGCTTGTAGTAATAAGATTGGACGTTGATAGGGGTTGGTGGCCGTAAGGCTGCTGCCACTTTATTGCAAGTATCAGGGTCTAACTTTGTGAGCGAGAAATCTCCCCCATGATTGGCAAAACCCCAGTCGTCAACCTTCACGACCGCAAGCCCATCTGCTGAGGAAAGACGCAGTTCATCCTGAATCAGATATCGGATGCGACGTTTCTCCATCGCCTCGCATCCTGGCAGCACGAGCGCTACTAGGAGTACCAATATTACGCGATGTGTCATGGCCACCTAACGCCTGAGTTAAGCCGGACCGCTGCGCGGAACGGCGGAGTGGTACACGTCACCATGCAGCCGAGCCGCGAAGCGGTCTCGGCTTGAACGAATTGTTAGGCACCAAACTCCTGGACTACCTCAATGACTCCAACAATGTTGTCGTTGAGAGCCTCCAAGTCCTCCGCCGGAACCCACCACTCGGTGTGATACGAGGCCCCGACTTGTTGAACCGGATAGTTGGCCATGAAGGTGGCATTGACGAAGAAGCGGGTTACGGCGCCGTACCCGAAGTCCATGGTGTTCCACTTCTCCGAGATCTCTGCCGCGTACTTCTGATTCGTTACGGGGTAGAAGATCGGCTGCTCAGGTAGGCGAGGCGGCCAACGGCGAAAGCCACTTTCCCGAAGTAGGTCAAGCTCCTTCGGTCCAACTGGCCGGAACATTTCTATGACGTTCGTCGAATCTGTCATTTGGTGCCTAACGCCTGAGTTAAGCCGGACCGCTGCGCGGAACGGCGGAGTGGTACACGTCACCATGCAGCCGAGCCGCGAAGCGGTCTCGGCTTGAACGAATTGTTAGGCCCCAGGCTATTTAACTTGAAACTTCTTGGGCAGGTGCTGGTTGAGTGAATCAACGAGTGACTTTGTGAGCGGACCGGTGGGCCACCTGATTGCACCATCACATTCAAAATCAATGCGCTCCTGGCTGAGCTGGAGCGACAGGCGAGCGTCTGTGCCGTGCCCTACCAGTCCACAACCCTGACTGAAGTCGGTAGCGGATTGAGCTAGCTGAAACAGCCGGACTGTCTCAGTCGGATCCAAGTGCTCTTTGAACTCGATAGTCGTCAGGCCGCTTTTGGTGTCTGCGAATGGCATGGATTCTCTTGTTACGGACAGCTCACCAGAAGACAGAAGCGACAAGCGAATGAAGGGCCCGGTAACACCACCGCCCGTCTTAATCTGCAAAGAATTCTGCGCGACCGTTTGAGATGCGCAAGCGGAGGCTGAGGCCGCGAGGAACAGGGCAAGGACAACGTGAGTTTTCTTCATGGGGCCTAACGCCTGAGTTAAGCCGGACCGCTGCGCGGAACGGCGGAGTGGTACACGTCACCATGCAGCCGAGCCGCGAAGCGGTCTCGGCTTGAACGAATTGTTAGCTGTCATCTGTGCAGACGCGATACGAGATCTTCTGTGACTCTAGAATACTGAGGCACCCAGCAACTTCTTTTGCGCGCCAGCCGTCAAAGAATAGACAAGCACCACAGGTTGCTCCGCCGATTGGCAGGTCTAGGGTGCCTGTCTGCCAAAGCTGCAGTAGTGCACCTTGCTCATGTTCGCGGATTGCTGCTTCCGGCGTGGGGACCACCAAGCGACCACCATCCACGCTAAAGAGGGAGATTTCGCCCGTGATGGGGTTCTTCCAGGAATAGCCATGGCTGACAAATGCCGACGCGAGCTCATCAGCTTTGGCGTTAACGTAAGCGATGAGGATAGTCATGACAGCTAACGCCTGAGTTAAGCCGGGCCGCTTTGCGGCTTTTGGCGAGTGAAGATCATAGCGACTAACACGAGCCGCGAAGCGGTCTCGGCTTGAACGAATTGTTATGCGCCTGACTCAGGAGGTGAACCCGGCGGGCTGAAGCGATCTTAAGCCCGGGAAGATCGGGATGCGAAGATCACGTCACGAAGGTCAGGTTGGTGGGTGGCCAGGAAAGCGAACACTGTCAGCTGCATGGCACGATCAACTGGGGACTTCAGATCGCATGGCCGATGGATTCAAGCCGAAGAAGCGCGGTTACGCGTGACCACGCATAACGCCTGAGTTAAGACGGACCGCTTTGCGGCCTTGTGTAAGTGAAAATTAGCAGACTTACACGAGGCCGCGAAGCGGTCTCGGCTTGAACGAATTGTTAGACCGGTGCCAGCCGTGGCTTTTGAGGAGGAACCCACCATCTGAGCCACGTTTAGAACTGACGATCGCTCTTTGCGAGATGCTGACCCAGAAACGGAGTGCCGGCGCTCTAGCCGGCACGGAGTTTGTGGCGAGGATCAAATGCCTGGGCGAGGCAAAGGAAGAACAAGCACCAACTTCGCTTCACGCTTGTTGACCGGCAATTGCTTCTGGACCGGTCTAACGCCTGAGTTAAGCCGGACCGCTGCGCGGAACGGCGGAGTGGTACACGTCACCATGCAGCCGAGCCGCGAAGCGGTCTCGGCTTGAACGAATTGTTAGGTGCGCCCCTAGTCACCGAGGAACCAAACATATGAATGTGTTGTGCCATGAGCCTCGGAAACAAGTGCGATCAGGTCATCCAGCTGTTTAGCGGGCCTGCCGCCAGCGACCTTGGTGCGGACTTGGTGCAACTCTGAGAGAAGATCAGGCAACTGCAGCTGGTTGAAGCAAGCGTCACCAGCAGGATCGATGTAACGAGCGCACGAGCCGGGCTGTTGATAGAGGAGCTTACTTAGGTTGCTCAGAAGGAAATCAGCGTCCGAAAGCTCGCCGAGAACTTCACCGCGTTCGTTCTTCCAGTAAACGTTGATTCCCATTGCGCACCTAACGCCTGAGTTAAGCCGGACCGCTGCGCGGAACGGCGGAGTGGTACACGTCACCATGCAGCCGAGCCGCGAAGCGGTCTCGGCTTGAACGAATTGTTAGCTTTGTGCGACGCACTTGTTCCCTGGGGTGCGTTCAATAGTTGCCGTCGTCCCTGAGTCTGGAAAGGTCAGAGTGAGGCTCCTTTTGTCCGGGCTTGCGTGGAAGACGAGGGTCCTAGGTTTTTCACCAACGGCACGGCTTTGAACCTGAATCTCATCACCGAAATCGCGATAAGTGACTTCACCTGGTTCGGTCTCTGGGAAGCATTCCTTGTCGTACAGAATGTAAGAGCCATCAGCGCGGAATTCCATGACAGACCCCTCAATATCCTTTTCTTTTGGTGCGGTTGCGTACCAAAAGCCAGTTAGCCATGGCGCAGTTAATTGGCTGTCATCTGCATGGCCGGGCGCCGCGGAGAAAAGCGCAGCCGCGAATAGAATTTTCTTCAAAGTCACCACTGTGTTCATAACAAAGCTAACGCCTGAGTTAAGCCGGACCGCTGCGCGGAACGGCGGAGTGGTACACGTCACCATGCAGCCGAGCCGCGAAGCGGTCTCGGCTTGAACGAATTGTTAGCTGCGCTCTTTCAGGGTTTGCAGCATTTTCAAAGTTTGGGAAGCCGTGGTCTTTGTGAAGAAGATCTCACGCTGTCCACGCCCGACGAGAAGTGCGTTTGCGATTGTGAGACCTGCGCTCGTTAGGTCTCGGAACTGGTTCGGCGTTATGGCCGCCTTATCGAAAGCCGCCTCGTATGAGAGCGATTTGCTACGGTGGGAGAAAAGATTACTGCGGAGTATGGCTAGCTTCGGCCGCAAGTGGCTTACGGACGAAAGGGCGGATTTGGCATCGGCAATCCGGTCGTCGGATATGAGTCCGTCCTTTTCCGCTTCTGCGATAAGCGACTCGAAGTTGATTGTGTCATTGCGATTCTCGAACAATGAGGCGAGATGCGTCACCAGAGATACAAAGTTCGCGTGCTCATCAAAGCGAAAGAACTCCGGAAACCGGTTCATTGCGTCAATGATGTTAGGCCTTGTGTCAGCCCCGACATAGACCCACCAAACGTCGTAGAAACGCCTGGCGAGGACAGTCAGGTGGCCTAGACGGTCAACTCGCGTATCGAATGGAAGTGACGGCATGTGAGCTCTTTGCAGCTAACGCCTGAGTTAAGCCGGGCCGATTTGCGGCCTTGGGCGAGTGAAAATGAGCAGCGCTCGCACGAGGCCGCGAAGCGGTCTCGGCTTGAACGAATTGTTAGACCGGTGCCAGCCGTTGCTTTTGACCAATGAACCGATCTGACCTGAGTCTAGTGCCGACAACCGCTCTTTGCGAGCAAGTCGAACCCAGAAACGGAGTGCCGGCGCTCTAGCCGGCACGGAGTTTGTGGCGAGGATCAAAAGCCTGGGCAAGGCGAGGCAAGAACAACGCCAACTTGGCTTGCCGCTTGTTGACCGGCCTTTGTTTCTGGACCGGTCTAACGCCTGAGTTAAGCCGACTTGCGTAGTGGAGGCAAAAGCGTGGCAAGCTTTTTCTGCCACGCTTTTGCTGTAACGAAGCAAGTTCGGCTTGAACGAATTGTTAGGCTTGCTCGCCGGGTAGCTTTGCCGCAAGTACATCAACGTTTTCGATGGAGGGAGGCTCGGAGAACAACTCACCTGCCTTTGCCATCAACGCTGCTGCGACCTTGCCGGAGAGATGTTCCTGCCGACCCGCTTCATCCGGGAAAGCATCAAAAATTCCGAAAGTGCTTGGTCCAAGGCGAATGCCAAACCATGCAATGGTGGCAGGCTCCTCATTGACGATGGGAAGGCCACTCACAAGGAAGCTCTCAACCTCTTTCTCTTTTCCGGGTTTCGCTTCAAGGCGAACGAACAAGGCTACTTTGACCATGGCATGTCTCCTGTTGTTAAAACGACATCACGATACGCGATGTTCTCTTGCAAGCCTAACGCCTGAGTTAAGACGGACCGCTTTGCGGCCTTGTGTGGGTGAAAATCTAGCAGAACCTGCACGAGGCCGCGAAGCGGTCTCGGCTTGAACGAATTGTTAGACCGGTGCCAGCCGTGGCTTTTGACCAAGAACCCATGACCTGAGCTAGGTCTAGAACTGACGATCGCTCTTTGCGAAATGCTGAACCCAGAAACGGAGTGCCGGCGTTCTTGCCGGCACGGAGTTTGTGGCGAAGATCAAAAGCCTGGGCCGGCAAGGAAAGATCAAACACCAACTTGGCTTGACGCTTGTTGACCGGCACTTTCTTCTGGACCGGTCTAACGCCTGAGTTAAGCCGGGCCGCTTTGCGGCCTTGGGCAAGTGAAACTCAATGGTACTTGCACGAGGCCGCGAAGCGGGCTCGGCTTGAACGAATTGTTAGGCTGCTGCGCGCTTACGCCACTGGCTACAAGTGTTGGAGTGGCCAAAAATGTCATGACTCGATGCTCTCCCATGTGGCTCAACTAGGTCAGGGAACTTGTTTAGTTGAGCCGAGAGTTGCTGGTGGACAACCATGAACGGCTCACCGCCGCCTTTGTAAGAGTTAAGAGCTTCCACGTACGCCGCCTGATTTTGTTGGGCAAGGCGAAGGATGAAGTCGTGACTAGTGAACGTATCAGGCATCGCAGCGATGTGCTTTGGGTACAGCGCGAAGAGGTGTGAAAAGTCGTGCTTTCCCATGTAATTCTCCTGCAGCCTAACGCCTGAGTTAAGCCGGGCCGCTTTGCGGCCTTGGGCAAGTGAAACTTGCAAGAACTTGCACGAGGCCGCGAAGCGGGCTCGGCTTGAACGAATTGTTAGCCCGTAGCGTTAAGGTGCATGCAGATTCTCGAAAGAACTAAGAGTGCATGCTCAATGTCTGGCGGTGATGTTGTGTTGCGATACCATCGAAGACGTTTACCTGCACCTTGTGGCTGCGCCCAATAATAGTTGAAGGGAAAGGTTGCTGGTGGAAGCGCTGAATTTGGAACAAGAAACTGATCCGTTAGATAAGTCCATTTGAATGGAGCGAGAATTTCGTCCTTGATCTGTTGAACGGATCGTCCTGTGAATGAGATATGAGTTGCGTCTTTGAAAGGTGCATTGCCCCTGACCGCGATTACCAAGCTGTGCGATTTCCCAAGAATTGCGAGAGCTGGCACTTCATCTATGTAGAAGGTGGTGCCTTGGGTTCGTTCCTGTTCGCACTTGGTAGTTAGCTCAGAAAAACTGGTTCCGAAGCCTCTGACTTCCCCTGAAGGATTGCCATGCCAAGCATTGCGATTAGTGTGGTAGCAGAAAAGTTTTGAGAGATAGGCGCCCACTGCATTCTCGTCCTCTATCCGTTCGTAGCTCGATAGCGGTTTGAGTGGCAAGACTTGTGTCATAAGGGCTAACGCCTGAGTTAAGCCGGGCCGCTGCGCGGAACGGCGGAGTGGTACACGTCACCATGCAGCCGAGCCGCGAAGCGGTCTCGGCTTGAACGAATTGTTAGGGCGCACGGAACAATGCTGGCGCTTTTGCCGTCAACTTTGGCTGTTGAAAGGATGCGAGTCCGTCGACAACCGAAAAGGGTAGGTAGGCCATGAATCGTTGTTCTCCGCGCTGCTCAATGTCGATCATAGCGCCGCTTGTGTTGTCTTCAACTGTCGGTGGCTCAAGAAGAATGACGAGGGCTGTGCCCAGCGCCCCGGCGGTGATGCCTTGCTGAAGTTCGTCAACAAGTGAGCCAAATGATTGCTCTTCTTCTCCTGGTTGGAATGCCGGGAAAAGCTCCTGAACCTGACCGTGAGCGTGCATTAATAGCGCGAAGCAAGGCACCAGCGACTGCGAGCCAATGAGGCGACCAATGACTGCCTGCGAGATTGAGAGCAGCTGATCTTGACGATGCGTAAGCAAGGTTGGAGTCCGTAAGAAATGGGGTGCGCCCTAACGCCTGAGTTAAGCCGGGCCGCTGCGCGGCTTGGCGGGATGGTAAACGCTACCATTTAAGCCGAGCCGCGAAGCGGTCTCGGCTTGAACGAATTGTTAGGCCGCAGCGATGGACGCAATTGCCCCAATCTCCGTCAAGTCATTCACTAGCTGCTGTGCCATCGAGTTGTCTGAAACGTAGACACGTTGAGTCTCACCACTAAGTACACCATCCGTTATCGCCTTACCCTGGACAAGGTCTATGCCGGTAGCGGCCCTGATGATGTTCGTACATGCAACCTTGTTGAACCCAACTTGCCAGCCTTGGATCTCGACGATTGTCATATGCGGCCTAACGCCTGAGTTAAGCCGGACCGCTGCGCGGAACGGCGGAGTGGTACACGTCACCATGCAGCCGAGCCGCGAAGCGGTCTCGGCTTGAACGAATTGTTAGGCCGCACCTGCGTGACTCATGCCGCCTTTGCCTGGGCAATGCACAACTGAAGCTTGGCTAGGAATTCTTCAGCCTCACTCTCACTCATGTCCAGCGGGTCACCATTTGAAGCAACAGCGACAATGCAAATGGCGGATCCGTCGAACCAGACGTCCAAGCGGTCTTTTGTAGGTGATTGCGTCATGGATCCTTCTGCGGCCTAACGCCTGAGTTAAGCCGGACCGCTGCGCGGAACGGCGGAGTGGTACACGTCACCATGCAGCCGAGCCGCGAAGCGGTCTCGGCTTGAACGAATTGTTAGACCAACGCCTAACGTAGCTGACGAACCCCAACGGCCTTGTCAGTGCCCTCGACTTTCATCTTCCAGCCTCCACTCGTTTGAAAGATGATGACGTCAGGGGAGTAGGCGTAGTGATAGTGATAGTGGTACTCGGTCTGCAGCCAAATCTGACCGTTCTGGAGCTTTATTACGGTCTCGCCTTCCCATCCTTCGAACTCACCATCGATCTGTGATTCGATGACGTCTTGGGCTTGAGCCGCAGTTGGGTGCAGGAGAGTGACAAAGCCTACAGACATTGACAGTGCGAGTAGAAGGACTGTTCTTTGTATGACCTGCATGACTTTCCCCTAGTTGGTCTAACGCCTGAGTTAAGACGGACCGCTTTGCGGAACGGCGGCGTGCTACACGCTAGCACGCAAGCCGAGCCGCGAAGCGGTCTCGGCTTGAACGAATTGTTAGCGCCGGCCGCCACTACGAACCGCGTTTAGCTGGCTTTTAAACCAAGAGCTGCTCGATACCGGAGCTGTCTTGCCACAGCGTACCTGGTAGGGCTTGCCCGACATGCTGCTCTTTGTGGCGGCAAGTTCAATGAATGACTCGGTGGTCGTTACCAAGCGCTTCTTCAGCAGGTAATCATACTTGCGCTGCAGGTGCTCGCTCGCTTTCTGGGCATTGTGCCAAGATCCGTTGCGGGAGAACTCACAGTTGGATTGCTTCAGGGCGGCAAAGAGCTGGCCCACTTCTTGGGTCGTCTTTGCCGACGGCGTCTGAGCGATCGCGCCGCCTGCAAATAGAAGTAAAAGTGTGAGTGCTGGGATCTTCATGGAGTAAGGCGCTAACGCCTGAGTTAAGCCGGACCGCTGCGCGGAACGGCGGAGTGGTACACGTCACCATGCAGCCGAGCCGCGAAGCGGTCTCGGCTTGAACGAATTGTTAGGGCGCAATCTGGATTGTTACCGGCACATCAATCATGGCCCAGATTTGATCCATTTGCGCGTTGGTCACTGCAATGCAGCCGTCAGTCCAGTCGTAGCGCTGAAGAACGTCAGGAGAGTAGCTGGAGCTATTGGGTTGGCCGTGAATCATGATGTCGCCGCCTGGCGATACACCAAGCTCCCTGGCGTGCTTTTTGTCTTGGGCGTTCGGATACGAGACGTGGATTGACAGGTAGTACTGGCTGTTCGGGTTCTTGTAATCGAGGACGTAGCGGCCCTCCGGGGTTCTCTTGTCACCCTCACGCTCCTTGTGACCAACGGGCGAACGGCCCAAAGAGATCGGGAACGTTGCTAGGAGTTCTTTCCCGTCATATAGGAACATTTGCCGTGCGGCCTTGTGCACGTAGACGAAGGTCGCCTTCTGCGGCGGCGGCGGGGTGGCACCGACCGAAAGGCTTGCGAATAGGGCGATGAGTAGACAGGGAACCTTCATTTGCGCCCTAACGCCTGAGTTAAGCCGGGCCGCTTTGCGGCCTTGGGCAAGTGAAACTTGCAAGAACTTGCACGAGGCCGCGAAGCGGGCTCGGCTTGAACGAATTGTTAGACCGGTGCCAGCCGTGGCTTTTGACCAAGAACCCGTGAACAGAGCCAAGTGTAGAACTGACGATCGCTCTTTGCGAACTGCTGACCCCAGAAGCGGAGTGCCGGCCGCTCTAGCCGGCACGGAGTTTGTGGCGAGGATCGAATGCCTGAAACAGGCGAGGGCCCGGCTCCGAGCTTTGCGCTTGTTGACCGGCATTTTCTCTGGACCGGTCTAACGCCTGAGTTAAGCCGGACCGCTGCGCGGAACGGCGGAGTGGTACACGTCACCATGCAGCCGAGCCGCGAAGCGGTCTCGGCTTGAACGAATTGTTAGCCCCCAACTGCGGGAACTTTGTGAATTGACCCGTTCCCTTGGCGGTCACACTTAAGCACGTAGTTCTCACCTGCAGTAAAGTTGAATACAAGTTTCATGCTGCCATCAAAGACAAAATAATTCGGACACGTGTAGTAGATGGAACGCGTTCCACGAGCCACATAGATGTGAAGTCCATTCCCGTCAATATCTTGGTCATCCACGCTGAGTATGCCGTACCCCCAGTTGGGATCTGTCTGTTGCTGTTCTGCTAGCAGTGTCAGTGATGCGTAGTTCTCGCCGGGCGTTCGTTTAGCTGAGATCAGCATAGAGCTGCAGCCTAGTACGAAGAATGGAGCTAGCAAGAGCGATGCATGTCTCATTGGGGGCTAACGCCTGAGTTAAGCCGGGCCGCTTTGCGGCCTTGGGCAAGTGAAACTTGCAAGAACTTGCACGAGGCCGCGAAGCGGGCTCGGCTTGAACGAGTTGTTAGACCGGTGCCAGCCGTGGCTTTTGACCAAGAACCCATGAACTGGGCCAAGTCTAGACCTGACGATCGCTCTTTGCGAAGTGCTGAACCCAGAAACGGAGTGCCGGCCGCTCTAGCCGGCACGGAGTTTGTGGCGACGATCAAAGGCCTGAGACAAGCGAGGGAAGAACAAACCCAACTTGGCGTGACGCTTGTTGACCGGCAGTTGTTTCTGGACCGGTCTAACGCCTGAGTTAAGCCGGGCCGCTTTGCGGCCTTGGGCAAGTGAAACTCAATGGTACTTGCACGAGGCCGCGAAGCGGGCTCGGCTTGAACGAATTGTTAGACCTGCCAACAGTTATCCCCGCCACTCAAACTCAATGGGAAACGTGTGGCGGCAAGCCGTGCGCCGTGAAGGGTAGCGCCATTTAGAGAGGGCAGAAACGATTGACTCGTCATATCCGCTGGGCTTCCCGCGACTGCGGCCGATCGGATGCCAAGTTGCAGAAGTGATCTCGGGTAACTCCACCAGTCCTGTCGCCAGGATTGTGAGGGAGATTTCCACCTGTCCGGGGAACTCGTTATGCAAGCGGCGTGGAAGCTCGGGTGCAACGAAAAACACCGGCGCGAGATTAGAAGTGCATTCTTGCATCGGTTCTTTGCCTGTTGATGCGCCGGACGCCGCGCCTAGCAGTAGAGCGCAAAAAGAGCAGAGAACTTTCATGGCAGGTCTAACGCCTGAGTTAAGCCGGACCGCTGCGCGGAACGGCGGAGTGGTACACGTCACCATGCAGCCGAGCCGCGAAGCGGTCTCGGCTTGAACGAATTGTTAGCCCGCAGCCTCACATGCTTCACTGATCTTTACTTGGTACTCGATTACAGCTGACTCTTGAGTGATCTCTGTCTTGCTGCATTGAATCAGGAACGGTCTCTTTGCGCCCGCAGGAATAGGGCCAATGAGTCGCGTTTCACACTCGTTGATTTGTGACCCTGGCTTTCCAATCGTTGCGGAAATTACAGCATCACGCCACTCGAGGTTTGAAGAATTGTGGGCCACGCCAAAGATGGCTACTTGATCCACGTCTGGCACGAAATTGTGCCTTTCAATAGCGAGTCCTGCCGGTGCGGTCTTGCAGGGGGCGTGTACAGGAGCGGTGGATTGCATGTCCTTCATGTACTGCCTCTCCGCGTACCACATGAAGCCGAAAACGGTGGCCGCAATGAGTGCGATCGTAATTATTGCGCTGAGTACGGAGATGAGAAGTTGCTTCATGCGGGCTAACGCCTGAGTTAAGCCGAAACGCGTAGTGGAGGTAAAAACATGGCAAGCTTTTCCTGCCATGTTTTTGCCGTAACGAAGCGGTTTCGGCTTGAACGAATTGTTAGGCCAGCGTTTTAGGCGACGAGACCGCACATGCGACGGCTTGCGCGTGCAGCACCGAGAGAACCAAAGCAGCGACGAAACAAAGATGTTGCCGAAGGGACTGAACCACACGGTTGCACAGAGTAGCCGAAATTTGCCCGAAGTCCGACGCCTAGTTTTGGACGCGGAAATTGGCGAACAGCGCCCACGCGATGAGCGTCGCAGAAATCCCCCACGCTCCGGAAAGCACCGCGGCCCCTGTCTCGGAGATCGGACCTACGAGATCGGAGAGCAGCGCGTAGGGGAAATAGAGAACTTTGAGGGTGATGTCGTGCCAAGCGGGCAGTGTGCAGCCCTCAGTGTAGAAGCAGGATATCGACGAATACACCAAATACCGAAGACCAGAGTTGTGCAGGAATGCGGTGATCACTCCGATGCTGCATAAAAATGGCACGTGCTTTTTGATGGGCCTAACGCCTGAGTTAAGCCGGGCCGATTTGCGGCCTTGGGCAGGTGAAAATATATAGCACTTGCACGAGGCCGCGAAGCGGGCTCGGCTTGAACGAATTGTTAGCGCGACGCCCTTTCTGGAGCCCCGCTTTCAGTTGCGCATCATCCGATTGGCCTGTGGTCGGCTGCTTTCCTGGATGATCGGGCAGGGCGCGATGGAGTTGCCACCGAAGCCCGCCGTCAAGCGGAGCGAAAGCAATTCACGCGGTCCCACGCGGACGCGCACTGTCGCCGAAGCCCGTGGCCAAGCTTTGTGTGAACTTGAGCGCTAACGCCTGAGTTAAGACGGACCGCTTTGCGGAACGGCGGCGTGCTACACGCTAGCACGCAAGCCGAGCCGCGAAGCGGTCTCGGCTTGAACGAATTGTTAGGCGCGCCCATGCACAAAGAACTTACGCGCCTCCGGGTGGAACGATTCAATCAATGCTGGCTCGCTGCGGTCCTGGCGAGACCAGATTGACCATATCGACTCTCCAGCAGCGTCAGCAATGTCTGGATCAACCGATTGATCTTGAACAAGTTGCAGAAGAGCCGCCTCAGCCTCCGGCTCATCGTATTCACCAAGATCCATTGCTGCATCATGACGGTCGCCGAACGGCGCTGCCTGATTTAGCACAACCGTTATCAAACCCGCCGGCTGATTGGTCTTGGCAGTCACGACTAGAAGATTCCTGTGCGCGCCTAACGCCTGAGTTAAGCCGGACCGCTGCGCGGCACGGCGTGATGGTACGCGTCACCATTTAAGCCGAGCCGCGAAGCGGTCTCGGCTTGAACGAATTGTTAGGCGCGCGCCACTGAAGCTTGATTGATTCCGTATGCGCTCCATCTGATTCCAGTCGATCGATTAAGCCAATGCATATATCTTGCAGAATCAAAAGCAATGGCACAGCAGTTTCTCTACGGTGCCTGAGGAAATTCAGTGCCTCATAGAACTTCGATTCCGTGTCAAGGCGCGAGAACGGCTGCTCTACGTAATGGTGCATCACCTCGTTACGATATTTGACGATTTGCGTCCAATCTCGGTCTAGCAGTTCTGGATGGCTTGAGTCGACGTGCTCTTTCAGCTTTTGAATCAAAGGGCCGAGTGTGTTCTTTGAGTCTAGGTAGAGCCTCCAGTTGGAAGGGTCTTCACCAGCAAGGCTGGCGTCTTTCCCGGGCGGAATTAGATGAGGCAGCATCATCTTAAGTCTTGCCTCAATTCCTTGGAAAACATAAACACACCTTCCAAGCTCCGCGAAAAGTAGCTCGTGTTGCTTTGAAGTTGGGATCCAAACTTTGCTCATCGATAAGCGCCTAACGCCTGAGTTAAGCCGGGCCGCTTTGCGGCTTTGGGCGAGTGAAGATCATAGCGACTTACACGAGCCGCGAAGCGGTCTCGGCTTGAACGATTAGTTATGCGCCTGATTCAGTCGGTGAACCCGGCGGGCTGAAGCGATCTTAAGCCCGCGAAGATCGGGATGCGAAGGTCACTTCACGAAGGCCAGGTTGGTTGGTGGCCAGTAAAGCCAACACTGTCAGCTGCATTGCACGATCAATTGGGGACTTCAGATCGCATGGCTGATGGATTCAAGCCGAAGAAGCGCGGTTACGGGTGACCACGCATAACGCCTGAGTTAAGCCGGAGCGCTTTGCGGCCGCGGCGATGGTTGAATCTTACGACCATTTCCGCGGCCGCGAAGCGGTCTCGGCTTGAACGAATTGTTAGATGCCATGCCCTGTTCGCGAGAAGAGAAAGCCTTCTTGGTTGTCGATGTTGCAAACAAGGTCTTGGCTATCAGTTCTAGTGCAATGAATTTCAGCAGGCCCGACTTGGCGGCCGTTCTCGCACTCTCCGACTTTGAGGTTGAAGTCAATCTTCTCTCGGCTGGTGTCTACTGTTCCGGCCTGACTACAGGTTGTAGGAGCTGAATTTGGGTTCGGGTAGTAGATCGTTCGCGTGGCATAAATCCCATTGCTGCACATGGTCAGCGTGTTCCTGGCCAAGTCCACTCGATCTATTGTGTGCTTCCAGCACTCTTCCTTGGCCACCTTCTGAGCGACAGAGGAACATCCTGAAGCGGATAGGACGAATACTGCAAATGCGAAGTACTTGAGCATGGCATCTAACGCCTGAGTTAAGCCGCACCGATTTGCGGCGTTGTGCGAGTCAAGATTAGCAAGACTTGCACGACGCCGCGAAGCGGTGTCGGCTTGGACGAATTGTTATGCAGCGTCTGAGAGTAGGCGAAGCAACGCGGATGAAGCGATCTTAGGCCCGCGAAGATCGGGACGCGAGAGTCACTTCACGAAAGCCAAGGCGGTGAGCGGCCCGAAACCGCTGTTGCCAATGAACACATGCATTGAGCCAACAACAGGCTGACAACTTGCAAGGCAATCAGAGCTGCCCACAAAAAAATCGAAAAGCTCTTTGCGTTTGACCGCGCATAACGCCTGAGTTAAGCCGGGCCGCTGCGCGGAACGGCGGAGTGGTACACGTCACCATGCAGCCGAGCCGCGAAGCGGTCTCGGCTTGAACGAATTGTTAGCCGTCAACACGAACGCTGCAGTTCTTTGCCGGGATTTCAACACTAATCTTTGGTGGTGCCGAACCAGAGCATTGCGTAACGATTACTTGGGAGGCCCGTCTCATATGGGCAGAAAATTTCTGAATCTCCCCGCTAGTATGTGGTTTCCCGACCTTAGAAACGTAAAGTTCGTAGCCACCTCTCCGCACACGGAGGCCCATGTAGATGTCGCCGCTTTGTACCGGCACGTGAGACTCCTCGGGGAAGCCCTCTGCATCGAACCCGGCTCTACGCAGCGCCTCCACAGCGCAACTCATGCCCCTAGCTGTCGGACTGTCAATCTCAACCCTTGTCTCTGAGATTGGATCACATCCCAGGCAAGTAGAAGCTAGTAGAACAATCGCAACGACGGGAAATCCTTTCATTGACGGCTAACGCCTGAGTTAAGCCGCACCGATTTGCGGCGTTGTGCGAGTGAAGATTAGCAAGACTTGCACGACGCCGCGAAGCGGTGTCGGCTTGGACGAATTGTTAGCGCGGTGCGTAGTCACAGAGCCTCAGATGGCCAACCTGATTGCATCCTGGCCGTCGAAGGTGGCGTTCGGTCAGGGCCAGCCACCGCTTTCCCGAAAAACCAACGCCTGAAGAAGCGTTTTTGCTGGCTGATCGCGAGCAATTGCGACAACAGCTGAGAACAACAGAATAATTTTTAGAGCAAATTCCGTGAACTCGTTCTACCCCGCGCTAACGCCTGAGTTAAGCCGGACCGCTGCGCGGAACGGCGGAGTGGTACACGTCACCATGCAGCCGAGCCGCGAAGCGGTCTCGGCTTGAACGAATTGTTAGCTCTCTTACTCATTGGGTTTTGGCTTAGGCGTGAGGCTATCTCTGAGTGCAAGAACTTGTTTACGCCGATCCGCTCGCAATGCAGGAACCACATAGATTTCATGCAGCACTTCAGAAAGTGAGGCAAGGATCACTCGCAGATGCTTGGATTGCCAGCCGTCGTAGGAATTTTCATGAACCTTGGCGCTTGTTACCTGTTGGATCGTAAGAAGAGTGTCGAAGAACGTGGGGTCGACCTCCGGGTGCTTTTCCTTCAGTGACTTGATCCGCTCGTCATAGTTCTCTCCTTCCGCTTCACTCAGTACGCCAAGCTCATAAACGATCTTGCGCGCACAGGCTGACGCGCCGGTCAAATAGTTACTCTTAAGACACCCCTCTGCTTCCGTAAGAAGTTCCCGGAGCGGTCGTGGCACTCTGTCGTCTAGAACGAAGAACGAGGTCGGTACAGAGTAAAAGAACAGTCCGTCAAGGATCTCACTGAGGCTGCTACCTTCCACTTGCCGAAAGCGGTACGTGGTAGTGCCGCTCCAAGAGCCGGAGTTAACTACGCCTGGGGGATCAAACGACAAGTGCATTGACTTGTGGTGGCATGACTCGCAGCGCACGAAGTACGCGGTGCAGGGCTTTTCATCCGTCCAGTCAAAAGTGACATGGTCGTACACGTGATAGGCAACGTGTCGCCGATTGCAGAATGGACAGTTGTAGACCCTTCCATCTACGAAGTACTTCGAGTCGAGGTGCGATTGATCTGTCATAAGAGAGCTAACGCCTGAGTTAAGCCGGACCGCTGCGCGGAACGGCGGAGTGGTACACGTCACCATGCAGCCGAGCCGCGAAGCGGTCTCGGCTTGAACGAATTGTTAGCCCTACACGCGATCAAGTAGTTCATGGGACGGGCCATAGCCAATCTTCCACCCAGCGAAGCAGCCAAGGACGCCGCACGTTGAACAGCGGTATCCCACGTAAAGCCATTTGATATCTGTGCTATCTGCGTAGAGGGAGAATCCAACTCCTATATTGGCACCCGAAGATTGGCACTCACTACATTGCCAGCTCTCCGGCTCAGCGTCACTCCAATACTCTTGACTGTCGCAGATGAAGTGCGCAACTCCGCACGCAGTGCATGTTCTGCGGGCAACCCCCTCGTTGTCGTCGGCTTCAAGGCTGAATTGATCGGATCCGCAACTGCAGCGGGCTAAGCGGAACACGTGGGTCTGGTATCCATCAGAACTGTAAGCCTCCAGGTACTCCTCTATGTCTTGAGGAGCACTGCCGACCCACCACCTTCCGGTCGTATCGATAGTCATCTGTAGGGCTAACGCCTGAGTTAAGACGGACCGCTGCGCGGAACGGCGGCGTGCTACACGCTAGCACGCAAGCCGAGCCGCGAAGCGGTCTCGGCTTGAACGAATTGTTAGGTGCCGCCCTTACTCCCAAAAAGCGCTAGCAGAAAGACATACACGCCGGCTGGAATGAGTAGCCCTGTCAATGCTGCGAGATGTGCCAGCCACGCGGCTGAAATCCCAACTGCAACCGCAAAGATGATGTACAAGCTGGTCATTCCTAGGATCGGAATCAGGTACGCATAGGACGTGCGTTGCAGAGCACCACGTCTGAGCAGCGGAAGAAATATGCCTAAAGACAGCAAATGGGTCGCCGCAGAGAACGCGATTGATCCGAAGAAAAGCAGGCCCAACAGTTCTGCTTGTCCAGGACCCGAAGCTATACAGATCGAGGGCAATGAACTGAGAGCAGCAAATGCTGGCAGGCGATACTGGTTCATAGGCACCTAACGCCTGAGTTAAGCCGGGCCGATTTGCGGCCTTGGGCAAGTGAAACTTGCAAGGAACTTGCACGAGGCCGCGAAGCGGTCTCGGCTTGAACGAATTGTTAGACCGGTGCCAGCCGTGCTTTTTGACCAACGAACCGATCTGACCTGAGTCTAGTGCCGACAACCGCTCTTTGCGAGATGCCGAACCCAGAAACGGAGTGCCGGCCGCTCTAGCCGGCACGGAGTTTGTGGCGAGGATCAAAGGCCTGGAACAGGCGAGGGCCCGCGGCTCCGAGCGTTTCGCTTGTTGACCGGCATTTGTTTCTGGACCGGTCTAACGCCTGAGTTAAGCCGGGCCGCTTTGCGGCCTTGGGCAAGTGAAACTCAATGGTACTTGCACGAGGCCGCGAAGCGGGCTCGGCTTGAACGAATTGTTAGGCCTCAGCCTTAACTACTCGGGCCTAAGTGGGAACAACGGTTCCGAGCTTGCCTTGTATGCGCTGTAGCCGCCGCCAATCTGTAGGCCGCGAGCTTCAGCCAGCACGACAATTGCACCCATGAATTCGTTGGCCTGATCCACCGTGATGAGTCCGCCGCCATCTTGCTCAATTGCGAAGTTGAATTCCCAAGCGACCTGCGGTTCGTTGCCAGACATTCGCTGGTACTCCATGAGGCCTAACGCCTGAGTTAAGCCGCACCGATTTGCGGCGTTGTGCAAGTGAAGATTAGCAAGACTTGCACGACGCCGCGAAGCGGTGTCGGCTTGGACGAATTGTTAGCCCGCTGAAGCCGGCTGTTCTTGCAGATTGGAAGCGAACTGAGTTCATTTGAAGCCAAGAAATGTTTCACCGCGCGGAGTTGTAGCGGGTTTGAGGTGCGACGGAGCGCGGGCGAGAGGCGATCAGGGAAGATCTTCGGGCTTTGCCGAGAATGCTCTAAGCGATGATCTATTTCTTCTGCGGGCTAACGCCTGAGTTAAGCCGCACCGATTTGCGGCGTTGTGCAAGTGAAGATTAGCAAGACTTGCACGACGCCGCGAAGCGGTGTCGGCTTGGACGAATTGTTAGCGCGGTGCGTAGTCACAGAGGCTCAGATGGCCAACCTGATTGCATCCCGGCCGTCGAAGGTGGCGTTCGGTCAGGGCCAGCCGCCGCTTTTTCCGAGAACCAATGCCTGGAGAAGATCGACAGTTGCTGATCGCGAGCACTCTCGGGGAGGGCGGGAGCCAGCATAAATTTTCTAAGAGCAGGTTCCGTGAACTCGTTCTACCCCGCGCTAACGCCTGAGTTAAGCCGGACCGCTGCGCGGAACGGCGGAGTGGTACACGTCACCATGCAGCCGAGCCGCGAAGCGGTCTCGGCTTGAACGAATTGTTAGGCCGCAGTGCGTTGGTTCAACGCCAACAAAAGCCATAGCAATATTGCTGCAACTGAAGCGCTTAGCAAGTAGAGGATTGGAAGATCACCCAGCGTCACGGGCATCATTTGAAGGGCCCGAGCATCTGGATGGTTCATAGATGACAGCCGAAACTCATAGATGGCCAAAACCGCGAGTGGAGTAGCAAGCGCCAGTCCCACGACGGTCCAGAGCGATCTACCGGCCTTAGGGGTTCTCTGAAGGAAGAGTCGGCGAGCCGGGTAAATGCCTGAGACAGCAATCAATGCGATGACTGCTGAGGAGCCAAACATCACATAGCCGATAGTTTCGTACATGCGGCCTAACGCCTGAGTTAAGCCGGACCGCTGCGCGGAACGGCGAAGTGGTACACGTCACCATGCAGCCGAGCCGCGAAGCGGTCTCGGCTTGAACGAATTGTTAGGCCTCACCCGTTCTCTGTTCTGGTAGCGGATTGTCAGCTGTGGAACGTTCTACGATGCGCAATGTGAGCTCATCTCCAACGGATAGTTGAGCGTGATGCCAATGAAGGTGGACGTGCATCGGCTCATCTGTGGCCGACGTGAGTCCCGTGAGACTGGTCTCTAGGATGCACGAATCCTTTAAGTTGGCCGTGCCTTGTGATGCAGATCCTAGTTTCCCTCGCGCAGTGAGGGTATGGGATAGCACGCTCAAGCTATCTGAGCCAGCAGACGAAACTAATTTGCCGTTGACTACCAGTTCGATGACGATCATTTGTGAGGCCTAACGCCTGAGTTAAGCCGCACCGATTTGCGGCGTTGTGGAAGTGAAGATTAGCAAGACTTGCACGACGCCGCGAAGCGGTGTCGGCTTGGACGAATTGTTAGCGCGGTGCGTAGTCACAGAGGCTCAGATTGCCAACCTGATTGCATCCCGGCCGTCGAAGCTGGCGTTCGGTCAGGGCCAGCCACCGCTTTTCCCGAGAACCAACGCCTGGACAAGATCGGCAGTTGCTGATCGCGAGCACTTTCGGGGAGGGCGGGAGCAAGCACAAATTTTCTAAGAGCAAGTTCTGTGAACTCGTTCTACCCCGCGCTAACGCCTGAGCTAAGCCGGGCCGCTGCGCGGCATTGGCGATGGTCAAATCATAGCCGGCCAGCGCCGAGGCCGCGAAGCGGGCTCGGCTTGAGCGAATTGTTAGACCGGTGCCAGCCGTGCTTTTGGCCAACGAACTGATCTGACTTGAGTCTAGTGCCGACAACTGCTCTTTGCGAGCAAGTCGAACCCAGAAACGGAGTGCCGGCGCTCTGGCCGGCACGGAGTTTGTGGCGAGGATCAGAGGCCTGGGCGAGGCGAGGGAAGAAAAAACACCAATATGGCTTGACGCTTGTTGACCGGCCTTTGTTTCTGGACCGGTCTAACGCCTGAGTTAAGACGGACCGCTTTGCGGAACGGCGGCGTGCTACACGCTAGCACGCAAGCCGAGCCGCGAAGCGGTCTCGGCTTGAACGAATTGTTAGCGGGCAGACACGCGCCAAACAACCGATACACCTCCAGAGTTGTGCACGCCCACAAGAACAGGTTTAGATGACGCGTCTGCTGGACAGCGATAGAAAACGTACGAGCTGAGTAGCTGGCGCTCAGTTGGCCACCATTCCTGCCTGTAGCGCGATGGCTTAGCTTCTGAAGCTGGGATGAGCTTGCACTGTGCGGGTGGCCGCCAAGCCGTGCCTAGCTTGTGCTTGAAAGAAAGAGCGCTTTCGTTAGTGTCGATGTTATGGATTTCATGGAGTTCGGTTGCTGAGTCAGGGAGCCATGAGGGAATCCAACCGCTTGAGATGCCGCCTCTCGATTTGACTTCAGTCATGTCGGAATAGGTGGTCTCCAAAACATCAAGAGGGCCACAACCCGCCAGCAAACTGCCGAAGATGCAAATGGCTGCGCTTAGTTGCTTCATGCCCGCTAACGCCTGAGTTAAGCCGGACCGCTGCGCGGAACGGCGGAGTGGTACACGTCACCATGCAGCCGAGCCGCGAAGCGGTCTCGGCTTGAACGAATTGTTAGGTGGGCCCTGGATACAATTGAGTGATATTTGAGTCAAACGCTGTGCGCATGACTTGAGGCAGCCAACTTTCTTTGCGCAACGCAGTACGAAGATTGGCAGGAATTTGGTCCAAGAGTTGGTCCCAACGCTTGGCCGTCTCTGGGACCGAGCACGAGGCGCCATCTTTGAGAATGAAGGTGATCCAAATCGTGTCCCAAGTGAAATCATCAGTCTGTCCGGCGAAGACTCTTTCAATCTCTGACCATGCGACAAAATTCTCCGAGCCACCTGGGGCAAGAAACGGTCGATAGTCGATATGAGAGATGACAAGCCCGCCAGGCTGGAAAGAGACTTGCCAGTCGTCAGCTGGTCGTAAAAGGAAGCCACGTTTGCCAGCCTCAATCCGATAGCGAATGAAATCGCGAAATTTCACGATGCCCACCTAACGCCTGAGTTAAGCCGCACCGATTTGCGGCGTTGTGGAAGTGAAGATTAGCAAGACTTGCACGACGCCGCGAAGCGGTGTCGGCTTGGACGAATTGTTATGCGCCTGATGCAGTGGGTGAACCCGGCGGGCTGAAGTGATCTTAAGCCCGCGAAGATCGGGATGCGATTGCCACATCACGAAAGACAGGCCGGTAGGCGGTGCGGATCTGCCTTTGCCAACGAACAACTGCACACAGCCAACACCAAACCACTGAATTGCAACTTGGTCACTGTTGCCAAAAAAGATCGAAAAGCTCTTTGCGTTTGACCGCGCATAACGCCTGAGTTAAGACGGACCGCTTTGCGGAACGGCGGCGTGCTACACGCTAGCACGCAAGCCGAGCCGCGAAGCGGTCTCGGCTTGAACGAATTGTTAGGCCGCTGCCCGGAATTTCTAGAGAAGTTCCCACTCAACAATAAAATCTGGATTCGCAGTCTGATTGCCTCTGGCTTTTGTTTCTTGATGGTGTCTGGTCGCGGTCTTGTTAGTGAGATCAAATTCAAGGATCACATCTGCAACCTTTTTCCCAGACTTGGCGCGGATCTTTGTGTCTGTCCAGGATTCAATCGTGTATTCACTTAGGAGGGAGAACAGGGCGGAAGAGGGCATGCGCGGTTCATCTTCCTTTGTCATGAGTGCTGCGACCGCCTCAGTGCACGACATGGTCTCTTTGCGGCAAATGATCTGTACGGTGTTGATCTTTGACAAGGGCGGAGAACCTACCTCTGTGTCTGTAACCCACCGACCAGACGCTTCAATTGAGTCTGGGGTAACTGCTATTGAAGCTGGAAGAGCCCTAATCTGGTCGTCAGCTTGCGCGCAAGCCGTGAGGGATAGAAGGGCAATAATCACTATGGGTCTCATTGAATGCTCTCCTGCGGCCTAACGCCTGAGTTAAGCCGGACCGCTGCGCGGCCTTGGGCAAGTGAAACTTGCAAGAACTTGCACGAGGCCGCGAAGCGGGCTCGGCTTGAACGAATTGTTAGCGCCCAGGCCACGTACCCTTATGCACGACTTGCTCGCCAGCGAACGTGACCTTGTTAACGCGATAAGCCTCTCGGCCAAAGGTGAATTTGGCCCAGTACTCACACTCACACATGATTGCGACGTCTGTTGGAGAGTGCAACTCATAATTTAGGTTCAGCGCATCTGTATGACCAACTACTGAGGGAGCCCGGCCGGATAAGCCGCATGCTGCGACCGTGTGCGTAAGAAAGCTGACCGTATCACCGGACGTAAGCCTCCAGACTTGGGGCCTTGCGTCCGTACCCTCAAAGTCCCCGCTGCAGCCAAGAAACTCGAACGACTGCAATGCGAGCGGCGATGCATGCTGAACTCTCACAGGCGTGCAGGCCGCGAGTATCAAGGTGACTAGTGTGATCGCGATATTCTTCATGGGCGCTAACGCCTGAGTTAAGCCGGACCGCTGCGCGGAACGGCGGAGTGGTACACGTCACCATGCAGCCGAGCCGCGAAGCGGTCTCGGCTTGAACGAATTGTTAGGTGCGCCCCTAGTCACCGAGGAACCAAACATATGAATGTGTTGTGCCATGAGCCTCGGAAACAAGTGTGATCAGGTCATCCAGCTGTTTAGCGGGCCTGCCGCCAGCGACCTTGGTACGGACTTGGTGCAACTCTGAGAGAAGATCAGGCAACTGCAGCTGGTTGAAGCAAGCGTCACCAGCAGGATCGATGTAACGAGCGCACGAACCGGGCTGTTGATATAGGAGCTTACTTAGGTTGCTCAGAAGGAAATCAGCGTCCGAAAGCTCGCCGAGAACTTCACCGCGTTCGTTCTTCCAGTAAACGTTGATTCCCATTGCGCACCTAACGCCTGAGTTAAGCCGGACCGCTGCGCGGAACGGCGGAGTGGTACACGTCACCATGCAGCCGAGCCGCGAAGCGGTCTCGGCTTGAACGAATTGTTAGGCCTCACGTGATTGTGCCCGGAAGAGCCCCGCCGACTCCAGAAAGAGCTCGCGTGCAACCCGCTCGGCACCGGCGAGATCACGAACTGAGAATCCGTAAGCTGCTTCTGCTCGCGTGGCGACCCCGAGAGGAAGTCTGCTTTGGAGTGGCCAGTTGGCACATATGTAACGGGCAACCGCCTGCTTGTCTGCAGAGAGCTGATGCAGATGGCTTCTGAGAAGTTCGATGGATCGCGAACCTACTGTCATGAGGCCTAACGCCTGAGTTAAGCCGGACCGCTGCGCGGAACGGCGGAGTGGTACACGTCACCATGCAGCCGAGCCGCGAAGCGGTCTCGGCTTGAACGAATTGTTAGGTTTGACGCTCTTGCTAGTTGACCTTCATGGACACGGGCACGTCCTCACACTCAGGTCGTTCCGTGCCATCTGCTCTGACGGGAGGGAACTTCCAACGTTTCGCGGCTTGGAAAACGGCGCGATCCATCTTCTTGTCGCCGCTCGACTGGACCATTGAGATGTCATATGGACGCCCTTGCTTGTCAGCGCAGACCCGGATTACTGCGGTTGCGTCAGCGCCGACCACTCCGATTGCTCGTACTGGCTGCGGCAAAGGGTCAGCGGCGAACGTATTCGCTGTTGCGATGCTCATGAGTGCCAATAACAAGTTGCGGAAGTCTTTCATGTCAAACCTAACGCCTGAGTTAAGCCGGACCGCTGCGCGGAACGGCGGAGTGGTACACGTCACCATGCAGCCGAGCCGCGAAGCGGTCTCGGCTTGAACGAATTGTTAGGGCGCTGCGTGATTCTACGAGCACTTGCATGGCAACCGATCCCGATCGAGCGCTTGAACCGTGCATGTCCCGCGCAATCTTGATCGTCTTATCTGAATTGTCTTGGCTATCTTGGGTGGCGGCGAGGTGAGTCTGCAGGAGCCGGTTCCTCCAGCGGTACAGCAAGTGACATAGTGGACTTCATTACCCTGGAATGCTCTTGGTGAGAAGGACTGTTCAATCACTTCTGGTGGAAGTATTGGGTCAACTACAAGCATAAGAATTGACCAGATGATTGCGCTACACACTGCAACGCATAGGCCAAACAAGGCCATTTTTTTCATGAGCCGGCTCACAAATTTGTTGTGCGAGCATATTTGCCAAATGTGCGGAGTAAACGAAGCGGGCATGAGCCCGAGGTGAGCGCCCTAACGCCTGAGTTAAGCCGGACCGCTGCGCGGAACGGCGGAGTGGTACACGTCACCATGCAGCCGAGCCGCGAAGCGGTCTCGGCTTGAACGAATTGTTAGCGCCCAGCCTGTTGCATTAATGCCAGTTTACGATTGCGCTCGGCGTCCGGCCAGGCCTTGTGTCCGCGAGGCACGCGCAAGTAGTGCTGGATCGCTAGAGCGTACATCCCGCGGTCAAAGCACGAGTTGCCCATATTGAAATGCAGGGCGGGGTGCCACTCCGGTTCACACAACGTCATCGCTTTGCGATACGCCGCCTCTGCTCTGGCGGGTTGTTTCAATGCGTCATGGCAACTGCCGATGGCGATCCAGCAGTCCCCGTCTTCCGGGTCTGCATCCGCTGAGTTCCTGAATAGCGCGAGCGCTTCCTTGTAGCGGCCGCAATGAAATAGGTCGTCCGCGTCCGAGTAAGCGGAGATGTTCAGTGAATAGTCCGGTGGTCTTTCAGTTGCGCGGCTTGTCATGGGCGCTAACGCCTGAGTTAAGCCGGACCGATTTGCGGCCTTGGGCATGTGAAAATTATCAGAACTTGCACGAGGCCGCGAAGCGGGCTCGGCTTGAACGAATTGTTAGGCACGGACCCGACGTTTTTGTCTCGTCATGGCATACCAGGACACGACCATGACAATGACGAGCGCTAACGTTGGAAGGAGGGCATAGTCGAATACTGTCGCGTCATACTCCGGTGTGGTCAGTACTTTGCGCAACCAATAGATCCAAAAGACGTACTCAGCTAGAGCCGCTGTGAGTACAACTACAAAGTAGCGAATCTTAGACGTAAGCCATAGGCCAACAATTCCCGCTGCGATTACAGCGGGAAGAACAATCGTGAAAGCGGCGAGGTTGATCACAGTGCCTAACGCCTGAGTTAAGCCGGACCGCTGCGCGGAACGGCGGAGTGGTACACGTCACCATGCAGCCGAGCCGCGAAGCGGTCTCGGCTTGAACGAATTGTTAGCCGCGTAACAAGGCACTAAGTCTTATCCCACCGCTCAGCAAAGAGCCCAAATCCAGACTCAAGATAGTCTAGGAGTTGCTGTGCGCTAAGAGTCGTGCGGAGGATGATGTCATTGAGGCTTAGCAGTGGCGGAAATAGATCTGTACCTGCGCGGTGCGTAACGGAAGAAACAGTGAAAATTAGAGGATTGAGCGGATGATCCTTAGGCAAGAGCTCGATTCCGCTGTTCGGCTGAGTGAAGGAGATTAGCTCACCTACTCTCGGTAGATGGGAAAGATCAAGCTCACCGTGAACGAGCCCGAATGGCTCGTCGCTTACGTAGACCGACATAGCAATTTGAAGTCTCAAGATATCTGCATTCCAACTAGCGGCTAACGCCTGAGTTAAGCCGGACCGCTGCGCGGAACGGCGGAGTGGTACACGTCACCATGCAGCCGAGCCGCGAAGCGGTCTCGGCTTGAACGAATTGTTAGGCACCACTACCAGAACTTCCACCACTTCTTCTCGGCAGAAGGAAGTGGGCCGATGCCCGGGATGAGGATTTCTCCTGGATCATCACTGGCGTGGAAAAAGCCAACCTCATGCTTGATCGCAAGCTCCCTCATCTTTGCGTGAGCCTCATCTGCCAGAGACCAGCTAAACGCCGAATAGATGACGTTCTGACCAATGCAATGGTCTGTGACTTCCGGACCTTCAGCGTCTGGGGAAGACAGCGGACCGTTGATTGGCGGGAAGAACTGGATCATCTCCGCGAACCAACGCTGCAACGCGGGAGAAGCGACTTGAGGATCGTCGTAGCTATGGTCTTCCGACCATTCCGCTTGTTTCGCGTACCAATTCATGAAAGACGCGCGATCGTGCGGAGCCGCGCTCGGCTCAAATACCATCATGTCAAAGCTCATAGATGCCTCAAATGTGGTGCCTAACGCCTGAGTTAAGCCGGACCGCTGCGCGGAACGGCGGAGTGGTACACGTCACCATGCAGCCGAGCCGCGAAGCGGTCTCGGCTTGAACGAATTGTTAGCTGCGAAAAGGGCTGTGCCTCTCAGAGTGAGACTTCCGCCTAGTGGGTCTGGAAAACGCATAATTATCTCGTGCCAATTCAAGTAGATCGGACTGAGGGATTGCGGAAGCTACAGCTATACGCTCCGCGTCAATCAAACTACCAAGGTAATCTGTCGCCTTTTTAGATAGTGCCAAGAGATGCGCCATTTGCTGTGGGGAGAGGATAGATATCATCTCGGTGCCATCAGTGACGCGGCTAACGACGGGTTCACCGGTTGGCCCTTCTGAGAGTTCAACTTGAACAAATGATGTTTCATAGTCATTGACAGAGTGGGCCGCCCATTTGTCTCTAAGATCTAAAAACTCCTGATGATGCTGTTGTTCGCTCACGCTAAGAATGGCGATAAATTCGTCCTTTATCTTGACCCTTACACCTTGGCCGAATATCCGAGCGTAGGTGACTAACGATGCAATGCAGAGCCCGCGCATACACCAAATTGAATGAATGTCGGTGTTGGCTGAAATGCTGAGAAGCGTACTGGTCATTTCCGTCGTGGTAAGGCTATCCAATCTAAGTCCACTTAGATCAGCCAGGCGTTGCGTTTCTTTCTTGCAGTAGTCGAGTAGTGTCATTTCGCAGCTAACGCCTGAGTTAAGCCGGACCGCTGCGCGGAACGGCGGAGTGGTACACGTCACCATGCAGCCGAGCCGCGAAGCGGTCTCGGCTTGAACGAATTGTTAGGCAACATCCCATGGGCGAACTGCCTCAAGATCCGGGAGGGGTGTCGCGCCTTGACCAACCAACTCTAAGCCAACGAGTGCGCCATGGCGTTCCCAGACGATCAACTGAATGTCTTCTCCAGCCGATGTCGCGAAGGCCTCCGCGACAATTCGTCCGTTGGAGCCGTCCCCGTCGGGACCAAACCACACGGTCGAGCACCCACACTTGCACAAAGCGGTGACTTGCAAGGAGCCGACGGACGCGACAAGTTCCGGTGAAATATCAGTCGTGGCCCCCACTTCTAAGGTGCGAAGGACGAGCGCGGCTTCTAGCTTTGAGATTGGGCGCAACATTGTTTGCTGTTGCCTAACGCCTGAGTTAAGCCGGACCGCTGCGCGGAACGGCGGAGTGGTACACGTCACCATGCAGCCGAGCCGCGAAGCGGTCTCGGCTTGAACGAATTGTTAGGCCGCCAGCAATTACTCGTGATCATGCATCCAAGCTGGTATGTCGCGCTGCGATTGCAAAAGACGCCAGACATCTATGTGCTGCGTTTGCTCGACATAAAAAATCAAGTACGGAAAGCCCTTGACTGACCAATGCCTCAGACCAGGAAGGTTCAGCTCGTGAGCGTACCGAGGTGATCCAGCCGCTGGGTGGCGGCTAATGTGCGCTATTGCAGTTTCCAGTGCATCCGCAAATGAAAGCGCTATCTCAGATCCAGCTTCCGTAAGGTAGTGGTCAAACGCCTCTTGAATATCGGCGTCTGCCTGCTTGCGCGGGATTACAGGCTTTGATTTCACCGCTTCTTTGGCCTACTTACGCGCAGGCGCAAACTATCAAAGTAGTTAGAGGAGAACGGCGTCGCTCCAAGCTCCGACTCAGCACCGGCAAGCAGTAGGTTGCGAAGTCGCAGCCTATCTTGATCCTTGCGGATCAGTTCTCGGACATATTCGCTGCTAGTGCCATAGCCACCTTGCGACACTTGCTTGTCGACGAAGGACTTCAACGTTTCTGGCAAAGAGATATTCATTGTGCTCATGTGGCTGAGCCTACCGCTGTTGGCAAAAATTGGCAAGAAGCTTGATTCGGCGGCCTAACGCCTGAGTTAAGCCGGACCGCTGCGCGGAACGGCGGAGTGGTACACGTCACCATGCAGCCGAGCCGCGAAGCGGTCTCGGCTTGAACGAATTGTTAGACCTTGCCCGAGTCATGGCTCATAGCTGCCAAGGAAGACTGCGATTCCTATGTAGAACACGACTGCCAAGATAGCGGCGACGCGGGCTTCTTTGCCCAACACGCTATCAGGACCTGCCAGCCGCCGGACACGAACTGCATTGCCCAGCGCTGAGGGGGCAATGGTCAATGCGACGAAGAAGACAGTGAGCAGAGCGTAGCCATTCATGTTCGGCCTGTACGTGATTTGTACAACACAAAGACATCCGATCCCTGTTAGCGTCCCCAAAAGCCAGGTAATGGTTCTTTCTGCAATCGCGTCAATCTTTCGCAAGGTCTAACGCCTGAGTTAAGCCGGACCGCTGCGCGGAACGGCGGAGTGGTACACGTCACCATGCAGCCGAGCCGCGAAGCGGTCTCGGCTTGAACGAATTGTTAGACCGGGGCCAGCCGTTGCTTTTGACCAAGATCCCGCGACCTGAGCCGAGTGTAGAGCTGACGATCGCTCTTTACGAGATGCTGAACCCAGAAACGGAGTGCTGGCGCTCTAGCCGGCGCGGAGTTTGTGGCGAGGCTCAAAGCCCTGGGAACGACGGTGCACGAACGACCGAGATTGGCCTGACGCTTGTTGACCGGCATCTGCCTCTGGACCGGTCTAACGCCTGAGTTAAGCCGGACCGCTGCGCGGAACGGCGGAGTGGTACACGTCACCATGCAGCCGAGCCGCGAAGCGGTCTCGGCTTGAACGAATTGTTAGGCGGCACCCGGCAGGATGGTCTGGCCTCCCAGCGATCTGCGCGCTCAGCCAGTTGTTCCGGGCACCGCGAGAGCAAGCATGGAAACATCCCCCGGCGATGCCCTCGGCACATCCAGTGCGACTGCAAGCAAGCACACATGCATCCCTCGGCTCGCAGCGAACTGCTGCGGTCTGCAGATATGCGGCCTCTTTAGCATTTCGGACCGGGATGCCTTGAGTAGTGCAGTGCCGTGACCACGGCATTTGTGCGGACACCGTTTCTGCGCCGGCTGAGCAGCCGATAAGGGTGAGGCCAAGTACCAGGATGGTCATGAGCCGATGCATTTTCTTTGCCGCCTAACGCCTGAGTTAAGCCGGACCGCTGCGCGGAACGGCGGAGTGGTACACGTCACCATGCAGCCGAGCCGCGAAGCGGTCTCGGCTTGAACGAATTGTTAGGTGCCGGGAGCTTTGCGAAGAAAGTTGTATTCCGATTCTTGAACACTCTTTCCCCATAGTTGTCCGTCGCGGTGCACCAGAACGCCGTTGCCAAAAAACCGTAGGGCGATGTTGCCGTCAGAAACGAGGATTCCGCCGCTCGGTGGGGTAGCGTAGTGCTTCGACCAGCCAGTTTGGTTCCGCGAAATCCAGTTCTGAAGTGCCTGGTGGTCCGGTGTCCCAGGCTGAATTTCATGGACGGATGTGCTGTCACGAACGGAAACTGGTGTGTCCGGTGACAAGGACAGTTCAAGCCGTGCACTGCATGCGGCGAGGATAAGAAGGCTTGTTAGCATCAGCTTGCGCATATTTCCCACCGGCACCTAACGCCTGAGTTAAGCCGAAACGCGTAGCGGAGGTAAAAACATGGCACGCTTTTCCGCCATGTTTTTGCCGGAGCGAAGTGGTTTCGGCTTGGACGAATTGTTAGGTGGCATTTGCGATCTCACTTGCTGCCAGCAGAGCTTCTATGGCCGCGGTTGCGTCAGAAGAGTTGACCGCGAACCCTTGAGCGCTGACGATCTGCCGGCCGTCCAGTGCCAAGGACTCACTGACATACGACGAGTCACTCCACCAAGTGAAACGGGCTACTGCATGCGGAGAGTCAAAGTCGAAGCGAACGGCAGGATTGTCCGAAGGCTCCGTATAGGTGATCTCGCAAGGCGCTGTGAGTGCGACGACGACGCAGTCTGCAGTTCTGCTCTCAATCAAAAGTTGCGAAGAATTTTCCATGCCACCTAACGCCTAGTAGGTTGTGATTTTGCAGCATAGCGCCGCGTTGTTCAGGTTTGGACGACGTAATGCGGGCGCCGTTCCTTTGAAGATCAAGAGCTTAGCTTCTGTGAAGAATATTTGCATTCCATGCATATTCCGCAGATCTGAGGCGATAAATCTTATTGCCGCGCTTTTGAAGGTGATCGGAGCGGCCTAACGCCTGAGTTAAGCCGCACCGATTTGCGGCGTTGTGCGAGTGAAGATTAGCAAGACTCGCACGACGCCGCGAAGCGGTGTCGGCTTGGACGAATTGTTAGCCCGCTGAAGCCGGCTGTTCTTGCAGATTGGAAGCTTAAGTGGGTTCATTTGAAGCCAAGAAATCTTCCACCGCGCGGAGTTGTAGCGGGTTTGAGGTGCGACGGAGCGCGGGCGAGAGGCGATCAGGGAAGCTCTTCTGGCTTTGCCGAGAATGCTCTACGCGATGATCTATTTCTTCTGCGGGCTAACGCCTGAGTTAAGCCGGGCCGCTGCGCGGAACGGCGGAGTGGTACACGTCACCATGCAGCCGAGCCGCGAAGCGGTCTCGGCTTGAACGAATTGTTAGGGCGCACCCGCGATTACCCACGGCAGCTCAACAATGAAGCTAAAGCATACTGCCCCTTCCACATGAAACTCGCTTTGCGCGAGAGGGGAAGGTTTGGTAAAGGTGAAGTCGAGTGGACCCGATGGATCTAGCCCGGAGCCATCCGTGAGCGGCGCCTCGCCGAAGAAATAGAACTCTCCGCCGTATAGGTGCTTGCCTGACTCCGTTTGGTTGTACTCATAAGTCTCGGCCGGCTGGTCAAGGTCGATACCGGCCTGCTCGAAGAAGGCGAGCACGGCAAGAGGAAACGGAGTGCTTCCTAGAGCCCGAAAATTTTGGCAGTACGCGCAGGAGCATTTGTAGGCCGAGGCAGCGAGCGCCTCGTAAGTGCGCCGTGTGCGGGCCTGGTCTATTGAGACCTCAACTCCCCCGATCTCGACGATGTTCATGTGCGCCCTAACGCCTAGTAGCTTGTGAACACGTGGGATAGTGCTGCTTGTTCATTCAAGTTTGGTTGGATCGAGGAAAAATCCTACCGTAAAAACAACGTATTACCGAATGGGCATGCATGGGGTGGTGTGCACGATGGCGTGCAAATCCAGCACAGGCGCGATCATATGCTTTATGTCGATGAAAGCTCGAAATATCCCAGGCTCTTGGCTGAGCCGAGCTGGGAGGGTGATGAGTCGCAGTTGGCGAGGATATCGGCGTTGGTCGAAGACGTTCGCCGCGTGTTGCGAGCTCGGCATTACAGCGTCAGGACCGAGGCGGTGTATCTGGGGTGGGTCAAGCGGTTCATCTTGGCGAATCGGTTGAGGCATCCATCGGAGATGGGCCAGCGGGAAGTCGAGGCCTTCCTCACCCGGTTAGCGGTGGAGGGGCAAGTCTCGTCATCGACCCAGAACCAGGCGTTGTCGGCGCTGTTGTTCTTGTACCGCGATGTCTTGCGGGCGCGCATGGACTGGATGGAGGACGTGGTGCGTGCGAAGCGGGCGCGCAAGCTGCCGGTGGTGTTGGCAGGGGAAGAAGTGCGGTTGCTGCTGGCGCAGCTGGACGGACGTGCGTGGTTGCTGGCCAGTGTGCTGTACGGAACCGGGATGCGCTTGATGGAGTGCTTGCGCTTGCGGGTGAAGGATGTTGATTTCGCGCGGGGCGAAATCACCGTGCGGGATGGCAAGGGCGGAAAGGATCGGCGCACGGTATTGCCGCGGAGCCTGGTGGAGCCCTTGCAGTTGGAAGTCGAGCGTGCCCGTATCCTGCATGCAAGCGACCTCGCTGCGGGCTTCGGGCGGTCTGGCTGCCGCATGCCCTGGCGCGCAAGTATGTCAATGGGCCACGCGAATTCGCGTGGCAGTACGTCTTCCCGGCGCGCAATCGCTCGCTGGATCCGCGCGACGATAGCGAACGACGGCATCACGTGGACGCGGAGTTCGTGTCGCGGGCGCTGAAGCAGGCGCGAGACCGGGCGGCAATCCACAAACCTGTCACGGCGCACACGTTGCGGCATTCCTTCGCGACCCATTTGCTGGAGGCGGGCTACGACATCCGCACCATCCAGGAACTGCTGGGGCACAAGGACGTGGCGACGACGCAGATCTATACCCACGTGTTGAATCGCGGGCCGAATGCTGTGCGCAGTCCGCTGGATCGCTGAGGCAGGCGCTGGCGGGCGTACGCTGATGTCTTTCGCAGCACGGAGGTGGGACGGTGATGGGGTAACGAACAGGCGGGTGTGGAATCACGGAATGCGCTGCTGGCGCAAGTCGGTCTGGCGTGTCGTCGACGGCATCTGAGCAGGAGCACGGAGGCGGCGTATCGATATTGGGCGAGGCGTCTCATTGACTTCCTGGACGGACAGGCGCTGGAGACGGCCGGGGTGGTGCGTTTTCTCGACCAGCTGGCGTCGGTGGAGCATGTGTCGGCAAGTACGCATCTGCAGGCATTGCACGGCGTGCTGTTCCTGTTTCGGCATGTCCTGGAGCGCGAGGTGGGACGGTTGGATGGGTTGCGCACCATGCGACGTCCGGCCCGGGTGCCGGTGGTGCTATCGGTCGAGGAAGTGCGGGCGATCCTCAATGCGATGCGCGGGATGCCGCGGCTGGTAGCGGCGTTGCTGTATGGCTCGGGGATGCGCGTCGGTGAGGCGCTGGCCTTGCGGATCAAGGATGTGGATTTCCGGGCTGGCACGATTACAGTGCGGGCCGGCAAGGGGGCAAAGGATCGCGTGGCGATCTTGCCGCGGCGCGTGCGCGATTCGATGCACCGATTGGCGCTGTGGCGGTTGGCCTTGCACAAGCGCGACCTGGCGCAAGGAGGCGGGCATGCGCCGTTGCCGAATGCGCTGGAGCGCAAGTATCCGTCGGCATCGCGGGCGTTCGGTTGGCAATTCATGTTTGCCTCAAGCGCGGTGCGGCCATGTCCTAGAACCGGCCATCGGCTGCGCTGGCATCTGTCGCCGTCCACGGTACAGGAGGCATTCCACGAGGCGTTGCGGATGACCAATTGCCACAAGCAGGCGTCGCTGCATGTGCTGCGGCATTCGTTTGCGACCCATTTGCTGGCGCAGGGAGTCGACATCCGCACGATCCAGCAGTTGCTGGGGCATCGCCATCTGGACACCACGATGATCTACACGCATGTGCACCAACCGGTGCGCGGCACGGTCAGTCCGCTGGATCGCTTTTAGTCGGTCAGGGTTACGGGGTACTGGAAAGGTCGATGCGCAAGCTGGCTTGCGGTTGCGGGCGGGCGAGGTGGGTGAAAGTCACTGTGCGAGTTTCCAGTTTGGCCGTCGACGGCCCTGCCTGCGAGTTCAAATGGAGGCTCAGGTTGCGGGCGGTGCCACGGGTCGGCATCCAATGCAGTTCGATCACCGCATCGCCAGCCCACACGCACTGGACGTCGGGCTTGCAGCGCGAGTCGTTGGAAACGCGAACATAGCGAAGGAGACCATCAGCCAGGCTCGCGGACTGGCCCGGCATGAGGGCGACCGTGCTGCCATCGGCCACTTTGACGCCGACGTTGTAGGGATAAGCACAGGCGCCGAACAGGCTGCCCAGAAGGAGGGCGACGACAATCCGTGGCATGGCGGCGGTTCCTGTGGGGGACGGCCGCAGCTTGGCACTGGCGGGATGAACGCGGCGCGAGCCTAGCCGGTACCACGATCGAACAGGTCGGCGGATCCGGCATCGCGCATGCCCGGATCGCGCCGGGAGGCGAGCCGATCGGCGAGGCGGGTGGGTTCGGGCAGGCGGTACTTGCCGGTGAAGCGCATGACCAGTTCCGGCGCGGAGGGCATGGCCACGCGATGGCCCGGCGAGACGATCAACGGCAGGCAGCCGGGCTTGCTGCGCAGGAGCCAGCCGATCTGTTCCTTGCCCCTGCGCAACGGGGTGAAAGCACCGCGCATTTCGTGCAGCGCCATGCGCGGCTCGCCGGTCAGGATCTTCTTGGCCACGCCGATGCTGGGCAGGCCGGTGGCGACGCCGAAGTGCGCGGCGATGCCGAGCCGGCGTGGATGGGCGATGCCGTGGCCATCGATGAAGGCGAGGTCGGGCGCAGCGGGCAACATCGCCAACACTTCGAGCAAGGCGGGGAGTTCGCGAAAGCTGAGGAAGCCGGGAATGTAGGGCATCCGCGTGGGCAGGCGGGCGACGCGCTGGTCGATCACGTCAAGCGTGTCGGCATCGAGCAGAACCGCCGCGGCGCGGGTGATCGCGCCATCCTCCTCGAAGCCGACGTCGAAGCCGGCGATGGTGCGCAGCGGCTTGGCGAAGTCATCGCGCAGGGACACCCGTTGCGCGAGGTCGTCCTGCACGGCGCGCAGGGCGGCGGTATCGCCGGTCCAGTCGGGAAGCGCGTTGCTCACGGTGCGGGCGAGGCCGCGCCGTAGCGAGTCAGTTCCAGCCGTGCGCGGCCGTCGGCATCGATGCGGACGATGCTGAGGCGGTCGTATTCGTGATCCGCGATCGGTGTTGTCGTGCAGGCGCACAGCGCGGCGACGATGTCGGGCACGGTATTGCTGTGGCCGGCGATGAGTACGGTGCCGCGCGTGTGCGTGGTGCGGAGATTCGCGGTGAATTCGGATGCGGGTTGCCCGGCAGCGTATGGCGTGATTGGCAGGCCACGTGCCTCCACGCCGGGGGCAAGCGTTTGCGAGGTGCGCTTGAATTCGGTGGCGTAGGCGGCGGCGAGTTCGCGCTGGCCCAGATAGGCGGCCAGTGCTTGTGCCCGTGCGTGGCCGGCGACGCTCAGATCCGGGTCGCGGCTGGCATCGACCTTTTCGGCGTGGCGGACCACGATGAAGGTGACGGCAGTGGTATCGGTCACGCGCGGCGCGGTCCCGACGCAGCCGGCAAGCGTGAGCGCAAGCGCGATAAAGGCAAGGAGTCGATGCATGCGGCGAAGCATACGACTAGCCCGGTGCCAAAGCGGTCAACAAGCCGCGCGCTGCGTTGAAGCGCGTGGCTGCATCCGGCAGGTCGAGGGTGATCCGCAGCTTGTCCGGGCCGTCCATCTTGTAGTGCTTGGGCTGGCCCTGGATCAGGCGGATCACCGACATCGGGTCGACATTGGGTTTCTCGACGAATTGCAGGCGGCCACCGCTCGCGCCGAGGTCGAGCTTGCGGATACCGAGATGGGTCGCGTCCAGTTTCAATTCAGCGGTGGCGAACAGGTGCCTGGTCGCATCCGTGAGCAGGCCGAAGCGATCGATCATCTCCACCTGCAACTCGCGTAGGGCGTCGCTGTCGCGGGCGGCGCTGATGCGCTTGTACAGGGTCAGGCGCGCGTGCGGATCCGGCAGGTAATCGTCGGGGATCAGCGCAGGCACGTGCAGGTCGACATCGGCACCGTGGCGGGTGTCGCCATCGACATCCGGCAGCTTGCCCTGCTTGATCGACTTGACCGCGCGTTCCAGCAGTTCAGTGTAGAGGCTGAAGCCGATTTCGGCCATCTGCCCGCTCTGGCCCTCGCCCAGCAATTCGCCGGCACCGCGGATTTCCAGATCATGGGTGGCCAGGGTGAAGCCGGCACCGAGTTCGTCCATCGAAGCGATCGCTTCCAGTCGCTTCTTCGCGTCGGGCGTGATCGAGCGCTGGTCGGGGATGGTCAGGTAGGCGTAGGCGCGGTGGTGGCTGCGGCCGACGCGCCCGCGCAACTGGTGCAACTGGGCCAGGCCGAACTTGTCGGCGCGGTGGATGACGATGGTGTTGGCGTTGGGGATGTCGATGCCGGATTCGATGATCGTCGTGCACAGCAGCACGTTGAAGCGCTGTTTGTGGAAATCCAGCATCACCCGTTCCAGTTCGCGTTCCGGCATCTGCCCGTGCGCGATACCGATGCGCGCATCCGGCACCAAAGCCTGCAACTGGTCGTGCATGCGGCCGATGCTCTCGACATCGTTGTGCAGGAAATACACCTGGCCGCCGCGCGCGAGTTCGCGCTGGAAGGCTTCGCTGAGCAGCGCATCGTCCCAGGCATGCACGAAGGTCTGTACGGCAAGGCGGTTCGCCGGTGGGGTGGCGATGATCGAGAGGTCGCGCAGCCCGCTCATCGCCATGTTCAAGGTGCGCGGGATCGGCGTCGCGGTCAGCGTCAGCAGGTGCACGTTTGCGCGCAGTGCCTTCAGCGCTTCTTTCTGGCGTACGCCGAAGCGTTGTTCCTCGTCGACGATGACCAGGCCGAGGTCCGCGAACTTCACGTCGGGCTGCAGCAGGCGATGGGTGCCGACGATCACGTCGAGCTTGCCTTCGGCGAGCTTCTGCAGCTCCGCGTCGATCTCCTTCTTGCTCTTGAAGCGAGACAGCACTTCGACCTTGAGCGGCCAGTCGGCGAACCGGTCGCGGAAATTGCGGTAGTGCTGCTCGGCCAGCAGCGTCGTCGGCACCAGCACGGCGACCTGCTTGCCGCTGGTGGCGGCGACGAAGGCCGCGCGCACCGCGACTTCGGTCTTGCCGAAGCCGACATCGCCGCAGACCACCCGATCCATCGGTTGCGACGATGCCAGGTCGCGAATCACCGCTTCGATGGCGCTGTGCTGGTCGGGGGTTTCCTCGAACGGGAAGGTGGCGGCGAACGGTTCGTACATCGCCCGGTCGACGTCGATCGCCAGGCCCTTGCGCGCGTGGCGGCGCGCCTGGATCTCCAGCAGTTCGGCGGCGACATCGCGGACTTTTTCGGCGGCTTTCTTCTTTGCCTTCGCCCATTGCTCGCCGCCGAGGTTGTGCAGCGGGGCGGTGTCGGGATTGGCGCCGGAATAGCGGCTGATGCGGTCGAGCTGGGCGACCGGCACGTACAGGCGGTCGCCCTTGGCGTACTCGATGTCGAGGAATTCGCCGGGCATGCCGCCGATGTCCATCGAGAGCAGGCCGCGGTAGCGGCCGACGCCGTGGTCCTCGTGGACGATCGGCGCGCCCAGGCTGAGTTCGCCGAGGTCGCGGATGATGGCTTCCGGCTCGCGCCCGGCGCGCTTGCGGCGGCGCGGCTGCGAGGCGCGCTCGGGGAACAGCTGGCGTTCGGTGAGCACGCACAGCGCGGGGTTATCCAGCGCGAAGCCGTCGTCGAAGGCGGCGACGGCGAGGAAGAACCGACCCCCGTCATCGGCTTTGCTGTCATCCCCGCGTTCGCCGGGATGACGAGCAAAAGCCGCGAAACTGTCGATGGTGACCGGCTGCAGTCCCGCCGCTTCCAGCACCTCACGCAACGCCTCGCGGCGGCCGGCGGAATCCGCGGCGACCAGAACACGGCCCGGATAACTACCGAGGAAATCACGCAATGCCTGTGCGGGTGCGTGATCCTTCGCGGCCAACGGTAGCGCGGGCGCGGGCTGCACCGGCAGCGGCCACGCCTCGGCGTGGCGCGGATGCCGGGCGCTGCAGATCTCGATGCGGTCGCCGCGATTGAGGGTCTCGCGCAACGCGTCGGGAGCCAGCCACACCTCGGCCGGCGGCAACAGCGGGCGTTCGACATCGTGGCGCAGTTGATCAAAGCGCTGGCCGATCTGTTGCCAGGCATGCTCGGCGGCTTCGCCCACGCCATCGCAGAGCAGCGGCAGCATGCCGTCGGCCAGGTAATCGAACAGGGTCGCGGTGCTGGTCTCGGCACCGCGCGGCTTCTCGAAGAACAGCGGCAGGTAGTACTCGATGCCGGCAGGCGCGACGCCGGCCTTCAGGTCCTGCACCAGCGGACTGCGGCGGGTGTCGATGTCGAAACGCTCGCGCAACGCGTCCAGTGCCCGTTGCACGTGGGCCTCGTCCAGCGGGACCTCGCGGCCGGGCAGCAGTTCGATGCGGTCGATCCGGTCCAGCGAGCGCTGCGATTCCGGGTCGAACACCCGGATGGTGTCGATTTCGTCGTCCAGCAGCTCCAGCCGGAACGGCGCGTCGCTGCCCATCGGGTAGACGTCGAGCAGGCCGCCCCGCACGGCGAAATCGCCGGGGTCCTGGACCTGCGGGACGTTACGGTAGCCGGCGGATTCGAGGCGGCGCTTTTCGGCGTCGAGATCCAGGCGCTGGCCGCTGCGCAGGTCGAAGCGGTTGCCCAGGACATGGCCGAGCGGGGCCAGCCGTTGCATGAGGGTGGCGACCGGCACCACCACGATGCCGCGCTGCAGATCCGGCAAGCGCGCCAGCGTGGCCAGGCGCTGGCTGACGATCTCCGGATGCGGGCTGAAACGGTCGTAGGGCAACGTTTCCCAATCGGGGAAGCCCAGCACGGGCAGGCCGTCGTCACCGGCGGCGAGGATGCGCAGGTCGGCTTCCAACTGGTGGGCGGCGTGGTTGTCGCGGGCGACCACCAGCAACGGGCCGGTATGTTGGCGCGCGGCCGCGGCAATCGCGCAGGCCAGGGCAGTGCCAGACGGAGGCGCTCGCCACCAGGCGCGCGACTGACCGGGCTTCGGCATGGGAACGGGGAAGGACAGCGACGAGGCGGGATCAGGCATGCGAAAAGGCGACCGGCGCCGGGCGCGATGCGCCAGCGCTTGGATGTCCGAATTGTGGGGAACCAGCGCGGAGTTTAGCCGCTCGGCTCAGCGAGCCGCGGCGCCCATGCCCGGCAACGGCGGCGGCAGCTTCGGCTTGGGCGGGGGCAGGTCCAGCACCATCCGGATCATGCCGGGATCGCCGGACGACTCGCGCTGGAAGCCCAGCGAGGCCGCCAGTGCCTGCATCGGCAGGTTGCTTTCCAGTACTTCGCCATAGATCCGCAGGACCTTGCGGCCCTTGGCCCAGCGCACCAGCCGGCGCATGAGGTGCCGGCCCAGGCCCATGCCGTTCACGTAATGGCTGACCAGAATCGCGAATTCGGCGTCGCGGCCGTTGTCGTCGATGGCGATGCGGGCGACCGCACCGACCAGGGCCTCGCCCGGCGGCAGCGGCTCCGCGGCGACCAGGGCGAACTCGCGGCGCGGGTCGGGGTGGGTCAGGCGTTCGGCCTGCTCCACGCCCAGTTCCTTCATCGGATGCAGGAAACGCTGGCGGACTTCGTCCGGTTCCAGCAGCACGAAGGCCGCGCGCAGGGGCACGGCGTCTTCGGGGCGGATCGGGCGGACCAGGACCTCGCGACCATTGGCGAGGAGGATTTTTTCGTGCCACGGGGGCATGCGGTTGCGGGCGGCCATTACGGCATCATCCCTGCATCGAAGTTAAGAAAATGAATGGCGCGTGTCCGGCCTGCCCGTGGCGGGCCGGATCGACTGCCGATCAATGCGCCGGGGCGGCAGGCTTGCCGCGCAAACGGGCGATCCCCATCACTGCACCCAACACGATCGCGCCAGCGATGATGCCGACCACCGCGTTGTACAGGTTCTCCCACAGCCAGCCCGGCGGGACGGCGCGGACGGCCTCGGCCAGGTGGTGCAGGGCGGGGACGCCGTGGACCAGGATGCCGCCGCCGACCAGGAACATCGCGGCGGTGCCGGCGATCGACAGGAACTTCATCAGCTTGGGGGCGAAGGCCAGGATGCCGCGGCCGATCGCGGCGCCGAGCTTGCCGGCACCCTCGCGGGCCAGCCGCAGGCCGAGGTCGTCGAGCTTGACGATGCCGCCAACCAGCCCGTACACGCCCACGGTCATGATCAGCGAGATCGCCACCAGCACCGCCAGTTGCTTGCTGAAGGGCTGGGTGGCGACGGTACCCAGCGAGATCACGATGATCTCCGCCGACAGGATGAAGTCGGTGCGGATCGCACCTTTGATCTTGTCCTTCTCGAACGCGACCATGTCCACCGATTCGTCGGCCACGGCCTCCACCAGTTCGGCGTGGTGCTGTTCGTCCTCCTGCGGTTTGTGCAGGAACTTGTGCGCCAGCTTTTCCACGCCCTCGTAGCAGAGGAAGGCACCGCCGATCATCAGCAGCGGAGTGATCAGCGGGACGTTGTAGCCCTGCCCGCGCAGCCAGGCTTCCAGTGCGGCCACGCCCAGCGCCGCCGGCACCAGGATCACCTTGTTGACCATCGAGCCCTTGGCCACCGCCCACACCACCGGCAATTCGCGGTCGGCGTTGACCCCGCTGACCTGCTGGGCATTCAGGGCGAGGTCGTCACCGAGCACCCCGGCGGTCTTCTTGGTGGCGACCTTGGTCATCACCGAGACGTCGTCGAGCAGGGTGGCGATGTCGTCGAACAGGGCGAAGAAGCTGGAGGGCATGGGGGCTCGAGGAAAGTAGGGTCAGAGTCGAGTTTCGCATGCGAAACTCGACTCTGACCCTACTTTCCCGACGCCGCTCCTACGCGGGGCTTTTCAGCCACGCCACCCGCGACGCCGCCCCGGTCTCGCCGAGCGCGGCCTGCAGCGCGGCCAGTGCGGGCCGCATCGCCACGTCCAACTGCCAGGGCGCGTTGAGGATCAGCATGCCGCTGCCGTTCATCCGCAGCGGCGAATCGTCGGGCCGCACCAGCAGTTCCAGCACCAGCGCGGACTTGGCCTCGATGGCGGCGGCCTTGCGCTGGAACGATTGCAGGGCGCGGCCCTGCTTGATCGGGTACCAGAGCGCGAACATGCCCTGCGGCCAGCGGGCAACGCCCTCGCGCAGGGCCTTGATGGCGATGTCGAATTCGTCCAACTGCGCTTCGTAGGGCGGATCGACCAGCACCAGACCGCGGGCGAACTTTGTCGCGCGGTGCTTGGGCGGCAGCATCGCCTTGATCGCTGCATAGCCATCGCGCGCATGCACGGCCACGCGCGAATCGCGGGCGAAGGTGTCCGCCAGCACCGCGGCTTCCTCCGGCAGCAATTCGCAGGCGGCGATGCGGTCCTGTTCGCGCAGCGCGTGCGCGAGCAGCCACGGCGAGCCCGGGTAGGACTGCGCACCGTGCTGCTGGCGGCAGGCACGCACGGCAGTGAGGTAGCGCTGGAGTGCGGGGTCACGCGGGCCCTCCGCGACCAGCCGGGCGATGCCGTCCCGGGCCTCGCCGGTCTTCTGCGCGGACTCGCCATCGAGCTTGTACAGGCCGCGGCCGGCGTGGGTATCCAGCACGAAGCAGGGCGCGGGTTTCGCGGTCAGGGCATCGCACAGCGCCAGCAGGACGACGTGCTTCAGCACGTCCGCGTGGTTGCCGGCATGGAAGGCGTGGCGGTAATTCATCGGTGCATTGTCGCATCGACTTCACATTCGCCACCCAAAGCCCGCCTCATGGCCGGTTACGATGCCGCGCATGCCCACGATCCTGCTGGCCGAAGACGAACCCGCCATCGCCGACACGGTGCTGTATGCGCTGCGCGCCGAAGGTTTCACTGCGGAACATGTCTTGCTGGGCGGCAGCGTGCTGCCGCGCCTGAAGCAGGGCGGCATCGACCTGGTGATCCTGGACGTGGGCTTGCCGGATCGCAGCGGCTTCGAGGTCTGCCGGGAGCTGCGCACGACCAGCGCGGTGCCGGTGGTGTTCCTGACCGCGCGCAACGACGAGATCGACCGGGTGCTCGGGCTGGAGCTCGGCGCGGACGACTACATGGCCAAGCCCTTCTCCCCGCGCGAACTGGTGGCGCGGGTGCGTGCCCGGCTGCGCCGGCATGAGGGCGGCGAGACCCAGCGCCGCGGCCGGTTCGAGGTCGACGCCGCGGCCCACCGCATCCGCTACGCCGGCCACTGGCTGGACATGACCCGCTACGAGCATGCGTTGCTGCATGAACTGCTGCGTCGGCCGGGGGCGATCCTGAGCCGCGCGCAGTTGCTCGATCGTGCCTGGGAAGACGCGCTGGAAAGCGGCGAACGCACCGTGGATACCCACGTGAAGACGTTGCGCGCCAAGCTGCGCGCGCTGGATCCCAGCCGCGACCCGATCCGCACCCATCGCGGCCTGGGTTATTCGATCGATGTCGACTGAGTTCGCACGGGCAGCGCCATGAAGATCGGCTTGCGGGTGCTGCTGGGGTATTTCCTGATCGTGGCGGTAGCCGCGCTGTTGCTGGTGAATGTCTTCGTGCAGCAGGTCAAGCCCGGCGTGCGCCAGGCGATGGAAGACACCCTGGCCGATACCGCCAACGTGCTCGCGGAACTGGCCAGCGACGACCTGCTGGCCGGGCGCATCGACAGCGGCCAGTTCGCCGGGCGGATCCGCGCGATGGGCCAGCGCGAGATCCGCGGCAAGATCTGGGGCCAGGTCAAGCACGCGCCCAGCTACCGGATCAGCGTGACCGACGCGCGCGGGATCGTGGTCTACGACTCGGCCGGCCGCGACCTGGGACGCGACAATTCGCGCTGGAACGACGTGCATCGCACCTTGCGCGGCGAATACGGCGCGCGTTCCACCCGCGACGATCCGGATGATGAAATGAGTTCGGTGATGTACGTCGCCGCGCCGATCCGTGATGGCGAAGGCCGCATCGTCGGCGTGCTCACGGTGTCCAAGCCGAATCGCAGCATCCAGCCCTTCATCGAGCGCAGCCAGAACGTGATCCTGCGCTGGGGCTGGGTGTTGCTGGGCAGTGCCTTGCTGGTCGGCCTGCTGATGGCGTGGTGGTTGTCGCGGCAACTGGCGGGCCTGCGCCGCTATGCCGATGCGGTGTCGGCGGGGCAGCGGGCGAGTTTGCCTGAGCGCGGCATCGAGAAACCCGCCGGTGAATTCGCCGACCTCGGCCGCGCGCTGGAGAGCATGCGCCGGCAACTGGACGGCAAGCAGTACGTCGAGCAGTACGTGCACAGCCTCACCCATGAGTTGAAAAGCCCGCTGGCGGCGATCCGTGCTGCTGCCGAGTTGCTGGAATCCCCGTTGCCGGATGCCGATCGCGCGCGCTTCGCTGCCAGCATCGGCAGCCAGAGCCGGCGGATGGCGACGATGGTGGACAAGCTGCTGGCCCTGGCCGAGGTCGAGCACCGCCAGCGCATCGAGCGGCCCGAGTCGCTGGACATCGCCGCATTGGCGCGCGAAGTCGTGGACGATGCGGCATCGCATGCGCAGGCGGCGCAGGTGCGCATCGAAGCGCATGCGGGCGAAGGATTGCCGACCCTGCAGGGCGACGCATTCCTGCTGCGTCGGATGCTGGCCAATCTCGTCGACAACGCCATCGATTTCTCGCCGGCGGATGGCGTGGTCGAGCTGTATTTGCAGGCCGATGCGGATGCGCTGCGGATCGAGGTCGCGGATCGAGGTCCGGGCATTCCCGACTACGCGCTGGAGCGCGTGTTCGAGCGGTTCTATTCGTTGCCGCGTCCGGCGGGCGGCAACCGCAGCAGCGGGCTGGGACTGAACTTCGTCGCCGAGATCGCCAAGCTGCATGGCGGACATGCGCAGCTGCAGAATCGCGATGGCGGTGGTGCTGTCGCCAAGGTGATCTTGCCGCTCGGCTGATCCGCCTCACCCTCGCTTCATCGTCCGCCCCTCGTGGCGTCGAATGTCGGCGCGACCCTGCACCCACTTTCCGGCAATGCATGGAGCGGGGCGATGCGATTGGCATTCAAGGCGATCATGGTGGTGGTGCTGACGTTGGCGATCCTGGTGCCGTTGACGATGGTCCGCGGCACCATCAACGAGCGACAGGCGTACCGGCAGGAAGCGGTGGAGGCGGTGGCGCAGAGCTATGCGCGGGCGCAGGGTTTGGCCGGGCCGGTGTTGGTGGTGCCGTACAGCGAGCAGGTCGAGTTGGAGGAAACCGACGCGAAGGGCGTCGTGCGCAAGCGCCAGACCACGGTCGAGGGCAACTGGCGGTACTTCCCGAAGACGATGACGCTCGAAGGCAACTTGCTGCCATCGATCCGCAAGCGCGGCCTGCACCAGGTGCGGGTTTACGAATTGCAGGGCGCGCTGGACGCCACGTTCGACGCGCGCATTCCCGACGCCGACCCGTCGCGCCCGCGCACGCTGGGCACGCCGTGGCTGGACATCGGCATCGCCGACGTGCGCGGCCTGACCGGCACGCCGACCTTGAAGATGGGCGCGACGCCGCTGCCGGTGCTGCAGGGCCAGCAGGGCCGCAACGAGGCCGGCATGCATGCGCTGCTGCCGGAGGGCGCGATCGTCGACGGGCGGCTGGCGTTCCCGCTGCAATTGGGGTTTGCGCTGCGCGGCACCGAAGCGTTGCGCATCGCGCCGTTGGCGGACAGCAACCGCATCGTGCTGGCCTCGGCCTGGCCGCATCCGCAGTTCAACGGCGACTTCCTGCCGCGCGCGCCGCGCATCGACGGCAACGGCTTCAAGGCGGAATGGGAAGTGTCGTCGCTGGCCAGCAATGCGCAGGCGCAGTATCGCGACGGCGGCAATGTCGACGGCAAACAGGCGCTGGACGCGATCGGCCTGTCGCTGGTGGAGCCGGTGGACCTGTATTCCAAGCTCGACCGCGCCAGCAAGTACGGGCTGCTGTTCGTGCTGCTGACCTTCGTCGGCTTCTTCATGTTCGAGACCATCCGCCAGTTGCCGATCCACCCGATCCAGTACCTGCTGGTCGGGCTGGCGTTGGCGATCTTCTTCCTGTTGCTGCTGGGGCTGTCCGAGCACATCGCGTTCGGCATCGCCTACTGCGCGGCCAGCGTCGCCTGCATCGGCCTGCTCGGGTTCTACCTGGCGCACGTGTTGCGCAGCCGCGCACGCGGCATCGGTTTCGCGGCGATGCTGGGCCTGTTGTACGCGGCGCTGTACGGGCTGCTGCTGTCCGAGGACAACGCGCTGGTGCTGGGTTCGGGCCTGCTGTTCGCGATCCTGGCCGCGGTGATGATCGCCACCCGCAAGGTCGACTGGTACCAGGTGGCGGCGCGCGCGCCGGTGCCGGTCGCGGTCGATCTCGATGCCGATGTCGGCACCTGATGCCACGCCCTAGAATCCGCGCATGGAACGCACGATCACCCTGGAATGCCTGTCCGGTGCGGCGCTGCTGCCGCACCTGGACGCAGTGGCGGCGCTGCGCATCGCGGTGTTCCGCGACTGGCCCTACCTGTACGACGGCGATGTGGCGTACGAGCGCGAGTACCTCGATGCGTATGCGCAAAGTGCGGACAGCCTCGTGGTGCTGGCGCGCGATGGCGATGTCGTCATCGGCGCGAGTACCGGCATTCCACTGGCAGCGGACAGCGCCGAGTTCCAGGCGCCGTTCCTCGCACGCGGCATCGATGCCACGACGGTGTTCTATTGCGGCGAATCGGTGCTGTTGCCGGCATGGCGCGGACGCGGCATCGGTCATGCGTTCTTCGACGCGCGCGAGGCGCATGCGCGCGCGCTGGGCGGGTTCGCGTGGACGGCATTCGCCGCCGTGGATCGTGACGAACGCGATCCGCGGCGGCCGCCGAACCATCGCGGCAACGAGGCGTTCTGGAGCAAGCGCGGTTACCTGCGCCAGCCGGGCATGACCATGCGCCTGCACTGGAACGAAACCGGCATCGGCGACATCGACCATCCACTGACGTTCTGGCTGCGGCCACTGGACGAGGACACAGGCACATGAAAGTCGCGGCATGCAAGTACCCGGTCGGCGAACCGCGCGATTTCGCCGCGTTTGCGACGAAGCAGGAAACGTTGCTGGGCGAAGCGCAGGCGCGCGGCGCGCAACTGGCGGTGTTGCCGGAATATCTGTCGCTGGAGCTGGCGGCGATGTTCGATGATGCGATCCGCAGCAACCTGCAGGCCTCGCTGGCGGCGATCCAGCCGCTGCGCGAGGACTGGCTGGCGCTCTACGCAGGCTTGGCGAGACGGCTGGGCATGGCGGTCGTCGCCGGCAGTTTCCTGCTCGATGGCGGGCGCGGCCGCTATCGAAACCGCAGCGATTTCTTCGCCGCCGATGGCGGCCACCTGTGGCAGGACAAGCTGCGCCTGACCGGCTTCGAGAAACGCACCGGCGTGATCGACTCCGGTGATGCCCTGAAGGTGTTCGATGCCGGCGGCGTGCGCGCGGGCATCGCGGTCTGCTACGACAGCGAGTTCCCGTTGCCGGTGCGCGCACAGTGCGAGGCCGGCGCGCGGCTGCTGCTGGTGCCGAGCTGCACGGATACCGATGCCGGTGCCACCCGCGTGCGCGTGGGTTGCCTGGCGCGGGCCCTGGAGAACCGCTGCTTCGTCGCGCAGGCGGTCACCGCTGGTGAGGCAGCATGGAGCCCGGCACTCGACGTCAACACCGGCGAGGCCGCGCTGATTGCGCCGATGGATGTAGGCCTGCCCAGCGACGGCATGCTGGTGCAGACCCGAGGCAGCGAGGCCTGGGCGATCGCCGAACTCGACTTCGATGCATTGGAAGCCAGTCGCGCGCAGGCGCAGGTGGCCAACGACCGCGACTGGTCGGCGCAGTATTTCCCCACCGTGCTGCGCGCGCGGCTGGAGCGTGCGGCCGATCACGGATCACGGGCGGCCCTGGCTCGGGCATGACCGATGGCCCACGCCCGGCACGCGTGGGCTTACTAGACTCCACGGTTTGTTTTCAACCATGGGGATGGCGATGAAGCGATTGATGTTGGTAACGGCGTTGCTTGTGGCCGGCGTGGCCGGTACGCAAGGCGTGTCTGCTCAAGAGAAGGTGGACCTGGACATGACCGGGCGCATCCGCGCCGAGGCGTTCAATCGCTCGCAGGTGATGGCCACGCTGAACCACCTGACCGACGAGATCGGCCCGCGCCTGACCAACTCGCCGTCGATGGCGGAAGCCAATCGCTGGACGCGCTCCAAGTTCAGCGAATGGGGTCTGTCCAATGTGCATGACGAGGCCGTCGACGACATCGGTCGCGGCTGGTCGTTCAACGATGCCGGCGTGGAAATGCTCAGCCCGCGGGTGATGCCGCTGCATGCGCTGCCGAAGGCGTGGACGCCGGGCACCACCGGCGCGGTCGAAGGCGAGGCGATCTACGCCAAGTTGCAGAACAAGGGCGACCTCGAGAAGTGGAAGGGCAAGCTCAAGGGCAAGGTGCTGTTCACCGACGAACTGCGCCCGTACAAGCCGAACGAGAAGTCCGACTTCAGCCGCCACGACCACGACAGCCTGGAAGAACTGCTGTCCTATCCGTTGCCGACGGAACGCACGCGCGATGCCAGCATGCTTGCGCAGTACCTGGAGCGGATGAAATTCGGCCCGGAGCTCAACCAGTTCCTGATCGATGAGGGCGTGGTCGCCACGATGTCGATCAGCAGCTGGAACGACGGCATCGTGCGGGTGATGGGCGGCGGTTCGCGCAAGGCCGGCGAGTCGGTCGGCGTGCCGGCGCTGGTGATGATGGCGGAGCACTACAACACGGTGATGCGCGCGCTGGATCGCAAGGAGACGGTGAAGCTGCGCGTGAACGTGGATGCGCGTTTCCTCGATGACGCAAACCGGCCGGGCTACAACACCATCGCCGAGATCCCCGGCACCGGCCCGAACAAGAACGAAGTGGTGATGCTCGGCGCGCACATGGACTCGTGGCATACCGGTTCCGGCGCCAACGACAACGGCGCGGGCGTCGCGGTGATGATGGAGGCCGTGCGCATCCTCAAGGCGGTCGGCGCGCGTCCCAACCGCACCATTCGCGTCGCCTTGTGGACCGGCGAGGAGCAGGGCCTGATCGGCTCGCAGGCGTACGTGGCCAAGCACTTCGCGGCGTATCCGGAACCCACCGATCCGGCGCAGAAGGCGTTGCCGGCGGCGTTCCGCACCAACAAGGGCAAGCTGGTCAAGACCGGCGACTACGAGAAGATCACCGCGTACTTCAACCTCGACAACGGCAGCGGCAAGATCCGCGGCATCTATGCGCAGGAAAACCTGGCGATCGCGCCGATCTTCGAGGACTGGCTGAAGCCGTGGAACGACGTCGGTGCGACCATCGTCACCCAGCGCAACACCGGCAGCACCGACCACGTGAGCTTCGACCGCGTCGGCATCCCGGGCTTCCAGTTCGTGCAGGACCAGCTGGACTACTTCAGCCACGTCCACCACACCCACCTGGACGTGCAGGACCATGCGGTCGCCGATGACCTCAAGCAGGCCTCGGCGATCGTCGCGTCGTTCGTCTACAACGCGGCGCAGCGCCCAAGCAAGTTGCCGCGCAAGATGCTGGTCGAGGATTGATCCATTGCTCCCTCTCCCGCTGCGGGAGAGGGTTGTGGCGAGGGTGATATCGAAGGGTCGGCATTGCCGGCCCTTTTTTGTCGACCACTCAGCTGCCGCATCGGCCTGCCCGGATGGGGTTCGCCGCTTAGGCTCCGCATCCGGCTTCGATGCGCGGCCGCGCGCCGTCCATGGCGCGCTCGAACCCCATCCGGGCAGACCGACGCTCGTTGGAAACTTTCGCTATCACGCAAGTGGGGCACGTAGCCCGGGTAGAGCGCAGCGAAACCCGGGGCTCGATCACGCGAACAACGACACCCCTGGAACAAGCCAAAGCGACACGCCGGCAAGCGCGCAACCGATGCCGGTCGCTGCCAGCACATCGCTCGGGTAATGGAGGCCGAGCATCACCCGCGAGGCCGCCACGCTGGCGGTGAACGGCACCAGCAGCCAGGCCAGCACCGGGTAATGCGCCATCGCCACCAGGCTGAAGGCGACGGCGTGCAGGGTGTGCCCGGAGGGGAAGCTGAACTCGTCGAGCGGCGCCACCCATGCGCGGATGCGGACGTCGCTGGCGAACGGCCGTGGCCGCTTCGTCCAGCGCTTGAGCGCCTTGTAGAGGATCAGCGCGACCAACCCGGTGAGGGCGAGGTGCAGCGAGGCACGCAGGCCTGCCATGCCGTCGACCAACAACAAGCCGCCCATCAATGCGTACCAGAACACACCGTCGCCGAGCCGGCTCACGGCCGCGAAGAAGCGCAGCGCGCCGTGGCGCGCACACACGCGATTGGCGCGCAGGCACCAGCCGGATTCGGCAGTGGCGATGCGGCGGGTCGGCGACCTAGAGGGCAGCGATCGGGACATGGCGATCCCCAGGGTTGGCGAGCGAGCGCAGCAGATGGTCGAAGTCGCTGGCGACCTGCGTAGGTCGCAGCGCGGCCACCGCCTCGCGGCAGGCCGGGCGCATGCGTCGGCGCGCTGCTTCGTCGCTGCCGATGCGCGCCACCGCGGCGATGAACGCGGCATCGTCGTTGGCGGGCTGGTCGCTGCGCGGGATCGCGGCGCCATGCAGGCCATCGCGCAGGCATTCGCGGGCGGCGCCGTAGTCGAAGGCGACCGTCGGCACACCACTGGCCAGCGCCTCCAGCGTCACGTTGCCGAAGGTCTCGCTGTGGCTGGGGAAGACGAACAGGTCGGCGCTGGCGAAATGGCGGGCCAGGGCCTCACCCCGTTGCAGGCCGCAGAAGATGAAGTCGGGGTTCTCGCGCTGCAGGGCTTCGCGCGCGGGGCCGTCGCCGACCCAGACGAAGCGCGCCTCCGGGCGTTGCCGTTGCAGGGCGCGGAACGCATCCACCGCGAGGGCGAGGTTCTTCTCCGCCGCGATGCGGCCGACGAAGATCGCCGCGACGCCACGTTCGCCGACGCCCCACAGGGCGCGCAGCACCGGGTCGCGATGGCCGGGATCGAACTGGCCGGTGTCGACCGCGCGGGCCAGGCGCACGACGTTGTCGAAGCCTTCGGATTCCAGCAAGACCTGCAGTTCTCGGGTCGGCACCAGGGTGGCCTGTGCGCTGTTGTGGAAGTGGCGCATCCAGCGCAGCGCGACCGGTGCCAGCATCGGCAGCCCGTAGTCGCGCATGTAGGTGTCGAAGCGGGTGTGGAAGCCGGTGGCGGCGGGGATGCCGAGCTGGCGCGCGGCGCGCAGGGCGGACCAGCCCAGCGGACCTTCGGTGGCCACGTAGAGCGCGTCGGGGCGATTGGCCTCCCAGTGGCGTTGCAGCAGGCGCGTGGCCGGCAGGCCGAAGCGGAGGCCGGGATAGCGTGGCAGGCCGGCACCGCGGACCAGCAGGGTGTGGTCGGGCGTGGCATTCGCCGCATCGCCGGCCTGGCGCGGGCGCACCACGTCCACCGCGTTGCCGCGTTCGCGCAGGCCTTGCTCCAGCCCCTGCACGGTCAGGGCGACGCCGTTGATCTCGGGCGGGTAGGTCTCGGTGACGATGGCGTAGCGCATGCAGCTCTCCGTTTGCGGGAGGCTGCGCGGCACGGGTGACCGGGTGGTGTCGTTGCGATGACGCGGGGGTGACAGGCGAGACCGAAAGTGGGGTCAGAGTCGGCTTTCGCGTCGCGAAAGCCGACTCTGACCCCACTTTCCCCCTGTTTCGTCGCAACCCGGCTTGACGATCCGGGCGTGTTCGTACTGTACTAGATCAACTAGTACAGACAGGACGCCGCCCATGGCACGCCCCCAGCCCCTGATGATCCAGATCGCCACCGGCGACCCGCGGCCGATCGGCAAGCAGATCGTGGACGCGGTGCGGATGAAGATCGCGACCGGCGAACTGGGGGCGGGCGACCAGCTGCCCAGCGTGCGCGGGCTGGCCCAGCAACTCACCATCAACCCGAACACGGTGGCCAAGGCCTACGCCGAGCTGACCACCGAGGGCTGGCTGGAATCGCGCCAGGGCATGGGCCTGTACGTGGCAACAAAGCGCCAGCGCCTCTCCGAGGACGAACGCGAACGCCGGCTGGACGACGCCATCGGCCGCTTCGTCAACGACGTGATCCCGCTGGGCTACCCGCCTGACGAGGTGCAGGCGCGCGTGGCCGACGAATTTCAACAACTGGTTCCCCGAAAGATCGCCTGAGGGCGATTGACAGACATCGAGCACACACATGACAGACAAACACGACTACGTCATCGAGACCCGCGCACTGAGCAAGCGCTATGGGCGAAAGCTGGCGCTGGATCATCTTGATCTGCGCATCCCGCGCGGGCGCATCCACGCCATCGTCGGTGCCAATGGCGCCGGCAAATCGACACTGTTTCGCATCCTGATGGGCTTCATGCCGCCGACTGCCGGCGAGGCCCGCATCCTCGGCCGCGACAGCCAGACGCTGACCCCGCAGGACCGCAGCCGGATCGGCTTCGTCAACGAGGAACACACGCTGCCGAACTGGATGCGCGTGGCCCAGGTGACGACGATGCAGAAACACCAGTACGCGCGCTGGAACCAGCAGGCGTTCGACAGCGTGATCGGCCACTACCACGTGCTGCCGGAGCAGAAGGTCGGCCAGTTGTCGCGCGGCGAGCGCGCCGGTTTCAACCTGGCGCTGGCGCTGGCGCAGCGGCCGGAACTGCTGGTGCTGGACGAACCCACGCTGGGCCTGGACGTGGTCGCCAAGCGCGCGTTCCTGGAATCGCTTCTGTACAGCAACGCCGCCGACGACTGCACGGTGATCTATTGCTCGCACCAGATGGAGGAGATCGAGCGCGTCGCCGACAACCTGGTCATCCTGGAACGCGGGCAGCTGAAGAACATGTCCGCGCCGGAGGATTTCACCGCGCGGGTCAGTCACTGGGTGGCGGACGTGCCGTTCAAGGGCCCCGAGCTGCACACCGTGCCGGGCCTGCTGGAAGTGCAGCGCCTCGATGGCCTGCACCACTACCTGGTGCTGGACCAGGACGCCGGCTTCGAACAGTTCCTGCGCACCAGCGGCGCGCGCAACGTGCAGTCGATGCCGGTCAGCCTGGACCGCGCCGTCAATGCCTTCCTGAGCAAGAACCACGCGGCGCCGGCTGCGGCCTGACGCGCGACACGAGGACACCACCATGATCGATCTCTTCAAGGGCGAGCTCACGCGCTTCCGCCTGTGGGCCGGCATCGCCGCCTTCATCAACCTGGCCATCCTGGGCTTCCTCAGCCGCATGGTCGACCTGGCCCAGCAACCGCTGCAGGTCTACCAGGTGTTCGGCGCGGTCTATGCCGTCGCCGGTGCGTTGCTGGGCCTGTATCAAATGGGCAGTTATCGCAAGCCGAACCAGTGGCTCAACCTGCTGCATCGGCCGATGCATCGCCTGCGCATTGCCGGTGCGCTCACCGGTGCCGGCTCGCTCTTGCTGCTGCTGGCGGTCGCATTGCCGATCCTGCTGGTCGCCATCTACCAGGACACGCTGACGCCGCGCGTGGTCGACATGCGCCACTGGCTGCTGCCGGTGGCCGCGTGGCTGATCGCGGTGTCCGGTTACCTGGCCGGTGCCTACGCGATGGTCGGCGATCGTCGCTATGCCTTCGCCGGTTTCCTGCTGCCGAACCTGTTCATGTATTCGCAGGCCTCGGGCGTGGCGATGCTGGGCGTGCAACTGGTCGCCATCGCGTTCCTGGCGCTGTTGCTGGCGATCGCGTTCAAGCCGGATCCGACCGCGTCGTCGCGCAATCCGCTGGCGGTACTCGCGGTCGCCTTGCCGGTGCAGGTGGGTGCGTATTTCCTGGTGTGGATACTGGGTTACGGCGTCGAGCTCGGGTGGACGGTGACCGGTACGCATCCGCTGAACATGCCCACCCCACCGAAGGGCGGCTACATCGAAGCGGACCGCGCCGAGGCCAAGGATCTCCTGTTGATGGGCCTTGCGCAGAGCCGTGCCCCCGAAGCCGCGCTGTGGCGCGAGCAGATCGCCCTGTCCGATGTGCATACCCGCTATCCGCTGCGCAACCTGCCGGAGCGCAACACGCTGACCAATCCGTCGCCGCTGGAATTCAGCGATGGCGACAACAACACCATGTTGGTGTTCAGCCACGACCGCGGGCGTTTCGTCCGCCGTGGCCTGCTCGACAATCGTCCGCGCGGTGAACTGGGCGTGGGCGAGGCGCAGGCGGCGTTCCCGGCGCCGACCATGCCGTACGGCGGGACCTACCTGTTCAACGCACGTGCCGCTTACCAGTACGAGTCGGAACAGCAGCGGTTCTTCGAGCGCATCCGGCTGCCCGTGGGCGAAGTCATGGCCAGCCCGCCGGAACCGGCCGGCGACAACATCCTGGTGCTCAGCGATCGCGCCGCCTATTTCTATCCCGGCCGCGAGGCGATGAATGGCCTCGACCTGTTGCAACCACTGGTGCGGGTGCCGATGCCCGGTCACGTGGGCCACCTCAGCAGGATGGACGCGATCGAATTGCTGGACGGTTACCTGGTCTCGTTCACCTACACCTGGGGAGTGTGGAGCGGCGAACTGCAGCAGCCGTTCCAGCAGGTGCTGCGCGTGGATGGTGCGGGCAAGGTGCATGAGGTCGCACGTCGTTCGATCAACATCGACCTGCCTTCCGCTTACACCAACCGCAACACCTGGCTGTCGCCGGTGATCCGCGCGATCTGCCTGGGCGCACGCGACCTGTTCGCCGCGAATGATCCATTGACCGCGAAGCCCGAGCGCGTGCCGGCTTCGGTACTGTGGCTGGCCGCCGCGTGCTGCCTGCTGTCGCTGCTGGCGGCCATCTGGCTGACGGGACGGCAGGCGCATTCGACCCGCGGTCGCTGGGCCTGGATCCTGCTGTGCGGCGTGGTCGGCCTGCCGGCGCTGGCCAGCCTGTGGTTGCTGTATCCGCGTCGCGAAAACTTGCCATTGCCGCTGCCGCATGCATCGCCGGCTGCGGCTTGAGCGGGCAGGGGAATCGACGATGAAGATGCTTCGTATCCTCTGCGGCAGCATCGCGTTTTGCGCGCTGCTGCTCACTCAACACAACGTGCTGGCGCAGGCAAACGAAAGCCTGCGCAGCGTGGAGCAGGCGCAACAGGTGTTGCCACGCGCACCTCGGTTGCCACGTGCGGCGTTCCTCGAAGCGCGCACGCTGGTGGCCGTGCAGCTATCGCCGACGGGCGACTTCGTGGCCTACCTGCGCGAGCAGAAGGATTCGCGCGCGCTGTGGCTGCTGCCGACCGATGGCGGCAAGGCACGGCCGCTCGCAGGCAGCACCCAGGCCGACCAGGTGATGTGGTCGCGCGACGGACGCTGGTTGTTCCTGCGCGGATCGCGCTCGCTCGGCATCGTCGGCGTCGATGGCCGCGCGGGCGTGCGGGTACCGCTGGGCGGCATCGAGCAGCGCAGGGTGATGCAGCTGGATCGGTCGCAGCCCGCCGCGGTGCTGCTGCGCGAGCGCGTGCGTGTCGGCAAGGGCGAACGCTGGCGGATCGTGCGCATGGACGTGCACGGCAAGCGCACCCTGCTGCGCGAAGACGCGCACTGGATCCACGACGTCGCGCTGGATGCGCAGGGCCGGATCGTCGCGCTCGCGCGGTTCGAGGGCGACCACGATGCGCTGCATCGCGTGCGTGCCGACGGCTCGTTGCGCAAGGTCCTGCGCCTGCGGCCGATGGAGCGGCTGGATCTGCTGGCGGCACGGGCCGACGGCAGCCTGCTGATGACCGGCAATCCCGACAGCACGGCTCCAGGCGGGGATTTCCGCCGGGTGATGCGGCTGGATGCGGACGACAGGTTGCAGACGCTGCACCAGGATCCGCGCGGCGAGGCCGACCTCGACGAGGTCGCGCTCGACCCGCGTACGCAGATGCCATTGGCGGCGAGCTATCGCAGCACCGTGGCCGCGACGTATGGCATCGGCGATGCGCAAGCAACGGTCGCCGCCATCACGCGCAAGTTCCCGGGCCGCGACATCGGCCTGCAGGTCGGCGGCGGCCCGTCTGCCCACTGGCTGGTCAGCGAACGCGCGGCGACCCTGCGCGATGCGCGCCTGTACCTCTACGACCCACGCAATGGCGACGTGCGCCGGATCCTGGACGAGCCGGGCATCACCACCGGCGTGCCGGATGAAACTGCGCTGGCGCGCAAGATCGCGGTCAGCTACGTTGCGTCCGACGGCCTGCGCGTGCACGGCTTCGTGCTGCTGCCGCCCGGCGTGGATGCCGCGCGTGCGCCGCTTATCGCGCAGGTTCATGGCGGCCCGATCAGCCATTTCCGCGCGGGTTATGACGGCACCGCGCAGTTCCTGGCCAATCGTGGCTACGTGGTGTTCCAGTCGAATTTCCGCGGCTCCACCGGCCACGGGCGCGCGTACACGTTCGCGTCGAACGGCGACTATGGCAACGGCCGCGTGCAACGCGACATCGTGGAAGGTGTGCGCTGGCTGCTGGCTCAGGGGATCGGCGATGCCAATCGCGTCGGCATCGTCGGTCATTCGTTCGGCGGCTATTCGACGCTGCTGGGCCTGACCTTCCAGCCGGAGCTGTTCAAGGTCGGCGTGGCCGGAGCGCCGCCGGCCGACCTCGGCTGGGGCATGCGCTGGCTGGTGCAGTCCGGCGACCAGGGCGACCTGCCGGACCGTTCGCTTCAGCACACCTTGCGCGCGCTGTCGCTGGATGCCACGGATCCTGCGACCTACGCACGCCTGCATGCGCAATCGCCGCAGGCGAACGCGATGAAGATGCAGCGCCCCTTGCTGATCATGGCCGGCGGCGCGGATCGCACCGTGGCGATCCGCGAGGTCATCCACTACAGCGCCACCCTGAAGTCGCTGGGGCGGCCGGTTACCTTGCTGGTGGAGCCGGGCGGTGGACACTCCCCGGTCGAACCGATCCCGCGTGAGGCCTACCTGTTCGCGATGGAAACGATGCTGCAGCGGCACCTGGGCGGGCCAGTCCCGGAAGCGCCCGGCCAGCGCCTGCGGGCCTACCTGCGCGAGAACCTGCGGCTTGCAGGGCCGGAGTTCACGGCGTTCGCGAAGAAGTAGGGCCAACACCCCCGGGTGCGCTTCGCTTACCCGGGCTGCGAAAGCCGCGAAAACGTGCCTACTTCAACCGCTCCAGCTTGCCCTTGCGCTTGACGATGTTCTTGTAGTCCCACTGGATGTCGCGGGCTTTGCCCAGCCAACGCTGCATGGCCTCGACATCGACCTGGGCGACATCGGTGTAGCGCGCTTCTGCCGCCTTGAAGCTGCCTTCAGCTTTCAGCTCGCTCTCGTCGAACGATTGCCCACTCCAGAACAGCAGGCGCACGCTGGCTTTCAGCTTGTCGTAGCCGGCGACCGGGTTGCCGTCGAGGAACCACACAGGATGCCGGTGCCAGATCCTGTTCTCGGCTTCAGGCAGGGCGCGGTCGATCTGGTGAGCCAAGAGTTCGCAGATCGCCTTGTCGTCGTCTGCCAGCGCATCGTTGTAAATGCGGACATCGTGGTGCATCGGATTCACTCCGCGGGGGTTGAGGGTCACGCCCAAGCCGAGCATGTCGTCGGGTTCGCCGGTCAGTTCGGCTCGCATCAACGGGCGGGCGCGCCACCGCCGCGAAGTCGCCTGGGATGAGATTGGTCAAACGCTGCCGGGCCAGCATACCGGCAGCATCCGGCATGACCAGATGGAGCTGTCCACCTCGCCGATCAGCAGGCGGCACCATCACGCATTCGCCAGCGCTTCCCGGCGATGCTCGATGGCGATGCGTTCCGCCTGCTCGACGAGGGTTGAGGCTCAGGCCAGGGCGGCCGGCGGGCGGCCGTAGACCACGCGGTTGCGACCAGCACCCTTCGCCCGGTACAGCGCGGCATCGGCCTCGGCCAATAGCGCGTCGATCCCGTCGCTGGCGAAGGCGGTAGCCACGCCGATGCTGACCGTGACCGGGATTGCCACGCCTTCGAACGAGACGGGCGCGGCGGCGAGCGTGGCACGCATCGCCTCGGCCACCGACGCCGGTTCGCGGCCCGGTGCGCCATCCAGGATCGCGATGAATTCCTCGCCGCCCCAACGGCCCAGCAATGCGTCTTCCGGCAACGCGGCGCGCATGCGCTTCGCCGCTTCCTGCAGCACCGCATCGCCGGCCTGATGGCCGTGTGTGTCGTTGATGCGCTTGAACTCGTCGAGGTCCAGCAACATCACCGTCAGCGGTTCGGGAATTCGTCCTAGGCGTTCGCCCAGCGCGCGCGCAGCGGCGTGGCGATTGGCCAGGCCCGTCAATGCATCGGTATTGGCAACGCGTTCCAGCGCGTCGCGGCTGGCGCGCAGTTCGTTGCGGTGACGCAGGGTGCTGCGGTAGCGCGCGTACAGCAGGGCAGACACGACCAGCACCGTGGCCAGGCCGACGAACAGGGCGATGGCGATGAGGCGCTGGCGGTTCAATCGCAACGCCTGGATGTCGTTGTCGCGTTGCAGGAGTTCGCGTTCGGTCTTCGCGCGCTCGCGCTCCAGGCTGGATTCCAGCAGCGCGATCCGCCGCGCGGCGACATCGATCGCCAGCTCCTTGTCGAGTTTCTGGTGCGCCTTGCGGGTGGCGAACGCGCTGGCGGCGTCGCCGGCGCGCAATTGCAGTTCCGACATCAGGTCCAGCACCGAACGCTCGAGGATGCGGTCGCCGAGATCGCGCACGTCGGCCAGGACCGCATCCGCTTGCTTGATTGCCTCTGCCGTGCGGTCGCGCGCGGCGAGCACGCGCATGCGGCTGATCCCGATCAGGCTGCGGTCGCGCACCGCCACGTGGTCGCGGGATTCGTCCGCCTTCGCAACCCATTGCTCGGCATCGTCGATGTGTCCCTGCAGCAGACGCAGTTCCGCCATCCGGGTAAAGGCGTTGACGCGGTTGGGGTGGCTGCCGGACTGCTCGGCCAGGCGCACTGCCTGCTGGCCGTGGTACTCGGCTTCCGCCAACCGTTCCAGGCGGGTGAACGTGCCGATCAACTCGCCATGCAGGGCGATCGCTTCGCGGCGGTTGCGTTCCTCCACGTGATCCAGCGCCTCCAGCAGGTGCCGGCTCGCCAGTTCCTCGTCGTCCAGGTTGAGGTACAGCACGCCGAGCATGCGCAGGCTGCGCGCGGTTTCGCTCTTGTCGCCGGCCTTGCGGGCGATCGTGAGCGCATCGCTGTGCATCGCCACGGCGTCGGAGAAACGCCCGGTGCGGCCATCGAGATTGCCGATGGAATTCATCTCGCGGGCTTCCATCACCGCATCGCCGAGCTGCGCGAACAGGCTGCGCGCCTGCAGGAACAGGCTGCGCGCTTCCTCGAAACGGCCCAGCTTGCGCTCCAGCACGCCGCGTTCGTGCAGCCATAGTGCGCGCCAGCGGGCGTTGCTGCCGGACTCGACCATGGCCTGCATCTTCGCCAGCACCGCTTCCGTTTCCTTCGAGCGGCCGCGGTTGACCAGGATCGTGGACAGCCGGATCAGCGCCTCGAAGCGCAGGTCCGGCAACTTCAGTGCAGCCGCCTGCGCCATGGCCTGGTCGAGGCCTGCCAGCGCGGCTTCGGCGTGTTCCTGGTCGTTGGCGAATTCGGCTTCGGCCAAGGTCGCCCAGGCGCGGAAAGCGGGATCCTTCGAGTCTGCCCGCAGGCGCGCGGCCTGAGCCTGCAGCTGTGCCGCGGTCCTGGTCTGGTCGGCGCGCAACGCCGCGATGGCTGGCGGTTCGCTGGGGTTGGCGGCACCGGCGGCGAATGCCAGCGCCAGGCCCAGCCACAACAAGACTGCCAACGCGACGCTGCGCCGCAACGACCCGCCTGCCTGACTGCTTACGCGCCTGCCCATGTCCGGGTTCCCCCCGATTGTCCGTGGCAGCATGCCAGAGTCGCGGCGGCTGGCGAAGCAGGTCGATGCGCGCTTCAACCCCGTGCGGCGGCCGCGAACGCCGCGAATCCCTGCACGAAGCCGGCCAATTGCTCGCGCACCTTGGCATCGACCAGTTCGCCATTCGTATCGAACACGCCGCCGGCGCGCGACACCATCAGCCGGTTGCCGGCCCACAAGCGCACGCCCAGCGTCTTCAGCACCGGCAGCCAGTGGTTCTGCGAGAGGATCGTGCCGAAACCGCCGGGCGAGGCACCGGCCAGCGCGAACGGGCGGTCGCCGAAGACCTCGGGAATACCGGGCGTACCGCGCGACAGCCAATCAATGCCGTTCTTGAACACCCCGGGGATGCCGTTGTTGTATTCCGGGGTGACCAGCAAGACGCCGTCGCTGGCGATGATCCTGCGCTTGAGTTCGGCGACCGCGGCGGGCTCGCCATCACGGGATTCGGCGTCGCCGTCGTAGAGCGGGATGCCGTGCAGGGTGGCGGTGTCGAGCTCGACATCGGCACCCGCGACTTCACGCGCCGCACGCAGCAGCGCGGTGTTGAACGAGCCGGCGCGCAGGCTGCCGGAAATGCCGAGGATGCGGGTCATGCGGATGCTCCGGGGTCGTCGTGGGCGGAAACGGTGGCGATGCGGATCTCGCCGGTCAGGACCTTGTGGATCGGGCAGGCGTCGGCGATCTGCAGGAGCCGCGCGCGCTGTTCGCCATCCAGTTGCCCGACCAGCTGGATGCTGCGGTGGATGTCGCTGCCGGAGGCCGGCTTGCCGTCGGGATTGAAGGCGAGTTCGACATGCACCTGGGTCAGCAGCCACTGCTTGCGCTGTGCGTACATCATCAGCGTCACTGCGGTGCAGCTGCCCAGCGAGGCCAGCAACTGCTGTTCCGGTGCCGGGCCGGCATTCGCGCCGCCCAGATCCTCGGGCTCGTCGCCCAGCCAGTGGTGGCCGTGGTTGTCGTTCAGTTCGACGGTGTAGGGCGTGGCGCCGATGCTGGCGCGGACGGTGGAAACGGCCATGAGTACAACTCCTGATCATCGATTGCGCATTGAAGCGCGTCGCCGTGATTGCGGCTTTCACCGGAATCACGGCGGCGTTTTCCCTCAGTGCATGTTGCCGAACTTGCCGCCGTTGAAATCGGCGATCGCCTGGTGGATCTCTTGCTCGCTGTTCATCACGAACGGGCCGTAGCCGACCACCGGCTCGTCGATCGGTTCGCCGGCGAGCAACAACACCTTGGCATCGCCGCTGGCCTCGATGGTCACATCGGTGCCGGCGGTCGACAGCGTGGCCATCTGTGCAGGACGCAGCACGGTCTCGCCGTTGAGTTGCACCGTGCCGGCCAGCACCACCACCAGCGTGGTCCAGCCTTCCGGTTGCGGCAGGGCAATCGTCTTGCCCGCAGCCAGTCGCACATCCCAGACGTTGATCGGGCTGAAGGTGCGGGCCGGGCCGCGATGATCGTCGTAGTCGCCGGCGATTACCCGCAGCGTGCCGGCGTCATCGGGCAGTGCGACCGCGGGAATCTGCGCATCGGTGATGCCCTGGTAGCCGGCCGCGGCCATCTTGTCCTTCCTCGGCAGGTTCACCCACAGCTGGACCATCTCGAACGGACCGCCGCGCTCGGCATAGCCGGGCGAGTGGAACTCCTCGTGCAGGATCCCGCCCGCAGCGGTCATCCACTGCACGTCGCCCTTGCCGATGATCCCGCCATTGCCGGTCGAATCGCGGTGCTCGACTTCGCCGTCATAGACAATCGTGACGGTCTCGAAGCCGCGATGCGGATGCTGGCCGACGCCGCGGCGCTCGCGGGTGGGCTCGAACTGGAACGGGGCCGCGTAGTCGAGCATCAGGAACGGGCTGCGCTCGGCCACGCCGGGGCCGCTGTAGCCGAACATGCCATGCACCGGGAAGCCGTTGCCGACCCAATGCCGGCCGGGGGCGCTGGTGACGTTGAGGATCTTCTTGGTGCCCATGCTGTTGCTCCCTTGCGGATCGGCGGAATGCCGTTTTCCGTGGTCGGAATCATGGATTGTGCACGCGCATGCATCCAGTCGGTCAGTCGATACCGGATTGTTCTATTTTTGTGTTCAACTGCATTTGCGCGTGTGCTGCGGCATCGCAAATGGAAAGGGCGCCCGTGGGCGCCCTCGCGAAGATCGATGCCGCCCGATTACTTGGTGAAGCTGATCGCCAGCGAAGTGTGGAAGGGCGCACGCGGTGGAATGAACACGACCTTGTCGCGCACATAGCGTTGCAGGCAGATCGCCAGTGGCGAACCGCCCTCGCGCCAGGTGCGTTGAACCTTCCCGCTCGCGTCCAGTGCCATCACGATGGTGAAGCCGCTGAAATCCTTTTGGGGCTTGCCCAGCGAGCATTCGACCACGCCGGCGTCCAGCAGCGCTGCCTGCGCGGCCAGCATCGCCTGATGGGCGGGGCCGGTGACGCTCATCTCGTCGGCATCGGCCAGGCGCTTGGCGTCGATGTACTCGAGTGGCTTGATCTCCGCCGGCATCGCGACCTGCGCCTGTGCAGGCGACAGGCAGGCGAGCGAGAACAGGACGATGGCGAGGCGGTGCATCAGCAAGCTTCCTTGTCGGGATCGATCAGCGATTGCCGTACGGACTGCCGCCACCGCCGCCACGCGGGCCACCGCGGTTGCCGCCGGGCTTGTTGCCGCCCGGGCTACCCGGACGCGGACCACGCGGGCCGGCGTTGTTCGGGCGGGCACCCGCCGGCTTGTTGCCGCCGGGCCGCGGGCCACGAGCACGATCCGCGTAGGGATTGAAGCTGCCCGGGTTGGCGTGATCCGACGGGAAGCTCGGCGCATTGCCGGGATGTCCGTACGGGCGCGGCGCGCGGGCCGGCCGACCTTCGCCGGCACCCGCACCCGCATAACCGCCACCTTCGCGACGCGGGCCGCGATTGTCCGCATTGAAGCCGCCACCCTGTGGACGCGGGCCGCGGTTGTCGCCTTGCGGGCGTGGGCCGCGCGGTGCGTCCGGGTTGAAGCCGCCGCCTTGCGGGCGTGGCTTGTTGCCGTACTTCTTCGGGCCGCGATTGCCGGCATCCGGGTTGCGGTGCCCGCTGGGGCCGGTGTCCACGCCATCCGGCACGTACCAGGTGCGCATTTCGGTGGGGTTTTCGCCGCGCTGCTCGCCCGGGCGCAGGCGCTGGCCCTGCGGCCGCGGGCCCTTCGGCTTGAAGGTCTTGTTGGCCTGCTTGGCGGCGGCTTCGCCACTCACGGTCAGGCCGCCCGGCTTGCGCGGGCCACCACGGCCACGGCCGCGATCCTCGCGCACGTTGTCGAAGCGACGCAGTTCGCGGCCTTCGTCGGCGGTGCTGTGGCCACCGACGTAGCCGTGGCTGCGCGCGTTGCCGGTGACCACTGTCTTGCTGGCCTTGCGCTGGCCGAGCACCGGCATCAGGGTCAATGCGGACGGGGTGCCGTCCTCCAGCCCGACCGACTTGCGCAGGGCATCGACCTCGGCCTGCGGCAGTTCCTGCGAATGGCCGCGCAGCAGCGGCTGCGGCAGGCGCACCTGGCCGTAGCGGATGCGCTTCAGGCGCGAGACCTGGCAGCCCTGCGATTCCCACAAGCGGCGCACTTCGCGGTTGCGGCCTTCCTTCAGCAGCACGCGGAACCAGTCGTGCGAATCGGTGCCACCGATGCGCTCGATCTCGTCGAACTTGGCCGGGCCGTCGTCCAGCGCCACGCCGCGAGCCAGGCGATCGACGATCTTCTCGTTGACCACGTCCTCGCCTTCCGGCGCACGCACGCGGCAGACGTATTCGCGTTCGACCTCGAAGCTCGGATGCATCATCGCGTTGGCCAGCTCACCGTCTGTGGTGAGCAGCAGCAGACCGGTGGTGTTGATGTCGAGGCGGCCGATCGCGATCCAGCGCGCGCCCTTCAGCGTGGGCAGCGCCTCGAAAATGGTCGGGCGGCCTTCCGGGTCTTCGCGGGTGGTGACTTCGCTTTCCGGCTTGTTGTAGATCAGCACCCGTGGCGCATCGACCAGCGCGCTGGCCACGAAGGTCTTGCCGTCCAGCTCGATCTTGTCGCCGCCGGTGATGCTCATGCCGGTGCGCGCGACTTCGCCGTTGACCTTGACCAGGCCATCGGCGATGCGCTGCTCCAGCGCGCGCCGCGAGCCCAGGCCGGCCTGCGCGAGCACCTTGTGCAGGCGTTCCTCGATGCGCGGGGCCTGGGCCTCAGTGGCTTCGGCTGCGCCTTTTGCTTTCAGGCTCAGCGGGCGGCGGGTGGATTCGTCTTTCTTGCTCATTGGTTCTGCTCCGACGATGCGGGATACGCGTCGTCTCCGTGGTGGTCAGTGTCGGTTTCGATGTCGTCGAGGGATTCGGCGGTATCGGTTTCGATATCGGGAATGGCGGAAATGGTGTCAGGGACAATTTCTGGTTGGTCTTCGCCAGCAACATCAATGTCATCAGGGGAAATTGTCCCTGACGCCATTTCCGAAGCCGCGCCGGCCGGGATCGCCGCCGCGAACGGCAGCTGCGGTTCCAGCTCGCCGATGTCGCGCAGTTCGGACAGCGGCGGCAGTTCGTCCAGCCGCTTCAGGCCGAAGTAGTCGAGGAAGGTCTTGGTCGTCGCCAGCAGTTCGGGTTTGCCGGGCACGTCGCGGTGGCCGACCACGCGGATCCATTCGCGTTCCTCCAGCGCCTTGATGATGCTGCTGTTGACCGCCACGCCGCGGACCTGTTCGATCTCGCCGCGGGTGATCGGCTGGCGATAGGCGATCAGCGCCAGCGTTTCCAGGGTCGCGCGGGTGTAGCGGGTCTGGCGCTCGGTCCACAGCCGCGCGACCCACGGATGCACGTCGGCCTTGACCTGGAAGCGCCAGCCGGACGCGACTTCGAGCAGTTCAACGCCGCGCTCGGCGCAGGCGTCCTGAAGCGACTGCAGGGCGGCGTCGATGCTGCCCTCCGGCGCGGGTTCGTCCAGCGGGAACAGGGCGTTCAGCTGGACTACGGTCAGTGGCTGGCTGGCCGCGAGCAGGGCGGCTTCGACGATGCGGGTGACGAGGGTTTGATCCATCGGTTCTTGAGGTCTTTGCCGTCATTCCTGCGAAGGCAGGAATCCAGCGGTTGAATGGGTCAGGAAAAACTGGATCCCGGCGTTCGCCGGGATGACGAGCAACGATGACGTCTCAATCGTCGTTTGCAGCATCCGGTTCGTCATCGAACTCGCTCGACAAGTCGGCGATCGCAGGGGCACCTTCGTCGGACGCCAGCGACTTCACGTAGATCGGTGCCAACGCGCCTTCCTGGACGATGTCGAGCAGTTGTTCCTTGGCCAGGGTCAGCAGGCCGAGGAAGGTCACCACCACGCCGAGCTTGCCTTCCTCGACGGTGAACAGCGATTCGAAGCGGTGGAACTGGCCGTCGGCGAGGCGTTCGAGCAATTCGCCCATGCGCTGGCGGACGCTGAGCGCATCGCGCTTGATCGCGTGCTGGGTGTACAGCTCGGCGCGCTTGAACACGTCGTGCAGGGCCAGCAGCATCTCGCGGATGTCCACCGGCGGCGGCAGGCGGATTTCCGCGCGGTCGGGCACGAAGGCGTGGACCGGTGTGGTGTCGCGTTCCTGGCGGGGCAGGGTGTCCAGGTCTTCGGCGGCCTTCTTGTAGCGCTCGTATTCCTGCAGGCGGCGGACCAGGTCGGCGCGTGGATCTTCCTCCACGCCTTCTTCGCTGGGCGGGCGCGGCAGCAACAGGCGCGACTTGATCTCGGCCAGGATCGCGGCCATCACCAGGTATTCGGCCGCCAATTCGAAGCGCAGTTCGTGCATGCCCTGGATGTAGTCGACGTACTGGCGGGTGATCGAGGCCACCGGGATGTCCAGGATGTCCAGGTTCTGGCGGCGGATCAGGTACAGCAACAGGTCCAGCGGGCCCTCAAAGGCGTCGAGGATGACTTCCAGCGCATCCGGCGGGATGTACAGGTCCTGCGGGATCTGCAACACCGGCTGGCCAAGCACCATCGCCAGCGGCATTTCCTGCTGCTGCGGACGGGCATTCGGAATGGCGGCAGGTACGTCGGCGCTGGCGCCGGCAGTCTGGTCGGATGTCATCGGTTGGCGGCCCCCTCCGGGCCACACCTTCGTCGCATGAGGCCGCAAGCGGCCGGGCAGTGCTGCGTGGAGCTGCGTCCCGCCATGCCCGTGCACGCCTGCGCCCTGCACAGGGCGGCATCGGGGACGGGTGGCGGGGTGGCCGGTTGGGCGGGCGCGGTGCGGCTGGGTGGAGCCGGATGTCGCGCGGGGCCGCAAGGTCGGACCGGAAACGTGGGCAGAGGGTAAGCGCTGGGCCGGGCCGTGTCCACTCGCCCCGCCTACAATGCCCCGACTGGTTCATGGAGTGTCTCGCCGATGTGGTACGCGATCGAAGGCTTTGATGGTGCCGATGTCCTGCCGAAGCGGCTCGCCGCCCGGCCCGAGCACCTGGCGCGGCTGACCGCGCTGCGCGACGAGGGACGCCTGTTGCTGGCGGGCCCATGCCCGGCGATCGACGCCGAGGATCCGGGCCCGGCCGGCTTCAGCGGCAGCATCGTCATCGCCGAATTCGCGTCGCTGGACGCGGCGCGTGCCTGGGCCGACGCCGATCCCTACGTCGCCGCAGGTGTGTACGCGCGGGTCGATGTCCGCCCGTTCCGCAAGGTATTGCCATGACCGAGGCCTTGACCGAGGCCGACATCCCCCGGCTGAATCCGCAGCGGGTCGAGCGGATCCGCGATTTGTTGGCGTCGGCGCTTGCGCCGCAGGCGTTGACCGTCACCGACGATAGCCACAAGCATGCCGGTCACGCCGGCGCCCGCGACGGGCAGGGGCATTTCGGCGTCGACATCGTCAGCAGTGCGTTCGCCGGCAAGTTGCCGCTGGCCCGCCATCGGCTGGTGTACGCGGCGCTGGGCGACATGATGCAGACCGACATCCATGCACTGTCGATCCGGGCGCGCACCCCGGACGAGGCGGCCTAGCCCCGCTATACTCCCTGATCGCGCTGCTTTTGCGGCCAAGCTCCGCCATGTAAATCAATTACTTGGCGGTAAAAGTTAATCTCTGATATCAGGCAGCGGCTGGCCGCTGTCCGTAGGTCGCCACTGCCGCATGCGCCTGTCCACCATCAAGCTGTCCGGCTTCAAGTCCTTCGTCGATCCGACCACGCTGCACCTGCCGACCAACATGACCGGCGTGGTCGGGCCGAATGGCTGCGGCAAGTCCAACATCATCGATGCGATCCGCTGGGTAATGGGCGAGTCCGCCGCCAGCCGCCTGCGCGGCGATTCGCTGACCGACGTGATCTTCTCCGGCAGCTCCGCGCGCAAGCCGGTCAGCCAGGCCACGGTCGAGATGATCTTCGACAACAGCGACCACACCATCACCGGCGAATACGCCGCCTTCAACGAAATCTCGGTCAAGCGCCAGGTCAGCCGCGACGGCCAGAGCAACTATTACCTCAACGGCACCAAGTGCCGGCGTCGCGACATCACCGAACTGTTCCTCGGCACCGGCCTGGGCCCGCGCAGCTACTCGATCATCGAGCAGGGGATGATTTCGCAGGTCATCGATGCCAAGCCCGAGGAACTGCGCGTCTACCTGGAAGAAGCCGCGGGCATCTCCAAGTACAAGGAGCGCCGCAAGGAGACCGAAACCCGGATCCGCCACACCCGCGAGAACCTGGACCGCCTCAACGACCTCCGCGAGGAAGTCGGCAAGCAGCTGCAGCATCTCGCGCGGCAGGCCAGGCAGGCCGAGCAGTACACCGCGATCCAGGCCGAGCGCCGGATCAAGGACGTCGAATGGAAGGCGCTGGAATTCCGCGCGCTGGACGCCAGGCTGCAGCGCCTGCGCGAGAAGCTGGCCAGCGAGGAAACCCGCCTCGAACAACTGATCGCCGAGCAGCGCGAGGCCGAGCGCGAACTGGAAACCGGCCGCGAGCGCCGCGAGGCCGCCAGCGATTCGTTGAACGCCGCGCAGGCCGCGGTCTATCGCGTCGGCGCCGACCTGGCCCGGGTCGAGCAGCAGATCGCCCACCAGCGCGAAATGGCCTCCCGCCTGCAGCGCGCCCGTGACGAGGCGCAGGCGACGCTCGCCGAACTCGGCAGCCACATCCATGACGACCAGCAGAAGCTGGATGCGCTGCGCGAAGCGGTGGCCGACGCCGAGCCGCGGCTGGAACTGCTGCAGGAAGGCGACCTCGCGCGGCAGGACGCCCTGCGCGACGCCGAGGCACAACTGGCCGACTGGCAGCAGCGCTGGGACACGCACGGTCGCGAACAGGCGGAGGCCGCGCGTGCCGGCGATGTCGAAAGCACCCGCATCGAACACCTCGACCGGCAGGTCCTCGACGCCGACCGTCGTCGCGAACACCTGATCAACGAACGCGCCGGGCTGGATCTCGACACCCTGGCCGACGCCTTCGCCGAGCTGCAGTTGCAGCACGAGACGCAGAAGGAATCGCTGGACACGCTGGGCGAGCAGGTAGAACTGCGCAAGCAGGCGACCGGCGAGGCCCAGGACCAGCAGCGCGCCCGCCAGGCCGAGCTTGCCGAACTGCGCAAGCAGGCGCAGGCCGCGCGCGGCCGCCTGTCCTCGCTGGAAACCCTGCAGGCTGCGGCACTGGGTCAGGAGCAGGGTGCCGCGACGCACTGGCTGAAGGCGCAGGGACTGGACGATGCCGCCCGCGTCGGCGAGCGCCTGCAGGTCGAGGCCGGCTGGGAAAACGCGGTCGAAGGCGCGCTGGGACAACTGATCGAAGCGGTGCTGGTCGACGCGCCGGAGGCGCTGGTCGACGCGCTGGGCGAACTCGGCGATGGCCGTTTGGCCCTGGTTGCGTCGGCTGAGGACAGCGGTAGTGAGTCGTATGCGCCGACCTCGCTGGCGGCGAAAGTGCAGGGCCCGCGCGCGATCCGTCGCCTGCTGGCGCGCCTGCACGGCGTCGACACGCTGGCCGAAGCGCGCGCTCTGCAGGCACGACTGGGCGATGGCGAATCGGTCATCACCCGCGCCGGCGAACGCCTGGGCGCCGGCTGGGTCCGCGTGGTGCGCTCCGGCGCGGCCAAGCAGGGCGCGCTGCTGCGCGAGAAGGAGATCCAGTCGCTGCGTGGCGAGATCGAAGGCCACGTCAACCGCGAGCGTGAACTGGAATCGTTGCTGACCCGCCTGCGCGACCAGTTGCTCGCCGCCGAGCAGCAGCGCGAGGACGCGCAGCGTGCCTTGTACCTTGCCCATCGCGGCGTCTCCGAACTCGCCGGCCAGCTGCAGAGCCAGCAGGGCAAGCTGGAGTCGGCGCGCAACCGCATCGAACGCATCGACGCCGAACTGGCGCAGCTGGCGAGCACTCTGGACACCGCGCAGGCGCAATCGCGCGAAGCGCGCCAGCGCGTCGAGCACGCAGTGTCGAAGATGGGCGACCTCGAAACCGCCCGCCAGGCGTTGGATGCCGAGCGCCGCCAGCTCGCCGAGGCCCGCGACAACGCGCGACTGGCCGCCCGCGAATCGCGCGACGCCGCGCATGCGCTGGCGCTGACCCTGGAATCGCAGCGCGTGCAGGTCGTCGCGTTGTCGCAGGCGCTGGAACGCATGGGCGGCCAGCGTGGGCAACTGGATTCGCGGCTGGGCGACCTGGCTGCGCAGCTGGCTGAAGGCGATGCGCCGGTGCTGACGCTGGAGAATGAACGGCAAGCTGCGCTTGGCGAGCGCGTACGCACCGAGCGCGAGCTCGCCGAAGCCCGCTCGACATTGGAAGGCATCGACAACGACCTGCGCGGTTTCGAGCAGGTTCGCCAGCAGCGCGATGCACAGTCGTTGACGCAGCGCGAGGCGATCGGCCAGCGCCGGCTCGACCAGCAGGCGCTGGTGATCAAGGCCGACCAGTTCGCTGCCGCCGTCGTCGAGGCCGGCTTCGTGATGGACGAAGTCATCAACACGCTCACCGAAGACGCCGATGCGTCATCGTGGGAAAAGGCCGTCACCGAATTCGACGCCAAGTTGCGCCGGCTGGAGCCGGTCAACCTGGCCGCCATCGCCGAACACGCCGAGGCCGCGCAGCGCAAGGAGTACCTGGACGCGCAGGACGCCGACCTGACCACCGCGCTGGACACTCTGGAAGAAGCGATCCGCAAGATCGACCGCGAGACCCGCGGCCGCTTCAAGGACACCTTCGACCGGGTCAATTCCGGCGTGCAGGAACTCTACCCGCGCCTGTTCGGTGGCGGCCATGCCTACCTGGAACTGACCGGGGACGACTTGCTGGATACGGGCGTGGCGATCATGGCGCGCCCACCCGGCAAGCGCGTGTCAAATATCTCGCTGCTGTCCGGCGGCGAGAAGGCGATGACCGCGGTCGCGCTGGTGTTCGCGATCTTCCGGCTCAACCCGGCACCGTTCTGCCTGCTCGACGAAGTGGACGCACCGCTGGACGAAGCCAACGTCGGCCGCTTCACTGCGATGGTCAGCGAAATGAGCGAGCAGGTACAGTTCCTGTTCGTCACCCACAACAAGGCGACCATGGAAGCCGCGCAGCAGTTGTCCGGCGTGACCATGCGCGAGCCGGGCGTGTCGCGCCTGGTCTCGGTGGATCTCGCCGAAGCCGCGCGCCTGGCCGGCGCTGCCTGAGGAGGTTGTCCCGATGTCCGACATGACCCTGCTGCGCATCGGCATCGCCGTGGCGATGTCGCTGCTGCTCGGCGCGATCATCTATTTCGGCCGTGGCCGCAAGAAGGGCCAGGGCCGGCGTGTGCCGCGCGAGGGAACGAGTGGTGAAGCGCGCAGCGAACCGTCGCTGGGCGACCAGTTCGCCGATGGCTGGAACTCCTCGCCCGCGCAGCAGGAAGAACTCGCCCTCGACGGCAGCCCGGCGCAAAGCGAGCTCGGCAAGCGCGTGTCGGAGCAATTCGACCGCATCGTATCGCTGTATGTGGCGGCCAAGGCCGGCAACAAATTGCGCGGGCAGGACATCGTGGTCGCCGCCGAGAAGGCCGGCCTGACCTTCGGCCACATGGACGTGTTCCACCGGCTGGTCGATGGCAAACCGGAGCTCGGCCCGATCTTCAGCGTCGCCAACATCATCAAGCCGGGCAGCTTCGAAATGGCGCGCATCGCCGAGATCGAAACCCCGGCGATTGCGTTCTTCCTGACCCTACCAGCGCCGGTCGGTGCGCTCGACGCGTGGGAAACCATGGAGCCGGCTGCCCAGCGCATGGCTGACCTGCTCGACGGCGTCGTGCTGGACGAAGAGCGCAATGCACTGGGCCGCCAGCGCGTGCAGCACATCCGCGACGAACTCCGCGCCTACGATCGCCAGCATTCCGCGCCGCCGCTGAGCAAGTCGAACCGCTGGTGATCTTTCGGCCCGTCATCCCGGCCTGCGCCGGGATGACGGCAAAATACGGTAATGGACACCGCCACCCGCATCGCCGAACTCCGCCTCCGCATCGAGGACGCCAACCGGCGCTACCACGGGCTGGACGCACCTCACATCACCGATGCGCACTACGACGCACTGGTGCGCGAACTCGAGGCGCTGGAACGCGCGCATCCGGAACTTGCCAGTACCGATTCGCCGACCCGCAAGGTCGGCGCTGCACCGTCCGGCCGTTTCGCCGAAGTCGTGCACGCGGTGCCGATGCTGTCGCTGGGCAATGCCTTCGAAGAGGGGGAAGTCGCCGACTTCGTGCGGCGCATCCGCGAACGGCTGGATCGCGACGAGCTGGCGTTTTCCGCAGAACCAAAACTCGACGGCCTGGCGATCAGCCTGCGCTACGAGAATGGTGTGTTCGTGCAGGGCGCGACCCGCGGCGACGGCGCCACCGGCGAGAACGTGACCGCGAACCTGCGCACGATTTCCGTCATCCCGGAGACGCTGGAGGGCGAAGGTTGGCCGAAGGTGCTGGAAGTGCGCGGCGAGGTCTACATGGCCCGCGCCGACTTCGAACGCTGGAACGAACACGCACGCCTGCATGGCGGCAAGGTGCTGGCCAACCCGCGCAACGGTGCCGCCGGCTCCCTGCGGCAGATCGACTCGACGCTCACCGCCAAGCGCCCGCTGAGTTTCTTCGCCTACGGCATCGGCCAGGTCGAGGGCGGTACGTTGCCGGCCACGCATTCCGCGACATTGGCCAAGCTGCGCGACTGGGGTTTTCCGGTCAGCGACCTTGCGACGGTGGTGGAGGGCGTCGATGGCTTGCTGGATTACTACCGCCGCATCGGCGACGCGCGAGATGGCTTGCCGTTCGACATCGACGGTGTGGTCTACAAGCTCGACGACATCGCCGGCCAGCGCGAGATGGGCTTCGTCTCGCGCGCGCCGCGCTGGGCGATCGCCCACAAGTTCCCGGCGCAGGAACAGGCCACGGTGCTGGAATCGATCGAGGTCAATGTCGGTCGCACCGGTGCGGTCACGCCGTGGGCGCTGATGCAGCCGGTGCAGGTGGGCGGCGTCACCGTCACCCGCGCCACCCTGCACAACGCCGACCACGTGGCCCGGCTCGACGTGCGCAACGGCGACACCGTGATCGTGCGCCGCGCCGGCGACGTGATCCCGGAAGTGGTCCAGGTCGTGCTGGGGCAACGCCCGCCCGGCACACAGCCGTGGTCGATGCCGACGGTCTGTCCGGTCTGCGGTTCCGAGGTGGTGCGCGAGGAAGGCGCGGCGGTCTGGCGTTGTTCGGGCGAGTTGAGTTGCCCGGCGCAACGGGTGCAGGCGGTGTTCCACTTCGCCTCGCGGCGGGCGATGGACATCGATGGCCTCGGCGAGCGCTACATCGAGTCGCTGGCCGAGTTCGGCCAACTGCAGGACGTGTCCGATCTCTATCGGCTCACGCTGGATGATCTGCTGGCGATGAAGCGCGATGCGGATCAGCGCGACGGTGTCACGCCCGATACGGTCAAGGCCGGCAAAATCGCAACGAAATGGGCCGACAACCTGATCGCCGCGATCGATCGCAGCCGCGACACCACGCTGGCGCGCTTCCTCTACGCGCTCGGCATCGAACATGTCGGCGAGAGCACGGCGAAGGCGCTGGCGCAGTGGTTCGGCGACCTCGTATTGATCCGCCGCCTGCCATGGCCGCTGTTCAAGCGGGTGCCGGATATCGGTGGCGAGGTGGCGCGGGCGATCGGCCACTTCCTCGATCAGCCGGGCAACCAGCAGGTGATCGATCGCCTGCTCGAGCGCGGCGTGCGCATCGGCGACGCGCACGCGCCGAATCCGAAGCTCGGTGAAGGACTCGACCTGGCGACGCTGCTGGTCGATCTCGAAATTCCGAAGGTCACCCCGGTGCGCGCCGCGCAACTCGCGACGGCATTTGCCGATGTCGAAGCGTTGATCGATGCACCCGCTTACTCCATGGTCGCTGCGGGTTTGCCCAACGATAGTGCGAACGCGTTGGTTGCTTGGCTCGAAGTCGAGGCGAACGCCGGGTTGCTGCTTCGCAGTGCGCAAGCAATGGCGACGCTGCGCGGTTTGTTGCCCGAGCGCAGCGAGCAGGTCGCCGGCCCGCTCGACGGCAAGACCGTGGTGCTGACCGGTACGCTGGTCGCGATGGGCCGTGACGAAGCCAAGGAAAAACTGGAAGCGCTGGGCGCGAAAACAGCCGGCAGCGTGTCGAAGAAAACCAGTTTCGTGGTTGCCGGCACGGAAGCGGGCTCGAAGCTTGCCAAGGCCGAGGAACTCGGCATCGAAGTCTGGGACGAAGCCGCGTTGCTCGCATTCCTGGCGCGGCACGCATGACCTTCACCGCGGGGGCGGGGTGGCGCGACGGCCTCGATCCCGATGCCGTGTGGATGCCATCGGCGACGCGCGACTCGCTTCGCCTGCGCGCCTGGTTGAACCGGCTGGTCCGCGAGTTCTTCCACGCGCGCAACGTGCTGGAAGTCGAAACGCCGGTGATGTCGCTGGCCGGCAACACCGATCCGAACATCGTCTCGTTCCAGGTGGAATTCTCGGGACGTACCGACGGCGCGCCGCGCACGCGGTGGTTGCGTACCTCCCCGGAGTTCGCGTTGAAGCGCTTGCTCGCGGCCGGTATCGGCGATTGCTACGAACTCGGTCGCGTCTTCCGCGATGGCGAAGCCGGCGGCCGCCACAATCCCGAATTCACCATGCTGGAGTGGTACCGCGTCGGCTGGGACCACCTGCGGCTGATCGAGGAAGCCGCCGAGTTGGTGCGCGCCGCACTGGCCCTGATCGGACGCGATGTCTCGCTGCGCGTCGTGCGTTATCGCGATATTTATCGCGAGGCACTCGGCATCGATCCGTTCACCGCCAGCGAGGGCGAGCTGCGCGCGGCCTTGGGCGATATCGTCATCGACGCTGCCGGCTTGAACCGTGACGACTGGCTCGACCTGCTGATGACCCATCGGCTGCAACCGTCTTTCGATCCGGATGGCCTGCTGGCGATCGTCGACTACCCGGCATCGCAATGCGCATTGGCGGGGTTGCGCGACGATGGCGATGGTTGTCCGGTGGCGGAGCGCTTCGAGCTGTATCTGGGATCCATCGAGCTGGCCAACGGCTACCACGAGTTGCGCGACCCGGCCGAACAGCGCGGTCGCTTCGTTCGCGATGGTGTGCTGCGGCAGGCGCGTGGCGATGTAGTGCCGCCGATGGACGAGCATCTTCTCTCTGCGCTGGAGGCGGGGTTGCCGGCCTGCGCGGGTGTGGCGCTGGGCGTGGATCGCCTGTTGATGGCGATGCTGGAGACAATGCGCATTGCCGACGTACTCGCCTTCGACTTCAACCGCGCCTGACTTGGCGGCTGAATGGAAGGCCGTTGTTCGGCTGGCGTTGCGATTCCCTTCTCTTTTTGTTAATCCGGAATCGCCAACAGTATTGGCCAGGACAACCACCGGAGGGGTCACCATGCGCCGCCTGATCTTCGCTACCGCCATGTTCGCCGCGGCGTCCGCCGCTCCCGCCATCGCCGCGCCGCAGTCCTGGCAGGAGTATGGCCCCGGCACCGGGGTGGTCCGTTGCGAATCCAACGACGGACGGATGAATCGCTGCACGCTGCCCGGTGGCGGCGGTCGCGTGGTGCTGGAGCGCCAGCACTCGCGCAACGCCTGCATCGAGGGTCGTACCTGGGGCCAGGATCGCGGTGGGGTGTGGGTGGATGACGGATGCCGCGCCGACTTCCGCGTGGCTGGCTATGGCGGTGGCTACAACGATGGCTATTACGGTGGCGGTTACAGCAACGGTGGCTATGGCCAGACCTTCCGTTGCGAGTCAGATGACGGCCGCACCCGCCAGTGCAACGGTAACGGCCGCGGGCGCGCGCAACTGGTGAAGCAGCTGTCGCGCGCGTCGTGCGTCGAGGGCCGCACCTGGGGATCCAATGGCAACGGCGTCTGGGTCTCGCAGGGATGCCGCGGTGAGTTCACGATGGGTGGCCGTGGCGGCGGCTACGGCGGGAATTACGGTGGCGGCTATGGCGGGCCGGGCTATGGCATGGGTCGCCTGTTCCGTTGCGAATCCGACGATGGTCGCACCCGCGAATGCGCGGCGAACACCCGCGCCGGCGTGCAACTGGTACGCCAGCTCTCGCGCGCAGCCTGCATCCAGGGACGCACCTGGGGTTATGGCCGCAACGGCATCTGGGTGTCGGACGGTTGCCGCGCCGAGTTCCGCACGCATTGACCGCATGCGCTGAGTCTTCCGGCACCGGCGCCCGCGTGGCGCCGGTTTCGCATGCGATGACGGATAATCCGCGCATGGACAAGCCCATCGATTTCGACCGTTACGACCGCATCCGCCCGATTCGCTGGACCGGCGAATCGCTGGAGTTGCTCGACCAGCGCAACCTGCCGTTCGCAGTGGCCTACGACACCAGCAGCAGCAGCGATGACGTCGCTGCCGCGATCCACGCGCTGACCGTGCGTGGCGCGCCGGCGATCGGGATCGCCGCAGCATGGGGCGTGGTGCTGGCGGCCCGCGACATCGTTGCCGCAAACGGCGTCGATGCCGCGCAAGCGCTGGAACCGGCGATGCAACGCCTCAATGCCGCGCGACCCACCGCGGTCAACCTGGCCTGGGCCATCGCGCGCATGCGCCGCGTGCTGCAGGCCGCCGGCAGCGACTGGCGCGAGGTGCTGGAGCGCGAAGCGCGCGCGATCGAGACCGAAGACCTCGCCGCGAATCGCCACATGGGCGCACTGGGTGCTGGCCTGATCGCGGCGGGCAGCGGCGTGCTCACCCATTGCAACACCGGATCGCTGGCGACCGCCGGCTTCGGCACCGCGCTCGGCGTGATCCGCGCGGGCGTGGCAGCCCACCGCATCGACAAGGTGTTCGCCGGCGAGACCCGCCCGTGGAACCAGGGCGCACGGCTGACCGTGTGGGAACTGCAGCAGGACGGCATCGACGCCACCCTGATCGCCGATGCGGCGGCCTCCCACCTGATGAAGAGCGGCCAGGTCCAGTGGGTGATCGTCGGCGCCGACCGCATCTGCGCCAACGGCGACACCGCCAACAAGATCGGCACTTACCAGCTGGCGATCGCGGCGCGCCACCACGGCGTCAAGTTCATGGTGGTGGCACCGTCCTCGACCGTGGACATGGAGACGGCGTCCGGCGAGCTGATCGAGATCGAGGAGCGCGACACCGCGGAGCTGCTGTCGTTCAAGGGTGCACGCACCGTGTCCGAAGGCGTGCGTGCATGGAACCCCGTGTTCGATGTCACCCCGCATGATCTGATCGATGCCATCGTGACCGAGCAGGGCGTGGTGGAACGGCCAGACGCGATGCGAATGCAGGCGCTGTTCAAGTCCTGATTTCGTGCGTTGGTTTTCCGGGGAAGAGTGGTCGCGGCATGGCGCCTACTCGACGCGTGCGAACGTCCTGTTCTACGCGTCGCCGCGGGCCCGCTCCGCGGCCCGGCCCGCCACTGCATGGCGGGCGTTCGCGTGTTCGCGCAGCATGCTGCGCGAGCAGGACACGCTCACCCATGGGCCCGCTCTGCGGCGCCACGCCACCCCCCACTCACTGGAGAATTTCGCTGTCGGAGTAAAAGGCAGTTGCGTGGTGGCGTTGGCCGCCAAAAAGCCCCGTAACCCCTTGATTCTTCGTCGGAATCGACGGCACGGAAGCGCCCCGGAAATGCTACAATTTCACGTTGCTGAAAACCCCCTTGGAATGCCTGCGCGGAATCGCTTCCGCAGGCGTCCCGCGGGCCGCGGAATTTGCTGACAACCGGACGCACGATGGCCGAGCTCGCCAAGGAAATCATCCCCGTCAACCTGGAAGACGAGATGCGTCGCAGCTACCTCGATTACGCGATGAGCGTGATCGTGGGGCGCGCACTCCCGGATGTCCGCGATGGCCTCAAGCCGGTCCACCGGCGCGTGCTGTTCGCGATGCACGAACTAGGCGCGCACAGCAACAAGCCGTACTACAAGTCCGCGCGCATCGTCGGTGACGTCATCGGTAAATATCACCCGCACGGCGACCAGTCGGTGTACGACACCCTGGTGCGCATGGCCCAGCCGTTCTCGCTGCGCTACCTGCTGGTGGACGGGCAGGGCAACTTCGGTTCCGTCGATGGCGACTCCGCCGCGGCGATGCGTTACACCGAAGCGCGCATGGCCAAGCTCACCCACGAGCTGATGGCCGACATCGACAAGGACACCGTCGATTTCCAGCCGAACTACGACGAGAAAGAACTGGAACCGAAGGTCATGCCGACCCGGTTCCCGAACCTGCTGGTGAACGGTTCCGCCGGCATCGCGGTGGGCATGGCCACCAACATCCCGCCGCACAACCTCAACGAGGTGGTGAACGCGCTGCTGGCGCTGATCGATGATCCGGAAATCGACATCGACGGCCTGATGGAACACATCCCGGGCCCGGACTTCCCCACCGCCGGCATCATCAACGGCGTCGGCGGCATCCACCTGGCCTACCGTACCGGCCGTGGCCGCGTGCGCATGCGTGCCAAGGCCGACATCGAAGTGGCCGACAACGGTCGCGAGGCGATCGCGGTCACCGAGATCCCGTACCAGGTCAACAAGGCGCGGCTGATCGAGAAGATCGCCGAGCTGGTCAAGGAAAAGAAGCTCGAGGGCATCAGCGAGCTGCGCGACGAGTCCGACAAGGACGGCATGCGCATCTACATCGAGGTCAAGCGCGGCGAGTCCGCCGAGGTCGTGCTCAACAACCTGTACTCGCAGACCCAGATGGAGTCGGTGTTCGGGATCAACATGGTGGCGCTGGTCGATGGCCGCCCGCAGTTGCTGAACCTCAAGCAGATCCTGCAGGCCTTCGTCCGCCATCGGCGAGAGGTGGTCACCCGTCGCACGATCTTCGAACTGCGGAAGGCTCGCGCCCGCGCGCACATCCTCGAAGGCCTGACCGTCGCGCTGGCCAACATCGACGAGATGATCGAATTGATCAAGACCTCGGCGAACCCGAATGAAGCGCGCGAGCGCATGCTGGCCAGGACCTGGGCCCCGGGCCTGGTCGGCGCGCTGCTGGCGGCCGCCGGCAGCGATGCCTCGCGCCCGGAAGACCTGCCGATGGGCGTGGGCCTGGTCGACGGTTCCTACCAGCTGACCGAGATCCAGGCGCAGCAGATCCTCGAGATGCGCCTGCATCGCCTCACCGGGCTGGAGCAGGAAAAGCTCACCGAGGAATACAAGCTGCTGCTGGAGACGATCCGCGGCCTGATCGAGATCCTCGAGAACCCGGACGTGCTGCTGCAGGTGATCCGCACCGAGCTGGAGAACGTCAAGGAAGAGTTCGGCGACGCCCGCCGCAGCGAGATTCGCGCCTCCGAGGAAGACCTCGACATCCTCGACCTGATCGCGCCGGAAGACGTGGTGGTCACCCTGTCGCACTCCGGCTACGCCAAGCGCCAACCGGTCAGCGCCTACCGTGCGCAGAAGCGCGGCGGGCGCGGGCGCAGCGCGGCGGCGACCAAGGACGAGGATTTCATCGACCAGTTGTGGCTGGTCAATACGCATGACACGTTGCTGACCTTCACCAGCAGCGGCAAGGTGTTCTGGCTGCCGGTGCACCAGTTGCCGGATGCGGGTCCGAACGCGCGCGGCCGCCCGATCATCAACTGGATTCCGCTGGAGGCCGGCGAGAAAGTCCAGGCGGTGCTGCCGGTACGCGAATACGCGGGCGGCCAGTTCGTGTTCTTCGCCACCCGCGACGGCACGGTCAAGAAAACCCCGCTGACCGAATTCGCGTATCGGCTGGCGCGCGGCAAGAAGGCGATCAATCTCGATGAGGGCGATGCCCTGATCGGCGTGGCCCTGACCGACGGCCAGCGCGACGTGCTGCTGTTCGCCAGCAACGGCAAGACCGTGCGCTTCGGCGAGGGCAAGGTGCGCTCCACCGGGCGCACGTCGACCGGCGTGCGCGGCATCCGCATGCCGAAGGGCGAGGAAGTGGTCAGCCTGATCGTCGCGGAGTCTGCCGGCGGCATCGAGCTGGACGATGAGATCGGCGACGACGTGGTCGATGATGCGATCGAAGCGAGTACTGATGCGGTGGAGGTCTTGGAGAGCGTGGTCGACGATGGCGCGTCCTCGTACATCCTGACCGCCACAGAGAACGGCTACGGCAAGCGCACACCGCTGGCCGAGTATCCGCGCAAGGGACGCGGCACCCAGGGCGTGATCGGCATCCAGACCACCGAGCGCAACGGCAAGCTGGTCGGCGCGGTGCTGCTGGGCGGCAACGATGAAGTGCTGCTGATTTCCGACGGCGGCACCCTGGTGCGCACGCGCAGCTCGGAAATCTCCCGCGTCGGCCGCAACACCCAGGGCGTGACCCTGATCCGCCTGTCGAAGGGCGAGAAGTTGCAGGCGGTGGAACGCCTCGACGGCTCGCTGGCCGAGGATGTGGACGTGATTGGAGAAGTGATTGCCGGGGATGCAGCGGACCAGCCCACGGCACCTTGATCCCAGCGTTTTGCGAGATGAAAGCCCGGCTGAACGCCGGGCTTTTTGTTTGCGCGAACGAGGGCCGCTTGGTGCGTCGCTCTGCGTCCTATACTCGAAACCGCCTGGCATGGATGGAACCGAGATGCGAACCGAACGGATGTCGATGGTGCGCGCCTTGCGCCCGGTGCTGATGGTGCTGCTGGGGGTCTCGCTGGCGGCGGGATTGCCAGCCTGCAAGCGCAACCCGTCCGGCGACCTGCCGGCGACCAGCGGCGAGGCGATCCAGGCCAAGCGCGAGGAAGTGAAGGGCTTTGCGGTGGTCCGCGCCTACCCGGACCAGGGCCGCGACACGCTTGCAGTGGCGGTGGAGTTCTCGCGGCCGCTGGTTGGTACCCAGGACTTCGACAAGCTGCTGACCTTCACCGAACGCGTCGGCGAGGACAGCAGTTGGGTCCTGTCCGACGACGGCAAAGTGCTGCGATATCCGCACGTACCGGCGAACAGCACCGTGACCCTGCGCATCTCCAGTGCGGTGACCGCCGCCGATGGCAGCAAGATCGGCCGCGATATCGAGATGAAGGTGTTCACCGGCGAACTGGAGCCCGCGGTCGGCTTTGCCTCGCAGGGCAGCGTGCTGCCGGCCAAGGATTCGCGAGGCCTGCCGGTGGTCTCGGTCAACGTGGCCGAGGTCGATGTCGAGTTCCTGCGCGTGCGCGAAGCGTCGCTGCCGCGTTTCTTCGCCGAATACCAGCGCGGCGGCCGTCGCGGCAGCTGGGAACTCGACCCGTCCTGGTACGACGAGGACGACAAGGACAGCCGCCCGCCGATCTCCAAGCTGGCCGAACCCGTGTACGTCAACCGCTTCGTGCTTGGCGGCGCACGCAACGAGCGCGTGCTGACCCACCTGCCGGTGCAGGACATCGCCGAGCTGCAGCAGCCCGGCCTGTACTTCGCGGTGATGAAGAAGGCCGGCGCGTTCAAGGACGACTACGACACTGCGTTCTTCACGGTCAGCGACATCGGCCTGCATGTGCGCGCGTACAAGGACAAGCTGTTCGTGCACACGGCCTCGCTGGCGGACGGCGCTGCGCTGGCCAATGCCGAGTTGCGGGTGCTGGACGCACGCGGCGAGCCGGTGTTCAAGGGCAAGACCGACGGCAACGGCAACGCACTGCTCGACTACACGCTGGACGCGGCGCATGTGCTCACTGCGGCGCGCGGCAAGGATGTATCGATGCTGCCGTTCAACCAACCAGCGCTGGATCTCTCCGAGTTCGCGGTCAGTGGCCGCGGGCAGGCGTGGTTCGACGTGTTCGCCTGGTCGGGCCGTGATCTCTATCGCCCCGGCGAGACCGTACGCGTGTCCGCGCTGCTGCGCGACAACGACGGCAAGCCGGTGGTGACCAAGAACGGCAAGGCGCAGTCGCTGTTCGTGAGACTCAAGCAGCCGGACGGCAAGACCTTCGTCGAGTCGCGGATCGAGCCGGGCGCACAGGGCTATTTCCGCTTCGAGAAAGCGATCCCGGTCGAAGCGCCGACCGGCAAGTGGCAGGTCGAATTCCGCACCGACCCGGCCAGCAAGGAAGCGGTGCAGGGCATGGCCCTGCGCATCGAGGAATTCCTGCCCGAACGCATGAAGCTGGACCTCGACAGCGCGGATCCGGTCCTGCATCCCGGCGAACCGTTGCGCCTGCGCGCCACCGGCGCCTATCTGTATGGCGCACCGGCATCTGGCAATCGCTTCACCGCGAAACTCGCGGTCATGGTCGACCAGCATCCGCTGGCGCAGGCCAAGGGCTACTTCTTCGGCGACGCCACGGTGGTGTTGCCGAAGGAAGCCAAGGATGTGGTCGAAGGCACCCTGGACGCCGAAGGCAAGCTGGCCCAGGACATCGCCTTGCCGGCTGAAGTGAAGGGCAACACCCCGGTGAAGGCGATCGTCTCCGGCAGCCTGTACGAATCCGGCGGGCGCAGCGTCAACCGCAGCGTGGAACGTGTGCTGTGGCCGGCCGATGCGCTGGTCGGGGTACGCCCGTTGTTCGACGACAAGGACGGCGCTGACGCCAACGCCAACGCCCGCTTTGAACTGATGCGCTTCGGCCCCGACGGCACGCCGCGGCCGCTCAAGGGATTGAAGGTCACCTTGGTGCGCGAGCATCGCGACTACCACTGGAGCCATGACGACGACACCGGCTGGGACTACGACTTCACCCGCCGCTTCGAGAACAAGCAGGTGCTCACGCTGGACGCGGGCGCGACTGCGGTGCGCTTCGATGTCCCGGTGGAGTGGGGTGAGTACCGCATCGACGTGCTCGATCCTGTCACCAAACTCACCATGCGTTATCCGTTCCATGCCGGCTGGGGTTGGGACGACGAGAACCGCGGCCTCGACGCGCGTCCCGACAAGGTCAAGCTGGCGCTGGACAAGACCGCGTACCGCGCCGGCGACACGCTGAAGGCGACCCTGACCCCGCCGCATCCGGGCAAGGGCCTGCTGCTGGTGGAAAGCGACCGCATGCTGTTCGTGCAGGCGATCGACGTGAAACCCGGCACGGTAGTCGAAATCCCGGTGACCAAGGATTGGGAACGCCACGACGTCTACGTCACCGCGCTGGTGTTCCGTGGCGGCAGCGCGACCAGCAAGATCACCCCGGCGCGCGCGGTCGGCGTGGCCCATGTGCCGATGGATCGTCGCGACCGCAAGATCGCGGTTGGCCTGGCGGTGAAGCCGCGGGTGCGCCCGGAGCAGCCGCTGCAGATGGTCGTCAGCGCGCCCGCACTGGCCGGAAAGCAGGCGTATGCAACGGTCTCCGCGGTCGATGTCGGCATCCTCAACATCACCCGCTTCCCGGTGCCCGATGCGAACGCGCATTTCTTCGCGCAACGCCGTCTCGGCGTGGATGCGTATGACATCTATGGCCGTGTCATCGAGAGCTTCGAGGGCGGTATCGCCAAGCTGCGTTTCGGTGGCGACATGCCGCTCGCTGCATTGCCGCAGGCGCGGCGACCGACCGCGCGGGTGCAGACCGTCGACCTGTTCGCAGGGCCGGTAAAACTCGATGCGAAGGGCAATGCGCGGGTCTCGCTGGCGGTGCCGGATTTCAACGGCACCTTGCGGGTCTCGGCGCTGGTGTACTCGGACACGCAGTACGGCAATCGCGATGCCGAAACCGTGGTGCGCGCGCCGATCGTCGCCGAGGCCAGCATGCCGCGGGTGATGGCGCCGGGCGACCGCGGCACGGTCACCCTCGACATCACCAACTTCACCGGAAAGCCGGGCGAGTTCAAGGTGCGGGTGGATGGCATCGGCCCGGCGTCGGTCGGTGAGGGCAGCCGCACGCTGCAACTCGCCGGCGAGGCCAAGTCCACGCTCAGCTTCCCGCTGGCCGCGCAGGAAGGTTTCAGCGTGGCGCAGGTGCGGGTGCGGGTGGATGGCAACGGCGCGAAAGTCGACCGCAAGTACGACCTGCCGGTGCGCCCGGCCTGGCCCTCGGTCGTGCGTTCGCGCACGCAGGTGCTGGGCGAGGGTGGCGCAGCGACGATGGATGCCGGCTTTGCCGAAGGGTTGATGCCGGGTTCGGTGAGCGCGCGGATGCTGGTGAGCGCGGTGCCGCCGATCCCGTTCGCGGCGGCGCTGAAGGGCGCGCTCGACTATCCCTACGGTTGCGCCGAGCAGACCACCAGCAAGGGCTACGCGGCGTTGCTGCTGGATGCCGCCAGCGCGAAGCAGTTCGGCATCGGCGGACTGGATGCGGCCAAGCGGCGCGCGCGCATGGAAGGCGCGTTCGGTCGGCTTGCCTCGATGCAGGTGTCGTCCGGGCATTTCTCGATGTGGGGCAGCGACGACTACGTCGATCCCGCGTTGACTCCGTACATCGTCGAGTTCCTGCTGGACGCGCGCGAGGGCGGCTTCGCGGTGCCGGAGGCGGTGCTGCAGAAGGCGCTGCAACGGCTGAGCGAGGACCTGCTGGCCGGTGGCCACGAGTTCTACGGTCGTGACCATCGCGAGTATCTGAAGTTCGCCTACCAGGCGCATGCGGGTTACGCGTTGGCGCGCGTCAATCGTGCGCCGTTGGGGACCTTGCGCGCGCTTTACGACAACGAGCGCAAGAAAGCCTTGAAGGGCCTGCCGCTGGTCCAGCTCGGACTGGCGCTGGCGATGCAGGGCGACAAGGTGCGCGGGCAGAAGGCGATCGCCGAGGGCTTCGCGTTCCAGGGCGATCGTGTGGGCTATCTGGGCGATTACGGCAGCCCGTTGCGCGACGGCGCGTTGATGATCGCGCTCACTCACGAGCGTGGTTATTCAAAGCCGGCCTTCGATGCCAAGGCGATCGACCTCGGCCGCGACCTGGATGCGCGCCGCAACGCGCCGTGGTTCTATCTCAGCACGCAGGAGCAGATCGCGCTGGCCCGGCTCGGCAAGGCGTTGCTGGCCGACCAGAAGAAGAACGTGGCCGGCACGCTGACCACTGCGACAGGCAACGAGACCATCGCCGCGACGAAAGCCTTCGGGCGCGATTTCGATTTCGCCGCGCTGGCCAAGGGCGTGCGTTTCGTGCCGCAAGGTGAGCCGCCGTTCTACGCCAGCCTGGACGTGGCCGGGGTGCCACGCAGCGCACCGGCGGCGGATGCCAGTGTGATCAACGTCGAGCGCAGCCTGTTCGGGACCGATGGCAAGCCGTGGACGCCGCGGCCACTGAAGGAAGGCGAGGCCCTGATCGTCCGCGTGAGCATCACTGCCGATCGCGACATGCCGGACGCGTTGCTTACCGATTTGCTGCCGGCCGGCCTTGAGATCGAGAACTTCAACCTCGGGGACGGCAAGCAATGGGCCGACGTGGTGGTCGACGGCATCGACATCACCTCACGCGGTGGCGAAGCCGAGATCCGCCATGAGGAGTTCCGCGACGACCGTTACATCGCCGCGCTGAAGCTTGGCGCGGGCAGCCGGGCGCGGTTGTTCTACCTGGTGCGCGCGGTCACCCCCGGCACCTACACCGCGCCGCCGTCGCTGGTCGAGGACATGTATCGCCCCGCTCTGCGCGGCGTGGGCAAGGCGGTGCCGGCGAGCATTACGGTGGTGCAGCCTTGATTGTGTCTCCCTCTCCCAAAGGCGGGAGAGGGGGCAAGGCGCGACGCGTGCTGCCCTGGTTGCGCTGGGGCACTGTCGCGTTGCTAGCAAGTCTGTTGCTGCTCGACTTGGTTTTCCCGCTGCCACTGCCAACCACGCGCGACACCAGCATCGTGGTTTCGGCACGCGACGGCAGCCCGTTGCGCGCGTTCGCCGATGCACAAGGCATCTGGCGCTATCCGACCACGCCGGAACGGGTCTCGCCGCTGTACGTGCAGGCGTTGCTGGCGTACGAGGATCGATGGTTCTGGAAGCACCCGGGCATCAATCCAGTCGCATTGCTGCGTGCTGGCGGTCAAGTGTTGGGCAACCGCAGGATCGTCTCGGGCGGATCGACGCTGACCATGCAGGTGGCGCGGATCCTGGATCCCGGCCTGCGCGGCGCGCGCACGCGCACGCCGCTGGGCAAGTTGCGGCAGGTGCTCCGCGCATTGCAGTTGGAAGCGCATCTCTCGAAGCGCGAAATCCTCACGCTATACCTGGAACGCGCGCCGTTTGGCGGCACCATCGAAGGCGTGGAAGCGGCGAGTTGGGCCTATCTCGGCAAACCCGCCGCGCGGTTGTCGCATGCGGAGGCCGCGCTGCTCGCGGTGCTGCCGCAGGCACCGAGCCGGCTGCGGCCCGACCGCTCGCCCGACGCTGCCCGCAACGCACGCGACAAGCTGCTGGCACGGATGGCGAGCAGCGGCACCTGGACGCAGGCGCAGGTCGAGGATGCGCGCATCGAGGGCGTCGTCTCGCGCCGGCTGCGTCCGCCGATGGATGCAGCCTTGCTCGCCCAGCGCCTGCGCACCGCGTATCCGAAGGCGGAGCGCATTGCTTCGACGCTGGATGCCTCGTTGCAGCGCACCTTGGAGGAACGCGTTTCCACGTACTTCTCCGACCTGCCGCCGCGCACGTCTGCCGCCTTGTTGGTGCTCGACAACGCCACGCTGGAAGCGCGCGCCTATGTCGGTTCGGTGGCGTTCGGCGACAAGCTGCGGCTGGGCCACGTCGACATGGTGCAGGCGTGGCGCTCGCCCGGTTCGACGCTCAAGCCGTTCCTCTACGGCATGGCGCTCGATGCCGGGATGATCCATTCCGAAAGCCTGCTGGTGGATGCGCCGCAGTCGTTCGGCGGCTATCGGCCCTCCAATTTCGATGCCGCGTTCAACGGTCCGGTGGGCGCTGCCACGGCGCTGCGGCTGTCGCTCAACGTACCGGCGGTGGACCTGCTGGAACGCGTCGGCCCGGCACGCTTTGCGGCGCGGCTGGAACATGCCGGCATCACCCTGAAATTCCCGCGTGGTGCGTCGCCGAACCTGTCGATGATCCTGGGCGGTACCGGTGCGCGGCTGGAGGATCTGGTCGGCGCGTTCGCGGCGTTGCATCGCGACGGCATCGCCGGCCGCGTGCGCTACTCGCCGGCCGATCCGCGCATCGAGCGTCGGCTGCTGTCGCCGGGGGCGGCATGGATCGTGCGCGAGGTAATGGCCGCCAACCCGCGTCCCGGCGAAGGTGAGGGCACCTTCGATACCGGCCGGCGTCCGCGCGTCGCATGGAAGACCGGCACCAGTTACGGCTATCGCGACGCGTGGGCGATCGGCGGCACGCCTCGTTACACGGTGGGCGTGTGGGTGGGTCGCCCGGATGGCACGCCGATGCCTGGTCAATACGGTGCAGTGACTGCGCTGCCGTTATTGTTTGAAGTCGTCGACAGCTTGCCGCGCCAACCGGGCGATGCCGGGCGCGTGCCCAGGCCGGCCAGCGTGGTCGAAACGGATATCTGCTGGCCGCTCGGCATCGCCGCCGATGCGCAGCCGGCCGCACTGTGCCAGAAGCGGATGCAGGCGTGGGTGCTGGATGGCGCGATTCCGCCGACTTTCGCCGAACGCGATGCGCGCTTGTGGAACGCCGGCATCGAACGCGTACAGGTAGATGCGCGCAGCGGCCGTCGGTTGTCTGCCGACTGCGCGTTTCCGCATGACGCACGCGCGATGGAGATCGCGCGCTGGCCGGCGCTGGCGTCACCGTGGTTGCCGGCCGCGTGGCGGGATGCATCGCGCTTGCCGCCACTCGCCGATGACTGCAGCGACGATGGCCGCGATGCCGGTACGGCACTGCGCATCGAAGGTCTCAACGATGGTGCGACGCTGGTGTCGCCACCCGGTGGCGACGGTGGTGTGCGCCTGTCATTGCGTGCGCTGGGCGGCGAGGGTCGCGTGCAGTGGTTGCTGGACGGCCGCTGGATCGGTGAAACCCATGGCGGCCGTTCGCTGGTGCATGTCTTCGACACGCCCGGCACGCATGAACTGACCGCGCTGGCGGATTCCGGCGCGTGGCACGGCATCCGCTTCAGCATGTTGGCGCCGGCGCGCTGACGCACCGGCGCGACCGATCACTCAAGCGGGCAGGTTGGCCAGCACGTGTTCCGCGGACGACACCCGGAACTCGCCCGGTGCCTCGACGTACAGCTCGCGCACCACGCCGTCTTCGGCATACAGCGCGAAGCGCTTGCTGCGGGTGCCCATCCCGAAACCGCTGGCATCCATTTCCAGGCCCAGCGCACGGGTGAAGTCGGCATTGCCGTCGGCGAGCATGCGCATCCCGGTGGGCACGTGCTGGCTCTCGCCCCAGGCCTGCATCACGAAGGGATCGTTGACCGCCATGCAGGCGACCTCGATGCCGCGTTCGCGGAACGCATCGAAGTGTTCGACGAAGCCGGGCAGGTGGCGTTCCGAGCAGGTCGGGGTGAACGCCCCGGGCACCGAGAACAGCACTAGCTTGCGGCCCTCGAACAGGGCCAGGGTGTCGATCTTGTGCACGCCGTCATCGACGTATTGCAGGATCGCCTCTGGAATGCGTTCGCCGGGCTGGATCGACATGCTGGAACCTCGTCACGTTGGGGTGCGCCAGTCTACCCGGGCGCCACGGCCGATCGGTTACCCTCGTCCGCCTGTCGCGGCATGGAGTCTCCATGGAGTTCAAGGATTACTACGGGGTGCTGGGCGTGGAGCCGAGCGCGGGCGACGCGGAGATCAAGACCGCGTACCGGCGGCTGGCGCGCAAGTTCCATCCCGACGTCAGCAAGGAGGCCGGCGCCGAGGACAAGTTCAAGGCGGTCAACGAGGCCTACGAGGCCCTGCGCGACCCCGAGAAGCGCAAGGCCTACGACCAGGTGCGCGCGGGTGGTTATCGGCCGGGCGACCAGGTGCGTCCGCCGCCAGGCGGCTTCCATCGGGGGCCGGGCGGACAACCGGATTTCGACGAGATCTTCGCGGGCGGTGGTGCGGGTGGCGGGTTTTCCGACTTCTTCGAAAGCGTGTTCGGTCGCGGGCGCGGCGGTCCCGGTGCCGGTCCGCGCGGCGCCCAGCCGGGTGGGGATACGCGGGCCAAGCTGGCCGTCCCGCTGGAGTCCGTGTACGGCGGAGGCAGCGTGCGCATCAGCGTCAACGGCCGCACCCTCGAGGTGCGCGTCCCCAAGGGCATCAAGCCGGGGCAGTCGATCCGGCTGGCGCGGCAGGGCAACGGCGGCGGCGACCTGCTGCTGGAGATCGAATACGCCGCGCATCCTCACTTCGAAGTCGATGGCCGCAACGTCATCCACGTGCTTGCGGTGGCGCCGTGGGAAGCGGCACTTGGCGCAACGATCAGCGTGCCGACGCTGGGCGGGCCGGTGGAATTGAAGATCCCCGCGGATTCCGAGGCCGGCCGCAAGCTGCGCCTGCGCGGACGTGGTCTTCCGGGTGGTGCACAAGGCGCGGATGGAGACCAGATCGTCGAGCTGGAGATCCTGGCACCGCGCGCGCATGACGACGCGCAGAGAGCGGCTTACGCGACGATGCGCGATGCCTTCGGCGACGACTGGCGTCGCGCCTGAGCGGGAGCAGGCTCATAGATCCGCGTACGCGAGAACGCCGGCATTGCGCCGGCGTTTTCGATGGTGCGAACGCTTCAGCCAGCCGCAGAAATACGGCTGTTTCCCGACTCAGGTCAGGTACTGGACAATCAGTTCCGACAATTCGGATTCGCTGAACGGCTTGGTGATGTAAGCCTTCGCACCCTGGCGCATGCCCCAGACCCGGTCGGTGTCCTGGTCCTTGGTGGTCACCAGGATCACCGGGATGTGCTTGGTGGTCGGCTCGCGGGTGATCGAGCGGGTCGCCTGGAAGCCGTTGAGGTTCGGCATCACCACGTCCATCAGGATCAGGTCGGGGATTTCGCGCTTGGCGGCTTCCACGCCGGCTGCGCCGTCCTCCGCGGTCAGTGCGTCGTGCCCCAGCTTTTCGACGATGCGGCGGATGCCCATCAATTGGGAGGGCGAGTCGTCGACGATCAGGATGCGTGCCATGAAGTTCCCCGTAGTTGCCGCCGATTGTAGCGGGCGTAACGATGCCCGCAAGCCATTCAGGTCGATTCCGCGAGGCGCACCACGGTCCGGCCCAGCGAACCGCCGGCAAGCATCGTGGCGAACACGCCGGGCAGGCCGTCCAGCGTGGTTTCGCGGGTGCAGATCGCGTCCAGACCAGCGGGCTTCCAGTCCGACGAAAGGCGCCGCCAGACCTCGTCGCGAATGTCGCGCGCGGTGCCGGCAGAGGCCACCCCGAGCAGGGACACGCCGCGGATGATGAAGGGCATCACAGTCGCATGCAGTTCATGGCTTGCCGCCAGGCCAGCGCTGGCCACGTTGCCGTAGGGTGCGGTCTGCGCCAGCAAAGCGGTCAGCATCGGCCCGCCGACGTTGTCCAGGCCGCCGCCAAAGCGTGCGTTGTCCATCGGGCGGGTGGTGGCGAGCGCATCGCGGCCGAGCACTTCGTTTGCGCCCAGAGATTTCAGGTAATCGACCTGGTCGGCCTTGCCGCTGATCGCGTGCACCTCGTAGCCGGCCTTGCGGAAGATCGCGATGGCCAGCGAGCCGACGCCGCCGGTGGCACCTGTAACCGCCAATGGACCGAGGCCGGGCACTTGCCGGTTGGCTTCCATGCGCAGCAGGGCGAGCGCAGCGGTGAAGCCGGCAGTGCCGAGGATCATCGATTCGCGCAGGTTCAATCCATCGGGCAGGGCGACAACCCACTTCGATTCCAGTCGCGCATATTCGGCGTAGCCGCCGTCGCGGGTTTCGGACAGGCCGCTGCCGGTGACCAGCACCGCATCGCCTTCCTTGAAGGCCGGGTCGGTCGATGCGATCACATGGCCGGCGACGTCGATGCCGCCGACCAGCGGGAACCTGCGCAGGATCTTGCCCTGGCCGGTGCCGGCCAGCGCGTCCTTGAAGTTGACCGAGGAGTACGCGGTCTTGATGACCACTTCGCCGGGATTGAGGTCATCAAGCGAAATCGTCTCGATGCCGCTGCGATAGCCGGCGGCATCGTCGCGGATGCGGAACGCGCGGAAATTCGCGGGAACGCTCATACATCCTCCGGCGTAAGCTTGAGCTGGCTGCGGCGCTTCTCGTCCAGCCATTTGTCCGCCTGCGCGGGCACGTAGTCGCGCATCCAGGCCAGCAATGCGTCGATGTCTTCTCCATGCCAGAGGTCGTCGCGTTGCTCGGCGTGCAGGAAGCGTTCGCGCACCATCGTGTCGAGCATCGCCATCAAGGGTTGCCAGAAGCCGTTGACGTCGAGGAAGGCACACGGTTTCTTGCCCAGCCCGAGCTGGCGCCAGGTCAGCATCTCGAACATCTCGTCCAGCGTGCCGAAACCGCCGGGCAGGGCAACGAACCCGTCCGACAGCTCGAACATCCGCGCCTTGCGCGTATGCATCGAGTCGACGACTTCCAGGCGGGTGACGCCGCGGTGCGCGACTTCCCAGTCGACCAGTTGCTGGGGGATCACGCCGATCACGTCGCCGCCATTGGCCAGCACGGCGTCGGCGACGATGCCCATCAGGCCGACGTTGCCGCCGCCGTAGACCAGCGCGATGTTGTCGGCCGCGAGGCGAGCGCCGAGGGCCTTGGCCTGTGACGCATACGCCGGGTCGTTGCCGGCGTTGGAACCGCAGTAGACGCAGATGGTTTTCATGCGTCGATTATCGCGCGCCACCAACGAAAACGGCGCACCGAAGTGCGCCGTCTGGGTCACATTGAAGCTGGACGAGGCGCCGGAGCGCTGCGGGGTTTTCGCAACTCTCGGCGGCACGGATGCCGCCGAGAAGCCTACATGGACGTACTTGCGGCGTGTTGCGAAAACTTCGCGCCTCGGCACGGCCTACCGGCGAAATCAGTTCGCCTTGTGGATCGCTCGCTTGTGCACCGCCATTGCCGCGTCGTGCACGGCTTCGGACAGCGACGGATGGGCGTGGCAGATGCGCGCCAGATCGTCGGCGCTGCCCTTGAACTCCATCGCCAGCACGCCTTCGTGGACCAGCTCGGAGACATTCACGCCGACCAGGTGCATGCCCAGGATGGTGTCGGTCTCGGCATGCGCCAACACCTTCACGAAGCCCGCCGGCTCGGCCATCGCCACCGCGCGACCGACCGCCGCGAACGGGAAGCTGCCGGCCTTGTACGGAATGCCCTCGGCCTTCAGCTGCTCCTCGGTCTTGCCGACCCACGCAATCTCCGGCTCGGTGTAGATCACCCACGGGATGGTGTCGAAGTTGACGTGGCCGGGCAGGCCGGCGATCAACTCCGCCACCGCGATGCCTTCCTCGAAACCCTTGTGCGCAAGCATCGGCCCGCGCACGCAGTCGCCGACCGCCCACACGCCATCGACGCCGGTGTGGCAGTGCTCATCGACCTCGACCAGACCGCGATCGGTGAGCTTCACGCCGGTGCCTTCGGCCAGCAGGCCCTTGGTCGCGGCGCGGCGACCCACGGCCACCAGCAACTTGTCGACCACGAGGGTTTGTTCGCCCTTGTCGTCGGTGTAGCTGATGTGCACGCCGTCAGCCTTCACTTCGGTGGCGGTGCACTTGCAGCCCAGCTTGATGTCCAGGCCCTGCTTCTTGAACTCGCGCGCGGCGACCTTGGCCACTTCGGCATCGGCGGCGGCGAGGAAATTCGGCAGGCCTTCGAGGATCGTCACCTGCGAGCCGAGGCGGTTCCATACGCTGCCCAGTTCCAGCCCGATCACGCCGGCGCCGATCACGCCCAGGCGCTTCGGCACCGCTTCGAGGTCGAGCGCACCGACGTTGTCGATGATGTGCTCGCCGAACTTCGCGAACGGCAGTTCGATCGAATCCGAACCGGCGGCGATGATGACGTTGGTGCCCTTGAGCTCGACTTCGGAACCGTCGTGTTGCTTCACCTTGACGATGTTGCCCGGCTGCAGCTGGCCGAAGCCGTAGAACGCGCTCACCTTGTTCGCCTTGAACAGCGCGGCGATGCCCCGGTGAACTGCTTCACGATGCCGTCCTTGCGGGCGACCATCTTGGCCACGTCGATCGCCGGCTTCTCGAAGCTGATGCCGTGCTGGTCGAAGAGGTGGCCCATGTTCCAGAACTGGCGGCTGGAATCCAGCAGCGCCTTGGACGGGATGCAGCCCACGCGCAGGCAGGTGCCGCCGAGCGCCGGCTTGCCGTCCTTGCCCAGCGCTGCGTCGATGCAGGCGGTCTTCAGGCCGAGCTGCGCGGCGCGGATCGCGGCGTGGTAGCCGGCCGGGCCGGCACCGATCACGACGACATCGAATTGCTGTTGTTCGCTCATTGCTTCGCTTCCGTTGGTTCAAACGAGAAGCCCCGCTTGCGCAGGGCTTCGTGCGATTACATGCCCAGCAGCATCCGGTGCGGATTCTCGAGCTGGTTCTTGATGTCGACCAGGAACAGCACCGCGTCCTTGCCGTCGATGATGCGGTGGTCGTAGCTCAGTGCGATGTACATCATCGGCGCTGCGATCACTTGGCCGTTCTCGACGATCGCGCGCTCCTTGATTGCGTGCATGCCCAGGATCGCGCTCTGCGGCGGGTTGACGATCGGCGTCGACATCAGCGAGCCGAAGGTGCCGCCGTTGGTGATGGTGAAGGTGCCGCCCTGCAGGTCGTCCAGGCCCAGCTTGCCGTCGCGGGCCTTCTTCGCGTAGTCGGCGATCGCGCTTTCGATGTCGGCGAAACCCATGCGCTCGACGTTGCGCAGCACCGGCGTGACCAGGCCCTTGTCGGTCGACACCGCGATGCTGATATCGGCGTAGCCGTGGTAGATCACGTCGCTGCCGTCGACCGAGGCGTTGACGATCGGATGGCGCTGCAGCGCATTCGCGGCGGCCTTGGCGAAGAAGCTCATGAAGCCGAGCTTGATGCCGTTGGCCTTCTCGAAGGACTCGCCGAGCTCCTTGCGCATCGCCATGACCTTGCCGAGATTGACCTCGTTGAACGAGGTCAGCATGGCGATCGAATTCTTCGACTGCATCAGGCGCTCGGCGATGCGGGTACGCATGCGGGTCATCGGCACGCGCTCTTCCGGGCGCGCGCCGCCACTCACGCCGGCGGTCTTGCCGCTGGCGTAGTTGACGATGTCTTCCTTGGTGACCATGCCGCGGCGGCCGGTGCCTTCCACTTGCGCGGGGTCCACGCCCGCCGTGGTCGCGGCGAAGCGCGCGCCCGGCGGCAGGTCGCCGGCAGCCGGTGCAGGCGTGGTGCTGGCCGGTGCAGCCGCGTGCGCGGCTGCGGCCTGGGCCTTCGGCTGGACCTCTTCGGCACCGGCGGCCGGGGCGGCCTTCGGCGCTTCGGCTGCGGCGGGAGCAGGTGCTGCGGCTGCGGCACCTTCCTCGATCACCGCGATCAGCTGCTGGCTGGTCACCGTGGCACCGGCTTCGAACTTGATTTCCTTGAGCACGCCATCCACCGGCGAGGGCACTTCCAGGACGACCTTGTCGGTTTCCAGGTCGAGCAGGTTCTCGTCGCGCTTGACCGCGTCGCCGGCCTTCTTGTGCCAGGCGGCGATGGTGGCGTCGGACACGGATTCGGGGAGAACCGGAACTTTGACTTCGGTGGCCATGCGGGCGTCCTGTCGGGTATGCGTTGGAATGTTGGTGCGAAGGGGTTTATTCGGCGGTGATCTCGGCGCCGACCGGGTTCACCAGCGCATCGGCGATGAGCTTGTTCTGCTCGGCGACGTGCTCGGCCAGGTGGCCGGCAGCGGGCGAGGGCGAGCGATGACGACCTGCATAGGTCAACGACTGCTTGCCCTGCAGGCAGGCCTGCAGGTGATGCTTGATCTGGTACCACGCGCCCTGGTTCTGCGGTTCCTCCTGGCACCAGACGACTTCGGTAGCCGAGCCGAAACGCTTGATCTCGGCGGCGAGTTCGGGACGCGGGAACGGATACAGCTGTTCGACGCGAACCAGCGCGACATCGGTGATTCCCTGCTTCTGCGCTTCATCGAGCAGGTCGTAATAGACCTTGCCGGAGCAGGCCACGATCCTGCGCACCTTTTTCGCGCTGGCGGTGGTGTCCGGGATCAGGCGCTGGAACTCGCCGTTGGCCAGTTCGTCCAGCGTGGACACCGCCAGCTTGTGGCGCAGCAGCGACTTCGGCGTCATCACCACCAGCGGTTTGCGCGTGCCCATGCGCATCTGTCGGCGGATCATGTGGAAATCCTGCGCCGGGGTGGTCGGCGCACAAACGATCATGTTCTCCATCGCGCACAGCTGCAGGAAGCGCTCCAGGCGCGCCGAGCTGTGTTCCGGTCCCTGGCCCTCGTAGCCATGCGGCAGGAACAGCGCCAGACCGCACAGGCGATCCCACTTCGCTTCGCCGGAAGACAGGAATTGGTCGATGACGACCTGGGCACCGTTGGCGAAATCGCCGAACTGGCCTTCCCAGATGTCGAGCGTCATCGGATCGGCGGTGGCGTAGCCGTATTCGAAGGCCATCACCGCTTCTTCGCTGAGCAGCGAGTCGATGATCGTCACGTGTTCCAGGCTGCGGTCCGGCGTGTCCTTCAACAGTTCGCGCAGCGGCAGGTAGTAATTGTCCGTGGCCTGGTCGTGCAGGATCGCATGGCGATGGAAGAAGGTACCGCGGCCGCAGTCCTGGCCGACCAAACGCAAGCGGTAGCCTTCCTGGATCAGGGTGGCGTAGGCCAGGTTCTCGGCGAAGCCCCAGTCGCCGGCCTGTTCGCCGGCGGCCATCTTGCGGCGGTCTTCGTAGATCTTGGCAACGCGCGGATGCAGCTTGACCGCGTCCGGGATCGCATTGATGCGAGTGGCGAGTTCGTCCAGCGTGGTCCTCTCGACGCGGGTGTCGACCGGGTCGGACAACTTCGCCGACAGGTACGGATGCCAGTCGATGGTGAATTCGTCGGCCTTGACCTGCACTACCTCGGTGGTGACATCGCCGGCGTCCAGCGTGTCGCGATAGCCATCGACCAGCGCCTGCGACGTGGCCGCGCTCACGCTGCCTTCGCCATCCAGCCGCGCGGCGTACAGCTCGCGGGTGGTCTTCATCGCGCGGATCTTCTGGTACATCAGCGGCTGGGTCGCGGCTGGCTCGTCGGCCTCGTTGTGGCCGTGGCGGCGATAGCAGACCAGGTCGATGACCACGTCCTTGCCGAAGCGCTGGCGAAAATCGAAAGCCATCTCCGAGACGAAGGCCACGGCTTCGGGATCGTCGCCGTTCACGTGCAGGATCGGCGCGCCGATCATCTTCGCAACATCGGTGCAGTACAGCGTGGAACGTGCGTCCTCGGCGGCACTGGTGGTGAAGCCGACCTGGTTATTGATGACGACATGGACGGTGCCGCCGACGCGGAAACCGCGCGCCTGCGACATCTGGAACAGTTCCATCACCACGCCCTGGCCGGCGAACGCGGCGTCGCCGTGCAGGACGATCGGCAGGACCTGCTTGCGTTCCCGGTCGTTGCGCCGGAGCTGGCGCGAACGCACGCTGCCGACGACCACCGGATCCACGATTTCCAGGTGCGAGGGATTGAACGCCAGCGCCAAGTGGACCGGACCGCCGGGAGTGGCGACATCGGCGGAGAAGCCCATGTGGTACTTCACGTCGCCGGTGTGCGCATGGTCGCCGGCGCGGCTGTGCTCGAACTTGCCTTCGAACTCGTCGAACAGCTTGCGCGGCGGCTTGCCCATCGTGTTGACCAGCACGTTGAGGCGGCCGCGATGGGCCATGCCGATCACGATGTCCTTGACCCCGTCGCCGCCGGCGCGCTGGATCATGACGTCCAGCAGCGGGATCAGGCTGTCGCCGCCTTCCAGCGAGAAACGCTTCTGGCCGACGTACTTGGTGTGCAGGTAGCGCTCCAGGCCTTCCGCTGCGGTCAGGCGCTCGAGGATGCGCTGCTTGTCGTCGGCAGTGCGACCGTAGTTGCCGGCGGCCTTCTCCAGGCGTTCGTACATCCAGCGGCGCTGTTCGGCGTCGGTGATGTGCATGAACTCGGCACCGACGCTGCCGGCGTAGGTCGCCTTGAGCAGGCCGAGCAACTCGCCCAGCTTCATGCGCTCGCGACCAGCCACGCCGCCGGTGCTGAACTCGCTGCCGGTGTCGCTTTCGGAGAGGCGATGGAAGCCCAGCGCCAGGTCCGGCGCTTCCGGGTTGATGGTCAGGCCCAGCGGATCGAGCTTGGCGGCCAAATGCCCGCGCGACCGATACGCGGTGATCAGCTTGCCGACCCCGCGTTCGCGCTCGTCGCCGGTCCCAGTCGCCGCGCTGACTACGCCGCGTGCGGCCATTCGGCCGGCCTGGGCGATCTGGTCGATCACCGCGGAGTGCGGGACGTCGCCGGCTTCGCGGCCCTTCAGGCCATCGAAATACTGCCGCCACTTGGCGTCGACGCGGTCCGGGGCGACCAGGTATTGCTCGTAGAGATCCTCCACATAGGCGCCATTGGCACCGAGTTGCGAGGTCTGGGCAAACTGCTTCAGGAGACTGTCCACCATGGCGTGGCTAGCGGCCTTGCGATAAGTGATTGATCCGGATGGATTTGCCATCCGGTGCGAGCCCGCTGAATGGGCGGGCGAAAGGAACGGAATTATAGCCGGAGCGGCTTGCGCACCGCATCACATCCCTTCGTCGAAGGGGCCGGGGTTCACAGTCCCAGCGCCCGGTATTCGCTGACCGGGCGCGAACGCTGCCAGCCATCATCGAAGCGCGCGGCCAGTTGCCGTACCCGTGCCGGGGCGTCCTGTTCGGCCTCGCCCTGCACGCGTTCGCCCAGGCTGCGCAGGTAGTAGCCGCCGCCATCGCCGGCGATCCACGCGGCCGGATCGTTTCGATCCACCGGATCCTGCAGCTCGCGGAACAGGAAGATGCTGGGCAGTCGCTGGGCCAGCGCGAGCATGGGCGAATGCGCCTGCTGCGGGCCGGCGGCATCGTGCAGCAGCCCCAAGACCTGTTGACCGCCGCCACGGGTGGCGAAGCTGCGCAGCGCCTGCAGCACGCCTGCGTCGTCGTACAGCCACGGATCCAGCGCAACGCTGCGGATCCACACGCTGCGGCGTGCACGTTCGATGATGCCGATGGCCGCTTCGATAGCGGCCTCGCGGCTGTCGATCCTTGTCGGGCCGGTAAACGCCAGCACCATCGACAGGTGCTCGATGCCAGCTTCCATGAAGCGCTTGCCTTCGGGCCGGAAGGCGTGGCGTGCGTAGAAGCCGATGGCGCTGGCTTGCGAATTCAACCGCACCTCCGGCCAGCCGCGCCTGCGCGCTTCGTCGAGGAGTGCGCGCAACAGCGCGTCGCCGATGCCGCGTCCGCGCCATGCTGCGCGCACGGCCATCCGCCCGATCTTGCGGTCCGGCGTGAGCCGCGCAGTGCCGACCGGGCTGCCGTCGAGCAGGCGGGCGAGCACATGCGTGCAGAGCGGATCCAGCGCGTCGTGCTCCAGGGTAATCGGCACGCCCTGTTCGCCGACGAAGACCTCGTCGCGCACGCTGCGCAGTTCGGCCAGCGCGGCCTCGAACCCGACCACGTCGACGCGGTACGGCTGCAGGCGCGGGTCGTCGGTCATTCGGCCTCGTCCGAGACGTCGAGGCGATAGTGGCCGCCGTCGAGCAGGGCGAACACCGCATCGCGGCCGGCCGTCGACAAGGCGTCGTAAAGGACGCCATCGATCTCGTTGGCGGCGGCCAGTCGCTGCGCGTCGCGCACCGGCATCGCATGCGCCTGCCCGCCCGCGTACAGGCGCGCGCCCTTCGAGGCCCGCCGCCAGGCCATCCGCGACCAAGGATGACGCTGCAGGCTCGCGCCTTGGCCCAGGTCCCATTCGACTTCGATCCGCGGTCGCGGGCTGTCGTCGGCGGCCGGCTGCACCGCGCTGCGATACGTCGTGATGAAGCCGCCGAACCAATCGCCGAAGCGATCCGGATCGTCCATCCGCAACTGGCGCAGTGCATCGGCCACGCGCTGCATCGCCGCGTCGTCGATTTCGTGCGCATCCTTCGGTGCTTGCAGGTCGGGATCGGTGTAACGCAGCGACTCCGGTGCCTCCGCGGACAGGGCATCGACGTAGTCGCCGAGCAGTTCCGTGGTCGCCGGCGCGCGCATGCCGATCGAGAACGTCAGGCACGGATCCTGGGCGATGCCGTGGTGGGGCACGCCCGGCGGCAGGTAGAGCATGTCGCCGGGGGCGAGCACCCAATCGTGGTCCGGCTGGAAGACGCGCAGCAGTTTCAATTCGACGTCATCGCGGAACGCGAGCGGCGGCTTGTCCGACGCATCGATCTGCCAGCGCCGATGCCCCTGCGCCTGCAGCAGGAACACGTCGTACTGATCGACATGCGCGCCAACCGACCCGCCGGTGGCGGCGAAGCTCACCATCACGTCGTCGATGCGCCAGCGCGGCAGGAAATCGAAGCGGTCGAGCAGGGCGCGCAGGTCGGCGTCCCACTTGTCCATGTCCTGCACCAGCAGGGTCCAGTCGTGGTCGGGCAGGCCGGGGAAGTCGTCTTCCGCGAAGGGCCCGTGGCGCACGCGCCAGCCGTCGGCGGCCGCATCGTGTTCGATCAGTCGCGCCAGCACGCCGTCTTCGCAGGCCAGTCCGGCCAGGTCCTCGGGTTGCAGCGGGGATTCGTAACCGGGGAAGGCGTTGCGGATCAGCAGCGGTTTTTTCTGCCAGTACTCGCGCAGGAACTCGGCGGCGGGCATGCCGAGGAAGTGCTTGTTGGTGGCGTGGACTTCGATCATGGCGCGGTTCCCGCGCGTTCGTCGGCAAGACGCTTGTCGAGGCCGGCCAGGCCGCGTTCGGCGTAGGCCTTGCATGCGCCGGCATCGACCAATGGCTGGCTACCGTCCAGTCGCGCCAGCAGGTCGCTGGAGTGGACGTGGGTGGTGATCAGGATGTCGCAGGGTTGCGCGGCGACCAGCGCCTGCCCGCGGCGGAATGCAGCAACGTGCTCCGGATGATCGCTGTAGCGGTAATGCTTGTCGGAGATCGCGCTGTTGCTGTCGGGGAAGACGATGTCGCGGCAGGTCGCGCGCTCGCAGCTGCGCCAGGCCCAGCCGGATCCGCCGGCGGTGTGGCCGGTGTTGGGCAGGTGCCTGAAACGCAACGAACCCAAGGTCACGTCTTTGCCATCGACCAGGGTGACAACGTTGGCTACAGGCGGGAACGCGCCGGTCTCTTCGAATTGCGGATCGCGACGGTCGCTGCGGCCCGCCTTGAGCGCCTCGGCCGCGACCGCGCGCGCCAGCACCCGCGCGCCGCTGGCCTGTTGCAGCCCGGCCACGCCGCCGACATGGTCGTTGTGCTCGTGGGTGACCAGGATGCTGCGGATGTCCTCGACCCGGAAACCCGCGGCACGGATGTTGGCGATGATCGCGGGCACCGCCTCGGCGGTCGCTGCATCGATCAGGACGTGGCCGTCGGCCGATGTCACCAGGATCGCGCTGATCGAACAGGTGCCGACGAACCAGGTGTTGCCGAACACATGCCGCGGCGTGGTCGGATCGCTCCAGCCGGCATCCTCGGCGCAAGCTGTCGGTGCGGGCAACGTGCGCACGGCGGGTTCGGATGTTGACGTCGCGGTCGCGATGGTCGGCGGTGCCTGGCAGCCGCTCACAAGAACGAACGCGAGCAAGGCGGCAAGGGCGAACTTCATCCTCATGCGTTCCTGGCGAGTTGCTCGGCCAGGCCGGTGTAACTGCCCGGGGTCATCTCGAGCAGGCGCTGCTTGTCTGCGGCGGGCAGGTCGAGGGTGGCAATGAACTCGCGCATCGAGGCCTCGCTGATGCCTTGGCCGCGGGTCAGCGCCTTGAGCTGCTCGTACGGGCTGGGCAGCCCGTGGCGACGCATCACCGTCTGCACGGCTTCGGCCAGCACTTCCCAGCTGGCATCGAGGTCGGCGGCCAGCCGGTCTGGGTTGACGCTCAGTTTGCCCAGGCCGCGCTGCAGGGCATCGAAGCCGATCAGCATGTGGCCGAAAGCGGTACCGAGTGCGCGCAGCACGGTGGAATCGGTGAGGTCGCGCTGCCAGCGGCTGATCGGCAGCTTGGCGGCGAAATGCTCGAACAGCGCGCTGGCGATGCCGAAGTTGCCTTCCGCGTTCTCGAAGTCGATCGGGTTGACCTTGTGCGGCATCGTGCTGCTGCCCACTTCGCCAGCCTTCACCGCCTGCTTGAAGTAGCCTTGGCCGATGTAGCCCCAGACATCGCGGCACAGGTCGATGGCGATGGTGTCGATGCGCTTGCAGGCGTCGCACAGTTCGGCGATGCCGTCGTGCGGCTCGATCTGGGTGGTGTACGGCTGCCAGTCCAGGCCGAGCGATTCGACGAAATGCTGCGAAAACACCGGCCAGTCGATGTCGGGATAGGCGACGACATGCGCGTTGTAGTTGCCGACCGCGCCATTGATCTTGCCGGGCATCGGCAGCGCGGCCAGTGCCTCTCCCTGGCGTTGCAGGCGGGCGACGACGTTGGCCAGTTCCTTGCCGACGGTGGTCGGCGAGGCGGTCTGGCCATGGGTGCGCGAGAGCATCGGCAGCGCCGCGTGTTCGTGGGCCATCGCGCGGAGTCTCGCGATCAGTGCGTCGAGCCTCGGCAGCAGCACGTGCTGGCGCGCCTTGCTCAGCAGCAGGGCGTAGGAGAGATTGTTGATGTCCTCGCTGGTGCAGGCGAAGTGCACGAATTCCAGCGCCGGGCCCAGCTCGGCATCGTCCTGCAGGCGTTCCTTGATGAGGTACTCGACCGCCTTGACGTCGTGGTTGGTGGTCGCCTCGATGGCCTTGACCCGCGCGGCATCTTCCACCGCGAAGTCCTGCGCCAGCGCGCGCAGGCGGGCGGTGGCGGCATCGGAAAACGGCACCAGTTCGGGGATGCCCGGCTCCGCGGCCAGGGCCAGCAGCCATTCCACCTCAACCTTGACCCGCGCGCGGATCAGACCGTACTCGGAAAAGATCGGGCGCAGGGCATCGACCTTGCCGGCATAGCGGCCATCGAGCGGGGACAGAGCGGTCAGGGCGTCGGACATGGAGGTTGGCGGCTGCGGGGATGCGTAATTCTAAACCGCCGCGGCGCTATGCTCGGCCGATTCCGCACAGGAGCAGGCAATGGCCATCCGCAAGGCAAGCGGCTTCCGCATCGAACACGACAGCATGGGCGAGTTGCGCGTGCCCGCGAAGGCGCTGTGGGGCGCGCAGACCCAGCGCGCGATCGACAATTTCGCGATCAGCGCCCGGCCGATGCCGCAGGCATTCATCCGTGCACTGGCCTTGACCAAGGCCGCCGCCGCCCTGGTCAACGGGCACCTGGGCTTGCTGGCACGCGCGCAGGCCGATGCCATCGTCGAGGCCGCCACCGCCATTGCCGGTGGCGCGCATGCCGACCAGTTCCCGGTCGATCGTTACCAGACCGGCTCCGGCACCTCCAGCAACATGAATGCCAACGAGGTCATTGCCCACCTGGCGACGAAGGCCTCGGGCTTGCCGATCCATCCCAACGACCACGTCAACCTGGGCCAGAGCAGCAACGACGTGATTCCGACCGCGTTGCGGGTGATGGCAGTGCAGGGCGCGAAACGGCAGTTGCTGCCGGCGCTGCAGCACCTGCGCAAGACCATCGACAAGCGCGCCAAGGCGCTCCGCAAGATCGTCAAGACCGGCCGCACCCACCTGATGGATGCGATGCCGTTGACGGTGGCGCAGGAGTTCGGCGCGTGGTCGGCCCAGCTGGATTCCGCGCAGGCGCGCATCGAGGACAGCCTGAAGCGGGTGCGCCGGTTGCCGATCGGCGGCACTGCGATCGGCACCGGCATCAATGCGCATCCGAAGTTCGGGAAGGGGGTGGCCAAGGCGTTGTCGGTCGCCACCGGAGCGAAATTCGAACAGGCCGCGAACACCTTCGAGGGGCTTGCCGCGCAGGACGACCTGGTCGAGTTGTCCGGCCAGCTCAATGCGCTTGCGGTGGCGTTGATGAAGATCGGCAACGACCTGCGCTGGATGAATTCAGGTCCGCTGGCCGGGTTGGGCGAGATCGAGTTGCCGGCGCTGCAGCCGGGCAGTTCGATCATGCCGGGCAAGGTCAATCCGGTGATCCCGGAAGCGCTGTGCATGGTCTGCGCGCAGGTGATGGGCTTGCACCAGGCGATTTCGATCGCCGGGCAAAGCGGCAATTTCCAGCTCAACGTGATGCTGCCGCTGATCGCCTGCGACCTCGACGAGTCGCTGCAGTTGTTGTCTGCCAGCATCACTGCGCTGGCCGACAAGGCGATCGGCGGGCTGCAGGTGCGCAAGGACAACGTGGCTGCCGCGCTGGATCGCAATCCGATCCTGGTCACCGCGCTGAACCCGGTGATCGGCTACGAGCTGGCCGCAAAGATCGCCAAGCGTGCGTATGCGGAGGGTCGTCCGGTGCTGGATGTCGCGCTGGAAGATTCTGGGCTGGATGAAAAATCGCTGCGCCGGTTGCTGGATCCCGCCGATCTTGCGAAGGGCGGCATCAAGGCCGGCGCAGTTGCCGGCGCGGGTTGAACGACGCGTCGATCAGTCTCGCGACGGCCATTCCCCAGGCACCTTCATGCCGCCGAGGAAGGCCAGCGCGCCCTGGCAGGTCTTCGCCTTCTGTTCCGGCGAGCCGGTGTCGAGCGCGCCGAGTCGCCTGGCGATCGTGCTTTCGCGATAGCCGCGCAAGGTTTCGTCCGGTCCCAGCTCGGCGAGGGTGAGCATCCGCCCCCGCTCGATCTGGTCTTGATGCGAATTGACGTAACGGAAGTACAGCGGCGCCGCCTTCTGCAGGTAGCCGCTGTCGGCCACGCCGCACTTCTCGATCAGCACCGGCATCGCGAAGGTGGCGACGTAGGCGACATGATCCTGGAAGGCCTGATTGAGCTTGGGATCATCCCCCGCCTGCGCGGCGGTTACCGGCAGTGCCAGGGCAAGTGCGAGCAGCAAAGGCGCAGGGAGAAGGCTCATCGTCGGTTTCCTCATGCGCCGCTGGTGACCGCGATGCCCTTGCCCTTGCCCACATCCTTGCCGCAGTCCTCGACATCGGCCTGGGTCATCCGTGCGTACGGCTTGAACTCCGGCAGCGAGGCTGCCAACGCCTGCTGGCCAGCCAGCAATGCCGGCAGACGCGTGCACAGCTTCATCGCCTCGGCCTCGATCTTGGCGGCTTCGGCCTCGATCTTCTTCTCGAAGGCTTCTTCGCCTTCCTTGCCGCCGAAGATCGCGCCGATCGCACCGGACACGGCATGCCCGGCGATGTTGGCGCCCTGCGCGCCGATCGCCATGCCGGCTTCGGCGATGCCGAGGATCTGCCCGCGATACGCCAGCAATTCGGCGCGTTGCGCCGCGGTGATGGTGACCGACTTGCCTTCGATCAACAGGTCGCCCTGCGGGGTGATCTCGGCCTTCGGCAGAGTGCCGTTACCGTCCGAATGGATCTGCCGACCGTTGATGTTGATGTGCATGCCATCGCCGATGCTGATGTTCTGCGTGGCCAGTTCCTTGCGCGCCTGCTCGATCGCGCCGCCCACGTGGCGACCGATGAAGCTGTCATTGGCGCTGGCGACCGGTGGGGCGGGTGCTGCCGGAGGCGCGGGCGGTGCGGGGGGCTCGCTGCAGGCGGCCAGCGCCAGGCAGGCGATCAGGGCGGCGGCAAGGGTATGGGCATGCTTCATCGCGGACTCCTTGGAAATCGGTGTGTGGGTTCAGCGCGACGCGAATTCATCGCGGATGTCGCGTTCGCAGTTGGCGACGTCGTCCGTTTCGAGGGTGGCATACGGCCGAAACTGCGGCAGGCTTGCCGACAACCGTTGCTGCGAGGCCATCATCGCCGGCAGTTGCCGGCAGATGCGGCGCACGCCGGGTTCGATTTCCTGCTTGACGACGCGTTCAACGCGGCGTTCCAGGCTACCGGTCATTGCACCGACCAGCAGGCCGACCCAGGAGCCGCTGCCGACGGCTTCCAACGCGGCGTCCGCACTGCGCTGGCCGATGTCGATCCCGGTCTTGGCGATCACGATCACCTGCCCGCGGTAGGCCAGCAGCTGTCGGCGCTGGCCGGCATCGATGGCCTGGAGCTTGCCGTCGATCAGCAGGTCGCCGCGCGGTGTGATCTCGGCGGGCGCAAGGTCCGCCTTGGCGCGTTTCGAGTTGCTGGTGTCGTGCGCGCCGAAACGGAAGCCGTTGTCAAGGCGCAGATTGCCGGTGTCCAGTTCCTGCTTGGCCTTGGCCAGCTCGATGCGCACTTCCTTGCGTGCATCGGCCAACTCCTGGCGGATCTCGCCAGCGATCCCGGTGTTCCCGTCCGCAGCCTGTGCGGTCAACAGCGGGGCCGCGGCCAGCAGGGCGATGGCGAGGAGGTTGCGGGTCTTCATCGTCGTTGTCCTGGAAAGAGGGAAGGGGATCAGTTGTCGTCGCGCCAGCGGCGCATGCGAACCGCGGCAAGCAGCATCGCGATGCCGGCGGCGGCACCGATCCACAGTTGCGGGCTGACCAGCACGCTGTAGGTCGAACGCAACACCATGGCGTGGCTGGGGGCGTTGCCCTTGGCGATCGCACCGAGATCCATCACGTCCACCCAGGTGCCGGGGAACACGCTCAGCAGGCTGCGGGCCACGATGTTCTTCCAGAACCAGCCGCTCTGCAGGTCGAACACGTTCATCACCTCGAACCAGCTGATGAAGATGCCGGCGAACACCGGGATCATGATCGCCCACAGGAACGGCATGCTCTTCGACCAGGACGAGCACAGCATCAGCCAGCCCACCGTGGGCAGTGCCCACAACGCATAGATCGGGATCGACGCCAGCAGCAGGCCGGCATTGGCCAGCGGGCTGCCGGGACCCCACAGCAAGGTGACCGGGTTGCCGTTGTGCAGAAGGACGACGGCACTGATCAGCAACATGAAGGCGAACATGCAGGCGATCGCGGCGCCCACCGCCAGGGTCGGGGCGACCAGCAGCGCGCTGGCGGCCTTGGAGAACACGGTGTCGCGATCCGACAGCGGCAGTGACTTCCAGAACAGCACGCTGCGATCCTTGCGCTCGTCGTACAGGCTGCCCAGGCAGTAGAAGAACACCACGAAGCCCAGCACCACCATGGGCCACATCGACGAGATCAGCATGCTCAGGTCGATGATCTCGGGCAGTTTGCCCAGGTTCTCGGGATCCATCTTCGAGGTCAGCGCACCCAGGTCGAGGCCGTTGATCGTGACGTCGCCGTCGATCTGCATCTTGCCGCTGGCGATCGCCTTGCGTGCCGTCACCTCGCCGACGATCACGGCCATCAGCGCCAGCAGCAGGGAGATTGCGCCGGCCCAGATCGGTGCCCAGAAGAAGCCGCCCTTGTGCTCCCAGAACTCGCGTTTCAGCAACAACTTGAACTTGTGCGTGGCGTGCGGTGCCGCGCGGGGCGCGCGTTGGGTCGCGACATCCATTTCCATCGCGTCGACGGGGGTGTTCATGCGTAGGTTCCCTTCATGGTGGCGACGAACAGGTCGGCCAGGCCCGGCGTGCGGGTTTCGCCCAATGCATCCAGGCGCGCGGGGTCTGCACCGGCGGACAGCGTGCTGTCGAAAAGCATGACGGTCTTGCCGAACGGCAGGGCGCGTTCATCGATCGGATTCAGCGCGCGTGCTTCGTCCTGCTTGCCGGCATCGACCAGCACTTCGGTGTAGCGGACGGCGAGGGTGTCCATCGGCGCATCCAGCACCACCTTGCCGTCGCGGATGAACATGACGTCGGTGAGGATGTGCTCGATCTCCTCCACCTGGTGGGTGGTGACGATGATCGTCTTGTCCTCGTCGAAGTAATCCTCCAGCAGGCGCTGGTAGAACTGCTTGCGATAGAGGATGTCCAGGCCCAGGGTGGGTTCGTCCAGCACCAGCAGCTTGGCGTCGATCGCCATCACCAGCGCCAGGTGCAGCTGCACGATCATGCCCTTGGACATCTCGCGCACCCGCAGGTTGTCGGTGAGCTGGGTGCCGTGCAGGAAACGGCGGCACTTGGCGGCATCGAAGCGCGGGTGCACGCCGGCCACGAACTCGATGGCGTCCTTCACCTTGATCCAGCGGGGCAGCACGGCCACGTCGGCGATGAAGCAGACCTCGTTCATCAGCTCGTCGCGCTGGGTGCGCGGATCCTTGCCCAGCACCTTCAGTTCGCCGTCGAACGGGACCAGGCCGAGGATCGCCTTGAGCGCGGTGGTCTTGCCGGCGCCGTTGGGGCCGATCAGGCCGACGATGCGCCCGGCGCGGATCTCGAAGTCGGTGCCGTTCAGCGCAGCCTTGTTCTTGTAGACCTTGCGCAGGCCGCGCGCGGTGATCACGGAACGATCCATGGCAGCGCTCATTTCGCCCCCCACTTGCCCTTCGGGTCGAGCAGTTCCTGCAGGTCCAGCCCAAGTCGCTGGATGCGTTCCAGCACCAGCGGCCATTCTTCATGGAGGAAGCGATCGCGTTCGCTGGTCTTCAACCGCGTCGGCGCGCCTTCGGTCACGTACATGCCCAGTCCCCTACGTTTTTCGACGAGTTGGTCGTCCGCGAGCTCCTGGTAGGCGCGCGAGACGGTGATCGGATTCAGCTGGTACTCGGCGGCGACCTGGCGCACCGACGGCAGGGCGTCGCCCGGCTTCAGCACCCCATCGAGCAACATGGCCACCACGCGTTCCTTCAGCTGGCGGTAGATCGGAGCTCCATCGCTCCATTCGACGGCGGCCACGGCTCAGCCCCGGGGAACGAAGGAGAAGAACGGCATCTGCACCGACTGGCCGCGGAAGCGGGCCTGGCGACGCGGGGCTTCGGTGGTGCTGTCGGCTTCGTCGACGCGGGGCGGGGCATCTGCCTGCGCCTCCTCGGCGATCGCGAGCGCAATCATCGGTTGCGGAACCAGTGACTGCTGGGCCGGTACCGCCGCCAGCAGGCCAACAACGAGCAGCGCGCTGCTCGCGACCACGGCCATCAGTGAGTTGTGGAGCTTGCGGTTCATGAGAACGTCCTGCTCTGGGTGTTCAGTGTTGTAGGCAACTATAACACTAGATTTTCTCTGGTCAAGTCCCTGCGTACCCAACTGAAGTCATGGTGGGTTGGGCCAGCGGGATTGCCCCGCCAGACGGCTGCAAGGACAATGGCGGGCTTGCCGCGTGGCGGCTGACCGGAGACCACCATGAGCTTTTCCTTGCGGGCGCTGGTTGCGCTGCTGATCGCGACATTGGTCGCCGGCCTGGTGCATGCGCAGGAGGCGGGATTGCAAAGCGACCGCGACAAGATCAGCTACATGGTCGGCATGGACGTTGCCAAATCGGTCGGGCCAGCACTGCCGGACATGGACATCAGCGCTTTCGAGCGGGCGATTGCGAACGGCATGGCCGGTGGCAAGCCCCTGCTCGACGAGGCGGCGACCAAGCAGACCTCGCAGGTGCTGATGACCAGCATCGATGCGCGCAAGAACGGCAAGCCGGCACCCACGATCGACAAGCAGAAGGCCGGTTTTCTGATCGGCGGCAACGTGGGGGGCTCGCTTGCCGGTATCAGCCGCGAAGTCGACCTGCCGATGCTGATGCGCGGCTTCAAGGACGCGACCACTCCCGGCGGCAAGACCCTGCTCACCACTGCCGAAGCCGACGCCCTGCGCGCGAGTTTCTCGGCAAGGGTCAGCGCCGCGAATGCCGCTCAGCGCATTGCCGTGGCGCAAGCCAGCTTGAAGGATGAAGAGGCGTTCCTCGCGAAAAACAAGACGGTCAAGGGCGTGTTTTCCACCCCGAGCGGCCTGCAGTACATGGTCCTGCGCCAGGGCAATGGCATGCGTCCGAAGCCCGGCCAGCGGGTCAAGGTGAACTACGAAGGCAAGCTGCTGGACGGCACCGTCTTCGACAGTTCCTACCAGCGCGGCCAGCCTGCGGAGTTCGGTCTGGACCAGGTCATCGCCGGCTGGACCGAGGGCGTCGGCCTGATGCCGATCGGTGGCAAGTACCGCTTCTGGATCCCGGCCAAGCTCGGTTACGGCGAAAAGGGCATGGGCCGGGACATCCCGCCGAACTCCACTCTTACCTTCGATGTCGAACTGCTCGGCGTCGAATAAACCTCAACGAACAAGCATCACCACATCTTGCAACGCCCAATCCTTCCGCCGCCGCATCGCGCCGGCCCAATCCATCGCATGTCCCGGAGTCCGTTCCTGATGAAGCCCTACGCCCGCATCACCCTGCTTGCCCTTGCCACCACCCTCGCGCTGGCCGCGTGCGACAAGTCCGCGCCGAAGCCGGCCGATGGCGCCCCCGACAAGACGGCGGAAGCCGGCAAGGATGCCGCCGCCAAGACCGGTTATCCGGGACTGCCGACCGAGAAGGAACAGGCCAGCTACATGATCGGCATGTCGATGGGCAAGCAGTTGATCGAGATCAAGGAAGAGGTCAATGTCGATACCCTGGTCAAAGGCCTGCGCGCCGCGATCGCCGAAGAGAAGCTGCTGCTGACCGAGGAGCAGGCCAAGGAGATCGGCGAAGCGTTCGGTCAGCGCATGCAGGCCAAGCAGATCGCCAAGTCGCTGGCGGAAGCCAAGGCCAACATGGAAAAGGGCCAGAAGGCGCTGGCCGAGAACGGCAAGAAGCCCGGCGTGGTCACCACCGCATCGGGCCTGCAGTACCAGATCATGACCGAAGGCAAGGGCGCGAAGCCGGGTGCCGCCGACGGCGTCAAGGTGCACTACAAGGGCACCCTGCTGGACGGCAAGACCTTCGACAGTTCCTACGATCGTGGCGAGCCGGCGGTGATGCCGCTGCAGGGCGTGATTCCGGGCTGGGCCGAGGGCCTGCAGCTGATGCCCGTCGGTTCCAAGTTCAAGTTCTGGATCCCGGCACAGCTGGCCTATGGCGAGCAGGCGCCACCGACGATCGGTCCGAACCAGCCGCTGGTGTTCGAAGTCGAGCTGATCGAAATCGTCAAGAGCCAGCCGGCCAAGTAAGTCATCCCGCACCGGATGCGCATCTGCGGGTGCGCATCTGGTGCTTCAAAACGGAAAATAATGCATGCGCGTCTGCATCTTCGGCACCGGCTATGTCGGCCTGGTGAGTGGTACCTGTCTGGCCGAGGTGGGCCATGACGTGGTCTGTGTCGATGTCGACGCGGCCAAGATAGATGGCCTGGAACACGGGATCATCCCGATCTACGAGCCGGGCCTGACCCCGATGGTCAAGGCCAACCATGCGGCCGGCCGGCTGCGCTTCACCACCGATGCCGCCGCAGGTGTAGCCCACGGCGAGGTGATCTTCATCGCCGTCGGCACGCCGCCGGACGAGGACGGCAGCGCCGACCTGCAGTACGTGCTGGCGGTAGCCAGGACGATCGGCCAGCACCTGCGCAAGCCGGTGGTCGTGGTGGACAAATCCACCGTGCCGGTGGGCACCGCCGACAAGGTGCGTACGACGATCGCGGCCGAACTCGCGGCACGCGGCGAAAGCATCGCCTTCGATGTCGTGTCCAACCCCGAATTCCTGAAAGAGGGCGCTGCGGTCGAGGACTGCATGCGCCCGGACCGCATCGTGATCGGTGCCGACAGCCCGGCGGCCGTGGCCACGCTCAAGCGTCTCTATGCACCGTTCAACCGCAACCACGACCGCATCGTGGCGATGGACGTGCGTTCCGCCGAGCTGACCAAGTACGCCGCCAACGCGATGCTGGCGACCAAGATCAGCTTCATGAACGAGATCGCCAACATCGCCGAACAGGTGGGTGCCGATATCGAACACGTCCGCAAGGGCATCGGTTCGGATCCGCGGATCGGCTGGCACTTCATCTATCCCGGTGCCGGCTATGGCGGTTCCTGTTTCCCCAAGGACGTACAGGCGCTCGCCCGCATCGCCGATCAGCACGGCGTGGAGCCGCGGCTGCTTGGCGCGGTGGAAGCCGTCAACGAAGCGCAGAAGGGCCATCTGTTCGAGTTGATGGTGCGCCACTACGGCGGTATCGATGCACTGCGCGGCAAGACCGTCGCGCTGTGGGGGCTGGCGTTCAAGCCGAACACCGACGACATGCGCGAAGCTTCCAGCCGCCGCCTGTTGCAGCAGTTGTGGGATGCCGGTGCGCGCGTGCGCGCCTACGATCCGGAAGCGATCGAGGAAACCCGTCGCATCTTCGGTGAACGCGATGATTTGACCTTGTGCGCATCGGCCAGCGACGCATTGGAGGGCACCGACGCACTGGTCGTGGTCACCGAATGGAAGCAGTTCCGCAGCCCGGATTTCGCGATGCTGGCGTCCACGCTGGCCGATCGCGCCGTGTTCGATGGCCGCAACCTGTACGAGCCGATTGAAGTCGAAGCTGCTGGCCTCGCGTACTACGGCATCGCCCGAGGGCGCTCGCTGCGCTCGCCCGCGTGATCTCCTTGCGATGAATGCAGACGCGAGCGAGCAGCGCTTCATCGATCTGGAAATGCGGCTCGCCTTCCAGGAGCGGGCCCTGCAGGACCTCAGCGATGCGCTGGCCGCCGCCCGCGATGAGGAATCGCGCAATGCGTTGCTGCTGCATCGTGCACTGGAGGAACTGCGTCACCTGCGCAGCGCGATGGCCGCCAGCCCGGTGGCCGGCGATGCCGCCAGCGAACCGCCACCGCCGCATTACTGAGCCGACGACCGCACCATGACCATTTCGCTACGCGACCAGTTGCTGGGGCTGGGTTACAAGCCAGCGCCAAAGCCCGAGCGCAAGCCGGAGCACAAACCCGCGCCCGGCAAGCCGCCGTTGGCCGAGCAGCGCCGCGGCGGCAAGCCCGCGCATGCGGAGAACCGGCCGCGCAATCAGGCACCGCACAAACCCGTGCCGCGTGCGAACGACGCACAGAAGCGTTCGCAGCAGAAGCCGCGCACGCGCGAAGACATCGACCTCGCCAAGGCCTACGCGATCCGCGCGCAACGCGAGAAGGACGAGCGCATCGAGGCCGAGCGCCTGAAGCAGGAAGAGGCGCGCAAGCGCCGCGAAGCGAAGGCGGCGCTGGCCGAACTGATCGCCGGCAAGGGCCTGAACGCCGCCGATGCCGAGCACGTCCGCCACTTCGAATACGGCGGCAAGATCAAGCGCATCCACGTCACCGCCGACCAGCTCAAAGCGCTCAATGCAGGCGAGCTGGGCGTGCTGCAGCAGGACGGGCGATACCTGCTGGTCAGCGCGGAACTGCTGGCGCAAGCCGAGGCGATCTTCGCGCCGGCAGTCGCCTTGAAGGTCGACCCGAACGCCACCGCCGAAGCGGATCCGTATGCCGATCCGCAGTACCAGGTGCCCGACGACCTGGTCTGGTAATCAGCCTGCGTCGTCGCGCGCATCGACCACGCGGCCGAGGCCGTCCGATTCGACTGCCTCGCGCAACGTCGCCAACGCCACCGGCAAGGTCTCCAGTCCGATGCGGAAATGCAGCTCGCCATCCGGCGTGCGCGAGGAATGGATCGACGCCAGGTTGATGCCCAGGCGTTCGAACACCGCCAGCAATGCGCGCAGCGAACCCGGCCGATCCTGCGGCAGGTACACACTGAGGTAGCGCGCACCCTGCAGGTCGGCCTGCAGGTAGCCCATGCGCTCGAAGCCGTGGCTGCGCGCAGCCAACGCGTCGTTGCCGAACCACGCAGCAGGCTGTTGCAGGAACCGTTCGCGCACCACCGTGCGCGCTCCGTCGCCACCCTCCGCGACCTGAGCGCGGAGCAGGGCGACGGCATCGGCCAGGCGTTCCAGCATCGGCAATACATGCGGGTTGCCGAACTGGATGTCTTCGTAGATCGCCGGGTTGCCCGAGAGAATGCGGCCAGTCACGGTCAGGTCGAGGTCGTGGCCGATGGTGCGCAAGGCATGCAGCGCCGGCAGCCCGCCGGCAGCGGGCGCGAGCTCGCGCAGCACCGCGGCCTGCGCCATGTGCGATGCATGCACCAGCCCTTGCACCAGTGCCATCGCCCGATCGTGCGCGAGTGGGTCGATGTCGACGCAGTCCGCCTGCAATTTCGCCAGCAAGTGCGCAAGCCATGGCGCCCAGCGATCAAGTCGTGCCCGGCACACCGCCATCGTGCGTCCCGCCAAGGTGTCGATCTTGGGCGGCGCGGTCATCGGGTGCAGGCCGGCGACCTCGGCGCGCGAGTGCAGCATCGCCGCGACCGGTTGCTGCTTGATCGAGGTGAGGTCCAGCCAGAGCTTGCCGGCCTCGTCGCCGGCGGCGGCCGCGACGTACTCATCGATGATCGCCACCGTGTGCCGGATCGGCGCGCTGAAGACCAGCACGTCGGCCTGCAGGACGAGTTCGCGAATCGACAGCGCGCTGTCGCCGGCGGGATCGTGGCCGATGACCTGCACCCCCATCTGCTCGCGGAAGAACCGCGCCATCCAGCGCCCGAACGCGCCCTGGCTGCCGACGATGCCGACCACCGGCGGCACGCCGGATGGGCCCGGGAACGCCGTCATTCCGGGTCGTAATCCAGGTTCGCCGCCAGCCAGCGCTCGGCCTGCTGCAGGCTGACGCCCTTGCGCCGCGCGTAGTCCTCGGCCTGTTCCTTCGAGACCCGGCCAACCACGAAATACTGGCTGCGCGGATGACTGAAGTAATAGCCGGACACCGCCGCGGTCGGCAGCATCGCGAAGCTTTCGGTCAGCTGCATGCCGGCATTTTCTTCGGCCTCCAGCAGCTGGAACAGCGTGGCTTTCTCGCTGTGCTCCGGGCAGGCCGGATAGCCGGGGGCGGGGCGGATGCCGCGATACGTTTCGTTGATCAGCGCATCGTTGTCGAGCGCCTCGTCCGCGGCGTAGCCCCAGGCATCGGTGCGCACGCGCTGGTGCAGGCGTTCGGCCAGGGCTTCCGCCAAACGATCGGCCAGCGCCTTCAGCAGGATCGCGTTGTAGTCGTCATGGTCGGCCTCGAAACGGGCGACATGCGCATCGATGCCGATGCCGGCAGTGACCGCGAACGCACCGATCCAGTCGCGCTTGCCGCTGTCCTTGGGCGCGATGAAATCGGCCAGGCAGAAATCCGGGCGCTCGACCGGCTTGTCGACCTGCTGGCGCAGGAAGTGCAGGGTGGTGGAAGCACCACCGCTATCGACGATCACATCGTCGCCGATGCTGTTCGCCGGCCACAGGCCGAACACCGCCTTCGCGGTGAGCCATCGTTCGCGGATGATCGTGTCCAGCATCGTGCGCGCATCGCGGAACAATTCGCTGGCCTGCGCACCCACCACCGGATCGGTGAGGATCGCCGGATATTTGCCGGCGAGTTCCCAGGCCTGGAAGAACGGCGTCCAGTCGATCACCTCCACGAGGTCGTCCAGCGGGTAGTCGCTGAAGACGTGCAGGCCGGGCATGTTCGGCGCGGGTGGGTCATAGTCTGCCCAACCGCCGTCGAAGCGTTGCCCGCGCGCCTTCTCCAGCGGCACCAGCCGCTTGGCATCGCCGCGATTGCGATGGCGCTGGCGGATGTCGGCGTAGTCGGCGTCGTTGGCGGCCATGAACGGGCCACGCAGGTCAGGAGACACCAGCGACTGCGCCACGCCGACCGCGCGCGAGGCGTCCTTCACCCACACCGTCGGCGACTTGTAGTGCGGGTCGATCTTCAACGCGGTATGCGCGCGCGAGGTGGTCGCGCCACCGATCATCAGCGGCACGGTGAAGCCCTGGCGCTGCATCTCGCGAGCCACGTGGCTCATCTCCTCGAGCGACGGCGTGATCAGCCCGGACAGGCCGATGATGTCGGCGTTCTCGGCGCGCGCGCGATCCAGGATCGCCTGCGCCGGCACCATCACGCCCATGTCGATCACTTCGAAGTTGTTGCAGGCCAGCACCACGCCGACGATGTTCTTGCCGATGTCGTGCACGTCGCCCTTGACCGTGGCCATCACGATCTTGCCGTTGTTCTTGCCGACGTCACCGGTGCGCAGCTTCTCGGCTTCGATGTAGGGCAGCAGGTGGGCGACCGCCTTCTTCATCACTCGCGCGGACTTAACGACCTGCGGCAGGAACATCTTGCCGGCGCCGAACAGGTCGCCGACCACGTTCATGCCGTCCATCAGCGGGCCTTCGATCACGTCCAGCGGGCGCGTCGACAGCATGCGCGCCTCTTCGGTGTCGGTCTCGATCCAGGCGTCGATGCCGTGCACCAGCGAATGGCTCAGGCGCTCGCGCACCGGGTTGTCGCGCCAGCGCAGGTCCTCGACCTTCTTTTCGCCTTTCTTGCCCTTGAAGCGGTCGGCGATCTCCAGCAGTCGCTCGGTGCCGTCGCTGCGGCGATTGAGCACCACGTCTTCCACGCGCTCGCGCAGGTCCGCATCGAGGTCGTCGTACAGGGGCAGGGCACCGGCGTTGACGATGCCCATGTCCATGCCGGCGCGGATCGCGTGGTACAGGAACACCACGTGGATCGCCTGCCGCACCAGTTCATTGCCGCGGAAGCTGAAGCTGACGTTGGAGACGCCGCCGGAGATGTGGCTCTGCGGGAAGCGTCGCTTGAGTTCGCGCGCGGCCTCGATGAAATCGACCGCGTAGTTGTCGTGTTCCTCGATGCCGGTGGCGATCGCGAACACATTGGGGTCGAAGATGATGTCCTCGGGCGGAAAGCCGATCTTCTCGGTCAGCAGCGTGTAGGCACGCGAGCAGATCTCGACCTTGCGCGCGATGCTGTCGGCCTGGCCGACTTCGTCGAACGCCATCACCACCACCGCCGCACCGTAGCGGCGGACGAGGCGCGCCTGGCGCAGGAATTCGGCCTCGCCTTCCTTCATCGAGATCGAGTTGACGATGCCCTTGCCCTGCAGGCACTTCAGCCCGGCCTCGATCACGCTCCACTTCGAGGAATCGACCATCACCGGGATGCGCGCGATGTCGGGCTCGGCAGCGATCAGGTTGAGGTACTCGACCATCGCCTTCTCGGAGTCGAGCATGCCCTCGTCCATGTTGACGTCGAGCACCTGCGCGCCGTTCTCCACCTGCTGCCGCGCGACCACCACCGCCTCGTCCAGCCGGCCTTCCAGGATCAGCTTCTTGAACTGCGCGCTGCCGGTGACGTTGGTGCGCTCGCCGACGTTGATGAAGTTCGATTCCGGGGTGATCTGCAGTGGCTCCAGGCCGCTCAGCCGGGTATTCCGTGCGAGCGTCATGCGGCGTCCGCCAGTCGCGGGATCGCGCGCGGCGGCAGGCCGGCCACGGCAGCTGCAATCGCGGCGATGTGATCCGGCGACGAGCCGCAGCAGCCACCGACCAGGTTGAGCATGCCGGCCTCGGCGAATTCGCGCAGCACGCCGGCCATGTCCTCAGGCGTTTCGTCGTAGCCGCCGAAGGCATTCGGCAAGCCGGCATTCGGGTGGCAACTGATATTGGTGTCGGCGACCTGGGCGAGCACGTCGATGTGCTGGCGCAGGTCCTTCGCCCCGAGCGCGCAGTTCAGGCCGATCGCCAGTGGGCGCGCATGCCGCAACGAATACCAGAAGGCCTCGGCGGTCTGGCCCGACAGGGTGCGTCCGGAGGCATCGGTGATCGTTCCGGAGATCATCACCGGCAGGCGCGCGCCGAGCGCCTCGAACACGTCGTCGATGGCGAACAGGGCGGCCTTGGCATTGAGGGTGTCGAAGATGGTTTCGACCATCAGCACGTCGGCACCGCCTTCGATGAGGCCACGCGCGGCCTCGCGATAGGCCTCGGCGAGTTCGTCGAATGAGGTCGCGCGGAAGCCGGGGCGGTTGACGTCGGGCGACAGCGAGGCGGTGCGGCTGGTCGGCCCGAGCACGCCGATCACGAAGCGTGGCTTGGCCGGGTTGGTCGCCTCGACGGCATCGCATTCCGTGCGTGCAAGGCGTGCGCCATCGCGATTGAGTTCGCGCACCAGGTGCTGCAGGCGGTAGTCGGCCAGCGAAATGCTGGTCGAGTTGAAGGTGTTGGTCTCGACCAGGTCGGCACCGGCGTCCAGGTACTGGCGATGGATATCCCCGATGATCTCGGGCCGGGTCAGGGTCAGCAGGTCGTTGTTGCCGCGCTGGTCGTGGGATTCGCAGCCGCAGCCGGCGCCGTGGGCGTGGCCCTCGGCGGAGAACAGACTGTCGTAGCCGTCCGCGAAGCGTTGGCCACGGTAGTCGGCTTCCTGCAACTCGTGGCGCTGGATCATCGTGCCCATCGCGCCATCGATGATCAGGATGCGCTCGCGCAGCGCGGCTTCGAGTTTCGCGACGCGCTCGGGGTGCAGCCAGGGCAGCGCGCTCACGGCTTTTCCCCGATCAGCGAAATCACCTCGAAATGCGGTGGCCGGCGTTCGCGGGTGACGGTTTCGCAACTGGCGATGCGGAGTCCGGCTTTCTCGGCGAACTTGCGCAGTTCCTTTTCGCTGAAGCCCAGGTTCTGGTGGCCATAGGCTTCGACCACGTTGCGGTGTTCGTGGCGGGCCAGGCTGGACAGCAACATGCGCCCCCCCTTGCGCAGCACGCGTGCGCTCTCGGCGACGGCCTGTGCTGGCTTGGCGGCGTAGGTCAGCGCATGCATCAGCACCACCAGATCGAAGCTGGCGTCCTTGAATGGCAACGCGTGCATGTCGCCCTCGCGCACTTCCACGTTCGCGTAGCGGCGCAGACGCTCGGTCGCGGCGGCGACCACGCGCTGGCTGGTGTCCACGCAGACGTAGCGATGCGCGTGCGGAGCCAGCAGCTCGGCCAGCACGCCGTCGCCGGAGGCGATGTCGAGCACGTCGCCCGGCGTGAGCAGCGGCAGCGCAGTGCGCGCCAGCGCCTCCCAGGTGCGGCCGGGCGAATAATGGCGTTCCATGTCGCCGGCCACGCTGTCGGCCCAGTTCTGGTCGGCCGCGCGCATCGCCAGCACCGCCGGCACGCGTTCGGCGTCCTGGCGCAGCAGGGGATCGTCGCTGCCGGCGCTGATCGACTGCCACAACGCGCGTTGCGCGGGATCGAGCGCGGCATGGTCGAAACGGTAGTAGGCGGACACGCCGGCGCGGCGGTCGCGGACGATCCCGGCCTCCTTGAGCTTGGCCAAGTGGGTGGACACGCGCGGCTGCGCCAGCTGGGTGATCGCCGAGAGTTCGGCCACGGTGAGTTCCTCGCCCTCGAGCAGGGCGAGCAGGCGTACGCGGGTGGCATCCGCGAACACTTTCAGACGTGACGACCAGCCTTCCAGATCCATTTATATCTTTCCATCGCGATTCGGAGATAAGTGTCGTGCGCCGCGGCGCGCGGGTCAAGCGATGTCCAGCGGTGGCCACTCGAAGGGTGGGGTTTTGCGATGTCCCGGCGGTACAATTGGTATCGATTGCAACAAATGCGGAGCGCGCCGTGGAGTTTGGTTTCAGCGAAGAACAACTGATGTTGCAGGACGTGGCCCGGCGCATCGCGCGGGAGAAGATCGCGCCCAGCGCCGAACACCACGACCGCACCGGCGAATTCCCGCTCGAGAACATCCGCACCCTGGGCGAAAACGGCTTGATGGGCATCGAGGTGCCGACCGAATACGGCGGCGCCGGAATGGATCCGATCAGCTACGTGCTGGCGATGATGGAGATCGCCGAGGCCGACTGCGCGCACTCGACGATCGTGTCGGTGAACAATTCGCTGTTCTGCAACGGCGTGCTGAAGTTCGGCACCGAGGCGCAGAAGCAGTTGTACGTGCGCGCCATCGCCGAAGGCCGCGAGATCGGCGCGTTCGCGCTGACCGAGCCGCAGTCCGGTTCCGACGCCACCGCGATGCGCTGCAAGGCGGTCAAGCAGGACGGCGGCAGCTACGTGATCAACGGCAAGAAGAGCTGGATCACCTCCGGCCCGGTCGCCAAATACATCATCCTGTTCGCGATCACCGATCCGACCAAGGGTGCCAAGGGCATCACTGCGTTCATGGTCGATACCGCCAAGCCCGGTTTCCACCGCGGCAAGACCGAACCCAAGCTCGGCATCCGCGCGTCCGCCACCTGCGAGATCGAGTTCACCGACTACGTGGCCAGCGCCGACGAGGTCATCGGCCAGGATGGCGAGGGCTTCAAGATCGCGATGGGCGTGCTGGATGCTGGCCGCATCGGCATCGCCTCGCAGGCGGTCGGCCTGTCCAAGGCCGCCTACAAGGCCGCCGTGGCCTACGTGAAAGAGCGCAAGAGTTTTGGCCAGCCGATCGGCTCGTTCCAGATGATCCAGGCCAAGATCGCCGACATGAAATGCCGGCTGGATGCTGCCGAATTGCTGACCTTGCGCGCCGCATGGGCCAAGGCCCTTGCCGACAAGACCGGTGGCCGTTTCAGCACCGAAGCCGCGGTGGCCAAGCTCACCGCCTCGGAGGCCGCGATGTTCATCACCCATCAGGCGCTGCAGATACATGGCGGCATGGGTTACTCGAAGGAAATGCCGCTCGAGCGCTATTTTCGCGATGCCAAGATCACCGAAATCTACGAGGGCACCAGCGAGATCCAGCGCCTGGTGATCGCCCGTCACGAAACCGGCCTGCGCTGACGCCCGGCCTTCCACACCGACATCGATCTTCTGGCCGCGCCTTGCGCGGCCTTCTGCCTTTGGAGCGATTGCGACCATGAGCAAGACACCGTCCAGCACCACCCGCGCGAGCAACGCCAACCACCTCGACCCGATCCTGGCCGCGCTGGTCGGGCGCATGCCCAAGGCGACCCTGGCGGAGGCGCGTGCCTTCGCCACCGCCTTCTACCAGCGGATGGATGCCGAGGAATTCGCCCAGCACGGCGCCGATGGATGGGCCGAACTGGCCGCCGACATGCTGGAATTCGTGCGCGCGCGCAAGCGCGGCAAGGCCAGCATCAAGTTGTTCAACCCGAGCCTGAAGGCCGAGGGCTGGGAGTCGTCGCATACGGTGGTGCAGGTGGCCAACGACGACATGCCGTTCCTGGTCGATTCGGTGACCATGGCCTTGGCCGAGATGGGCATCGGCGTGCACGTGCTGGGCCACCCGGTGATGCGCATCAAGCGCGATAAGTCCGGCAAGCTGCTGGCCATCGGCGAGGGCGAGCGCGAATCGCTGATGCACCTGGAGATCGACCGCCAGTCGCAGGCGGCGATGGCCACGATCAAGGCGCGCCTGGCGCAGGCGCTGGAAGACGTGCGCGCGATCGTCGCCGACTGGGAACCGATGCAGGACAAGATGCGCGCGGTCGCCGAGGAACTCGGCACCCGCCGCATGCCGCTGCCGGACGAAGGCAAGCGCGAGGCACAGGAGTTCCTGCGCTGGGCCGCCAACGACCATTTCACCTTCCTCGGCTACCGCGAATACAAGGTCGTCAAGCAGGGCAAGGACGAAGTGCTGGTCGCCGATGAAGACAGCGGCATGGGCCTGCTGCGCGGCAAGGACAGCGGCAAGCCGCGCCTGCTGAAGTCGCTGGCCGCGCACGGCATGCCGCAGAGCGGTGCCGTGGATGCGCTGATCCTGACCAAGACCAATGCGCGCGCCACCGTGCATCGCCCGGGTTACATGGACTACATCGGCGTGCTCGGCTTCGACGCCAAGGGCAAGCCGGTCAGCGAGCAGCGCTTCCTCGGCCTGTACACGTCGAGCGCGTACAACCGTCGCCCGTGGGACATCCCGGTGGTGCGCCAGCGCCACGAGTACGTGATGCAGCAATCCGGGCTGGATCCGAACAGCCACAGCGGCAAGGCGCTGCGCCACATCCTGGAAACCCTGCCGCGCGAGGAACTGTTCCAGTCCAGCGAGGAAGAACTGTTCCGCACCGGCATGGGCATCCTCGGCCTGCAGGAGCGCGTGCGCAGCAAGCTGTTCCTGCGCCGCGACCGCTATGGCCGCTATTTCTCCGCGCTCGCCTACATCCCGCGCGACCGCATGAGCACCCAGGTGCGCCACAAGATCGAGGCGATGCTCAAGCGCGCGCTCGATGGCGAGCAGGTCGACACCAACGTCAAGATCGGCGAGTCGCCGCTGGCGCAGCTGCACATCATCGTGCGGCCGAAGGGCAGCGACCACGTCGATGTCGACCTGCCGGCGCTGGAAAAGAAGCTTGCCTCGATCGTGCGCGACTGGCGCGATGAACTGCGCGAGCAATTGGTGACCCGCCACGGCGAGGAAGCCGGCCTGAAGTTGGCCGACTGCTATGGCCGTGCCTTGCCGGCCGGCTACATCGAGGAAGTCAGCCCCGCGATCGCCGCGACCGACGTCGAGCACCTGGCCGCGCTGACCGGCCCGGACGACCTGCGCCTGTCGCTGTACCGCTCGCGTCGCAAGGATGGCGGGCTGCGCTTCAAGCTGTATCGCCAGCTGGACGACATTCCGCTGTCGGATGCGCTGCCGATGATGGAGAACATGGGCCTGCGGGTGATCTCCGAGCATCCGTACAAGGTCGATGCCGCCGATGGCCTGGCCTACATCCAGGATTTCGAGGTCGAATCGCTGCAGGGCGAACTCGACATCGATGCGATCGACGAGGATTTCGAGGACGCCTTCGCCCGCGTGTGGCGCGGCGAGGCCGAGAACGACGGCTTCAACCGCCTGATCCTCACCGCCGGGCTGTCGTGGCGCCAGGTCGCGATGCTGCGCAGCTACTGCAAGTACCTGCTGCAGGTCGGCGTGCCGTTCTCGCAGAGCTACATGGAAGCCACGCTGGCGCGTTACCCGCTGCTGGCGCGCCTGCTGGTGGAACTGTTCGAGGCACGCTTCGATCCGCGCACCGGCAGCGAAAGCGATGCCGAGATCAAGCGTGGCATGAGCCGCTTCGGCGCGCAGTTGAAGTCGCTATCGGCCGATGACGAAGCCGCGATGAACGCGCTGAAGTCGGTGGTCGAAGCCCGTGCCAAGGGCCGCAATGCGCAGGTCGATGCAACGCGAAACGCGCTGCTCGGGCTGATGGATCGCGTGTCCAGCCTCGACGAGGACCGCATCCTGCGCAGCTTCATCGGGGTCATCGAGGCGACCCTGCGTACCAGTTACTACATCGACTACAAGGACGGCCTCCGCAAGGATGGCGGCCCGTCCGACTACGTCAGCTACAAGCTGGATTCGTCCAAGGTGCCGGACCTGCCGAAGCCGCGTCCGTATCGCGAGATCTGGGTCTGCGGCCCGCGCGTGGAGGGCATCCACTTGCGCTTCGGACCGGTCGCGCGTGGTGGCCTGCGCTGGTCCGACCGCCGCGAGGATTTCCGTACCGAGGTGCTGGGCCTGGTCAAGGCACAGATGGTGAAGAACACGGTGATCGTGCCGGTCGGCAGCAAGGGCGGCTTCTACTGCAAGCAGTCGCCGGATCCCTCTGTCAATCGCGATGCGTGGTTCGCGGAAGGCGTGGCTTGCTACAAGCGCTTCATCAACGGCCTGCTGGACGTCACCGACAACCTCGCGGCGGATGGCAAGGTACTGCCGCCGGCTGGTGTGGTCCGTCACGACGGCGACGATCCGTATCTGGTGGTCGCTGCCGACAAGGGCACCGCGACCTTCTCCGACACCGCCAACGGTATCGCCCAGGCGCATGGCTTCTGGCTGGACGATGCGTTCGCGTCCGGCGGCTCGGTCGGTTACGACCACAAGGGCATGGGCATCACCGCGCGTGGTGCCTGGGAATCGGTCAAGCGCCATTTCCGTGCGCTCGGACGCGACTGCCAGAAGCAGGATTTCACCTGTGTCGGCATCGGCGACATGTCCGGCGACGTGTTCGGAAACGGCATGCTGCTGAGCAAGCACATCCAACTGGTCGCCGCGTTCGACCACCGCCACATCTTCATCGACCCGGCTCCGGATGCCGCCGCGACCTTCAAGGAACGCGCGCGCCTGTTCAAGCTGCCGCGCTCGAGCTGGGAGGACTACGACAAGGCGCTGATCGGCAAGGGCGGTGGCGTGTTCCCGCGTTCCGCCAAGTCGATTCCGCTGTCGGTCGAAGCAAAGGCGGCGCTGGGCATCGAGTCCGACGCGACCGCGATGAGCCCGAACGAACTGATGAACGCGATCCTGCGTGCGCCAGTCGACCTGCTGTGGAACGGCGGCATCGGCACCTACGTGAAGTCGAGCCGGGAGAACAATGCGGACGTCGGCGATCGCGCCAACAACGGCTTGCGCGTGGACGGCGAACAGCTGCGCTGCAAGATGGTGGGCGAGGGCGGCAACCTCGGCCTGACCCAGCTTGGCCGCATCGAGGCCGCGTTGCATGGCGTGCTGCTCAACACCGACTTCATCGACAACTCCGCCGGCGTGGACACTTCCGATCACGAGGTGAACATCAAGATCCTGCTCAACGCGGAAGTGCAGAAGAAGAAGCTCAAACTGGCCGACCGCAACACCTTGCTGGCCTCGATGACCGACGAAGTCGCGCAGCTGGTGCTCAACGACAACTACCGGCAGAACCAGGCGATCAGCCTGATGGAGCGGATGAGCGTGTCGCGGCTGGGCTCCAAGCAGCACTTCATCCGCACGCTGGAATCGCAGGGCCTGCTGGATCGTCAGATCGAATTCCTGCCCAGCGATACCGAACTTGCCGAGCGCCGGACGCGTGGCCAGGGCCTGACCCGGCCGGAGCTGTCGGTGCTGCTGTCGTATTCCAAGCTGGTCGCATTCCAGCAGTTGCTGGATTCCGACGTGCCGGAAGACGCCTACCTGTCCAAGGAACTGGAGCGCTACTTCCCGCAACCGCTGCAGGCCAAGTACGCCAAGACCATGCAGCAGCATCGCCTGAAGCGCGAAATCATCGCCACCGCGGTGACCAATTCCACGATCAACCGGATGGGCGCGACCTTCCTGCTGCGCATGCAGGAAGACAGTGGCCGCTCGCCGGGCGAAGTGGCGAAAGCGTTCACCATCACCCGTGAAACCCTGGACGCACGCGAGCTGTGGGCGCAGATCGACGCGCTCGACGGCAAGGTCGCGGAATCGGTGCAGATCGATGCGTTGCAGGTGATCTGGGAAATCCAGCGCAGCTTCACCCGCTGGCTGCTGTCGCGTCCGGGCGCGATCCCCGACATCACCAGCGCGGTGGCGCGCTACCACGACGGCTTCCGCGACATCCGCGCGGGCGAGGGCATCCTGCCGGCCTCGCAGCGGCCCGCCTACGAGGCCAGCCGCAAGGCCTGGCGCGACGGTGGCGTGCCGACCGTTCTTGCGGATCAATTGGCTGCGCTGCCTTACCTGGAGGCCAGCCCGAACATCATCGAGCTGGCGCGCGAGCGCAAGCTGCGCGCGGTCGAAGTGGCGAAGGTGTATTTCCGCCTGGGCGACGCATTGCGCGAGCCGTGGTTGCAGGAGCAGATCGACGCATTGAAGGTCGACGGCCGCTGGCACGCGGTGGCGCGCGGGGTGTTGCGCGATGAACTGTCCACGCAGATGCGCACGCTCACCGACCAGGCCTTGGCGATGCCGGGCAAGGACGCCGAGGCCAAGGTCGCCGCATGGATGTCGCGCGACGACCAGACCCTGCGCTTCACCCTGGCCATGCTCAACGAACTGGCCGCGCAGAAATCGCTGGACTATCCGACCGCATCGGTCGCGGTGCAGCGCCTGGCGCAATTGGCCAGTCGCGGTTGAGTCGGCATTCCCTCTCCCGCCTGCGGGGGAGGGAATGATCCGGGTTAAGCTCGGCCCATGAGCACGCTACGCCTTACCCTGCTTGCCAGCCCCGCCGATGAGGCGCAGGCCGCGCTGGCAACCCTCACCGCGTTGCACCCGCAACATGCCCCGCAGGATGCGGATGTCATCGTCGCCCTCGGCGGCGATGGCTTCATGCTGCAAACGCTGCATCGGCATGGCGCGCTCGGCAAGCCGGTGTACGGGATGAAGCTGGGCACGGTCGGCTTCCTGATGAACCAGCATCGGCCTGAAGACCTGCACGAGCGCATCGCCGCGGCCGAACCCGCGGTCCTGCATCCGCTGGAAATGCTGGCGCAGACCGAATCCGGCACCACGGTGGGATCGCTGGCGTACAACGAAGTCTCGCTGCTGCGACAGACCCGGCAGGCCGCGCATGTGTCGATCGAACTCAATGGCGACGTGCGCCTCGACGAACTCATTTGCGACGGGGTGATGCTGGCCACACCGGCCGGCAGCACCGCCTACAACTTCTCCGCCAACGGGCCGATCCTGCCGCTCGGCGCAAACGTGATGGCGCTGACGCCGATCGCGCCGTTCCGCCCGCGGCGTTGGCGTGGTGCCGTTCTGAAGTCCGGTACCGAAGTGCGTTTCCGCGTGCTCGATCCGCACAAGCGGCCGGTCAGCGCCACCGCCGACTCGCACGAAGTCCGCGACGTCATCGAGGTGCTGGTACGCGAACAGCGCGAGCGCAGTGTGACCCTGCTGTTCGATCCCGAGCACAACCTCGAGGAACGCATCATGATCGAGCAGTTCACGGTTTGAGCCGCGGGAGTCCGCATGTCATTCGAGCAGACACAGCATCAGCAGGAAACGCGCAACGCCAGCGAGCGTCGGTGGTTACCTTGGGTGGCCGCGCTGACCGCGTTCGTGCTGGGAATGGCGCTGACCATCTGGCAGGCATTGGCAGACCATCGTTTCGCCCAGATCGAGCAGCGCCGCGAGTTCGTGGAAGCGGCCAGCGGCATCGTGGACGCCATCGAGTTGCAGCTGTCCGACTGCGAACGACTGATTCGCACCTTCCAGTCGGTATTCCTGGCCTCCCAGGAGGTGACGCCAGATGAATTCCGCTTGATATTCGACAACCTTCGGGACGACCGGGCCCGAGTCAACCTGCAAGCCCTCGCATTCGCGAAGCGCGTGGTCGGGGACGGTCGCGAGCGTTTCATCACCAGCATTTTCCTGCCGATCCGCGGCAATGAATCGATCCGCGGACTGGACGTCAACGAACAGCCCAGCAACCTGCTCTCTCTGCTCGAATCGCGCGACACCGATGAAGTCAGCATGTCGGCACCTTTCCCCTTGCGGCAAACGATGGGCAAGACGTCGGCGGTCGATGGGTTCATCCTGCGCCTGCCCGTCTTTGGCAAAGGCTCAGTCCCCACCACCGTGGAGGAGCGCCAGCGCGCATTCGTCGGTTCGCTGGGCGCGTCTTTCCGTCTCCCGAACCTCATCACCAGCGTCGTGCCATCGAACGGCATGATCGCCCAGGTCGTGGTGGACGACATGACCGACGGGTCGCCCCGGCGGTTGCACCAGCATGGGCTCGGGACGGCCGATGCCGCCGCCCACCACCATCGACAGCAGATCCGCTTCGGAGGACGCACATGGCGGGTCACGGTTCACGGATTGCGTAGCGCAGAGGTCAGCCCTTGGTCAGGCAGCATCCTCTGGCTGGGCACCTTGGTCAGTGCATTGCTGGCGGCACTCAGCTGGTCCCTGTTCAGTACGCGAGAGCGTGCGATTTCCCTTGCGGGCTCGATGAGCCAGCGCTTCAGGGCGAGCGAGGAGCGCTTCAGAAGGCTGACGGAACTGTTGCCCTCACTGGTGGTGGTCGCCCGGCGCCACGATGGCAAGCTGCTGTATCTCAATGCGGCCGCACGGGATCGCCTCGGCGAGGTGGCGGGCGCGCGCATGCTGGGCGATCTATTCGATGAGGAGGCGTTCGCGGCGCTGTCCTCGGCGTCCGAAGGCGCGTCCCTGAGTGCCGACCTGCAGATGATCCCTGCGCTCTCGGAACCTTTCTGGGCGAATGTCTGCGTGTCGAGCATCGAAATAGACAATGTTCCGACGTGGCTGATCGTCGCCAGCGATATCTCGCAACAGCGGCAGATGACCGAGCGTCTCAGTTACCAGGCCAGCCATGACTCCCTGACCAAGCAGCTCAACAGACGGGAATTCGAGGCGCGCGTCAGCAAGGCACTTGCCTCGCCAGGCGCCCAGGATTGCGCGCTGCTGTTCATCGATCTGGATCAGTTCAAGGTGATCAATGACACGTCCGGACATCGCGCAGGCGACGAGTTGCTTGTGCAACTGGCCTCAATGATGCGGGAAAAATTGCGTCCCACCGACACCTTGGGCCGCCTGGGCGGGGACGAGTTCGGGGTGCTGCTGGCGGGCGTGCGCAGCGCAGAAGGAGCAATCCAGGCCGCAGAGCGGTTGCGGCGCAGCCTGGAAAGCTACATTTTCAATTGGGAGCAGCGGACCTACACGATCAGCGCAAGCATCGGTGCGGTCATGCTGAGCAAAGCCGGCACCCTGAAGGAACTGTTCGCGCACGCCGATGCTGCGTGCTATCTGGCCAAGGAAGCCGGTCGCAATCGCATCCATTTCCACTCCGACGACGACACCGCAATCACGTCCCGCCTCACCGAAATGGAATGGGCGAGTCGCCTGCGCGATGCGCTGCGCGAGCAGAGGCTGCTCCTGGATTACCAGGAATTGCATCCGATCCAGCCCGGGGTCCAGGAACAGATGCATGTTGAAGTGCTGGTTCGCCTGCGTGCCGAGGACGGCCGCGAGGTGATGCCTGGCGCCTTCCTGCCGGCGGCGGAGCGCTACGGGTTGATGCCCGCCATCGATCGCTGGGTCGTCGAAACCGCCATCAGCAACATCGATCGGCTGCATCCGAGTGGCGATGGACTCGGCACCTGCGCGATCAACCTCTCAAGCTCCAGCCTGGAGGATGACAGCCTGTTTCAACTGGTTGCCGATCTTGTCAAATCGGAGGGCGTTGATCCGGGCAGGCTGCTTTTCGAGATCACCGAAACCGTGGCGATGCGCGATTTCACCGCTTCCAGTGCACTCATCTCCAAACTCCGGGCATTGGGGTGTCGGGTCGCGCTGGATGATTTCGGCGCGGGAATGTCCTCGTTCGGTTACTTGAAGAATCTCGAGCTGGACGTGGTGAAGATCGACGGGAGTTTCGTGCAGGAACTGGCCACCGACCGCATGTCGCAGTCGATTGTTCGCGCCGTGACCGAGATCGGGCACCAGCAAGGCCTGAAAGTGGTCGCGGAGTGGGTGTCCTCGACAGAGATGCTGGACTTGCTTCGTCAGGTGGGGGTCGACTATGCGCAGGGTTTCGCACTGCACAAGCCTGAACGGGTTGTGTTTCAGCGTTGAGCGCCGTGTGAGCTGACTGAGCCTCCGTTTGATCACCGCACCTGCGACGCGGATCGCCGACAATCCCCACATGCCTGAACCCGTCGCCATCCTGACCGTCGCCATCACTGCGCGGGCGTTGTTCCACATGGAGGACAGCCACGGTCTGTTCGAGGCCGAGGGGGTCAAGGCCTACGCCGAGTTCCAGCGGGAGCGCGAGGACGACGTGCTGGAGCCGGGCATCGCATTCCCGCTGGTACGCAAGCTGCTGGCCTTGAACCACGGTGCTCCCGTTGACGCGCCGAGGGTCGAAGTGATCCTGCTGTCGCGCAATTCGTCCGATACCGGCCTGCGCGTTTTCAACTCGATCCAGCATTACGGCCTGGACATCCGCCGCGCCACGTTCACTTCGGGCGCGCCGGTGTGGCCGTACATCGTGCCGTTCGGCGCGCAGCTGTTCCTCTCGGCGAATCCGGAATCCGTGCGCAGCGCGCTGGAAGCAGGGGTGGCGGCGGCCACGATTCTGCCGGCGCTGGCGCCCGAATCGCCGCACGACCAGTTGCGGATCGCCTTCGATGGCGATGCGGTGATCTTCGGCGACGAGAGCGAACGCGTCTCCCGCGAACACGGCGTCGAGGCCTTCGGCCGGCACGAGCGCGAACGTGCGCGCGAGCCGCTGACCGGCGGGCCATTCCGCGGTTTTCTGTCCGCGTTGCACGACCTGCAAGCCGCGTTCCCGGTCGGTGACGATGCGCCGATCCGCACCGCGTTGGTCACCGCGCGTTCTGCGCCGGCGCACGAACGCGTCATCCGCACCCTGCGCGACTGGGAGGTGCGGCTGGATGAGGCGCTGTTTCTCGGCGGTCGCGGCAAGGGGCCGTTCCTGCGCGCATTCGGTGCCGACATCTTCTTCGACGACTCGCCGCACAACATCGATTCGGCGCGGCTGCATGTCGCCGCCGGCCACGTACCGCATGGCGTGGCCAACGAGCCCGCCCCGTAGCGCCGGTCAATCCTCGGGCAGGTCGATCCCGGTCAGCTTCCAGCTCAGGCCGGTGCGACTGAACTCGAATACCACCGGCTTGCCGTCGTCGTTGTGCACGGTCGCGGTGAACAGCGATGCGGAGACGTAGCCGGTCTTCGCATCCTTCAGCGGATCGGCCGCACGCGCCTTGCCGTCGGGATCCTTGTCGCCTGTCACCTGCCTGGCCAGCGCGTTGCCGCGCAGCAGAGTGGCAACTCCGACCGGCGACACCATCGCGTCGATCGCCGGCTTGGAAATCAGTTCGGTGACGCCGGTCAGAGCGGTGCCCGTGTGGCCTGTGCCAGCCCGCTCAAGAATTCCGCGGGCGATGCGCTCCTGGATCTGCGGGCGCACGTTCTCGCGCAGGCGATCAAAGTCGACGAAACGCCACAGCTCGCCGTAGTTGCCACTGGCCACCACGTTGCGGATGCCGTTGATCGCCAGCCACGGGCCGGCCGCAACGAACGCCAGCAGGGCGAGCAGGAGCAGCGCCGCGATGGCGAGCAACCACTTGGTCTTCTTGTTCATCGGTGAGTCCGTTGCGGGTTGCCTGCATCCTGCGCAAACGACGACGGCCGGGCAAGCCCGGCCATCGTGCCCAGTCCACCGGTCAGAAGCGTGCGCCGCGCGTGCGCGACTCGATCGGGGCCATCCTGCCCTGATCGTTGAGCTCCAGTTGCCGCACTTCATACGGCGCGCCATAGCCGGCCGGCAGGTGCGCACGCGCGAACTGCAGGACCAGCATGCCGTCGCCGGCGCTCATCCACGCGGCGGCGTGCGCCTGCGACACCGGCCGCAGGCTGCCGTCCTTCGCTGTGGCGTAGAGCGTGCCGCGCGCCTCGTACCGGCCCGGCGAGGCGGCTTCCACCGGCAATGACACCCGCAGGTTGGCCGCATCCACGTCGAAGATCCCGCTGAAGCGCGCGGTCGGTTGTGCCACCGCGAATGCCGTGCGTGCATCGCGTGGCACGTCGCCGACATCGCTGAACACCTGCAGTTCCCACAAGCCCTTGGCATGGCTGGCGCTGGCGGGCACGGTGAACACCGCTTCCTGGCCACCGCCCGCGGCATTGCGCACCGCCACCGGCTGGCTGCTGCCATCCGGTGCGACCAGCAATGCCTGCGAGTCCACGTCGGTCTGGCGGCCCGCGTTGGTCGCACCGATCGCCACGCGCATGCGGCTGCCCGCAAGCGCCTGGTTGCGGTCGGCACGGGCGAACAGCACGCGGTCGCTGGCGGGTTCGAACACATGCACCACGTAGCGGCCACGTGCATTCGCCGCGCGCAGCACATGCCGTCCCGCGCCGCTGCCAGCGCCCAGCCGAATGATCTGGGTGCCCGCGCTCGCGTCCATGCCGGCCTTGCGCAGCGCATCGGCGTCGGCCGCCTGGGCGATGCCGATCTTGCGGCCTGCCACGTTCACGCTGAAGTCGCCGGCGCGCAGGCCAAGGCTGCCCTTGGCTGGACTGATACGCACCAGAGCGCCGGGCGCGGTCATCTGCAAGGGCACGCCGCGGGCGAGCTCGCTGCCTTCGACAGTCATCCAGTACTCGCGGCTTTCGGCCAGGAACGGCGCGCTGGCGGAGAGTTCGGCGTCGGGATCGAGCGCCCAGGAGAACGCAACCGGCTTGCGTTCGATGGCACCGGTGGGCGCCGGCAACACCGAGAGGCGCGTCGGCACTTGGTCGGACACACCGGCAGGCAGCAGCGGTTGCGCGGCATTCGCGATGCCGGCGGTGAACATGGTGGTGAATGCGGCCAACGCCGCGACACGGAGGATCGATGTGCGCATGGTCATGGCCCTCACTTCATGTCGTTGCGGAGGATGGTGTCCAGGCCGAAGCAGGCGCGCCGGCTCTGGTTGTGGCTCAGCGGCTCGCTGCCGGCCATGCGGGTCTTGTCCTGGAACCAGACGCTGCCCGCCGCCGACTGGCTGCTGCAGTTGAGGAAGCCGTCGGAGCAACTGTTGAGCCACCACTGGGTGGTTTCTAGGCCCACGTTCTCGGCGTAGCCGGCGCAGTAGCTGTCGGAATCCCAGATCGCCGAATCGACATCGGTGCCGACCACGCTGCGGAACAGTTTCGGCAGCGCCGGACGGCCGCTGGTGCCGTACAGGTTGTTGGCGTTGTAGCTCGCCATCCAGCTGACCTGCTGCATGCGCACGGCATCGGACTTGTAGCCCAGCAGCCAGCCCAGCGAGGTTTCGAACACGTTGCCGTTGGTCACCGCATCGGCCAGCGGGGTGCCCGCGGACGACGGGGCAAGCGCGTTCACGCGAACGATCTTGTTGATGATGTTCGGATAGCGGCTGTCGTAGGTGGGGTTGGACATGATCCAGCGGACCACGTTGCCGCCGTTGGAATGGGTGATCACGATCAGCTTGGTGATGCCCTTGGCATTGATGAAGCTGGTCAACTGGCCGGCCAGGCAGCCGGCGGCGCGGCTGTCCCACATGTACTGGTTGAAATCGCAGTTGATGACCACGTAGTTGGCCGGATTGACCAGGCCGTTGCGGACGTTGTTCACCATCTTCGGTTGCCAGTAGTCGTTGTAGGCATTGGTCTGGCTGCCGGTGCCGTGGACGAAGGCAACGCCGGTATTGGCGATGGCGGATGGTGCGGTGAAAACGGCGGCGCAGAACAACACCGCGCCGAATGCGTACTTGCGCATGGACTCTCCCCAGTCAGTAGCCGCGTCACCCGCGGCGGGTGCGATGCAAGCGCCCCCACGCCTGCATCGCGGTCGAGCATACGGATCGGTATGGGATTGTCATGACGCACTGCGACAGCGGTCACGTTTTCGCGGCGGGCGCGCTGCGGTCAGTCCAATGCGTGGGCGATGCCGTCGCCCCAGGCCTGCAACTGGTCGAGCAAGGCAAGCTTGCTGCCGTCGTCGGCATGGACATCGCGCAAGTGCGCGATGTCGAGATGGAACTGGTCGAAGTCGAGCTCGGACAGTCCGCTGTCGCACTGCAAACGCTGGCGCCGGTAGTCGTCCCAACGCGCGCGTTCGGCAGGCAACAAGGTCTCCGGCCAGTTGCGTGCGCGATAGCGGAACAGCAACTCCGGCAAGCGCGCGTCGCGGAAGGCGTACTGCGCCTTGGCCAGCAAATGCGGCGGCGTGCCGCGCACCTGCGCGAGCAGGCGTTTGTCGCCGTCGCCGATGAATCCGCCGTACAGCGCGGCATCCGCGTCGATGGTGTCGGCGGGACGATCGCGGGCGAACACGCGACGCACTTTCTCGGCAAGCATCGGTCCGACGTCACGGATGCGCGCGGCACGCGCCTGCACAAGATCGCGGTCGATGCCGAGCCTGTCGAAGTCGGCATGGCGCAGATGGTCCCAGGCGACCAGCGCCGGGCATTTGTTGAGATGCACGGTCTTCAGCGGCACGCGCCGCTCGCCTCCGGGCAGATCGGCCTGACGGATGTACAGGCGTTCGGCGATGGCCTCGGCATCGAGGTCGAGCAGGGCGTCGGGATCCTCGGCCAGGTCGAACACGATCACCTGTGAGTCGATCTGCGGATGCCGGGCCAACGGAATCACTGGCGCAGCGCACAGGCGCGAGGCCGGGAAGCGCTGCGAGACGTGCAGCACCGGGGTCATCGCGACCACGTCGAGCAGGGTGGCGGCGAAGCGCTTGTCGCGCAGGCGCAGGGTGTAATCCCACAGCCGCGGCTGCGCCTGCTTGAACAGCCGGGCCAAGCCGATCGTCGCGCGCACGTCGCTCAAGGCCTCGTGGGCGTCGCCGATGCGCAGGCCGTTGTCCTCGGCCAGGTGTTCCAGTTTGAAGCTGGTACCGCCGCCGTCCTCGCGCTGCCGCCAGGCGATGCCGTCTGGCCGCAATGCATGCATCAGCCGCAGCGCATCCAGCAGGTCCCAGCGCGAATTTCCGCCGCGCCATTCGCGTTCGTAGGGATCGAAGAAATTGCGATACAGCCCGTGGCGGACGAATTCGTCGTCGAAACGCAGGGAGTTGTAGCCAGCGCTGCAGGTTTCGGGTCGCGTCATCTCCTCGACGATGCGGGCGAAGGCTTCCCCTTCGTTGACGCCATCGCGCAGCGCGGCCTGCGGGGTGATGCCGGTGATCAGGGTCGCGACCGGCGAGGGCAGCAGGTCGTTGGCCGGCTGCACGAAGAAGCTGATCGGCTCGTCGATCTGGTTGAGGTCGGCGTCGGTGCGGATCGCGGCGAACTGGGCGATGCGGGTCCGGCGCGGATCGGCACCGAAGGTTTCGAGGTCGTAGAAAAGGAAGCTGGCGGTCATTGCCGGATTGTAAGAGCGGTTTGCCGGCTGCGCCTGCGCCTACCGGCAGCCGTTCGCTGCGCCGCTCGGAATGCGGCTACGCAAACGCCAGCCGGTCTCGCAGTCGCTGGTCAGCTTGATCAAAGCGGATCGAGTCGAGCGAGTATTGCTGCGTCGAGCACATCCCAGTCCACGGTGTCGAGCGAAGCAACGTCGCGTGTCGCGTCTTCCAGAATCACGCGTTGCACTTCGCTGCGATGCAGGGCGACGGAATACGGAATGCGCATGAAGCTGACCATCGCGTAATGCGGGACGAAGCGGCCGGGGTGACGCTCCTGCAATGCGAGTTCGAGCTGGCGTTGCAGCAGAAACGCGGCATCGTCCACCTTGTCGCGCATCTCGATGTAGTTCTCCAGCGCCATCTGCTGGATCGCTTCGGCGTCGGGCTTGCGCTGCGCCTCGAAGGCGGCGAAGGCATCGGACAGCGACGCATTGGCGTCGAGATGATCGGCCAATGCGACGCAATCTTCGAACGCGCAGTTCATGCCCTGGCCGTGGAACGGCACCATCGCGTGGGCGGCATCGCCGATCAGCACCGCGCGCCCGTCCAGGTGCCAGCGGTCAAGATACAGCGTGCCCAGGGTGCCGACCGGATTCGCTTCGTAATCGTCGCGCAGGTCGGGAATCAGCGGCAGCGTGTCGGGGAAGTCGTGCATGAAGAATGCTTGCGCTTCGTCGGCCGTGCGCACGGTTTCGAAGCTCGGGTGTTCGCCGGCATGCGGCATGAACAGGGTGACGGTGAAGGTGCATTCGTCATTGGGCAGGGCAATGCACATGTAATGCCCGCGCGGCCAGATGTGCAGCGCGTTCGCTTCGATGCGGAAACCACCATCGTTCGCGGGCGGAATCTCCAATTCCTTGTAGCCATGATCCAGCCATTCGGTGCGCTCGCCCAGCGGCAGCACCCTGGCGATCTCGCCGCGCAAACTGGAGCCTGCGCCGTCTGCACCGACCAGCGCCTGGAAGGGCTTGCGGGTCTCATGGCCGTCGCCCTTGAACACGGCAACCTTGTCGACGAAGTCCACCGATGCCAGCCCGTGCTCGAAGTGCAGGCGCGCGCCATGCGATTCGGCAATATCGAGCAGGACGATGTTGAGCTCGCCGCGGTTGATCGACCAGATCACCTCGGAATCGTCGCGGCCGTAGCGTTGCAGGCCGGGCTCGCCCTGCAGCGGGTGCACGTAGCGGCCACGCATCATCACCGCCTGCGCCATCACCGCGCCATCCGCGCCTGCCTGGCGCAGCGCATGCAGGCCGCGTTCTGCCAACGCGAGGTTGATCGAGCGCCCGCCGGCGTAACCATGCACGCGCGGGTCGCCGCGGCGTTCGTACACATCCACCGACCAGCCACGCTGGGCCAGCAGGATCGCGAGCAGGGCGCCAGCCAGGCCGCCACCGACGATGGTGATCCCGCGCGCGTCAGCGTTCATCGCGCCACTCCCGCACCGTATTGGCGAAGCGCAGGACATCGGCATAGGTGTTGTACAGCGGCACCGGCGAGATGCGGATCACGTCCGGTTCGCGCCAATCGCCGAGTACGCCGCGCGTGGCGAGGAACTCGAACAGGTCGCGACCACGCTCGCGACCGCCGATCACCCGGATCGACAGCTGGCAGCCGCGCCGTGAGGCTTCCCTCGGGGTGACGACCTGCAGCACATCGCGCAACTCGGCATCGATCAGTTGCTCAAGGTAACCGGTCAGCGCTTCCGACTTGGCGCGCAGCGCAGGCAAGGTCGCGCGGTCAAACTGGTCCAGCGAGGCGCGCAGCGGCGCAAGGCCGAGGATCGGCGGATTCGACAATTGCCAGCCATCCGCGCCGGGGGTGGGATCGAAGTGCGGGCCCATCTTGAAACGTACGCTTTGGTCGTTGCCCCACCAGCCGGCGAAACGCGGGCGTTCGGTGCGCGCATGACGCTCGTGCACGAAGCAGCCGGCGACCGCGCCCGGTCCCGAGTTCATGTATTTGTAATGGCACCACACTGCGAAGTCGGCGCCGCTGTCATGGAGTTGCAAGGGCAGGTTTCCGACAGCATGGGCGAGGTCGAAACCGACGGTCGCGCCCGCCGCATGCCCAAGCCGGGTGATTTCCTTGAGGTCGAAGGCCTGGCCGGTGCGGTACTGCACTCCCGGCCAGACGATTGCCGCCAGCCGCGGGCCGTGTTCGCCGATGGCGCGTTCGATCGTCGCCATCGAGAACGTGCCGTCGGGCTCGTCCGGCTCGACCTCGACCAGCGCGTCGGCCGGATCGAAGCCGTGGACGCGCAGTTGTGATTCCAGCGCGTAGCGGTCGGACGGGAATGCGCCCGCTTCCATCAGCAGCACCGGGCGTTCGTGGGTCGGGCGGTAAAAGCTCACCAGCATCAGGTGCAAGTTGGCGGTCAGCGAGTTCATCGCCACCACTTCCTGCGGCTGCGCGCCGACCACGCGCGCCAGTGGATCGCGCACCAGTTCGTGATAGGGCATCCACTGCGCCTGGCCGGTGAAGTGGCCTTCCACGGCTTGGGTTGCCCATTTGTCGAGCACTTCCTCGATATACGCGCGCGCGCCCTTCGGCTGCAGGCCCAGCGAGTTGCCGACGAAGTACGCCTGCGGCTTGCCGTCGTGCAACGGCAGGTGGAATTCGTCGCGGAAATGGCGCAGCGGATCGGCGGCGTCGCGGGATTGCGCGTACGCGTCGGTGTAAATCTCGGTCATGCAAACCTCGAGGCCGGCAGGCCTAGCCATTCCAGCGCTGTGCCGTGGTAGATGCGGGCACGTTGCGCTTCGTCCAGCGCGAGGCGTTCGATGCCTTCACCCGGCACCTGTTCTCCCAAGGGGAAGGGATAGTCGGTGCCCAGCATCACCCGCTCGATCCCGCAGGTCTCCAACAGGTAACGCAGTGCGGCATCATCGGCCACCCAGGAATCGAAATACAGTCGCTTCAGATACTCGCGCGGATTGCGGAAATTGTCGGTGGCGACCAGATCCGGGCGCATGTTGAAGCCATGCTCGATGCGGCCGATGGTGTACGGAAAACTGCCGCCTCCGTGGGCCATGCACACGCGCAGTTTCGGCAGCCGTTCCAGTACGCCACCAAACACCAGGCAGCAGGCCGCGCGCGACTGCTCCGCCGGCATCCCGACCAGCCACGGCAGCCAATACTTTGGCATGGTGTCGGTTCCCATCATGTCCCACGGGTGCACCAGGATCGCTGCGCCGAGGTCGCTGGCGCACTGGAAGAACTCGAACAGTTCGGGCGCGTCGAGATTCCAGTGCGCATCGTTGGGCCCGTTGAGGTGCGAGCCGACCTGCACGCCCTGCAGGCCGAGTTCGTCCATGCAGCGTTCCAGTTCACGGATCGCGAGCTGCGGACTCTGCAACGGCACCGTGCCGATACCCGCGTAATGCCGCGGGTAATCGCGACAGGTCTGCGCCATGTGGTCGTTGAGTGCCTTGTGCAGTTCCAGCGCCTGGTGTGGCTTGGCCCATTCGCTGAACATCACCGGCACCGTGCTCAGCACCTGCACCTGCACGCCGAAGCCCGCGTAGTCGTCGATGCGGATCTGCGGATCCCAGGTCTTCGGCCAGATCTCGCGGAAGAACTTGCCGTCCTTGTAGATGCGGTGGCGGCCATCATCGCCGTGGTGGATCACCGGAAAGCGGACGTCGCCGTACTTGGCCGCCAGATCCGGCCAGTCGCGCGGCAGGTAGTGGGCGTGGATATCGATCTTCAGCATGCGGGTCGCCCGGTCACGTGATGTCCGCCTGCGACTGCGCATCCAGATCAAAGCGCGTCGGTCGCGGGTTGAGGGTGCCGCATTGATCGCAGGTGCGCAGGTGTTCGTCGCGATAGAAGCGCTCGAACACGCGGAAGAAGTCCTGTTCGATGTCGACCAGGTGGAAGAATTCCTCGTACAACTTGTGATTGCAGCTGACGCAGAACCACATGAGAGCGTCGTCCTCGTGCGGCAAGCGTTTGCGTTCGATGACCAGACCGATGCTGCCCGCCATGCGTTGTGGCGAATGCGGCACGTGCGGCGGCAGGTAGAACATCTCGCCAGCCTTGATCGGGATGTCGCGGACCGCGCCGTCCTCTTGGATGCGCAGGACCATCTCGCCTTCCAACTGGTAGAACCACTCCGGACCGTCCTCGTAGTGATAGTCGGTGCGTGCGTTCGGGCCGCCGACGATCATCACGATGTAGTCGCCATCGACGATGCACTTGTTGCCGACCGGCGGTTTCAGCAGGTGGCGGTGCTCGTCGATCCAGGCCTGCAGGTTGATCGGATTCGGCAGCATGTCAGTCCTTCAGTGCAGCGATGCACTTCAGTTCGATCGCGATCGGCGTAGGCAGCGCGGTGATGCCCAGGGTGGTGCGGCAGGGCGCAGTCGCGGCATCGGGAAAGTGTTCCGCCCAGATCGCGTTGTAGGCCTTGAAGTCGCGGGCCATGTCGGTGAGGTAAACGGTGACATCGACCAGGTCGTCCCACGTTGCGCCGCTGGCCTCGAGCACTGCGCGAACATTGGCGAACACCGCACGCGCCTGCGCCTCGATGTCGTATTTTCGCAGTCGGCCGTCGGCGAAATAGTCATTGCCCGGGATCGTGTTGTCCGACGGCGTGCGTGGTCCGATCCCGGACAGGAACAGCAGGTCGCCGACCCGCCGCGCATGCGGATAACTTCCGACCGCTTTTGGCGCGGCATCGGCGTGGATCGAACGATCCTGATCCGCGCCCGACATCAGCGATCTTCCTTGTCGATGCTGATGGCGGCCAGCGCGGCGGCGTACTGCGGTTCCAACTGGTCTGACGCGGCGACGTTGAGGCCGAGGTCATGCACGCGGCCGTCGCGCAGCGTATAGACCCAGCCATGAACCGACAGCACTTGGCCACGTGCCCAGGCATCGCGGACGATGGTGGTCTGGCAGACGTTGGCCACCTGTTCGAGCGCGTTCAACTCGCACAGGCGGTCGTGCTGGAGGGGCTCGTCGCCGGCATCGAGCAGCAACTGTGCATGCTTGGTGGAGACGTCGCCGACATGGCGGATCCAGTTGTCGGCCAAACCCACCCGCGCATTGGTCAGCGCCGCATGCACGCCACCGCAGCCGTAATGGCCCACGACCAGAATGTGCTCCACCTTGAGCACGTCCACCGCGAACTGGATCACCGACAGGCAGTTGAGGTCGGTGTGCACGACGACATTGGCGATGTTGCGATGGACGAACACTTCGCCCGGTGCGAGGTCGACCACCTGGTTCGCCGGCACCCGCGAATCCGAACAGCCGATCCACAGGTATTTCGGTGCCTGCTGTCCGGACAACCGCTCGAAGAAACCCGGATCCTCGCGCGAGACGCGCTCGGCCCAAGCCCGGTTGTTGCGCAGCAGGTCGTCGAGTCGGTTCATGGCGTCCTTGCGGAAGGTGGGGTGGGGCGGGTGGCGACCTGCAACGACTGATCCGACAGCGTTGCGCCATCGGCGCCGAGGAGGCGTAACCGGTAGCGTCCAGGTGCCAGGTAGAGCGGCGTGGCGGCTTCGCCGGCTACGAGCATCAGGAATTGATCGGCCGGAATCGCGTCGTCGCCTTCATCGGCATGACGCGCTTCGGCCAGGCAGGGCAGGTGACCCAGACAACCTGTCAGGTCGATGGCGACCGCTTGTCGTTTGCCTTCCAGTGCAAGCCAATCGGGACGCAACACCTGCGTCGGTGTCGCCGGTAGCAGTACCGACGCGTCGTTGAGACCGGGTCGATTACTCCAGGCGTTGTCCCCTTCAATCGACACCAGCACGCTCGCCACGTCGACAGCGAATTGCGTTGCCAATCGCCGACCGACCGTATCGATGTCGCCGGCCTCGTGGCTGCGTGTCGAGGTCTGGTCGATCGTGAGCAGGGCCAGCCCGCTCATCGTTGCCAGCTCCATCGCCATGGGTCTGGCGTCATCGGGCAGGCCTTCCTGCGCCTCGCCGATATGCGCATAGCCGGCATGCACCAGCACTTTCGATGTCGGGTTTTCGGCGAGGACGGCAGCGATGGCACGGGCCTGGCCGGATTCGCGCTGCTGCTGGGTCTGTTCGCCTTGGTCGTTCGGCTCGTAGGGCAGCAGCGCATAGCCCAAACGCACGGCCTCACGCAGCAGTTCGGCGAATATCGGCTCACGCGTGTAGATGCCGCTCTTGCGCACCGGATAGCCGCCTGGCATCGGGTCGGTGCCGTCGTTGAGCAGGGCTTCGACCGCGAGATGGGTATAGCCCTTCGCACGCAGCCGTTGCAGCAGGGCGATCGTCAACACGCGAGTCTGCGGCGCGTGGTGCGCTTCGTTGACCATGATCACGCGGTACGCATCGGCTTGCACCGCAATCCAGTCGCTGGCTGGCACCGTCATCCAGTCGGACGGCACCGGCAGGTCGCTTTGCGGCGCGTTGCTGCCGCGGTACGGAAACGACTGCAGGGCGTCCACTGGCCGGCCGAGGAAGCTCAAGTGCGTCGCCAGCATTTGCGTCGACAGGTTGCGCGCGTATTCGTCTTGCTGCACGACCGGGCTGGTCAGGAAGCGGTACTCGGCGAAGGTGTCGGGTTGCGCGTTGAACGCCTTGAAGAAGTCGTCGGCTGGGTTCTTCGAGGCATCGCGCTGGGCCGGTGCCGCGTGGACGGCCAGCGCGCCGAAGCCAATGACGATGGCGATGGCGATTTTCTTCATGGCGGCAGGGCGATGCCCACGTTGCGCGGCTCGGTGAAGAATCGCATCGCGTCCAGCCCGCCTTCGCGGCCCATGCCGGACGCGCCGCTGCCGCCGAACGGCGTGCGCAGGTCGCGCATCAGCCAGGTGTTGATCCAGACCATGCCCACGCGCAGCTGCGCGGCCATGCGATGGGCGCGGGAGAGATCGTTGGTGAACACGGACGCCGACAACCCGTAGTCGCTGGCGTTGGCCAATGCGAGGGCTTCGTCATCGGAATCGAATGCCTGCAGCGTGACCACCGGGCCGAAGATTTCCTCGCGGTTGCTCGCGCATTCCGGGCCGAGTCCCTCGATCACCGTCGGCGCGATGAACCAGCCGGGACGATCGATGGCCTTGCCGCCGCACAGGACGTTGCCGCCTTCGTCGCGGGCGCGCTGGATGCAGGCCAGCACCTTGTCGAACTGCGCCTGCGACACCAGTGGCCCGAACTGCGCGCCGACCTGCATCGGATTCCCGATTTTCAACGCATGCACGCGATCGACGAAGGCGTCGCGGAAATCGTCGTAGATGCCGCGCTCGATGAGCAGGCGCGAGCCGCACAGGCAGATTTGCCCGCTGTTCTGGAAGGCGCTGCGAACCAGCGTGTCCAGGTGCTTGCGCCACTCGCTGTCGGCGAACACCAGCGTGGCGTTCTTGCCGCCCAGTTCCAGCGAGGTCTTCTTCAGCATCGGCCCGGTGATGCCGGCGATGCGGCGGCCGACGGCGCTGCTGCCGGTGAAGCTGATCGCCTTGATGTCGGGATGCCGGACGATCGCCTCGCCAACCTCGGAGCCGCGGCCATTGATCACGTTCAGCACGCCACGCGGAAAGCCGATCTCGGCGGCGATTTCGGCGAGCAGCGCGGCCGTGCGCGGGGTGACTTCGGACGGTTTGGCGACCACGGTGTTGCCGGCCGCCAATGCGGGCGCGATCTTCCAGGTGAACAGGTACAGAGGCAGGTTCCACGGGCTGATGCAGCCGACCACGCCCAGCGGCAGGCGCAAGGTGTAATTGAGGCCAGCCTCGCCGTGGTGGGACTCGCTGGAAAACTGGGTGGCCGCATGCGCGAAGAAGCGCAGGTTGCTGATCGCGCGCGGGATCTCGGCATCACGGGCGAGGGCGAGCGGCTTGCCGGCGTCTTCGGCCTCGATGCGTGCGAACTTGTCGGTGAATGCTTCGATGGCACCGGCGAGTTCCAGCAGCCAATGCGCTCGCTCGCTGTTGGATAGCGCCGACCATGCCGGAAAGGCCGCACGCGCCGCCGCGACCGCGGTATCGACATCGCCTGCATCGCCATCGGCGGTCTGCGCGGCAACCTTGCCAGTGGCAGGGTCGAAGACATCAAGCCAGCACTTGTTGGCCGGAGGGACGGGCTTGCCGTTGATCCAGTGCGGAATGCGTTGCATCCGCCTAGTTTAGAGCGAAAGCACAGCTCGTCATTCGGCGAAAGCCGGAATCCAGTTCTTCCTGTACTTGGCCAGCCCAGAAGCTGGCTGCCGGCTTTCGCCGGAATGACGGTATTGCGGTTCAGATCGACTGCATGCGCCCGCCATCGACCGCGATCGACTGGCCGTTGACGTAAGCCGCGGCCGGCGTGCACAGGAAGGCGATGACGCCGCCGATCTCCGCGGCATCGGCGAAGCGCCCGACCGGTACGCTGGCCAGCATCGCCTTGGCGATGTCGTCCTCCGACTTGCCGGAGGCGGCGCTGCGATCGGCCAGGATCTGGTCCAGGCGCTGGGTGCGCGTGTAGCCGGGCAGCACGTTGTTGACGGTGATGCCGTCGCCGGCGAGTTCGCGCGACAGGGTCTTGGCCCAACTGGCCACCGCGCCACGAATCGTGTTGGACACGCCGAGATTGGGGATCGGCTCGTACACAGACGTGGAGATCACATTGACGATACGGCCCCAGCCCGCGTCGCGCATGCCCGGCAGCACGGCCTGCAACAACGCGTGGTTGGCGATCAGATGCTTGTTGAAGGCGTCGAGGTAGGCGGCGATCTCGGCGCTGTGCGCGCCGCCGCCGGGTGGGCCGCCGGTGTTGTTGAGCAGGATATGCACGGGATTGGTCGCGACGAGTGCAGCGACCGCATCGGCCAGCGCCTGCGTTTGCGACACGTCGGCGATCAGGTAGCCATGGCGTTGCGTGCCATTGGTCGGCAACGCGGCCACGGCCTCGCGCAGCGCGTCCTCGCGGCGGGCGAGCAGGGTGACGTCGGCGCCCAGCGCGGCCAGTTCGATCGCCGCGGCACGACCGATGCCCTCGGAACCGCCGCAGACCAGGGCGTGCTTGCCGAACAGGTTCAGGTCCATCGTGTGCAGTTCCTCAGGGCAGGGTGGAGCGCATCAGCGCGGCGACGGCGCGAGTGTCATCAAACGCTTGCGACGACAGTGCGTCGATGACCGCCTGCCGGTTCGCCAGGGGATGGTTCTGGCTCAATTTCAACTTGATGTCGCTCCGATCCGGCACGAAGCGGAAGCCGACGATGCCGCGCAGCAGGGCTTGTTGACGCGCATCGGTGGCATCGAATTCCCAGTCGCTGCCGACCCTTGCCTCGAAATGCCGGCTCAGGCGTGCGACCAGGTCGGCGAGCGAGGACTCGTCGTCGAACGTCTCCAGGTGGCCGCGCAGGTGCGCCACCGCGTAGTTCCAGGTCGGCACGCGGCCCGCTTCGTGCTTGTCCGGATACCAGCCCGGCGACACGTAGGCATGCGGCCCATGCACGATCAGCAGGGCATCGCCCGCGTGCCGGGCCTGCGGGTTCGGTTTCGCCCAGTGGCCTTCGACAACGATCCGATCGCCGTCGCGGTGGTACAGCACCGGCAGGTGCGACGCGAACGGCGTACCGGCCTCGTCGTTGGTGAGCAGGGTGACGAACGGATCAGCGACGAACAAGGCGTCGAGTTGCGCCGCATCGGTGCCGACGAAGGCGCGGGGCTGGTACATCGCGCTCAGGCGCGGCGGCCAAGTTGCTGGATCATGCTTCCGCGCAAGGCTTCGTCGTCGCGCGCCTGCGGCGGCGACACCTCGTGCAACGAGAACCCGCGTTCCAGTGCGTCGTATTCGTCGAGGCCGTCGTATTCGACGAACTCGGCATCCATCAAGGCGGCGCGCGCGGTATCCAGGCTGTCGTAGGCCAATGTGTTGCCATCGCTGTCGAAGACCTCGGCGGTGCCGGCCTCGCGCTCGCGCAGACGTGCCCAGACGATGGTGAGTCCAAGCGTGGCGAGCCACCAGTTGTCTTGCGTCGTGCTGTTCATGACGATCTCGCTCACGCCAATGCCTGTCCGATGATCCATAGCGCGCCGCCCATCGCGATGCCCGCCAGGATCACCAGCAGCGAAATCCGCGAAGGCGTGGCCAGGCCACTCAGGTTGCGATCCGGTGTCGCGTAATAGTCGCCGCGCAGCAGCCACAACAACGCCTTCGGCTTGAGGAAGGCGCCTTCGCCGAGCCGCGCGGTGATCTGCGGGTGGCGGTCGCGGATGTGCACCAGCGCCAGCGGCCAGAAGATCACGAACGCGGTGGCACCGGCGATCGCGATGGCGAAGGCGGTGAGTGCGAGGAACAGGACGAAGTCGGCATCCACGCGATCAGAACTCCGCCGTGCCCGGCGCGCGCGGGTAGGCGATGGCATCGCGGATGTTGGCCAGCCCGCAGACGTAGACCACCAGTCGCTCGAAGCCCAGGCCGAAGCCGGCGTGCGGCACCGTGCCGTAGCGGCGGAAATCGCGGTACCAGTCGTAATGCGCCGGATCCAGGCCGAACTGGCCCATGCGCGCATCGAGGATGTCCAGGCGCTCCTCGCGCTGGCTGCCGCCGATGATCTCGCCGATGCCAGGCGCCAGCACGTCCATCGCGGCGACGGTGCGGCCGTCGTCGTTCAGGCGCATGTAGAAGGCCTTGATCTGCTCCGGGTAGTTCATCACCACGACCGGGCGGCCGACGTGTTCCTCGGTCAGCCAGCGCTCGTGCTCGGTCTGCAGGTCCAGGCCCCATTCGACCGGGAAGTCGAACTTCTTGCCGGACTGCTGCAGCAGGGTGATCGCGTCGCTGTAGTCGATGCGCTCGAACGGCGCATTGATGAAGCTTTCCAGGCGGGTGATCGCGGTCTTGTCGACGCGTTCGGCGATGAAGGCGAGGTCGTCGCCGCGTTCATCCAGCACTGCGCGGAACAGGTACTTGAGGAACTCTTCGGCCAGGTTGGCGTCGTCGTTGAGGTCGGCGAAGGCGATCTCCGGCTCGATCATCCAGAACTCGGCGAGATGCCGCGTGGTGTTGCTGTTCTCCGCGCGGAAGGTCGGGCCGAAGGTGTAGACCTTGCTCAGCGCCAGGCAGTAGGCCTCGACGTTGAGCTGGCCGCTCACGGTCAGGAAGGTTTCCTTGCCGAAGAAGTCGCGGCTGAAGTCCACATTGCCCTTGCCGTCGCGCGGCAGGTTGGCCACGTCGAGGGTGGACACGCGGAACATCTGGCCAGCGCCTTCGGCGTCCGAAGTGGTGATGATCGGCGTGCTGATCCAGTAGAACTGGCGCTCGTGGAAGAAGCGGTGCACCGCCATCGACAGGCAGTGGCGGATCCGGGTCACTGCGCCGAACAGGTTGGTGCGCGGGCGCAGGTGGGCGAACTCACGCAGGTATTCCAGCGAGTGCTGCTTGGGCTGCATCGGGTAGGTCAGCGGATCCTCGACCCAGCCGGTGACTTCGATGCCCGATGCCTGGATCTCGTAGCTCTGGCCTTGGCCCTGCGACTTCACCAACGTGCCCGTGCAGATCACCGCGCAGCTGGTGGTGAGGTGCTTCACTTCGGATTCGTAGTTGGGCAGGGTGTCCGGCGCGACCACCTGGATCGGCGCGAAGCAGGAGCCATCGCTGACGCTGACGAAACTCAGGCCAGCCTTGGAGTCGCGGCGGGTGCGAACCCAGCCGCGGACGGTCACCTGGCCGCCTTCCGGCACACGCCCGGCAAGCGCCTGGGCCACGGACATCGTGGTCATCTTGAAATCCTGCGTTCCGGCATCGAAATAGGTCGTGCAGTCTACCGGAGCTACAATCGCGCCATGGCCATCACCCTCACCGATTCCGCCCGCGCCCGCATCCGCGGCTACCTCGACGCCGACCCGGCCGCAGTCGGCCTGCGCTTCGGCGTGGCCCGCACCGGCTGTTCCGGCTGGGGCTACAAGGTCGACATGGCGCGCAGCATGGCCCCGGGCGACACCGTGTTCGACGCCGACGGCATCGGCATCCATGTGGATGCCGACAGCCTGGCGCTGGTGGATGGCACCGTGATCGACTTCATCAAGCAGGGCCTGAACGAGCAGTTCGTGTTCCGCAATCCCAACGTGGCCGGCGAGTGCGGCTGCGGGGAATCGTTCACCACGGACGCAGACAAAGCCGCCTGAGCGTCGCCGCAAGCGCAGGATTTGCGCGCAAGTCATTGATCCGACATACTATCGGGCTCCCGTTCGCGGGAGTTCTTGCCCGAACGCGCCGTACTCACGGTGGCCGAGGGCTTCGGCCGGCATCCCGCCATCCGATATCCACAAGGAAACGACCATGCGTCATTACGAAATCGTGTTCCTGGTCCACCCGGACCAGAGCGAGCAGGTGCCCGCCATGATCGAGCGCTACAAGAGCTCGATCGAAGCCGGCAACGGCACCATCCACCGCCTGGAAGACTGGGGTCGCCGCCAGTTGGCGTACCCGATCCAGAACCTGGTCAAGGCCCACTACGTGCTGATGAACGTGGAAACCGAGCAGGCCGTCCTCGACGAGCTGGTCACCGGCTTCCGCTTCAACGACGCAGTGCTGCGCCACCTGGTCATGCGTCGCGACGACGCGGTGACCGAACAGTCCCTGATCATGAAGAACAAGGACGAGAAGGCCGACAAGCCGGAGCGTGGCGATCGCCGCCGCCGTGACGACGAGAGCGACAGTGCCGTCGGCACTGGCGACACCGAATCCGCCGCCGAAGCCGCCTAAGGAATCATCGACATGTCCAAGTTCTTCCGCCGCCGCAAGTTCTGCAAGTTCACCGCCGAAGGCGTGACCGAGATCGACTACAAGGATCTCAACACCCTGCGCCAGTACCTGACCGAGACCGGCAAGATCGTGCCGAGCCGGATCACCGGCACCAAGTCGAAGTACCAGCGCCAGCTGCAGTCGGCCGTCAAGCGCGCGCGTTTCCTGGCGCTGATCCCGTACACCGACAACCACAACATCTGACGCTTCGCCTGATTGCTTCGCCAGCTCGCTCTGGCGTCGTTGCCGGGCCGGTTCGCAAATCCTCATTGACTTCAGTCAACTGCGGTTTGCTCACCGGCCCGCGCCTAGCCAGCCCATCGCTGGTTGTGCAATCCCAGTGCTTCATTCGATACAACCCCGTCCATTCGGACAGCACGCGTTGCAGGCCTTGGCCTGCTAACGAATACGGAGCAACAACATGCAACTGATCCTCCTGCAGAAAGTCGTGAACCTCGGCAACCTTGGCGACAAGGTCAGCGTGAAGCCGGGCTACGGCCGCAATTTCCTGGTCCCGCAGGGCAAGGCCGTGCCGGCCACCGCCGCCAACCTGGCCGAGTTCGAAGCCAAGCGCGCCGATTACGAAGCCAAGGCCCAGGCCAACCTGGACGGTGCGTCCGCGCGTCAGGCCAAGCTGGCCGACGCCAGCGTGACCATCAGCGCGAATGCCTCGACCGAAGGCAAGCTGTACGGCTCGGTCGGTCCGCGCGAGATCGCCGAAGCCGCCACCAAGCAGTTGGGCGTGACCGTCGGCAAGTCGGAAGTGGTGATGGGCGAAGGCCCGATCCGCCATACCGGCGAGTTCGAAGTGCTGGTGCACCTGCATGCCGACGTCGAGTCGAGCCTGAAGGTCATCGTGGTGCCGGACGCCGCGTAATCCCGTTCCATCGGGTTGTGTCGAGACGGGCGCCGCAAGGCGCCCGTTTTCGTTGGCCGGGCCGCGCATACGCCGTCGCGGGATCTGCGATCCGCGGCTGCTATTCCGCTTGGGTTATCCAGAACTATCCACAGGTTTATCTGCAAGGCATCGGCCGGGCAGCGACTACGATGATCGCTTCGCCGCAGTACCACCACTCGATGCGCGACGACGCGTCGCAGGGAGCAACATCTCGATGAGCGCACGACCGGGCTCCCGCCCCGACGCCAGTTTCCATACCCGCAACGACGCGATGATCGAGCACCTGCGGGTGCCGCCGCAGTCGGTCGAAGCCGAGCAGGCGGTGCTGGGCGGCTTGATGCTGGACCCGAACGCCTTCGACCGCGTGGCCGACCAACTGGTGGCGGACGATTTCTATCGTCGCGATCACCAACTGATCTATCGCGCGATCCGCGAGCTGGTGGAGAAGAACCAGCCCTGCGATGCGGTCACGGTCGGCGACTGGTTCGACTCGCAGGGCAAGGCCGAGCAAGTGGCCGGTGGCGCTTACCTGGTCGAGCTGGCCGCCAGCACGCCCAGCGCCGCGAACATCAAGGCGTATGCCGACATCGTCCGCGACAAGGCGATCCAGCGGAAGCTGATCGACGTCGGCACCGGCATCGTCAACGACGGCTTCCAGCCCGAAGGCCGTGATTCGGCCGAGCTGCTGGCCAAGGCGGAACAGGACGTGTTCGCCATCGCCGAGGGGCATTCGCGTGGCCGCCAGGATTTCACTCCGGTGCGCACTGCCTTGATCGAGGCCTTCGACGTGTTGCAGAAGCGCGCCGAGAACGGTGGCTCCGTCACCGGCCTGCCAACCGGTTACACCGAGTTCGACGAGATGACCGCGGGCCTGCAGCCCACCGACCTGTTGATCCTGGCCGCACGCCCTGCGATGGGCAAGACTACCTTCGCGCTGAACATCGCCGAGTACGGCGCGTTGAAGTCGAAAAAAGCGGTCGCGGTGTTCTCGATGGAAATGTCGGCCTCGCAGCTGGCGCTGCGCCTGATTTCCTCGCTTGGTCGGGTCAACGCCACCCGCCTGCGCACCGGCCAGTTGGAGGACGAGGACTGGAGCCGCGTGACCGGCGCGATCGCGCAGATGAACGGGGTCAAGATCTTCATCGACGACACGCCTGCGTTGTCGCCCGACGTGCTGCGCGCGAAGTCGCGCCGGCTCAAGCGCGAGCACGACCTCGGGCTGATCGTCATCGACTACCTGCAGCTGATGGCGGTACCCGGCAACAGCGAGAACCGCGCCACCGAGATCTCCGAGATCAGCCGTTCGCTCAAGGGTCTGGCGAAGGAGCTCAACGTGCCGGTGATCGCGCTGTCGCAGCTCAACCGCTCGCTGGAAACGCGCACCGACAAGCGGCCGGTGATGGCCGACCTGCGCGAATCCGGCGCGATCGAGCAGGACGCGGACGTGATCGTCTTCATCTACCGCGACGAGTACTACAACAAGGAAAACTCGCCGGACAAGGGCCTGGCCGAGATCATCATCGGCAAGCAGCGAAACGGCCCGACCGGTTCGTTCAAGCTCAAGTTCTTCGGCGAATACACCCGCTTCGACAACCTGGCCCACGATATGGTGGGGAGCTTCGAGTGATTCTGGTCGTGCGTTCCGGGGAGGAACCCTCGCGCCGGCTGGCGCGCTTCGCCGCCTAGGCTCCGCATCCGGCTCCGATGCGCGGCCGCGCGCCCGCTCCGCGGCCCGGCCCGCCACAGGGTGGCGGGCGTTCGCACGTTCGCGCAGCATGCTGCGCAAGCAGAACGTGCTCACCCATGGCGCGCTCGAAGCACGCCAGCCGGCGCAAGGGTTCCTCAGGCAGGCTCGCTGACCCCAGAAGATCAAGGGCCAAGTCCGATCCGACGTGTCGGATATGGTCGAATAGCCGCATGAGCGAAATCGCCAGCCAGCGCCCCAGCCGGATCGTCGTCGACCTCGACGCGATCGGCCACAACCTGCAGGCCATCCGCGCCCGCGTGGGCGTGCCGGTCATGGGCATCGTCAAGGCGAATGCCTACGGCCATGGGCTGGTGCCGGTGGCACGTCATCTGCAGGCGCAAGGCGTCGATCAACTAGGCGTGGCATTCGTCGAAGAGGGCATTGCGCTGCGCCGCGCCGGGATCACCACACCGATCCTGGTACTGGGCGGCATCTTCGGGCCACAGGTCGCGCAGTTCCTGGAGCACGACCTCGAAATCACCGTGTCGTCGCTGGACAAGCTGCGCCAGGTCGAAGCCACCGCGGAGGCAATGGGCCGCAAGGCGAGCATCCACCTGAAGATCGATACCGGGATGGAGCGAGTCGGCGTGCACAGCTATTCGGCCGGGCCGTTCATTGAGGCCGCGGCGGCATCGTGCTGGTGCACGCTCAAGGGCATCTATTCGCATCTTGCCTGCGCGGACGATCCGGGGTCGCCAATGACCGGATTGCAATTGGAACGCTTCTTCGAGGGCTGCGCGCATTTCGAGCGGATCGGCGCGCCGATGCCGCTGCGCCACCTGGCCAATTCCGGCGGCGTGCTGCATTTTCCCGACACTTGGCTGGACATCGTCCGTCCCGGCATCGTCCTGTACGGCGTGCTGCCGGATCCTGCGTCACAGGCGACCATTGCGATGCGCCCGGCGTTGTCGCTGGTCTCGCGGGTGGTGTTCTTCAAGGTGGTCAATGCCGGTAATCCGGTCAGCTATGGCGCCACCTGGCAACCTGCGGTCGATACGCGCATCGTCACCGTGCCGGTCGGATATGGCGATGGCTATCCGCGCGCGTTGTCGTCGCGCGGGCAGGTGCTGCTGCATGGACAAACGCATCCCCTGGTCGGCCGCGTGTGCATGGACCAGTTCATGGTCGACATCGGACCACAGGGCTCGGCCTACAACGAGGACGAGGTCGTGCTGATCGGTCGTCAGGGCGATGCCGGCATCAGCACCGAGGCCCTCGCGAAACGCGCTGGCACGATTCCCTACGAAATCCTGACCGGCCTCAACGAGCGCATCCCGCGCGAATACATCGGCGGCACCGACTCGCGTTGACCGTCCACCGCAGCGCGTGATTCACTCGGCCATGATCCCGGGGAGGACTTGATGGCCACGTCGAAAGCACGCACGGACAAGCCGGGCGAAGGGCAGGGCAAGCGATTGAAGCGCGAGCCGATGTCGCGGGTGGATACCGCCTGGCTGCGGATGGAGCGGCCGACCAATCCGATGATGATCACCGGCGTGATGATGTTCGCCGAGCCGATGACCCTCAAACAGCTGAAGCGGGTGATCGAGCAGCGTTTCCTGTCGTATGCGAGGTTCCGGCAGAAGCCGGTGGACGGTGCGACCGGCGCGCAATGGGTGGAGGATGCAGACTTCGACCTCGACTGGCATGTGCGTCTCTCCGGGCTTCCGGGCAAGAGCAATCCCGCCGCCGAGAAAAAAGCGCTGGAGCGCTTCGTCAGCCAGTTGGCGTCCAGCCCGCTGGATCCGACCAAGCCGCTCTGGCAGTTCCACCTGATCGAGCGCTACCAAGGCGGTTCCGCGATCGTCTCGCGCATCCACCATTGTTATGCCGATGGCATCGCGCTGGTGCAGGTGCTGCTGTCGTTGACCGATACCAGCCGCGAGTCCTCGCAGGCCAGCCGGCTCGACAAGGCTTGGCTGAAGCACGATGCAGCGCCGGTGGCGCGCCGGGTCGGTGCGGTCGACAAATACATGAAGCTCGGCGGCAAGGTGCTGGAGCAGGGGATGGCGATGTATCGCGATCCCACCCTCGCTGGCCTGATCGCGAAGGAAGGCGGCGAACTCGCCCGCGAACTGGTCACCGCACTGGCCTTGCCGGACGATCCGCCTTCGCTGCTGCGTGGTCGACTCGGGGTCAGCAAGCGTGTTGCCTGGGCCGAGCCGCTGGACCTGGAAGAAGTGAAGGCCGTGGGCCGCGCCTGCGATTGCACGGTCAACGACGTCTTGATGGCCGCCGCGGCCGGTGCCTTGCGCGGCTACATGCTGGATCGCGGGGAAAATCTCGATGGCATGACCCTGCGCGCTACCGTGCCAGTGAACCTGCGGCCGCTTGAACACGCGAAGAAGCTCGGCAACCATTTCGGCCTGGTATTCCTGGACTTGCCGGTTGGCGAAGACAACCCGCTGCGCCGGTTGGAGCGGGTTGCCGAGTGCATGAATCAGTTGAAGAGTTCAAGGCAAGCCATTGTTGCATATGGGCTTTTGGCTGCGCTTGGTTTGGCGCCACCGCAGTTGCAGGAGGTCGCGCTGGAGATGTTCAGCCGCAAGGCCAGCGCGGTGGCAACCAATGTGCCGGGCCCGCAACAGCCGCTCTACCTGGCCGGCTGCCTGCTCCGCGACATCATGTTCTGGGTGCCGCAGACCGGTTCGATCGGCCTCGGCCTGTCGATCCTCAGTTACCGCGGACAGGTGCATTTCGGACTGGTTACAGATGCCCGCCTGATCCCCGACCCGGATGCCGTGGTGCGTCGCTTCGGCGCGGAGTTCGAGAAGCTCCTGTACCTGTCGCTGATGGGCGGCTGGGAGCATCCATTGGATGCGGAGAGTGCAATGGCCTTGCTGGAAGAACCAACGCCGGCTTAACGGTGCCGGCCGCGTTCACCTGCCGGCTACGTTTCGCGGCCTAGCCTGTCGCCGCATTCAGGATTTGCCTGGACGACAACGCACCCACCGGAGCTCGACACGCATGAATACCCAGACTCTCAAAGTTGCTGCACTGGCCGCCACCCTGGCCGCCTTCACGTCCGGTTGCGCGACTTACACCGGGCAGACCAACGATCCGAACGATCCCAACCGCACCCGCAACGGCGCGTTGATCGGTGCGGCCATCGGTGCCGCCGCGGGTCTGCTCAGCGGAGGCAATGCCGTTGAACGCCGCCAACGTGCAATGGTCGGCGTCGGCATTGGCGCGTTGGCGGGTGGCGGCATCGGTGCCTATCAGGATCGCCAGGAAGCCGAGCTGCGCCGCGCCACCGCAGGCACCGGCGTCGATGTCACCCGCGATGGCGACGTCATCAAGCTCAACCTGCCGGATGGCGTGACCTTCGACTTCGCCAAGTACGACATCAAGCCGCAGTTCTATCCGGCTCTGAACACGATCGCCAATACGCTGCGCGAGTACAACCAGACCATCGTGGAAGTCAGCGGTCATACCGACAGCATCGGTTCAGATGCCGCCAACCAGACGCTTTCCGAGCGCCGTGCGAATGCGGTGTCGAATTATCTTACGGGCCAGGGCCTGCAGCGCGAGCGCTTCGAAGTGGTGGGCATGGGCAAGCGCTATCCGATCGCCAGCAACGAGACCGAGCAGGGCCGCGCCTTGAATCGCCGCGTGGAGATCCGCCTGCTGCCGCTGCAGGGCTGATCTCCCTGCTGGAAAAAAAAGGGGCGCGAACTTGTATCAACGGTTCGCGTCCCTATACTGACCTAGTCGGCGACATCGACGTTACCCGGGGTGCACTGGCTTCGACGGGGGCAGCGAAATCGCACGGCGCATGCCGAGGGGGTAGCTTTCCTCGTTAATCCAGCTGCAAAAACCCAGACGCCAACGACGACGTCTACGCTCTCGCCGCTTAAGGCGTAAGCCCCGAACCCACTTGTGCCCGTGCTCGTGGATGTAGGGTCATTATCACGGAACCGGCCCTGGCGGCGACCCGCCAACCAGTGGCTTAACTCTAGCGGGTGTGTCCTGCGGCGTGCTTCGCACACCGTGTTGTCGCAGGGCGAGACCAAACGGTGAGCTAAGCATGTAGTGCCGGGCATGGAGTTCCTTCGGACGGCGGTTCGATTCCGCCCACCTCCACCATCTTCACCACATCGGGCCGCGCAAGCGGCCCGATGTGTGTCTGGGTGACCGTGCGCCGCTGGCGACCCGTTATGCTGGGGCGATGGCAACGCCGCATCCTCCCCCACCCGCAGATGCGCCACGTTCGCTGCGCCGCATGCGCTACGGCTACCCGTTCGCGATCCTGGTGCTGGTCGTCTCGGTGTTGTTCGTGCTGGTGGCCTGGGACCATGCGCGCCAGCGCGAGCTGCGCTTGGCTTCCCAGCAGTTCCGCAGCATCGCCGGGCAGCAGGCGTCGTTGGTGCAAATGCACCTCAACAGTATCGAGGTCACCTTGCGCGGCGGTGCGTCGCTGTTCGCGGCGGTCGATCAACCCACGCCCGAGCAATGGCGCGGCTATGTGGATGGCTTGCGGGTGCCTTCGCGCTTCCCGTATGTACTTGGACTGGGCTACGCCGTCTACGTGGACGCTCGTGGATTGACCCGCCTGCAGGAGGCTTGGCGGGAACAAGGACGCGGGCTGCTCGAAGTTCGTCCGCGCGGCCATCGCGAACACTACGGCCCCATCCTGTACATGGAGCCCCAATCTACGCAGAACCAGACTGCGCAAGGCTTCGACATGTATTCGGAGCCGACCCGCCGCGCCGCGATGCATGCGGCCATGCATACCGGCCGATCGCAATTGAGCGGTCGCCTGGTGCTGATGCGCGATGTGGCGCATCCGGAGCATTCGCTGGTGCTATACATGCCGGTCTATGGCGGTGTGGAGGCGGCCGATTCCCCGCGGCTGCGGCGAGCGTCGATGCGCGGCTGGGTGTACGCGCCGTTCCGCATCGGCGCGATGTTGCGGGCCGCGTTGCCGCCGGCACAGACGCGGACGATGCTGCGTGTAGTCGATACCACCGACGGTGGCCACGTGGTGATGCACCAGGATGCGGGCATCGATGCCACTCGGCATGCCTTCACCCATAGCCTGACCATGCTGTTCTACGGACGCCGATGGCGTTTCGATTTTTTCTCCGGGCCGATCGCGAGCGCCGCGCCGCAACTGGCGGCTCTCGACAAGCTGCTGTTCGCCGGACTCGCTGCATCATTGCTGCTGTTCGCGATGACCTGGATGTTGGCCTCGACGGAGGCGCGGGCACGGCGCATCGCCGCTGACATGACCCAGAGCTACCGCCGCAGCGAACAGCGTTTCCGCAATGCCATGCAGTATTCGGCGATCGGCAAGGCATTGCTGGACTCCAACGGCGCGATCGTCGAGAACAATCCCGCGTTCGCGCGCATCTTCGGACGCAGCGATGGCATGTTGCAGGGACATTCGCTCAACGAATTCCTCGACGAGGGCGACACCCAGCCGCTGGTGACCTCGCAGATGGAAGCCTTCGACGAGTCGGGCGGGGTGATTCGCCTGACCCGCACCCTGCGTCGCGATGATGGGGAGGTGCGCCATGTGCACCTGACCTTCGCGCCGGTACCGACCGAGCCGGGCGTCGATGTCTCCCGCTTGGTGCAGGTCGAGGACGTGAGCGAGCGCGTGCGTGCCGAAGCGGCGGTGCTGGCACTCAATCGCACCCTGGAAGCGCGCGTCGCTGCGCGCACGCGCGAGCTCAGCGAAGCCAACCGCGAACTCGAATCCTTCGCCTACAGCGTGTCCCACGACCTGCGTGCGCCATTGCGCGGCATCGAAGGATTCAGCCGCTTGCTCAGCGAGCGCCATGCGCAGGCACTGGATGCCACGGGGCTCGACTACTTGGAACGCGTTCGCAGGGGCACCGCGCGGATGGGGGAATTGATCGATGCGCTGCTGAAGCTTGCGCGGATCGGTCGCGCCGAACCGGACGTGGCCGATGTCGACCTGAGTGCGCTCGCCGAGGATGTGGCGGCCGGGCTTGCCGATGCCGACCCGGGCCGCGCCATCGACCTGCGCATCGCGCCGGGCATGCATGCGCAAGGCGATCGCACCCTGCTGCAGAACCTGCTGGAAAATCTTCTGGGCAATGCCTGGAAATTCACCCGCGGCCGAGACAACGCACGCATCGAATTCCTTCGAGAGACGGATGTCGATGGCCGCGACTGGTTCGCGGTACGCGACAACGGGGCTGGCTTCGATCCCGACTACGCCAACAAGTTGTTCAAGCCATTCCAGCGTCTGCACAGCCAGGATGAATTCCCGGGCACGGCATCGGCCTGGCGTCGGTGAAGCGCATCGTCGAACGCCATGGCGGCGAGATCCAGGCCGAAGGCCGCCCGGGGCACGGCGCGAGCTTCCGCTTCAAGCTGGGCGAGGCGCTCATATCAGCAACCGATCCGGACTGATCGAACCGACTAGTACTCGATCACGCTGCTTGTGAGCCCCAACTTGGGGGCGGATTCGCGCCAAAGGCGCGAACGGGGGATGGAAGCACGCAGTGGGGCCCATGAGTCGCTTGCGCATCATGGGGATGCTTCCGGCGATGGCGGAAACATCACGCATCCTTGTTGTGCTGGCGCATCACCCGCTGCTTCTCGCGATTCCAGTCGCGCTCCTTGCTCACCTCGCGCTTGTCGTGGCTCTGCTTGCCGCGCGCCAGCGCCAGTTCCATCTTCACCTTGTTGCCCTTCCAGTACAGCGCGGTCGGGATCAAGGTGTAGCCGTCGCGTTGCACGCGACCGATCAGTTCGTCGATCTCGTGGCGATGCAACAGCAACTTGCGGCTGCGCCTGTCGTTGGCGACCACGTGCGTCGATGCCTGGATCAGTGGGGTGATCTGCGCACCGACCAGGAACAACTCGCCATGCAGCACCACCGCGTAGCCGTCGGTGAGGTTGGCGCGACCAGCACGGATCGACTTGAGTTCCCAGCCCTGCAGCGACAGGCCGGCCTCGAACTTCTGCTCGAAGTGGTATTCGTGGCGCGCGCGCTTGTTCAGCGCGATGGTGCCGCCGCCGTTTGGCTTATCCTTGTCCGTCTTCTTGCTCATTCCGTCATTCTCGCCGATCCGGCTGCATTTCGGCGTGTCTGGCCCCGTTGGAGTCGCGATGCCGGTCATCCTGCGCAGTGCCCTGGTCGAACATTCCGCCGCGCGCATGTTCGCGCTGGTCAACGACGTGGCGGCTTACCCTAAGCGTTTCGACTGGTGCCGCGAGGCGCAGGTGCTGGAGCAGGGCGAGGATCGACTGGTCGCGCGTCTGGATCTGGGCGTCGGTGGATTTCATACGTGGTTCACCACCGAAAACACGTTATCGCCACCGCACCACATCGACATGCTCTTGCGCGACGGCCCATTCCGCCGCCTTGATGGCCGCTGGCAGTTCCATTCCCTCGACGAATCCGCCTGCAAGGTCAGCCTGCGCCTGGAATTCGAGCCGCAAAACCGCCTGCTTGCGCCGGCGCTGTCGCTCGGCATGCAGAGCCTGGCTGATCGCATGGTCGACGACTTCGTGCGCGAGGCCGACAAGGGCGGCACCTGATGCGAGTCGAAGTGCTGCGCGCGTGGCCGCATCGGCACGAATCGCGGATGGTCGAGATCGGCGAAGATGCGACCGTCGCCACTGCATTGCAGGCGTGTGGTTGGTCCTTGGATAGCGAGTTCACCGCACTTGCGGTGTTCGGCGTGGGCGCAGCCATGGACAGCGTGCTGCACGATGGCGATCGCGTGGAATTGCTGCGTGCCCTGCAGATGGATCCCAAGCAGGCGCGACGCTTGCGGGCGGAACGGCGGCCTTTGAAAACCAGCCGCTGAAAGGAAAGGCCTTAGCGGCCGCCCTTCTTCTTGTCCTTCTGCAGGTTGGGCCCGAACGACTTAGTGGACGACTTGGCCAGTTCGGAGTCTTCTTCCGGGAAGTATTCGCCTTCCCACTTCGACAGATTGCCGTTCTCGAACCAGAGGGTCATGTTCTTGACTTCGGTCGGGCCGCTGCGGCCGGTACGGCGGCTGGCCACGTAATCCCAACGCTCCTGGTGGAACGGATCCTGCACGGATGGCGTGCCCAGCAGGGTCATGACCTGGCGCTTGTCCATGCCTTCCTGCAACTGATCCACCGCCGCCTTGTCAAGCAGGTTGCCCTGGTAGATCGGCTGCCGGTACAGCACGCCACAACCGCTGGCGAACAGGACCACGAGGAGGATAGCGAGCAGCTTGCGCATGGAGGGCGAGGGCGAGTGACAGAAGCGCCGATGATACACTCCAAGCCCGCTGCGACGGCGTTTGCGGCCACAGCGCCGGACAAGTGCCGGGTGCCGCATTCACCCGCCGTTGGCGATCGAAGAACCAGCCCGGAGGGCCGATGGAATCGCAGGACTTACGCAAGGCAGGCCTCAAGGTCACCCATCCGCGCATGCGGATACTGGAACTGCTGGAGCAGACCAAGCCGCGGCACATGACCGCCGAGGACATCTACCGGCAGCTGCTCGGGGACGGCGAAGAAATCGGCCTGGCCACGATCTACCGGGTGCTCACCCAGTTCGAGTCGGCCGGGTTGGTGCTCAAGCACAATTTCGAGGGCGGCCATGCCGTCTACGAACTCGATCGCGGCGAACACCACGACCATATGGTCGACGTGGATTCCGGCAAGGTGGTCGAGTTCCACAGCGACGAAATCGAGGAATTGCAGCGGCAGATCGCGGCAGCGCACGGCTACGAGATCGAGGACCACGCGCTGGTGCTGTACGTGCGCAAGAAGCGTTGACCTATTGCTTTGTTGCATCCGGGAGGTCCCGGGTGCGATGCGCTTGCCCGGGCTACGGGTTACTGGAACCCGTCAAGCAACTTCCTCGCCGCGGCGCGCGCTTCGTCGGTGACTTCGGCGCCACCCAGCATCCGCGCGATCTCATCGACACGGCCGTCGTTGTCGAGCACGACGACCGAAGACTGGGTCATCCCGTCCGCGGCGGCTTTGCTGACCCGGTAATGCGCATGCCCGGCCGCAGCGACCTGCGGCTGGTGGGTCACGCACAGGACCTGTCGCGGTGCGCCCAGCGCGCGCAGCTTCGCACCCACCGCCGCGGCAACGGCGCCGCCGATGCCCGAATCCACTTCGTCGAAGACCATGGTTGGCACCGCATCCAGGCCCAGCGTGGCGACTTCGATCGCCAGCGAGATGCGCGACAGCTCGCCGCCCGAGGCGACCTTTCGCAACGGTCGCGGCGGCTGGCCAGCGTTGGCCGACACCAGGAAATCCACGCGCTCGGCACCGCGCGGATCCGGCAGGTCGCTGTCGCCAGCATCCAGCTGCACCTCGAAACGGCCGCCTTCCATTCCCAGTTCCGCGATCAGTGCAGCCACCGACTGACCGAGCGCGTCGCCTGCCTTGCGCCGCGAGTTGGTGAGCTTCTTGGCTGCAATAGTCCATTCGGCAAGCGCTTGGGCGATGTCGCGTTCGATCCGCTGCAGGCGTTCATCGGCATCCGCGAGCGAGTCGAGTTCGCGTGCCAGCGACTCGCGATGCGCAGCCAATCCGTCGGGCGCGACCCGGTGCTTGCGCGCCAGGTCCTGCACGCGGCCCAGGCGGCGTTCCAGTGTTTCCAGTGCGGCCGGGTCGATGTCCAGGTCGTCGCGGATGCGTTCCAGCATGGCGAACGCTTCGTCGAGCTGGATTGCGGCCGAGTCCAGCAAGGCATCGACCTCGCCGAGCCGCGGTTCGTGCGCGGCTTCGCGCTGCAAGCTGCCGCGCAGATGATGCAATTGTGTGGCGATGGCACGGTCGCCGCCCAGTTGCTCCAATGCCTGTTCGCAGGCCGAAATCAATGAAGCCGCGTGCGCCTGCCGACGATGACTGGCGTCGAGTTCCGCCAAGGCTTCGGGCGCCAGGGTTTCGGCGTCCAGTTCCTGCAGCTGGTGTCGCAGCCACGACTGGCGCTCGCCGACATCGCCGCGGGCGAGCAAGGCAAGGCGTTCCTCATGCAGTGCTTTCCACTGCAGGGCAGTCGTGTGCACCGCATCGAGCAAGGCCGGATGACGTGCATGCGCATCGAGCAGGCGGGTCTGGTGCGGGCGCGACAGCAGGGCCTGCTGCTCGTGCTGGCCGTGGATCTCGACCAGCAACGCGGCCAGTTCCGCCAGTTGGGCCAACGGCACCGGGCGGCCATTGATCCATGCGCGCGATCCGCCATCCGCGCGCAGGGTGCGACGCAGCTGGCAGGCGTCTTCGTCGTCGAGTTCGGCGTCGCGCAACCAATCGGCGGCGGCCGGGCAATCGTCCAGGCTGAATTCCGCGGCCAGTTCGGCGCGTTGCGCGCCATGTCGAACCGCCCCGGCATCCGCACGCGCACCGCCGAGGAAGCCCAGCGCATCGACCAGCAACGACTTGCCGGCACCGGTTTCGCCGGAGACCACGGTCAAGCCGCGCCCGAAGGCCAGCTCGGCATGGGCGACCACGGCGAAATCGCGGATGGACAGGCGGCTCAGCATCGGCGCGCATTGTATGCGTCCCTGTCATCCTGAGCGAAGCGAAGGATCTGTTACTTGAAGCAGGTTCTTCACTGCGTTCAGAACGACAAGCCCGCACTTGCATGCCGGCCGCGCGGCGCATACAACCACCGCATGAGCCGACACCCCGCCGACATCGCCAGCGACCCGCGTGCGCGCCAGTTGCTTCGCACGCTGGTGGCCCGGCATGTCCGTGACGGCGAGCCGGTCGGCTCGCAGACGCTGGCCAGGCACTCGGGACTGGACGTCAGCCCGGCCACGATCCGGAATATTCTGGCGTCGATGGAAGAAGCCGGCTTGCTGGCCGCGCCGCACAGCTCCGCCGGGCGCATCCCGACCGCGCATGGCTATCGGCTGTTCGTGGATTCGCTGCTGCAGGTCAAGCCCTTGGGCGATGTCGAATTGCAGCGCCTGCGCAGCGAGCTGCCAGTCGGTGCCGGTACCCAGGCCCTGCTGGGCAATACCTCGGAATTGCTGTCGGCGATGACCCATTTCGCCGGCATGGTCAGCGTGCCGAAGCGGGAAGGATTCGCATTCCGCCAGATCGAGTTCGTCGCGCTGGATCCGCAGCGAGTGCTGGCGATCGTGGTGTTCGCCGATGGCGAGGTGCAGAACCGGGTGGTGCAGGTGCGGCGTGCGTTCGATCCGTCGGAGCTCGAACAGACCGCGAACTACCTGAATACCCATTTCGCCGGGCAGCCACTGGCGCAGATCCGCACCGCGCTGCTGCGCGACCTGCGCGACGCGCGCAGCGAGATGGAACGCTTGCTGGCGACGTCGCTTGACCTCGCCGAACAGGCGTTTGCGCCGGCCCGCGAAGAAGCCGCCTTCGACGGCATGCTGGTGGCCGGGCAGACCCGGTTGATGGGCTTGCAGGATCTCAACGACCTCGACCGCCTGCGCGCGCTGTTCGAGGCTTTCGCCGAGAAACGCGAGTTGCTGCAATTGTTGGAGCGCACCGCCAAGGCGCCGGGCATGCGCGTGTTCATCGGCGAGGAAACCGGCATCGCACCGCTGGAAGGAATGTCGCTGGTGACCGCGCCCTACGGCCGGGATGGCCGCGTATTGGGCGTGCTGGGCGTCATCGGCCCCAGCCGGATGGCCTACGAGCGGGTGATCCCGGTGGTGGAGGCGACCGCGGTGATCCTTGGCGCGGCGCTGGACGCACCGCCCTGAGCTGGCAGCACGATGCCACCGGCATCGCGCCTTGAATCCCTCTGGACGAAACCCCATCACCATGCCGGGCGCGGCGGATGGCCGCACATTCAAGTACGGGAACCAACATGCAGGATCCGATCCAGGACGTGAACGACGCGGCCGCCGACATGCCGCAGCACGATGAACTCGAAGCCTTGCGCGGCGAACTCGAGCAACTGAAGGCGCAATCGCTGATCGAGCGCGCCGACCTCGACAACCAGCGCAAGCGCATCGCGCGCGAGATCGACAACGCGCGCCGTTTCGCCAACGAGCGCCTGCTCGGCGACCTGCTGCCGGTGTTCGACAGTCTCGATGCAGGCCTGGTAGCGGCCGGTACCGACGCCAGCCCGCTGCGAGACGGCCTGGATCTCACCTACAAGCAGTTGCTGAAAGTCGCCGGCGAGAATGGCCTGACGGTGCTGGATCCGACCGGCGAGCCGTTCAATCCCGAGCATCACCAGGCGATCAGCCAGGTGCAGGCCCCGGGCGTGGCAGCGGACAGCGTCGCCCAGGTGTTCCAGAAGGGTTACCTGCTCAATGGCCGCCTGCTGCGACCCGCCCTGGTGGTGGTCGCGTCCTGAATCGCCACGCGCGCGGCCCTTGAAGCCGCCCGCTGCAACCCCACATCGCGGACATGGCGCAACGCGCCCCCGACATCCAGCATTTCGAGGAAAGACACATGGGCAAGATCATCGGCATCGACCTGGGCACCACCAACTCCTGCGTCGCCATCATGGAAGGCGGCAAGGCCAAGGTCATCGAGAACAGCGAGGGCGACCGCACCACTCCGTCGGTGGTGGCATGGTCGAAGGACAACGAGGTGCTGGTCGGCGCGTCCGCCAAGCGCCAGGCCGTCACCAACCCGAAGAACACCTTCTACGCGGTGAAGCGCCTGATCGGCCGCAAGTTCAGCGACGCCGAAGTGCAGAAGGACCTGGGTCTGGTGCCGTACGGCATCACCGCCCATGACAACGGCGATGCGTGGGTGTCGCTGATCGACGGCAAGAAGCTGGCACCGCAGGAAGTCTCCGCCAAGGTGCTGGAGAAGATGAAGAAGACCGCCGAAGCCTATCTGGGCGAGCCGGTCACCGAGGCCGTGATCACCGTGCCGGCCTACTTCAACGACAGCCAGCGCCAGGCGACCAAGGACGCTGGCCGCATCGCCGGCCTCGACGTCAAGCGCATCATCAACGAGCCGACCGCGGCCGCACTGGCCTATGGCATGGACAAGGGCGACAAGAGCGACCGCAAGATCGCGGTGTACGACCTCGGCGGTGGCACCTTCGACGTGTCGATCATCGAGATCGCGAATGTCGATGGCGAGAAGCAGTTCGAGGTGCTGGCCACCAACGGCGACACCTTCCTCGGCGGTGAAGACTTCGACAAGCGCGTCATCGACTATCTCGTGGAAGAGTTCCAGAAGGAGCAGGGCATCGACCTGCGCAAGGATCCCCTGGCCCTGCAGCGCCTCAAGGACGCCGCCGAACGCGCCAAGATCGAGCTGTCGTCTTCCCAGCAGACCGATGTCAACCTGCCGTACGTGACCGCCGATGCGACCGGCCCGAAGCACCTCAACATCAAACTGACCCGCTCCAAGCTGGAAGCGCTGGTCGACGACCTGGTGAAGAAGACCATCGAGCCTTGCCGCATCGCCCTGAACGATGCCGGCCTGCGCGCCAGCGATATCGGCGAGGTGATCCTGGTCGGTGGCCAGACCCGCATGCCGCGCGTGCAGCAGGCGGTCACCGAGTTCTTCGGCAAGGAGCCGAAGAAGGACGTCAACCCCGACGAGGCGGTGGCTATTGGTGCGGCGATCCAGGGCGGCGTGCTGCAGGGCGACGTCAAGGACGTGCTCCTGCTCGACGTGACCCCGTTGTCGCTGGGCATCGAGACCCTGGGTGGCGTGTTCACCAAGATCATCGAGAAGAACACCACCATCCCGACCAAGGCGTCGCAGACCTTCAGCACCGCCGAAGACAACCAATCCGCGGTGACCGTGCACGTGTTGCAGGGTGAGCGCGAACAGGCCCGCTACAACAAGTCGCTGGCCAAGTTCGACCTGACCGGCATCGACGCCGCGCCGCGCGGCATGCCGCAGGTGGAAGTGAGCTTCGACATCGACGCCAACGGCATCCTCCACGTCAATGCCAAGGACAAGAAGACCGGCAAGGAGCAGAAGGTCGAGATCAAGGCGGGCTCCGGCCTGTCCGACGACGAGATCCAGCGGATGGTCCAGGACGCCGAAGCCAACCGCGAGGAAGACAAGCGCTTCCACGAGCTGGTGACCGCACGCAACCAGGCCGATGGACTGATCCACGCCACCCGCACCGCCATCAAGGATAACGGCGACAAGGTACCGGGCGATGTGATCGGCCGCGCCGAGGGTGCCATCGCCGAGCTGGAAACCGCGATGAAGGGCGACGACAAGGGCCAGATCGACGCCAAGGCGAAGGCGCTGGAAGAGGCGGGCCAGGCGTTGTTTGCCGCGGCTGCCGCGTCCGCGCAGCCGAGTGCGGCGGGTGATGCGGCAGGCCAGGCTTCGGCGGCCGGCGACGACGTGGTCGACGCCGAGTTCACCGAGGTCAAGGACGACAACAAGGGCGCCTGATCGCAAACGCGATCGGTAACAAAGCGACGGGCAGGCCAGTGGTCTGCCCGTTGCCGTGAAGGATGCAGGCAAGGTCGATGAGCAAACGCGATTACTACGAAGTCTTGGGCGTGGCCCGCAACGCCTCCGACGAGGACTTGAAGAAGGCGTATCGCCGCAGCGCGATGAAGCACCATCCCGACCGCAACCCCGGCGACGCGAGCGCCGAGGCCGCGTTCAAGGAGTGCAAGGAAGCCTACGAAGTGCTGAGCGACGGCGGCAAGCGCCGCATGTACGACCAGCACGGGCATGCGGCGTTCGAGCATGGCATGGGCGGCGGCAACGCCGGGCCGGGCTTCGGTGGCGCCGACATGGGCGACATCTTCGGCGATATCTTCGGCAACATCTTCGGCGGCGGTGCCCGCCAGCAAGGCCCGCGTCGCGGTGCCGATGTCGGCTACATCATGGAACTCGACCTCGAGGAGGCCGTGGCCGGCGTCGAGAAACGCATCGAAATCCCCACCTTGGCGAATTGCGAGCCCTGCAAGGGCAGCGGTTCGGCCGATGGCAAGGTCGAAACCTGTGCGACCTGCCACGGTCGTGGCCAGGTGCGCATGCAACGCGGTCCGTTCGCGATGCAGGCGGCGTGCCCGCATTGCGCCGGCACCGGCAAGACCATCCCCAATCCCTGCCCGCAATGCGACGGCAATGGCCGTGTCGAGGAAGAAAAAGCGCTGTCGGTGAAGATCCCGGCCGGCGTGGACAACGGTGATCGCATCCGCCTGGCGGGCGAGGGCGAAGTCGGCCCGGCCGGTACGCCTCCGGGCGACCTGTATGTGGAAGTCCGGGTGCGCCCGCACGATATCTTCGCGCGTGATGGCGATGACCTGCATTGCGAGGTGCCGATTCGCATTTCGCAGGCGGCGCTCGGCGACAGCGTGCGCGTGCCCACCCTGGGCGGCGAAGTGGAGTTGCGGATTCCCGTCGAAACCCAGACCGGCAAGGTCTTCCGCCTGCGCGACAAGGGCGTCAAGTCGGTGCGCAGCCGGCACCCCGGCGATTTGTACTGCAAGGTCGTGGTCGAGACTCCGGTCAACCTCACCAACGAGCAACGCGAGCTCCTGGAGCAGTTCGAGGCGACGTTCGTCGGCGAGAACGCGCGCCGGCATTCGCCGAAATCCAGCACCTTCCTGGATGGCGTGAAGGGCTTCTGGGACCGCATGGTCTCCTGAAGCATGCCCATAGTCGGAAAAACTGTGCCGCAATCTGCAAAACCGCGGCACGGCGGCGACATGCCGCGCAAACGCGCGTAGCCTGCTCAATGGCTCAATCCCCTGTTCAGGGCCCCCATGTCTTTCCGTTCCCCCACGGATACTCCCCACCAGCCCCCCCAGATCGGGGCCGGCTTCTCGACAGCCTGCAAAAGCAGATGCTGGAGCGGGTGTTGCCGGCACTTGATCGTGCACTCGGCAAGGTCGACGACTACCTGTTCGATCGCAGCCAGCAGGGCGACGAAGAATTCGGCCTGATGGCGCTGCGCGACCTGCGTCGCCAGCGGGGCCAGATCTCGCGCCGCTACGACGACGTGGTCCAGACGGGTTTCCGCAACCTGCGCAATGCCAGCGAGTGGTTTCCGGTCGATGGTCGGAAATCCGACCTGAGTCTGTTGTCGGAGCAGGACTTGGAGGAACAACTGGCGGTGGAGCAGCTGGCCGACTCGCTGGTGCGGCTGCATGGTCCCAGCGTGGAAATGGCAAGCAAACGGATCGCCCATGTGGCCGGCCGCGAAGATCTGCAGGCCCAGGACAATCCGCTGGCACCTGCATTCCTTTCCGCGGCGCTGCGCGCGGCATTGGCCGAGTCCGAATTGGTTGCCGGCGTGCGCATCGTCGTGTTCAAGTTCTTCGAACGCGAACTCGGTGCCGTGCTGGGTGCCGCCTACGAACGCGCCAACACCCTGATGATCGCTGCCGGCGTGTTGCCGGAACTGCGCGCGACGGTCAAGGTGTCAGCACAAGCGCACGCTCCGGCAGGCCCGCAGGATCAGCAAGCGCCTACGCCGTCCCACGGCCAGGTACAGCTGCCGGCCCAGGTGAACGCGGTCGACCAGGCGATGTTCGGCAACCTGCTGGGCTTGCTGCAGGGATGGCGCACGGCCATGGGCGGCAACCAGGCCGATGCAGAAGGCGGGCAGGCGCAACCCGGTGCCCAACAAGCCCCGGTCACCAAGCTCGGTTCCAGCGAATTGATGTCGATCCTGTCGCTGATGCAGCAGGACATGCCGAATACCCCGTTGCCGCCGCGCGAGGCCGGTGGCAATCACCGCACGCTGGCCGATCAGTTGCGCCAGGAAGTCGCGCAGAACGCGCGCAAGCTCGGCGTGGCCGGCGACAACCTGCATCTCGACGGCTTGGACGAGGATGCGGTCGACCTGGTGGCGTTGCTGTTCGACGTGCTGCTCGACGGCCCGCAGTTCGACGCCAACATCCGCCGCAAGATCGGCCGCATGCTGGTGCCGTACGTGAAAGTCGCGGTCAAGGACCGGCGCATGTTCCTGTTCAAGGAACATCCGGCTCGCCGCCTGCTCAACACGGTGGCCGAAGCCTGCGAAGGCAACCATGGCGATGCGCCGCAGGAACAGGCGCTGCTCAATCGCGTCGACTACACCATCGATCGCCTGGTCGCCGAGTTCAACGAGGACGTGGCGATCTTCGAAACGCTGGAGCAGGAACTGCGCTCGTACATGGCGCAGCACCGCAAGCGTTTCGAGCTGGCCGAAAAGCGTGCGACCGAAGCCCAGCGCGGACGCGAGCGCCTGGATCTGGCGCGCAGCGCGGTGGCCGCCGAACTCATGCAGCATCGCGGCGAGCGCGAATTGCCGCCGGTCATGGACGAATTCATCGGTCGCCATGTGTCTCACCACCTGACCCAGGTGATGCTTCGCGACGGCCACGGTTCGCCAAGACACGAGCAGGCTATCCAGGCAGTCGACCGCCTGTTGCTGGCGTTCGACTACGCCGAAGTGCGCAGTCCGCTGGAGGAATTGCCCACCTTGCCGCGTGCGCAGTTCGAAGCCATCCTGTCCAGTTCAGGCTGCACCGGCGATACCGCGCAACTGGCGATCGACTCCCTGCAGGACGCACTCATTCGGCTGACCGCGGGCGAGCGCGCGGCCGACAACCCGAACCACATGCCGGAGCAGGTCATCCTGCCGGAACCGAAGGCCGTCGAGCCGGAGCCGCAGCTCGAGGTCGTGGCCGGCAACGATCACCTGGATTACGAAGGCACTATGCTGGACCGCATGCGGAAGCTGCAGGTCGGCAGTTGGCTGCAACTGGCAACTTCTGCTGACCGGGTCGAGCCGGCCAAGGTCTCGTGGATCAGCCCGATTTCCTCGCGTTTGCTGCTGGTCAACCGTCGCGGCATCCGCGTGCTGGTGGCCTCGGCGGAAGAACTGGCGGCGATGGCCAAGCTCGGCAAGGTCAGCCTGCGCGAGGGCGACAGTGTGTTCGACAACGCCATGCACCAGGTCGCTGATCGCCTCAAGAACGCGGCCAGCCAGCTCTAGGCAAACAGCCGCGCGGCTTGTCGCGGCCGGGCCTGCCCGCTAGCCTGCAGGCATGACCAATCCGATTCGATTGCTGGTCCATGGTGCCAACGGGCGCATGGGCCAGAGCCTGCAGCGCCTGTGCCGCGACGAAGACACCGGTTGCATCGTGGTTGCCGCGGTATCGCGCAAGGTCGGCGCGCGCGTGGTCGATGGCATTCCGCAGTTCGCCGCCAGCGAACTTTCCGGCGTACCTGCGTTCGATGTTGCGGTGGATTTCAGCCTGCCGGAGGGTTTCGACGCGCTCCTCGGCCTGTGCGTGGCGCGAGGCGCTGGATTCGTGTCCGGCACGACCGGATTGTCGGCGGCGCAGGAAGCGGCGTTGGCGGACGCCGCAACGCGCATCCCGCTCACCTGGGCCAGCAACTTCAGCCTCGGCGTTGCGGTGCTGCATGACCTGGTCGAACGCGCGGCACGTGCCTTGCCTGGATGGGATTGCGACATCGTCGAGTCCCACCACACCCGCAAGCTGGATGCGCCGTCGGGCACCGCGCTGACGCTCGGCGACGCCGCCGGGCAGGGCGGTGCCACGCCGCATTACGCCTCGATCCGCGCCGGCGACATCGTTGGCGAACACTTGGTGCAGTTCACGACCGCGGGCGAGCGCATCGAGTTGATCCACCGCGCGACCAACCGCGACATTTTCGCGCGTGGTGCCTTGCACGTCGCGGCGCGGCTCAAGGGCCGGTCTGCGGGCCGTTATCGGGTCGCCGACCTGCTCTGACGCGCGGCGTTCGGTCGACCGCTTGGGTGTGACTCGGGTTGCACCCGGGTGAATCGGAATGCTGGCGACCGCGGGCACATGCCCGTACAATTCTCGCTCGCCTGATCCCCTCCGCTCCGAACCGGTCGATACCGTTTCGGCGCTTTTCTGCAACCTCTCGCAGGGCGACATCTTGAACATACCCGCAATTCTCGTGCTTGAAGACGGAACCGTCTTCGAGGGCATTTCCGTGGGAGCCGCTGGCCTGTCCGTGGGCGAAGTGGTGTTCAACACCGCCATGACCGGTTACCAGGAAATTCTCACCGACCCGTCGTACGCGCGGCAGTTGGTGACGCTGACCTATCCGCACATCGGCAATACCGGCTGCACCGCGCAGGACGATGAAGCCGATCGCGTCTGGGCCTCCGGCCTGGTCGTGCGCGACGTGCCTCGCCGGGCCAGCAGCTGGCGCAGCGAGATCGCGCTGCCGGAATGGCTGCGCGCGCGCGGCATCGTCGCGATTTCCGGCATCGACACCCGCAAGCTCACCCGCATCCTGCGCGATCGCGGTTCGCAGAACGGCGCTCTGATGGCGGGGGGCGCTCCCGATGAGCAACTCGACGTGGACAAGGCCGTTGAAGCCGCGCGCAAGTTCCCCGGTCTGAAGGGCATGGACCTGGCCAAGGTGGTCAGCACTCAAACCACTTACACCTGGAGCGACGGGCAACTGGATCTCGACAGCAATGCCTTCGTGCAAGCCGAGTCGAAGTTCAATGTCGTGGCCTACGACTTCGGGGTCAAGCACAACATCCTGCGCATGCTCGCCGAGCGCGGTTGCGACGTCACCGTGGTGCCTGCGCAGACGCCCGCCGCCGCGGTGCTGGCGATGCAACCGGATGGCGTGTTCCTGTCCAACGGTCCCGGCGATCCGGCACCTTGCGATTACGCGATCGCCGCGATCCGCGAATTCATCGCAGTGAAGATCCCGACCTTCGGGATCTGCCTGGGCCACCAGTTGCTGGCGCTGGCGGCCGGCGCGCAAACGCTGAAGATGGCGCACGGCCACCATGGCGCCAACCATCCGGTGCAGGACCTCACCGGGGCAAGCGGCGGCAAGGTGATGATCACCTCGCAGAACCACGGCTTCGCTGTCGACGAAGAGAGCCTGCCTGCGAATGTGCGGGTCACCCACCGTTCGCTGTTCGACGGCAGCAACCAGGGCATCGAACTGACAGACGCGCCGGCCTTCAGTTTCCAGGGACATCCGGAGGCGTCGCCGGGTCCACACGATGTGTCCCCGCTGTTCGATCGATTCGTTGCGCTGATGTCGAACAAGCAAGCAGAGGTCAACTGACATGCCAAAACGTACAGACCTCAAGACCATCCTGATCATCGGCGCCGGCCCCATCGTCATCGGCCAGGCCTGCGAGTTCGACTACTCCGGCGCGCAGGCCTGCAAGGCGTTGCGCGACGAGGGCTACCGTGTCGTGCTGGTGAATTCCAATCCCGCCACGATCATGACCGACCCGGAGATGGCCGATGCCGTCTACATCGAGCCGATCAACTGGCAGATGGTCGAGAAGATCATCGCCAAGGAGCGCCCGGACGCGCTGCTGCCAACCATGGGCGGGCAGACCGCGCTGAACTGCGCGCTGGATCTCGCCGACAACGGCGTGCTGGAGAAATACAACGTCGAGCTGATCGGCGCCAAGCGCGAAGCGATCATGATGGCCGAGGATCGCGAATTGTTCCGGGTGGCGATGAAGGAAATCGGGCTGGAATGCCCGAAGGCCGAAGTCGCGCGCACGCTCGAGCAGGCGCTGGATATCCAGACCCGCGTCGGCTATCCCACGATCATCCGCCCCAGCTTCACCCTCGGCGGCAGCGGCGGCGGCATCGCCTACAACCGCGAGGAACTGATCGAGATCGTCAAGCGCGGGCTCGAGCTGTCGCCGACCAGCGAAGTGCTGGTCGAGGAATCGGTGCTGGGTTGGAAGGAATTCGAGATGGAAGTGGTCCGCGACACCGCGGACAACTGCATCATCGTCTGCAGCATCGAGAATCTGGACCCGATGGGCGTGCACACCGGCGACAGCATCACCGTCGCGCCGGCGCAGACCCTGACCGACAAGGAATACCAGCGCCTGCGTGACGCCTCGATCGCGGTGTTGCGCAAGATCGGCGTGGACACCGGCGGCAGCAACGTGCAGTTCGGCATCAACGCACAGACCGGCCGCGTGGTCGTCATCGAAATGAATCCGCGGGTGTCGCGCTCGTCGGCGCTGGCGTCGAAGGCGACCGGTTTCCCGATCGCCAAGGTCGCGGCCAAGCTGGCGGTCGGCTACACGCTGGACGAATTGAAGAACGAGATCACCGGCGGCCTGACCCCGGCCTCGTTCGAGCCGGCGATCGATTACGTGGTGACCAAGATCCCGCGCTTCGCCTTCGAGAAATTCCCGGCCGCCGATGCACGCCTGACCACCCAGATGAAGTCGGTAGGCGAGGTGATGGCGATCGGCCGCAGCTTCCAGGAATCGCTGCAGAAGGCCCTGCGCGGGTTGGAAACCGGCAAGGTCGGGCTCGACCCGACCGGCCTGGACCTGCTGGACGAGGACGACCTGGTCAAGCTCCGTCGCGAGCTCAAGGAGCCGGGCCCGGAACGGATCTTCCACCTGGCCGATGCCTTCCGCGCCGGCATGTCGGTGGAGGACGTGCACGCATTGTCGTTCGTCGATCCCTGGTTCCTTGATCAGATCGAGGAACTGATCGACGCCGAGGTCGATGTGGTCCATCGCGGCCTGGACGGCCTGGACAAGCGCCGCCTGCGCGCACTCAAGCGCATGGGCTTCTCCGATGCGCGCATCGCCCAGCTCGCACGCACCAGCGAATCCGCGGTGCGTGCCTTGCGCAAGGCATTCAACGTTCGCCCCGTTTATAAGCGCGTGGACAGCTGCGCCGCCGAGTTCGCGACGACCACTGCGTATCTGTATTCGACCTACGAGGACGAGTGCGAGGCCAACCCGAGCGACCGTCGCAAGATCATGGTCCTCGGTGGCGGCCCCAACCGCATCGGCCAGGGCATCGAGTTCGACTACTGCTGCGTGCACGCCGCATTGGCGCTGCGCGAGGACGGATTCGAGACCATCATGGTCAACTGCAATCCGGAAACCGTCTCCACCGACTACGACACCTCCGACCGCCTGTACTTCGAGCCGCTGACGCTGGAAGACGTGCTCGAGATCGTCGAGCTGGAAAAACCCTATGGCGTGATCGTGCAGTACGGCGGGCAGACCCCACTGAAGCTGGCGAAGGCGCTGGAGGCCAACGGCGTGCCGATCATCGGCACCTCGCCGGATTCGATCGACCTGGCCGAAGACCGCGAGCGCTTCCAGAAGCTGGTGGAGCAGTTGGGCCTGAAGCAGCCGCCGAACCGCACCGTGCGCAGCGCCGAAGAAGCGCTGGTCGGTGCGCGCGAGATCGGCTATCCGCTGGTGGTGCGCCCGAGCTACGTGCTGGGCGGCCGGGCGATGGAAGTGGTGCATGCCGATGCCGACCTCGCGCGCTACATGCGCGAGGCGGTGAAGGTGTCGCACGATTCGCCGGTGCTGCTGGACCGCTTCCTCGACAACGCGGTCGAAGTCGATATCGACGTGATCGCCGATCGCGAGGGCAACGTGCTGGTTGGCGGCGTCATGGAACACATCGAGGAGGCCGGCGTGCATTCCGGCGACTCGTCGTGCTCGCTGCCGCCTTATTCGCTTTCGGCGGAGACCCAGGCGCGGCTGCGCGAGCAGGTCGTTGCCTTGGCCAAGGCGCTCAACGTCATTGGCCTGATGAACACCCAGTTCGCGGTGCAGACCAGTGCCGATGGCGACGACATCATCTATCTGCTGGAAGTGAATCCGCGCGCCAGCCGCACGGTGCCGTTCGTGTCCAAGGCGATCGGCCAGCCGCTGGCCAAGATCGCGGCGCGCTGCATGGCCGGCAAGACCCTGGCGGAGCAGGGTGCGACCAGGGAAATCATCCCCGGCTATTACTCGGTCAAGGAAGCGGTCTTCCCGTTCGCCAAGTTCCAGAACGTGGATCCGATCCTCGGCCCGGAGATGCGCTCCACCGGCGAAGTGATGGGCGTGGGCCGCAGCTTCGAGGCCGCGTTCGCGCGCGCCGAGGAAGCCGCCAACATCAAGGCGCCACAGCCCGGCAAGGCGTTCATCTCGGTGCGCGATCCGGACAAGGCGCGGGTCGTGCCGGTCGCGCGCTACATGCTGGAGCGCGGCTTCAGCCTGGTCGCTACCCAGGGCACCGCCGACGTGCTGGCCGCCGCTGGCATCGACTGCGCGCGGGTGAACAAGGTGATCGAGGGCCGCCCGCACATCGTCGACCTGATCAAGAACGGCGAGATCTGCTACATCATCAACACGACCGAGGGCCGGCAGGCGATCGCCGACTCGTTCTCGATCCGGCGCGAGGCCCTGCAGCAGCGCGTCACCTATTCCACCACCGTGTCCGGTGCGAGCGCGTTGCTGCACTCGCTGGACCACCGCGGCGCGGGCGACGTGCTCTCGCTGCAGGAACTGCACAAGGAACTTGTTTGATGCATGCACCCATCACCGCGAAGGGCGCACTGCGCCTGCGCGCCGAACTGGAAGAACTGAAGTCGGTCAAGCGGCCGGAAGTGATCGCCGCGATCGCCGAAGCGCGTGCCCACGGCGACCTCAAGGAGAACGCCGAATACCACGCCGCGCGCGAGCAGCAGGGCTTCATCGAAGGCCGCATCAAGCATCTCGAAGGCGAGCTCTCGCATGCGCAGGTGATCGACATCGCCAACCTGTCGGTCGGCGACAAGGTGGTGTTCGGCGCCACCGTGGAACTGGCCGACGCCGACAGCGGCGAAGAGCGCACCTACCAGATCGTGGGCGACCTCGAAGCCGACATCAAGCAGGGCCTGATCGCGATTTCCTCGCCGGTCGCGCGCGCGATCATCGGCAAGCACGAGGGCGACGTGATCACCATCGAAGCGCCGGGCGGGATCCGCGAATACGAGATCGTCTCGGTCAAGTACCTGGGCTGAGCGATGCCGCGGCTGACCCTGCTGCTGCCGGCAACGTCACGGTTCGCCGGCGTGGCGCTGCCGCAGCTGCTTGCACGCGCACTCGGGCGTGCAGATCGCTTCGCACATGAGCCGGGCGATGACGCGCAACTCGCGCGGCATTTCACCTTGTTGCCGAATCGCTGGGCGCACGCGGCGTTGACCCGCGTGGTCGATGGTGGCCTCGAGGATGCACGGCTGTCCGGCTGGCTGCGCGCGGATCCGGCCTACATTCGCCCGGACATCAACGGCGCGCGGCTGCTCGCCACCGGCGACCCCCTGGGCATCGATGCCGATGATGTCGATGCGCTGCTTCCTGCGTTGCGCCCGTTGTTCGGCGATGTCGGCTTCCCGCTGGATGCGCCGCATCCCGGTCGCTGGTATTTGCGCTTGCCGACGGAGTCGAAATTGCCCGCGTTCGCATCGCCCGTGCAGGTGCTGGGCGATGACGTGTTCGAACATATTCCGGCGGCTCCCGAAGCGCGCCGCTGGCGGGTGCTTTCCAGCGAGGCGCAGGTCGTGTTGCACAACCATCCGCACAACGCCCTGCGTGCCGCCGCCGGCAAGCCACCGATCAATTCTCTGTGGTTCTGGGGAGGCGGGGTGTTGCCCGACCACGTGGCGTGCGCATTCCCGACCGTGTATTCCGACGATCCCCTGCTGCAGGGACTGGCGCAGGTCGGCACGCTGTCTGCCATGCCACTGGATGCCGCCAAGGGATGCGATGCCGATGCGCTGATCGATCTGCGTGCGCAGCGCGATCCTCGCGCGTTGGTGAGCGACTGGCTGCTGCCTGCCGCACGCCATGCAGCACGTGGCGAAGTGTCGTTCGATTTCGCGGATGGACCGACGTTCCTGCTCCAACTTGGCCAATCCTGGCGGTTCTGGCGCCGGAACATGCCACTCGTCCTCTGAGATCCAGGCGAGTCGGGTATGCAGGAGCCACGGTGATCGTTCAGAATTGCCGGCAGTTTCGACCAAACGCAGAGTGGGGATCGTCCATTTGTGATCAGTCTTGCGCAGTGGAAGGTCACGCCGGGTGCGGGCTTCGGTTTTTTCCAGCCCGTGCTCACTGCGGTCGTGCAGGCGGATGGCGTGCCCGAGACGCTTCCCGCATGGCAACAGGAGGCCTTGGCAACGCTGTGCCATCGCCTTGATATCGATGCGTTGCCCCCGATTCCTGCCGATGCGGTGTTCGATGCAGGGCGCTGGGTAGCGGCGATATCACATGGCCTGCAGCGCAACGCGCGGCTCGCGGTGTTTCAGTCTGCCCGCCTTGCGATCCCGACTCCGGCGGCCACTGGCCTGCGGCCAGGCGGGGCGCTGATAGCGCCCTATGCGAACCACCGGGCAACGATCGATTCGTTGCAGTACGCGGCCTCTGTGGTTTCGTCGATCCTGCAGGCGCGCAACGCCGGTGATGCAGAAACCGCCATCCAGCGGGCCGTGGCAGATGCCGAGCCGTTGCGGATGCAACTGGGCGCCTCTGGCGATGCGGGCGTGAATACCTATCGGATCCTCGCCGCGGCCGCCAAGGCACGCATTCCGTGCCTCCATCTGGTGGGCGGCACCTATCTGGTCGGTCAGGGACATCGGTCGCGCTGGCTGCTCAGCACGTTCACCGACAGGACCTCGCGAATCGGCTCGCAGATCGCCGGGAACAAGGCGGCGACTTCCACCCTGTTGGCCGCGAATGGACTGCCGGTCGCGAGGCACCTGCATGCCTCGAGCGTCATCGAAGCGGTCAAGGCTGCCGAGACTCTGGGCTATCCGGTCGTGGTCAAGCCGCTCGATCGCGAGAACGGGGTTGGCGTGCACGCTGGCCTCACCACTGCGGAGCAGGTCGAGCGGCTGGCCGCGGAGGCGCTCGTGCATAGCAACGCGCTGCTGGTTGAGCGTTTTCAGGCTGGCCGCGATTACCGGTTGACGGTCATGGGCGGCGAGACGATCAAGATGATCGAACGCGTGCCGGGTTCGGTCGTCGGCAATGGGCGTGACGACATCAGCGCACTTGTCGCCCAGGCCGGCAGGGACGATGCCGCGAAGCGACGCTCGCGCGAGCGTCGCCGCGAGCGATTGGCGCTCGATGGCGAAGCGCTGGAGCTGCTTGCCTTGGCGAACCTCGATGCCGGCAGCGTCCTCGCCGACGGCGAGCGCATCGTCCTGCGCCGTCGCTCGAACGTCTCCACTGGCGGCACCACCCGGCTGGTCGAGCGGCTGCATCCGGACAACCGTCGCCTCGCCGAAGACGCGGCGCGTGCGCTGCGGCTGGATGTGGCTGGCGTGGATCTGATCCTGCCCGACATCGAACGATCGTGGCGGGAGACCGGTGGCATCATCTGCGAGGTCAACAGCCAGCCGCAGTTGGGTGAACAGGACACGCCGGGGCTGTACCAATTGTTCCTCACCCGCTTGCTTGGCGGGAACGGCCGGATCCCGGCCACGCTGGTCATCTCGTCCTATCCCGACGCGGGCCGCGATCCGGAGTCGGTACGCCGCTTCGGACCCGATGCAGGCACGGCCATCGTGTACGGCGGTACTTTGACCGTCGCAGGGGCCATCCACGCCACTTTCGGTGACAACCTGTTCTCCGCGGTGCGCGCGGCGCTGATGTCGGAACGAGTACACGCCCTGGTCGTCCTTGCATCCCCGCAGCGCCTGTTGCAATCGGGCTTGCCGCTGGATCTGTTCGACAACGTGCAGGTCTACTCGATCGCTGCCGACAATGCGAGCGAACCCGCCGAAGAGGAAGCGCGCAGGCTGTACCGCATGCTGCGTCCACACGCACCCGGTCGCTGGGAGTTCCATGGCGATGGCCGGTTCGGCCGTGCGCTGGCGTCGCATGTGCAGATGGATGCAAACACAGGCAGGGCAGGCGCGCCATGACGGATCACGCACGTAGCGGAGCAAGCGCCGGGATGCCGGACCTGATGCAACGCAGCGCGATGCTGGCGACGCGCTGGGCTCCCACGCGGTGTACATCGCAAGGCAACAAGGACGATTGCAGTTGGTATCACGGTGCGTGGCCCATGTTGCGTGGCCTCGGCGTGCTGCAGGGCGTCGATGGCGATGCCGATTTCTTCCATGCGTCGATCGCCGAGTTCGCATGCGACGGCCAGCGGGTGCTGATCACCGCTGCGGCCGATCAGGCCATCCTGTCGCTGGTGCTCGAGGCATTCCGTTCGCGCGGCGCGGAGCCACGGGTCACGGTTGTCGATCGTTGCCCGACCGCGCTCGCACTCAATCGCTGGTACGGACGCTGGCAGGGTGCGCGCGTCGCGACCGAACATGCCGACATCACCGATTACGTCTCGTCGGTGGAATTCGATGTCATCACGACCCATTCGATCCTGAGTTTCATTCCCGAGTCTCTGCGTCCGCGCCTGTATGCGAATTGGCGGAGGTTGCTCGCCAGCGGCGGCCGCCTGGTCATCGCCCAGGCAGTTCGACCGCATGCGGACGAGGGTGCGGTGCGCGCGTTCGATGCCGACGAAGTGGATCGTTTCGTTGCGCGCGCGGAGGCGCGAGCCGAGTTGCGCGACATCGGCCTGACCCTCGACCAGATACGCTCGCTAGCGCGGCGTTTCGCCACGCACAAGACCGCGCTCAGCGTGGGCTCGGCCGACGCCATCGTGTCCGGGTTGGAACACGCCGGCTTCGAGATCGTCAGCCTCCAGCAGCAACGTCGCGCAGCCGATTACGCGTCGGCCAGCCCGGAGCGGCCGGACGCGATCCTCAACACCCGCATCGTGGCCCGCGCGCCATGACGCGCCATCCGCAAACCAGCACGGAATCGACGACATGACCGAACGCGCACGCATCGCCGGTTTCCGCCTTTGGCATGTCCGTCTCCCGTTCCGCTCACGCATGCGCTCGTCGCGCGGCGCTGCCGATGCAGGCGAGAAGGTCATCCTCGAACTGATCGACGCCGATGGTGCCACCGGTCTCGGCGAGGCATCGGTGATCTTCCCCAGCCGCAGCGGCGAGACCGCGGGCACCATCTTCGTCGCGCTGCGCGATCTGTATGGCCCACGCCTGATCGGCATGGATGCGATGGCCCTGGCGCGGGTGCTCGATTCGCTGGAATCTTCGACGTCCGAGCAATTCGCATTCCTGGCGTCGAAATGCGCAATCGACATCGCCTTGCATGATCTGAAGGCGCGCCGGCTCGGGCTTCCGGTCTGCGAACTGCTGGGTGGCGGATCGCGTTCGTCGTTCGCGTTGTCGCGCAGCATGTCGATCATGCCCACGCCGGCCTTGCTGGACACCGCAGCCAGGCTCGCCGCCGACGGCTATCGCCTGCTCACGATGAAAGGAACGAATGCGTGGCGCGAGGACCTCGCCGCATTCGAGGCGCTGCGTGCTTCGCTGCCGAGGGAGGTCATGATCGAGATCGATCCCAATCAGGCCTGGCAGCCGAAGGATGCGATCGCGTTCGACCGCGTCGCGCAGCCGCTGGGCCTGGAGTGCATCGAGCAGCCTTGTGCGTGGTGGGACTTGAACGGCATGCGTCTGGTCACCGCGTCGACCGTGTCGCGGATCGCCGCCGACGAATCCGTGTTGAGCGCAGCCGATGTATTCCGCGTCGCGCAGGCGGGTGCCGCGGACATGGTCACGATCAAATTGGCCAAGTCAGGCGGCTTCCGAGCATCCGGCCAGATCGTCGACCTGGCCTTGAATGCCGGGTTGACCTGCAACATGGGCTCCAAGCATCCACTGGGCGTCGGTACTGCGGCGCTCCTGCATTTTGCCGCCGCCTACCCGGGCGTAGGTGAGTTTCTGGGCTATGGCTCGGCGCTGGAGCGCTTCACCTCCGACGTGATCGAACAGGTAATCGAGGTGCGCGACGGCCAGGCGTTCCTGCCCGAAGGCGACGGACTGGGTGTGACCCTGGATCGCGAGGCGCTTGCACGCCATGCGCTTGGCACGTTCGATTCCTTCGCGGAAGCGCATTGATCTTGATGAATCCGGTGATTCGTGCGGGTCGCGGACGGCTGCAGGCAACTTTGAATTGCCCGGCGCCATGACGGCAAACCGTCGCATCGTCCGTCGCGACGCCGTCGAAGCGCGCGGCGACTGGCCGGCGTCATGGCCTCCGCTGCTGCGCCGCGTGCATGCCGCGCGCGGCAGCGATGCGCGCAGCGCGATGCCACGGCTCGTGGATCTGTTGCCGTTCGCCGAGATGCGTGGGATCGATGCTGCCGTCGACTTGCTGCGCGATGCGATCAACCGCGATGCACGCATCCTCGTTGTCGGCGATTTCGATTGCGATGGCGCGACCGCCTGCGCAGTCGGTGTGCGCGGGCTGCGCATGCTCGGTGCGAAACACGTGATGCATGCAGTGCCGAACCGGATCGTCCACGGCTACGGGATGACCCCGGGGCTGGTGGAGGAGCTCGCGGCGCTGCAGCCCGAGCTGGTGGTCACCGTGGACCACGGCATTGCCTGCCATGCCGGCATCAACGCTGCCAAGGCGCGCGGTTGGCAGGTGCTGGTCACCGATCACCATTTGCCCGGCCCGACGCTGCCGGCGGCCGACGCCATCGTCAATCCGAACCAGCCGGGCGACAGCTTCGCCAGCAAGGCGATGGCCGGCGTCGGGGTAATCTTCTACCTGTTGCTGGCGCTGCGGGCGCGGCTCGGTGCCACCGCGGATCTGACGTCGCTGCTGGACCTGGTCGCGGTCGGCACGGTGGCGGACATGGTGCCGCTGGATGCGAACAATCGGGCCCTGATCGGTGCCGGGCTGCGACGCCTGCGTGCGGGGCAGGGCTGCGCCGGCTTGCGCGCCCTGATCGATGTTTCCGGCCGACGCGAGACCACCCTCAGCCCCAATGACATCGGCTTCGCGATCGGGCCGCGGATCAATGCGGCGGGCCGGTTGGAGGACATGGGCATCGGCATCGAATGCCTGCTCACCGATGACGTGGGCCACGCCCGTCAACTCGCCGCGGTCCTGCACGGGATCAACGAGGAACGTCGCGCGGTGCAGGGCGACATGCAGGAAGTGGCGGATTCGCGGGTGGATGGCGTGGGATCGGACGCGCCCGCTGCCTGCCTGTTCGACGAAGCCTGGCATCCAGGCGTGGTCGGACTGGTCGCCTCGAAGCTGAAAGAGCGCCTGCATCGACCGGCTATCGCCTTTGCACCGGTCGAGTCGGGCGGCACGGCATTGCGCGGTTCGGCGCGCTCGATCCCCGGCTTCCATATCCGTGATGCGCTGGCCCTGGTCGATGCGCGCCATCCGGGCCTGATCGACCGTTTCGGCGGTCATGCGATGGCGGCGGGGTTGAGCCTGCAAGCGGAGGCCTTCCCCGCGTTCCGCGATGCCTTCCTGCAGGTCGCCCGGGACTGGCTCACCGATGATCTGTTGACCGATGTATTGCGCAGCGATGGCGAATTGAGCAGCCATGATTTCCACATCGATACCGCACTGGCCCTGCGCGATGGTGGCCATTGGGGCCAAGGCTACGCCGAGCCGCTGTTCGATGGCGAGTTCGAGGTGCTGGCATGGCGCATCGTCGGCGAGCGCCATCTGAAGCTGGAGCTGGGCATGGGCCACCAACGCCTGAATGCCATCCACTTCGGCGGCTGGGACGGCGATGCACCGCCATCGCGGCTGCGCATCGCTTATCGGCTCGCACCGGATGATTACCGCGGCGGTGGCGCTATCCAGTTGCTGGTGGTGCACCGGGAACCGGCCTCGGCGTCGCTTCCCGCTTGAGCCCGAACAACGGTCGCAACAACGGGACGCGACGGATGACCTCGTAGCCCAGCAGGCACAACGCGAACGTGACGCCGATCAGCAGCGGACCCTCCTGCACGGGCGCGATATGCAGCGGCTTCAGTGAATGCGCCAGGACCACGATGACGGTCTGATGGAGGATGTAGAAGGGGAAGACCGCTGCGGTCAGGTAACGCAACAACGGGCTGTCCTTGGGGTTCCAGCTGCGGGCATACCCCAGGATCGCGCTCATCGCAGCCCACTCCATCATTCCCCAGAACGTCCAGATCAGGCTCATCCAGCGCGACGGAATGGGGTCGACGCCGTCGAACGCGAAGAACAGCGCCAGCATCAGCACATAGCTGGCGATCGCCAGCAGCAGCATCCTGTGCCGGTATCGGCGCAACGTCTCCCAGACGCCATCCGCCGATGCCAGCAGGTATCCGATCGCGAACACCAGCCCGTACTGCAGGTGGTTGTAGGCATCTTCGACCAGGTCATGGCTCGACGGCGCATGCGGATACACCAACACGCGCGTCGCGACCAGCACCAGCATCGGCCACCACAAGATGCCCTGGCCGCTGCATGCCTTGCGTACGACTCCCGCAATATTGTCCCGCCATGCCAGCGGCAACAGGCGCGCGCCCCACAGAACCGCCGTGTACAACCACAGGTAGGCGATGAACCACAGGTGGTTCCACGTCGGTGCGTCCACGCAGTCGCCCGGTGCCATGCAATGGAGGTCGCCACCCTTCAGGTAGTCGGCCATGAAACCCAAGTAGCTGGCGCTGTAGCCGCCCGGGACTTTCTCGACCAGCTCGAAATAGGCTTGGGGCGGCACCACGACGTACATGCCGAACAGCAGCGGCAGCAGCAGCCGCCACGAGCGCTGTGGCAGGAAACCTTGCGGACGTTTCGCCAGCAGATGCGCGGTGGCAACGCCCGACACCAGGAACAGCAGTGCGAGCCGCCAGGGCGCGCTGAGGACCATCAGCGGCTCCAGCGCGGGAACCAGCTCCGCGCTTTTGACGTGGAAGTCCCAGCTCACGTAGTACATGCCCACGTGGTAGGGGACCAGCAGGGCGAAGGCAAGGATGCGGACCCAGTCGAGATCATGTCGGCGCTGCACGGTGGTGGTTCCGGTTCGAGGCAGCGGCCAGCGTCGAGTCCGCCTGCGCGTACCCACAGCATGAGGTGACGGCAGGACGCCGTTCGGGGGCGAGTCGCGGGTCGCAGGGACGGGCCGGGGCGACCAACCGGGATGCCACTCCTACAATGCGCGAATGGATTCCGTCAGCCAGACCCCATTCGAGCGCTACCAACCGTGGCGACGCAGTGTCGAAGTCGGGTTCTGGGTCGTCACCTACCTGGTCAGTGCGATCGGCAACAGCCTGACCGCCAACATGGACGTGAGCCGGCTGGCGCTCGACTTCGCCAGCTGGCAGCCGGTGGCCTGGGAAGCCAGCAGCGCCATCGCCTCGCTCGCGTTGATTCCCGCGGTGGTCTGGTTCACCCGCCGCTGGCCGCTGCACCTCGACAACTGGCGACAGATGCTGCCCGCGCACTTGCTGGCCAGCGTCGCCTGGTCGGCGCTGCACGTGATCGGCATGGTGGCGATCCGCAAGGCGGTCTACGCCACCCAGGGACAGCACTACGACTTCGGCAACTGGTGGTGGGAGTTCGGCTACGAATACCTGAAGGACATCCGCTCCTATGCCGGGGTGGTGGCCACCATCGAGGTCTACCGCTTCGTGCTCCGCCGCTGGCAGGGCGAGGCGAGCCTGCTCGACGTGCCGGACGATGGCCCGCCGATGGAGTCGGTGGAGCGCCCCGAGCGCTTCCTGGTGCGCAAGCTCGGCCGCGAATTCCTGGTCGGCGCCAACGACATCGAATGGATGCAGGCCTCCGGCAACTACGTCAACCTGCGCATGCGCGGGCACGACTACCCGCTGCGCAGCACCATCGGCGGGATCGAGGGCAAGCTGGACCCGGATCGCTTCGTCCGCGTCCATCGCAGCTACATCGTCAACCTCGACCAGGTGGGTTCTATCGAACCACTGGACACCGGCGACGCCCGCGTCCACATGAAGGACGGCAGTAACCTGCCATGCAGCCGGACCTATCGTGGCGGCTTGCGGCAGCGGGTCGGGCAGGATGGCTGACTCGTGCAACCCCGTTGCCCGTGGCGGTTCGTTGCATGATGGCCACCATCAAGGAGCCCACCTCATGAAACGCCTGCTGATGATCCTCGCCGCCGGGGTTGCCGCGCTCGGCATCGTCGTCGACAGTCCCGCGCAGCACGTGCGGCCGGAACCGGCGCGAACAATCCCGGCATGGATCGAGGCACCGGGCGCGGAAACGCCGGTGGCCCTGGAGCGGGCGGAGGTCGAGGTCGCGACGGTGGGCGGCCTGGCCCGCACGACCTTGCTGCTCACCCTGCGCAACCCGAACGCCAGGATCCTGGAAGGCACCCTGCAATTCCCGTTGCAGCCGGGCCAGCAGGTCACCGCATTCGCGCTGGATATCGACGGCGCGATGCGCGATGCGGTGCCGGTGCCGAAGCAGCAGGGCCGGCAGGTGTTCGAGAGCATCGAGCGCCGCAACGTCGACCCGGCCCTGCTCGAGCAGACCGCCGGCAATCATTTCCGCCTGCGGGTGTATCCGTTGCCGGCGCGTGGCACGCGGCAGGTGCGACTGGTGCTCGACGAACCGATGCGTCGCGATGGCGAGCACTGGCGACTGGCATTGCCGGCCGGATTGCTGTCGGCGGCATCCGCGGTGTCCTTGCGTGTTCACGGCGCGACACAAGCCCCGATCCTCGATGGCGCGTTCAACGCGCCGCAATGGCAACGCGATGGCGATGGCCAGCGCACCGCATTGCAGCGCGGCGATGCCGGCTCTGCGGCCGGCCTTTCCGTGCATTTCCCGGCATCTGCATCGGTGCGCGCCCATGTGGGCCAGCATGGCGATGTGCATTACGTGCTCGCCGAGTTGCCGGTTGCTGCGACATCGAAGCCCCGCGTCATCCCCAGGCATGTCGGGCTGCTATGGGACGCCTCGGCCTCGGGCCGCAAGCGCGACCATGCGGGCGAGTTCGCACTGCTGGACCGCTATTTCAAGGCAATGGGCGACGGCCGCGTCCAGCTCCGGCTGCTGCGCGATCGCGGCATGGATGGTGGGTCGTTCCAGGTGCGTGGCGGCGACTGGAGCGAGCTTCGCAAGGCTTTGTCCACGACGGTTTATGACGGTGCCACCGACCTCGCGGATTGGACGCCTGCACAAGATATCGGCGAGTACCTGCTGGTCAGCGACGGCCTGCGGAACTACGGCATGCAGTCAGTGCCGTCGCTCGCTGCAGGCCAGCGCCTGTACGCCCTCGCCAGTACCACGGCCGATGCCTCGCGGCTGGCCGCGCTGGCCGAAGCGCGAGGCGGCCGGATGGTGGCGTGGCAGGGGCGTGCCGGGCTGGACGCCGCCGCGCAGGCGCTGCTCTCGGACGGCTCGCATGTGGTCGCACTGGAAGGCGAGGGTGTCGACCAGCTGGTGGCACAGTCGCGCTGGGTCGATGAGGGCATCCTGCGCGTGGCCGGGCGTCTGCGCGAACCTGCCGGCACTATCATCGTGACGATCCAGGATGCCAGTGGCGGTCGCCGCATCAAGCTGCCGGTGACCAGCACCGGAATCGCGTATCCGCAGGTGCCGCAGGCGTGGGCGACGTGGTCGGTCGCGCAGTTGTCCGCCGAGCCCGAGCGCAATCGCGCGGCAATCGCACGATTGGGCAGCGAATTTTCGCTGGTGACGGCAGGCACGTCGCTGCTGGTGCTGGATGATCCGGCCGACTACGTCCGCTACGACATTCCTGCGCCGCCGGAATTGCAAGCACAGGTAGCCAGCCTGCGCGCGACGCAAACGCAGTCACGCGAGGCCTCGCGCACTCAACGTCTCGACGCCCTGTCGATGGATTTCGCTGGCCGCATCGCTTGGTGGGAACGCGAGTTCCCGAAGGGTGCACGGCCCATCGTTGAAGCAAGGAAGGCCGCGGCCGGTGCTGGTGCGCTGTACAGCGTGGCGGCTCCGGCTTCAAGTGCGAATGAGCGCGCTGCGGCGGCATCGGTGGCCCCGCCGCCCGCACCAGTCGCGGAAGCGCCAGCTGCGGATGCGGCGACGCTGGATACGGTGGCGGTCGTCGGGTCGGGCAGCGCGCGCGAGCGTGATGAAGATGGCGCAAGCGGGCAATCCACCGGTGCCCGTGCTGCCACCATCCGCCTGCAATCGTGGGAACCGGATTCGCCGTATGCCCGCCGCTTGCGTGCCGCGCCCACCGACCAGCTCTACGCGCTGTACCTCGACGAGCGCGACAGTCGCGCCGCCAGCACTGCGTTCTATCTGGACGTGGCCGGCATGCTGCTGCAGCGCGATCGCCGTGACGAGGCCCTGCGCGTGCTGTCCAACCTCGCCGAGCTGGAACTGGAGAATCGCCACGTCCTGCGCGTGCTGGGCTACCGGCTGATGCAGGCCAAGGCGTATCCGCTCGCGGTGCAGGTATTCCGTCAGGTATCGGAGATGGCCGACGAGGAACCGCAGAGCCATCGCGACCTCGCCCTGGCACTGGCCGCGGACGGTGCGCGGCAGGAAGCGATTCGTCACCTCTACGACGTGGCCACCCGGCAGTGGGACGGCCGCTTCGCCGAGATCGAACTGGTCGCGTTGAACGAACTCAACCAGATCGTTGCCACTTCACCCGCACAGCTGGATACGGGCTTCATCGACCCGCGCTTGCTGAAGAACATGCCGCTGGATCTGCGGGTCGCGCTGTCGTGGGACAGCGACAACAGCGACATGGACTTGTGGGTCACCGATCCGAACGGCGAGAAGTGCTACTACTCGAACACGCTGACCTATCAGGGCGGGCTGATCTCGGACGACTTCACCGGCGGCTACGGTCCGGAGGAATTCGTCCTTCGCGATGCCAAGCCGGGCAAGTACCGGATCGAGGCGCATTACTTCGGCGACCGCCAGCAGGTGGTCACCGGGGCGACGACGCTTTCGCTCCGGTTGAGCACGGCCTGGGGCACGCGCAAGCAGCGCGACCAGACCGTGACCTTGCGCCTGTCGGGCAAGAACGAGTCCGTGCTCGTCGGCGAATTCGAGGTCGAATGAGCATGGCAGCAGCCGGGCCAAGCCGCCCGGCTGCTATCATTCACGGCCGTTTTCAGTGACCTGCGCCAGCAGGGAATGCCCCATGATCGAGCTCAATCCCGTCCGCAACCGCATCGCCGACCTGATCGGTCGCCTCGATTCGCTTCGGGGGTTTCTTTGACTACGATGCCAAGCGCGAGCGCCTGGAAGAAGTAGAACGCGAACTCGAGAACCCCGACGTCTGGAACGATCCGGAGCGTGCGCAAGCGCTGGGCCGGGAACGTTCTATGCTGGACAAGACCGTCAACGGCATCCGCGAGCTCACCGAGGGCTTGGCCGGCGGCAACGAACTGCTCGAACTGGCCGAAATGGAAGACGACGAGGAAACCGCGCTTGCGGTGGTCGCGGACGTCGACCAGTTCGAGAAGCGCGTCGAGGCCATCGAGTTCCAGCGCATGTTCTCCGGCAAGATGGATTCGGCGAGTGCGTTCGTCGATATCCAGGCCGGCGCCGGCGGCACCGAGGCGCAGGACTGGGCCGAGATCCTGCTGCGCATGTACCTGCGCTGGGCCGAGTCCCGCGGCTGGAAGACCGAACTGATGGAAGTCAGCGGCGGCGACGTGGCCGGGATCAAGTCCGCCACGTTCCGCGTGGAAGGCGAGTACGCCTACGGCTGGCTGAAGACCGAGATCGGCGTGCACCGGCTGGTGCGCAAGTCGCCGTTCGATTCCGACAACCGCCGCCACACCAGCTTCACCAGTGTGTTCGTGTCGCCGGAAGTCGACGACGACATCGAGATCGACATCAATCCGGCCGACCTGCGCACCGATGTGTACCGCTCGTCCGGTGCCGGTGGCCAGCACGTCAACAAGACGGAGTCGGCGGTGCGCATCACCCACATCCCGACCAATACCGTGGTGGCCTGCCAGAACGGCCGTAGCCAGCACCAGAACCGCGACACCGCGATGAAGATGCTGGCTGCGAAGCTGTACGAGCTGGAGATCCAGAAGCGCAACGCGGAGAAAGACGCGCTGGAAGCCACCAAGTCCGACATCGGCTGGGGCAGCCAGATCCGCAACTACGTGCTGGACCAGTCACGCATCAAGGACCTCCGCACCGGCATCGAGCGCAGCGATACGCAGAAGGTGCTGGACGGCGACCTCGACGAATTCGTGGAAGCGAGCCTGAAGTCGGGGCTGGAGGCCGGGTCGAAACGGAGCGATGCGGTCTGACCGCATCGACGTTCCGAATCGCCCTTCAACCCCACATGACACGACGCCCATGACCGACGAAACGCAGTCCCCGCACACCGACGAAAACCACCTGATTGCCGAGCGTCGCGCCAAGCTCGCAGCCATGCGCGGGCAGGGCATCGCGTTCCCGAACGACGCGCGTCGCGCCGATTTCGCCGGCGACTTGCAGGCCGATTACGCCGACGGGGAGCAATGGACTGCCGAAGCGCTGGAAGCGGCCGGTCGCCGCGTCGCCATCGCCGGGCGCCTGCTGGCCAAGCGGGTCATGGGCAAGGCCGCGTTCGCGACCGTGCAGGACATGAGTGGCCGCATCCAGCTGTTCCTGCAATCGACCGCGCTGGGCGACACCTACGACGCGTTCAAGGGCTGGGACATCGGCGACATCGTGGCCGTCGAAGGCGCTGTCACGCGCACCCGCACCGGCGAGCTGTCGGTCAAGGTCGATGCGCTGCGCCTGCTGGTGAAGTCGCTGCGGCCGTTGCCGGACAAGTTCCATGGCCTGGCCGATGTCGAGCAGCGCTATCGCCAGCGCTACGTCGACCTGATCGTCAATCCGGAAGCACGCGACGTGTTCATCGCGCGCTCGCGGATCGTGTCGGCGATGCGCCGCTGGCTGGACGCGCGCCGCTTCCTGGAAGTGGAGACGCCGATGATGCATTACATCGTCGGCGGGGCCACCGCCAAGCCGTTCACCACCCACCACAACGCACTCGACCTCGACCTGTTCCTGCGCGTCGCGCCCGAGCTCTATCTCAAGCGGTTGACCGTGGGCGGCCTGGAGCGCGTCTACGAGATCAACCGCAACTTCCGCAACGAAGGCGTGAGCACCCGGCACAACCCGGAATTCACCATGCTCGAGTTGTACGAAGCCTATGCCTCGTACATCGAAGTCATGGATCTCACCGAAGGCATGATCCGCGACGTCGGCCTCGAGGCGATGGGCAAGACCGTGTTCGAGTGGGATGGCAACAACATCGATGTCGCACCCGCGTTCCGTCGCTGGAAGCTGGAAGAAGCGGTTCGCGAATTGAACCCGGAAATTTCCGTCGCCGACTGTCGCGACCGCGACGCACTTGCCGCGCATTGCGCGCGCCTGGGCGTGCATGTGAAGCCGGGCTACGGCTGGGGCAAGCTGCTGCTGGAAATCTTCGAGAAGACCGTCGAGACCGGCCTGATCCAGCCGACCTTCATCACCCATTACCCGGTGGAAGTCAGCCCGCTGGCGCGCGAGTCCGATGTCGAGCCCGGCATCACCGACCGCTTCGAGTTGTTCATCGGCGGCAAGGAGCTGGCAAACGGCTTCTCCGAGCTCAATGACCCCGAGGACCAAGCCGCGCGCTTCCGCGCACAGGTCGAGGCCAAGGACCGCGGCGATGACGAAGCCATGCATTTCGATGCCGACTACATCCGCGCGCTCGAAGTCGGCCTGCCGCCGACCGGGGGGCTGGGCGTCGGCATCGACCGGTTGGTGATGCTGCTGACCGGATCGTCCTCGATCCGCGATGTGCTGCTGTTCCCGTACATGCGTCCGGAGCACGCGGCAGGGTGAAGCGGGTGGATGGCCTGCGCCATCCGCTGGCCGCGTTGTCAGTTGAGCGAGGATGAAGTGACGCTGTGCGTCACCCGTGACGACATCCCCTTGCCAAGTGCCCTGCATTGCGCAGACGATGCAGAGACGCGAAGGCCTGCATTCCCCCGAAGTGCGAAGGAGCCGCGCATGGACATAGTCATCGTCGACGACCAGCCTTCCGCGCGCACCATGTTGCGGCACATCGTGCAGGACATCGGGCCGCAGCTCGACGTGCACGATTTCGGCGAGCCTGACGTGGCGCTGGAGTGGTGCAACGAAAACCGCCCGGACCTGCTGCTGCTGGATTACCGCATGCCCGGCATGGATGGCCTGGAACTGGCCAAGGCCTTCCGCCGCCCGTTGCGCAACCGCGACGTGCCGATCGTGCTGGTGACCGTGGTCGGCGACGAACCGGTCCGCCAGGCCGCGCTGGATGCCGGGGTGATCGATTTCCTGGTCAAGCCGATCCGCCCGCGCGAGCTGCGGGCGCGCTGCCGCAACCTGCTGCAGCTGCGCCAGCAGTCGGAGTCGGTCAAGCAGCGCGCGTTGTCGCTGGAGCAACGGCTGCTGGCCAGCATGCATGAGGTCGAGGAGCGCGAGCGGGAAACATTGTCCCGATTGGCCCGCGCGATCGAATTGCGCGACAGCGGCACCAGCGCCTACCTGGAGCGCATGGCGCGCATTGCCGGTCTCATCGCGGAGTCGATGGGGCTGCCGGAAGACCAGGTTCGCATCATCGAACTCGCCGCGCCCCTGCATGACATCGGCAAGATCGCGATTCCCGATTCGCTGCTGATGAAACCCGGCGCACTCGATGACGACGAGCGCCGCAGGATGCAGACACATCCCAGGATCGGCTACGAGCTCCTGCAGGACAGCCAGAACCGGTTCATCCAGGCGGGGGCGAAGATCGCCTTGCATCATCACGAACGCTATGACGGCACCGGGTATCCCGATGGCTTGGCGGGCAACGAGATCCCGATCGAAGCGAGGGTGGTGACCACCGCCGATGTCTTCGACGCACTGATCTCTCCGCGCCCTTACAAGAAGGCCTGGAGCATCGAGTCCGCGCTCGACTACCTGCGGGAGCAATCCGGTCGCCTGTTCGATCCTGCCTGTGTCGACGCATTGATCCGCGAGGAGCGCCGCTTGCGCGAGATCTGCGCAGCCACCGCCTTGCCGGCCAGGACGCCCTGGCTGCAATAGCGAATCCTCAAACTGCAGACGAGGCAGCAACGGCGACCTCGACAAATCCACTATCCTGCGGTTGATGGGGCATTGCCATCGATCCTGATGCGATGGGTGCCCCGGGCCGGGTCAATACCGGTGCATGCCGGACGGCAGCAGGCTCGCCGATGCGGCAGCGCCCTCGCAACCGTTCGGGAGTTGCCATGCAGCAACAAGTCGCGATCACCGGTCTTGGCGTGATTTCGCCGATCGGTCTTGATGTCCAGTCCGTTGCCATGTCCCTGCGCGATGCGCGATCCGGCATCAGCACCATCCGCGTGTCGCCACTCGAGCGGGAGGTCGCCGCAGGTGTGATCGAGGCATCGTTCGAGGCGGCTTTCACGCGATTGGAGTTGCCGTTCCTGGATCGCTGCCAGCAAATGGCGATTCTGGCGGCGCGGCAGGCCGTGAATGACGCGGGTTTCGATCTTTTCGATGCCTTCGGCCAGCGTGCGGGCCTGTACTACGGCAACGTCAATGGCGGAGTGGCATCCGCGCAGGCCTGGTACCAACAGATGCTACTGGAGGGCAAGCAGGCCTCGCGTCCGTATTCTGCGATGGCGATCATGGGCAACGCCGGTGCTGCCCAGGTGGCATTGCGCCACAAGGTGCTCGGACCCGTCATCAGTAACGCCACGGCCTGTGGTTCGTCGGGGGTTGCGATCAGCGATGCCGCGCGTGCGATTCGCGATGGCTACCTGGATGTGGCGATTGCCGGTGGGGCCGAAGCGCCGCTGGTTGCCAGCCTGGTCGGTGTCTTCCAAGGCACGCGTGCGATGTCTCCGCCGGATGCGACAGACCCGGCACAGACCTGCAAACCATTCGCCCGCGATCGGTCCGGACTGGTGTTGGGGGAGGGCGCGGCGTTCCTGGTGCTCGAATCCGCGGCGCACGCGCATGCGCGCGGTGCCCGGTGCTACGGGTATGTGTCGGGATCCGGCATTTCCAACGATGCCCACCACATCGGCATGCCGGCGAGCGAAGGGCAGGTGCGCGCGCTGCGTGCGGCCCTGTCCGATGCCTCCCTGGATGCGCGCGATGTCGGTTACGTGAATGCACACGCCACGGCGACCGAGGGTGGCGACGTGATCGAGGCGGCGGCGCTGCGGGAAGTCTTCGGTGCGGGGCCGGAGGGTGCACGGGTCTCTTCCACCAAGTCGGTGCATGGTCACCTGCTGGGTGCGACCAGTGCGCTTGAGCTGCTGCTCACGATCGTCGCCATGGAAGGTGATTTGTTACCCGCCAGCGCGCATCTGCAGCATGTGGATCCGCGTTGCGAACTCAACCATGTCGGCGCGCGACCCATCACCGGTCACGCGATCGAGCACGCGCTGTCTTTTTCCTGCGGTTTCGGCGGCACCAATGTCGCGCTGGTGGTTTCCCGCAGGCCGCCCGACCCATCCACCTGACCCCCTAGGAGCACGCCATGAACGCAGTCGTTGTCCAGCATCCGAATTCCCTGGCTTTCCGCGCCAGCCCGCGCATCACCACGGAAATACGTCGCCTGCACGCCGACGCCCTCTGGATCACGCTCCACAAGGACACCGCCACCGGTCTGCAGAACTTCACCCCCGACCTGGTGGGCGAGTTCCACGACCTGGTGGAAGACCTGCAGTACGGGCGGTCGGCCTTCGCCGGTTATGCGGTGGTGCAATCGGCCGATTCCAACTACTTCAGCATGGGGGGCGACCTTCGTTTTTTCCGGGATTGCATCCAGCGTCGCGACGCACTCCGCTTGCGCGATTATTCGATGCGCTGCCTCGATCTGTTGCTGTCCTGGAGCGGCAAGATGAAAGACACCAGCACGTCGATCGCCCTCGTCCAGGGCCGTGCATTGGGCGGCGGCTTCGAGATGGCGCTGAGCACGGATTACCTGATCGCGGAGGAGCACAGTTCGTTCGGCTTCCCGGAAATCATGTTCGGCCTGTTCCCCTGCACGGGCGCGATGGGGCTGCTGTCGGCACGCATCGGTGCGCGTCAGGCGGAACGAATGATGACCAACAAGAAGATCTATTCGGCGATCGAGTTGTACGACATGGGCCTGGTGGATGAACTTTGCGCTCGCGGCGAAGGCGAGCTGGCGGTCGGGCGGTTCATCGCCAATCACGCCTCGCGCCAGAAGGCGCGGCTGAAAGTGCAGCAGAGCCGCTACCGCCACAGTTCGCTGGACCGCGCGGAAGGCAGGCGGGTCGTGGAGGACTGGGTGGAGACCGCGATGCAGTTGTCGCCGGAGGAACTCCGCGCCATGGAGATGCTGATCCTGATGCAGCAACGCGAAGCTGCCCCGCCTGCACGACGGGCTGCCGTTGCCTGAGCCGAAGCTCAGCCTGCGTGGGCCGTACCCTGCGTGCGGATTGAATCCGCGAGCGCCTGCAAAGCCGCCAGGCTCAGGTCCACGCTCTTGCGCAGGTCGGCGACCCGGTCGTCGATCGTGTCTTCAAGCTCGCGCTGGCCGATCTTCATCAACCGATCCGCCAGCGCGGCCACGCGCACTGCGCCCAGACTCAGGCTGACGCCGCGCAGTGCATGCGCCTGGCGGTGAACGGCCGTCACGTCGCAAGCCAGCAGCGCAATGGACAACGCCTGGTCGATGCGTTCGATGTCTGCGGTGCCTTCTGCGATCATCTTCCCGAGGAACTCGGGCGTGTCGCGTACCTCGCGCAGGGTTTCGATCGCGCTGGGATCCAGGTACTCCACGGGGATCGGGCGTAAACAAGGCGCCGGACGCTGGCTTGCAGCCTCGACGCGTGCAGCAGCGTCCTCGCCGAACTGTCCAGAGACCGCGCCGCGCAGCTTGTCGAAGGTCACCGGCTTGTAGATGACGCCCGCTGCACCGAGCGACGCCAGCCGCCTGGCGGTAAGTGCCGATGTGTCTGCAGTGACGAAATAGGTCGGTGCCGCGTTCAGCCGCCCGAATCGATAGGTTTCATAGACGCTCGCCCCATCGATGTCGTGCATGTTGAAGTCGAGGAACACCAGGTCGAAATCCGCCGACGCCAGCGCTTCCAGCGCAGCCTCCCGGAGTCCACCGCGACCACCGAATGCCCGTCGCTTTCCAGCATCTGCGCGATGAGCAGCAGATTGGTCCGGTTGTCGTCCGCCACCAGGATCCATTTGCCCCTCACGATCCTGGATGCGGCGCTGGCTGTTGCGGCTTCCGGCATCGTGGTCGTCTGCAGGCGCAGTTCGAACCAGAACCGGCTGCCGTCGCCGGGCCTGCTGTCCACCTGCAGTTCCCCGCCCATCCGGCGCACGTGGGCCATCGCGATGGACATGCCTAGCCCGGTGCCGCCGTACTTGCGGACACTGCCGGTTTCGACCTGGAAGAACGGTTCGAAAACCCTCGGCACGAATTCCGGCGCGATGCCGATGCCCGTGTCTTCCACGCTGAAACGGATCCTGTATGCCTCCGGATCCTGTTCGAGCAGGTCCATGCGCAGGCGGACCGATCCTGCATCGGTGAACTTGACCGCGTTGCCCGCCAGGTTCAGGAGCACGCTGTTGAGCGCCTGCAGGTCGCCCAGCATGGGAGTCGAGATCTCGGGGTCGGTGATGACCTGCAAGGTCAACGACTTGGCCGCGGCCACCGGGGACAGTGTCCGCAGGATGTGTTCGGCGAGCTGGCTGGCTTCGAACGCGACATCCTGCTGGCGGTCGCGACCGGCCTCGATGCGCGAGAGATCCAGCAACTGCTTGATCTCGAGGTCCAGTCCCATGGCCAGTTCGATGATCGATCGCGCGCGCTCGATGCTTTCCGGATCGGACGACTTCGCCTCGATCAGCGATGCCGTCGACACGATTCCGGTCAACGGGGTGCGCAGTTCATGGCTGACCTTGGCAAGCAGTTGCGATTTGGCCTGGTTGGCGCGTTCGGCCAGTTCGAGGGCATGCTGGAGCTTGCCGATCAGGACGCCCGCATACAGCGGCACCACGGTGAGCAAGACGAGGTGCGAAAAAGCGAACAGGGGTTGGATGCGCCAGTCCGGCGAAAGCATCGCCACCAGACCGAATCCCAGCATGGAAATCGTCTGGCAGAGATGCATCGCATTGCGGCCGATGCGAAACCCGAAGCCGAGGATGGTGAACAGGTAGAAGCCGACGAACAACGGCGATGCCTGGCCCACGATGAACAACCACGCCGAGAGCATCAGCGGATCGAGGACAGCCGTGACCACGATCAGGTCGCGCGGCGCGAGCAGATGGCTGCGGTGCGCAAGCCAGTAGGCGGCCAGGTTGTAAGCCAGGTAGAACGCTGCGATCCCGCCGACTTCCCAGGCCTGGTTCTCTGGCCTGGAGGCCCCCCACCATCCCACCGCCGCCAACATCAGCACGACGACGACCAGGCCGAACTTCAGGCGCAAGGTGGCCTGCGCACGCACGCTCTGCAACAGTTCAGGGGACGACAAGTGGTCCATGCCTCGAACCTCCGGTTACGATACGGCGACCTGCCGAGGCGCAATGGCGGCAGGGTACCCCGATCCGGTCCCCCACACGCAACCCGGATCGACGAAACAGGAGCAACCAACGATGGAACGAAACGAGATCCTCACGTATCTCAAGGCGATGCTGCACGAGCGATTCGGCATCGATCCCGCCACGATGTCGGGTAGCACGACCCAGGAACAACTGGGCATCGACTCGCTGCTGATGGTCGACATGATGCTGGATCTCGAAACCGGCCTGGGCTTCAGCTTCGAGTCCATGGACTTGCCGCGCAATCCGGATCTGGACGCCATCGTCGATCTGGTCGAACGCAACATGCGAAGCAAGCCGGCCGGCTAGGCCGGCCGTCCCGATCCGGGTGCCTGCAGGCTCAGGCCTGCGCTGGCGACCGCAGTTCCTTGCGCAGGATCTTGCCGACGTTGCTCTTGGGCAGTTCGTCGCGGAATTCGACGAAGCGCGGCTGTTTGTAACCGGTCAGGTTCTCGCGGCAGAACGCCTTGACTGCGTCGGCGGTGAGCGCAGGATCCTTCTTCACCACGAACACCTTCACCGCTTCGCCGGACTTGTCGTCGGGCACGCCGATCGCGGCGACTTCCAGCACGGCCGGCATCATCGCGATCACGTCCTCGACTTCGTTCGGATACACGTTGAAGCCGGACACCAGGATCATGTCCTTCTTACGGTCGACGATGTAGAAATAGCCCTGTTCGTCCATCCGGGCCATGTCGCCGGTTTTCAGCCAGCCTTCGGCATCCATCACCTTGTCGGTCTCTTCCGGGCGCTGCCAGTAGCCCTTCATCACCTGCGGGCCCTTGACGCAGAGTTCGCCCACTTCGCCCATCGGCAGCAGGTTGCCGTCGTCGTCCTTGATGCAGACCTGGGTCGAGGGCACCGGCAGACCGATCGAGCCGTTGTAGGCGCGCAGGTCGAGCGGGTTGATGCAGACCGCTGGCGAGGTCTCGGTGAGGCCGTAGGCCTCGGCCAGGGTCACACCGGTGACCTGCTTCCACTTGTCCGCCACCGCGCGTTGCACGGCCATGCCGCCGCCCAGCGTCAGGTGCAGACGGGAGAAATCCACCTGGTCGAAGCCCGGCGTATTGAGCAGGCCGTTGAACAGGGTGTTGACGCCGGTGATCGCGGTGAACCGCACCGACTTGATCTCCTTGACGAAGCCGGGCATGTCGCGCGGGTTGGTGATCAGCAGGTTGGCCGCGCCGAATTTCATGAACACCAGGCAGTTCGAGGTCAACGCGAAGATGTGGTAAAGCGGCAAGGCGGTGACGATGAGTTCCTCGCCCAGCTTGACGTTGGTGCCCACCCACGATGCCGCCTGCTGCATGTTGGCGACCAGGTTGCGATGGGTCAGCATCGCGCCCTTGGACACGCCGGTGGTGCCGCCGGTGTACTGCAGGAACGCCAGGTCTTCGGGGGTGTTGCGGATCTCCGGCAACTGATGCATCCGGCCCAGGGTGAGGGTGTCGCGGAAACGCACGGCACCGGGGATGTCGAAGTCCGGCACCATCTTCTTCACGTGCTTGAGCACGAAGTTGACGATCAGGCCCTTCGGGAAGCCGAGCATGTCGCCCAGCCCGGTAGTGACCGCGCGCACGCCGGGAACCTGGGACAACACCTCCTGCGCCACGTTGCCGAAGTTGTCCAGGACCACCAGCACGCTGGCACCGGAATCCACCAACTGGTGCTTGAGCTCGCGCGCGGTGTACATCGGGTTGGTGTTGACCACGGTCAGCCCGGCACGCAGCACGCCAAGGATCGCGATCGGGTACTGCAGGCAGTTGGGCATCATGATCGCCACGCGATCGCCCTTCTTGAGCTTCAGCTCGCCCAGCAGGTAGCCGGCGAAATCGCGGCTCAGGCGTTCGAGTTCGCCATAGGTGATCGATTTGCCCATGCTGATGAACGCGGTCTTGTCGCGATACTTCTGCACGGCGGAATCGAAGATGTCATTGATCGACGCGAACTCGTCCAGGTCGATTTCGGCGGGCACGCCAGCGGGGTAGTGGGCCAACCAAGGACGTTCGGAACTCATGCACGATTCCCCTGCGAGTGAACGCCGTCATATTCGCCGGCGTATGGATTGCAGTCGATTCCAGCATAGGCTCCAATCATTGACAAGGCGATTCGATTACACGGGAGCAATGCCGCAATGCAGCAATTCCGCAGGTTCCAGCGCATCGCCACCGGCATCGCCATCTCGGCCTGCCTGCTGCTCTCCGCATGCGCAAAGGACGACCCCGAGCAGGCCGTGCGCCTGCAGGTGCAGGCCATGCAGGCCGCCATCGACGCGCGCAACGCTGGCGATGTCGAGGACCTTCTCGCGCAGGACTTCGTGGGCAATGACGGCATGGATCGCCGCGCCATCCGCCGACTGGCGGCGGGCGTGTTCCTGCGCCACAAGGACGTGGCCGCCAAGCTCGGGCCGGTCAGCGTTGAACTGCGCGGCGATCGCGATGCCATCGCCCACTTCAGCGTGCTCGCCACCGGCGGCTCCGGTGGCTTCCTCCCGGAAAGCGGGCAGGTCTATCAGGTCGAATCCGGCTGGCGCCTGGTCGATGGTGAATGGCACCTGCTCAATGCGACCTGGACGCCCAATCTGTAAGTTCGGCTTGCGCGTGCGCGCCGGTATGCGATGAAAGCGTCGGACCATATCCACCCCAGCCACCTGCAACTGCCACCCGGCCCGTGGGCGACGTTGCTCGACGGGATGTGTGCGCGCTTTCCGCGGATCGACCGCGAAGTCTGGATCCGGCGATTCGCGCGTGGACGCGTGCAGGACGCGAACGGACAAGTACTCGCGACCGCTCTGCCGTATCGCGCAGGCATGGAGGTGCGTTACTTCCGCGAGGTCGACGACGAGCCGCGGATTCCGTTCGAAGTGCAGATCCTCTTCGCCGATGCAGACCTGGTGGTCGCGGACAAACCGCATTTCCTGCCGGTGACGCCGGCAGGACGATTCGTGACCGAGACGCTGCTGGCACGACTGCGGATGCAACTGGACAACCCCGCATTGGTGCCGTTGCACCGCATCGACCGCGAAACTGCAGGACTGGTGCTGTTCTCGGCGAATCCCGCGACGCGCGCCGCCTATCAGTCATTGTTCCCGCAACGCGCGATCGACAAGACTTACGAAGCGATCGCGCCGCCGCTGCCAGCGTTGCCCATGCCGCATGTGCATCGTTCGCAGCTGCGCGCCGGTGAGCCGTTCTTCCGGATGTGCGAGGCCGATGGCGCACCCAACAGCGAAACCCGCATCGAGGTGATCGAGCGCGGCTCGCAGTCGTGGCGCTACCGCCTGCAGCCCGTCACTGGACGAAAGCATCAGTTGCGGGTGCACATGGCGGCACTGGGCGCGCCCATCCTCGACGACAGTCTCTATCCGGCGCTGGCGGTACAGGCGGCCGATGATTTCAGCAGGCCGTTGCAACTGCTGGCCAAGGCGCTGCACTTCATCGATCCGTTGAACCGGATGCCTCGGGTGTTCGAGAGCAGGCAGTGGCTTTCGCTCGCGCAAGCGTGATGGGCGCGGGGAATGCGACAGGCGGGGTTGTGGCGGATGATGCGCGGAAATAAAATCAGGCACTACGCTGCGCCGGCCGGTTGCATGACCCCGCCCTGACCCTTCCCGATGATCGTTGCGTCGCCATTGGCGACTGAAGGGTGTTGCATCCATTTCGTTCGATTCCCGCATGCGTCCCGCTGATCGCGGCGCGCAGGAGTGCATTCCATGTCCGTGTCCTATCGCCTGCGCGAGCAGTGGTTCGGCAATGTCCGCGGCGACCTGCTGTCCGGCTTGCTGGTGGCGTTGGCCCTGATCCCCGAGGCCATCGCGTTTTCGATCATCGCCGGCGTTGATCCGAAGGTCGGCCTGTACGCCTCGTTCTGCATCGCGGTGATTACCGCCATTGCCGGCGGACGGCCGGGCATGATTTCCGCCGCGACCGGTGCGATGGCGCTGGTGATGGTGGACCTGGTGCGCGACCACGGCCTGCAATACCTGTTCGCGGCCACCATCCTGGCCGGCCTGCTGCAAATCCTGGCCGCCGCGTTGAGCTTGAACAGCCTGATGCGCTTCGTGTCGCGTTCGGTGGTGGTGGGCTTCGTCAACGCACTCGCCATCCTGATCTTCATGGCGCAGTTGCCGGAGCTGATCGGCATGCCATGGACGGTGTTCGCGGTGTGCGCGGCGGGCCTTGCGATCATCTACCTGCTGCCGCTGGTGACCAAGGTCGTGCCGTCGCCGCTGGTGGCGATCGTGGTGCTGACGATCGTCGTCGCATGGCTGGGCTTGGACATCCGCACCGTCGGCGACATGGGCAAGTTGCCAGACAGCCTGCCGGTGTTCCTGTTCCCGGATATCCCGTGGACCCTGCAGACGTTGCAGATACTGCTGCCGGTCTCGGTGACGCTGGCGGTGGTGGGCCTGCTGGAATCGCTGATGACCGCACAGATCGTCGAGGACCTGACCGACACCCCGACCGACCGTCGCCGCGAAAGCGCAGGGCAGGGGCTGGCCAACATCGTCACCGGGTTCTTCGGCGGCATGGCTGGCTGCGCGATGATCGGGCAGTCGGTGATCAACGTGAAATCAGGCGGACGCGGGCGCTTGTCCTGCATGGTCGCTGGCGTGGCGCTGCTGTTGCTGGTGGTGTACGCCTCGGACTGGGTGTCGATGATCCCGATGGCCGCGCTGGTGGCGGTGATGATCATGGTCAGCATCGGCACCTTCCACTGGAAGAGCCTGCGCGAGTTCGAGACCCACCCCAAGTCGGCGAACCTGATCATGCTCGGCACCGTCATCGTGACCGTCGCCACCCACGACCTGGCCAAGGGCGTGCTGACCGGTGTGTTGCTGACGGCGCTGTCGTTCACCCGCCGGGTGAGTGCGCTGCTGAAGGTGGACGATCACACGGACGTGGATGGCACGCGTGTGTATGTGGTGCGCGGCCAGGTGTTCTTCGCCTCCGCCGTGCAGTTCGCCAACAACTTCGACTACCTGCACGCACCGGCGAGGGTGGTGATCGACCTGCGCCATGCGCATTTCTGGGACACCAGTGCGGTGGCCGCGCTGGACCGGGTGGTGCTGAAGTTCCGCAAGCATGGCGCGGAGGTGGACGTGATCGGCTTGAACGAGGCCAGCGAACTGCTGGTCGACAAGTTGGGCACGCATCGCGATGAGGGCGCGAACCTGGCGACCGGCCACTGACGGCACTGCCTAAAACGCATCCCTGCCGTTCGTTGCGCTCCGGGTAATGACGACGAGCAAACGCGCACGCAGGGCATCACCCGTTGATGACGTCCTCGGTTGACAATAACGTTCGGCCTGTGGGGGTCCATCAACAGCCCCGGCCCTGCATGCGAGGTATTCCCGGGTGTCCGACCAACAAACCACAGTAGCGCCCTGCCGGGCCTGCCAGCCAGGCGAGGAACTGCCGTTCGAAATCACGATGGCCTTCCAGCCGATCATCGACGTGCGCACGCGGGAGATATTCGCCTACGAGGCGCTGGTTCGGGGCAAGGGTGGCCAGGGAGCGGGCGTGATCCTGTCGCAGGTCACCCAGGAGAATCGTTACATCTTCGACCAGACGTGCAGGGTCACCGCGGTCGCGCTGGCCTCACGCTTGCAGATGCCTTGCTTCGTGAGCATCAATTTCCTGCCGAACGCCGTGTACCAGGCGGCAACCTGCATCCGCGCCACGCTCGAGGCGGCGCGGGCGCACGGATTCCCGACCTCGCGGCTGATCTTCGAGATCACCGAGAACGAAAAGCTGGTGGACAAGGAGCACCTCAAGAGCATCATTCGCGAGTACCGCCGGCAGGGCTTCAAAACCGCGATCGACGATTTCGGCGCGGGCTATGCCGGCTTGAACCTGCTCGCCGAGTTCCAGCCTGACATCATCAAGCTCGACATGGAGATGGTGCGCGCGATCGATACCGATCCGGTGCGCCAGGCAATCGTTCGCGGCATCCTCGGTGTGTGTGCCGCGCTCGGCATCGAATCCATCGCCGAGGGCGTGGAAACGTCGGGAGAGTTCGAAACCCTGCTAGGCATGGGGGTTGGCCTGTTCCAGGGCTACCTGTTCGCCAAGCCCGGCTTCGAAGTGCTCCCAGAGGTGACGTGGCCGGAACTGCCGGGGTGATTGCGCGTCGACGACACGCACGCTGACCGATGTCCAGTTTCCACCGAGCGAATACCAGAAAGGCGGCCTCGGCCGCCTTTCTGGCATCCCGCACCGCTTCCGCGTCAAACGGCCTGGCGCGTTGCCAACTGCCGCAGCACGTACTGCAGCAGACCACCGTGGCGGAAGTATTCGACTTCCTTCGGCGTCAGCAACAAGACTTTGGCCTGGAACGTCAACGTGCTGCCGCTGGCTTTCGTCGCAGCCACAGTGGCGGCCTTCGATGCGCCATCGGCCAATCCGGTGATGGAAAAAGTCTCCGAACCGTCCAGGCCCAGTTCCAGCGCGTTGTCGCCATCGACGAACTGCAGCGGCAGCACGCCCATGCCGACCAGGTTGGCGCGATGGATGCGCTCGAACGACTCGGCGATCACTGCCTTGACGCCGAGCAGGTTGGTGCCCTTGGCCGCCCAGTCGCGCGATGAACCGGTGCCGTATTCCTTGCCGGCCAGCACCACCAGCGGCACGCCGTTGGCCTTGTACTTCATCGCCGCGTCGTAGATCGCGAGCTTCTCGGGCTTGGCGTTGTCGCTGAAATACAGTGTATTGCCGCCTTCCTCGCCGCCGAACATCAGGTTCTTGATGCGGATGTTGGCGAAGGTGCCGCGAACCATCACGTCGTCGTTGCCGCGGCGCGAGCCGTAGCTGTTGAAATCCGCCGGCAGCACGCCGCGCTCCTGCAGGAAGCGACCCGCAGGCGAGCTGCCCTTGATGTTGCCGGCCGGCGAGATGTGGTCGGTGGTGATCGAATCGCCGAACAGGCCGAGCACGCGTGCACCATGAATGTCGTCGATGGTGCCGACCTCCATGGTCATGCCATCGAAGTAGGGTGGATTCTTGATGTAGGTCGAGCCCGCATCCCACTCGAAGGATTCGCCCTCCGGCGAGGCGATCGAATTCCAGCGCGAATCGCCCTTGAACACGTCGGCGTAGTTCTGCGCAAACAACTCGGGGCCAACGGTGGCGGCGATGCTGTCGCCGATTTCCTTGTTGCTCGGCCAGATGTCGCGCAGGTAGACATCGTTGCCATCGCCATCCTTGCCGAGCGGATCGCGGGTCAGGTCGATGTCGACGGTGCCGGCGATCGCATAGGCCACCACGAGCGGCGGCGAGGCGAGGTAGTTCGCTTTCACCTCGGGATGCACGCGGCCTTCGAAATTGCGGTTACCGGACAACACCGAAGCAACGACCAGTTCGTTCTCTGCGATGCCCTTGCTCACTTCGTCCGGCAGAGGGCCGGAATTGCCGATGCAGGTCGTGCAGCCGTAACCGACCACGAAGAAACCCAGTTGCTCCAGGTCGTCCAGCACGCCGGCCTTGCGAAGGTAGTCGGTCACCACAAGAGAACCCGGGCCCAGCGATGTCTTCACCCACGGCGCGGCCTTCAAGCCCTTCGCCACCGCATTGCGCGCCAGCAGGCCGGCACCGAGCATGACGGCCGGGTTGGAGGTGTTGGTGCATGACGTGATCGCCGCGATCACCACCGAGCCATCGGCGAGTTCGGCATCGACATCGCGGATGCGGATCTTCGAGCGCGGCCTGACCGCCAAGTGCTCGGCCTGCGGCTGCGCGCCACCTTCGTCCTTGAAGTCCTGGACCACCTCGTTGCGCGCCTTGCGGTTGGCGGTCAGCGGCCCGAGGTTGTCGGCGAAATTGGCCTGCATGTCCTCCAGCAGCACGCGGTCCTGCGGGCGCTTGGGGCCAGCCAGCGACGGACGCACCGTGGCCATGTCCAGCGACAGCGTGGCGGAGTAAGTCGCGTGTGGCGACTCGGCGTCGTGCCACAAGCCCTGCGCTTTCGCGTAGGCCTCGACCAGGGCGATCTGCGCCTCGCTGCGACCTGACAGGCGCAGGTAGGTGATGGATTCCGCATCGATCGGGAAAATGCCGCAGGTCGCGCCGTATTCCGGCGCCATGTTGGCGATGGTCGCGCGGTCGGCCAGCGGCAGATGCTGCAGTCCGTCGCCGAAGAACTCCACGAACTTGCCGACCACGCCGTGCTTGCGCAGCATCTGGGTGACGGTCAGCACCAGATCGGTGGCGGTGGCGCCCTCGGGCAACTTGCCGGTCAGCCGGAAGCCGACCACCTGCGGAATGAGCATCGACGAAGGCTGGCCGAGCATTGCGGCTTCGGCCTCGATCCCGCCGACGCCCCAGCCCAGCACGCCCAGCCCGTTGATCATGGTTGTGTGCGAGTCGGTGCCGAACACGGTATCGGGGAAGGCCCAAGTCGTGCCGTCGATGTCGCGTTCCATCACCACGCGCGCCAAGTGTTCAAGATTTACTTGGTGGACGATGCCGGTATTCGGTGGGACCACCTTGAAGTTGCCGAACGCCTTCTGGCCCCAGCGCAGGAAGCTGTAGCGCTCCGCGTTACGCTGGAATTCGATCTTGCCGTTGAGGTCCAGCGCATCCGCGCGGCCGAACACGTCGACCTGCACCGAATGGTCGATGACCAGTTCCGACGGGATCAGCGGATTGATCTGGCTGGCCTTGCCGCCAAGCCTGGTCACCGCATCGCGCATCGCCGCGAGGTCGACCACGCAGGGCACGCCGGTGAAGTCCTGCAACACCACCCGCGCGGGCATGAAGGCGATTTCGGTATCGGGTTCGGCGCTCGCATCCCAGCGCGCGAGCGCCTCGATGTGGTCGCGGCCGACAGTGATGCCACCGTCCTCGTGGCGCAGCAGGTTCTCCAGCAGGATCTTGAGCGAGTAGGGCAGGCGGGCGATGTCGAAGCGCTCGCCCAGCTTCGCCAGGCTGGCGTAGGCGTACGACGTGCCGTTGATGTCGAGGCGGGCGCGGGTGGAGAAGGAGTCGGCCATGTCGAGGCTCCGTGGCTGATGGGGGATCGGGCCAGTGTACGTGCCGGGCGGTGACCACGGCGTTGTACCCGCGCAATGCAGCTGCCGACATGCGGTGATCGGTACGTGGCGCGAAGTATGTATAATTCGCGCATACTTTTTCGTCCATGGAGCTCCCGATGGAAGCCACCGTTGCCGAACGCGGCCAGATCACCTTGCCCAAGGCCGTCCGTGACGCGCTGGGCCTGACCAAGGGCAGCGTGCTGAAAGTGGAGATGGACGGCAGCCGCATCGTGCTGAGCAAGCACGTGGACGATGCGATCTCGCGGGTGCGCGGCAAGTTCGCGCTGGACGTCTCGGCTGGCGACAAGGGTCGAGCCGATGATCGCGGTTGATGCCCCGGTACTGATCGAACTGCTCACCGACGGTGCACGCGCCGACGCCGCTGAAGTCTCGTTGCGGCAAGCGTTGGGTAGCGGTCGTGTGGTGGTCTGCGATGCCGCGTTGGCCTGTGTGTGCGCGTCCTTGCGCAATGGTGCCGACGCGTTGGCCGCAATCGAGGAAATGGGCGTGCACTACAACGCGGTCGAATCCAAGTCCGCGCTGCGTGCCGGCGAGATGCAGCGGCGTCAGCGCCAGCGCAGCGGCGAGGCTCGCCCGATCGCCGATTTCCTCATCGGCGCGCACGCACTGCTGCAATGCGACGCGCTGATCACCTACGACACCGCCTTTCATCGCGATTACTTCAAGGGCCTGAAGTTGATCGCGCCCAAAGCCTGACATCCCGATACCTCTAGCAACTTTCCCCGGAGACACCCCATGCTGGAAGCCTACCGCCACCACGCTGCCGAACGCGCCGCCCTCGGCATCCCGCCGCTGCCGCTGAGCGCGCAACAGACCGCCGAGGTCATCGAGCTCTTGAAGGCTCCCCCCGCTGGCGAAGACGCGTTCCTCGTCGACCTCATCACCAATCGCGTCCCGGCCGGCGTGGACGATGCCGCCAAGGTCAAGGCCAGCTACCTCGCCGCGCTGGCTTTCGGGACCGAAAACAATCCACTGATCCCGCGCGCGCGCGCTACCGAGCTGCTGGGCACGATGCTCGGCGGTTACAACGTGCAGCCGCTGGTCGAACTGCTGGACGATGCCGAGGTCGGCACGATCGCCGCGGACGCGCTGAAGCACACCCTGCTGGTGTTCGATGCCTTCCATGACGTGCAGGAAAAAGCCAACGCCGGCAATGCCAACGCGCAGTCGGTCCTGCAAAGCTGGGCGAATGCCGAATGGTTCACCAGCAAGCCGGAAGTACCGGCATCGCTGACCATCACCGTGTTCAAGGTGCCCGGCGAGACCAACACCGACGACCTGTCGCCGGCACCCGACGCGACCACCCGCCCGGACATCCCGCTGCATGCGCTGGCGATGCTCAAGAATGCGCGCCCCGATACGCCGTTCACGCCCGAGGAAGACGGCAAGCGCGGCCCGATCGCGCAAATCCTGGCGCTGAAGGAGAAGGGCCACCTGGTCGCGTACGTCGGCGACGTGGTCGGCACCGGCTCGTCGCGCAAGTCGGCGACCAACAGCGTGCTCTGGTTCACCGGTGAGGACATTCCGTTCATCCCGAACAAGCGTTTCGGCGGCGTCTGCCTCGGCAGCAAGATCGCACCGATCTTCTACAACACCATGGAAGATGCCGGCGCACTGCCGATCGAACTCGACGTGTCGCGGATGCACCACGGCGACGTGGTCGAGTTGCGTCCCTACGATGGCCAGGCAATCAAGAACGGCGAGGTGATCGCCGAGTTCCAGGTCAAGTCCGAAGTGCTGTTCGACGAGGTGCGCGCCGGTGGCCGCATCCCGCTGATCATCGGCCGCGGCCTCACCGCGAAGGCGCGCGAAGCGCTGGGCCTGCCGGCATCGACCCTGTTCCGCCTGCCGCAGCAACCGGCCGATACCGGCAAGGGTTTCACCCTGGCACAGAAGATGGTCGGTCGCGCCTGCGGTCTGCCGGAAGGCCAGGGCGTGCGTCCGGGCACCTACTGCGAGCCGAAGATGACCTCGGTGGGCTCGCAGGACACGACTGGCCCGATGACCCGCGACGAGCTGAAGGATCTGGCCTGCCTCGGCTTCAGCGCCGACCTGGTGATGCAGTCGTTCTGCCACACCGCGGCCTATCCGAAGCCGGTCGACGTGAAGACGCACCACACGCTGCCGGACTTCATCTCGACCCGCGGCGGCATCGCCTTGCGTCCCGGCGACGGCATCATCCACAGCTGGCTCAACCGCATGCTGCTGCCGGACACGGTCGGCACCGGTGGCGACTCGCATACCCGCTTCCCGATCGGCATTTCGTTCCCGGCCGGCTCCGGCCTGGTCGCGTTCGCAGCCGCCACCGGTGTGATGCCGCTGGACATGCCGGAGTCGGTGCTGGTGCGCTTCAAGGGCCAGTTGCAGCCGGGCGTGACCCTGCGCGACCTGGTCCATGCGATCCCGCTGTATGCGATCAAGGCCGGCTTGCTGACGGTGGAGAAAAAGGGCAAGAAGAACATCTTCTCCGGCCGCATCCTGGAGATCGAAGGCCTGCCGGACCTGAAGATCGAGCAGGCATTCGAGTTGGCTGATGCCTCGGCGGAACGTTCCGCCGCCGGCTGCACGGTGCGCCTGGACAAGGCACCGATCGTCGAATACCTGACCAGCAACATCACCCTGCTGAAGTGGATGATCGCCGAAGGCTATGCCGACCCGCGCTCGCTGGCCCGCCGCATCGCCAAGATGGAAGCCTGGCTGGCCGACCCGCAGTTGCTGGAGCCGGATGCCGACGCCGAGTACGCCGCGGTCATCGAGATCGACCTCAAGGAAGTGGTCGAGCCGATCGTGTGCTGCCCGAACGATCCGGACGATGCCAAGACCCTGTCCGACGTGGCCGGCGCGACCATCGATGAAGTCTTCATCGGCTCGTGCATGACCAACATCGGCCACTTCCGCGCCGCTGCGAAATTGCTCGAAGGCAAGCGCGACATTCCGACGCGCCTGTGGGTGGCACCGCCGACCAAGATGGATGCGGCCGAGCTGACCAAGGAGGGCCATTACGGCACCTTCGGCGCGGCTGGCGCGCGCATGGAGATGCCCGGCTGCTCGCTGTGCATGGGCAACCAGGCGCAGATCCGCGAAGGCGCCACCGCGATGTCGACATCGACCCGCAACTTCCCGAACCGGCTGGGCCGCAACACCAATGTCTACCTGGGCTCGGCGGAACTGGCGGCGATCTGCTCGCGCCTGGGCCGCATCCCGACCCGCGAGGAGTACATGGCGGACATCGGCGTGGTCAACGCGAACGGCGAGAAGATCTATCGCTACATGAACTTCGACCGGATCGAGGAATACCGGGACGTAGCGGACACGGTCTCGGCCTGACCGAAGCCTTGGCTGCACAGGAAACGCCCGGCAATCCCGGGCGTTTTATTTGGCTGGTCGTCACGGTCCGTTGCGGGTTGCCCGACGGCCGGCCTGTTGCCGCGAAATGTCCTCCGGCAGCGAAAGAGCCGCTGCCTCCCCATTGATTTCGCGGCAACAGGCCGGCTATCAGGCAACCTCGGCTTCGTCGGATACGTGAGGTAACAGCTCTTGAGTGTCCGTCCCTGGTAAGCGTGTGGGTCTCTGGTCGGCAACGCTTTCGGCGAAATCAAGGAGGAGGCAATGGCTCCTTCATTGCCGGGGGCATTCGCGGAAAGCATTGCCGACCAGAGACCCTGGCGACGCCGCCGGAACAAACCTCAGCGCAGCATCGCGTCGATCGCCGCCGCCATTTGCCGACGCTGGAAGGCGAAGTCCCACAAGCTGCCGCCGTTCTGCCGCCACAGCACGGCGGAGCGGAGCGCGGCCAGCAGCAAGGCGCGCACTTCCGCGACCACGCCGGCTTGCCCCAGGTAATGCGGGTTGCCTTGCACCATCACCCGCGGACGCAGCGTGCTCACCGTGTCCGCGTAGAGGCTGCCGAGACCGGCGATCACGTCCGGATGCGTACTGCCCAGTCGCTCGGAGGGCGCCGACAACGCGCCGATCCCGGTTTGTACCTTGTGGACGATGCCGGCATCGCCCTGGAACCGGCGTTCCAGCTGCAGCACCGAGAGCCCCAACTTCGCCAGAGCTTCATCGCGCTCGTTGTTGGCCAGGTAATTGCGCAGCAGGCGAAGGCCGGCGTTGACTGCGCCGGCATCGCCATAGACCGCCTGCGTCGTGGCGGCATCGATGCGGAACACGCTCTCCAGCGCGACACGCGCCGGTGCGGTTTCCGACTGTCCGGTCTCGGCGATCCGGCGCACCTGCGCCAGCGCCTGCAACACACCGGCCAGTGCCAGTACGCGGTCTTCCATGTCGCTCATGCAGCGTCGTTCCTTGTGAATTGATGCGTGACCGCGGGCGCGTCGGTGTGCAGGATGACAGCGCCACCCAGGCACGTGTCGCCGTCGTAGAGCACCAGCGATTGCCCAGGCGTAACCGCGCGTTGCGGGCGGGCGAACCGCACGCTGACACTGCCGTCGTCGTGCAGCTCGACTTCGCAGTCTTCGTCCGGTTGCCGGTAGCGGGTCTGTGCGGTGCAGGCAAAGCGCGTGGCCGGTGCGTGGCTGGCGATCCAGTGCATCGTTTCGCTGCGCAGGGAGCGCGACTGCAGCCACGGACTGTCATGGCCCTGGTCGACGTAGAGCAGGTTGCGCTCGACATCCTTGCCGACCACGAACCACGGCGCCTGCGCACGGCCGCGCACGCCGCCGATATGCAGGCCTTCGCGCTGGCCGAGGGTGTAATGGAAGACGCCGGGATGTTCGCCTACGCAGTTGCCGGAAGGGTCACGAATCTCGCCAGTCCTGGCTGGGAGGTACTGACCCAGGAACTCGCGAAAATCGCGTTCGCCGATGAAGCAGATGCCCGTGGAATCCTTCTTCGCGGCGGTCGGCAACTGGTGTTGCGCGGCGATCCGGCGCACATCGTCCTTGTGCAGTTCGCCCAGCGGGAAGCGCGTAGCCGCCAATTGCCGCTGGCCGAGCTGATGCAGGAAATAGCTCTGATCCTTGCCGCGATCCTTTGCCCGCAACAAGCGGTATTCGCCGCGAACGCAATCGACGCGGGAGTAATGACCGGTGGCAATGCCCTCCGCACCGAGTTCATGCGCGGCATCCAGGAAATGCTTGAACTTGATCTCGCGGTTGCACAGCACGTCCGGATTGGGCGTACGACCAACGGCGTATTCGGCAAGAAAATGCTGGAACACACCATCCCAGTATTCGCGCGAGAAATCGCGGAAGCGGATCGGCAGGCCCAGCTTCCCGCTCACCGCGACGGCATCGCGACGATCATCCTCGGCACGACAATCGCCTGAGCCATCCTCCACCCAGTTCTGCATGAACAAGCCTGTGACGTCGAAGCCGGCATCGCGCAACAGCAGGGCGGCGACGGACGAATCCACCCCCCCCGACATGCCCACGACAATGCGTCCCGCGTTCATGCCAGTTGCCGCACCAGGTCCAGCGGATGGCGACTGCCGCCGAGATGGTCGGCCACGCAGCGCCAGACCAGCGGACTGCGATGGCGCGATGCCAGCGCCTGCAGCTCGGCCGGTGCCAGCCACAGCGCTCGCACGATGCCCTCGTCCAGCTTGGCATCGGGGATTTCATCGACCGGTTCGGCGGCGAAGGCAAAGCGCAGGTAGTGACGGCCGCTGCTTTCGCCATGCGATGGCGCTTTCCACTGGTAGGCACCGACCAGATGGGTCACGCGCACGTTCCAGCCGGTCTCCTCGCGGGTTTCGCGCACTGCGGCTTCAACCAGGCTTTCGTCCGGTTCCAGATGCCCGGCCGGCTGGTTGATTACCAATTGCCCATTGGCGCGCTCCTCCACGCACAGCAGGCGGCCATCGCGTACGACCAGCGTGGCCACGGTCACGTCCGGCTGCCAGAAGCGGCCCTCGCGGTAGCTCATGACGGTTGGATTTGAAGATGCATGCCCGCATTGTCCCTGTTGCCAGCAATGCCGTCCACGCACGCCGCCTCCGTATAATTGGCCCATGCCCCATAAGCCCGACAACCCCCATCACGAGCACGACCACGGCGTCGTGGTCGCTCCCGCCAAACCGGAAACGGCGCGCCCGCCGCTGTATTCGGTGTTCCTGCTGAACGACGACTACACCCCGATGGATTTCGTGGTCGACGTGCTGACGCGCTTCTTCGGCCTCGACCTGGAACGCGCCACCCAAGTGATGTTGCACGTGCATACGCGCGGCCGCGGGGTGTGCGGGGTGTTCACCCGCGAGATCGCGGAATCCAAGGTTTCACAGGTGAATGAATACGCCAGGATGAACCAGCATCCGCTGTTGTGCACGATGGAGCGCGCCTAGGCGCGGCTGGCACTTGTACCGCGGGCGAATGCACCCTACATAGGAAGCAGTCGTTCCGGAGGGTTTCGCCCCCATGTTCAGCAAGGACCTCGAGCACAGCATTGGCCAGTGCTACAAGCGGGCACGCGATGCGCGCCACGAATTCATGACCGTCGAGCACCTGGTGCTGGCACTGCTCGACAATCCGTCGGCGGAGGCCGTGCTCAAGGCGGTCAATGCCGACATCGCGCGCCTGCGCCACGAACTGGAAGAGGCCATCGAGGTCTCGGTCAACCGGTTGGCGGAAGACGATGGTCGCGATACGCAGCCCACGCTGGGCTTCCAGCGCGTGCTGCAGCGCGCCGTGTACCACGTGCAGTCGTCCGGCAAGAAGGAAGTCACCGGCGCCAACGTGCTGGTCGCGGTGTTCGGCGAGAAGGATTCGCATGCCGTGTATTTCCTCAACCAGCAGGACGTGCACCGGCTCGATGTCGTCAATTACATCTCGCATGGCGTGGCCCGACAGGGCGACGAGCCGACATCGCAGTCGCAGGACGGCGAGGGCAAGGCCGAGGGCGGCGAAGGCGAATCCAAGAGCGATCCGCTGGCCGAATTCACCAGCAACCTCAACGATCTGGCGCTGGCCGGCAAGATCGATCCGCTGGTCGGTCGTGCCGAGGAAGTGGAGCGCACCATCCAGGTGCTCTGCCGTCGCCGCAAGAACAATCCGCTCTACGTCGGCGAAGCCGGCGTGGGCAAGACCGCGTTGGCGGAAGGCCTGGCCAAGCGCATTGTCGAGGGCGACGTGCCCGAAGTGCTGGTCGAGGCGGTGATCTATTCGCTCGACCTCGGCGCGCTGGTCGCCGGCACCAAGTATCGCGGCGACTTCGAGAAGCGCCTGAAGGGCGTGCTGGCGGCACTGAAGAAACTGCCGCACGCGATCCTTTTCATCGACGAGATCCACACCATCATCGGTGCCGGTTCGGCATCGGGCGGGACGATGGATGCGTCCAACCTAATCAAGCCGGTGCTGGCCAACGGCGAGCTGCGTTGCATCGGTTCGACCACGTTCCAGGAATACCGCGGCATCTTCGAGAAGGATCGCGCGTTGGCGCGGCGCTTCCAGAAGATCGACATCGTCGAGCCCACGGTGGGCGAGGCGATCGAGATCCTCAAGGGCCTGAAGCCCAAGTACGAAGCGCATCACGGTGTCAGTTATGCCGATGACGCGATCAAGGCGGCGGTGGATCTGTCGGTGAAGCACATCGGCGACCGCCTGCTGCCGGACAAGGCGATCGACGTGATCGACGAGGCCGGTGCGCGCCAGCGCTTGCTGCCGGTCGATGTGCGCAAGAGCCTGATCGACGTCGAGGAGATCGAGACCATCGTTGCCAAGATGGCGCGGATCCCGGCCAAGCAGGTCAGCAGCTCCGACAAGGACGTGCTGCAGCATCTGGACCGCAACCTGAAGATGGTGATCTTCGGCCAGGATCCGGCGATCACCAGCCTGACCTCGGCGATCAAGCTCGCGCGCAGTGGCCTGGGCAATCCCGACAAGCCGATCGGCAATTTCCTGTTCGCCGGCCCGACCGGCGTGGGCAAGACCGAAGTCACCAAGCAGCTGGCGATGCAGCTTGGCATCGAACTGGTGCGCTTCGACATGTCCGAGTACATGGAATCGCATTCGGTCAGCCGCCTGATCGGCGCGCCACCGGGCTATGTCGGTTTCGACCAGGGCGGGCTGCTGACCGAGAAGATCGTCAAGACGCCGCACTGCGTGCTGCTGCTCGACGAGATCGAAAAGGCGCATCCGGACATCTTCAACATCCTGCTGCAGGTCATGGACCGCGGCGTGCTGACCGATACCAATGGCCGCGAGGCGAACTTCCGCAACGTGGTGCTGGTGATGACCACCAACGCCGGCGCCACCCAGGCGGCACGGCGCAGCATCGGCTTCACCAAGCAGGATCACAGCACCGATGCGATGGAAGTGATCCGTCGTGGGTTTACCCCGGAATTCCGCAACCGCCTCGACGCGGTGGTGCAGTTCCAGGCGCTCGGCTTCGACCATATCCTGCGGGTGGTGGACAAGTTCCTCATCGAGCTGGAGATGCTGCTGCACGAGAAGCAGGTCAGCCTGTCGGCCACCCCGGCCGCGCGCGACTGGCTGGCCCAGCACGGCTTCGACCCGCTGATGGGCGCGCGCCCGATGGCGCGGCTGATCCAGGACCGGATCAAGCGGCCGCTGGCGGACGAATTGCTGTTCGGCAAGTTGGTCGCGGGTGGCCGCGTCTCGCTGGACGCGGTCGATGGCGACCTGTCGCTGGTCGTGCAGGCCGAGCCGGAGAAGTTGTTGCCGGCGGTGGTGGAATAAGGCCGTCCATTCCAGGCAACAAAAAAAGCGGCCATTGGCCGCTTTTTTTGTGACTACCGCCGATCAGCGATGGCCTGCTTCAACGATGGCGATACGTGATGCGTCCCTTGGTCAGGTCGTATGGAGTCATCTCCACCTTGACCCGGTCGCCCGTGAGGATGCGGATGTAGTTCTTGCGCATGCGTCCGGAGATATGCGCGATGATCTCGTGGCCGTTCTCCAGCTTGACCCGGAACATGGTGTTCGGAAGGGTCTCTGAGATCGTGCCTTCAAATTCGATGACGTCGTCTTTTGCCACTGTGGGTGGTATTCCTGCGTTTGGAGCGTGAGGTTGCTGGCTCGGAGACGGGCGCGAGACCGCGACCCGAAAGCGCGGCATTCTGACACGTGACGCCGGGGCTTGCAAAAATCCCGTTAAGCCGCTGATGGCGTGGCAAGCGATGCGGCGGGGATTTCGCCGAAGCACTGGGCCCAATTCCCCGCCAGCCCCTCGCTACCGAGCAATGACTCGAGCGCCTGCAGGTAAGCAGTCCTTGGCCAGGTTTCGACGCCCAACATTCGTGTGTGATCGTTCGGAACCTGAGCGTCGATCAACGGCCAGCCCCATGCATGCAACCGTTGGGCGAGGGCGGCCAAGGCAATGGTGGATGCACCGGATTGCGCGGAGAACATGCTTTCGCCGCAGAACATCCGCCCGATCGCCAGCCCGTACAGCCCGCCGACCAGGGCATTGCCATCGAAGACTTCGATGCTGTGCGCATGGCCGAGCCGATGCAGTTGCACATAGGCTTCAACGATCGCGCCGGTGATCCACGTTCCGCCACCCTGACTGGGGCGGGGCAGGTGCGCGCAGGCTTCGATCACCGTCCGGAAACAGGTATCGGCACGGACGACCAGCGTCGACGTGCGCAACGCCCGTCGCCGTCGCGATGACAGTCGGATGCGCTCCGTGCGGAACACCGCCCGCTGCGACGGGCTCCACCACAGCGGCGGCTCGTCCTCCGAGAACCACGGGAAGATGCCGTGGCGATAGGCATTGAGAAGACGTATCGGCGACAAGTCGCCGCCGAATGCAAGCAGACCATCGGGTTCCGCCAGGGCATGCGCGATGGACGGAAAGGGTGACTCCGGGTCGTCATCCAACTGGACGATTCGCAGGCTCATTCCAGTGCAGCCCGGAACGGCGAGTGCGCCTGCAAATGCCGCAGATGCTCGCGGGTCGACATGCGTTCCTCCGCGCACCATGCACCGATCGCGTCTGCAAAGCGCGGATCGGCGATGCGGTGTCGGCTGCGCACGAGGGTCGGCAGGAACCCGCGCGCGATCTTGTGACGGCCCTGCGCGCCGGGCTCGAAGCGGGTAAGGCCTTCGCGCAGGCAGTACTCGATGCCCTGGTAGTAGCAGGCCTCGAAATGCAGGCCCGCATGCAGTTCTGCAGCGCCCCAGTAGCGACCGTAAAGGGTGTCGCCACCGCGCAGGCACAGCGCCCCGGCAATGGAGCGGCCTTCGCGTTCGGCCAGCACGATGACCAGTTGTCGTGGCATCGCGTGGGCGAGATGACGGATGAAGTCCAGCGTCAGCGCCGGTGAATTGCCGTACTCGGCGAAGGTCTGCAGGTAGAACCGGTGCATCGCGGCCAGATCTTCGTCGTAGGCTTCATCGCCATGCATGACGCGAAACGTGATGCCGGCATCGTGCACCTTGCGGCGCTCCTGGCGGATGTTCTTGCGATGCTTGTGGTCCATCGCTGCGAGGAAATCCTCGAAATTCGCCCAGCCAGCGTTGTTGTGCCAGTGATACTGGATGTCCTCGCGCAGCAGCCAGTCGGCGCCGAAGAGCGCCTCGTCCGCGGCATCGTGGAAATTCACGTGCACCGACGACAGCCCGGACTGCTGCAGGAACCCGGCGATCGCGTCCAGCAAAGCGCGCCTTGAAGCCTCGTCGCGTGCGAGCAATCGCGGTCCGGTCACGGGCGAGTAGGGCGCCGCAACCAGCCACTTCGGGAAGTAATCCAGTCCATGCTGCGCATAGGCATGCGCCCATGCGTGGTCGAACACGAATTCGCCATGCGAATTGGATTTGAGATAACCGGGTGCCGCGGCCACCAACAGATCGCTGTCCCACAGGCCGAGGTGGCACGGTGTCCAGCCCCAGTCCTCGCGCAGGCAACCGGTGGTTTCCAGCCCGGACAGGAAAGCATGGGTGACGAAGGGATTGCACCCGTCGTGCAGCGCATCCCAGTCGGCAGCGGGGATGTCCGAGAGGGCACGGTGGATACGGGTAACAGCCATCTTCCAGTTGTCATTCCGGCGTAAGCCGGAATCCAGTTCTAATCCTTCGACGAAAAAACTGGATCCCGGCGTTCGCCGGGATGACGAGAGAGTCCGGTGTCCTCAATGTCCCTCATCGAGGAACTTCTCCGCATCCAGCGCGGCCATGCAGCCGAAGCCGGCGGAGGTGATCGCCTGGCGATACACCTGGTCGGCGACGTCGCCGGCGGCGAACACGCCCGGCACGCTGGTCTGGGTGGCATTGCCTTCCAGGCCGGTGTGGATGCTGAGGTAGCCGTTCTTCATCGCCAGCTGGCCGTCGAACAGCGACGTGTTGGGCGAATGACCGATGGCGACGAAGAAGCCGTGCACCGCGATCTCGCGGGTGCTGCCATCGAGCATCGACTTGACCCGCATGCCGGTGACGCCGGCATCGTTGCCCAGCACTTCATCGACGGTGTGGTGCCAGACCGGCTCGATCTTGCCGGCCTCGATCTTGGCGAACAGCTTGTCCTGCATGATCTTCTCCGCGCGCAGGGTGTCGCGGCGATGCACCAGGTAGACCTTGCGGGCGATGTTGGACAGGTACAGCGCTTCCTCCACCGCGGTGTTGCCGCCGCCGATCACCGCCACGTCCTGGTCCTTGTAGAAGAAACCGTCGCAGGTGGCGCAGGCGGAGACGCCACGACCCTTGAACGCTTCCTCCGACGGGATGCCGAGGTACTTGGCAGTGGCGCCCGTCGCGATGATCAGCGCATCGGCGGTGTAGTCGCCCGAATCGCCCTTGAGCCGGAACGGCCGCTGCGAGAGGTCGGCGGTGTGGATGTGGTCGAACACGGTCTCGGTGTCGAAGCGCTCGGCATGCGCCTGCATCCGCGCCATCAGGTCCGGACCCATCAGGCCGTGGGCGTCGCCCGGCCAGTTGTCGACCTCGGTGGTGGTCATCAGCTGGCCGCCCATGGCCATGCCGGTGACCACGACCGGCTTGAGGTTGGCGCGCGCGGCATACACCGCGGCGGTCCAGCCGGCGGGGCCGGAGCCGAGGATGAGCAGGCGGGTGTGCTTGGTCGGGGTCATGGGGTTCGCTAGGGCACCAGGTCATTCCGTGGATCGAGGGATCCGCAGCCGATGCATAGCTTGGAGGCGGGGTCGCCGCGGCACAAGGCACGCAGGGCGCAACGCTGTCATCCGCCATCGGAGATTTGCTGCAGGCAGCGTCGTTGTTGTCAGCGCAGCGGCATCGCAACCGGTTCTTCAATGTCACCGCTTCTCTGGCGCTGGCACGCAGACCTGCATTCACATGAAACTTTGACGTATTATCAAAGGCCTAGGGAAACTTCCTGAGGTCTGATCACAGGTGGCACGCACGGCGTCCGAGACCGGGAAAAGCAGTCGCAAACCGGCAACGAAATCCGCAACTCCGCGTGCGGCGGCAAGCCCGCGTCGTCAGCGCTTGTGGCGCGACCTAGCGTTGATCGCGATTGCGCCCTTGCTGCTGTTCCTGCTGGCCAGTCTGGTCACGTACTCGCCCACTGATCCGGGCTGGTCCAGTTCGGGTGCAGTGACGGCACCGCTGCAAAATGCGTGCGGGCGCGTGGGCGCGTGGATCGCCGACGTGTTGCTGGTGCTGACCGGTTATGTGGCGTTCCTGCTGCCGCTGGTCCTTGGCGCGATCGCCTGGATCGCGTTGTTCGGCATGGACACCGATGGTGATGGCGATGCCGACCTGGGCCCTGCGCTGCGACTGGTCGGGATTGTCGGCTTCCTGGTCGCCGCGTGCGGGCTACTGACCCTGCGCATCCAGGGTTCCAACGATCTCTCGTTCGGTAGTGGTGGCGTGCTCGGCCAGCTGACCGGTCGCTCGCTGTTGCGTGGTTTCGGCCCGGTCGGTGCCAACCTGTTCCTGGTCAGCCTGTTCCTGATTTCGGTCACGCTAGCGACCGGTTTGTCGTGGCTGGCGGTGATGGACCGGATCGGCGCGTTCGCGCTGTCCTTGCCGGGACTGCTGACCCGCGGTGCGCGCAAGGGCGCGCAACAAGCCAACGACTGGAGCGAAGCGCGTGCGTTCCGCGAGGAGCGCGTGGAAGCCCGCAAGGTCGACAGCGAATTGCGCGCCAGGCGCGAGAAGGTCCGCATCGAGCCGCCACCTGCGCCGGTGGTCGAAAAGAGCGAGCGTGCCAAGCGCGAGCAGCAGATCCCGCTGTTCCACGTGGCCGACGGCTCCGGCATTCCGCCGTTGGCGTTGCTGGACGATCCCAAGCCGCAGCCCAAGGGGTACAGCGAGGAAACGCTGGAAACGCTGTCGCGGCAGATCGAATTCAAGCTCAAGGACTTCCGCATCGATGCCGAAGTCGTGGGTGCCTATCCCGGTCCGGTGATCACCCGCTTCGAAGTGCAGCCGGCGGCCGGCGTCAAAGTCAGCCAGATCAGCTCGCTGGACAAGGACATCGCCCGCGGTCTCAGCGTGAAATCCGTGCGCGTGGTCGATGTGATCCCGGGCAAGTCGGTGATCGGCCTGGAAACGCCGAACACCCATCGCGAGATGATCTATCTCAGCGAATTGCTGCGCTCCAAGGAATACGACAAGTCCACCAGCCCGCTCACGCTGGCGCTGGGCAAGGACATCGCAGGGCGGCCAACGGTCGCCGACCTCGCACGAATGCCGCACCTGCTGGTCGCGGGCACCACCGGCTCAGGCAAGTCGGTTGCGGTCAATGCCATGGTGTTGAGCCTGCTTTACAAGGCGTCCGCCAAGGATGTGCGGATGCTGATGATCGACCCGAAGATGCTGGAGCTCTCGGTTTACCAGGGCATCCCGCATCTGCTCGCACCGGTCGTGACCGACATGAAAGAGGCCGCCAACGGCCTGCGCTGGTGCGTGGCGGAGATGGAACGCCGCTACAAGCTCATGAGTGCGGTCGGCGTTCGCAACCTGGCGGGCTTCAACAAGAAAGTGCGTGATGCGATCGAGGCCGGCCAGCCGATGATGGATCCGTTGTTCAAGCCGAATCCCGAGCTTGACGAAGCGCCGCGTCCGTTGGAACCGTTGCCGTTCATCGTCATCTTCATCGATGAATTCGCCGACATGATGGTGGTCGTCGGCAAGAAGGTCGAGGAACTGATCGCCAGACTGGCGCAGAAATCGCGCGCCGCCGGCATGCATCTGATCCTGGCCACCCAACGGCCATCGGTCGATGTGATCACCGGGCTGATCAAGGCGAACATCCCGACCCGCATCGCGTTCCAGGTCAGCAGCAAGATCGACAGCCGCACCATCCTGGACCAGTCGGGTGCCGAAACCCTGCTGGGACACGGCGACATGCTGTACATGCCGCCCGGCACCGCCATGCCTGAGCGCGTGCATGGGGCCTTCGTCAGCGACGAGGAAGTGCATCGGGTGGTCGAACACCTCAAGCAGAGCGGTGGTCCGGATTACGTCGAAGGCGTGCTGGAAGAGTCGCAGACGATGTATGACGGCAGCAGCGTGGGCGCGACCGGCTTGCCGGAATCCAGCAGCGGAGGAGGGGACGAATCCGACCCGCTGTACGACGAGGCGGTGAAGATCGTCACCGAGACTAGGCGGGCCTCGATTTCCGGGGTGCAGCGCCGGCTGAAGATCGGCTACAACCGCGCCGCGCGCCTGGTCGAGGCGATGGAGGCCGCCGGCGTGGTCAGTACGCCCGAGCACAACGGCGACCGCACCGTGATCGCGCCGCCGCCGCCTCGCAACTGAGCTGCTCGCCGGATCGTGTCGTCGCATTCAGCTTGGCTCGGACACACTCCCGGCAACGTTGCAGGAGAGAGCACATGAACGCATTTGGCATGAAGCCCGCCACCGCCATGCTGTCCACCGCGCTGTTGCTGGCCGCCAACATCGCCAATGCCGGCGCACGTGATGAGCTCAACGCGTTCAGCAAGGGCCTGAAGGGCCTGGACGGACAGTTCACCCAACAGGTCTTCGATGCGCGTGGCAAGCAGAAGGAAACCTCCAGCGGCCGCGTTGCGGTCTCGGTGCCGCGGCTGTTCCGCTGGGAATACGTGAAGCCGTATCCGCAATTGATCGTCGCCGATGGCAATACGGTGTGGGTGCATGACCCCGACCTTCAACAGGTCAGCCGCCGCGCCCAGGGTGTGGAGGAAGCCAACAGCCCGCTGGCGATCCTGCTGGATCCGTCGAAGCTCGACCGCGATTTCGTGGTCAAGGACGCGGGCAAGGCAGGCGGCGTGGAATGGCTGGAGCTGACGCCGAAACAGGCCGAAGCGCCGTTCAAGTCGGCACGCCTGGGCTTCGCCGACAAGGGTCTGGCGCAGATGGAGTACGTGGATGCGCTCGGCCAGCGCACGCGCATCAGCTTCAGTGGCTGGAAGCGCAACCCGTCGTTCGCGCGCGGCACGTTCGTCTATGTCCCGCAGAAGGGCGTGGACGTGATCGGCGGCTGATCGGCGGCGCTGCGTTCTCGATCGGTTCAGGCAGCGGGCCTCCACCTCACGCTGGCTCCACGCAGGCATGCGCACATTGACGCAACGCCACGCAAGGGATGCCTCGCCATGGATCGCAAGGGAATCAACCGCACTGCCATCGCCGCCATGTTGGCCCTCGTTCTGGTGGGCGCGGTTGCCGCGCAGGCCAGCACGCCGGCGGGGATCCAGCCGACCGTGGTCGAAGGTCACAGCCATGATCGTGCGGCGGCGGCGAATGGCATCGATTCGCGCATCCTCGCGTCGATGGATGCCGCTACGGCCGCAGCCCTGATCGGCGCGCTGGAAACCCGATTCGAAGGCCGCGAAATCGCCTTGCGCATGGGCGAGGTGCAGGGCGAACGCGCCAGCCTGCGCGATATCGCCTTGCATGGCACAGGCCAGATCCGCCTGGGTGCGGACGCAGCATGGTTGCCGATCCGATTCGAGGCGCTGTACGACACCGATACCCAAGCCGTGCTGAGTCCTTCGATCGTGCTGGAAGGCAAGGGCGTCGCCGCCAGCAGTCCCACGCTGCCGTTGCCGGGACTGCAGGCGCAGGTCAATGCCGCGATGGGCGATGAATTCGCTTCACAGCAGGTAGATGTCTCGCTGCAGCAAGCGCGCGTGATCGGCAGCGACGGCCAACGCCTTGTAGTGCGCGCGCAAGGCGTGGCCCGCTTCGACGGCAACGAGACTGCACCGGTCACCGTGCGTGCCCTCTACGAACAGGGCAGCGGACGCTGGCTGGATGCGCAATACGATTTCGACGTGGTCGGCAGCTGAGGCTGCATCAGCAGTCGCCGCCGGCGAGACCGCGCCGGGTAGAATCGAGGCGTGGCCAGATCCGCGAAAAACAGCAGCGCCGATGAGTTGAGCTTGCTGCCTGCACAGCCGGGCAGTTCGGCATCGTCGCGAATAAATGCCGAAGGCTCGGCTGATCTCGTGGCGATGCGGCCGCTGGCCGAACGCATGCGGCCACGTACCCTCGACGACATGGTCGGGCAGCGCCGCTTGCTCGCGCCGGGCTCCGCGCTGCGGCGCGCGGTAGAAGCCGGACGCGTGCATTCCATGATCCTGTGGGGGCCGCCGGGCTGTGGGAAGACCACGCTCGCATTGCTGTTGGCGCGCTATGCCGACGCCGAGTTCGTGGCGATCTCCGCCGTGCTATCCGGCCTGCCGCAGGTACGCGAGGTGCTCGCCGAGGCGCAGGCGCGTTTCGAGGATGGTCGCCGCACCGTGCTGTTCGTGGACGAGGTGCATCGCTTCAACAAGGCGCAGCAGGACGCGTTCCTCCCGCACATCGAGCGCGGCAGCATCCTGTTCGTCGGTGCCACCACCGAGAATCCGTCCTTCGAGTTGAACTCGGCGCTGTTGTCGCGCTGCCGCGTGCATGTGCTCGAAGCGGTATCGACCGACGACATCGTCATCGCATTGCGGCATGCCCTGGCCGATGGCGAACGCGGCCTGGGTGCACGCATGCTGGAGGTGGCCGATGCGTCCCTGGCCGAGATCGCCGGTGCCGCCGATGGCGATGTGCGACGTGCGCTGACCCTGCTCGAAATCGCCGCCGACATTGCAGAAGGCGAGGGCGGCACGATCAGCGAGTTCACCCTGCATCAGGTACTGGCCGACCGCACCCGGCGCTTCGACAAGGGCGGCGACCAGTTCTACGACCAGATCTCGGCATTGCACAAATGCGTGCGCAGCTCCAATCCGGATGCCGCGCTGTACTGGCTTGCGCGGATGCTGGACGGCGGTGCCGACCCGGCCTACCTGGCGCGACGGCTGACGCGGATGGCGGTGGAAGACATCGGGCTGGCCGATCCACGCGCCATGCAGATGGCGATCGAGGCCTGGGATGCCTACGACCGTCTGGGCTCGCCGGAAGGCGAACTCGCGCTGGCGCAGCTGACGATCTATCTGGCCAGCACCGCCAAGTCGAATGCCGGCTACCGCGCGTATAAGGCGGCACGTGCGGATGTCGATGCGCTCGGCACGCAGGATGTGCCGCTGCACTTCCGCAACGCACCGACCAAGCTGATGAAGTCGCTCGGCCATGGCAAGGATTATCAGTACGACCACGATGCGGATGGTGGCATCGCGCTGGACCAGACCGGCTTCCCGGATGCGATGGGCGAGCGCGTGTACTACGCACCGACCACCCGCGGCATGGAAGGCAAGCTCAAGGAAAAACTCGATGCCCTGCGCGCCGCGCGAGAGCAGGCGCGAGCCGCAAAGAGCGGGTCGTCGTGAGCCTGTGGTGGCAGCAGCTCATGCTGGTGATGCTGGGCGGCGCGCTCGGCGCGGCGGGGCGCTTCTGGCTGGGCGGGGCGATGCTGCGGCAGTTCGGTTCCGGCATGCCTTGGGGAACGCTGGCGGCAAACCTGATCGGCTCGTTCGCGGTCGGGTACATCGCGGTGTGGCTGGAGGGCAGGGGGCAGGCGGCGCTCTACTGGCGCGCGTTCCTCATTGTCGGCTTGCTGGGCGGGCTGACGACGTTTTCGGCGCTGATGCTTGAAGCCTTGCTGTTCGCACGCACGCATCGGAACGACCTGTTGCTGGCCTATCTCGGCGGCACGCTGGTCGCGGGCTTGTTGCTGGTCTGGGCGGGTGCGCGGCTGGCCGAGGCGATGCGCGCCGCGACGCCCTGATCCGACGCGCCAGTTCTATTGGCGAACGGCGTAGGGCCCGAACGTATTGCCGATGAAGCCACCGGCGCGGTCGACGCTGAGCACACTTGTATCCAGCCCGCTTGCAAGCGATTTCCACTCGCCAGTCTGCGTGCGCCATGACACATCCAAAGTCGGTCCGTCGAGCTTGAAGCGCAGCGACACCGCTTCGTGCGTCGATGCCAGCGGCACCCGCTTGAGCTCACGTCCCAACAGCGGATCGTCCTTGCCTGCGCGCAGCCGCAAGACCAACGCTGCGCCATTCCTATCGCGTTCGACCATTGCCAGGAGGTGGTGGGTTTCGTTCTGCAGCAGCGCCAGTCCGGCCTGCTCGCCGGCCTCCAGTCCCGCAGGTTCGAGCATGACCTCGATGCGCGCGCGATGGTGTTGCAAGCGATGCGCCAGGTAGGTCGGTTGGCCGTTGCCGGCCCTGCCATGCGCGCCCAACGCAGTCGCACCGGGCACGATTCGCAAACCGCCATCGCCGGTGCGGAACCACGGTTGTTGCGGGGCGTGCAGGGTCAGCCATTGCGGGCCGGGCTTCTCGGTGAAGCCTTCGCTCCACGTGATCGGCCCGGACATCGGTGCCGTCTGCGGATCGCGCGGCAGCGCGGGACGCGTGGCGATCGCCGGCGCGCGTGCGCCACGCGGCAGCACCATCGGCCAGCCATCGCTTGTCCAGCTGACCGGCAGCAGGAAGGTCTCGCGGCCGAGGTTGTACTGGTTGCCGCGATACGGACGCGTGGCCAGGAACACGGTCCACCATGAGCCGTCTTTCAGCTCGATGAACTGCGCATGCCCGGTGGAGGTGATTGGCGATGGCCGGTTCGGATCGAGGTCGCGCTGGGTCAGCGACGGATTGCCGGCCCACGCCACGTATGGCCCTTCGACATCGCGACTGCGCCAGACCATCTGCGCATGCTGTTCGCCGGTGCCGCCCTCGGCGGCGGTCAGGTAGTACCAGTCGCCGCGGCGGAAAATGTGCGGGCCCTCGACGTGCTCCGGCTTGCTGGCCGGATCCACGCCGCCGTCGACCAGCACCTTGCGTTCGCCGACCAGTTGCATCGTGGCGATGTCGTAGCGCTGCAGCCAGATCGCGCGGTGGCCGTCGTAGCGCATCGGCACCTGCGGGATGCCGTTGCTGACCAGCCAGGCGCTGCCGTCGTGGTCGAAGAACAGCGAGGGATCGATGCCGTCGAACGACAGGAAGTGCGGATCCGACCACGGGCCGGCCGGATCCTTCGCGCTGATCACGAAATTGCCCATGCCTTTGCCGGGGCAATAGAAGCAGGTATTGGCGATGTAGTAGGTGCCGTCGTGGTGACTGATGGTGGCGGCGAACAGGCCACGGGTGAGTTCCTCGGCGTCGCCGTAGGGCATCTGTCCCGGTCGATCGATGGCATTGCCGATCTGCCGCCAGGACACCAGGTCCTTGCTGTGGAACACCGGCAGGCCGGGGAAATAGCCGAAGGTCGAGGTGACCAGGTAGAAATCGTCGCCGACCCGAATCGCGGACGGATCCGGATAGAAGCCGGCGAGCACCGGGTTTCGGTATTGGTCGGCGTTGGGTGCAGCGCCGCCGTCATCGCCGCTGTAGTCGATGCGGGTGAAGCGCGCCTCGCCGGCGATTGCGCCCAAGCTGCAGGCGAGCACGCCGATCGCGAGGCAGCAACGAAGCGTCTTCATCACACGCTCTCCGGGATTGAACGCGTCGCGGTGCGCCGCGACCACAATGCATACAGGCCGTGCGCAGCCAGGTCTTCGGGATGGCGCTGCACGCCGATGCCGAGCGAGGTCAGCGCATGCGCATACGAGGCAAGCAATCGGTCGTTGCCGACCAGATGCACTTGGGCCGGCCGCGGCTTCTGCGAAAACGCACCGGACGCGCGCAGTTCGTGGCCGATCAGCAGGCCGGACAGGTACGAGGGCAACGCTGCTTCCGCGACCTGCTGGAACAGGCCTGCGGTGCGCACGCCAAACAGATGGTGGAGCATGCCGCCGGCCTGCTCGCTGCGGCGCAGGCCGGTGTCGAAGGCGAAGGCATCGAAGCGGCCGTCTTCGACCGGCATCAGCCGCCCGAGGATGCTGTGCTGGCGCAGCACGGCATACAGCTCGCCGGTCATCGCGGTGGCGATGCGCTGGATCCGTCCGTCGCGCACGCCGACCCATTTGCTGTGCGTGCCTGGCAGGCAGACCAGGTGGCTGCCGACCGCGAGGTTGCCGAGCAGTGCGGCCAGTTGGGTTTCCTCGCCGCGCATCACGTCGGGCACGCTGTCGGACATCAAGTCGCGCAGGCCGGGCATGAGCCAGAGCGCGCGGCCGTCGAAGCCGGGCGGGTGGATGCGCTGCATGCCATCGGCGAGTTCGGCGATGCCGGCCGGACAGTCGAGGTAGGGCACTTCCTGCCAGCCGCCGCGCCCGCCGACCATCCCGCACAGGATGATCACGGCGTCGTCCCAGCCGTCGATGCCGCGCGCCAGCACCTCGCCGAAGCGGCCAACGCTGGCGAGCACGCCATCGTCGCTGCGTCGCCGCTCGAGCACCATGCCGGCCACGTCGAGGCGGTACAGGCGCAGGCTGCTGGTGCCCCAGTCGACTGCGATCATGTCAGTCGCACCCGGTCTTCGCTGCGCGAAAGCACGCGGCCGACGTGATGGAAAAAGATCCCGCCGGATGCCGGTTGCGCGGCCAGCACGCGCGGTGGCAGGCCGACCCGCGCACTGGTGATGAAGAGGGTGTCGCCACGCAGGGCCACGCAACTGGGCTGCGCTGCATCGATGCGGATGATGCGATCGACCTGGCCGTCCGGCAGGTAACGAACGACCTGACCGGCGCCCCATTGCGCGTTCCAGAGCGCACCTTCGGCATCGATGATGGAGCCGTCGGGTTCGGCACCCGGCGTGTCCAGGGTGACGAAGACGCGCACGTTCGAGATCGAGGCCTTCGCCGCGTCGTAGTCGCAGCAGAGGATGCGCGGCTCCACCGAATCGCAGAAATACATCCGCGTGCCGGCCTTGTCGAAGCAGATCGAATTGGGGATCGCCGCGGCGGGCAGGCCAAGATCGCGCAGGCCGTGCGCCGCGGTGTACTGGTAGAAACGGCCGGCCTTGCGGTTGTCGGCGTGTTCGCTCTTGGTGCCGAACACGAAGCCGCCGTTGCGATCCGCGCGGCCATCGTTGACGCGGGTCATCGGGTCGTCGGCTTCCACGTCGGCCAGTTTGCGCAGCGGCAGCGTGGTGGCGTCCGCGTGCGCATCCACGTCCGCGGCATAGAGGCCATCCGCCAGGCCCAGCAGGAGCCGGCCATCTTCTCCCAGGCCGATGCAGGCCAGCGGCTGCTGCATGGTCCAAGTGTGGGTATGGCCGCTGGCCGGCTCGTAGCACCACAGCTTGCAGGCGAGGATATCGACCCAGTACAGCCGTTGCCGGCGCTCGCACCACAGGATGCCTTCGCCGAGTTCGCAGCGGCTGTCGAGCAGGAGCCTGGCGGGCGTTGCGGTCATCCGCTCACCATTCCGCCACGCTGCCGTCGGCATGCCGCCACAGCGGGTTGCGCCAGCGCGGAGGATTGCGACTGGCGGCGATCAGGCGTTCCTCGTCGATCTCCACCCCCAGGCCGGGTTTCGGCAACGCGGCGATGCTGCCGGTCGCGTCGCAGCGGAAGTCCTCCTTGTTCAACACGTAGTCGAGCAGGTCGGCGCCCTCGTTGTAGTGGATGCCGATGCTCTGTTCCTGCAGCATCGCGTTCCATGAAACGAAGTCGACCTGCAGGCAGGCGGCGAGTGCGACCGGGCCGAGTGGGCAGTGCGGTGCCAGCGCGACGTCGTGCGCTTCCGCCATCGCCGCGATCTTCACGCATTCGCTGATGCCACCGGCATGCGAGAGGTCGGGTTGCAAGATCGAAAGGCCACCGGCGCACAGCACCGGCTTGAACTCGGCGCGCGAGTACATGCGTTCGCCCGCGGCGAGCGGGATGGACGTCGCATCCGAGAGCGGCCGGTAGTACTCCCAGTGTTCGGGCAGCACCGGTTCCTCGACGAACAGCGGCTTGAACGGTGCCAGTTCGCGCAACAGCACGCGCGCCATCGGCGTGCTCACCCGGCCATGGAAGTCGATGCCGAAATCCACCGCATCGCCCATCGCCTCGCGGATCGCCGCCACCTTTGCCACCGCGGCGTCGATCGCGCGCGGGCTGTCGATCAGCTTGAGTTCCTCGGTGCCGTTGAACTTGAACGTGTCGAATCCCTGCGCCTGATAGGCGCGCATCTGCGCGACGATGTCGGCGGGACGGTCGCCGCCGACCCAGCGATACGTCTTCATGCGCTCGCGTACAAGACCGCCCAGCAATTGGTACACCGGCACGCCGAGCGCCTTGCCCTTGATGTCCCACAAGGCCTGGTCGATGCCGGCGATCGCGCTCATCAGGATCGCGCCGCCGCGATAGAAACCACCGCGATTCAATACCTGCCACAGATCGTTGATGCGCGCCGGATCCTGGCCGATCAGATAGTCGCCGAGTTCGTGCACGGCCACTTCGACGGTCGCGGCGCGGCCTTCGATGACCGGCTCACCCCAGCCGCTGATGCCCTCGTCGGTTTCGATCTTGAGGAACAGCCAGCGCGGCGCGGCCTGGTAGGTGGTGAGGCGCACGATCTTCATGCCGCGTGGTCCAGCCAGGCCTGGCGGAACGCGCGTGCATGCGTGCGCGTCGCGTCGACCGATTGGCCGGGCTTGTAAAGTTCGCCGCCGATGCCGGCGCCCGCGCAGCCGGCGGAGAGGTAGCCGGGGAGCGTGTCGGGCGTGACGCCACCGACGGCGAATAGAGGGACAGGCGGCAGCACGCTGCGCAGGGCACGCGCCATGGCCGGGCCGTGAATGGAGGCAGGGAACAGCTTCAGCAGTTGTGCGCCTGCATCGAGCGCGGCGAACGCTTCGGTCGCGGTCGCGCAACCGGCGGCGACCAGCAGGCCGCGATCCACCGCGTGGCGGATCACCGCCGGGTTTGTGTTGGGCGTGACTGCCAGCGTGCCGCCGGCATCGACCAACGCATCGACATGCGCCAGGGTCAGCACCGTGCCGGCACCGATCCGCGCGTCGACGCTGAACTCGCGGGCCGCAATCGCAACGCTGTCCTGCCAGTCCGGCGAGTTGGTCGGGATCTCGATCGCGTCGAAGCCTTCCTCGACCAGCGCACGCACGTGTGCCGAAGTCTCGTCAGGGGTGATGCCGCGCAGGATCGCGATCAGCGGCAGGCGGAAGGGCGTGGTGAGTGCGTCCATGCGGATCAGTCGTGGTAGACCTGCGTGCGGCCGCCATCGATCAGGATGTCGGTGGCGTTGATGAAGCGTGCTTCGTCGCTGGCCAGGAACAGCGCGGTGTAGGCGACTTCCTCGGGACTGCCGATGCGTCGGGGCGGCAGCAGCTCGGTCTGGCGCTCACGCGCGCCGGGTTCGCGCTCGAACCAGGCCTCGATGCGCGGCACCAGGATCAGGCCGGGCGAAATCGAATTGACCCGCACGCCGCGTGCCGCGTACTCGATGCCGAGCGAACGGGTCATGCCGATGAGCGCGTGCTTGGCGATCGGGTAGGGAAACGCGCCGGGGATGATCTTGTGCCCGTGCACCGAGGCGATGTTGACGATGCTGCCCGCGCCCTGCGCCAGCATCGCCGGCAGCACCGCGCGGCAGAGGTGCCAGGCACCTTTCAGGTTCAGCGACAGGCAGCGCTCCCAGTCGGCATCGCTGAGAGACAACGGCTCGGAGAACACGTCCGCGCCGGCGTTGTTAACCAGCACATCGATGCGGCCATGCGTGGCGAGTACATCGGCGATTGCTGCGTCGACCGCCGTGGGATCGGTGATGTCGCACAACTGGTGGGTGATGACATCGTCGGTCGTCGTCGCGACGTTCCGATCCAGGCCGACCACCAACGCGCCCTCGCTGGCGAACAATCGTGCGGTGGCGGCGCCAATGCCGCTGGCAGCCCCGGTGACCACGGCGACCTTGCCCTGCAGGCGGCTACTCATCGCTCGATGCTCCTGTGCCAGCCATCGAGGCCGGTCGGGACGGCATTGGCGATGCTGTCGAGTTGCGAGTGCGCCATCGGTGGTCCTCCCTGCAGTGAATCCCGCTGCCGCGGCATCCGGCCTGTCATGGCCAATGCCCCCCGCGACACGGGAATGGGCCATGTCCGGCCCGTTCATCGAAGCGTGGCATAGCCTCGCGTGACGATGTATGTACGACAAATGAAATTTTAGGCATATCCTATTCGTTCACCGAATAGCTTAGTTGCAGGAGTTCCCGATGGTGCAGCCTTCCACCAGCTGGTTCGGCGCGACCCGCCTGAAAACCCGGCACCTCTTGCTGCTGGTCCACCTTTACGAGCAGCGCTCGGTGCTGCGTGCCGCCGAGGCCGCCAACATGACCCAGCCGGCGGCCTCCAAGCTGCTGGCGGAGATGGAGCACCTGCTCGGCGTGCCGCTGTTCGACCGGCATGCGCGCGGGGTGGAACCGACCTGGTACGGCCAGGTGCTGATCCGACGCGCCCGCGCGGCGCTCTCGGAGATCGGCCGCGCCCACGACGAGATCGCTGCGCTGGCCAGCGGGCGGATGGGGCAGGCCTCGATCGGCACGGTGGTGAACCCCGGCACGACTCTGGTTCCGCAGGCCATCGCCGAGGTCAAGCGCGACTTCCCGGACATCCTGATCAAGGTCGAGATGGACTATAGCCGGCCGCTGGTGGCCAAGCTCCTGGATGGCCAGCTGGACATCGTGATCGGCCGCATCATGGGCCCGGAAGGCGCGGCCGAGCTGGATTTCGAGCCACTCGCCGACGAGCCGCACTCGGTGATCGTGCGCGCCGGCCATCCGCTGGCGCTTCGCGGCAAGATCAGCCACGCCGACCTGGCCGAGCACGGCTGGATCATGCCGCCCGAAGCCAGCGTGCTGCGCTCGCGGCTGGATGCGGTGTTCCTCGAGCATGGCCTGCCGCTGCCGCAGAACATCGTCGAAACCGCCTCGCTGCCGGTGATCATCCACTTGCTGCGGCATAGCGACATGTTGACCGCCTTGCCGGTCGAATCGGTCGGCCCCTACCTGCAGACCGGGCAGATGCTGGTGCTGCCGATCGAGCTAGGGGTGCGGATGGAGTACTTCGGCATCGTCCGCCGCCGCGACCACCTGCTGTCGCCGGGTGCCGATCGCGTCCTGCAGGCGCTGCGGGCGACCGCGCGCCGGATCTATCCCGAACTCGGCCACGGGCGCGGCAGGCAGGGATAGCCTTTTTCCATACCTAGTTTGTTATGGAATAGCTCTGACCGAAGTTTTCATTGGTATGGCATTCCCCGTGGCGGCATGCTGCGACTCGAGCCCCGTCCGCCCATCCGGAAAGACACCGGTTCACCGCGAGCGCATAGCGCGCGGCCACAACTCGAATCTTCACGCTGTCATGTCTCCTGGGAGGGAAAGACCATGTCAATGCGTTACAGCCGCACCACGGCCAGCCGGGGCGCGCATCGCCACCACATCCACGGTTTCAGGCGTTCGGCGCTGGCGCTGGGCATTGCGCTGCTGATCGCCGCGCCTGCCATGGCTCAGGACGCTGGCGCGGACGACAAGAAGGCGACGGACCTCGACAAGGTGACGGTCACCGGCATCCGTGGTTCGGTGCAGAAAGCGCAGGACATCAAGCGCGAGTCCGACACCTTCGTCGACTCGGTGACCGCCCTCGACATCGGCGCGTTGCCCGACCGCAGCGTCACCGAAACCCTGTCGCGCATCCCCGGCGTGACCATCGACCGCTTCCTGTCGGTCGGCGATCCGGAGCACTTCTCGGCCGAAGGCGGCGGTGTGCAGGTGCGTGGCCTGACCCAGGTGCGTTCCGAACTCAACGGCCGCGACAGCTTCTCGGCGTCCGGCGGGCGCAGCCTGAGCTTCGGCGACGTGCCGTCCGAGCTGATGGCCGGCGTGGACGTGTTCAAGAACCAGAAAGCCGACATGATCGAAGGCGGCCTGGGCGGCACGGTCAACCTGCGCACCTTCATGCCCTTCGACTTCGAGGGCCAGAAGATCGGTGCCAGCATGAGCGGCAACTACGGCGACTTCATCAAGGAATGGAAGCCTTCGATCTCCGGCCTCTACAGCAATCGCTGGAAGACCGAGGGCGGCGGCGAATTTGGCATCCTGGTCGATATCGCGCATTCGGAGCTGGCGACGCGCACCGATGGCCTGTTCGTGCGGCCGTTCTTCCGCAATTCCAACAATGACCTGGACGGCAACGGCAGCAACGAAGCCCTGTGGCTGCCGCGCGGTGCGGACTGGCGCACGCTGGAATACGAGCGCAAGCGCGATGGTGCCTACGTGGCCCTGCAGTGGCGTCCCAACGCCGATCTCGAGCTCTTCGCCACCGCCTTCCAGAGCAAGTACGACGAGCTCTGGTACGAGGACGCGATCTTCGTCTCCAACGACCCGCTGCAAGTGAGCATCGATGCGAGCCAGCCGTATGAACTCGAAGGCGATGTCTTCAAGTCCGGTCGCCTCACCCAGAGCGGCGGCGTGCCGATGGGTACCGACATCCGCGCCTCGCACCGCAAGTCCAAGACCACCGATTTCTCGTTCGGCCTCAAGTGGCTGCTGACCGACGCCACCGAATTCTCCACCGAACTGCAGTACATCAAGGCGAACACCAACAGCCTGGATTCCACGGTCTCGCTGGGCGTCAACGTGCCCTACATCGATGTCGACGTCAGCGGCGGCGTGCCTTCGATCGGTGTCAGCGAGGAGTTCACCGCGAATCCCGACAATTACTACTGGGGGTTCACCATGGACCACCAGGACGACAACGTCGCCAAGGAACTGGCGTTCCGCGCCGACCTCAAGCACAGCTTCGACAGCGGGGTGTTCCGCTCGATCAAGTTCGGCGTGCGCATGACCGACCGCGATGCGACCAGCATCGACACCGGCTACAACTGGAAGCCGGTGTTCCAGACCTGGATGCAGGGATGGGCGATACCGGGCGGGGCAATGCCGCCGCTGGACTTGAACGGTACGATCAACCAGAGCCAGGTCAACCTCAACACGTTCCAGAACTTCTACCGCGGAGGCGCCAACACGCCAGGTGCGTTCTTCGCCCCGAACCTTGCCTTGGCGCTCGGCTTCCCGGGCAGCTATGAGGCCATCCACGATGCCGCCATCCCGTACTTCATCAACGATTGCGGTTATGGCCAATACTGCAATTACACCACGACACCGATGGACGCCTCGCGCACCAACCTGCAGGGCGAGAAGACCAAGGCCGCCTACGCGATGCTCAACTTCGGCTTCGATGAGGCCTTCATCGAAGGCAACATCGGCGTGCGCGTGGTCCGTACCGAGAACAACGCCAGTGGTTTCCTGATCTATCCGAATCTCGCGCTGGCGCCATACCTCGGCGCGGGCCAGACCGAAGCGATCAGCGCCAGCAATTCCTACACCGACGTGCTTCCCAGCGTGAATGTGAAGTGGGAACCGAGCAAGAACATCATCCTGCGCTTCGCCGCGTCCAAGGCCATCGCACGGCCGGCCTTCAGCGACATGCAGGCGTACCAGATCCTGAATGCCGCCGTGAAATCGGGCTACACGCCGCCGGAGGGCACAACCTCTGTCCCGATCGAACAACTCGACCTGACCGGCAGCTCGTTCGACAACCCGTACCTGACCCCGATGAAGGCCAACCAGTTCGACCTGTCGCTGGAGTGGTACTTCGATCCGGACAAGGGCGGCATGGCCTGGGTCAACCTGTTCCACAAGGGCGTCAGCGACTACTTCCGTCGCCAGTCATCGCTGGTCACGTACCCGGGCGTGGACGGCAACGACTACGACTACCTGATCACCCGTCCGGTGAATGTCGGCACGGCGAAGATCCAGGGTGCGGAAATCGGCTGGAACCAGTTCTTCGATTTCCTGCCGGCGCCGTTCGACGGTTTCGGCATGTCGGCGAACTACACCTACATCAAGAGCTCGACCAGCGTGCCGAACAACCTGGACACGCAGCCGCTCGATACCGACGCCTCGACCTTCGGCGTCCTGCCGGCGGATGGCCTGTCGAAGAACTCGTACAACCTCGCCGGGTTCTACGAAAAGGGTCCGTGGCAGATCCGCCTGGCCTACAACTGGCGCAGCGAATACCTGCTGTCGATCGGCCCGAACGGCTACAACGGCGGCGACGGCGGCATCGCCTGGAAACTGCCGGTGTACAGCGACAGCTACGGCCAGCTGGACGGCTCGATCTTCTACAAGATCACCGACAACATCCAGGTCGGCCTGGAGATGAACAACCTCAACAATGCCGAACAGCGCACGATCATGGACCAGAACGGCGCGGGTCGTCGCACGACGTCGTGGTACGTCAATGACCGTCGTTACGCGGCCACGCTGCGGTTGACGTTCTGATCGGTGAAGGCGGGGAGGGGCGTGCCCCCTTCCTGCCAGACGATTTCCCCCGCCCCCCCCCACGGCGGACGCAGCCCCCAAGGGCCAAGCCTTCCTTGCCACACGGGTGCTCCTGCATGGCGCACCCACCCTGCAACCGAACGGGAGCATGCGATGCACGAATTCCGCCCCGCGTTCTCCATCTCCCGCCCGTCATTCGCGCGCCGCGAATGCTGGCGATGACGATGATGCGCCCGCGGATGCAGGGGCTTGCCGCCCTGCTGCTCGGGTCGCTGCTCGCGAACGTCTTCGTCGCCGATGTGTTGGCAGCCGATCCACCGGCCTATCGCTGGAAGAATGTCGCCATCGGTGGCGGCGGCTTCATCACCGGGCTGGTATTCCATCCCGCGCAGGAAGACGTGCTCTTCGCACGCACCGACATCGGCGGTGCCTACCGCTGGAATTCCGGTGAAAAGCGCTGGCAACCGTTGCTGGACTGGATGCCGGAAGCGGACAAGGGCCGCTTCGGCGTGGAGAGCATCGCGGTCGATCCTGCCGATGCCTCGAAGCTCTACATCGCGGCGGGTACCTATCTCAATGAGCGCGGCAGCGACGGGGTGATCCTGCGTTCGTCCGATGGCGGCGACACCTTCGAACGAGCAACCCTGCCGTTCAAGCTCGGCGGCAACGAGCAGGGACGCGGCAACGGCGAGCGCCTCGCAGTGGATCCGAACGATGGCCGCGTCTTGTTGTTCGGCACACGCGCGAACGGCCTGTGGCGCAGCGGCGACGACGGCGCGACGTGGCGCGAGATGACGATGTTCCCGGCGGTCGCGAAATCCGATTCCGCGGCAGTCACGTCGTGGAACGGGCTGCGGCCGGTGGGCATCGCGTTCGTCGCCTTCGATCCGGCAAGCGGCAACAAGGACAAGGCCTCGCGCACCCTGTATGCAGGCGTCTCTACCCGCGAAACCAGCCTGTTCCGCTCGCTCGACGCTGGCGCGAATTGGCAGGCGATCCCTGGCCAGCCGACTGGCTTGCGTCCCAACCACATGATCCGCGACGCGCGCGGTCGCTGGCTGCTGAGCTACGGCGACGAGCCCGGCCCCAACACCATGAACAATGGCGCGCTCTGGCGCTTCGATCCTGCCGATGGATCATGGACCGACATCAGTCCGCTGGCGCAATCGACCGACCGGCAAGGCGACGGCTTTGGCTGGGGGGCGGTGTCGGTGGATGCGAACAATGCCGATGTGATCGTGGCGACGACGTTCAATCGCTTTTCGCCCGGCGACGAGGTCATGCGCAGCGTCGATGGCGGCAAGACCTGGAAGCCGATGCTCGCGGGATCGCAGTACGACCGCAGCAACGCGCCATGGACCGCGGACAGCTCCCCGCACTGGATGGGCGATGTCGAGATCGATCCGCACGATCCGGATCGGGTCTGGTTCGTCACCGGCTATGGCGCGTGGGCATCGCGCAATGCGCGGGCGTTCGACGGCGGCGCAGCGGTGCAATGGGAATTCCCGATGCGCGGCCTGGAAGAAACCGTACCGCTGGCATTGCTCAGCCCACCGCAGGGCCCGCATCTGGTCAGCGGTCTGGGCGATATCGACGGCTTCGTTCACGATGACCTGGACATCGGCCAGCCGCGCTTCGCCGGCGTCCGTTTCTCCAATACCGAAAGCCTGGCGATGGCCGGCCAGCAGCCATCGACGATGGTGCGCGCGGGCCACTTCCATGACCGCCCCGCAGGCGCAGTCCGCGCCGCGTGGTCGCGCGATGGCGGCCACAGCTGGACCGCATTCGCCAGCGAACCGCCGGACGGCGAGGGCGCAGGGAAGATCACCATCGCTGCCGATGGCGCGCGGGTGATCTGGCATCCGCGCAAGGGCGGGCACTGGATCAGTGCCGATTTCGGCGGCCGCTGGCAGGCCGTGCAGGGATTGCCGAAGACCGCGGTGGTCGAAGCCGATGGCGTGCAGCCCGCCCTCTACTACGCTTACGACGCGAGCACCGGCAAGCTCTACATCAGCGGCGACGGCGGCACCGAATTCACCGAAGCGCGCGGAACCACCGGCGCAGTGGGCGACTGGATCCGCGCCGAACTGCGACCGGACCCGCGCGGTGGCGTGTGGATCGCGGCCGCCTGGCGCGGCCTGTTGCACTGGTCGCCGGGCAAGCTGACGCGCATTGCCGGCGTGGACAACGCGACGTCGCTTGGCTTGGGCGCATCGGCGAAGGCGGGCGATCCGCCGGTGCTGTTCGTGTACGGCAAGGTCGGCGGCACCCAGGGCCTGCATCGCTCCGATGACGGCGGCAAGCGCTGGCGGCGCATCGATGACGATGCGCATCGTTTCGCCGGCATGATCCGCCACGTCACCGGCGATCCGCGCGTGCACGGGCGGGTGTACTTCGGCACCGAAGGTCGTGGCATCTGGTACGGAGATCCGCAATGACACGCACGTTCGTACTCGCGATGTTGCTGGCCGGCACGCCCTCCGCACACGCGGTCGAATTGCCCCGCATGTTCAGCGATGGCATGGTCCTGCAGCGCGACCAGCCGATCCCGGTCTGGGGTCGTGCCACGCCGGGCGCGAAGGTCGTAGTGACCTTCGGCGGCAAGCCTGTGTCTGCGGTCGCCGACGCGAAGGGCAATTGGCGCGTGACGCTGTCGGCGCACGCTGCGGGCGGCCCATTGAAGATGCGTATCGACGACGGCAGCGCACCGGTCGAGTTGGATGACGTGCTGGTCGGCGACGTCTGGCTGGCCAGCGGGCAATCCAACATGGAATGGCCGCTGTCGCAGACCGATGATGCGGACGCCGCCATCGCTGCCGCCAACGATCCGCTGATCCGCCATTTCAAGATCCCGAAATCCTGGTCCAGCACGCCGCAATGGCAGTTGCAGGGTGGGGAATGGGTGTCGGCATCTCCGGCATCGGTCGGCCAGTTCTCCGCCGCCGCGTACTACATGGCGGTCGAACTGCGCAAGGCGACCGACGTGCCGATCGGCATCATCGACAGCACCTGGGGCGGCAGCCGCATCGAGGCCTGGATGGATGCGCCCACGCAGGGGCTGAATCCGGCGGATTCGTTCGAAGCCGAGCGCAAGGCACGCGCCGACGACGAACGCGCCACCGCCGAGGCACGACGCCGACTGGCGCAATGGCCGGAAAGTCGCGCCGACGACAGCGGCTGGCAGGCACCGGGCCTGGACACATCGACGTGGGCCTCGATCAAGGTGCCGGGCATCTGGGAATCGCAGGGCTGGGCGATCATCGATGGCGTCGCCTGGTATCGCACCGCCTTCAACCTCAGCGCGGCCGAAGCGAAGGCGGGGGTGACGCTGGCCGTCGGCCGCATCGACGATTCCGACACGACGTGGGTCAACGGCGTGCAGGTCGGCCAGACCACGCTGCAATACAACCTGCCGCGCGCGTATGCGGTGCCGGCGTCGGCATTGCATGCCGGCCGCAACGAGGTCGCGGTGAAGGTCACCGACCTCGGCGGCGGTGGCGGCGTGCATGGCGTCGCGTCCGAACTCCACGTGCAACTGGCCGACGGCTCGCGTCGCCCGCTCGACGGCGAATGGCGCTTCCGCATCGCCGATGCGCGGCTGGTCCCGGCCGACGACAACAAGAACCAGTTCCCGACGCTGCTGTACAACGCGATGATCCATCCGCTGCAGCCGTATGCGTTGCGCGGCGCGATCTGGTACCAGGGCGAATCCAATGCGTACGCGGTGGCCGAATCGCTGCGCTACCGCACGCTGTTTCCGGCGATGATCCAGCAGTGGCGCACGCAGTGGCAGGCACCGTCGATGCCGTTCCTGTGGGTGCAACTGGCCAGCTTCGGTTCCGGCGCAGACACGCCCGGCGAAAGTCCGTGGTCGGTGTTGCGCGAATCGCAGTCCGCCACGCTGGCATTGCCGGCCACCGCGCAAGTGGTAACGATCGACATCGGCGACCGCAAGGACATCCATCCGCGCAACAAGCGCGATGTCGGCGAGCGGCTGGCACTGGCCGCACGGGCGGTCGCCTATGGCGAATCGCTGGTGCATCGCGGGCCGATGCGGCGTGGCCTGCGGTTCGCCGACCATGCGGCGATCGTCGACTTCGACACAGGCGGCGCGGTACTGGTGGCACGCGGCGGTGGCCATGATGTGCGCGGATTCCAAATGGCAGGCGCGGATCGCGTGTTCCATCCGGCGCGTGCGCGAATCGACGGAGATCGCGTCGTGGTGCACAGCGATTCCGTCGTGACGCCGGTCGCCGTGCGCTACGGTTGGCGCGACGATGCCGGCGATGCCGATCTGGTGAACAGCGCGGGCCTGCCGGCATCGCCTTTCCGCAGCGACGACTGGTGAGGAACCACGCATGAAGACTGCAAGCCGAATTTTCCACGCCAGCCTGCTCGCATGCGCGATGGCGTTGGCGTTGCCTGCGAATGCGCAGACCGCGCCGATCCCGAAGGTGGTCACGAAGGACGGCCGTCATGCCTTGTTGGTGGATGGTGCGCCGTTCCTGGTGCTGGGTGCGCAGGTCAACAATTCCAGCAACTACCCGGCTGCACTCGACGATGTCTGGCCGGCCATCGACATGCTCAAGCCGAATACGGTGATGGTGCCGATCGCATGGGAGCAGGTCGAAGCGGAGGAGGGCAGGTTCGACTTTTCCTTCGTCGACACCTTGCTGGCGCAGGCGCGCGCGAACAAGGTGCGACTGGTGCTGCTGTGGTTCGCGACATGGAAGAACAACGGCCCCAACTATGCGCCGGCATGGGTGAAGCTGGACAACACCCGCTTCCCGCGCGTGATCACCGCCGACGGCCGCACGCTCAATTCGATGTCGCCGCACGCACAGGCGACGCTGGATGCCGACCGCAAGGCCTTCGCCCGGTTGATGCGGCACCTGAAGCAGGTCGACCTACAGCGCACCGTGATCATGGTGCAGCCGCAGAACGAGCCCGGCACCTACGGCGGCGTGCGGGACTTCTCGCCGCTCGCGCAGAAGCAGTTCGACTCCGCGGTACCGCAGGCATTGCTGGCGAAACTCGGCAAGCGACCGGGCACGTGGAAGCAGGTGTTCGGCGCCGATGCCGATGAGTTCTTCCATGCCTGGCACATCGCGCGCTTCATCGACCAGGTCGCCGAAGCCGGCAAGGCGGAATATCCGCTGCCGATGTACATCAACGCTGCCCTGCGCGGGCCGTTCAACCCGGGCCAGCCCGGTCAGTACGCCAGCGGCGGCCCGACCGACAACGTGCTGGACATCTACAAGGCCGCGGCCCCGCACATCGATGCGCTGACGCCGGACATCTACATGCCGGAGTACACGCACTACACCACGGTGCTGGAGCGCTACTCGCGCCCGGACAATGCGCTGTTCGTGTCCGAAACCGGCAACCGCGAAGAGTACGCACGCTATTTCTTCTCCGCGCTGGGCGAACAGGCGATCGGCTGGTCGCCGTTCGGCATCGATTTCTCGAAGTATTCGAACTGGCCGCTCGGTGCCAAGGCGATGACCCCGGAGACGCTGGAAGACTTCGCGCTGAACTATCGGTTGGTCGCACCGGCCGCTCGGCTGATCGCGCAGGCGAGTTTCGACGGCAAGGTGCGTGGCACCGCGGAACAGCCGGGCAAGCCGGTGCAGACGCTGAAGATCGACGAGCGCTGGAACATGGTGGTGACCTACGGCGTGCCGCAGTTCTGGTTCACCGGCGAGCCGCCGGGCAACCCGCAGCCGATCGGCCGTGCGCTTGTCGTGCAGATCGGTCCGGACGAATTCCTGGTCACCGGCGCGCATGCGCGGATCAACATCAACGCGTCGGAACCGAAGCGCGGCGACCGGCAGATCTACGAGTACGTGGACGAAGGCACCTACGACGTCGATGGCAAGTGGGTGTTCCGGCGCCGCTGGAACGGCGACCAGACCGACTACGGATTGAATTTTTCCAGCGCCACCCAGTTGTTGCGGGTGAAGCTGGCCAGCTATTGAGCGAGGAGCGAACGTGAAGCGAGTCATGCGATTGAACGTGCTGGCACTGGCCCTGTTGCCGGCGATGGCGATGGCACAGACCATCGAGAAGCAAGCAGATGGCGTGATCGTGCGGCCGGCCGATGCCAGCGCCGCCGACGTCCGCCTGCAGCTGGTCAACGACCGCATCGTCCGCGTCAGTGCGGACCTGGATGGCGACTTCGCCCGCAGTGCCAGCCTGATGCGCGTGCCGGTCAGTGGCACGCCTGCGTTCAAGCTGGTCGAGGGCAAGGAAAGCGTGCGCCTGCAGGCAAGCGGAATCGCCGCCGAGGTCTCGCTGCGCGATGGCCAGGTGCGCTTCTTCGACAAGGCCGGCAAGCCGCTGCTGTCCGAAGTCGATGGCGCGCGCGAGTTCATCGCAACCGAGTTCGAAGGCACGCCGTACTACAGCGTGCGCCAGCGCTTCGAATCGCAGGACGGCGAAGGGCAATACGGCACCGGCCTGCACCAGCAGGGCTGGATGAACCTCAAGGGCCGCGACGTCGAACTGCTCCAGCACAACATCGACAACGCGATCCCGTACCTGCTGTCCACGCGGGGCTACGGCATCCTCTGGGACAACAATTCGATCACCCGCTACGGCGATCCACGCGGCCTGCAGCCGCTGGGCACCACGCTCGACCTGTTCGATGCCGACGGCAACAAGGGCGCGCTGACCGCGCGCTACGGGGTCGGCGGCAAGCAGACGGTCGAGCGCCGCGAATCCGCGATCAACTACCAGTACATCAATGACCTCACGGCCTTCCCCGAGGCCGGCAAGAGCCTGGCCCAGGGCGGGCGCAGCGATGTGACCTGGGTCGGCAAGGTCGCCGCGCGCAGCGATGGCCGCCACACGTTCTCGCTGTACAACAGCGAATACGCGAAGGTGTACATCGACGGCAAGCTGGTCATCGACCGCTGGCGGCAGAACTGGAACCCGTGGCACCACGAGTTCGCGCTGGAAATGAAGGCCGGCGAACAGCACGACATCCGCGTCGAGTGGGATCGCATCGAGCCTGCCTACATCGCGCTGCTGCATCGCGATCCGCTGCCGAAGGCCGAGGCGACGGATCTGTCGATCTGGTCCGAAGCCGCGCAGATGATCGATTACTACGTGGTCGCCGGCGAGGATGGCGACGACGTGATCGCCGGCTATCGCCAGCTCACGGGCAAGGCGACCCTGCTGCCGAAGTGGTCGTATGGGTTCTGGCAGAGCCGCGAACGCTACAAGACCCAGGGCGAACTGACCGGCGCGCTGGACGAATACCGCCGCCGCAAGCTGCCGATCGACGCCATCGTGCTGGACTGGTCGTACTGGCCGGAGAACGCCTGGGGTTCGCACGATTTCGACGCGAAGAATTTCCCCGATCCGGAGGGCATGGTGAAGCACGTGCACGACCGCAACGCGCAGATCATGATTTCGGTATGGCCGAAGTTCTACCCGACCACGGAAAACTACAAGGAACTCGACGCCGCCGGCTTCATGTACAAGCGCAACATCGAGGTGGGCGAGGTCGACTGGATCGGCAAGGGTTACCTCAATTCGTTCTACGACCCGTACGCGAAGAAAGCCCAGGACATCTTCTGGCGGCAGATGAACGAGAAGCTCAACAGCAAGGGCTTCGATGCCTGGTGGCTGGATGCCAGCGAGCCCGACCTGCACAGCAACCTCGACATCGGCGAGCGCAAGGCGCGCACCACGCCGACCGCGCTCGGTTCCTCGGTCGAATACTTCAACAGCTATCCGCTGGCGCATTCGGAGGGCGTGTATCGCGGCTCGCGCGAGGTCGATCCGGACAAGCGCGTGTTCATCCTGTCGCGTGCGTTCTTCGCCGGCCAGCAGCGCGCCGGCGCAGCGTTCTGGAGCGGCGACATCGTGCCGCGCTGGGACGACCTGCGCGAGCAGATCTCCGGCCTGGTCAATGCCTCGATGGCGGGCGCGCCGAACGTGAGCTTCGACATCGGCGGCTTTTCGCCGGAGCAGCGCTACGTCGACAAGGACCCGGCGCATGTGCCGGAGTGGCGCGAGCTCAGCCTGCGCTGGTTCCAGCACGGCGCGTTCGTGCCGGTGTTCCGCCTGCATGGCCAGTATCCGTACCGGGAGATCTGGGAACTCGCGCCGGACGGCACCCCGGAACAGGACAGCTTCGTGCATTACCTGAAGCTGCGTTACTCGCTGCTGCCGTACATCTACACCCTGGCCGGCGACACCTGGCACAAGGACGGCACCATCCTGCGCACGCTGGCGCTGGATTTCCCGGACGATCCCAAGGTCCGCGACATCGCCGACCAGTACCTGTTCGGCCCGGCCTTCCTGGTCGCGCCGGTGACCACGTTCAAGGCGACGAGCCGACCGGTGTACCTGCCGGCCGGCAGCAGCTGGTTCGATTTCGAGACCGGCAAGCGCTTCGACGGCGGCCAGACCATCGAGGCCGCCGCGCCACTCGCGCGCATGCCGCTGTTCGTGCGTGCCGGCGCCATCGTGCCGCGCACCGTGGTCCAGCAGTACGTGGACGAACAACCGAACGCGCCGCTGACGATAGACGTCTACACCGGCGCCGACGGCAGCTTCTCGCTGTACGAGGATGCCGGCCGCGACTACGGCTACGAGCGTGGCGAGTTCAGTCGCATCCCGCTCACCTGGAACCAGCGCAGCGGCGAGCTGGCCATCGGCGCGCGCGAAGGCGGGTATCCCGGCATGCAGGCCGGTCGCGAGATCCACGTGCGCTTCATCGATGGCCCGCGTGCGGATGCCGGCGCGGTCGAACCCAAGGCCGATACCAGCGTCCGCTACGACGGCAAGCCGCTCGTGGTGAAGAAGCGCTGAGGTACCAGGTGTCACTGAGCCGGCGCACATTGCTCAAGGCCACCGCGGCGCTTGCCGCGATCGGCGGCAGTGGCGTGTCGTTGGCTGAGGCCATTCCGGCCGGTCATGGCACGACTCCATCGGCGAATCCTGATGTCGATGCAGCCGTGGCGGCTGCGCTGCGGCTTTGGTACCGCCGACCAGCAACACAGTGGGTCGAGGCCTTGCCGCTCGGCAACGGCCGCCTCGGCGCGATGGTCTGGGGCGGCGCGAAGCACGAGCGGATCCAGCTCAACGAAGACACGCTGTACGCCGGCGGTCCCTACGATCCGACGCCGCCCGGCGCGCTGGCCGCATTGCCGGAAGTGCGCCGCCTGCTGTTCTCGGGCCAGTACGCCGAAGCGGAGGCGCTGGCCAACGCCACGATGATGGCCACGCCGAAGAAGCAGATGCCGTACCAGCCGCTCGGCGACCTGGTGCTCGATTTCTTCGAAGTCTCCGAGACCAATGGCTACCGTCGCGAGCTCGACCTCGATACGGGGGTGGCGCTGTCCGCCTTCGAGGCACGCGGCCTGCAGCATCGTCGCGAAGTGCTCGTCTCGCCGGTCGACCAATGCATCGCAGTGCGGCTGTCGGGCGACAAGGCTAGGCGCATCTCGCTGCGCATCGGCCTCGACAGCGACCAGCCGGACGCGACTGTCGTTGCCGATGGCGACGCGGGCCTGCTCCTGCACGGCCGCAACCAGGCCGCGTTCGGCATCGATGGCAAGTTGCGCTTTGCGTTGCGCCTGCGCGTGCTGGCGACCGGCGGCCGCCTGCGTCATCACGGCGACCGCATCGAAGTGCGCGATGCCGACGAGGTCGTGCTGCTGCTGACTGCGGCGACCAGCTACAAACGCTTCGACGATGTCTCGGGCGATCCGGAATCGATCACCCGCGCGCAACTCGACAAGGCCGCAGGCAAGTCCTGGGCTTCATTGCGCGTTGCTCACGTTGCAGCACACCAGTCAATGTTCCGGCGCGTAGCGATCGACCTCGGCGGCAGCGATCCCGTCATCGCGGCACTGCCCACCGACGAGCGCGTGGCGCGCTTCGGCGAGGGCAAGGACCCGCAGCTCGCCGCGCTCTACCACCAGTTCGGCCGGTATCTCTTGATCGCCAGTTCCTTGCCGGGGAGCCAGCCGGCGAACCTGCAGGGGATCTGGAACGACCTGCTCGCGCCGCCGTGGGAGAGCAAGTACACGATCAACATCAACACCGAGATGAACTACTGGCCGAGCGAGGCCAATGCGCTGTACGAATGCGTGGAGCCGCTGGAACGCATGTTGTTCGAGCTGGCAGGGCAGGGCGCGCGCACGGCCAAGGCGATGTACGGCGCGCCCGGCTGGGTGGCCCACCACAACACCGACCTCTGGCGACAGACCGCGCCGATCGATGGAGCGGAGTGGGGCATGTGGCCGCTGGGTGGCGCGTGGTTGTTGCAGCAGTTGTGGGATCGTTGGGACTACGGCCGCGATCCCGCCTACCTGCGCAAGGTGTATCCGCTGTTCAAGGGCGCCGCCGAATTCTTCGCGGCGACACTGATGGAAGATCCGAACACCAACGCGATGGTCACCGCGCCGTCGATCTCACCGGAGAACCGCCATCCGTTCGGCGCCGCACTGTGCGCCGGACCGTCGATGGATGCGCAACTGCTGCGCGACCTGTTCGGGCAGTGCATCGAAGCGAGCGCGTTGCTCGGTGTCGATGCCGGCTTCGCAAAACAACTCGCCGACCTGCGCGAGCGCCTGCCGCCGCATCGCATCGGCAAGGCCGGGCAGTTGCAGGAATGGCAGCAGGACTGGGACATGCAGGCCCCGGAAATGCAGCATCGGCACGTCTCGCACCTGTATGCGCTGCATCCCTCGAGTCAGATCAACATGCGCGACACCCCTCAACTCGCGGCGGCGGCGAAGCGCTCACTGGAAATCCGCGGCGACGAGGCCACGGGTTGGGGCACCGCGTGGCGGTTGAACCTGTGGGCGCGCCTGCGCGATGGCGAGCATGCGTACAAGGTGCTGCAGATGCTGCTGTCGCCGCAGCGCACGTATCCGAATCTGTTCGATGCGCATCCACCGTTCCAGATCGATGGGAATTTCGGTGGCACCGCCGGCATCACCGAGATGCTGCTGCAGAGCTGGGGCGGCACGGTCTTCCTGCTGCCGGCACTGCCGAAGGCGTGGGCCACCGGATCGGTTCGCGGCTTGCGCGTGCGCAATGCGGCCGGCGTCGACCTGGCGTGGAAGGACGGTCGCCTCGCACGCGCCGTGCTGCGCAGCGACAAGGGCGGCGATTACGAGATCGCCTGCGGTGACGCGACATTGAAACTTCGACTGGCGGCCAACGAAGCCGCTGTTCTCCTTCTTCGCAACAACCAACTGGTACGCGCATGAGTCTTTACGCCGGCATCGATGCGGGCACCCAGAGCCTGAAGGTCGTGGTCTACGACCCAGCCACCAAGCAGGCCGTCGCCTGCGCCAGCGAAGCGCTGGCGCTCGACAGCCGCGACGACGGCAGCCGCGAGCAGGAACCCTCCGCTTGGGCGGACGCGATGCGCACCTGCTTCGGTCGCATCGACGCCGCCGTGCGTCGGCGCATCGTCGCGTTGTCGGTGTCCGGGCAGCAACATGGTTTCGTCGCGCTGGATGCCGATGGCAACGTACTCGCGCCGGCCAAGCTGTGGTGCGACACCAGCACCGCCGCGGAATGCGGGCAGATCATGGACGCGGTCGGTGGGCCGGGTGCGTGCATCACTAGTGCCGGCAATCCGATCCTCGCTGGCTACACCGCGTCCAAGTTGCCGTGGACACGCAAACATCGGCCCGAGGCATACGCACGGCTGGCGTCGATCCTGCTGCCGCACGATTACCTCAATTACATCCTCACCGGTCGCCGCTTCTGCGAGCACGGCGATGCCTCCGGCACCGGCTGGCTCGATGTGCGCAAGCGCGAGTGGTCGCCTGCGATGCTCGAGGCCACCGATCCGCGTCGCGACCTCGGCGAATGCCTGCCGACACTGGTCGCCGCCGATGCGTTGTTCGCCATCGACCCCGCCGAAGCGGCGGCGCTCGGCGTGCCGGAAACGGTGCGCGTCGCCGCCGGTGGTGGAGACAACATGATGGCGGCCTGGGGCACCGGCGCGGTCTCGGCCGGGCGACTGGTGATGAGTCTTGGCACGTCGGGCACGTTGTTCGCGTATTCCGACACGCCGGTCGTCAGCGATGCCGGCGAGTGGGCCGCGTTCTGTTCCTCGTCCGGCGGCTGGCTGCCGCTGATCTGCACGATGAACTGCACCGTCGCCACCGAGGCCGTGGCCAGGCTCGCCGGCTTCTCCACCCGCGACGGCGATGCGCACATCGCGGCGACGATACCCGGCGCGGACGGACTCACGTTGCTGCCGTTCTTCAACGGCGAACGCACGCCGAACCTGCCGCATGCGCGCGCGTCGTGGCATGGCATGGATGTCGCCAACACCACGCCCGCACACATGTATCGCGCGGCGATGGAAGGCGCGACCTTCAGCCTCAAGTACGGCTTCGATGCCTTCGTGCGCGCGGGCATGGCCTTCGAGGGCATCGTCCTGACCGGTGGCGGCGCCAACAGCGCGCAGTGGCGGCAACTGGTCGCCGATGTGTTCGGCCTGCCGGTGCAGGTGCCGTGGCAGGTCGAAGGCGCGGCGTTCGGCGCGGCCCTGCAGGCGCTGTGGGCAGTGCGGCGGGCGGCGGGCGAGGGCGTCACCCCCGCAAGCGTCTGCGCCGAACACGTCGGCATGGATCCCGCGCGTGCGGCACGTCCCGACAGGCGCAATGGCGATGCCTACGCGGCCGCGTACCAGCGCTTCCTCCATTACCTCGATGCGGTGCGCGCTGACGCCGCCGCGTCGTCTTCCATCGAGCCAGCCCCCGCAAGGATCGCAGCATGAGCAACCTCTTCATCGGCAACCGCGAATATTTCCCCGGCATCGGCCGGATCCCGTTCGAAGGGAAGGGCTCGGACAATCCGCTCGCGTTCAAGGCCTACGACGCCAACAAGGTGATCGGCGGCAAGACCATGCGCGAGCACCTGCGCTTCGCGGTCTGCTACTGGCACACCTTCTGCAATGCCGGCGCGGATCCCTTCGGGCCGGGCACGCGGCACTTCCCGTGGGACACCGGCACCGCCATGTCCACCGCCGAGGCCAAGGTCGATGCCGCGTTCGAGTTCTTCACCAAGCTCGGCGTGCCGTACTACTGCTTCCACGACATCGACCTGGCCCCGACGCCGACGACATCGGCCAGTACGAGAAGAACCTCAAGCACATGGTTGCCTTGGCGAAAGAGCGCCAGCAGGCGACCGGGGTCAAGCTGCTGTGGGGCACCGCGAACCTGTTCTCGCATCCGCGCTACATGAACGGTGCATCGACCAACCCGGACTTCAACGTGGTCGCCCGCGCGGCGGTGCAGGTCAAGAACGCCATCGACGCCACTGTCGAGCTCGGCGGCGAGCATTACGTGTTCTGGGGCGGCCGCGAAGGTTATGCCAGCCTGCACAACACGATGATGAAGCGCGAGCTCGATCATTTCGCGCGCTTCCTGACCATGGCCCGCGACTACGGCCGCAGCATCGGCTTCACCGGCAGCTTCTTCATCGAACCCAAGCCGATGGAACCGATGAAGCACCAGTACGACTTCGATTCCGCCACCGTTGCCGGCTTCCTCAAGGACCACGGCCTGCAGGACGACTTCAAGCTCAACATCGAAGCGAACCACGCCACCTTGAGCGGCCACACCTTCGAACACGACCTGCAGGTCGCCAGCGACCACGGCCTGCTTGGCAGCATCGACGCCAACCGCGGCAACGCGCAGAACGGTTGGGACACCGACCAGTTCCCGACCGACCTGTACGACACCGTCGGCGCGATGCTGGTGGTGTTGCGCCAGGGCGGGCTGGTCGGTGGTTTGAACTTCGATGCCAAGCCGCGCCGCGAGTCCACCGACATGGAAGACCTGTTCATCGCCCACGTCGGCGGCATGGACGCGTTCGCACGCGGGCTGGAAGTCGCCCATGGCCTGCTCAACGACTCTCCGTGGGAAAGCTGGCGCACACAACGCTATGCCAGCTTCGATGCAGGAAAGGGCAAGGCGTTCGAGGACGGCACGCTCTCGCTGGCCGACCTGCATGCGCTGGCACTCCGCAACGGCGAACCGACCCAGGCCAGCGGCAAGCAGGAACGCTACGAGAACCTGCTCAACCAATACCTGCTGCGCTGACCGCGGCCAACCATTCCTGGGAGGGAAGACCCATGTCCAGCGCCACGCTTGAACGCTCCATCGGCGGCGAGAACACCCGCCTCATCATCCTCATCAGTTGCGTGGCGACGATCGGCGGTTTCCTGTTCGGCTTCGACAGCGGCGTGATCAACGGCACCGTCGACGGACTGAAGGCGGCTTTCGGCTCCGATGCGGCGGTGACCGGCTTCAACGTCGCCTCGATGCTGCTCGGTTGCGCGGTCGGTGCGTGGTTCGCTGGCACCCTGGCGGATCGCTATGGCCGCCGCACGATGATGCTGTGGGCGGCGGTGTTCTTCATCGTCTCGGCCTGGGGCTCGGGCATCGCGACCTCGTCGATGGAGTTCGTGGTCTACCGGATCATCGGTGGGTTCGCGGTGGGCGCGGCCAGCGTGATGTCGCCGGCCTACATCGCCGAGGTCGCACCGGCGCGCTATCGCGGCCGGCTGGCGACGGTGCAGCAGATCGCGATCATCTCCGGCCTGTTCGCCGCGTTCCTCAGCAACTACCTGCTGGCGAAGGTCGCCACGTCGTCGCTGGCACCGTTGTGGCTGGGCTACGAGGCCTGGCGCTGGATGTTCTGGATCGAGCTCGCGCCGGCCGCCTTGTTCCTCATCGCACTGTGCTTCATCCCGGAAAGCCCGCGCTACCTCGTGGCGCGCGGGCTGCGCGAGCGCGCCGGTACGGTACTGGCGCGCCTGTACGGTACGGACCAGGGCGCGCGCAAGCTGGTGGAGATCGAAGCCTCGCTGGCCGAGGATCATCATCGGCCGCGCCTGTCGGACCTCCTCAGCAAGAGCACGGGAAAGATCCGCCCGATCGTCTGGGTCGGCGTTGGTCTTGCGACGTTCCAGCAGCTGGTCGGCATCAACGTGGTGTTCTATTACGGCGCGGTGCTGTGGCAGGCCGTCGGCTTCTCCGAACAGGATGCGCTGTTGATCAACGTGCTGTCCGGCGCACTCAGCATCGGTGCCTGCATCGTCACCGTGCTGCTGATCGACAAGGTCGGTCGCAAGCCGCTGTTGTGGGTCGGCTCCGCCGGCATGGCGGTGAGCCTGGCGCTGGTCGCGTTCGCGTTCGCCAACGGTTCGCTGGATGCGGCCGGCAAGCTGCAGTTGAGCGGCAACATGGGCGTGCTGGCGCTGGTGGCGGCCAACGTCTACGTGATCTTCTTCAACGTTTCCTGGGGCCCGGTGATGTGGGTGATGCTGGGCGAGATGTTCCCCAACCAGATCCGCGGTTCCGGACTTGCGGTGGCCGGCCTGGCGCAATGGGGCTCCAACTTCCTGATCACCTGGACATTCCCGATGCTGCTGGCCGGGATCGGCCTGGCCGCTGCCTATGGGTTGTACGCCGCGGCCGCACTCATCTCGGTGTTCTTCGTGCTGAAGTTCGTGCACGAAACCAAAGGCAGGGAACTGGAGCAGATGGAGGGATGAGCACAATGCATTCGATGATGTTCCGACGTGTCGCTCTGACCGCAGCAATTGCCTTCGCGATCACCGGTTGTGGCGGGGCACGGGAGAAGCCCACTGCATCGCAGCCTGCAGCCGCGGCCTCGCCGTGGCCGGACGTGAGCTGGCCGCTGACCGCCGATCCCGCGCTTGAAAAGCGCATCGACGAACTGCTCGCCACCATGACGGTGGAAGAGAAGGTCGGCCAGCTGGTGCAGGGCGACATCGCCAGCATCACCCCGGAGGACGTGCGCAAGTACCGGCTCGGTTCGGTGCTCGCCGGCGGCAATTCCGATCCCGGCGGCAAGTACGACGCCACGCCCGCGCAATGGCTCGCGCAGGCCGATGCGTTCTACGAGGCGTCGATGGATGTCTCGCAGGGCGGCAAGGCCATCCCGATTTTGTATGGCATCGATGCCGTGCACGGGCAAAGCAACATCGTGGGCGCGACGCTGTTCCCGCACAACATCGGCCTGGGCGCGATGCGCAACCCGGAGCTGATGCGCAGGATCGGCGAAGTCACCGCCATCGAGACCCGCACCACCGGCATGGAGTGGGCGTTCGGCCCGACCGTCGCGGTACCGCAGGATGACCGCTGGGGCCGCACCTACGAGGGCTATTCGGAATCGCCTGAGGTTGTTGCGAGCTACGCGGGCGTGATGGTCGAAGGCCTGCAGGGCAAGGTCGGATCCCAGGAATTCCTCGACGGCACCAGGGTGATCGCGTCGGCCAAGCACTTCCTCGGCGATGGCGGCACCACCGGCGGCAAGGACCAGGGCGATACCGCGGTTGACGAAGCCACGCTGGTGCGCATCCACGCCGCTGGTTATCCGACCGCCATTGCGGCGGGCGCGCAGACGGTGATGGCCTCGTTCAACAGCGTCAACGGTGTGCGCATGCACGGCAACAAGCCGTTCCTCACCGATGCGTTGAAGGGTCGGATGCAGTTCGGCGGCTTCGTGGTCGGCGACTGGAACGGCCACGGCCAGATTCCCGGCTGCAAGAACGACGACTGCCCGGCCACGATCAATGCCGGCCTGGACATGGCGATGGCGCCGGATTCGTGGAAGGGGTTCTACGAGACCACCCTGGCCGCGGCGAAGGCCGGCACGATCAGCAAGGAACGCCTGGACGATGCGGTGCGCCGGATCCTGCGGGTGAAGTTCCGGCTCGGCCTGTTCGAGGCCGGCAAGCCCTCGCAACGCACGGTCGGCGGCAAGTTCGAATTGCTCGGCGCGCCCGAGCATCGCGCGATCGCACGGCAGGCCGTGCGCGAATCGCTGGTGCTGCTGAAGAACAACGGCGGCGTGCTGCCGCTGCAGCCGAAGCAGCGCATCCTCGTCGCCGGCGACGGTGCCAACGATGTCGGCAAGCAGTCCGGTGGCTGGACGCTGAACTGGCAGGGCACCGGCACCAAGCGCAGCGATTTCCCGAATGCGGATTCGATCTATGAAGGCATCGCCGCGCAGGCCAAGGCCGCGGGCGGCAATGCCGAACTGTCGATCGAAGGCAAATACACGGCGAAGCCCGATGTGGCCATCGTGGTGTTCGGCGAGAACCCCTATGCCGAGTTCCAGGGCGACCTGCCGAACCTGCTGTACAAGCCTGGCAACGACGTCGACCTCGAACTGATCAAGCGGTTGAAGGCCGAGGGCATTCCGGTGGTCGCGGTGTTCCTGAGCGGGCGTCCGTTGTGGATGAATCGCGAGATCAATGCCGCCGACGCGTTCGTGGCCGCATGGTTGCCGGGCTCGGAAGGCGCGGGCATCGCCGATGTGCTGCTGCGCAAGGCCGACGGCAGCGTGCAGCACGACTTCAAGGGCAAGCTGAGTTTCAGCTGGCCGCGCACCGCGACGCAGTACGCCAACAACGTCGGGCAGAAGGACTACGACCCGCTGTTCGCATTCGGTTTCGGCCTGACCTATGCGGACAAGGGCACGCTGGCCGCATTGCCGGAAGTCTCCGGCATCGAGGGCGAGCAATCCGCCGGCGGCGTGTACTTCGCCAAGGGCAAGCCGTCGCTGGGCCTGGCCATGCAGTTGTCGAATGCGGGGCAGGCGGGCATGCCGGCGACCACGGTGCCGGTCGCACTTGCCGACGGCAGCCTCTCGCTGGCCGCAGTCGACCACAAGGCGCAGGAAGACGGGCGTCGCTTGACATGGACCGGCAGCAAGCCGGCCAGCTGGTTGCTGGTATCGGGCAAGCCGCTCGATGTCACCCGCGAGAGCAATGGCGACGTGCAGTTGCAGCTCACCGTTCGCCGCGACAGTGCAGTGACCGCACCAGTCTGGCTGGGCGTGGGCTGTGGCGATGGCTGCTCGGGCCGCGTCGACCTGCAGAAGACACTGGCTGCGATTCCGCAAGGCGAATGGAAGGTCGTCGGCGTGCCCTTGAAGTGTTTCGTGGCCGCTGGTGCCGACGTGTCCAAGCTGGTGCAGGTGCCGGTGCTGGAAAGCGGCGCGGCGCTGCAGTTGTCGGTCTCGCGGATCGCGCTGGGCGCCTTGAACGAAGCCGAAGCCACGGTCGCCTGTCCGGCGAAGTAGCAGGGCATGATGCGGGCGGCGGCGCAAGCCGCCCCCGGATGCGCGGGCAGGGAGGGCCAGCGCATCGTCGAATCATCGCGGGCCGCAGCGTGCGGTTCGCCTGCCGATGGGCGCGAGGGGATTCGCGCCGGCCGGTCCAACTGCAGGAGTGGGGCCGTGGGTCTTGGGACATTGGACATCGCCATCGTGCTGGCCTATCTGGCCGGCATCTTCATCCTGGCGCAGTGGGTCTCGCGCGAGAAAGCCGGCCACCAGAAAGACGCGCAGGATTACTTCCTGGCCGGCAGGTCGCTGCCGTGGTGGGCCATCGGCGCGTCGCTGATCGCGGCGAACATCTCGGCCGAACAGATCATCGGCATGTCCGGCTCGGGCTATGCCATCGGCCTGGCCATCGCGTCCTACGAATGGATGGCGGCGGCGACGCTGCTGATCGTCGGCAAGTGGTTCCTGCCGGTGTTCCTGCGCAACGGCATCTACACCATGCCGCAGTTCCTGGAACAACGTTACGGCAGCCGCATCCGCACGCTGATGGCGGTGTTCTGGCTGGGCCTGTACGTGTTCGTCAACGTCACCTCGATCCTGTGGCTCGGCGCGATCGCGGTCTCGCAGGTCACCGGCATGGACCAGATGCTGGCGGTAGTGCTGATCGGCGTGTTCGCGCTGCTGTACCAGTTGTACGGCGGCCTGAAGGCGGTCGCGCTGACCGACATCGTGCAGGTCACGCTGCTGGTGCTGGGCGGCCTGCTGGTCGCAGGCCTGACCCTCAACCAGCTGGGCGAGGGCGCCGGCATCCTCGCCGGCTTCCACAGATTGCGGGAGGCGCAACCTGGCCACTTCGAGATGATCCTCGACAAGGACAACCCGTTCTACAAGGACCTGCCGGGCATCGGCGTGCTGGTCGGCGGCATGTGGATCATGAACATCAGCTACTGGGGCTTCAACCAGTACATCATCCAGCGCGCACTCGCGGCCAAGGACATCGCCGAGGCGCAGAAGGGCGTGTTGTTCGCGGCCTTCCTCAAGCTGCTGATGCCGGTGATCGTGGTGCTGCCGGGCATCGCCGCGGTGATGCTGGCGCCCGGCCTGGACAAGCCCGACCAGGCCTATCCGACGATGATGCGCCTGCTGCCCACCGGCATCCTCGGCCTGGTGTTCGCCGCGCTGGTCGCCGCGATCGTGGCGTCGCTGGCGTCGAAGATCAATTCGATCGCGACGATCTTCACCCTGGATTTCTACGCCAAGATGAAGCCGCTGGCGGACCAGCAGAAGCTGGTGCGCGTTGGCCGCATCACCGCGATCGTCGCCGTGCTGCTGGGCATCCTCGCCGCCAAGCCGCTGCTGGGCAGCTTCGACCAGGCCTTCCAGTACATCCAGGAATACACCGGCTTCTTCACCCCGGGCATCGTGGTGATCTTCGTGCTGGGCCTGTTCTGGAAGCGCGCCAACGAAGCCGGCGCACTCGCGGCCGCGATCGGTTCGTTCGTGCTGTCGATCGTGCTGAAACTGGCGTGGCCGGAGCTGCCTTTCATCGATCGCGTCGGCCTGGTGTTCCTGCTCGCGCTGGCGCTGGCCGTCGTGGTGTCGTTGCTGACCCGGCACGCGCCGGAGAAGGACATCATCGACACCCGCAACGTCGACTACAGCACCGGCACGGTCTTCAATATTGGCGGCATCGCGGTGCTCGCGATCCTGGCCGCGCTGTACGCCTTGTTCTGGTAACGCCAACCCGCTATCCACCGCACGCAGGAGGACGCATGCACACGAATCACTCGAATCGCTGGCGCGTCGCAATGACGGCGCTGGTCATGGCGATGGGGTGGGGCAGCGCCATCGCGCAGGATGCCCCCGCACAACCTGCCGCCAAGCCGATGCCGATCTACGCCAATGCACTGGCACCAGGCTGGCAGAACTGGAGCTGGGCGAAGACACGGCTCTCGGTCGGTGCCGAAGGTGCCGCACGCAAGCCGATCGCGGTGGATGCCGAGCCCTATGCGTCGCTTTATCTCCACCACGAGCCTTTCAGTACTGCCGGCTATCGCACCTTGAACCTGCTGGTGCAGAGCAAGGCGACCGACGCGGAAGTGAGGCTGTTCCTGCTCGCGCCCGATGGCAAGCCGATCGGTGCAGGCAAGCTGGTCAAGATCAGCAATACCGGATGGACCAAGGTCGAGGTGCCGCTGGAGACGCTCGGCGCAAACGACACGAACGTGTCCGGGCTGTGGATCCAGAATCCGACGGGCGAGACCTTGCCTACGTTTTATGTGGCGGATGTTGGGTTGCAGTAGGCGATCCGCAGCCGTAGTCGATGTGAGAAATTCACGGTCTAGACGCAAGTGTGATCGTTGGTACGATGCAGGGCAGGGGGAATGCCATGCGATTCGTGCTGCTCATCTTGCTGTCTGTGCTCGCGCCCTCCCTGTGCGCGCAAACGATCTACAAGTGCCGCGACCACAAGGGTCAGCCGCTCTATCAATCCTTTCCGTGCGGGGGCACCAAGCCGCCTGAGAAGGTTTGGTCTGGTGACTATCGGCAACCTACGAACGCAGAGTTGTGGGAACGGTACAACCGCGATCAGGAATGGCGCAGACGCCAGGCGCGCGAAAATCAACCGCAATATCGATACGTGGCTCCCAGTCGCGGAAACTCAGCTGCAGCATCACGACGTGCGTCTTGCGCAATTGCTCGGCAGGAGTACAACCGGGTGCAGGCGGATTTCAAGTTGAATCGAAATATTGATTTGCTAAGAAGACTTGAGTCCGAGATTCGAAGACATTGCGAAGTGAATCCGTAGCTTCGATGTGCATTCACAAGAGCTAGCAACCCTGCAGGGCGTATATGGACTCGAATCCGGCAAGTGGCGCACCCTTTCCATTTGATCTCAAGATGCCGCTGCGTCGCTCACTCATCGCATACGATGGGTTTTTCGAGATTTACACGGAGAATCAAACTTATCGGCTACAGCACCCAACAGGAGATATGTCACGTAAGGATTTCAGCCCGGAATCCACTTTCGTTACCACGCTGGTTGCCGATGCAGGGTCGCGGAATCTGACAATTGCACGCCTCATTTTGCAGACACATGAGTGCATGCAGTCGGCGCCACTCAGTGCAGCCGAGAGGCAACGCGCCTTGACAGTGCTTCATGCCTGCAAAGACGCGCTGTTATCGTGTGAAGACATTGCGAATCAATTGAAGACAGATGTCGACAGCATAATTGAAGGAATCAAGCAGAGCGGGTTTTGGCAGGAAGGGCAGAGCATGAAATTGCCTCAGCACCCTTCGCTGCAGACGCAAGCCTCGACCTACCTTGTCCATCTGAATCGATCAATTCGCAAGATCTGCGAGTTCGCGTTTGCCTTGCTGGAACTCGACAGGAAGGACAATAATTTCAAGGATTTGGCGAAGCGAGTCGGTGCCAAGCTTGGCGTTGATTCAATGATGTACAAGTATGTGCATGCCAATGTCGAGAGAATCGAGAACTTAATCTTGCTGCGTAATTTCGATGAACATCCAGGTGATACCACGACAGTGCTGCGCAATTTCCACCTTGCTGGCCCAAGAGCCATAAGTGCGCCGACGTGGGAGTTGACGGGCGCAAAAGCGACGGCACCAAAGTTCATCGCGGAAGACGCTATTGAACAGACCGCGTACGTCCGTGGAATTGCTGAAAATGTGGTGATGTTCGCCCTGAACGAGCTGATCCAGCCACCGCTGATGATTATGCAAATCAACGAGGACCACATTGATCCGGCTTGGCCGGTACGGTTCAGGGTGCATCTCGACACTTCGCGAATGACGTTTGTTAGCCCTAATAGTCGCGACCCGACCTAATGGGCTGGGAATGGACTGTGTTGCAGCCGCCTGATGGCGGGACCTCGGACCTGTGTCTATCAGCCTCCATGTTTGCCGGTGCCGGCAAGCGTCCGCGGTCTAGGCACCAACGCAGCCAAAACCAGAGCAGGGACAACCCCGTCGCAAACTTCGCATAATGCCTATTATGTAAAAGTACAAGAGAGTCAGAACCCGCGACAGGCCTTCCTCACCGGCGCATCCAGCCGGCTCAAGTCGTCGAACGTGCGCTTCAAGCCGAGCCGCTCGAGTTGCTTCTCCCTGTTCGCCTTGGCTTGCCTGCACGGATCCTCCGACTTGCGAGCGCCGGATGCGCTACTTCGACGATAGCCCGATCGACTGCGGGCGCGGCTCGAGGCCGACGCGCTACGACGGGACTCTGCAACGGCGGGCTGCGTATCCGGAACCGGCACGAATTCGATGACGCGGTCCATGCGCTGGCCCTGCGCACACGCCGAGGCCTGGTAGCTGGCTTGCCCAGCTGCATTCACGCATTTGTAGAGCGTTCCGGACGACGCAAGCCCTGGGAACAGGCACAGCACGAGGCAGAGATGTCGCATGTCCGGCTCCGGATGGGTTTCATTCTATCCTGCGCGCCAGCTCGGCACCTGTCCGTCGGAGAACGCCGCATCGGCGCATCCGGAATCTCGGCTACTCCATCGGCAAGGGCATGTCCCGCTGCAGCAGCGCGGTGATGGTCTCGGCCGGGACCGGCCGGCAGAACAGGTAACCCTGGGCCTCGTCGCAACGCAGCAGGTGCAGCAGGCGCGCCTGTTCTTCGGTCTCGACGCCTTCCGCCACGACCTTCAGCTTGAGCGCATGCGCCAGGGCGATGATGCTGGAAACGATGGCCATGCCTTCGGGACCCGAGGACATGCCGACGATGAATGCGCGGTCGATCTTCAGCGACGTCACCGGCAGCTTGGCGATGTACGACAGCGAGCAATAGCCGGTGCCGAAGTCATCCACCGCCACGCTGACGCCTGCGGCGCGCACCATGCCCAACGCATCGATGTTGCGCTCGACGTTGTCCATGATCACCGACTCGGTGATCTCCAGTTCCAGTTCGTTGCTGGAGGAGCGCGCGACCAGCGCAACGATGTCGTCGGCGAAGTCGGGGCGTCGCAGTTGCAGCGGCGACACGTTCACTGCGACGCGCGGCGCGTGGAGTCCGGCGTTGCGCCATTCCGACTGGTCGTGCAGGGCCTTCTTCAGGGCCCACTGCCCCACTTCGCCGATCAAGCCGCACTCCTCGAGGACGGGGATGAACTGCCCGGGTGGCACCATGCCCTGCCCCGGCTCCATCCAGCGCATCAGCGCCTCGACACCGCAAATACGCCGGTCGGCCAGGGTGACCTTGGGCTGGTAATACAGCACGAATTCCTGCTGGTCGATCGCGCGCCGGAGCCGCGACTCCAGTGCCATCGCGTCGGCCGCGCGCGCATTCAGCTCGGGGGCATAGAAGACCAGCGACTCGCCGGCGGTGCGGGCGCGGCGGAGCGCTGCTTCTGCGTTGCGCAGCAACGTTTCCGCGTGATCGCCATCGGTGGGGAACACGGCCACGCCGGCACGGCAACCGATCCGGATCGACTCGCCAGCGAGGACGCAGGGAGGACCGCAGCACGCATCACGCAGGCGCTTGAACTCGTGCACGATGTCGCTCGCGGAATCCACGCCGCCCAGCTTCACCGCGAACACATCCATGCCCAGCCGGGCGGCTGTTTCGTTGTGCGCATGCATGCGGTTGCCGAACTCGCGCAGCAGCGCGTCGCCGGCGTCGCGCCCCAGGGTCTCGTTGACGCGGCGGAAACGCTCGAGGTCCACCAGCATCACCACCAACATCTCGCCGGTGGTGTTCCGCCCGCGCAGCGCACGGGTCAGGTAATCGGAAAACTGGGCGCGATTGGGCAATCCCGTCAGCGCGTCGTAATTCGCCAGGAACCGCAACTGCTCCGAGCGCCCGAGGTTCTCGAGCGCATACGCGATGTCGCGCGCCATCTCGGACAACTGCTTCATCTCGTCTTCGTCGAAGAACCCGGCCTCGGCGGCGTGCAGCACCATGACGCCGATGGTCCGGCCGTTATTCGCCAGCGGCAGCAAGGCCACCGACTTGGTGCCTGCGGACATCGCCGCGGCCAACAGAGGGTGGTCGGCCGACATATGGTTGAACACCACCGGCCTGGCGTCGCGAATCGACTGCGCCCATTCGCCGCTCATCAGTTCCGGTGCGTCGATCTGGCGCTGGAGATCCTTCAGAGACTCTTCGTCGGCGCCGACGCCCGCACCTGCGGTCAACACAAGCCCGCCGGCAGGATCGTCCAGCAGCCCGATCCACGCCTTCGGGAACTGGCCCGCGTCCACTGCGATCCGGCACGATTGCTGGAGCAACTCGTCCCTGTTGGCCGCACGCACGATCAATGCGTTGATGCCGCTTCGCACAGACAGCACGCGGTTCACGCGGCGCAGGCCGGTTTCGCTGCGGGCCAGCGCCTGCTCGGTCCGATAGCGTTCGGTGATGTCGCGCAGGAAGACGGTATAGAGCCAGCCACGGGACGTGCCCTGGCGGGAGATCGATGCCTCGACCGGGAACTCGACGCCGTCGTGGCGCTGCGCCCAGACCATGCGACTGCCCATGGTACGGGCCGCTTCATCACCCCCGCCGAAGGCACCGACCTGGTGGCGGTGATCCTCGCGATAACGCGGAGGGATGAAGGTTTCCAGTTGCATCCCGATCGCCGCCTCGCGCGTGCAACCGAACATGCGTTCGGCCGCCGCGTTGAACAGCACGATGGCCTGGGATTCGTCGAGCGCGATGATCGCGTCGAGTGCCGATTCGACCAGGCCCGAAAGCCGTGCCTCGGTCTGCGCCAGCCCCGCGTAGGCTTCGCCCAGTTGCGAACTCTTCTCCTCGAGTTTGCGGATCAGCGATTCGCTGTACTGCTTCAGGACCGGGTCCTCGAGTTCCGCGACCGATACCGGCGCGGGACGGATGCGTTCCTTCGCCTCGCGCAGGGCGCCCAGCAGTTGATGCACCGGCGCGGGTTTCGCGATGTAGGCATCGGCTCCGGCCGAGCGCGCCAGCGTGCGATCCGCGGGCGAGTTGTAGGTGCTCGTGTAGAGGATCAGGGGCAGGTCCGCGAACTGCGGATTGCGACGGATCTCCAGGCACAGGCGGTAGCCGTCCATGCGGGGCATGAGGATGTCGGAGATGACCCCGCATACCTCCGTCGACGCGAGGCGCTGCAGCGCTTCTTCGCCGTGGCAGGCCTCGATGACGGTCACGCCTTCCGCTTCCAGTTGGGCGCGAAGCAGCCGCAGGTTGGTGGGATTGTCGTCCACGATCAGGATCGTGCCGAAGGACTCCGGCGGCAGGAACGCCGCGACCTGGCCGGCGAATCGGCGGGTGTCGATCGGCTTGGTCAGGTAGCCGATGCAGCCGGCGTCGCGGGCCTTCTCTTCATCTCCCTTCATCGCGAATGCGGTCAGCGCGACCACCGGGATGTAGCGCAGCCGCGGGTCCGCCTTGAGCAGGCGGGTGAGGGTCAACCCGTCCATGCCCGGCAAGGCGATGTCCATCAGCACCAGGTCAGGCAATGCCTTCGCCAGGCACGCCAGCGCTTCCGTCGCATCCGCTGCCTGCTCGACCTCATGGCCTTCCAGCGACAACACGCTCGCCGCCAGCCTCAGGTTGGTCGGATTGTCGTCCACGATGAGGATGCGCCTGCTCACCCCGCTGCCTCGCGCATCGGCAGGGTCACGACGAATTCGCTGCCGATGCCGAGCTGGCTTTCCACCCGGATGTGCCCGCCCTGCAGTTCGACCAGCCGCCGGGTCAGGGCCAGGCCCAGCCCGGTGCCGGGGCGACGCTCGGCATTGGTGGGGTCGAGCCGCTCGAATTCCACGAACAGGCGCGCACGATCTCCTTCCGCGATCCCGATGCCGGAATCGCGAACGGACAGGAGCAGGTCGCTGCCGACCCGGCGGGCGGTGACGCGTACGCTGCCGCCGGTGTCGGTGAACTTGACCGCGTTGGATGCGAGGTTCAGCAGGACCTGCTTGAACTTCTGGCGGTCCAGCCGTACGTGGACCAGCCCATCCTCCAGCGCCCACGACAGCTCGAGCTGCTTGCTCGCGACCATCGTCGCCAGCACGGCGCATGCCTCCTCGATGGCGGTGGCGAGGTCGAACATCTCCTCGTGCAACTCCATGCGGCCGGCCTCGATCTTGGAGATATCCAGCAGGTCGTTCACCAGGTGAAGCAGGTGGTTGCCGCTGCTGGCGATGTCGAGCAGGAAGCTGTGCTGGCGGTCGGTCAATGCGCCGGCCTTGCCGTCGACCAGCAGCTCCGAGAAACCGATGATGCCGTTGAGCGGGGTGCGCAATTCGTGCGACATGTTGGCCAGGAACTGGCTCTTGAGCCGGCTGGCCTGCAGCAGCGAGGCCTCCACGCGCTTGCGCTCGGTGACGTCGCGAATCGCGCTCAGGACCATGGGCCCGGCTGCGGTCTGGACCGGGCTCAGGCTGATTTCCACCGGGAACTCCTCGCCATCCCCCCGTCGGCCGTACAGGTCCAGGCCTTCGCCCATCCCGCGCGCGCGCGGATGGGCGAAGAAGCCGTTGCGATGCGCCGCATGGTTGACGCGAAAGCGCTCCGGCAGCAGGTATTCGATCGGTCTTCCGAGGATCTCCGCGCGTTCGTAGCGGAACAGGCCCTGGGCCTGGCTGTTGGCCAGCGCGATGCGGCCGTCGCCGTCCACCATCACGATGGCATCCGGCATCGCTTCGAGCAGGTCGTGTAGATTCTGATCGACCTTGCCAGGCATTTCGATTCGTCCTCGACAATCTGCCAACCGGAACGCCATCTTGCTGGCGCCGGCAAAGGGCTTGTCGAGCCTACGCCCCCCGCCTGCGCGCGACCAGTGGCAATATTCACGCAGGGCGACCGAGCACTGCTGCTTTCGGGTCACATGCGAGGGATAGCGTGAATGATCGAACCCGAGGCGGGCACCCGCTCCCGGGTTACCCTGTCGCCCCCCCCGCGATGCAGGCAAGGCGGTTCACCTGTCGAACAGCATTCGCCTGCTTCCTGAAGCACGATGAACGACGAGACCAGTCGCTTCCCCGATACGACGAGACGCAGGCTGCTGCGCGGAATGGCCCTCGGAAGCGCAGCGGCAGGCCTGGGCCTGTGGCGCGAACCGGTGTGGGCCTTGGCGACGCCGAACCAGTCAGGCGTGCTCGCCGGCAAGGACTTCGATCTCAGCATCGGTCGCACGCCGGTCAACATCACCGGTCGCGCGGCGTCGGCGATCACCGTCAATGGGTCCCTGCCCGGCCCGATCCTGCGCTGGCGCGAAGGCGACGAGGTGACGCTGCGCGTGCGCAACACGCTCGCCGAAACCAGCGCGATCCATTGGCACGGCATCCTGCTGCCGGCCAACATGGACGGCGTGCCGGGCCTGAGCTTCCACGGTATCGAACCCGGCGGCGACTATCTGTACCGCTTCAGGGTGCGGCAGTCCGGCACTTACTGGTACCACAGCCATTCCAGCCTGCAGGAACAGGCAGGTGTGTACGGCGCGCTGATCGTCGACCCGCTCGAGCCCGAGCCCTTCGCCTTCGACCGCGACTACGTGGTGATGCTGTCCGACTGGACCGACATGGATCCGCATCGGCTGTTCGCGCGGCTGAAGAAGCGCAGCGACTACGACAACCTCTACAAGCGCACCGTCGGCGATTTCCTGCGCGATGCACGCGAAGATGGAATCACCGCTGCAGTCGCCGATCGCAAGGCCTGGGGGGCGATGCGGATGAGCCCCACCGACCTCGCCGACGTCAACGGCAATACCTATACCTACCTCGCCAACGGCCGCCGTGCCGACGACGACTGGACCGGCCTGTTCACGCCCGGCGAGCGCGTGCGCCTGCGCTTCGTCAACGGCGCGGCGATGACCTTCTTCGATGTGCGCATTCCCGGCCTGAAGCTCACCGTCGTTGCCGCCGACGGACAGAACATCCAGCCGGTCGAGGTCGACGAATTCCGCATCGCGCCGGCGGAAACCTTCGACGTGATCGTGCAACCCGAGCGCGACGAGGCCCATGTGGTGTTCGCGCAGGCGATGGATCGCAGCGGCCACGCACGCATCACCCTCGCTCCGCGGATGGGCATGCGCGCGCCCTCCCCCGCCCTCGACAAGCGCGCCTTGCTGACGATGGACGACATGGGCCACGGCAGTCATGCGATGTCGACTGCAGAGATGAGCTGCGGCGCGAACATGGATCACTCGAAGATGTCGATGCCGATGTCGACACCGATGCAGGCGCATCCGGCCAGCGAGACCGGCAATCCGTTCGTCGACATGCAGACGATGTCGCCGACGCCGCGGCTGGACGATCCCGGCATCGGCCTGCGCGACAACGGCCGCCGCGTGTTGCGTTACGCCGACCTGCACAGCCTGCAGGTGCCCGATGACGACCGCGAACCATCGCGCGAGATCGAGCTGCACCTGACCGGGCACATGGAGCGCTTCGTCTGGGGCTTCGATGGCATCAAGTTCTCGGATGCCGAACCGGTGCGGCTGAAATACGGCGAACGCGTGCGCTTCACCCTGGTCAACGACACCATGATGGAACACCCGGTGCACCTGCACGGGATGTGGAGCGACCTGGAGGATGCCGACGGAAAGTTCCTGGTGCGCAAGCACAGCGTCAGTATCCCGCCGGGCACGAAACGGAGCTTCCGCGTCACTGCGGATGCACTCGGTCGTTGGGCGTTCCACTGCCACATGCTGATGCACATGGAAGCCGGGATGATGCGCGAAGTGCGGGTGGAGGAATGATGCGCGGCGCACTCGCCATCGGCCTGCTGCTGTGCATGCAATCCGCATTCGCCCAGGATCACTCGCAGCACGCGATGCCGCCATCGTCGCCGACCACGACGGACGAACACGCGCAACATCGCGAACACACGACTGGCGATGACGCACCCGGCGACTATCGCTCCCCTGTCCTCACCGATGCCGACCGCGCCGCCGCGTTCCCCGACCTGCACGGCCACGACATGTCCGCGCACATGGACGACGATCCCTTCGTGTGGATGGTGATGGCGGATCGATTCGAGTGGCAGCAAGGCGACGCAGTCGCCTGGGAAGGCACTGCATGGTTCGGCCATGACCGCGGGCGTCTCTGGCTGCGCAGCGAAGGCGAGCGCGAGCGTAACCACGGCACCGAGGCCAACATCGAAGCGCTGTGGGGCGAGCCGGTGAATGCGTGGTGGGACGTGCTGGCGGGTGTGCGCCACGACATCTCGAACGAACGCTTGGGCCACCACGGACAGGACTGGCTTGCCATCGGCGTGCAAGGCCTGGCGCCTTACAAGTTCGAGGTGCAGGCCACCGTCTATATCGGCGAGGGTGGGCAATCGATGCTGCAGGCGGAAGTCGAATACGAACTGCTGCTCACCAACAAGCTGATCCTCCAGCCGCGCATCGAGGCGACAGCGCTTGGTCGCAACGATGCAGTGCGCGGGATCGGCTCGGGGCTGGGTGAAGTGGATGCCGGCCTGCGCTTGCGCTACGAAGTGCGCCGCGAAGTCGCGCCCTACATCGGCATCGAGCGCGCGGTTCGCTTCGGCAAGACCGCGGACTTTGCACGTGCCCCTGGTGATGACGCGCACGAGACGCGATGGGTGGCGGGCGTGCGATTCTGGTTCTGAGAGGCGCTGCTCACGCCCTTGTAGCCCGGATAAGCGCAGCGCATCCGCGGCTCTTCCCCGATTCTCCGACGCAATCCCGCCCGGACTCACACGTCCTTGCGATACCGCCAGTGCGCAGGCGTGTGAAGCCCTTCCCCGCCATCGATCTCGATCTGCATGCCCGGCGCGATCGCCACCGACAGCGCGCCATCGCCCAGGATCCAGCTGGTGGCTTCGGCATCGTCGACATTGCTCGGCAACGACGTCACGCGTCGTGATTCGCCGGGCAACAGGCCGGTGCCACTGCGCTTGCCGCGCGCTTCCTTCAAGGTCCACAGCCGATGGAATGCGAGGCTGTAGTCGGTATCGTCCAGCCGATCGAGGCCGGCGGCTTCCTCCGGTGAAAACGTGAATCGTGCAAGTGCGCGCAGGTCACGCGTACGTCGCGGCAATTCGACATCGACACCCACCGGCACCGTCGCGAGTGCAATCGCCAGCCAGTCGCCGCTGTGGCTGATCGACAACGACAGCAGCGACGGCTGCCCATCGACGCGTAGTTGCGGACGCCCATCATCGTACCGATACAGCGCGATCCTCCGCGAATCGATCAGCAGCAAGTCCGCCGCAAGCACGCGTGCCTGCCAGTGACCCGCCAGGAAACTGCGCCGGCGCACGTCGGCGGTCATCGCCTGCAGGCGCTTGGCTTCGTCGTCGCTCAGCCAGTCCTCGCCCAGGTGATCGCTTAACGCATCGAGCCGGCCGAGCCACACTCGCGCGGCCGGCATCGTTGCCATGTCACTTGACCTTGGCGTATACGCCCTTCAGGGCCACGCCGGCCATCAGTCCGCCTGCGCCGCATTCGTACTGCGTCGCGCTGCTGAACACCTGGTTCTTGTAGTTGCTTTCGATGTCGATCACCGCGTTGGCACCGCGCTCCTTCGCGGCTGCCTGCAGCGCTTTCATCGCGCCCAGGAACACCCACTGGCAGGCGGTGGCGTCGCTCTTGCCGAAGGCATTGGTCTTGCGGTTGGTATTGGCTGCGCCGAGTCGATCGGTCACCGCTGGCGCACGCGCACCCTTGAAGTGGAACTGCACCGAACCATCCAGGGTGCCATCGGCCTTGCCGGCGGCAATCGCGGTGGCGATGTCGAACTGGTGGCGTGTGTCGCGGGCATCGGCAGCGGGAGCCGCGGCCAGGGTCAGCACGGTGGCAAGGGCAAGGGTCAGTCGGCGCATGCGTGGATTCCTCTGTTGAGTCAGGACCAGCGGCGCAACACCAGCGAGGTGTTGATGCCGCCGAAGGCGAAATTGTTGCTCATGGCGTATTCGCCGTCGATCAGGCGGCCGCCACCCGGTTCGCTGGGCAGGATGTAATCGAGCGCGCCGCAGCGCGGATCGACATCGCGCAGGTTGGCGGTGGGATGGAACCAGCCCTCGCGCAGCATCTCAAGCGTCACCCAGGCCTCCATCGCGCCACAGGCGCCGAGGGTGTGGCCGGTGTAGCTCTTCAGCGAACTGATCGGCATGCGTTCGCCAAAGACGGCGTGGGTGGCGGTGGTTTCGGCGATGTCGCCGTGTTCGGTGGCGGTGCCATGCGCATTGACGTAGGCGATCGCGTCAGGCGACAAGCCAGCATCCTCCAGCGACAACCGCATTGCCTGCGCCATGGTCGCGGCATTCGGCTGGGTCACGTGCTGGCCATCGCTGTTGGTGCCGAAACCGACGATCTCCGCGTGGATCGTCGCACCGCGCGCGAGTGCATGTTCCAGGTCTTCCAGCACCAGGGTGCAGCCGCCCTCGCCGATCACCAGGCCACTGCGTGACACATCGAAGGGCCGCGGCGTGGTCTCCGGCGCATCGTTGTCGCTGCTGGTCGCGAACAACGTGTCGAATACGGTGGTCGCGGTGACATCCAGTTCTTCCGAGCCACCGGCGAGCATCGCCACCTGCTTGCCCGCCTTGATCGCTTCGTAGGCGTAGCCGATGCCCTGGCTGCCCGAGGTGCACGCGCTCGAGGTAGTGACGATGCGACCGGTGATGCCGAAGAACACGCCCATGTTCACCGGCGCGGTGTGCGCCATCATCCGGATGTAGGTGGTCGCGTTGATGTACTGGGTGTTGAACTCGGCGAGCATGCGGCCGAAGTCGCTCATCGACGACGGCGTGCCCGCAGAGGATCCATAGGAAATGCCGACCTTGCCGCTCTTCAGCAACGGATCGCCAAGCAGGCCGGCATCGATCAGGGCGAGCTCGCTTGCGCGCGTGGCCAGCAAGGCGACCCGGCCCATCGAGCGCGTCGCCTTGCGGTTGTAATGGTCCGGCAGCTCGAACGGCTGCGCGGGCACCCCGAGTCGCGAGTTGAGGCCTTTGTATTCGCCCCACTCGGGGAAGTGGCGCACCGCGTTGCGACCGGTCTTCAACCAGGCCTGCACCGTCGGCCAGTCATGACCGAGCGGGCCCAGCACGCCACGGCCCGTCACGACCACACGGCGATTTCCATTCGCAGCACTCACAACATGCCTCCGTTGACCGAGATCACCTGGCGAGTGACGTACGACGCATCGTCCGACATCAGATAGGCGACCGCTGCGGCCACGTCGTCCGGCTTGCCAACACGCCGCAGCGGGATCATCTTCATCGCCTCATCGATGATTTCGGGCGGCAGCATCTCGGTCTCGATCAGACCGGGCGCGACGCAATTGACGGTGATCTCGCGCTTCGCCAGTTCCAGCGCCAGCGCCTTGGTCGCGCCGATGATGCCCGCCTTGGACGCGCTGTAGTTGGTCTGCCCACGATTGCCGGCGAGGCCGGACACCGACGACAACGTCACGATGCGACCGGGTTTGCGACGCCGCACCATCGGCATCACGCAGGGCTGCAGCACGTTGTAGAAACCGTCCAGGTTGGTGTGGATGACCGTGTCCCACTCTTCGCCGGTCATCGCCGGGAAGGCGTTGTCGCGGGCGATGCCGGCATTGCAGACCACGCCGTGGTACGCGCCATGCGCGGCGATGTCGGCGTCGATCGCGGTGGCGCAGCCGGCGCGGTCGGCGACGTCGAATTCGAGTACCCGGGCGTTGCGGCCCAGCGCCTCGATCTCGGCGACGACGGCTTCGGCAAGGTCGCGGCGGCTGCGGCAATGCACGGCGATATCGAAACCGTCGCGGGCGAGTCGCAACGCGATCGCGCGGCCGATGCCGCGGCTGGCGCCAGTGACGAGGATGCAGCGGTCGGTCATGAGCGTGGGTCGTTGAGGTAGAGGTCGGGATCTGGCGGTTCGAACACGGAGACATTGGCGCTGGCGATTTCGCGCTCGCCATCGAGCAGGCGGCAGGCGAACATCCCCAGGCCATTGTCGCCCATCAGCTCGCGGTGGCATTCGATGCGCAGGCGCAGGCCGAACGGCAGCCACGGCTGGTGGCAATGGTAGCGACGGGTGCCGAGCAGGAAGCCGGGCTTGACCGGCTCACCACGCGACAGGGCGCGCCCGCCGGCCCAGGCGGCGATGCCCTGCGCCATGTATTCGATGCCGAGCCAGGCCGGCAGGCCGGGATCGTGTTCGTCGGCCAGCAGGTGATGCGCATGCACGGTGGCCTCGGCAATGACCCCGTCCGCATCGCAATGGATGACACGGTCGATCCACAGCATGCCGCCGCGATGCGGCACCAGGCGTTCGACGGCGGCGTCATGCGCTTCCATCAAGCGGCACTCAGGATCAGTGCGGCATTGCTGCCGCCGAACGCGAACGACTGGCTCAACACATGCCGCAACGGACGCTCGCTGCGTTCGCCCGGCATTGCCAGGCGGATCGGCGCCAGCGCGGGATCGGCGACGCCATCCCACCAGTGCGGCGGCAAACAATGCGCCGGATTGCGCGCGATTGCGATCCAGCAAAGCGCGGCCTCGATCGCCCCAGCCGCGCCGAGCGCATGACCGGTCAACGGCTTGGTGGAACTGCAGGGCACCTCGATCCCCAGCGTGCGTTGCACCGCGCCGGCTTCCATCGCATCGTTCTGCGGGGTCGCGGTGCCGTGCAGGTTCACGTAATTGATGTCCGATGCGTCGATGCCGGCACGCGCCAGCGCCTCGCGGATCGCGTGCTCCGCGCCCTTGCCTGCTGGATCCGGCGCGGACATGTGGTGGGCATCGGCGGTCTCGCCCCAGCCCGCGAGCCGCACCGGGCCGGATTCGCGGGTCATCAAAAACAGTGCCGCGCCTTCGCCGATGTTGATGCCGTTGCGATTCGCCGAGAACGGGTTGCAGCGTTGCGTCGACACTGCCCCGAGCGCAGCGAAACCCGCCACGGTGAACCGGCACAGCGAATCCGCGCCACCGGTGACCACGGCATCGGCCATGCCTGCCTTCAACAGCCGAGCGGCCGAGGCCATCGCCTTCGCGCTGGACGAACACGCAGTGGAGATCACGTGCGCCGGGCCGCGCAGGCCGAGTTCCGCGGCCACGAACATCGCCGGCGTGCCCATTTCCTGCTGCCGGTAATGGAACGAGTCCGGCCACGTGCCATGGGCGAGGAAATGTCGATGCGCGTCCTCGCTTTCGCCGACGCCCGAGGTGCTCGATCCCAGCACCACGGCGACGCGATCGGCACCGTATCGCGCAATCGCAGTTGCAACCGATGCGCGAAGCGGTGCAAGCGCAAGACGCAGCAACTGGTTGTTGCGACCACGCAGCTCGACCGGCACATCGTCGAGCGACGGCAACTCGCCCGGCACCAGCCCGAGCGCGGTCGGCGCGCCGGTAAACGCATCGCTTGACGCCACGCCACGTGGTGCGTCATCGGCGAACAGCGCAGCAGCGACGTCATCGACATCGCGGCCGAGCGCGCAGGCGATGCCGAGTTCGTTGAGGTAGAACGCGCTCAAGGCGTGTCCTCCATCGATTCGATTTCGCTGGAACTGATCTCCAGCATGTAGCCCAGTGCGCGTTGGTCGAGTCGCGCTTGCATCGGTTGCGGATACTCGACCGTGGCGATGATGGTCTCGCGCTGGCGCAACACGCGTTGCCCCTGGTCGTCGCGCAACGACCAACCTTCCGGCAACGCCGACGCGATCGCATCGACCGGCCAGAACACCAGTTGCAGGTCGGACAGCACGCGCTCGCCATCCAGTTCGCTCGGCAACCATGGCGCACGCGTCTGCGTCAGTTGCTTGCCGTCCCACTCAAGCCGCAAGGCGACCTGGCCCTGCGCATGGATGACCAGCCGTGTGCTGCCGGTGTCGTTCTCGACCAGGGCGTCGACGGTCTCGCGGCGGTCGCCGTGACGGAACGCAAGCCGTTGCTGCAAGGCCAGCGTGCCCGGCAATGCCGACGGAGGCAACCGCAGCATCGGCATCGACGCCGCCAATGCCTTGCGTTCGGCCACGGCCGCTTGCTGCGCGACGCAGCCGGCCAGCAGCAGCGCCGACAGCAACAGGCCGATCAGCCGCCGCACACTTCCTCCAGGATCTTCAGGCGGCGTGCTTCGGCGACATACGGATTGCTGCGATCCCATGCATAGCCGGCCAGGATCGAGCAGATCATCCGGCGGATTTCGGCATTCGGCTTTTCGTGGAAGATGATCTTCTGGAAACCGCCGGCGTACCACGCATCAACGAAGCGGCGGAACGCATCCACGCCGCCACGCAACGGCTTGCCGTACTCGGCTTCCCAATCGACGACCTCGCCTGCCGTCCGTCGCGCCAGGCAATCGGCGGCGAGGCTCGCCGACGTGAACGCGATGGTGACGCCGGAAGAGAACACCGGGTCGAGGAATTCGCCGGCGTTGCCGAGCAGCGCGTAATTGCGGCCCCACAGCGATTCGACATTCGCCGAATACCCTACGATCTGCCGTGCAGGCGTATCCCATTCCGCATCCGCAAGTACGGCAGACAACCCCGGATCCTGGCCGACGATGGCGCGCAGGCGTTCGCTCTCGCTGCCTTCGTAGCGGGCCAGGAACGACTGCTCTGCGACCACGCCCAGCGAGCAGCGCCCGTTAGAGAACGGAATCGTCCAGTACCAGACATCCTGGTGCTGCGGATGCACGGTGATCAGGATCTTGTTGCGGTCGAACGCAGCGCTACCCGGCGCAATGTTGTCGCGCACATGGGTGAAGATCGCGCCGCGTACCGGGAAGCCCGAGGGCTTCTCCAGTTTCAACAGGCGCGGCAGGATGCGCGCGAAGCCGCTGGCATCGAGCAGGAAGCCGGCTTCGACTGTGTATTCCTCGCCGTCTGGTGCGCGCACCTGCACGCGCGGACGCTCGCCTTCGACATCGACCGCCAGTACTTCATGGCGATAGCGCACCGTCGCGCCCATCCGCTCGGCTTCGTCGGCCAGCACCTTGTCGAAGTCGGCGCGCTGCACCTGGTACGTGGTGCCCCAGCCCGGCGAGGACTTGTCGCGGAAATCGAATTGCGTGCGCTTCTCCCCATGCGCGAACGCGGCTCCGTTCTTGTACTGGAAGCCGGCTTCGACCACCGCGCGCAGCATGCCGGCCTTCTCGATGTAGGCCATGCTCTGCGGCAGCAGGCTCTCGCCGATCGAGAAGCGCGGGAACTGTTCCTTCTCCAGCACCAGCACGTCCCTGCCCTGTTGGCGCAACAAGGCCGCAGCCACGCTGCCGGCCGGGCCGGCGCCGATGATGAGGATGTCGGCGGTTTCGATGCGTGGACTCATGGCGTCTCGATGATGGATGCCTTCGCAATCGCGGGCGCGGATGCGGGCGGGCGGGCATGCGGGCGGAAAAAGGGCGACAGCAGCCAGACCAGGCCGATGCCGAACAACAGGGTCAATCCGAAGCCGTGCAGCGCCGGCGTGGCCGACAGCGACAACAGGCCGAACGCGAGCAAGGTACTGGCGGCACCGAGGCAGACCGCAAGCCAGCTCGCGCCGTCGCCTTCGTGTTCCAGCAGGAAGATGCCGTAGTCCACGCCCAGGCCCAGCAGCAGCAATTGCGCGAGCACGCCGAACAGTTGCAGCGGCACGCCCAGCCAGCCAAGTGCAGCCAGACTCAACAGCGCGGCAAGCACGGTGGGCACCCACGCGCGCCAGGCGTTGCGGCGAAAGCGCGCCAACAACGCAAGACCCACGGCGATGTAGCCCGCCAGCAACAGCCAGCCCATCTGCAGGCGATAGTGATGCAGCAACGTCGAAAACGTGGAGGTGCGATCGATCCAGCGCACGCCCTCGATCCCGTTCGCAGCCACCGCTACTGCGACAAGATGCGCAGGCTTGAGTCCCTGCAGCATCACGATGCTGGCATGGCGACCATCGACGTCGCCCAGCCACAGCGGACGCAGTGGCGCGGATAGAGGCTGGCGCAGTCCTTCCTCCACTTGCAACGACGCGACTGCGGCGGCGGTCGCCGCGGGCGATGGCTCACCGAGCATCGCGGCCACACGCGTGCGCGCCAGCGCCTCCGCCGGGATCACGAGATCGCGATCGGCCTGTTGCCGTTGCAACGACGGCAGCGAATCCGACACCGCGCGCCAGCCCTGCAGGCGGCCGGCATCGACCTGTTGCTGCAAGGCAGTGGTGAGGCGTTCTTCGGCACGCAGCACAACCTGCGCGTCCTCGCCTTCGACCAGGAAATACTGCGCCGGGCTGGGCAATCCCAACAACTTGCCGATGGCGATTTCGTCGCGCAGCAGTTCGGGCGGCGATGCCTGCAATCCGCGCAGGTCGTCGCTGGTCTGCAGGCGTTGCAGACCGCCGCCGATGAAGCACACGACCACCAGCGCGAGCGCGCCGCCCACCAGATTCGGCCGCAAGCGCGGCCAGTGCGCCAGGCTGCCGGCGATGCATGCGGCGAAGCGGCTGTGCCGCGGTGTCCCGGTATCCAGCCACGGGAACCACAACACCGCGGTGATGAAGGTCGCAGTCAATGCCGTCGTCGCGAACACCGCCATCTGTCGCAAGCCGGGGAATGGCGCGATGCCGAGCGCCATGTAGGCCAGCACGCTGGTCAGCAGGGCCAGCGCCAACGCCGGCAACAGGCGTCGCATCATCGAACGCGGCGGCACTTCGGGGTGGCCCTGCCGGCAGGCGAAGTAATGGATGCCGTAGTCCTCTGCCACACCCGCCAGGCTGGCGCCGAACACCAGGGTGATCAGATGCACTTGGCCGAAGGTCCAACTGGTCACCGCGATCGCCGCGGCCAGGCCGACCAGCAGCGAGGCACCAACGAGCGCGATCGGTCGCAGGCTGCGGAACGCCAACCAGACCAGCAGCAGCACGGCGAACAGCGAGCCGAGGCCAATCGTGTTGACCTCGAATGCGGCGCGCGATGCGGCCGCCTCCGCATGCAGGGGCACGCCACCACGCAGCACTTCGAGACTGCCACCGGCGGCCTTGCGTGCATCTCGACTGGCGGCATCGAGTGTCGTCTGCAGCGGTGCGTCGCCATCGAGCCGGAACGCCGGTTGCGCGCTTTGGAAGCGCAACAGCGCCCAATCGCGACCGGAAGCATCGCGCACGGCGACGACGCCATCGCGAAGTTGCATGCCCTGCCCGGCGCGTGCCTGCCACCACGCCGGCCACAGCCCGAGCGGATCGTCCTGCCAGCGTCCCAGCCCACCACCGACCGGCGAGTACAGGCGCGCCATCGCCATGTCGGTGATCGCATCCGGCGTCGCGGATCGCAGCCACTCACGCTGCGTCGGTGTCAGCAGGCCCTGGCGATGCGGTGCATGGAACGCGACTGCCTTGGAGAGCGCATCGGCATCATCCGCGCCCACCACGCGTAGCGTCTTGCTGGCGATGACGACGGTGGAGAAAGCTTTCGCTGCGGCGTGAGTCGATGGCCAGTCGCGCGCATACAGCAGCACGACCACGTCGCCGGTGACCGCTTCGGCGAGGCGCTGGTTCGCTGCAGCCAGCCGTGCGTCTTCGGTTGCGCCGGGTAACAACGCCATGATGTCGGTATCGATCGCCGGGGCACGCCAGAACACGACCTGTTGCAGGCCCAGCGCCAGCACGACCAGCAGCCACGCCCAGGCCAGCCAGCGCCACGCGCGGCTGCCTGCAGAAGCCGGCGATGCCGCCGCTTCAGTCAAGCTGCGCCGCCTCTTGCTTGGTTGCGGGCGGTGCTTCACGCAGGCCGCTGAAACGGATGCGGGTGCGATCTCCCGCCGGCTCCACGATCTCGACGCCGCGCACGTAGCGGTCGCCATCCAGCACGATGCGGTTGAAAGCCTGTTTCAGCGCGGCATCGCGCGGCTGCAAGGCGAGCGACCAGCCGCCATCGGCGCGCAGGGTTTCCTTGAGGCTGAAACTCGTGGCCAGTGCGTCGAGGTCGCCGGCCACCAGCGCCATCAACAGCGCGTTGACCGCGGCCATGCCGGGCGATGCGCCAGCGTCGATCAGTACCTGGGTGCTGCCATCCGGCATCGTCGCCAGCAGGCGCTTGCGGGTCAGCCGGGTCGAGGACGCGAACGGTTTTCGCGTGTTCCAGGCGATGCCGCGATCGCGCAGCAACAGGAAATCGCCGCTCGACTTCAGCGGATTGCGGAAGCCCTGCAACTGCTTCTGCTGCTCGAACTGGCCGCGCAGCACCGCCGGTTTCGCCAACCGCGCACGCACGCCGTCGCCATCGGCTGCGTGCGCTGGCACTGCCATCGCGAACAGCATCACGATCAACCAAAAAAATGCGCGCCGCATGTTCATGCGATCAAACCAAGTCGACGCCGGAACACCTCGGGCGTGGCGTAGCACATCTCGCCGCTGGCGATCTCCACCGCGACCTGCAAGGTATGCGCGCGGGTGATGACCTCGTCGGTCCCGGCATCGCGGATCACGTAGTCGATGCGCATGCGCATGTCCCATTCGGTGAGTTCGGCGCGCACGCGCAGGCGCTGGCCGTAGCGCGCCGAGCGCACGTACTTGCAGCGCAGGTCGACGATCGGCCAGACGTAGCCGGACGCGCGCATCTGCGGGTAGTCGTAGTCGAAGCTCTGCAAAAGCGCACAACGCGCCAGCTCCAGATACTTGAGCGTGTGGCCGTGCCAGACCACGTCCATCGGGTCGAGGTCGTGGAATGCCGGGCTCAGTTCGATCTCGGCGACGAGCGCAACCGTGGGCTCGATGACGTGCTCAACCGGCATACAGCCTCCAGGCCTCGTCGCGGATCGCGGCAAGCAAGCCATGCAAGTCGCGGTCGAGCGCACGGTCTTCTTCCACCAGCGGGATGCGCGCCTCCAGATCGAGGAACATCGCCTCCGCGTCGTCGGACAGTTTGGCGCTGCCCTCATGCGCACGACGCAGGGCCATTCCCTGGCGCGCGGTGACCAGCAGCGCGGCCACGACCTGCTCGGTCAGCTCGATCACCCGCAGGCAGTCGCGTGCGGCGATGGTGCCCATGCTGACCTTGTCCTGGTTGTGGCATTCCGTGCTGCGCGAGAACACCGAGGCCGGCATCGTCAACTTCAGCGCTTCCGCGGTCCACGCCGACGCGCTGATCTGCAGCGCCTTCAACCCGTGGTTCAACGCCGCGCGTTCGCCTCGTGCTGCGGACAGGTTCGCCGGCAAGCCGTGGTTGTAGCGCGCGTCCACCAGCAACGCCATCTGCCGGTCCAGCAGGTCGGCGAGGTTCGCCACCAGGTTCTTCAGCGAGTCCATCGCGAAGGCGATGTGGCCGCCGTAGAAATGCCCGCCATGCAGGACCATGCCGGCCTCGCCGTCGATGATCGGATTGTCGTTGGCGCTATTGAGTTCGTTCTCGATGTTCGTGCGCAGCCACGGCAGCGCGTCTTCCAGCACGCCGATGACATGCGGCGCGCAGCGCAGCGAGTAGCGATCCTGCAGGCGCTGTTCGTTGCGCGACGGGCGCGCGGTGGCGAGGTCGGCACGCAGGCGCGCGGCAACACGCTGCTGCCCCGGATGCGGCTTCACCGCGAACAGCGCTTCATCGAAGTGGTGCGCATTGCCGGCGCTGGCGACCACGTTGAACGCGGTGATCCGCGTCGCCAGCCGGCCCAGATAGTCGGCGCGCTGCCACGCCAGGCAGGCGAGCGCGGTCATCACCGCGGTGCCGTTCATGATCGCCAGGCCTTCCTTGGGACGCAGGCGCAACGGCTGCAGACCGTGCGCGGCGAGCGCCTCGGCGGCCGGCTTCACCGCGCCTTCGTGCAGCACTTCGCGCTCGCCGCAGAGCACGGCGGCGACGTAAGACAGTGGGGTGAGGTCACCGCTTGCACCGACGGAACCTTCCGCCGGAATGCGCGGCAGGATGTCGTGCCGCAGCAGCGCCTGCAGCTGCCGCAGCAGCGCCACGCTGACGCCCGAGGAGCCTTGCGCCAGCGACACCAGCCGCGCCAGCAAGACCGCACGGGTTTCGTCGGCATCAAGGAAACGCCCCAGGCCGACACCGTGATAGGCATACAGATGATGCGGAAGTTCGTGGATCAGCGCCGGCGGGATCGCCACCGTGCAGGAATCGCCGTAACCGGTGCTGACGCCGTAGACCACGCCGTCCTCGGCGATCAGCCGGTCGACCAGGTCGGCACCGCGACCGATACGAGCGAGGAAGTCGCCGGCCTCGGACAACTGCGCAACAGCCGTGCCGCGGGCAACCGCGACGACGTCCTCGATCATCAATGGATGGCGGCCATCGACGACGATGGAAACGGAGTCAGTGGTGTCTGCGGGCATCGGCGTGCGGCATCCAGAAATCATAGAAGTTGAACCAGTCGTACGGCGATTGTCGCAGGCAGCCGGCCAGCCAACCTGAAAACCGGAGGGCACAGGCATCCAGCGCGCCCTGGCGGTCGCTGCGTGGCAAGGTGATCTGTTCAGCCAGCAGCTCGATGCGAGCTGCGTAGCCGTCCCCATCGTGCAGGCAGGACAGGCCCCAGACCGGGCAACGCAGCAGCGATGCGATCAGCCAAGGGCCGGCGGGGAAATCGGCCTGCGCACCGAGGAATGGCGCGTGGCAGGTGCGGTCGCCCTGCACCGGCACGCGGTCTGCGGCGATCGCGATGAATTCGCCGGCGGCGACGCGGTCGGCCAGCGCCATCGCCATCGCCGGCGAGAAATCGGTGACCTGCAGCAGTCTTACCGTCGCTTGCGGATTCAGCCGCGCAAGGATGCGATTGAACTGCTGCGCATGCGCGGTATGCACCAGGATGGTCACGCGCAGGCCCTCGCGCCAGCGCGCCGCCATCTGCATCAGTTCCAGGCAGCCCATGTGCGCGGTGGCGATGATCCCGCCCTGCCCCGCCTGCGAAGCCTCGAGCATCGGTTGCTGCCCGCTGAAACGGATGCGTTCGCGCGGGAAACGTCCGCCGATCGCCAGCATCTTGTCGAGCAGGGTTTCGCCGAACAGGAAGAAGTGCCGCAGGCTTTCGCGCATGCCGGGGCGATGCGGAAACACGCCCTCCGCGACATGCAGGCGGCGCAGGTAATCCAGCGAGGCACGACGTGCCGGCCCACTGCCCAGCCACCAGCACAGCACCACCGGATACAGGCACAGGCGGAACGGCAGCCGCCCGAGCAATCGATACACCGCGTACAGGAACCAGGTGCCGCCGACGAACGTGGTCTCGCCGAGATCCGCCCAATGTCCGCGGCTCATGGCATGCCCCGACGCAGGTGGCGCAGCAACAGGCGCGGCGCGCGCCGCAGCATCCCGAAGAACAGCCGCGTATGCATCGCCGAGATGCGCGCGTTGTCGCGCCACAGGCGGAAATGCGAGACGCCATCCATTGGATAGGTCACCCGCGTCGGCACGGTGCGAATGGGAATGCCGGCCCAGTGCAGGCGGACGATGATTTCGATGTCGAAATCCATGCGCGTGCCGACCGACTCGCGATCCAGCAACGCGAGCGTGGCCGCCAGCGGATAAACGCGAAACCCGCACATCGAATCGGCGATGTCGAGCGACAGGGTATTGATCCACACCCAGACATGCGTGGCATAGCGACCGACCAGCCGGCCCAGCGGCACACTCTCGTCGTAGATCGGCCGGCCATTGATCACCGCATGCGAATGCGCCGCGGATTCGGCGAGGAAACGCGGCACGTCGGCGGTGTCGTGCTGGCCGTCGGCATCGATCTGCAGAACATGGCTCGCACCGAGCGTGGCCGCGTGGCGCATGCCGGCGATCACCGCCGCGCCCTTGCCACCGTTGCGGTCGAGTCGCAGCAGCGACACCCGCCCGGCATGGCGGACGGCGAGTCCGCGCAATACCGCAGCACACGCGTCACCGGAGCCGTCATCCACCAGCAACACCGGAACGCCATGCGGGAGCAAGTGGTCGACGGTATGGCCGATCGCCTGTTCGTGCTCGTACACCGGAACCACGATCCACGGCTCGAAGATTGGCCTCATGGCGCATCCCCGAAGCGCAGTCGTCCACTGGCATGCGCGCCGCGGGCGGAGGTGAAGCGGAAGCCGAGTTGCCCCGGACGCCAATCGAGTTCAGCGGTCAGCAGCGTGTCCGGACGCACCAGTTGCTGGAATTTCAGGGCCTCCATGCACTGTATCTCACCGACAAAGCCGAAGGCCTCGCGACCGAGTCGTACTGCCCAGTCCACCAGCACCACGCCGGGCAGCACGGATACTTGCGGGAAATGGCCTTCGAAGGCCGCGAGTTCAGCCGTTGCGAGCAACGACGCGGTGGCCTTGTCGTCTTCGCGCAACTGCCAGTCGGGTGTCGGCATCAGTGGCCGGAACAGCGCGGCGAGGTCGCGCTCGCGGGTCTTGCCGCGTGCGTCCGCCGGCCACGCGTCAAGAAATCGCCAGCGCCGCGGCAGCGCGATGGGATCGCAATGGCCCGCCAGCCATGCGCGCAGGCGTTCGACCAGTGCGGGTCGGCCCTCGGCATCGAGCAGTGATTGCCCGTTCTCGCTGGGCACAGCGGCGACCGCCAACAGGATGCGATGACCGGGGAGAGCGAGCACGCGGACCTCGTCCAGCAAGTCGCTGCCCTGCAATCGTGTCTGGATTGCGTCCAGCGAAATGCGGCGTTCTTCCAGCTTGACGATGCGATCGGCGCGGCCGAGCAACTCGAAGCGGCCATCGCCGGCATCGTGCGCACGGTCACTGGTCGACCACCATTCGTTCGACGGCAAGTGCGGCGAACGCACATCGAGCAAACCGTCCTGCACGCGCCATTCCACCCCCGGCAATGGCTGCCATGGCGCACGGCTGCCGTCGCCGCGCCGCCAGGCGATGCCGCCGGTTTCGGTGCTGCCGAACACTTCGATCGCAGCCTGTCTCCACAAACGTTGCACGGTCAGCGCCGCATCCAACGGCAACGGCCCGCCGGACGAAAATACTGCGCGCAAATTGCTCGCCAATGGCTGCCAATCCTGGGTGTCGGGCAACCGCTTGAGATGTGCCGGACTGGCAACCAGCACGATTGGTGACGCTCCGAGTGTTGTCAGCTGTTCGTTGTAGGCGATGCGCGCCGGCGCGAACGTGCGGCCGGACGACAGCGGCCACAGGATCCGGAACAACAGGCCGTAGATGTGCTGGTGCGAAACGGTGGCGTGGACCACCGCATCGGCATCCAGCAACGGTCCGAACACGGATTCGAGCGCGTCGACTTCCGCATCGAGCTGGCGCAAGGACTTGCGGATTGCCGCGGGCTCGCCGGTCGAGCCGGAGGTGAACAGCACCAACTTGCAGGAATCCGCATCGAGTGCCGGCATGCCGGAATCGGTTGACGCGATGGATTCGCTTGCGCGGATGCCATCTGGCAAGTCGCCCGCGAAGAGCAGACCGCGCTCGTGCAACTGGCCGAGCGTCGCGGGCAATGCATCGCCAGGCAGCCACGGCGTGACGCCGGCTTGCCATCCGCCGAACAATGCGGCGGAAAATTCGAGGGCGTCGTCGCAGGCCAGTGCGATGTCGCGGGACGCCAACGTTGAGAAAGCATCGCGCCATGCAGCGACGCGTGCCAGCCAGTGGCTGCGTTCGATACCGGGCGACACCAGCACATCGGTATCGACCGCATCGGCCATCGCCAGTCGCGACAACGGAATGCGCACGCGATCAGCCGGCATGGCGTGGCCGCAGCAGCCATTCGCCACCGAGCATCGCGCCGATGAGCACGTACGCAATCGCGCCGTTGTATAGCGCCCAGGTGGCGTCGGAGGCGGCCAGCGCGGTCCACAGCGCGATGCCGCCGTTGAGCACGAAGAACACGCACCAGGCCTTGGTCACGTTCGCGACCCAACGCACGCCTTCCGGCGGCAGGTCGGGATGGCGCAACCGCGCCAGGCGTTCGATGACGGTCGGCGGTCGCCACAGACTCAGCGCGAATACGCCGAGCAGTGCGGCATTGACCAGCACCGGGTAAAGCTTGAGCGGCAACCCGTCGTTGAAGACGAACGTCGCGATGACCAGCACGAGCGCACCGGCGGCTGCGAGGAGCCAGACCGGCTCGCGCGACACCGCGGCACGCAACAGCGCGACCGCCAACAACACGCAGCCCAGCCAGCGCGGCTCGAAACGCGCCAGGCCCAGCCAGATCGCCAACGGATACAACAGGGTCGCCAGCCACGCCAGGGCCGTCGCGACGCGCACGCTTACTTGACCGGGGCGACGTTGCCCGCGTGCAGCATCGTGTGCACGGTGTCGACCACGTCCTGCACGCTGCGCACGGCCTTGAACGCCTCGGGACGCAGGTTGCCGCCGAGCATCGGCTTGAGCTGCACGATCAGGTCGACCGCGTCGATGCTGTCGATGTCCAGGTCGCCCGCGAGCATGGCTTCCGGGCGGATGTTCTCCCGCGCGATCCCGAAGGTGTCGTGCAGGATGCCGGCGATGCGCTGGAAAATCTCGTCCTTGTCCATCGTGCTGTCCGTTGTTCGCCGGGAATCAATGCGCGCGCGCGGTCGCGACGAACGCGGCCAGGCTGCGCACGCTGGCGAAATGCCGGCGGGTTTCCTCGGAATCGGCGGCCAGGGTCACGCCATAACGCTTCTGCAGGGCCAGCCCGAGTTCCAGTGCGTCGATCGAATCCAGGCCCAGGCCTTCGTTGAACAACGGCGCATCGGCGTCGATGTCGTCGGCGACAACGTCTTCCAGCGACATCGTGGCGATGATCAGCGCCTTGATGTCCTGTTCCAGCGAATTAGTGTCCAGCGCCTGCACGCAGCAGTCCTCCCGTGAAGATATCCCCGAGCGCAGCGGTCAGGCGGCGTGCCGCCAATGGTTCGGTGACGCCGTCTTCGAGAAACGGAGAGACCGGCAGGTCTGGCAGGACGTCCATGCACAGATGGAAGCGCCGGGGCGGCACACGATACCATTTCTCCCCCTTCCCCAGCGTGCGCGGCTCGCAGCGGATCACCACCGGCGTCACGTCCAGGCGCCCGCGCACCGCGATGTTCGCGGCCCCCCGTTGCAACGGCCCCAAGAGTTCATTTGCCGGTGTGCGCGTGCCTTCCGGGAAAATCAGCAGGTTGCGTCCCGAGCGCACCGAGGCGATGCAGTCGTCGACCAGTCCGGCACCGTTGTCGTTGCAGATGTAGCCGGTCGCTCGCACCGGCCCGCGGGTGAACGGATTGTTGGCCAGGCGCGACTTCACCACGCAGTCGGCATCCGGCAGGCGCGAGACCAGCAGGACCACATCGACCAGGGTCGGATGGTTGGCCAACACCAGCAGGCCGCGGCGTTGCAGGCGCTCGAGTCCGCGGATCTCGTAGGTCATCACCCCCAGCCGATGCATGATCCGCACATGCCCGGCAAAGCTGGCGCGGATCAGGGCGCGCGCACGCCGCTCCAGCGTCGCGCGATCGCGACTGAACACGCGCACCAGCGGAAATACCAGCACCCGCAACAACAGTCCGCCAATCCCGAAGGCGATGAAGGACAGCGCGCTGCCGAACGTGCGCCAGGCGCGGTCGATGGCGTCAAGCATGCCGCCGCCATCCGCAGCCATCCGTTCCCGGCAAGGCAGCGTCGCCCGACAGGAAAAAACGCAGCACCTCCAGTGAATGCGGAAGCACAAGCGATTCCGCCGGCTCGCCCGCGTGGAGCGAGAAGCGCGGCAAGCCGTCCCGCGGCGCGGCGATGCGCCAGGCCCATGCGTGCAGCGCGTCGGGCTCATCGAGGAACTGGTGATAGTCGCCGGGGATCGCATCGTCGTAGACCACCACCAACACTGCCGGCGCGCCATCGGCCAGCAAGCCAAGCGCCTCGGTGACCGCGGCTTCCGGCGTGGCGCGGACCGCAGACACCGCCAGGTAATTGCCCTGCAGCACGCGGGCGATGCTGTACTGCGCGGCGATCGCGTTGTGCGTCGACAGACCGAACTGGGTCGGCGACAACGGCTCGTCGCGCGCAAGCTCGGCGAGCATCCTGTGCGTGCGATCCAGATCGCCATGCCGGCTCGCGAAGACCATTGGCAGGTTGCGATCATCGTCATGCTGGCAACGCCAGGCCACCTGCAGCGCGGCGCGACCCAGGCGTTCGACGCGCCGCCGTTGCATCGGTGCCATTTCCGTCAACGCCGGCATCGCCTCGCCGCTCGGCAGCGATGGTGCATTCGCCCATTCACGCCATGCGGCCTCATCCTCCAGCCCGGCGGCGAAGGCCGACCATGCTTCGACACTGAAAGCGGCATCCATGTCGATTACGTGCTCCGAAGTGCGTGTTGCCGGCGCGCCGTGCGTCTCCCGCATATTCCGCGCTGGAGGCACAAAGAAAAAGCCCGGCGTGAGCCGGGCTTCTGAAACTTGCTGCATCAATGTTGCAACAACGCTGGATGGCGTCCCCACGGGGATTCGAACCCCGGTGTCCACCGTGAAAGGGTGGTGTCCTAGGCCTCTAGACGATGGGGACATTTGAAACTTGATTCACGTGCCGACGAGGCGTGTCGGTTCGCGAATTGGTGGAGCCAGACGGGATCGAACCGTCGACCTCCTGCATGCCATGCAGGCGCTCTCCCAGCTGAGCTATGGCCCCACTTGTCTGGTGAGCTGACAAGTCTAGCGGGCAGAAAACCGAAGCGTCAAGCACGAGTTTCGATTTCCTGCTGCGAGGCCTGCCTAAGCGTGGCCACGCCATGTCCCTGCTCGGCCAGGTATTGCACCCACTTGCCGAGGAAGGTGTTCATGCGAAGGCGATGGTCGAGGATCTGCTCGGGCGGCGGGTACATGCCGATCACGTCCTGCCAGCGTCGCCCCGCGTAGCAATGGGTGGCCTCGACCTGGCGCGCATCGCTGTACAGGCGCAGGCTGGCCGATGGATCCGACAGGCCGGTCTGCGGATCGACCAGGCCGTAGCTCATTCGCAACTCGGTGGTGTAGGCGTGCTGCTCCAGCACATCGAGGCGTACGTCGAGACCGTCGCCGATCGAGGACACATACATGCCGCAACCGAGTTGTGCCGGCTCGAACAAGCGTTGCAGGCGTGCGTGGTTTTCGCTGTACAGCCCCATCAGCCAGCCGAAACGGCTGATCTTCGGAAGCGCGACGCGGCGGGAAAGCACTCGACTCATTGCCCGATCCTACACGCGCGAATCGCAGCGCGGCAGCATTGACGCATGCCGATATCCAGCCTAACTTCAGGGTCTCTGCGCGCGCGCTTTCAGTGCATCGTGCCTCTTCATTCAGTACATCTCGCGATTGATGCCGAGGTGTTCCAGCACCCGGCTGGAGATCTCCTCGATCGAGGCATGCGTGGTGCTCAGCATCTCGATGCCTTCCCGCCGCAGCATCGCCTCCGCCTGCGCGACTTCGCGCTTGCAGGTGTCCAGTTGCGCGTAACGCGAGTTCGCCCGTCGCTCCTGGCGGATCTGGTGCAACCGCAGCGGGTCGATGGTCAGGCCGAACAGCTTCCTGCGGTATTGCCGCAGCTTGCCCGGCAGGCGCTCCTCGTCGAGGTCGTCCGGCGTCAACGGATAGTTGGCCGCGCGCACGCCGTGATGCAGGGCCAGGTAGACGCAGGTGGGCGTCTTGCCCGCACGCGACACCCCGACCAGGATCAGGTCGGCTTCGTCGTAGTCCAGGCGCGCGCCATCGTCGTGGGTGAGCGCGTAGTTCATGGCATTGATGCGGCGGTGGTAGGCCTCGAAATCGACCATGCCATGCGCCTGCCCCACCCGCGCCTGCCTCGATTGGCCGAGTTCGCGCTCCAGCGGCTCGATGAAGGGGGCGAACACGTCCAGCATCAGCGCGCCGCTTTCCGCCAGCACGGTCGACAAGCCGGCATCGACACAGGAATTGACCACGATCGGGCGCAAGCCGCTGGCCTGGCCGGCCAAGCGGATCCGCGAGGCCGCATAGCGGGCCTTTTCGGGGGTGTCGACGAACGGCAACCGATCGGTCTGGAAGCGTATGCCGTGGAACTGGGTCAGCATGCTGTGGCCGATGGTTTCGGCGGTGATACCGGTGCCATCGGAGACATAAAACACGGGACGTGCGTTATCCATCGGGATTGTTGGCCAGCGCGCGGGACGAGGACTGTAAAATAACGGCTTCGGCGCGCTCGCGCCGCCCTCCCCCGCACTGGAGTCCGTCTTGAGCGCCCCCGCTTCGATCAACAACGTCCTGTGGCTGAACGACCTGCGCCTGAGCGACCTCGCCCAGGTGGGCGGCAAGAATTCCTCGCTCGGCGAGATGATCGGGGAGCTTTCGGGCCTCGGGGTCTCGGTGCCGGGCGGCTTCGCCACCACCGCCGATGCATTCAAGGCCTTCATCGCCCACAACGACCTGCATGCGCGCATCTACGACAAGCTGGCCACGGTCGATGTCGAGGACGTGCCCGCGCTCACCGCCGCCGGTGCCGAGATCCGCGGCTGGGTGATCGATGCGCCGCTCCAGCAGGAACTGGATGCCGACATCCGCACGGCGTACGCCCAGTTGTGCGCCGATGCCGGCGCGGATGACATCGCGGTGGCCGTGCGTTCGTCCGCGACTGCCGAAGATCTGCCGGATGCGAGTTTCGCCGGCCAGCAGGAAACCTTCCTCAACGTGACCGGTGCCGACGACGTGGTGCGCAAGGTCAAGGAAGTGTTCGCCAGCCTGTACAACGACCGCGCCATCGCCTATCGCGTGCACCACGGCTTTGCCCACGAGGACGTGTTCCTGTCCGCCGGCGTGCAACTGATGGTGCGTTCCGATGTCGGCGCGTCCGGCGTGCTGTTCACCCTCGACACCGAATCCGGTTTCCGCGACGTGGTCTTCGTCACCGCCAGCTACGGTCTCGGCGAGATGGTCGTGCAAGGCGCGGTGAATCCGGACGAGTTCTACGTCTACAAGCCCACCCTGCGCCAGGGCAAGCCGGCGATCCTGCGTCGTTCGCTGGGCAGCAAGCAACTGCGCATGGTGTATTCCGACGCGCCCGGCGAGCGCGTGCGCATCGAGGACACGCCAGCAGATTTGCGCTCGAAGTTCTCCATCTCCGATGCCGACGTGCAGGAACTGTCGCGGCAGGCGCTGACCATCGAGCAGCATTACGGCCGGCCGATGGACATCGAATGGGGCAAGGACGGCAACACCGGCAAGCTCTACATCCTGCAGGCGCGCCCGGAGACGGTGAAGTCGCGCGCGCATGCGACCCAGATCGAGCGCTACACGCTGGGCGAACGCGGCGATGTGTTGTGCGAAGGGCGCGCCATCGGCAGCCGGATCGGCAGCGGCACCGCACGCGTGGTGCGTTCGCTGGCCGACATGGAGCGCGTGCAGCCCGGCGACGTGCTGGTCGCCGACATGACCGATCCCGATTGGGAGCCGGTGATGAAGCGTTCCGCCGCCATCGTCACCAACCGCGGTGGCCGCACCTGCCATGCGGCGATCATCGCGCGCGAACTGGGCGTGCCGGCGGTCGTGGGCACCGGCAATGCATTGGAGTCGATCAAGGACGGCGACCCGATCACCGTCAGCTGCGCCGAAGGCGACACCGGCTTCATCTACGCCGGCGCGCTGCCCTTCGAGCGGGTGACCACCGACCTCGGCAACATGCCGCCGGCACCCCTGAAGATCATGATGAACGTGGCCAACCCGGACCGTGCCTTCGACTTCGGGATGTTGCCGAATGCGGGCATCGGTCTGGCGCGTCTGGAAATGATCATCGCCAGCCACATCGGCGTGCATCCGAAGGCGCTGCTGGAGTATGCGATTCAGGACGCGGCGACGAAGGCGAAGATCGACGCACGCACCGCTGGTTATGCCGGCCCGGTCGAGTTCTACGTGGATCGCCTGGCCGAAGGCATCGCCACGATCACCGCATCGGTCTCACCGAATCCGGTGATCGTGCGCCTGTCCGACTTCAAGTCGAACGAATACGCCAACCTGATCGGCGGCGGCAAGTACGAGCCGCACGAAGAGAACCCCATGATCGGGTTCCGCGGCGCATCGCGCTACATCGACCCGAGCTTCAAGGACGCCTTCGCGCTGGAGTGCACGGCGGTCAAGCGCGTGCGCGAGGAGATGGGCCTGGACAACCTGTGGGTGATGATCCCGTTCGTGCGCACGCTGGACGAAGGCCGCAAGGTCATCGAGGTACTGCGCGAGAATGGCCTGGTGCAAGGCGACAAGGGGCTCAAGATCATCATGATGTGCGAGGTGCCGTCGAACGCACTGATGGCCGATGAATTCCTGGACATCTTCGATGGCTTCAGCATCGGCTCCAACGACATGACCCAGCTGACGCTTGGCCTGGATCGCGACAGCGCCATCGTCGCCGGCCTGTTCGACGAACGCGACCCCGCGGTCAAGAAGATGCTGTCGATGGCGATCACCGCCGCGAAGAAGAAAGGCAAGTACATCGGCATCTGCGGCCAAGGACCCAGCGATCACCCGGACCTGGCGCTGTGGCTGATGGAACAGGGGATCGAGTCGGTGTCGCTGAATCCCGACACCGTGGTCGATACCTGGTTGCAACTGGCCAAGGCCAAGGGCTGATCCACACCAGCCTCACGATGCGCCCGCTCATCGGGCGCATCGGCTTGATCAGCCGCAGATGCGGTTGCGCCCTGCCCGCTTCGCTTCATACAGCAGGGCATCGGCGCGACTGACCAGTTTCTCGTGGTGCGACAACCCGGTGCGTTCGGTCACGCCGGCGCTGATCGTCATCGTCCAGCCGGGTGCGAACTCGCTGCAATCGATTGCCTGCACGCGCTCGCGCAACTGTTCGCATAGCTGGCGTGCCTCGTCCAGCGGCATGCCTTCGAACAGCACGGCGAATTCCTCGCCGCCCCAACGCGCGATGCTGCCGCGCCCGTCGATGCCTTGCTGCAAGGCATGCGCCACCGCCACCAGGGCGTGGTCGCCGGCGGCGTGCGAGTACTGGTCGTTGATGCGCTTGAATTCGTCCACGTCGAACAGCGCGAAACTCAAGGGCTGCCGGGTGTCCACCGCACGATCAAAGGCCTTGGCGAGGCGATCATCGAAGTTGCGGCGGTTGCCGATACCGGTCAGCGCGTCCTCCAGCGCCATGCGCTCGAAGGCCTCGGACTGTTCCTTCAAGCGCGCAAGCAGGATCGACTTCTCGCGATCGGCGTCCAGCAAGCGGTCGGTCTGCTCACGCAATGCGCTGGTGCGCTGATCGATGACCTCCTCCAGCTCCGTAGCGCGCCTGCGCAGGCTGCCCAGTCGCCAGCGGTAGATGGCGAACAGCAACAGCCCGAGCAACGCAGTCGCCAAGGCAAGGAACCAGGCCTGCTGCCACGGCTGCGGTTCGATCTCGATGTCGACGGCGGTGGGGCTGCCGCTCCAGTCGCGACCCAGGGTGGGCGCCGATACATCGACCAGGAAGCGGTAGCGCCCCGGACGCAGGTTGGTGTACTGGGCCACGCGCTGGTTGCCGCGTTCGATCCAGCCGGCATCCACGCCTTCCAGTCGATACCGGTAACGCAGGAAGCGCGGCATCAGGAAACTCAGTGCCGCGTAACGGAATTCGAGCTTCTGCGTCCCCGCCGGCAGGCGCAGCAGGTTGTTTTCGGCCGAAACGGGCTTGTCGTTGGCATAGGCCTGTTCGATCACGACCTGCGGCAATTGGTGACGGTATGCCTGCAGGCGGCCGGGGCTGGTCATCGCTGCGCCGCGCGAGGTCGCCATCCAGATGTTGCCGCGGCTATCGCGCAGTGCGGCGGGCCCCGAGCCGCCGTTGCACTGTGCGCTGACCAGGCCATCGGCCTCGCCGAAATGGTCGTACGGCAGTTGCGCGAGGCGGCCATCGAGCACGGCCTCGGCATCACTGCGCTTGATCCGCAGCACGCCGCGGTTGGAGGTCATCCACAGGTGGCCGAGTTCGTCATCGACCACGGTGAACAAGGTATCGACCGGGAGGCCTTCCTTCAACGCGAGCCCGCGCAGCATGCCGTTGCGATAGCGCAGCAGGCCGCGGTCGGTGGCCAGCCACAGGGTACCGTCCGCGTCCTCGTGGAAATCGAACACATCCTGGGCACCGTTGACCGGACGCATGTCCAGCGTGCGCACCTTGCCGCCGACGATGTTGGCGGCCCCATTGGAGGTGCCCACCCAAAGGCTGCCGTCGCGGGCGATGTGCAGCGAGATGATGAATTCGCGTGGCAGCCCATCGGCCAGGCCATAGGCCTTGAACTTGCCATCACGCAGCCGCGCCAGTCCGCGCGAGGTGCCGATCCACAAGGTGCCGTCCGCCTCTTCGGCAAGCGCGCGCACCTGATTGCTGCCCGGCATGCCGTGCGCATTGTCGTAGTGGCCGACGACCTTGCCGTTGCGCATGCGCAGCACGCCATCGGTGTAGCTGCCGACCAGCAGCGAGCCATCGCGCGATTCCAGCAGGCTGAGCACAGAGTCGCTGGGCAGGCCATCGGCAGCGCTGTAGGTCGCCTCGACGCGGCCGTCGCGCCAAAGGTTGAGGCCGCGGCTGGTGCCGATCCACATGCCGCCGCGCGGTGCCTCGTACAGCGCGCGGACGTAGTCGTCGCTCAAGCCCTGGTCGCCGTTCCAGGTGCTGAACGAGGCATCGCTCAGGCGCAGCAGACCGGCATTGGTGCCTGCCCAGATGCTGCCCTCGCGATCGACCAGCAACCCGGCGACGCGGTTGTTGGGTAGGCCGCGCACGCTGGTGAAGCGCTCCGCACCGGACGCACCCAGGCGTACCAGGCCGTTGTTGACGGTCCCCACCCAGAGGTTCCCTGCATTGTCCTTGGCCATGCTGGGCACGCCATCTTCCGGCAGCAAGGGCGATTCGCTGACGAAGCGTTGGCCCTGCATTCGGTAGACGCCGCGTTCGGTGCCCACGAAGATCGCGCCGGTGGCGTCCTGCATGATCCGGAAGATCGGTGCGGCGGGCAGCCCGGCATCGGCACGATAGACCTGGATGCGGTCGTCGGTGAAATGCGCCACGCCGTTTGCAGTCGCCGCCCACACGCTGCCATCGCGATCCAGCAGCAGGCCGTAAACCACGTCGCTGGGCAGGCCATTGCGTTCGTTGAACTGGGTCGGCGTCTTGTCGTGCATGCGAGTGATGCCGGCGCTCTCGGTCGCCACCCACAACCTGCCCTGGCGATCCAGGAGGGCGTCCATCACCTCTTCCTGGGCCAGCCCGTCCTTTTCCATCCACGTGCGCCAGCGATCGCCGCGCTTCACCGTGACCCCGCCGCGCGAGGTGCCGATGACCACCGCGCCGTCATCGCTTGCGCGCACTGAACGGATGCCGTTGTCCTTCAGCTCCGGCGTGTTGGCGCGGTCGAAGACATGGAATTCCAGGCCGTTGTAACGGACCAATCCTTCCCAGGTGCCCAGCCACAGATAGCCGTCGGGCGATTGCGCGATCGCATTGACCTGGTTGTGCGGCAAGCCTTGGCGGGTGGTCCAGGTCTCGCGGTAGAAGGCCGACAGCGGCTTGTCCTGCGCGCCGACCACCGATGGCAACAGGCAAAGCAATACCAACAGGCCCGCCAGCGCCTTGCCCCACAGCCCGTGCACAGACGCCATCGGCATCCGCCCCATCCCTACCCCGCTTTACGCCGCCGGCAACCCGGACAGCGCCCCCATGTAGCGACGATAGTGCCGCAATTCCTCGATCGAGTCGCGTACGTCACTGAGCGCGGTATGCGCCGATGCCTTGCGCACGCCGGCCAGTATCTCGGGCGACCAGCGCCGGGCGAGTTCCTTGATGGTGCTGACATCCAGGTTGCGGTAGTGGAAGTGGCGCTCCAGCGCGGGCATCAGCCGGTGCAGGAAGCGCCGGTCCTGGCAGATCGAGTTGCCGCACATCGGCGATGCACCAGCGGGCACCCATTCGCGCAGGAAGTCCAATGTGCGCGCTTCCGCCTCGGCCAGCGCCACGCCCTCCTCCAGCACCCGCCGCCACAAGCCGGACTTGCCGTGCTGGGTGCGATTCCAGTCGTCCATCGCCTCCAGCGCGGACAGCGGATGGGCGATGGCGAATTCCGGACCATCCGCCAGCACGTTGAGGTCGCCGTCGGTAACGACGGTGGCAATCTCCAGGATGCCGTCGCGGTCGGTATCCAGCCCGGTCATCTCGAGGTCGATCCAGATCAGGCGATCAGCGTGGGAATCCGCGTTCATGCGCTCGCAAGCGTGGTGGGCTGCGGGCATCATACCGGCTCGACCCCGGAGAACCTGCATGCTCCAGAACACTGGCGCGTTGAGCCACTACGCGATCCTGACCGCCATGCTGGCCCCGGCGTTTTTCCTGACTGCCACCGCTGCGCTGCTGGCGTCGGCCAACACGCGGCTGGCGCGCGTGGTGGATCGTTTGCGCGGCCTGATCGTGGCGTGGGAGCTGGATGCGCCGGACCGTGCCGAACGCGACGAGCAGATCCTGCGCCATCGGCAACGTGCGCATTTGGTCCTGCGCGCCTGTCGCCTGCTGTATGGCGCGGTGGCCAGCTTCGTCGGCACCAGCCTGTCGCTGGCGATGGATGCGTTTCTCGGTTTCCGGCTGGGCGTGGTTCCAACCCTGCTGGCGGTGTTCGGCGTGCTGTTCCTGCTGGGTGCAAGCTTCGCGATGTGGCGCGAAGTCAGCCTGGCGGTTGTCAGCTTCGATGCCGAGCTCGACCAGGAACTGGCGCGACGGCGCAATTAGATCGGAGCCTTCAGGCGCTTCGCTCTGAAGTAATTCGTCAGCATCGCACTGGCCTGCTCGCCCAACACGCCACCCACAACTTCGACGCGATGGTTGTGGCGCGGATCGGCAAGCAGGTCGAACACGCTGCCCGCTGCCCCGGTCTTTGGATCGCTGGCACCGAACACCACCCGCGCAATCCGCGCATGCACGATTGCCATGGCGCACATCGCGCACGGCTCCAGGGTGGTGTACAGCGTGCAACCGAGCAGCCGGTGGTTGCCGATGGCAGCACCGGCCCGCCGCATCGCCACGATCTCCGCATGCGCGGACGGATCGTGCTCGGCGATGTTGCGGTTCCAGCCATCGCCGACGAGATTCCCGTCGGCATCGACCACCAACGCACCGACCGGGATCTCGTCGTCCTCGTCGCGCGCACGTTCGGCGAGGTCCAACGCGTGGCGCATCCAGCGTTCGTCGGTAGAACCCGTCATTCCCACTCGATCGTCGCAGGCGGCTTCCCGGAAATGTCATAGACCACGCGCGAGACCCCACGCAGTTCATTGATGATCCGGTTGGAGACCGTGCCGAGGAAGTCATACGGCAGGTGCGCCCAGTGCGCGGTCATGAAGTCGATGGTCTCGACCGCGCGCAACGCGATCACCCATTCGTAGGCGCGGGCGTCGCCGACCACGCCGACCGACTTGACCGGCAGGAACACCGCGAAGGCCTGGCTGGTGCGGTCGTACAGGCCGGCATTGCGCAGTTCGTCGATGAAGATGTGGTCAGCCTGCGCAAGCAGCTCGGCGTACTCGCGCTTCACCTCACCGAGGATGCGCACGCCGAGCCCGGGACCGGGGAACGGATGGCGGAAGACCATGTCGCGCGGCAGGCCAAGCGCCAGGCCCAGCCGGCGCACTTCGTCCTTGAACAGTTCGCGCAGCGGCTCGACCAGTCCGAGCTTCATGTGTTCCGGCAGGCCACCGACGTTGTGATGGCTCTTGATCACGTGCGCCTTGCCGGTCTTGCTGCCGGCCGACTCGATCACGTCCGGGTAGATCGTGCCCTGCGCAAGCCATTTCGCGTTGGCGAGCTTCTGCGATTCCTCGTCGAATATCTCGACGAACAGGTTGCCGATGACCTTGCGCTTGGCTTCCGGGTCCTGGACACCTTCCAGCCTGTCGAAGTAGCGGTCGGCGGCATTCACGCGCAGCACCTTGACGCCCATGTTCTGCGCGAACATCGCCATCACCTGGTCGCCTTCCTGCCAGCGCAGCAGGCCGGTATCGACGAACACGCAAGTGAGCTTGTCGCCGATCGCGCGATGCAGCAGCGCGGCGACCACCGAGGAATCGACGCCGCCGGACAGCCCGAGGATGACCTCGTCGTCGCCGACCAACGCACGCACGCGGGCGATCTGGTCTTCGATGATGTTGGCGGCGGTCCAAAGCGTGCGGCAGCCGCAGACATCCACCACGAAGCGACGCAGCATCAATTCCCCTGAGGTCGTGTGGGTCACCTCCGGGTGGAACTGCACGCCGTACCAGCGACGCGCCTCGTCGGCCATCGCGATGATCGGCACGCCAGCGGTGCGGGCGATCACGCTGAAGCCTTCCGGCACGGCGGTGACGCGGTCGCCGTGGCTCATCCACACGTCCAGCCTCGCGGGCGTGCCCGGCTTGTCCTTCAGTCCGTCGAGCAAGGCGCTGGCCGCGGTGACTTCCACTTCCGCGTAACCGAACTCGCGATGGTGGCCACCCTCGACCATGCCGCCGTGCTGCATCGCCATGGTCTGCATGCCGTAGCAGATGCCGAGCAGCGGCACGCCGGCATCGAACACCTGCTGCGGTGCGCGCGGGCTTCCAGCTTCAGTGGTCGACTCCGGGCCGCCGGAGAGGATGATGCCCTTGGCGCCGAACGCGGCGATCTCCGCCGGGTCGTGGTCCCAGGCCCAGATCTCGCAGTAGACGCCGATCTCGCGGATGCGGCGGGCGATCAGCTGGGTGTACTGGGCGCCGAAATCCAGGATCAGGATCTTGTCGCCGTGAATGTCCGGGGTGCTGGGCTGGGTCATCGGAATTCCGTTTGCGGAAACGAAGAAGGGAAACTCGCGTCTCCCTTCGTGGATGGCATCAGGACGCGCGGTAGTTCGGCGGTTCCTTGGTGATCTGCACGTCGTGCACGTGGCTTTCGCGCTGGCCGGCGCCGGTCACCTGCACGAAGGACGGTTTCGTGCGCATCTCCTCGATGGTGGCGCAACCGACGTACCCCATCGTGGCGCGCAGGCCGCCAACCAGTTGATGGACCACGCCGCTGAGCGGACCGCGATACGGCACACGCCCCTCGATGCCTTCCGGCACGAGCTTGTCGGCGTCGCTCGCATCCTGGAAATAGCGATCCTTGCTGCCCTTCTCCATCGCGCCCAGCGAACCCATGCCGCGGTAGCTCTTGTAGCTGCGGCCCTGGAACAGTTCGGTCTCGCCCGGGCTTTCCTCGGTGCCCGCGAACAAGCCACCAATCATCACGCTGGACGCGCCGGCGACGATCGCCTTGCCGATGTCGCCGGAATAGCGGATGCCGCCGTCGGCGATCAGCGGGATGCGATCCTGCAGCGCCTCGGCGACCATCGACACCGCGGTGACCTGCGGCACGCCGACACCGGCCACGATGCGCGTTGTGCAGATCGACCCTGGGCCGACGCCGACCTTGACCGCATCCGCGCCGGCATCCATCAATGCCAGCGAGGCATCGCCGGTGACGATGTTGCCGCCAACGACCTGCAACGACGGGAAGCGCTTCTTGGTCCAGGCCACGCGGTCGATCACGCCCTGCGAGTGGCCGTGCGCGGTATCCACGATCACCACGTCCACGCCGGCTGCAACCAGCGCTTCGATGCGCTCTTCGGTATCGCCACCCACGCCGACTGCGGCACCGACCAGCAGGCGTTCGCGGCTGTCGTAGGCGGCATTCGGGTTGTCGGATTTTTTCTGGATGTCCTTGACCGTGATCAGGCCGCGCAGGGCGAACTCGTCGCTCACCACCAGCACTTTCTCGATGCGGTGCTTGTGCAGCAGACCGATCACTTCATCGTCGGACGCGCCTTCCTTGACCGTGACCAGGCGATCCTTCTTGGTCATGATGTGGTGGACCGGGTCGTCGAGTTTCTTCTCGAAGCGCATGTCGCGGCCGGTGACGATGCCGACCAGTTGCCCCGCGGCGTCGACCACCGGCACGCCGGAGATATTGCGCGCGCGGGTGAGGCGCAGGACTTCGCCGATGGTGGTGTCGGGTCCGACGGTGAACGGGTCGCGGATCACCCCGGCCTCGAAGTTCTTCACCCGCGAAACCTGCGCGGCCTGCGCTTCGGCGCTCATGTTCTTGTGGATGATGCTGATGCCGCCGAGCTGGGCCAGGGCGATGGCCAGGCGCGCCTCGCTGACGGTGTCCATCGCCGCCGACACGATCGGCAGGCGCAGCGAGAGGCCTTTGGTCAGGCGGCTGGTCAGGGTGACGTCCTTGGGCAGGATCGTCGAATGCGCGGGGACGAGCGAGACGTCGTCGTAGGTGAGCGCTTCAGCCTGGATGCGGAGCATGCGGGGTCCGGTGGCTTGTGAAGCGCGCCATTCTAACCGGTTTGGGTCGTGGCACGCTGGCCGCCTGGCTCGGCGCTGGTTGCTTTTGATCGTCATTCCCGCGAAGGCGGGAATCCAGTGACTTTGCTATCAGCCGTGTCGCATCTCACGAAAGACGCTGGATTCCCGCCTTCGCGGGAATGACGAGCCTAGGAATCAGCCAGTTCCGCCGCTTCCAGCGTGTTCTGCATCAACGTGGCCACGGTCATCGGCCCCACGCCGCCGGGCACCGGAGTGATCCAGCTGGCACGGCTGGCGGCTTCGGTGAATCCGACATCGCCGACCAGTCGGCCATCGTCCAACCGGTTGATGCCGACATCGATCACCACCGCGCCCGGCTTGACCCAGTCGCCGGGGATCAAGCCAGGACGGCCGACGGCCACCACCAGGATGTCGGCCTCGCCGACGTGGCGCTTGAGCACGTCCAGCGGGGTGAACTTGTGGCAGCTGGTCACCGTGCAGCCGGCGATCAGCAGTTCCATCGCCATCGGCCGACCGACGTGGTTGGACACGCCCACGATCGTCGCGCTCTGTCCGCGCACCGGCCGGTCCGTATAGGCCAGCAGTGTGGTGATGCCGCGTGGCGTGCACGGGCGCAGGCCAAACTGTCGCAGCGCGAGATGCCCCACGTTCTGCGGGTGGAAGCCGTCGACATCCTTGTCCGGATGGATGCGCTCGATCAGCGCCGTCGCGTCGCGGATGCCGGGCAACGGCAACTGCACCAGGATCCCATGCACGCCGGGATCCGCATTGAGCCGATCGATCAGGGTGAGCAATTCCGCTTCGGTGGTGCCTGCCGGCAGGTCGAAATCGAGCGCCTCGATGCCTACTTTCTCGGCGGCACGGCGCTTGTTGCGCACGTAGGACTGGCTGGCGGGATCCTGGCCGACCAGTACCACCGCCAGCCCGGGCCGCGACTTGCCTGCGGCCACGCGCGCATCCACCTGCGCCTTCAGTGTGTGCAGGAGGTCGTCGGCGATGCGCTTTCCGTCGAGGATCTTGGCGGGCATGCGGTGGCGTTGCGCTACAGTCGGGCGCGCATTATCGCCCACGCAGGCACCACCATGACCGACACCGACACCACCGCACTCGAAGCCGCCGCGTTCCGCCGTCTGCGCGACCACCTGATGGTGCAGCGCCCGGACGTGCAGAACATCGACCTGATGATCCTGGCCGGGTTCTGCCGCAACTGCCTGGCCGACTGGTACCGTGACGCAGCACAGGAACGCGGCCTGTCGATGACCCGCGACGAAGCGCGGGAAGCGGTGTACGGTATGCCATTCGCTGAATTCAAGGCGCGGCACCAGGCCGAAGCCACGCCGGAGCAGCTGGCCGCCTTCGAGGCGCGCACGCGCTCATCCTGAGACCGCCGTCGGCCGGCAGCGACCCAGCAGGGGGCCACATGGCGATGATCCACGGCGAATGTCCCAAGTGCGGCAAGCGCGTCTTGCACGTCAACATCGAGAACGTGGTCGGCGTGGCCGATGGCAGCAGCAATGCGCGCTGCCTGAGCTACAGCTGCATCCACTGCCACGTGGTACTGGGCGTGCAGGTCGACCATCGCGCCAAGCCGCGGTCGCGCGCCAAGCCGGCCGCGACCGCGTCCTGACCGGTCACTCGGAACCCTGCAGCTGTCCCTCCAGCGGTGGCTGCAGGGGCAGCTGGCCGGGTGCCGGGCAACGCGGCACGCCGGAACCGACCACGCAGTTCACGCAGCACTGCTGTGGCACCACCTGGTTGGGCAGGTAGCTCGGCGGCTGCACCGGGCCAATCAGCGCGAGTTCCGCCTGCGACTTCAGCTTGAGCAGCACTGCCCAGTCCTGGCGGTTGAAATTGCAGGCACCCTGCGTGTCCGGCGAACATTCCACATCGCCCTCGGTGCGCTGCGGGACGCCCCACAACTGGCCACTGGCATTGAGGTTGAACTGGCGCATGGTGACCGCCTGCTGCACGTTGCCGCCGACCGCATAGGCCTTGCCATCACCGCCCGGGTTGGCCGCGACCACCGCATCGCAATGCATCGCCAGCCCGCTGGCACCACCATCGATGGTGTCCGACAAGCCACGGAAGCCATACACGCGGTTGGTGCGGACGTAGCACAGCAGATCGCCGACGGCCGGGGCGGCGGCCATCGGATCCAGGAAACGGTAGGGGCTGCGCTCGGGATCGACGCGCGCGGCGCGCACGTAGTCGAAATGGCTGGCGGAGCTGCGGAAGCCCGGCACGCCGGCGCGCTGCATCACCCACGAGATGAAGGCCGCCGACCACGGGTTGTCGACCACGAAGCCGCGGCAGCCCAGGCCCGGGTAGGTGCTGTTGATCGCGTAGTTGCAGTCGGTTGCGCCGGACTTGGCGGCCATCGGCGACAACAGGCCCGCGGATTGCCAATAGAACGCGACGCGACGCCACGGCGAGCCGCCATCCTGCAGCCCGCGGCTTTCGGCCTCGTATACGGCGCTGCTGGCCAGCCGGCCATCGGTGTCGATGAAGGGCCGGTTCCAGCGCAGGTGTTCGTCGCAGGCGATCGCGGCGATGCGGGTGGCGACTTCGGCATCACCTTGCCGGCCGCGCAAGGCGGGGCACTGGTCGGCGGACATCGCCCATCCGGAACAGAGCAGCAGGCCGAGCCCGGCCAACCGCATCGACCAGGGCGACCGCTTGCCTGCCCGCTTCGTCTCCACCGCCATCAAACCTCGCCTCCGGCGCAGAACGCCGCGTAATCGACATAACCAGGGAAAGCGCGATCCGGCGCGCAGACCGGACATTGCGGGTCCGGCGACAGGCGCGTCTCGCGAAACCGCATCGCCAATGCATCGAACTGCAGCAGGCGACCACGCAAGGGTCCGCCGATGCCGAGCAGCAACTTGATCGCCTCGGTGGCCTGCAGCAGCCCTATCACGCCCGGCAGCACGCCAAGTACGCCGGCTTCGGCACAGTTGGGTGCGGATTCCGGCGGCGGCGGCTCCGGAAACAGGCAGCGATAGCAAGGTGCCACGCCCCGATGGCGACCGGCATCGAACACGCTGACCTGCCCTTCGAAACGATGCACCGCGCCGTAGACCAGCGGCTTGCCCAGCTTCACGCAGGCATCGTTCAGCAGGTAGCGCGCGGGAAAATTGTCGGCACCATCGACTACCACGTCGATGCCGTCGAGCAGGCGTTCCACGTTGTCCGACGTGATGCGCTCGCGGATAGCTTCGATGGTCGTGCGCGGGTTCAACGCGGCCAGCGCGATCGCGGCAGATTCCACTTTTGGTGTGCCGATGCGTGCCTCGGTGTGCAGGATCTGCCGTTGCAGGTTGCTGCGGTCGACCACGTCGTCGTCGGCGATGCGCAGGGTGCCGATGCCGGCCGCGGCCAGGTAATACGCCGCCGGCGAGCCCAATCCTCCCGCGCCGACCAGCAGCACGCGCGCAGCTTCGAGCGCCTTCTGACCTTGCAGTCCGACATCGGGCAGGCGCAAGTGGCGCGAATAGCGCTCGCTGAAATCGGCATCGACATCGGCGCGTTGCATCGGCAGGCCGGCCGCGTCCCAGGCATCGGTGCCGCCTTCAACGGACGACAGGTTGCGATAGCCGCGTGCTTCAAGGAACAGCGCGACTTGCAGCGAACGCGCGCCACGCTGGCAAACCAGCAGCACCTCGGTGTCGAGATCGGCGATATGCGTGGCGGGATCCGTCTGCAGGTCTTCGCGGACGATACCCCGTGCGCCTTCGACCATGCCCAACGCGCGCTCGTGCGGGGCGCGCACATCGACGAGCAATGCGCCCGCCTGTTGGCGTGCATGTGCTTCGTCGGGACTCAGGATGCGGATAGACATCCCGCGATTATCGCCGATCAATACGTGAGCACTTCGACGACATCGCCCTGTGCGAGCGATATAGCGCCTTCCGCCAGCACCAGCAGGGCATCGGCATCCGCTGCGGCACGCAGGCGATGGGAACCTGTCGCCGCGTTCGGCGTGACCCATAGCGTACCGGTGTCGTCGACCTGCAGCGTCCCGCGCACGAATTCGCGGCGCGCATGCGGCTTTTCGATGGCTATCTGCAGGCGCGCGAATCGACGCGGCCCTTCCGCCCTGCCCTGCAGACCATGGATCAACACACGGCCCAAGGTCAGGAAGGTCGCCAGCACCGAGACCGGATTACCCGGCAGGCCCAGGAACTGCGCTTGCCCCAGCTTGCCTGCCAGCAGCGGCATGCCCGGTTTCATCCGCACTTTCCAGAAATGCACGCGGCCATGTGCTTGCAGCATGGCCGGGATATGGTCCTTTTCTCCCGCCGACACCGCGCCGCATGTGATCACCACGTCGAAACTCGATGCGGCGTCCTGCATCATCGACGCGATGCGCTCCGGATCGTCGGGAAGCGTCGGCCACGCGACCGGTTCCAGTCCTTCCGCGCGCAACAGGCCCATCAGCAATTCGCGGTTGCTGTTGTAGATCTCGCCGGGCTGCAAGGGCATGCCCGCCTCGACCAGCTCGTCGCCGGTGGTGAAAACTGCCACCGTGGGTTTGGCCGAGACCGGCAAACGCTCGATGCCGAGCGACGCCGCCAGCGACACCTGCACGGCATTGAGCCGGGTCCCGGCCCGCAACACCGGATCACCGGCTTGTGCGTCCTCGCCGGCAATGCGCACGTTGACGCCTGCACGCACGCCGGGCGGCATGGTCACTGCATCGCCATCGACCTGCGTGTCCTCGCGCATCACCACGGTATCCGCACTGATCGGCATCGGTGCGCCGGTGGTGATGCGCACGCATTCGCCGGCACCGACATGCAGGCCAAGCGCGCGACCGGCGAACTGCTCGCCGACCAGCGCCAGCGATACAGACTCGTGTTTGCGCAAATCCGCATGGCGGCAGGCGTAGCCATCCATCGCACTGTTGTCGAACGGCTGCAGGGCGATTGGCGCAACGATGTCCTCCGCCAGCACGCGGCCATGCGTGCGCGCCAAAGCGACATGCTCGATCGGCAAGCGATGCGCCGCCGCGACTTTGCACAGGATCTCGCGCGCTTCTTCGAACAGGATCGAGGTGGGGAATTCAGTCATCGGCATAGCCTGCCAGATGCAGGTCCTCCGGCGTGTTGAGGTTGCCGAAGCGCAGGCCGGCAAAGCGCACGCGCGGCAACGGGATCCGCGCCTGCATCGCCTCGATGGAAAACGCGTTTGCCGCGATGGCGGCACGCGCTGCATCGCGCAGTCGCTGCACGCGATACAACGCGACCAGCGGCTGCAGGCCGTCGTCGTCCTCAGCCGCGGCGCCCTCACCACCCGCGCTTGCCAGCGTGCGCAGCAGGCAATCGTTGGTGTTCACCACGTCCACCGGGATCGTCAGCAGCCATGACGTCGTGCAGGCCGATGCCAGCGCATCGATCCCGCCGAGCGGGCCGATGTCGATGACGCGATCCTCGATCGTTGCCAGGCCTTCCGTGCCGTAGCGATGCAAGTCGCGGTTCGCACTGACCAGCGTCGCGCCGCATTCGTTGTTGAAACGCCGTGCGATGCGCAGCACCTGCGCAATCCCGTCGCGTTGCAGCCAGGCCTTGTCGCGACCGCCGAGCCGGCTGCCGCGGCCGCCAGCCAGGATGCCCAGCGTGAGGTCGCCGCGCAGCATCATCAACTGGCTACTTGGCGCGTTTCACACGGCGGATCAGGCGCTGTTTCTTCGCGACCTGACTCTTGGTCAGCACGTTCTTCTTGTCCTTGTACGGGTTCTCGCCTTCGCGGAACAGGAAGCGGATCGGCGTGCCGACCAGCTTGAAGCGCTTGCGGAAGAAGTTCTCCAGATAGCGCTGGTAAGTGTTCGACAGCGACTTCAGGCGCGTGCCGTGGACGATGAAGGTCGGCGGGCTTTCCGCGCCCGGATGGGCGAAACGCATCTTCGGCACATGCCCGCGCACCACCGGCGGCGGATTGGCTTCGTAGGCAGCCTCGATCGCGCGGGTGACATCGGCGGTGCTGAACACCTTGGTCGCCGACGCATGTGCGCGGTGGATCGCGCGGAACAGCTCGCGCAGGCCGGAGCCATGCAGCGCGGAGATGCGCACGTTCTCCGCCCATTCCACGAAGCTCAGCTTGCGCGAGACCAAGGTCTCGGTCTGCTGGCGTTCGTAATCGGTGCGGCCGTCCCATTTATTGATGGCGATGACCAGTGCCTTGCCCGCGTCGAGCACCGCGCCGAGCACGGTAGCGTCCTGATCGGTCACGCCTTCGCTGGCATCCAGCATCAGCACCGCGACCTGGCACTGCTCGATCGCCTGCAGGGTCTTGAACACCGAGAATTTCTCGACCGCTTCCTCGACCTTGGCCCGCCGGCGCAGGCCGGCGGTATCGACCAGCCGGTACTTGCGGCCGTCGCGTTCCAGGTCCACCGCGATCGAATCGCGGGTGGTACCCGGCACTTCCGAGGCGATCATCCGTTCCTCGCCGAGGATCCGGTTCACCAGCGTGGACTTGCCCACGTTCGGACGGCCGACGAAGGCGATGCGCACGCGCGTCGGATCGGTGTCCAGGGTTTCCGTGCTGCCTTCCTGCGGCAGCCGCTCCACCACCTTCGCCAGCACTTCGTCGATCCCGGTGCGGTGCGCCGACGACGTCGGCAACGCATCGCCCAGGCCGTAGCGGGAGAATTCCGACAGCGCCGCCTGCAGGTCGATGCCGTCGGACTTGTTGACGACCAGCAGGGTCGGCTTGGACAGTTTGCGCAGCCAGCGCAGGATGTCGTCGTCCAGCGCCGAGGCGCCTTCGCGGCCATCGACGATGAACAGGATCAGGTCGGCTTCTTCCGCGGCGGCGCGCGACTGGCGGGCGGTGGCACCGGCCAGGCCTTCGTCCTCGCCGGCGATGCCGCCGGTATCGACCAGCACGAACGGGCGCCCTTCGATCAGGCGGCAGACGCCGTAGTTGCGGTCTCGGGTCACGCCCGGCTGGTCGTGCACCAGCGCATCGCGGGTGCGCGTCAAGGCATTGAACAGCGTGGACTTGCCGACATTGGGGCGCCCGACGAGGGCGACGAGGGGGAGCATGGATCAACCTTTGCGCAGGGCGCGAATTGCAGTCACGTGGAACGTGCCGTCCAAGACGTACCGCCATGGGAAAAACGCGACGGCCCCGGCAGGGTAGCCGGGGCCGCAGGTGCATGCCAGCCCGCAGGCTGGCGGAGGCGCTTATTGCAGGCCGAACGCGGCGAGCTGGCCTTCGGTGGTCTGCACTACCACGATGCCGTCGGACACCACCGGCTTGCCGGTGATCGCGCCGCCCACGCTGGAGCGCGCGGCGAATGCACCATCGCTCAGACGCAGCCAGTGAACCACGCCTTCCAGGTCGCCGACCACCGCGAAATCGCCCTGGATCGTCGGCGCGCTCACGTTGCGATAGGCCAGACCCGGTTGCTTCCACAGGCTGCCGCCGCTGTTCTTGTCCAACCCATGCACGTTGCCAGTCGGGTCGGTCACCACTACCGCGGAATTGCTCACGCCGAGGCCACGCGTGCCGCCATTGGCGCTGTCCCACATGATCTGGCCGCTGGGGCCGTCGATCGCCACGGTGTGGTTCTTGTGGCTGGTGGCGTACAGCGTGGTGTTGTCCAGCACCGCCTCGCCATCGACATCGGCCATGCGGTCCAGCTCGCTGCGGCCTTCCGGCTCGGCCACCGGCGTGCGCCATACCGGCGTGCCATCGGTCGTCGACAGCGCCACCAGGGTGCCGTTGTCGTTGCCGACGAAGAGGATGCCCGGTCCCACGGTGATGCCGCCGTTGCCGCGCACGGTCAACGCCGGGATTTCCGCGCTGTAGAACCAGCGACGCTCGCCGGTGGCGGCGTCGAGTGCAGTGACCCGGCCATCGTTGGAATGGACGAAGACCATGCCGCCAGCGACCGCGGGCGCGGCGATGACTTCATTGGAAACCTTGGACTTCCACTTCTCGGCACCGGTGGCGGCATCCAGCGCGATGACATCCCCTTCCAGGCTGCCGATCGCCACCAGGCCTTCGCCGGCGCCGGGACCGCCACTCAACGGCAGTTCCGAGGCGTAGCGCCACAGCGACTGGCCGGTGCGCAGGTCGAACGCGGACACGCCACCTTCGAGCGCCGCCGCATACACGCGGCCGTCAACGATCGCCGGATGCTGGCCGATCCCGAGCTTGTCTTCGCCCTTGCCCAGCGAGGCACTCCAGAGCTTGCTGACATTGACGCTCGGGCTGATCTGCACCAGCGGGGTCGGGTCGGCGGACTTGTCCTTGCCGCGGCCGTCGAAGACATTCTTGATGGTGGTGCAACCGGACAGCACGGCCACCGCCAGCGCGGTGGCAGCGACGAGGCGCAGGGAACGATGCGACGCGTGGATCATCAGGTCTTGTCCTCGGTGTGCGGCGGCGTGCCGCCCGCTTCGATCAACTTCAAGGTGAGCAGGCGGTGTTCCGGGTCGGCGACATCGACCAGCGCCAGTGCCTTCAGGTAATCCTTCTGCGCCAGCGCACGTTCGCCCAGCGCGAACCGCGCGTCGCCGCGTACGTCCAGCATCGACGGGTTCTTGTCGTCGTCGAGCAGCGGCAGCGCGTCTTTGGGCTTGCCGGCGTCGATCAGCAGACGCGCCAGGCGCTGGCGCACGATCGGCCGCAGGTCGGCGTCCACCTCGCGCAGATTGCGCAGGGTGGCGATGGCGTCGTCGCGCTTTCCGGACTCGGCCTGCGCCTTGGCCAGTTGCAGCGCCGCCAGCGTGCCCAGGGTCGGGTTGCTTTTGCCGAGCGCGGCAATCGTGCCGCGGCCCTTGTCCGGCGGCAAAGCGCCGGATTCGAAAGCATCGATGGCTTGGGCGTAGCGCACGCTCGCACCCATCTGCGCCTGCGTGCGCTGCCCCTGCCACCACTGCCAACCGAAGATGGCACCCAGCCCCAAGCCGACGCCTCCGATCAGGCCGATGGCATTGCTGCGGACCCAGCCGCGGACACGCTCACTCTGTTCATGCTCGTTGAGCAGGTCGTCGATCGCCATGCTTTCTCTCGCCCGCCATGCTCGGGCGGGACATTTCTACTGATTGGGAAGTGCCCGCGAAGATCGACCGGACGGTCAATCGGCTGCCACGAGCGAACCGTCGGAGGATACCGCAAAGCGTGCAACGTTCGCGCGGGCAAACGGTGCCAGGTCCACGACGCGGCCGCGGTGTTCAAGCTGCGCCGCGGAAGCGTTGCCGATGGTCAGGCGTGCGACCTGAGCGGCGGCATAACGACGCTCGCTGCCTGCGGGCACGAGGCCCTTTTCGACCGAAGCACCGTCCGGCGCAACCACTTCGAGCCAGCTTTCCGCGCTGGTACGCAGCACGATGTCGATGACAGGAACGGGCTGCACAGCCGGTGCCGCCACTGGGGCCATCGAAGCGACCACGGTGCGAGGACTGGCGGGCGTCGATGTCGCGGGCAGGCTTGCCGCTGGATCTGCCGGCGCGTCCAGCGGGGTGGTGCCTTCGCTGGCACCCGACAGATGCTGGCGGGTCGCCACCCAAGCCGGTACCGCCAGCGACAGGGTCAGGATGATGTAGACCAGTCGGCGGCCGATCTGCTCCGCCCACCACTGCGCCTTCGGCGTGTGCGTGCGGCTGACCAGCCTGGAAGGTTCGATCGGCCCCACATCCAGCGCGGCCATCATCGGTGCCGTGGTCAGGCCCAGCAGACGCGAGTAACTGCGGACCTGGCCGCGCACGAACACCGGCGCGCCCAGTCGCGACCAGTCCTCGGCCTCAAGCGACTTCACCACGCGTGCCGGCATGTGCAGGCGCGCCGCCACGTCGTCCACGCTCAAGCCAGAGGCTTCGCGCGCCAGACGCAAACGCTCGCCGCAGCCGGCAAGGGTCTGGTGGGTATCGTCGGGATGGGCGTGTTTCGAGCTCATTGCGTGCGCGGAGCCGGGCCGGAACCGGAGGGGATCGCCTGCAAACGTGAAAGATAGCGTGAAGCGGCCGCGTTGTCGCCAAGTTTCTGTTCGACCTGGATCGCCAGACTCAGGCCATCCGCATCGACAGGTGCAGCGGTAAGCCAGCGCTCGGTGAAAGCCCGCGCCTCCAAATACTGGTGGCGGGAAAACTGCAGCGCCGCCATGCCGGACAAGGCCGGCACGTTGCCCGGCTCCAGCGTTAGCGCTTGTCGCCAGTTCGCTTCGGCGCGGTCAGGTTGGCCCGCTTGGCGCGCACACTTGCCTGCATTGGCCAAGGCCATGCCACGGGTCGGATAAGCAGGATCGGCGACGGCAGCGTCGAACCAGTCCAGCGACTCCGCTGCGCGACCGTTGCTGCACAACCAAGTGCCGTAGTTGTTGGCGTAGATGCCGGTCTTCGGCGCGATCTCGGCAGCCTTGCCGTAATGCTTGCCCGCAGCCACCCCATCACCGCGGGCATCGGCAATCGCACCGAGCAGGGTATGCGCATCGCCGGAGCGCGGATCTGACTTGAGCGCGCGCTGAGCCATTCCCTGGGATTGCGCGAGGTCGCCTGCCTGGTAGAAGTGGGAAGCCGACATCAACAACTGGGTGACGTCGGTGTCACGACCGCGTGTACTCGAGCCGCTGACATCGTAGGTTGAGGCGATCTTGGTGTATTCACCGCGCGCCGCAGACGGGCGAACGATGGTGAGTCGCTCCAACTGGCTGCAGCCTGAGGCGAACACGCAGGCCGCCACCAGCATCACCTTCGCTTCACGCCGCATCGGACACTCCGGACGCAGCCAGCCGCTTGCGATGCTCGGCCGAGCGACGGGTGCGATCCAGCACCTGCCCCTTCAACTGGCCGCAGGCGGCATCGATGTCGTCGCCTCGGGTACGCCGCACCGGCGCAATCATCCCGGCATTGTTGAGCTGCTTCTGGAACGCGCGGATGGCCTCGTCCGTCGGCCGGGCGAAACGCGTGCCGGGGAACGGATTGAACGGAATCAGGTTGACCTTCGCCGCGTCCTTCATCTGCACGCGGCGGTCGAACTCGCGCAGCAGCTTGACCAGGCCGCGCGCGTGCTCGGGCTGGTCGTTGACGTCCTTCATCAGCGTGTATTCGAAGGTCACCGAGGTGCCGCGCTTGCGCAGCGCATATCGCACGCACGCATCCATCAGGTCGGCGATCGGGTATTTCTTGTTGAGCGGCACCAGCTCGGTGCGCAGGTCGTCGAACGGCGCATGCAGCGAGACCGCCAGCGACACGTCGGACACTTCGCCCAGCTTGTCGATCATCGGCACCATGCCGGCGGTCGACAGCGTCACTCGCTTGTTGGCCAAGCCGTAGCCGAGGTCGTCGCGCATGATGCTCATCGCGCGCACCACGTTGTCGAAGTTCATGAGCGGTTCGCCCATGCCCATCATCACCACGTTGGTGAGCTTGCGTTGCTGGTGGGGCACATTGCCGAGGTGGCGAGCGGCCACCCAGACCTGACCAATGATCTCGGCGGTCGAAAGGTTCCGATTGAAGCCTTGAGTGGCCGTGGAACAGAACTGGCAGTTGAGCGCGCAACCGACCTGGCTGGACACGCACAGCGTGCCCCGACCCTTGTCCGGGATGAATACGCTCTCGATGGCGTTCTTCGCATCCATGCCGAGCAGCCACTTGTGGGTGCCGTCCTCGGATGCCTTGTCCAGCACGACATGCGGCGCATGCACGACCGCCCGCTCTTCCAGCTTGGCGCGCAGCACCTTGCCGAGGTCGGTCATTTCGCCGAAGTCGGTCATGTAGCGGTGATGGATCCACTTCATCACCTGCTGCGCACGGAATTTCTTTTCGCCGAGTTCTTCCTCGAAGAAGCGCTCGAGCGAAGCCCGGTCGAAGTCGAAGATATTGGTCTTCGAAACGGCGGCGGCCGGAGCCGCCGTCGCAGGGTCGCGCACGGCGACATCGCCGATCAGGGCGATGTCGATGTCCGGAGTGCGCGTGTCGCTCATCGGTCGATCAGCGCGCGTGGACGTCGGTCGACGGGAAGAAGTAGGCGATTTCGATCGCCGCGTTCTCCAGCGAATCCGAACCATGCACGGCATTGGCGTCGATGCTGTCGGCGAAGTCGGCGCGGATCGTGCCCGGCGCGGCGTCCTTCGGGTTGGTGGCACCCATCAGGTCGCGGTGCTTGAGCACGGCGTTGTCGCCCTCGAGCGCCTGGATCATCACCGGGCCGGAGATCATGAAGTTGACCAGCGCGCTGAAGAACGGGCGCTCGCGGTGCACGGCGTAGAAACCTTCCGCTTCCTGCTTGGACAGGTGCTTCATCTTCGCGGCCACGACCTTCAGGCCGGCCTTCTCGAAGCGGGAATAGATGTCGCCGATGACGTTCTTTGCAACGGCGTCGGGCTTGATGATCGAAAGGGTGCGCTCCAGCGCCATGGGATTCTCCAGTGAGGCGGGCCGCAAACCGACAGTTCGCAAGCCCGAAGATAACAGAAAAACCCGCGTACTGGCGCGGGTTTGGCCGATATGGCTACGGCGAATTCTAGCCGATGTTGCCGTCCTCCTCCACCCTTCGACTGGCTGGCGATTGACGCCTGCACCGTTCCAGCCTTAGCATCCAAACAAGCGTTTGATTCGACGAGGCGACCGATGACCCTGCCGCATTTCTCGACCAAGGACCGGATCCTGTACGCCGCGGAGGAACTGTTCGCCCAGCAAGGCTTCGCCTCGACCTCGCTGCGGCAGGTCACCAGCCGCGCCGACGTCAACATCGCGGCGGTGAATTACCACTTCGGCAGCAAGGAAAACCTGGTCAACGAGGTGTTCCGCCGGCGCATGGACGACATGAGCCGTGAACGCCTGGCTGCCCTGCAGCGCGCGGTCGAGGCCCACCCGGGCCAACTGGAGCCGATCCTCGCCGCCTTCGTGGAACCCGCGCTGGCAATGGCCCAGGACCGTCACGGCGGCGGCGCCTTCATCCGGGTGATCGCCCGCGCATACGCCGAGAGCAACGACAGCCTGCGCAAGTTCCTCTCCGACCAGTACGGGCACGTGCCGCGCGAGTTCGCCAAGGCCCTCGTCGGCTGCGTGCCGGGCCTGGGCAAGGAAGACCTGTACTGGCGATTGGACTTCCTGTCCGGCGCCCTGACCTATGCGATGGCCGACTTCGGCCTGATCAAGCGACCGGCCGGCGTCTCCGAGGCGAACCATCGCCAGCGCGCCGCCAAGGCACTCATCCGTTTCGCTGCAGCCGGCTTTCAAGCCGACGCCAGCTGACCAATTTCATCAGCTTCATCAAGGAGATACCCCACATGTCTCAGAAATTGCTTGTCCGCCGCGCCGCCGTCCTCGGTGCCGGCGTGATGGGTGCGCAGATCGCCGCGCACCTGGTCAACGCCGGCGTGGACACCGTCCTGTTCGACCTGCCGGCCAAGGACGGCGACCCGAATGGCGTGGTCACCAAGGCGATTGCCGGTCTCGCCAAGCTCAGCCCCGCTCCGCTGGCGAGCAAGTCGCTGGCCGAGACGATCACTCCCGCCAACTATGAGACTGGCCTGGAACAACTCCGCGACTGCGACCTGGTCATCGAGGCCATCGCCGAGCGGATGGACTGGAAGCAGGATCTCTACAAGAAGATCGCCCCGTTCATTCCCGCCCATACGGTACTGGCCAGCAACACATCTGGCTTGGGAATCAACAAGTTGGCGGAAGTTCTTCCTGAAGAACTTCGACACCGTTTCTGCGGCGTGCACTTCTTCAATCCGCCGCGCTACATGCATCTGGCCGAGCTGATCCCGGCCAAGTCCACCGATCCGGAAGTGCTGGAGGGGCTGGAAACCTTCCTGACCAGCGCCCTCGGCAAGGGGGTGGTCTACGCCAAGGATACCCCGAACTTCATCGGCAACCGGATCGGGGTGTTCTCGATCCTGGCCGCGATCCACCACACCGGCACGTTCAAGCTCGGCTTCGACGAAGTCGACGCGATCAGCGGCCCGCTGGTCGGCCGGCCCAAGTCGGCGACCTACCGCACTTCGGACGTGGTCGGCCTGGACACCATGGCCCACGTCATCAAGACCATGGCCGACACCCTGCCCGACGATCCATGGCACCAGTACTTCAAGTCGCCGGCCTGGCTGCAGGCACTGATCGGCAAGGGCGCGCTGGGCCAGAAGACCGGTGCAGGGATCTTCCGCAAGGCCGGCAAAGACATCGTGGTCGTCGACCTCGACACCCAGGATTACCGCCCGGCAGACCGCGGCGCGGCACCGGAAGTCGTCGAGATCCTCAAGCTGCGCAATCCGGCGGAGAAATTCCAGAAGCTGCGCGAGAGCCAGCATCCGCAGGCGCAGTTCCTGTGGGCAACGTTCCGCGACCTGTTCCACTACAGCGCCTATCACCTGGCAGACATCGCCGAAACCGCGCGCGACGTCGACCTGGCGATCCGCTGGGGCTACGGCTGGTCGCTGGGCCCGTTCGAAACCTGGCAGGCCGCCGGCTGGAAGCAGGTGGCGCAGTGGATCGCCGACGACATCGTGGCCGGCAAGGCGATGAGCAGCGCGCCGCTGCCGGACTGGGTGTTCGATGGTCGCGAGGGCGTGCACGCCGCCGAGGGCAGCTTCAGCCCGGCCAAGAACGCCAAGCTTCCACGTTCCACCCTGCCCGTCTACCAACGCCAGCGCTTCCCCGACCCGCTGCTGGGCGAGGTGTTCGCACCCGGTGAGACGGTCTACGAAAACGACGGCATCCGCTTGTGGACGGACGGCGACGACATCGCCGTGGCCAGCTTCAAGACCAAGATGCACACCGTCTCCGACGCGGTGCTGGACGGCCTGCAGGAGGCGATCGGCATCGCCGAGCAGAAGTTCAAGGGGATGGTGATCTGGCAGCCTAAGGAGCCTTTCTCAGCCGGTGCCGACCTGTCAGGGGCACTCGCCGCGCTCCAGGCCGGCAAGATCGCCGAGTTCGAGGCGATGGTCGCCAACTTCCAGGCCACCAGCCAGCGCATCAAGTATTCGCTGGTGCCGGTGGTCGCGGCGGTGCGCGGACTCGCGCTGGGCGGCGGCTGCGAGTTCCAGATGCACAGCGCCCGCAGCGTGGCCCACCTGGAAAGCTACATCGGCCTGGTCGAAGCCGGGGTCGGCCTGCTGCCGGCCGGTGGCGGCCTCAAGGAAATCGCAGTGCGCGCCTCGCAGGCGGCGGGACCGGGCGGCGACGTCTTCGCCGAACTGAAGAAGACCTTCGAGACCGTGGCGATGGCAAAGGTCTCGGCCTCGGCTTTTGAAGCCAAGGAATTGGGCCTGATGCGCGCGGCCGACAAGGTCGTGTTCAACGCCTATGAACTGCTGCACATCGCCAGGCAGGAAGCCGCCGCATTGGCCGACACCGGCTATCGCCCGCCGCTGCCGGCGCGTCGCATCCAGGTGGGCGGCGACGTCGGCATCGCCACCTTCAAGATGATGCTGGTGAACATGCTGGAAGGCCGCTTCATCAGTCCGTACGACTACGAGATCGCCGTGCGCATCGCCACCGTGCTGTGCGGCGGCGAGATCGACCGTGGGTCGCTGGTGGACGAGGAATGGCTGCTCAAGCTCGAGCGCCAGCACTTCGTGGAACTGGCGCAGCAGGAAAAAACCCAGGCCCGCATCGCCCACATGCTGAAGACCGGCAAGCCGCTGCGCAATTGAGCGACGACAAAGGACCCAACCCCATGAGCAAGCAAGTACAAGACGCCTATATCGTCGCCGCCACTCGCACACCGGTCGGCAAGGCACCCAAAGGCGTGTTCCGCAATACCCGTCCCGACGACATGCTGGCCCACGTGCTGAAGTCGGTGGTGGCGCAGGCACCGGGCATCGACCTCAACCGCATCGACGACGCCATCATCGGCTGCGCCATGCCCGAGGGCGAGCAAGGCATGAACGTGGCGCGCATCGGCCTGCTGCTTGCCGGCCTCCCGAATACCATCGCCGCGCAGACCATCAACCGCTTCTGTTCGTCCGGCCTGCAGGCCGTGGCAATGGCCGCGGACCAGATCCGCCTGGGCAACGCCGACCTGATGCTGGCCGGCGGCACCGAATCGATGTCGATGGTGCCGATGATGGGCAACAAGATCGCGATGGCACCCAGCGTGTTCGACAACGACCACGTGGCGATCGCCTACGGCATGGGCATCACCGCCGAAAAGGTCGCCGAGGAATGGAAGATCTCGCGCGAAGACCAGGACGCGTTCGCGGTGGCCTCGCACCAGAAAGCGCTGGCCGCGCAGGCCGCTGGCGAGTTCCGCGAGGAGATCAGCGCCTACGAAGTGATCTCGCGCCAGCCGGACCTGGCCGGCGACACGGTGCGCCTGAAGAAACTGCTGGTCGAACACGACGAAGGCCCGCGTGCGGATACATCGCTGGAAGGCTTGGCCAGGCTGCGCACGGTATTCCGCAATCAGCAGTTTGGTGGCACCGTGACCGCAGGTACCGCCTCGCAGATGAGCGATGGCGCCGCAGGCGTGCTGCTGGCGTCGGAGCAGGCGATCAAGGACTACGGCCTGACCCCGCTCGCCCGCTTCGTCAGCTTCTCGGTCGCCGGCGTGCGCCCGGAAGTGATGGGCATCGGCCCGATCGCGGCGATCCCGAAGGCGCTCAAGCAGGCCGGCCTGACCAAGGATCAACTGGACTGGATCGAACTCAACGAAGCATTCGCCGCGCAAGCGCTGGCGGTCATCCGCGACAGCGACCTCGATGCATCGAAGATCAATCCGCTGGGCGGTGCGATCGCATTGGGCCACCCGCTGGGCGCGACCGGCGCGATCCGCACCGCGACCATCGTCCACGGCATGCGCCGCCACCAGAAGAAGTACGGCATGGTGACCATGTGCATCGGCACCGGCATGGGCGCGGCCGGGATTTTCGAAGCGCTCTGAGCGAGTGATCGATGGATGCGAAAACGGCGCCTTGCGGCGCCGTTTTCGTAGCTGCGGACGGAGCCCGGATCAGGTCTCGACCACGCCCATTTCGTCGAGCGCGTTCTTCATCAGGTCGCGCGCGGCGTCGCTCAGCTTCTCGTGATCCAGCGCATAGCGGATGGTCGCTTCGATCAGGCCGATGTGGGTGCCGCAATCGAAACGCGTGCCCTGGAAGCGGTAGGCCTGTACCGGTTTTTCCGCGAGCAAGGCGGCGATGGCGTCGGTCAGCTGGATCTCGCCGCCAGCGCCAGGCGCGGTCTGTTCAAGCAGGTCGAAGATGCGCCCGTCGAGCACGTAGCGCCCGACCACGGCCAGCGTGCTCGGCGACGCCTCGGGATTGGGTTTCTCGACGATCGCATTGATCCGTCCCGACCGACCCTCGAACGACTCGGTGGCGACGATGCCGTAACTGCCGGTCTGCGCGCGCGGCACGTCCTGCACCGCAATCACGCTGCCACCGGAGGCTTCGGCCAGGTCGGCCATCTGCTTCAACGCGCCGGGGCCACGGTTCCAGATCAGGTCATCCGGCAACAGCACCGCGAACGGCTGGTCGCCGATGATCGGCTTGGCACACAACACGGCGTGACCCAGGCCCAACGCTTCGGACTGGGTGACGAAGACCGCACGTACATGCGATGGCAGCACGTTGCGGACCAGTTCCAGCTGTTCGAGTTTGCCGCTGCGTTCCAGCTTCTGCTCGAGCTCGTAGGCCTTGTCGAAATAGTCCGCGACCGCGTGCTTGTAGCGGTTGGTGACGAACACCAGGGTGTCGCAGCCGGCCTCGATCGCCTCGTCGACCGCGTATTGGATCAGCGGCTTGTCGATGATCGGCAGCATCTCCTTCGGCACGGTCTTGGTGGCCGGCAAGAACCGGGTACCGAGACCGGCGACCGGGAAGACCGCGACGCGGATGCGGGGATTCGTATTGGTTTTCATCATCATTGGGGTTGTCGGGCCCGGCGCGCCGGGAACGCCACGATCGTGGCGACATGCGCTACCTCGGTGTCGTCGCTCGGATTGAACTCGGGCACGGCATCACGCAAGGCATCCGCCAGGCGTTCCAGGTCATAGTCGCGCACTGCGGCGCGCAGCACCTCGAGCGCATGCTCGACGCGTTCCGGCACCACGCTGCGGGCGGCGGCCTGCAGGATGTTCGGGTAGGTCGTGGCGCTGTAGCGCTCGTCCGCGTGGAACAGCGTTTCGTGCAGTTTCTCGCCGGGGCGCAGGCCGGTGTATTCGATCGCGATATCGCGCTCCGGCTGTTTGCCCGCAAGCCGTATCATCTGTTCGGCCAGCATGGAGATCGACACCGGTTCGCCCATGTCGAGCGTGTACACGGCTTGCTGCGCACCGATCGAGGACGCCTGCAGGATCAGCTGGCAGGCCTCGGGAATGGTCATGAAAAAACGGGTCACGTCGCGGTCGGTGACGGTAACCGGGCCGCCGCGGCGGATCTGCTCGCGAAACAGCGGCACCACGCTGCCCGCCGAGTCCAGCACATTGCCGAAGCGGACCGTGACCATGCGGGTCGAACGCGGATCGACCAAGGCCTGGCAGACCATTTCGGCCAGCCGTTTGGTGGCACCCAGCACGTTGACCGGATCCACCGCCTTGTCGGTCGAGATCAGCACGAAGGTGGCGACCCGCGCATCGCGGCAGGCGCGCGCCACCACGTCGGTCGCCAGCACGTTGTTGCGCACGGCTTCGCGCAATTGCCCCTGCAGCAGCGGCACCTGTTTGTAGGCGGCGGCGTGGAAGACGGCTTCCGGCTCGGCCTTGCGCAAGGTGTATGCGATCACGGCCGGATCGCCACAATCGCCGAGCACGAGGATGCATTCGATGCCTGGAAAATCGCGCTTTAGCTCGGTTTCCGCGGTCAGCAGGGCGAGCTCGTCGATGTCGAGCAGGGTGATCCGGTGTGCGCCATGCCGCGCGCATTGCCGGCACAGTTCCAGGCCGATCGAGCCACCGGCGCCGGTCACCAGGACCGAACGCGCGCCCAACCAGCCACGGATCGCCTTCCAGTCCGGGGTGTGCGGTTGCCGGCCCAAGAGGTCTTCGATGGCGACTTCCTTGAGTTGGCCCGGCAAGGAGCGGCCTTCGAGGATGTCGGCCAGGCGTGGCACCGTGCGGAACGGCAAGCCACTCTGCTCGCACAGGCCGATGACCCGGCGCATCGCCGTGGCCGACACTGACGGCATTGCGATCACCAGCAACTGCGCCCCGGTTTCGCGGGCGATCCGTGGCAGATCCTCGACCTTGCCGAGCACCGGCAGGCCCTGCAGGCGCGTCCCGCGCAGGCCGACCGAATCATCCAGGAATCCGATCGGGTCGTAACGACCGGTGCGGCGCAAGTCGCGCACCAGTGCCTCGCCCGCCTGTCCAGCGCCCAGGATCAGCACGCGCTCGGCGCCATCGGCAGTCTGCAGCAGGCGGTGATCCTTCCAGGCACGGAAGATCAATCGTGGCGCACCCAGCAGGATCGTCAATGCGAACGGATACAGCAGCAGCGCCGCCCGCGAAACCAGATCCAGCCGGCTGTAGAAGAAGAGGCCCACGACCACCGCAAGCAGGCCGACCAGGCTGGCCTTGAAGATGTTCATCAGGTCGGGGACGCTGGCAAAGCGCCACAAGCCCCGGTACAGGCCGACGCGCCAGGACACCAATCCCTGCGCGACCAATACGATCAACACCGTGCTGGAGAACGGTGCCAGCGACAGCTGGCTGGGCTGCAGTGCATAGCGCATGTAGTGCAGGCCCTGCCAGCAGACCCAGACCATGAACAGGTCATGCAGGATCACCGCGAGGCGCGGCAAGCGATGCTTGAGACGATCCTTCCATGTGCTCATCTGCCGAATCCTTCGGTCGTGGTCGCGCTGCGCCGGTGCATCCAAGCCCAGGCCAGCAGCCAGATTGTCGCCATCATGGCGACCACCGGCGCAGCGGGCATCCGCGTGTCATGCGCACGAAGCATGATCCCAATGGCCACGCACGTCCATAGGGCATATGCCGTGGACACCTGCAGGTGTCCCCAGCGCCGGCTGCAGCGCTGGTAGAGGTGTTGGACATGCGCTTGCCACCAGCGCTGGCCGGTGGCGATGCGCCAGCCGAGGGTCAGCCCGCTGTCGCCAAGCATCGCCATCGGCGGCAAGGCCAGCAACAGCCAGCTCGAAGACGGCAACGTGGCCACGCCGCCGGCGAGCAATGCCGCGATCGCGTAACCCAATGCCCCACTGCCTACGTCGCCCAGGAAGATTCGCGCTGGCGGCCGGTTGAACGGCAGGAAGCCCAGGCAGGCAGCCGTCAGTGCGATCCCTGCGACCTGCCAGCCCACATCGAGCAGACAGGCCAGCCCTACTCCGCAAAGCAAGGCCTGACTGGCCGCCAGCCCATCGATGCCGTCCATGAAGTTCCAGGCATTGACCAGCACTGGCACCAGCACCAGGGCGGCCAGCAGCGCCGGTACGCCCGCGTCCTGCAGATGCAAGCCCCATGCCAACGCAAGGCCGGCAATGGCATGTACGCCCAGGCGCAGCGCACTTGGCAGCGGGTAATGATCATCGCCCCATCCGATCCCGGCGACGAGCAACAGGCCGGCTGCCACCGGCCACCAGCCGGCATCGACACCCCAGCCCAGCAGGATCATCGCCAGCAGCAAGACCAGGACGATGCCGACACCGCCACCACGTGGCGTCGCCGTTGCATGGCTGCGGCGCTCGCCCGGTTGGTCGAGCATTCCGCGACGGCGTGCGTACGTGATCGCCCACGCCGTGCCCGCCATCGAAATCACCAGCGCAGCAATGGCGCTGGCGGCCAGCAGGGCCGGTTCAGACCACGGCATAGTTCAGCAAAGGCTTCACCGTGCCCCATTCCTTGCAGCTCGGGCATTGCCAGTGGTGGCTGCGCGCACCGAAGCCGCAACGGGTGCAGCGATAACTGGGGTTGCGTACCAGCAACTGGTCGGTGATGTGCTTGAGGTCGTGCAAGGTCGCCCGCGCATCTGCCTGCTCCAGTTCTGGATGTTCGGCGATGGTCAGGTCGATCAACGCCGCCTCGCCACGCACCGACGGGCGATCCTTCAATTGCTGGCCCAGGTAGCGCCGCGCCGCACTGACGCCCTCCTCCGCCTCGATCATCCTGGTCAACGCAAGCACCGGCGAGATACCGCGATAGTGCTCGCTCATCTCGGCGAGGAAGGCGCGCGCACCGGTGCGCTCGCCGAGCTTCGCATAACTGTCCAGCAGCGCCGGCAGGATCACCGGCAGGTAGTCCGGATCGTGGCGGGCAGCGCGCTCGAAAGCACGCACCGCACCCGTGTGGTTGCCGGTCTCGGCCTCGATCCGGCCTTCGCTGATGCCGGCACGCACCGAGGTCGAATCGGCGGCGTAGGCCCGCTTGATCGCGGCACGCGCGGCGTCGATGTCACCCGCGGAGCGCTGGCGGTCGGCCAGTTCGCATTCGAACTGCGCCACCAGCTTGCCCATCGACTCGCCGGTGGCGGCCTCGAAGCGCTGCGCGTTCTCGATCGCCTTTTCCCAGTCGCGCTCGGCCTGGTAGATGCCGATCAAGTGCCGCAACGCCTGCGGCGCACGCTGGTCCAGCTGGGCGAGGTCGCTGAACACGGTTTCCGCCCGGTCCAGCAGGCCGGAGCGCATGTAGTCCTCGCCCAGCGCCGACAACGCCTGCACCTTCTGCGCATCGGTGAGGTCGCTGCGCTGGGCCAGCGCCTGGTGCAGGCGGATGGCGCGATCCACCTCGCCGCGCCGCCGGAACAGATGGCCCAGCGCGACCTGGGTCTCGAACGTGTCCTTGTCCAGCTCGGCGATGTGCAGGAACAGCTCGATCGCCTTGTCCGGCTGTTCGTTCAACAGATAGTTGAGGCCGCGAAAATAGGTGGTCGACAGCTTGCTCACCTGGCTGTCGCTGTGCCGTTCGCCGCCGCGGCGTCCGATCACCCAGCCTGCCAACGCCGCCAATGGCAGCAGGACGACGAACCAGAACCATTGGTCGAGGAATTCCATGCGTATCAGTCCTGGTGGCGCGGCAGGCGCGCAGCGGCTTCGGCGCGGCGAAGGCGGCGGCGTATCGGTGCGACAACGCCTACGGCGAGGATGGTGCCACCGACCAGCACGCCGAGCAGCAGAGCCAGCAGGATGCCGAGCCCGAGACTGGTAGGAAGTGTGATCAGCCCGAGGTCGAGCACAACACGCTGGGTATTGAGTGCGCCGACGATGGCACCGAGGACGATGCAGGCGAACGCGGCGATGAGGCGGAGCAGGCGCATCGGGAACTCCGGGATCGCTTGCTAGCTTAACGGACTGCGGCGCTTCAGTCGTCCTGGGGCAGCGGCACGACGGGGGTCACCCGTTCGCGCAGTTCCTTGCCGGGCTTGAAATGCGGCACGTGCTTGCCCGGCAACGCGACGGCATCGCCGGTCTTCGGATTGCGGCCGGTGCGCGGCGGCCGATAGTGCAGGGAAAAACTGCCGAACCCCCTCACCTCGATACGCTCGCCCACGGCAAGCGCACTGCCCATCATCTGCAGCAGCGACTTGACCGACAAGTCGACATCGTCTGTCTTGAGATGGGGCTGGCGTCGCGCCAGCAATTCGATGAGTTCGGACTTGGTCATGAAACCACAGGGTGTGCTGCCAAGAAAATGGCGGCCCGGCCTGGGCCGGACCGCCATGATCGTCAGGCCGTCAGGATCACTCGGACTTGCTGTTCAGCTGCTCGCGCAGCAGTGCGCCCAGCTTGGTGGTGCCGCTGGAGGCGTCGGACGAGGACTTGTTGTACTCGGCCATCGCTTCGGCGGTCTCGGCATCGTCCTTGCCCTTGATCGAAAGCTGCAGGCTGCGGCCCTTGCGGTCCATGCCCACGAACTTGGCTTCGACTTCCTGGCCGACCTTCAAGTACTGGCTGGCGTCCTCGACGCGCTCGTCGGCAACGTCGCGTGCCATCACGTAGCCTTCGACGCCATCGCCCAGGTCGATGGTCGCGCCCTTGGCGTCGACTTCCTTGACGGTGCCGGTGACCTTGGTGCCCTTCGCATTGGTCGCCATGAACTGGCCCAGCGGATCCTGTTCCATCTGCTTGACGCCAAGGCTGATGCGCTCGCGCTCCGGATCGACGGCCAGCACCACTGCCTCGAGCGTGTCGCCCTTCTTGTAGTTGCGGGCGATGTCTTCGCCGGTGGAGTTCCAGCTGATGTCGGACAGGTGGATCAGGCCGTCGATGCCGCCGTCCAGGCCGATGAAGATGCCGAAGTCGGTGATCGACTTGATCTGGCCGGACACCTTGTCGTTCTTCTTGTGGATCGCGGCGAAGGTTTCCCACGGATTGCTGGTGACCTGCTTGATGCCCAGCGAGATGCGGCGACGCTCTTCATCCACGTCCAGCACCATGACCTCGACCTCGTCGCCGACCTGCACGACCTTGGCCGGGTTGACGTTCTTGTTGGTCCAATCCATTTCGGACACGTGGACCAGGCCTTCCACGCCAGGCTCGATCTCGACGAACGCGCCGTAGTCGGTGACGTTGCTGACCTTGCCGAACACGCGGCTGTTGGACGGGTAGCGGCGGGCGATGTTGTCCCACGGATCCTCGCCCAGCTGCTTGAGCCCCAGCGAAACGCGGTTGCGCTCCTTGTCGTACTTGAGCACGCGCACGTCGAGCTCGGCGCCCACTTCAACGACTTCGGACGGATGGCGCACGCGCTTCCAGGCCATGTCGGTGATGTGCAGCAGGCCGTCGATGCCGCCGAGGTCCACGAACGCGCCGTAATCGGTCAGGTTCTTGACGACGCCCTTCAGCACCGCGCCCTCGACCAGCTTCTCGAGCAGCTGCTCGCGCTCTTCCGAATGCTCACTCTCGACCACCGCACGGCGGGAGACGACCACGTTGTTGCGCTTGCGGTCCAGCTTGATGAGCTTGAATTCCAGCTCCTTGCCTTCCAGGTACACCGGGTCGCGCACGGGGCGCACATCGACCAGCGAACCCGGCAGGAACGCGCGGACATCCTTGATGTCGACGGTGAAACCGCCCTTCACCTTGCCGCTGATGCGGCCGACGATGGTGGCGTTGGCTTCCAGCGCCTCTTCCAGTTCGTCCCACACCATGGCGCGCTTGGCCTTCTCGCGCGACAGCACGGTTTCGCCAAAGCCATTCTCGAGCGAATCGAGGGCAACCTTGACTTCATCGCCGATGCCGACGTCGATCTCGCCGGCGTCATTGCGGAACTGTTCGATCGGGACGATGCCCTCGGACTTCAGGCCGGCGTTGATCACGACCACATCGTTGCGGACGTCGACCACGATGCCCTTGACGATGGCACCGGGCTTGATCTTGGCCCAATTGGTCTGGCTCTGTTCGAACAGTTCGGCGAAGGATTCGGTAGCTACGGAATTCATGAAAAATCTCGGGTGGATACACAGGTCGCCCGCACGTACGGGGCGACCCACCTTGGGTCTGGCATCGCGCAGGACGCGCTCCGCCATGTGTGTTGGTGGGTTGGACGCCACGCACGCGGGATGCGGGCGTGGAAGGGTTCTGCCGTGCGGGCGCTCAGTTCGCGCGGGGGCCGGACACCACGTCCAGCACCAGTGCGACAACGCCATCGATGCCAAGCCCGGTGGTATCGATGCGGACGGCGTCGTCGGCCGGTCGCAACGGCGCCACCGCGCGACTGGCATCGCGGGCATCGCGGGCGAGAATCTCGCGCAGCAGACCATCAAGTGTGACGGAAACCCCTTTGTCTTTCAACTGCTTATAGCGTCTCTCGGCGCGCTCGTCGGCGCTCGCGGTCAGGAAGACCTTGTGGCCGGCGTCGGGAAAGATCACCGTGCCCATGTCGCGACCGTCGGCCACCAGCCCCGGCAATTGCCGGAACGCTCGCTGGCGGTCCTTCAGCGCGGCCCGTACTTCCGGGATCGCCGCGATAGCCGAGGCGGCCGCACCCGCGGTTTCGGTGCGCAACTCATCGGTGGCGTCGTGGCCGTTGACCAGCACCCGCAGATCGCCGGACTCGCCTTCGCGGAAACCGACAACGGTATCGAAGGTGCAGCGCACCAATGCCCCGGCATCGTCCAGATCCAGGTCGGCCCAGCCCGCCGCCACGCCCACAGCGCGGTAGAGTGCGCCGGAATCGAGGTAACGCCAGCCCAGGCGCTGGGCGACAATGCGACTGATCGTGCCCTTGCCGGAGCCGGAAGGGCCATCGATGGTGAGCACGGGGGCGGTGGGATCCATGCCGTGATTATGCCGGCCGGACCCTAGCTGCGGCCAATTCCGACCGATCCGGCAGGAAAACGCTTCAAGCTGTTGATCTGGAAACACAAACCCCGTTAGAATGCGCGGCTTCGTGTTGCGGCAGTCGGCTCAGGCTTTCGGCAACGCTTTCCTCCAACCGCTCCATCCATCATTTTTGCCGAGGTTCTGTCATGAAGGTCCTGTCCTCCCTCAAGTCGGCGAAGAACCGTCACCGCGACTGCAAGGTGGTTCGCCGTCGTGGCAAGGTCTTCGTGATCTGCAAGTCCAACCCGCGTTTCAAGGCGCGCCAGCGCTGAGTTGACTGCATGGGTTGCACTTTCGAAGGCCGCCGCAAGGCGGCCTTCTGCTATCCACGGTTTGCGCAGCCGTGCCATCGCAGTCCGTTCACGATTCGGGCATAGAATCCGTCGTCCCTACCCTGCAACCGGGAGCGTCGCCATGAACCGCCTCTGCCGCAGCATCCTCGCTGTCATCACCGCAACGCTCGTTGCCGCGCCGGGCATAGCCCTTGCCCGACAAGCACAAGTACAGGGCGATGTCCTGCTGATCGAACGCGTGCATGAAGAACCCGCGAACCTGCCCGGCCGCGGCATGAGCATGTCCCAGGTCGAGGCGCGTTTCGGCGCACCCACCGATCGCCTCGACCCGCGCGGCGGGCAGAAGCGTGACTGGCCGACGATCAATCGCTGGACCTATCCGGCCTTCACCGTGTATTTCGAGCGCAACAAGGTCATCGACGTGGTGATGACCAAGGCCGATCCGAACGAGATCGGGCCCAAGCCGCCAACCACTTAAGAGCCCGCATGCAAGACAACGTGCGTTTCCCCGCCGAGTGGGAACCCCAGGCGGCGATCCTGATCGCGTGGCCGAACGCCGACACCGATTGGGCCGAGCGCCTGGCCGGCGTCGAGGAGACCTACATCGCGCTGGTCGCGGCGATCACTCGCTTCCAGCGCGTGGTGATCTGCGTGGCCGACGACGATGTCGAGACTTACGCGGAGATGCGCCTGCGCAGCAACCGGGTGGACATGGATCGCGTGCGTTTCGTCACCGTGCCCTACGACGACACCTGGCTGCGCGATTCCGGCCCGATCACGTTGATTGAAAGCGGGTTGCGCGATGGCGACGACTTCCGCCTGCTTGATTTCCGCTTCACCGGCTGGGGCGGCAAATTCGACGCGAGCGATGACGACCAACTGGTACAGCGCCTGACCGACTCGCAGGTGTTCAGCACACAGGCGCGCGATACCATCGATTTCGCGCTGGAAGGCGGTGCCATCGACACCGATGGCGACGGCACCCTGCTGACCACCTGGCAGTGCCTGCACGAGCGCCATCCGGATGCGTCGCGCGAAGAACTGACCGGGAAGCTCGCCGGCTGGCTGCATCAGGATCGCGTGCTGTGGCTCGACCATGGCGCGCTCGAGGGCGACGACACCGACGCGCACATCGATACCCTCGCCCGCTTCGCCGCCCGTGATGCCATCGTGTTCCAGGCCTGCGACGATCCTGCGGATTCGCATTACGCCGACCTCAAGGCGATGGCCGACGAGATCGCTGCCCTGCGGACGAAGCAAGGCCAGCCCTATCGATTGTTCCCGTTGCCGTGGGCGAAGCCGGTCCTCGATGTGGCAGCGGACGGCAGCGAACGCCGACTCGCCGCCAGCTATGCCAATTTCCTGATCGTCAACGGTGCGGTGTTGATGCCGGCCTACGGCGACGAGGCGGATGATGTTGCCGCCGCGGTGTTGGCGGATGCGTTCCCGCATCGCGAAATCGTGCAGGTGCCCTGCCGCCCGCTGATCTGGCAGAACGGCAGCCTGCACTGCATCACCATGCAACTGCCCGAGGGTCTGGTTTGATGGCCAAGTACAACAAGCTTCCCGTCGCCCTGGTGCAGGAGAAGAACCACGGCGATGCCGAGGCCAACCTCACCATCATCGAACAGCGCGTGGCCGAGGCAGCCGCGTCGGGTGCCAAGCTCGTGCTGCTGCAGGAACTGCACAACGGCGCCTACTTCTGCCAGCACGAATCGGTGGACGAATTCGACTTGGCGGAAACCATCCCCGGCCCGTCGACCGAACGGCTCGGCAAACTCGCCAAGCAACACGGCGTGGTGCTGGTGACTTCGCTGTTCGAGAAGCGTGCGACCGGGCTGTACCACAACAGCGCAGTGGTCTTCGACACGGACGGCAGCACCGCCGGCAAGTACCGCAAGATGCACATCCCGGACGATCCGGGTTTCTACGAGAAGTTCTACTTCACCCCCGGCGACATCGGCTTCACTCCGATCGACACCAGCGTCGGCCGCCTCGGCGTGCTGGTGTGCTGGGACCAGTGGTATCCGGAAGGCGCGCGCCTGATGGCCTTGGCCGGCGCGGAACTGCTGCTGTATCCGACCGCCATTGGCTGGGATCCGTCCGACGAGCAGGCCGAGAAAACCCGCCAGCGCGATGCCTGGGTACTGAGCCATCGCGGCCATGCAGTCGCCAACGGGCTGCCGGTACTGAGCTGCAACCGGGTCGGCCACGAGCCGTCACCGATGGGGGCATCCGGCATCGACTTCTGGGGCAACAGCCATGTACTGGGGCCGCAAGGCGAGTTCATCGCCGAGGCCGGCACCGAGCCGACCCTGCTGCTGGCCGAAGTCGACATGCAGCGCAGCGAGCACGTGCGCCGCATCTGGCCGTTCCTGCGCGACCGCCGCATCGACGCCTACGGCGACCTGACCAAGCGCTACCGGGACTGATTCCCGCGCTTGCTCCTTGCCGACAAACGGTCGAATAAATCCGAACGGTCGTGCTAATTTGCCGACCGTGAACCCGTTGACCGCCACCAGCAAGGGCGCCGCCACCCGCGATGCCATCATCGACAAGGCCTACGAGATCGCCCGTTTCGCGGGCATCGAAGGCCTCTCGATCGGACCGCTGGCACAGGCGGTGGGCATGTCCAAGAGCGGCGTGTTCGCCCATTTCGGCTCGCGCGAAGACCTGCAGCTTGCGGTGCTGGAATCGGCGGGCATGCGCTTCGGCGAGTTCGTGCTGGGCGCGGCGTTGTCGCAACCACGCGGCCTGCCGCGCCTGCGCGCGCTCATGCACAACTGGTTCGAATGGGGCCGACTGGAAAGCGGAGGCTGCGTGCTGGTGGCCTCGGTCAGCGAGTTCGATCACCGTCCCGGCCCCTTGCGCGACCAGGTCTTCCGCAACGAGCGCCGCTGGCGGCAGGAACTGCAGCGCGCCGCCCAGCTGGCGATCGAATGCGGCCATCTGCGCGATGGCGACACCGACCAGTACGCCTTCGAACTGTATGCAATCCCGCTGGCCATGCTCCACGAGTCCGGCCTGTTCGGTTACGAACAGGCACGCAAACACGGCGACAGCGCGCTCGAACGCTGGTGCGCTGCCCACGCTCCTTCCCCCTGATCGACCACGAGGTGCCGTGATGTTCAAGCGTCTGTCCACAATTAGCACGACCGTTCGCGATAGTCTGAAGTTGCCGCTGGTGCGCCTGACCTTTTTCATGGGCGGCCATATCGCGCCGGAGGCCATCGCCGCCAAGGCCGCTCGGCTGTTCACCACGCCGTTCGCCTCCAGTCGCACGCGAGCACGCGCCATGCCCACGCTCGGCGCACGCGAGGAAGACCTCGGCATCAACGGCATTGCCATCCATACCTACGCGTGGGGCGATCCGGCCACCCAGCCCTATGTCCTGTTCGCGCATGGCTGGTCCAGCCACGGCACCCGCGTCGCACGCTGGGTCCAACCGCTGCGCGATGCGGGCTATGCGGTAGTGACCTTCGACCAGGCCGCGCATGGCCGCAGTGGCGGCACCCACACCACCCTGCCCGACTTCACCTGCCACCTGATGGCGGTCGCGAAGCACTATGGGCCGGCTGCGGCGGTGATTGGCCACTCGCTGGGCGGTGCGGCGACCGCGCTGGCCCTGGCGCGCGGCATGCAGGCAAATAGCGCCGTGCTGATCGCACCGGCCGCGGACCCGTTGGCGGCAGTCGAACGCTTCTCCAGTCTGTTGTGGCTGGCGAGCCACCTGGGCCGGCGCATGTTCGCCCGCTTCGAGGGCGCTATGCGCTTTTCCGCGAATGAATTGCAGGCGCAAAACAATGCGCCCCGCATCGGCCGTCCGGCATTGATCGTGCACGACATCGAGGATCGTGAAGTGCCGTGGTCGGAGGGCGAACGCTGGGCGCGCTACTGGCCGCAATCGCGGCTGCTGAGCACGCGCGGGCTGGGCCATAACCGGATCGCCGACGACGACAGCGTGATCGCCTCGGCCCTGCGTTTCCTGCGTGGAGAAGCAGTGGGCGAACGCGTGGTCTCCACCGCCGACCTGCCCTACGGGCTGGCCTGAAAGCACACGCTGCGCCAGCGCGAAACCGACTATCCTGCGCGGCCGCCATGCAGATGGCGGCTTTCCAGAGATGCGCAGGCCCGATGAGCACCGAATCCAGCACCGCCACTGACGCCTTCGCCGGGCAACCCATCGTCGAACTCGAACGCGATGGCGTGCGCTACACGTTGCTGGGCACCGCGCATGTCTCCAAGACCAGCATCGACGCGGTGATGGCGGCAATCGACAGCGGCCGCTTCGATGCCGTCGCGGTCGAACTGGACGAGCAGCGGCACAAGGCGCTGACCCACCCGGATGCGCTGGCGCAACTCGACCTTGTCAAGGTCATCCGCGAACGCAAGATCGCCCCATTCGCGGCGAATCTCGCATTGGCCGCCTACCAGCGCCGGCTGGCCGAACAACTCGGCATCGAGCCCGGCGCGGAGCTGAAGGCGGCCGCGGTCGAAGCCGCTGCGCGCGGTTTGCCGCTGCAGCTGATCGATCGCGATGTCGGCATCACCTTCCGCCGCATCCTGCATGGCCTGCGCTGGTGGGACCGCATGAAGCTGGTCGGCGGACTCGCCGGCGGCCTGTTCGCAAGCGACGAAGTCTCCGAGGACGACATCGAGCGGCTCAAGGAAGGCGACATGCTCGAATCGAGCTTCGGCGAATTCGCGCGCGATACGCCGTCGCTGTACGCCACTCTGATCGACGAGCGCGACCAGTACATGGCGGCGAAGCTGCGCGAGCGTGTAGACGGCGCAACGCATGTGCTTGCGGTGGTCGGTGCCGGCCACCTGAAGGGCATGGCGCGCTACTTGGCCGAAGACCAGCGGGAACCGGCCGAACTGACCGCGCAACTCGCGCACGTGGTGAAGAAACGCAACATCCCGTGGATCACCATCATCTTGATGCTGCTGATCTGCGGCGGCATCGCCTGGGGCTATTTCAATGGCGGTGGCGAGCTGGGACGCGAGCTGTTGCTGCAATGGGTCGTGTGGACCGGAGGCTTGGCCGGACTGGGCGCGCTGCTCGCACGCGGCCATCTGCTGAGCATCCTTGCCGCGGCGATTTCCGCGCCGCTTAAGCCGTTCCGCCCCGGCTTGCCGCCCGGCATGTTCAGTGCGCTGGTCGAAGTGCACCTGCGCAAGCCGGCCTATCCGGATTTCCTCGCCCTGCGCGACGACGCACAGACGCTGGGCGGCTGGTATCGCAACCGCGTGTGCCGGGTGGTGCTGGTGTTCCTGCTCACCAACATCGGCAGCATGATCGGCGTGTGGGTCTCAGGCGCGGCGATCCTCCGCAAGCTGGTGGGCTGAGCCCCGCGATCAGGCGTCTCGCGGTTTGCGGGCCCCGAATAACAGCAGCCAGAAACACGCACCGATCTCGCCGATCGATGCCGGCAGCATCGCGACGCTCGCGATCATCGAATCGGCATACGCGGGCGCAAGCAACCCGCCGAACACGTCGACCAGATACCCAAGGCAACCGAGCACCAGCATGATGCCGAGAGCTTTGGGCATGCGCTCTGACTTGAGCACCAGCCAGCCGAACGGCAGCAGCCACAGGCCCCAGAAAAGGCGCGTCGCGACCAGCGCATTGCCGTAGGCATCCAGCGCCTGCACCGCCATCGCCTGCAACTGCGCGGGTGCGATGGTGTTGGCCAGCACTGGATCGGTCAGCAGCGACAGCGCATCCAGCTTGTGGCCCAGTGCGACCAGTGCCAGCGGCACGCTGATCACCGCGAACGCCACCATCGCGATGGCGGCGATGCGGTCGGCATCGCCCAGCACGCGATACAGCAGAAGCGGCAGCAACAGGAACGCGACCTGCTTGATCAGGAACGCGGCGATGCCCCAACGGAACAGCGATTCATGGGCGACGATATTGCCCATTGTCGCCGGCCAGTCCTGCGCGGCATTGATCTGCGAGGGGACGTAGCCCAGGCTGAAAATCCCGGTGGCGACGACGATCAGGTACAGCAGGCCGGCGAACCGGGCCTGCCCCTTCAATCCGCCGGAATCGCCCGCGCCCGCGTTCATGCCACCGGTGCCGGGGACTTCCTCTTCCAGCTCCAGCCGCGACGTTGGGCCGCGCGGCGGATGATTCGCCCGCTGCCCGCGCTGAGGTCGTCGAGCATCGCGTAGATCGTCGGCAGGAACAGCAGACTGACGACAGTGGAGAAGGCGAGGCCGCCGGCGATCGCACGCGCCATCGGGTAATACGCCGGGCCCTCGCCGGCCACCTGGGTATCGGACAGCGCGATCGGCACCATCGCCAGGATCGCCGTGCCCATCGTCATCATGATCGGGCGCAGGCGTTCGCGGCTGCCCTCGATCAGTGCTTCGGTGCGCGCCATGCCGCGTCGGCGCAGGTTGTTGATGTGCTCGATCATGACGATGCCGTTGTTCACCACCACGCCCATCAGCACCAGGATGCCGATGAAGGCCATGATGTTGAACTCGGTGCCGGTGAGCCAGAACAGCCAGTAAACGCCGAAGATCGAGAACACCACGCCGCTCATGATCGCCAGCGGGAACAGCAGCGACTCGAACACCGCCGCCATCACGATGAACATCAGCAGCAGGGCGATGCCGATGTTGCCGACCATCTGCTGCTGCGCGTCCATGTTGAAGCCGAAGCCGCCGCCTTCGAAGGTGTGCGCGTAGCCGGGCGGCATCTGCATGCCCTTCAACGTGTCTTCGATTTCCTTCTGCGCTTCTTCCATCGTGGAACCGGGCGCGAGGCCGGCTTCGATCTTCAGCATGGTCTGTCGGTTCATGCGCTGGATCCCCCGCGCCGAGGGCAGCACGCCGACATCGACCATCGCCAGCAACGGGATGTCGCGGCCATCGGCGGAACGCACGGTGAAGGACTCGAGATCGGCCGGGCCGTAGTCCTGGGCACCTGCAAAACGCACGTTGACCGGGATCTCCACATCGCCGCGCTGGAACTCGCGCAACGACGAGCCACGCAGGGCCATCCCGATGAACTGGGCCACCTGTTGCGCGCTGAATCCGTACGCAGCCGCGCGCTCGCGGTTCACCCGCACCGACAGTTCGGTATTGGCATCGCCGGTGTCCACGCGTACGTCGCGCAGGTGCTTGCCGCGCGCAAGGATCGGCACGATGTCCTCGGACAGCTCGCGCAGGGTCTCGCTGGAATCGCCGATCAGGCTGAATTGGATGCTCTTGTCGTCGCCCCCCATGCCGCCTTGGCGGCCGATGCCGATGTTCGCGCGGGCCGATGCCGGCATGCCCTTGCGCAGTTCTTCCTCGATTTCCTTGGTCCGCCTGGAATCCTTCGCCGACACGTCGACCTCGGTCACCGCCCAACCCTGTTCGCTGTAGCGCGAGTACACCCGCTCCACGTCGAAGCGCTTGCGGTTCGCGTTGACGTAGGCCTCGACCATGTTCACGACCTTGCCCATCTCCTCCTTGGAGTAGGAGCCCTGCCACTGGTAGAAGATCGCGATCTCGCCGGGGTCGTCGTCGCCACCCTCGTCGCCCTTGCTCATGTTGATCGGGATCACGCTCAACGCGGCGATCAGGACAATGCCCAGCGCGCTCCAGCCACGATGTTCCAGGGTCCAGCGCAGCAACCGGGCGTAGCGCACCTGCAGGTTGTTGATGAAGGGCGACTTCACCGCCGGCGGCGTCTTCATCCGTGCCGACAGCATCGGGATCAGGCTCACCGCGACCAGCCACGAGGCCAGCAACGACACCGAAATCGTCGCCGCCAGCTGGGTCAGGAAGATGGTCAGCATGTTCTTCTCGCCGAACATCATCGGCAGGAACACGATGCAGTGGCACAAGGTACCGGCGGACAGCGCGATGGCGACATGGCGGGTGCCGATCACCGACGCCAGGCGCGGCTGGCCGGGGTATTTCTCGCGCTCCTGGTAGATGCTCTCGACCACCACTACGGCGTTGTCGACCAGCATGCCCACGGCGAGCAGCAGGCCCATCATCGACAGGATGTTGAGGGTGATCCCGGCGAAGTACATGAAGCCCAGGGTCATGATGAAACAGATCGGGATCGCCGTGCTCACCATCAGCACCGAGGGCCAGTGGCGCAGGAAGAACCACAGCACGATCACCGACAGCAGCAGGCCGATCAGGCCGGCCTCGGCCAGCGCCACCAGCGAGCTCACCACCTGGTCGCCCTGGTCGTCGGTGACGTCGATGGCGATGCCCTTCATCGCCGGGTCGGCCTTGAGCACGACTAGTTCGGCCTTGACCGAGCGCGACAGCTCGACCAGGTTGGCCGCGCGTTCCTTGTAGATGTCCACGCCCACGCTGGGACGGCCGTCGATCTGGCGCACGTAGTTCATGCGCTGCGCCTGCAGCTGCACGTCGGCGATGTCGCCCAGGCGTACGCCGCGCGCGTTCACCGGCATGTCGCGCAATTGCTGCAGGTCGCTCAACTCGCCTTTCGGCTGGATGCGCAGGCGCTGCGTGCCGTCGGTGATCTGTCCGGCCGAGATCGAGAAGTTCGCCGATTGCAGGCGCGATACCAGCTCGTTCAAGCCCACGCCATTCGCAGTCAGGCGATCGGGATCGATCGCCACCTGCACTTCCTGCACCGGCACGCCTTCCACTTCCACGCGAGCCACGCCAGGCAAGCGCTCGAGTCGCCGCTTGAGGCTGCGGTCGATCAGCTCGCCGCGTGCGGTGAGGTCGTCGGCGCTGGTCAGGCGCAGGCTGATCGCTTCCTGGTCGCCGGTGCTCCAGCGGCGCACGAAATAGCGCTGGAAATCGTCCGGCAACTGGTCGCGGATGGCGTCGATGCGCTCGCGCGCATCCGATGCAGCGATCGCGATGTCGCGGCTCCAGTCGCTGAACTGCACGAACACGCCGCCGCCATCGGCACCGGCATTCGCGTTCATCGACTTGATGCCGGACATGGTCGCGATGGCTTCTTCCACCGGCCGCACCAGGTTGCGTTCCACTTCCTCCGGCGTGGAGCCGGCGTACGGCAGTTGCACGAAGAAGAACGGCGCGGTGGCCTCCGGCTGCGATTCCAGCGGCAACCGGAACGCGGCGATCAGGCCGATCGCCACCATCGACACGAACAACATGATCGTGGTGACGGGGCGGCGGATGGAAAGCTCGGTGATGTTCATCGAGACCTCAGGCCTTGGTGCCGTCGAGGTTGTCGTGCTCGTGCGACAGCACCTGCGCCACCGCTTCGGCATCCTTGCGCGCGCGGCGACCGCGTTCGGCGTAGAACTCGTCCGGCTTGCGGTCCAGCAGGTCGTACACCACCGGGATCACCAGCAGGGTCAGCAGGGTCGACACCAGCAGGCCGCCGATCACCGTGATCGCCATCGGCGAGCGCACTTCGGCACCTTCGCCGAAGGCCAGCGCCAGAGGCAGGAAGCCGAATACCGCGCACAGCGTGGTCATCATGATCGGCCGCAGGCGCGAACGCGCGCCCTCGACCAGTGCGGTGCGCTTGGCCACGCCTTCCTCGCGCAACTGGTTGACCTTGTCGATCAGGATGATCGCGTTCTTCACCACCAGTCCGACCAGCAGGATCACCCCGATGAACACCACCACCGAGGCCGGCGATCGCGTCACCAGCAAGGCGGCCACCGCACCGACCAGCGCCAGCGGGATGGTGAACAGGATGACGAACGGGTGCAGCAGCGATTCGAACTGCGAGGCCATCACCAGGTAGACCAGGAAGATCGCCAGGGCGAACGCGAACAGCAGCGAGCGGATCGACTCGTCCAACTCCTGGCCCTGCCCACCGATGCGCATGGCGATATCGGTGCCCAGCGGCGTTTTCGCGACCATCGCTTCGACCTCGCGGATCGCGGTGCCCAGGTCGACGTCGCGCAGGTTGGCAGAAATGATCGCCACGCGGCGCTGGTCGGCACGATGGATCTCGCTGGGACCGGTGGTGGCCACGACCTCGGCCACCGACGCCAGCTCCACCGGCGCGCCACTGCCCGGATTGACGATCAATCGGCGGATATCCTCCACCGACGCACGATCGCTTTCCTGCGCACGCACCAGCACGTCGATCTTGCGGTCGCGGAAGCTGTAGCGGGTGGCCACTTCGCCACGCACCTTCTTGACCACCGCGTCGGCGATCTGGCGCGTGGTCAGGCCCAGTGCGGCCGCGCGGTCCTGGTCGAACAGGATCTGGATCTCGGGGAAGCCCTGCTCCACCGTCGATTTCACGTCGGCGTAGTGCGGGTTGGCGCGCAGCATCGCGGCCAGCTTGCCGCCTGCTTCGCGGATCCCGTCCAGGTCCTGGCCCTCGACCTCGATTTCCAGCGGCGGCGACAGGCTGAACAGTTCGGGGCGACTGAAATCCACCTGCGCCGACGGCTGCGATTGCATGCTCTTGCGCAGCGCCTCGGTCAGCGGCCCCTCGGCATCGTTGGTTTCCATCACCACGCTGAGCTTGCCGATGTTCTCGCCGCTCTCGGTCGGGCTGGCGTCCAGCCGGGTGCCGGTGCCGGACACGCCGTAGAGCACGCGCACGCCATCGTCCTTCGCGTGCTCGGCCTGGATCTTGCGGACCAGTGCGTCGGTCTGCGCCAGCGGCGTGCCGGGCGGCAGCTTCGCGGTCATCTCGAAACGATCCTGCGCGAGTTGCGGGATCAGGTCGGTGCCCAACATCGGGATGGCCGCCAAGGTCAATGCGAACGCGATACCGGCCACGGCCAGGATCGGCACCGGACGCGCCAGCGCCGAGGGCAGCATCTTCAGGTAACCACGTTCGGCGCGCGCATACGGCGCCATCGCGATGTCGCTGGCCTTGCGCATCACCGGCCCGACCACCGCAGCGATGCCGCGCCACACCCGCACCACCAGCCAGGCAATGCCGAAGAACGTCCAGCGGAACACGCCGCCGATGCCCTTGCCGGCATACGACGCCGGCTTCTGCCAGGTCTTCGTCGGCTGCCACTTCGCCTGCGCGGCTTCTTCCGGGAAGCCCATCGGCGGGCGGCCCTTCAATGCGCTCAGCATCGGGATCAGGGTCATCGCCACCACCAGCGACACCGCGATGGCGATCGCCACGGTCAGCGCCTGGTCGCGGAACAACTGGCCGGCGATGCCCTGCACGAACACCAGCGGCAGGAACACCGCGATCGTGGTCAGGGTGGACGCGATCACCGCCATACTCACCTCGCGGGTGCCGGCGATGGCCGCTTCTAGGATCCCCAACCCGCGTTCGCGCGCCTTGGCGATGCTTTCGAGCACCACGATCGAATCGTCCACCACCAGGCCGGTGGCCAACGCCAGTCCGCCCAGCGACATCACGTTGAGGCTCAAGCCCAACTGATCCATGAAGAAGAAGGTGGCGATGATCGAGACCGGCAGCGACAGGCTGATCACGAACGTGCTCCACGCGTCGCGCAGGAACAGGAAGATGATCAGGATCGACAGCAGGCCGCCGATCACGGCGTCGAACTTGACGTCGCTGATCGCGTTGCGGATGAAGGTCGACTGGTCCTCGATCACGGTCAGCTCGATGTCGGCCGGCAGCTGCTCGCGGATCTGGGTGAGTTTCGCTTCCAGCGCATCGGCAGTGGAGACGGTGTTGGCGTCGCCTTCCTTGTAGATCGCCAGTTCGACCGCCTCGCGACCGTCGAGGCGGATGATCGCCTCGCGTTCCTTGTAGCCCTGGCGCACGTCGGCCACGTCGCGCAGCCGCAGCGCCTGGGTACCGCCCGCGGCGCTGCCACCGCCCTGCGAGAGCGCCGCCATGACGCTGGCATTGCCGCTGGCCGCTGCGACCCGCATCGCCTGCTGGGTCGCGCTGTTGTCGGCACCGGCGGTGCGCGTGGTCAGCAACATGTTGCCGATCTCGTCCACGCTGGCGAACTGGTTGACCGTGCGCACCAGATAGCGCTGCGAGCCCTCCTCCAGCCGACCGCCGGAGACGTTCACGTTCTCCTGCTGCAGACGGCTGATCACCTGGTCCAGCGACAGCCCGAACTGGGCCAGCCGACGCTGGTCCACGTCGACCTGCACTTCGTCCTCCAGGCCGCCGCCGACCTTGACCGCGGCCACGCCGTCCACCGTCTCCAGCTTGCGCTTGAGGTCGTCGTCGGCAAACCGGCGCAACTCCATCAACTGGCGGATTTCCTCGACGCCTGTGCCTGCCTTCTTCGGCGACAACGCCAGGCGGATGATCGGCTGGGTCGAGGGATTGAAGCGCAGCAACACCGGCGGCTCGGCATCCAGCGGGAACTGCAGCGACTCCATCTTGTCGCGCACGTCCAGGCTGGCCTGGTCCATGTCGGTGCCCCAGGTGAACTCCAGCACCACGTCGCTTTGCCCGGTGCGCGATATCGACTTCAGCTTGCGCAGGCCCTTTACCACGCCAAGCGCTTCTTCTGCGGGTTGCGAGATCAGGGTCTCGATCTCGGCTGGCGCAGCGCCTGTGTAATCGGTGCGCACGGTCAGCGTGGGATAGCTCAGGTCGGGCAGCAGGTTGACCTTCAGGCTGCTGAGTCCGATCAGGCCGAACAGCACCAGGGTCAGGGTCATCATCGCCACGGTGACGCGGCGGCGGGTGGAGAACTCGACCAGGCTGAACCCGGCGGGCGCGGCCAGCGGATCGGGCGCGTCGTGGTGGCCGTTGTTCGAACTCATTTCGCGGCCTGCCCCGCAGTTGCGTCGGACTTCGCCGCGGGCGCAGCCGCGTCCAGAACCTTCACCGCACTGCCTTCGCGCAGCGCCGACTTGCCGGCCACGACCACCGCGTCGCCTTCCTTCAGGCCCTGGCGCACTTCGACCCACTGGCCCTCGCTGTAGCCCAGCTTGAGCACGCTGCGCACCGCCTTGTCATCCATGATGGTGTAGACCGTGGGTTCATTGCCGTCCTCGAGCAATGCATTGCGCGGGATCACCAGCGCATTGGCGCGCTGGTCATAGCTGATGCGCACACGGCCGAACATGCCGGGTTGCAGCATGCCACCGCCGTCGAAGGTGGAGATGACCCGGAACGTGCCGCTGCCGGAATCGACCACCGGCGAGACCCGGTCGATGCGGCCCTCGAAGGTCTTGCCGGGCAGCGCATCCGCGCTCAGCTGCACGGCCTGGCCGGCCTTCAGGGTTTCGAACTCGCGCTCCGGCACGTTGAGGGTGGCTTCCAGCCGCGAGGTGTCGACGATGCTGAAGATCGGCGTGTTGATCTGCACGAAGTTGCCCGGCTTGATCTCGCGGGTGGCGATCACCCCGGAAATCGGCGCGGTCACCGTGCCGTAGCCCAGTTCCAGTTTGGCCAGGCGCAGGCTGGCGCGCGCGTTCTCCAGGTCGAAGCGCAACTGGTCGACATCGTTGGCGCTGACCATCTTCTGCTCGGCCAGCTGCATGGCGCGGCGATAGTTCGCTTCCAGCTTGCGCACCTGCGCATCCGCCTGCGCGACCTGCAAGGTGGCGCGGTCGCGGTCGATGCGCACCAGCACCTGGCCAGCGCGGACCTGCTGGCCGACATCGACCAGCACCTGAAGGGCAATGCCCGAGGTCTTGGCGACCACCTGGGCCTCGCCACGCGCTTCCAGCGCCGCGGTGCCGTTGTAGCTGGCGGCGATCGGCCGCCGCGCCGCGCGGGCGACTTCGACCGGCACTGCTTCCGGTGGCTTGTTGGCATCGGCCTCGCCGTTGCCGTCCTTGCCGGGGCCACCTTCGCCCTTGCAGGCCGCCAGGGCAAGGACCAGCGCCAAGGTGGCGAGACGGGCGATCGGAAGTGAGCGGCCGTGGCGGGAGGCGGGGGCCGGGGCGATGTCGTGCATGTGGGGAGGCAACCAGTCTGGTGTTGTAGTCAAGTATCTCACCTGCCACGGGTGCGCCGACATCCGCCGAAGGTCATGGTCGAGCATCGTCGTGTGCAGCGTGGTCCACACGCGTGTACAGCCATTATCAAGCCTTGGATTCAATCGTTATACTTGCGCGATGCATGCCGCTCGCACGGCATCCAACCCGCTCAACGAATCCGGAACCGCCACATGATGCGACCGTTGTCGATCGCCGCCAGCCTTGCCTTGGTGCTCGTCGCCTCTGCCGTCACCGCGCAGAACGCCGCCGCCCCGCCCGCCAGCGATCCCGCCGCCACACCTGCCGCAACGGTGCCAATCGCCGCTCCGGCCGCTGCTCCAACCGCCTTGAGCGGCGACGCCACCCGCGGCAAGGGCCTGACCTATACGTGCCGCGGCTGCCATGGCGTGGAGGGTTACAAGAACGCGTACCCGAGCTACCACGTGCCGAAGCTGGGTGGCCAGTCCGAGGTCTATCTGCGCAACGCGCTGCTGGAATACCGCGGTGCCAAGCGCAAGCACCCGACCATGCAGGCGCAGGCGGAGAGCTTCTCCGAGCAGGACATCGCCGACATCGCCGCCTACCTGTCCAGCATCAAGTGACCCGCGCCATGACCAAGACTTCCATGACTCTGCTCGCCATTGCCTGTGCTCTGGCTCTGTCCGCCTGTGGATCGGAGGCACCCGCCGAAGGCGAGCACGCCGCCGAGGCGCACTCCTCCTCGTCCGCGGGCATCCCGGCCGGCAACATCGATGCCGGCAAGGCGCTGGCCTCGAAGAAGGGTGCTGCGTCCGGCCAGGCCTGCGTGGACTGCCACGGTGCCGATGGCAACAACCCGATCGATGCGACATACCCGAAGCTCGGCGGCCAGTACGCGGATTACATCGAGCACTCGCTGATGGCGTACCGCTCGGGCGACCGCGGCGGCAGCACGACCACCGACCTGATGGCCAGCCAGGCCAAGGAACTGACCGACCAGCAGATCGCCGACCTCGCGGCTTACTACGGCAGCGTCACCGGCCAATTGCGCGACCTGCACAACGCCGAATAAGCCGTCACCGGCAACGCGTCGAATCGAAGGGGCCGCAAGGCCCCTTTCGTTTGCGCGATGCAGTGGCCACGAACAGAAAGACCCGGTCTCGCGGGCTTCGCGCCTGGAGGGGACCGGGTCCGGGATGCCGAAGCGATTCTCCGGGGAGCCTTGCGCAATCCGAAGTTTTTCTTCGACGACCGCAGGCTACGCCTGCGAATGTTAGTAATCGGCTAAGCAATCCCCGTTCAGGGAGCCGTTCGTCGGAACGGCCACCAACCGCGCCCGCACTGCGCATAGCGGTCGGCCGCGCGCTCGAAACGGTTGCGCACGCTCACCCCGCCGAACACCAGATACAACGGCAGGAACAGCGGCCCCAGCACCATGTACTGGTACACATGCGCACGTTCGTGATCGCCGATGCGGATCGGTGCTTCATCGCCCAAACCGGCGTGATGCGCATAGGTCAGGCACGGTGAATCCAGGGTGTCGCCGGTATGCAGGATCACGTTGCCCAAGGTCAACGCGCCGCCCTTGCCCCAGGGCACGCGATGGAACACCAGCGCCAGATCCTGGCCACGCCAATGCCAGTGCGCACCGCCGGCGAGCGCCGCACTGCCGGCAACCAGGCCGAGCAACGTGTTAGGCGATGTCCACACCGCCCCCAGTACCTGCAGGCAACGCAGCAGCCAGCGCGGCGGTGCGTCCACGTGGTTCAACGCGAGCGCTTGGCCAACCACTCGTGGATGGTCTGCGGCACTTCCTTCTGCGCGCGGCCGGAGACGTAGATGCCGATATGGCCGCCCTTGAACGAGAGTTCGGTGTAGTCGCGCGTCCCGGCCAGGTCCTTGAGGGCGCGCGAGGCATCCGGCGGCACGAGGTGGTCCTGCTCGGCGAAGATGTTGAGGATCGGCATTTCCACCAGACCCAAATGCACTTCGCGGCCGCCGACTTCGGCACCGCCCTTGACGAAGCGATTGCCCTGGAAAAACTGGGTGTTGAATTCGCGGAAGGCTTCGCCGGCCTGGTCAGGCGAATCGAAGATCCACTTCTCCATGCGCAGGAAATCCTCCATCGCTTTCCTGTCGTCGAGGATGTCGACCATGCCCACGTACTTCTGCGCGAACAGCCGCCACGGCTTGAGCATCAGGTAGGTCAGATTCATCATGTCCGCCGGGATATTGCCCAGCGTGTCGACCAGCAGGTCGACGTCGATTTCGCGGTTCCAGTTCGACAGCATGTTGTCCGCGGTGTGGAAATCCACCGGCGTGACCATCGTGATCAGGTTCCTGACCTTGCGCGGGTTCAGCGCCGAATAGCACAGCGAGAACACGCCGCCCTGGCAGATGCCGAGCAGGTTGACCGATGGCAACCCATGCGCCTTGCGCACGTAGTCGACGGCACCGCCGAGGAAGCGCTCGATGTAGTCCTCCATCGTCAGGTACTTGTCGCTGCGATCCGGGTAACCCCAGTCGATGATGTAGACGTCCTCACCGCGCTCCAGCAGGCCCTTCACCAACGAACGGTCGGCCTGCAGGTCGACCATGTACGGCCGGTTCACCAGCGCGTAGCAGACCAGCATCGGAATCTTCGCGCTGGGCGCGCGTTCGCCGCGATAGCGATACAGCACCACCTTGCCGTCGCGCCAGACTTCCTCGCGCGCGGTGGCGCCGAAATGCACATCGCCCATCTCGCGCAATGTGCCCAAGCCTGCTCCCAGCTTGCGCTGGAATTGATCGGCTTCCTGCGCCAGCGATTCCGCAGTGATGTTCAAGGGACCGGTCATGTCAGCGCTTCCTGCGATTGGCGGGTGCAGACTTGCGAGCGGGCTTCACCGGACTTGCCGCCTTCTTTGCCGCCGGCTTCGCGGTTTTCTTCGCGACTGGCTTGGCGGCTTTCCTCAAGGCGGGTTTCGGCTTTGCAACCGGCTTCGCCGCAGCCTTGCGCACCGGTGGTGGCGATGGAGCGTCATCGTCCGCTTCGGCCTTGCGCTGGATGCGCCGAACGAGGCGTTCGAGTTCGGCGATCTTGCGATGCGCGCTGTCCAGTTCCGCGCGACCCGGCAGGCCGGCCATGCTGGCGTTCTGTTCGATGATCGACTGCATGGCGCTGCGCAGGCGCATCTGCGTGTTGACCAGCGTGCCGTAGGCATGCCGGTACTCGACCGACAGCGCGGTCTCGGCATATGCCTCTTCCGCCGCATCCACCCACAGGTCGAACAGCGCACGCACGCTGCCGATCTGCCGGCCCGGTTCCTCGCGATCGATCAGTTTCGATTCGAAGCGCGCGAACGCATCCTGCGAGACCTTGCCCAACAAGGCGTGGTAGGCGCCGAGCGCCTGCTGCCAGTCGAGTTGCGCGCGCGCCACGCCCTGCAGGCGTTCCTGATGCTCACGGGCGAAACCGAACGTGGGCATGCCGAGGGTGGTCGCGGCTTCCTTGTGCATCGACTGCAACCACGGTGCCGCGGTGTCGCTCCACTGCTGCAGCTGTTGCATGCCGGGACCCTGCATGCCGTCGAACAGGGTCTGGAACAGTTCGCTGCCATTGCCGCCGATCAGCTTGCGCCAGGCCTCGGCGACATCGCGCGCGCTGTGGTTCTGGCCGGCGAACTGCGCCGCGACCTGCTGCATCTGTCCGTACCAATGCTGGCTCTGGCGATTGAAATGGCCCAGCACGTCATTCACGCCGCTGCTGCCGCCACCACCGACGCTGCGCGTCCAGCCATCCATCGCATCGCGGAACCCTTGCAGGCCGCCCATCGAACCCATCGCGCCGAAGCCGCCCGTGTTCGGCGTTGCCGTGCGCGCAGCGTCGCCCCACATGTCCCAGTATCGGCGCGCTAGCGCTTCGAAATCATTGCTGTCGTGTGCCATGTCAACTCATCCGTGGCGGTTGCCTGCATGCTAGCAACGCACCGCTGACATCGCCATCGCGCGACTCAAGGCTTGGGAATGCGGATGGTCTTGCTGATCATCAGCGAACCCGACAGCGCGAATACCAGCACCAGCGGATGCAACTGCCACGGACCGAGCTGCAGCATGCCGAACGGCAGCGCGGCACCGATGCGATCGCTCCACGCCAGCCACGCCAGCAGGCCGACGATGGCCACGCTGGTCGGGATCGGCGTGCCCTCGAAATACGTCACCTTGTCGCCGCCGTCGGCGAGCGTCTCCGCGGTGACGTTGTAGCGCGCCAGTCGGCTCACCCCACAGCCGACGAAATAGCTCAGCACGATCCAATCCCAGCCGCCCTGCAATCCGCAGGCGTAGGCCAAAGCGGCCGGTGCCACTCCGAAGCTGATGACGTCGGCCAAGGAATCCAGTTCACGCCCGAGGGTGGAAGACACCTTGCGCCAGCGCGCAATGCGCCCGTCCAGCGCATCGAACACGAAGGCCAGCGGGATCAGCGCCATGCCGATCAGCAGATATCGGACGTTGCCGTCCTGCAGGAAGCGCATCGCCGAGAACACTGCACCGGTGCCGCAGAAGGCATTGGCCAAGGTGAACCAGTCGGCGAGATGGAAATCCCGCAACATCGAAAAATGACGCTGTTTCATCGGCCGCTCCCGCGCGTGGATGCGACCAGCCTGCCAAAGCCGGCGTGAAGCCTGCAAGCACGGCTCAGCGAGGAAGCGCCAAGTTCTCGCTCGAGAGCGGCTTGCCCGCACGCGGCACGGTGGCGATCACCGCATCGACCGGCAACGCGCCCTTGCCGTCGAGATGCGCATCGACGCGATCCAGCGCCTCATACACATACGGCAACAACGGCAGGTAGACCGCCTCGTACTGCGGGAACGCGAGGAACGCATCGAAGTGCTGCGCGTTGCGTACCTGCCAGTAGCGCACGTCGCGGCCTGCGGCCTGCGCCATCGCCACATACGGTGCGCTGGAGAACGCCTGCGGCACCAGGCCATCGTCGGTGCCGTGCAGCACGATCACCGGCAACCCGGCGCGAGGCAACCCGGCGCGTGTTTCGGCAATGCCCTTGCGCACGCGAAGCGCATCGGCGCTGTCGCCGATCCACAGGCCGCGCAGGCATTGCAATCCTTTCAAACCGAGATCGATGGCCGGGTCGGGATCGACGATGCCGACGCCCGCACCGGGCGGGATACCACTGGCATCGGCCCACCATGACGCTCGTTCGACATCGGTGGCGGTGCGCGGTGACAGGTCGGCCCCCAGCGCCGAATAGCGATAGCCGCAGGGATGTGCATCGGCAACATAACGGCCATAGGCAGATGCATAGCCCACCCCGATTGCACGCCACAGATCGAAACCGACGCTGATCGAACCCGCGCGCAAGGCCGCATTGGTCCAGCCGCTCGCATGCAGCTTCGCCAGGGCGTCCTGCTGCTGTGCCTTCAAGTCTGAACCGGACAACAGACCTTGCGCCGCCAGCGCAGCGCACTTTGTGTCCGCACCCGGTGCTGCGGGAAGTCCCAGCGCAGGCAAGGCGCAGGGCATCAGCAACGCGGCCTCGGTGGTGTAGTCGTAGAGGTTGCGCGCACCGTGGCCTTCGACCAGCACGTTCGGTTCGCCGGCGACGACGGCATCCAGCCAATCGCCTTCCAGTTCCGCCGCACGCAATACCGCGCCGCCACCATTGGAAATACCGACCGCGATCACCCGCGTGTTGGCGAAGGTGAAGCGCGCCTGCCCCGGCAGTTGTTCGTTGAGCGTGGCCAGCGCGAATTCGGCTGCCTGCTTCACATGACGGCCCCAGTCGGCCTCCGGGTTGTCCTGCGAATGCGCGTGCTTGTAGGCGATGCCGCTGGCAGCCGCCAAAGGCTTGAACGCCAATGCAGCATCCGCGCCCGCGACCTGTCCGGCGGCGTCGATGCCCTGCCCGGCATCGGCATCGAAGTAATCCGTCCCCGCGCTCTTGTCGGTATAGACCACCGCGCAGCCACGCGGCAGCCCCCATGCACCGGCCACCGCGATCGCGCCATAGATCCCCCGCGAACCGGACGAGGCCGCGACCACCACGCAGCGCTTCGCCGTGTCGAAATCGTCCGGCAACTGCAGCAACACGCGATGCGTTTGGCTCGCGCCTGGCAACGTCGCGAACGCGCTGAACTCGCGGCCGGGCACGCTGGCCACGCTGCCGTACAACTCACCATAGCCGCCGCCGAGCGCGATGTCGGCGATGCCGCGCCAGTTCGCCCACAGCGCGCGACGGCGCAGTTCCTCTGGGGCCGGATGCGCGGCATCGACAAAGGCCGGCGGCATCATCGCGCGCAAACCGGCCAGGCCCAGCCCCGCGGTGAGCAGGTCGTCCTGACCGCGGTGGTCGCTGTTGCGTGGCTGGCTGAACATGCGGCTTCCAGATGTCGACGTGGTGCTGGCGCAGGCACCGAGCAGGAGGATCGTGGCGATGCAGGCACAGGACTGGAATCTGTTCATGCCGCGACCTTAGCGATTGCGCGCCGCCGCCGCATCGTACCTTCGTACCACGGTCGCCACGTCCCGCCACCCGGCACAGCCTGTTAGCGTATGCAGCTGACGCAATGCAGCAAGGACGACATGCCATGACCGATCGCTTCCTCGAAGGCCGCAACGCACTGGTGACCGGCAGCACCTCCGGCATCGGCTTGGCCATCGCCCAGGCCCTCGCCACGGCCGGCGCGAAGGTCGCGATCAATGGCCTTGGCAGCGCCGAGCAGATTGAATCCGCGATTGCCGATGTCGATGCCGCCGGCATCGGGGGCACGAAACATTTCGGTGCAGACCTGCGCCATCCCGACGCCATCGAAACGATGATGACCGAACTGGCCACATGGTCCGGCGGCGGGATCGACATCCTGGTCAACAACGCCGGCATCCAGCACGCGGTGCCGCTGCACCAGATGCCGGTTGCGAAGTGGAACGACATCATCGCGATCAACCTGTCGTCGGCTTTCCACACGATGCGCGCAGCGATGCCGGCGATGGCCGAACGCGGCTACGGCCGGGTGATCAATGTCGCCTCGGTGCACGGACTGGTGGCCTCGAAGGACAAGGCGCCGTACGTGGCCAGCAAGTTCGGCATCGTCGGACTGAGCAAGGTCGCCGCGCTGGAATACGCCGCGCAGGGTTCGCGCGATTCCGGCGGCATCACCGTCAATTGCATCTGCCCGGGCTGGGTGGAAACCCCGTTGATCGAGCCGCAGATCGAATCACGCATCGGCGGTGGCACGCGCGACGATGGCGTGCGTGCCCTGCTCTCCGAGAAACAGCCCAGCCTGCGCATGACCCTGCCCGCCGAGATCGGCGCACTGGCCGTCTTCCTGTGCCGCCGCGAAGCACACAACATCACCGGCGCGGCGATGCCGGTGGACGGCGGCTGGACCGCGCAGTAAGCAAACCGCCATGCCCTCGCCGCCATGCCCCTGATCCTCGTCGCCGACGACCATCCGCTGTTCCGCGCTGCGTTGCGGCAGGCCGCGCGCGATGCATTGGGCGACGTGGAATTGCTGGAAGCCGGCGACCTCGACGGCGTGCTGGGCACGCTGGATGCGCAGCCGCAAGTCGACCTGGTCCTGCTGGACCTGCACATGCCCGGCAACCACGGCTTGGCCGGGCTTGCCGCGGTGCGCGCGCAGCATCCGGGCGTCGCCGTGATCGTGGTCTCCGCCAACGACGATCCGCGGGTGGTGCGGCGTGCGCTCGACCACGGCGCCGCCGGTTACCTGCCGAAGAGTGCCGGTCTCGATGAACTGCGCGATGCGATCCGCACGGTGCTGGCCTGCGAGACCTGGCTGCCGGCGATGCTGCGCGCCAGCGTGTCGCGCGCCGCGTCGTCGCCGCAAGATGCCGACCTGGCCGCGCGCCTGGCGAGCCTGTCGCCGCAGCAGTTCCGGGTGCTCACGCTGGTCGCCGAAGGCCTGCTCAACAAGCAGATCGCCGACCGCCTGGACGTGCAGGAACGCACGGTGAAAGCGCACCTGACCGCGATCTTCGAACGCCTCGGTGTGCGCAACCGCACCCAGGCCGGTGTGGTGCTGCGCGAACTGGAACTGTCGGATCCGGCGCGCCAGCTGGAAAGCTGACGCGCCGCAGCGGCATCACATCGTCGCGGCGTCGATCACGAAGCGGTACTTCACGTCGCTCTTGAGCATGCGCTCGTAGCTCGCCTCGATGTCGTCCGCGGCGATCATCTCGATCTCCGCCACGATGGCGTGCTCGGCACAGAAATCCAGCATCTCCTGGGTCTCTGCGATGCCGCCGATCAGCGAACCGGCGAGCGACTTGCGGCCGAAGATCAGCCCCATCACGTTCGGGCTGGGGTGCGGCGAAGCCGGCGCGCCGACCAGGCACAGGGTGCCGTCGCGCTTGAGCAGTGCGATGAAGGCATCGAGCACGTGCGGCGCAGCCACCGTGTTGAGGATGAAGTCGAAGCTCCCGGCGTGCGCGTTCATCTGCGCCGCATCTTTCGAGATCACCACTTCGTCGGCACCGAGATCCAGCGCTTCCTGTCGCTTGCCTTCGCTGGTGGTGAACGCAACCACGTGCGCGCCCATCGCATGCGCGATCTTCAGGCCCATGTGGCCAAGCCCGCCGATGCCGACGATGCCGACCTTCTTGCCCGGGCCGGTGTTCCAGTGACGCAGCGGCGAATAGGTGGTGATGCCGGCGCACAGCAGCGGCGCAACCGCAGCGAGTTGGTCGGCGGGGTGGCGGATGTGCAGGACGAACTTTTCGTCGACCACGATCCGCTGCGAATAGCCGCCCAGCGTGTGGCCGGGTGCATCCGGCGTCGGCCCGTTGTAGGTGAGGACCATGCCCTTCTCGCAGTACTGCTCCAAGCCGTCGTTGCAAGCCGGGCACTGCTGGCAGCTGCTCACCAGGCAGCCGACGCCGACCGTGTCGCCGACCTTGAAGCCGCCGACATCGCTGCCGACCGCACTGACGTGGCCGACAATCTCGTGTCCCGGCACGCAGGGATAAAGGGTGCCCGGCCATTCCGAACGCACCGTGTGGAGATCCGAGTGGCAGACGCCGCAATAGGCGATGTCGACCTGCACGTCGGTCGCGCCGGGCGCGCGGCGCTCGATGGCCAGCGCTTCGACGGGCTTGTCCGCGGCATGTGCGCCGTAGGCTTTGGTGGTCATGACGGAACTCCGGGAAAGTGTCCCCGAAGTATGCGCCATCGATTATCGCCGCGCGGCCTTGTGGAAGAGCGCAGCCGACGTGAACCACAGTGCTGCGAAGGCTCCGCTGAGCATGCCGCCTTCCATCGAGCCAAGCGCAAGCGCATACCCGCCTGCGAGCAACTGGGCGATGCCCGTGGCCACCATCGCGCGCGCCATGCCAGCGGCCCGCAACTGCCCGAGCAAGGCACCGGTCGCACCCACCAGCAGCACGCCGGCGAACACCGCGTTGGCCATGTTGTCCTCATCGCCGATGATGCCGACCGCCAGGTTGATCCAGACCAGCAGGAAGCCGAGCACGATGGCGATCGCGAAACCCAGCCGATACGCGCTGCTGCCCGACATCCGCACCGCCACTTCGTAGGCGAGGCAGCAGGATCCCAGCAAGACGCCCATCACGATGAAGTCGAATGCCGTCCAGAGCACGCCTTCGACGCCCAGCTGCATGGCGATCGCCGGCAGCAGGAGCAGGCCTGCCGCCGTGCCCCACACCGCCAATCGCCACGGGTTGCCCTTGCCTGCGTTGTCTTGCTGCATCTGCGCCGCCATCGTCATGTCCCCGCGTGAATGTGACGCCAGCATCCGCCCGCACGGCGAAGATCCGGCGAGCATTGCGTGAAGCGGGCAAGAAGTCCGCCTCGCGTCAGAAGCCCAACTTGCTGCCCGCGCCCAGCAGGATCAACACGCCGAACAGCGCGAACAACGCCGCGGCAATGGAACGCACCATGCCCATCGGCACCTTGTGCAACAACCGGTCGCCGATGAAGACCGCTGGCACGTTCGCCAGCATCATCCCCAGCGTGCTGCCGGCGACGATGGCGAGCAGCGAGGCTTCGGTCGCGGCCATCGCCGCGGTGGCGATCTGGGTCTTGTCGCCCATTTCGGCGATGAAGAACGCGATCACCGTGGTGCCGAAGATGCCGAAGCGGGTGGCCTTGGGCATGTCGGCTTCATCGAACTTGTCGGGCACCAGGGTCCAGGCGGCCATCGCCAGGAACAGCACGCCCAGGATCCAGCGCAACACGCCGGGGCCCGCCATCGACATGACCCAGGCACCCGCAGCTCCGGCCAAAGCATGGTTGGCGAGCGTTGCGACCAGTATGCCGAGGATGATCGGCAGCGGCTTGCGGAAACGCGCGGCGAGGATGAAAGACAGCAGTTGCGTCTTGTCGCCGATCTCGGCGATGGCGACGGCACCGGTTGCGGTGAGGAAAGCGGACATTGGAATGACCTGGCCGGGATGGACACATGACCACGACGCTCCCCCGGCCTTCAGGAGGGATCGTGGTCGATGGTCTTGCCAGATGCGGGATCGCACGCGCCATGGCCGATTGAGGCCAAGCATGTTGACGCGGGCCTCGCCGGGGCGGCGAGAGGCTACTCCCCAAAGACGCTCGCAGTTTAAGCCACGCAGTTGCGCGGCTTCAAGCAAAGGAGCAGCGACGCGTCCGTCAGTGCAGACCGGTCAGCGTTGCATGCAGGTGCGCACCTTCCAGTGCGCGGCGCAGGCGATGTTCGACTTCAGGCAGGTTCGCAAGGCTCTGCGACGCATACAGCGTGTAGATCGGCCTGTCGCGCCACGTGCCCTCGGGGTTCTTGCGGCCGACGCTGACATTGCCGCTACCGCTGGCGTTGACCCACATGGCGCGCAATGCGTCGGGACTGATGCTCTCGGTACTGCCCAAGGTGAAGGTGAACAGCGCGATATGGTGTTGCGACATGCAGAAACTCCACTAGGCGTTCGAGTATGCGCCATTGGCGATTCGCGACATGAAGACCGGTGCGCGCGTTCGCCCGAGTCCGCTGACTTCATTCTTCCCGACGAGCGATCCAGTCAATCGGGATTGGTGTCATGGATAGCGCTCGCCGCCAGCATGCGGTCGAGCACGGACTTCAGCGCCAGCGGTCGCAATGGCTTCATCAGCAGCGGCAGCCCGGCTTCCTGCGCCGCGCTGCGAACCGTGCCGGTCTGGTCGGCGCTGAGGATCAGACAAGGCGTGTTGCCGAAATCGGTCGCGAGACGCTGCTGCAATGACACACCGTCATCCTCGTGATCGAGGTGGTAATCGAACACCCAGAGATCCGCAGGCTCGCGTGAGAGTGCCGCGCGTGCGGCATCGCCATCGGCCACCGCGCGCACCTCGCAGGCCCAGCCACGCAGTACGCTGGCCAACGCATCGAGCGCCTGCGGTTCGTTGTCGACCAGCAATACGCGCAGCCCCGCAAGCCCGCGCTTCGCGTGGCGATGCGGTTGCATCGCCGCCACGCGCGGAACGTCGATGCTGAAGCGGCTGCCACGCGCAGTCGTGCTGTGCAGGCCGACATCGGAGCCGAGCAATACCGCGATGCGCTGGGCGATGGCCAGACCCAGGCCGAGCCCCTGCCCCGGCGCATCCTCGCCACGGCGGAACTCCTCGAAAATCGCCTCGAAACGCGCGGGATCGATGCCCGGGCCGGTGTCGTGGACCTCGATGCGCAGTGCATCGCCACTGCGACGCACACCCAGCAGCACGCTGCCGCTCGCGGTGTAGCGCACCGCATTGGCCAGGAAGTTCTGCAGCACCCGGCGCAGCAGTTGCGGATCGCTGCGCACCCACGCGCGCGTCGGCACGTGGCGCAGGCGCAGGCCGCGTTCGCTGGCGAGCACGCCGAACTGCGCGACCAGCGGATCCAGCACCTCGGCCAGCGGGAAATCGCGCGGTTCCGGCATCAGGCCGCCTGCCTCCAGCCGCGACATGTCGAGCAGCGTACCGAGCAGGTCGGTGGTCGAATCCAGCGCGCCGCCGATCTGCCGCGCGAGTTCGCGCTGCTCGGCGTCGCCGCGCTGTTGCAACGCATCCGCAAACAGGTGTGCGGCATGCAAGGGCTGCAGCAGATCGTGACCGATCGCGGCGAGGAAACGGCTCTTGGCGTCGTTGGCCCGCTCGGCCTCGCCCTTGGCGGTCTCGAGCATCGCGGTGCGCTCGCCGACGCGTTGCTCCAGCGTTTCGTTGATGCGCTTCAAGCCGGTCTCGGCCTGGCGGAAGGCGGTGACGTCGGTGAAGGTGGCGACGAAGCCGCCGCCGGGCATCGGATTGCCGCGGATTTCGACAATGATGTCTTCGACGATGCTGCCACCGGGGAACACGCGCTCAGACAGGTGCGCAGTACCGGCACGCATATGCGCGAGCCGTCGTTGCAATGCCGCATCGTCCTCGTCCACATCGCCGAGCGCGCGCAGCGCCCATTGCGATGCTTCGGCGATCGGCATGCCGACCCGCAGCATCCCCGATGGATAGCCGAACAATTCCGCATAGCGGCGGTTCCATGCGACCAGTCGCAGGTCGGCATCGACCACGCTGATGCCCTGGCTCATGTTTTCCAGCGCGGCTTCCAGCACGCGCTGGTTGAAACGCAGGTCCTGGCTGGCCTCGCCGACGATGGCAGCGACCGTATCCAGATCCGCACCGGGTCGACTTGCATCGGTGGCATCGCGCCGCGCCGCGTCCAGCAATACGCGCGCCGACGCCGAACCGAGCACCGACGACAACGCGCGTTCGATCTCGGCTTCGGCATCGCGGCCGCGTGCGAGCAATTGCTCGACCTGCGTCGCCGGCAAGAAGCGCCGGGCGACGTTGTCGAGGCTGCGCGCATCCAGGCGACGCCGACCCATCCGCGCGACCGGGCGATGCCACGCCGACAGTGCGAGCGTGACCAAGGTGCCGACGAACAGGCTGGCCGCAACCGCGCGACCCAGCGGGCTCCAACCCGTCAGACCGAAGAAGCTCTCCGGTGCGAGCCAGGCGATGCCGAGCGGACCTTCGTGCAGCCAGACCTGCGCACCATCGCGCAACAGCAGCGGCACCGGCAGGCACCAGGCCCAGGTCAGGAATGCGGCGAACATGCCGATCAGTGCGGCACGTGGCGGCGTCTGCGTGCGCCACACCGCGAAGCCCAGTGCCGGCGCGAGCGTGGCCAAGGCCGAGAACGACAACGCACCGACATCGGCCAGCGCCGCGTTGCCGGCGATCGAACGGCTGTAGGCCCAGGCCAGCAGCATGATCGCGGCGATGCCCATCCGGCGCAGCAGCAGCACGTTGCCGCGCAAATCGCCGGCATCGCCACGCGCCCAAGCGCCGCGCAACAGGCCGGGTGCCAGCCAATGGTTGCCGATCATCAGGCTCAGCGTGAGCGTGCTCACCACGACCATGCCCGTGGCGGCGCTGAGCCCACCGAGGAATGCGAACAGTGCCAGCCCGGTCTGCGATTGCGACAACGGCAACGCCAGCACATAGAGGTCCGATGGCACGCCCTGCCCGGCCAGCAGCGCATCACCGGCGCGCGCCAGCGGCAACACCGGCAATGCGATAAGGACGAGGTACAGCGGGAACAACCAGCGCGCAGTCAGCACGTGGCGTTCGTCGCGGCACTCCACCACGCCGACGTGGAACTGGTGCGGCAGGGTGAACATCGCCAGCACGCCGAGCAGCACCAACGGGATGAAGCCGCCGTTGTCGGTAGATACCGATGCCGCCGCCTCCGGCAGCGAGGGCGATGACGGCAATCCGAGGCCAAGCCAAACGAACAGGCCCAGTGCCAGCATCGCCACCAGCTTGAACAGCGACTCGAATGCCATCGCCAGCACCAGTCCGCGGTTGTGCTCGGCGGCGCTGGCACGGCGGGTGCCGAACAGCATCGCGAACAGGCCCATCACCAGCGCCACGTACAACGAGCTGTCGCGCCACGGTGGCTGGTCGGCACCGGCCTGGGAGTCGGTCAGCAGGGCGAAACTCATCGACACCGCTTTCAGTTGCAGGGCGACATACGGAATCAGGCCGAGCACCGCGATCAAGGTGACGCCGGCCGCGAGCCATGCATCCTTGCCCAGCCGGGTGGCGATCAGGTCGGCGATCGAGGTGGCATTGCTGGCCCGCGCCAGCTTCACCAGTTGCAGCATCAGCCCTGCGCCGAGCGCATACAGCAGCAAGGTCCCGACGAAGGTGGGCGGCAACGGCCAGTCGTAACGCGCGGCCTGGGTGACGGTGCCGAAGAACGTCCAGCTGGTGCAATAGACCGCCAGTGACAACGCATACACATGGTGCCAATGGCTGGCCAGGACGCCCGGACGACGCTCGGCATACAGCGCGGTGCCGAACAGCAATCCCAGCCACAGCACCGCTGCCGCGACGACGATCGAAACGCTCAGCATCGCGCCGCCGTCAGGCATGGGAATCGCGGCGAACGGTCATGGGCAGGCATGCGCGGCGAGGATAGCGCGACGGCGGGCCAAGGCCCGCCGTCGTGGTTGCAACGCCTGGCACCCATCGATCAGAAGTCGTACTTCACGGTCAGGCTGTACTGACGCGGCGGGCCGTAGAAGCCGGTGTGCACGCCGAGTGCCGAGTACAGGTTGTAACCGGTGGTGCGATAGGCCTTGTCGGCCAGGTTGCTGCCCTGCAGGGACACCGTCCACGCATCGTTCGCCTTCCAGATGATGCCGGCACCGACCAGTCCATAGCCGTCCTGGGTGATCGGCTCCACCGTGGCCAGGGTCACCGGGTCCTTGACCACTTCGGTCGTGGCCACCACGCGACTCTGGTAGGTGTAACCGACGCGCGCGGAGAGGCTGCCACCACCGCCCAGGTCGACGCGGTATTCGGCGTTCAGCGCACCCGAGAAATCCGGTGCGTTGGTGAATTCCTGCTGGTCGGCGATGTTGACGTTCTTGAACATGTACGTGTCGAACTTCGCATCCAGCCAGGCCAGGTTGCCGGAAATGTTGAAGTTGTCGGTGGCCAGCCATTGGTACTCGACTTCCAGGCCATTGACCGTGCCTTCGCCGGCATTGGTGAAGTCGCCGAAGAACGCCTTGGTGTTCTGCGGGGTGGTGTACTCGGTGAAGATCGAGAGCTGGATGTCCTTGTAGGTGTTGTGGAACGCGGACAGGTTCAGGAACAGGCGCTGGTCCAGCAGGCCCATCTTGGTGCCCACCTCGTAGCTGTCGACCTGCTCGTCCTGGAACGGCTCGGCCGAGCGCGGCACCGCGGTGGCCTGCGCGCGGATGTTGTAGCCGCCCGACTTGAAGCCGCGCGATGCGAGGCCGTAGACCATGATGTCCGGGGTGACCTGGTAATCCAGCGAGATCTTCGGCGACAGGTTCTTGAAGTTGATGGTCTTGTCGAAGCCCGCAGCAACCACGCCGCTGGGCTTGGTGAAGGTACCATCGGTGTAGCCGATGTTCCTGACCACCGCGTTCTTGTCTTCGCTGGTCCAGCGCAGGCCGGCATCGATGCTGAACTTGTCGCTGACGTCGAAGGTCCAGTCCGCGTACGCCGCAATGCTGTTGGTGTAGACCGTACCCTGGGTGTCGCCGAAGCTGAGGTTGAAGAAGTTGTTGAGCACCTGGCCGCCGGCCTCGCCGTCGAACTTGTAGATGCCGATCACGCCGCGCGAGCGGCCGCCGGCATCGTAATTGGCCTGGAACTCGTGGGTGACCTGTTCGTCGCTGTAGTACGCCTTCACGTCGGCGATCTTGTCGGGCGTGGTGTCGAAGTCGATGTTGGTTTCCGTATCGGACTCGCGCTTGGCCAGTACGTACTTGAACGTCCAGTCATCGTTCATGCGGAAATTGGCGGTGACGGACGCGCCGCCGAGGGTGGTGTCGTTGACGTTGGGCATGCCGTTGCGCACGTCGTAGCGGCTGTCCAGCGGCAGGAACGGCCCCGTGGTCGGGGTCAGCAAGGCATCGAACGGATTGGCCCGGAACATCTGCGCGCCGCGCACGCCGGAGCTGTCATCGACATGGTCGAATGAAAACTGCAGGTCGAAGCTGTCGGTGACATAGGCGCCCAGGTTGGCGCGGATGGCGCGGATCTTCTTGTCGCTGACCTGTGCGCCGGTGACCAGGTTCTCGCCGAAGCCGTCACGATGCAGGTCGGCCACGGATATGCGGCCGCGCAGGTATTCGCTGCCGCCGAAGCCACCGCCGACCGCCGCCTTGATGTCACGCTGACCATAGTTGCCGAGAGTGACCGAGCCGTAGCCGTTGAAGTCGGAACGCAGGCCCTTGGAGATGTACTTGATCGCACCGCCGATGGTGTTCTTGCCGTACAGCGTGCCCTGCGGGCCGCGCAGCACTTCGATGCGGTCGACGTCGAACACGTCGAGCAACGCGCCTTGCGGACGGGCGATGTAGACATCGTCCATGTAGATGCCCACACCCGGATCCACGCCCCACAACGGATCGGACTGGCCAACGCCGCGGATGTACGCGGTCAGCGTGCTGCTGGAGCCGCGCGCCGCGTAAATGGTCAGGTTCGGCACCTGTCCGTCGAGGTCGGCCAGATCCTTGACGTTGAGCTTGTCGAGCGAGTCCGCGGTGAACGCGGTGACCGCGACCGGCACTTCCTGCAAGGTCTCCTCGCGCTTGCGCGCGGTGACCTTGATGCCCTCGAGGGTCGTGGTCTTCTGTCCGTCCTGCGCGGGCGTCGCCCCGTCCTGTGCCATCGCGGTTCCCGCGCCGGCCAGCATCGACATGGCCAACACGCCATGGATCGCCCGACTCAAATTCTTGCGCTTCATCTGTCCCCTCCAGGGTAGGTGCACACGGGCGGGCCTGTGCCGCCGACGTGGGCAAGGTAGTTGTTAAGGATGAATGACGGCATTGGACGTTCGGACAATGGGCCGTCATCCCCACTGCGCGGAGACTCGCACCCCTGATCGATGCCCACGGGGGCGCAATGGCATTCCCAGCTTTTGAATTCCTGGTCGTGCTGGCCGCGTTGTGTTTCCTGATGTTCGTGGCGTATCGCGGCTACAGCGTGATCCTGTTCGCGCCGGTCGCGGCACTGGGCGCGGTGCTGCTGACCGACCCGCAGCTGGTGGCGCCGATGTTCACCGGCCTGTTCATGGACAAGATGGTCGGCTTCCTCAAGCTGTACTTCCCGGTGTTCCTGCTCGGCGCGCTGTTCGGCAAGGTGATCGAGCTGTCGGGGTTCTCGAAGTCGATCGTGGCCGCGACCATCCGCGTGGTCGGCGCGCAACGGGCGATGCTCGCCATCGTCGCGGTATGCGCGTTGCTGACCTATGGCGGGGTGTCGCTGTTCGTGGTGGTGTTCGCGGTGTATCCGTTCGCCGCCGAGCTGTTCCGCCAGGGCGACATCCCCAAGCGGCTTATCCCGGGCACCATTGCGCTGGGCGCCTTCACGTTCACGATGGACGCACTGCCGGGCACGCCGCAGATCCAGAACATCATCCCGACCACGTTCTTCGGCACCGACACTTGGGCTGCACCGATCCTCGGCACCCTGGGCGGCGTGTTCATCCTGATCGTCGGCATGGTTTACCTGGACTGGCGCCGCCGTGTCGCCCTGAAAGCCGGCGAAGGTTATGGCGATCCCGCCACCCTGCTCAACGAGCCCGCTCCGTTCGCCGGCGGCAAGCTCGCCAATCCGATGATCGCGATCCTGCCGCTGCTGGTGGTCGGCCTCGTCAACAAACTGCTGACCTTGTGGATCCCGCAGGTCTACGGCGAAAGCCACAGCTTCGACCCGGCGGTGATCGGCAGCGCTGCGCCGGTAGTGCAGGAAGTCTCCAAGCTCGCGGCGATCTGGGCGGTCGAAGGCGCCCTGCTGGCCGGCATCGCCTGCGTATTGCTGTTCGCGTGGAAACCGGTCACCACGGCGTTCGCGGAAGGCAGCAAGTCGGCGATCGGCGGCGCATTGCTGGCCGGCATGAACACCGCATCGGAATACGGCTTCGGCGCGGTGATCGCGGCCCTGCCCGGCTTCCTCGTCGTCGCGAATGCGCTGGGCTCGATCCCGGATCCTTTGGTCAACGAAGCGGTGACCGTGACCGCGCTGGCCGGCATCACCGGCAGCGCCTCCGGCGGCATGAGCATCGCGCTGGCGGCGATGGCGGAAACCTTCATCGCCAATGCGAATGCGGCCGGCATCCCGATGGAAGTGCTGCACCGCGTCGCCGCGATGGCCTCCGGCGGCATGGACACGCTGCCGCACAACGGCGCGGTGATCACCTTGCTGGCGGTGACCGGCCTGAACCATCGTCAGGCGTACAAGGACATCTTCGCCATTACCGTGATCAAGACCATGGCCGTGTTCGTGGTGATCGGGCTGTTCTACGCCTTCGGTGTCGTCTGACCTGCTTGCCATACCGGCAGCCGGCCCGCACCATCGCGGGCCATGAATGAACCCACGAATGTCGATCCACGCCTGGCCCGCGTGGCCCCCACCTGGGAAGTCGAGCTGCTGATCTCCGGCGTGGCGATCTTCGCCATGCTGCAGCTGCCGGGCTGGCTGGACGACGGGATGTTCGCACTGGAGCCGCGGCTGGGCCGCGACTGGCGAATGATCGCGGTACTGGCCTACTTCTACTCGAAGAGCGCGGCGATCGTGCTGGCCTGCACCTTTGCCCTGCACCTGTTGCTGCGCGCGCAGTGGATCGCCCTGATGGGCGTGCATTCGGTATTCCCGCGGGGTATCCACTTCGACGATGCACGCATGGGTCCGATCCAGCGCGAGATCGAAACCAAGCAAACAGGCAACACGGAAGATGCGATCGAACGTGCCGACAATCGCGCGAGCGTGGTGTTCGCGATCGGCGTCAGCGTCGCCCTCATCATCGCCATGGTCTGCATCGTGTTCTGCAGCACGCTGCTGGTCGCCACCCTGCTGACCAACCTGATTGGCCTTCAGGTGGAAACCTTCGTGGTGGTCGGTGGCCTCTTCATGCTGCTGATGCTGCCGTATCTGCTCGCGATCGGGGTCGACCAGCACCTCAAGGAACGCATTCGTCCAGGCACTCCCGCGCACCGGCTGATCGCGAAGGTCATCGGGCTGTACACACGCTTCGGCATGGGACGACGCAGCAACCACATCCTCGCGACCCTGCTCAGCAACCAGGGCGAGAAGCGCACCATGATGTTGGTCTTCGGCATCATGCTGCTGGCCATCTCCAGCGTTTCGTTCACTTACGTCGCGATGCAGTCGAGCAACCCCATCGGCAGCTACGGCCTGTTCCCGAGCGCGCGTGCGCTCGCAATCGACGCCGCCCACTACGATGACCAGCGCGATGCAACGCGCGACCAGGCGGTTCCCTACATCGACAGCATGGTCGTGGAGGGACCTTACCTGCACTTGACCGTGCCATATGAGCCCCGCCGCGATGGCCCGGCGTTGCGCTCCTGCAAGCAGCCAGCCCAGGGAAAGGCCGTCGAGCAGGCGCAGGCCCTGCTGGCCTGCCTGCAGTCCACGCGAACCGTGCTGCTGGATGGCAAGCCCGTTGAAGACTTGCGCTACGAGATCGCCAGCGACCCGCGCACCGACCGACCCGCCTTGCTTGCCATGATGGATGTGCGCGCGCTTGCGCCGGGGCGCCACGAGTTGCTGGTCGGCAGGCCGCTGGTGCAGGACAGCCGACGCGACGGCAAGGACCCCACGTATCGCCACTACCGCATCGTGTTCTGGCGCTGATCGTGCGACGCGCGCGGCATAAAATCGTGGCGTGAGCGACGCCCCGCAGCGCAAGATCATCCACGTCGACATGGACGCTTTCTATGCGTCGGTGGAACAGCGCGATGACACGTCCCTGCGCGGCAAGCCGGTCGTGGTCGCCTGGCGCGGCGCGCGCTCCGTGGTCTGCGCGGCGAGTTACGAAGCACGCGTGTTCGGGGTGCGCTCGGCGATGCCGGCGGTGCGCGCCGAGCGGCTGTGTCCCGATGCGGTATTCGTGCCGCCGGATTTCGTCCGCTACAAGGCGGTGTCGAAGCAGGTGCGCGGCATCTTCGAGCGGCATACCGACCTGATCGAACCGCTGTCGCTGGACGAGGCCTATCTCGACGTCACCGTGCCCAAGCAGGACATGGGCAGCGCCACCGCAATCGCCGTGTCCGTCCGCGACGCGATCCGCGAGGAGACGCAACTCACCGCATCGGCCGGCATCGCGCCCAACAAGTTCCTGGCCAAGATCGCCAGCGACTGGAACAAGCCGGACGGGCAATTCGTGCTCAAGCCGGCAATGGTCGATGCCTTCCTCGCGCCGCTCGGGGTCGGCAAACTGCCCGGCGTGGGCAAGGTGATGGAAGCGAAACTGGCGAAGCTCGGCATCGCCACCTGCAACGATTTGCGGCTGCATGGTGCCGAAGCGCTTGAACAGCGATTCGGCCGCTGGGGCCGCCGCCTGCACGAACTCTCGCTGGGCATCGATGAACGCGCGGTGCAAGCCGAACGGCTGACCCTGCAGGTGTCGGCCGAGGACACGTTTCCCGAAGACCTGCCGCTGGAGGCGCTCGACGAACACATCCGTCGCCTGGCCGCCAAGGCCTGGGCAGGCTACCTGCGCGAACGCGAACGCCATCCCGAACGCATCGCCCGTACCGTGGTGCTGAAGCTGAAGACCAGCGACTTCCGCACCCTGACCCGCAGCCTCACCGCGTCAGGGCCGCCCACCAGCGAAGCCACGGTCGCCGACCACGCCTGCGATCTGCGCGGCCGTGTCGGCTTGCCCGCGGGAACGTTGTACAGACTGGTCGGCGTGGGCCTGTCCGGCTTCAGCGAGCCGGACGGCAACCGGGTGATGGACGATCTGTTCGCGAGCTAAGGCGAAACGCTGGCGGGTGCGGCAGCCTCATCCGCTCGGCCAGACGTGCGATCGAAACAATGCCGGCCGGCGGGATGCATCCAGTGCTTCTCGTGCCAACTGATCCGGTCGGTGCCGGGACCTCGATCCGATGTACTGGTAGCGAAGCTGGCGCACAAGCGATAGATCCGCTCGGACACGGCCGCGTATTCGTAGGGCGTGCCCGTCACCGGGTCGACGATCGCGAGCGAAGCACCGGGCTGTTTCGAGAGTTCCGCCAGCGATGCAGGCAAGCGCTTGTGCTCGCGTGTCCATGCGTCGACGGCATCGGCGATGGCATCCAGCTGTTGGGTGCGCCGCTCGTCGATGCGTCGGTCACGCTGCTTCGCAGGCGACTCCATCACCCACAGGGCGGTGGCCAACGTACCGACCACGATCACCGTGGCGGCCAGCAGCAGGCTTCGGCCCACGCCTTGTCGGTTCATGCCTCCACCTCTTCGCGGCGCAGGTCGTGCATGTAGTAATAGAAGATCCCGCCTGCGATCACCGCTACCACCGCGACCTTGCACAGGAAGCGCAGCGTGGCCTCGCCGCCCAGCAGGTTGTAGACCAGCGTGGTCATGTCGCCGATCAGGATGCTGGCCGCCACGAACAGGGTCAGGTAGGTCAGCCAGCGCCGCACCGGCGACAGCCGCTTGATCGGATGCCGGGCCACATCGATGCCGAGCCGATGCGACATCCATGCGAACACGGGAAACGCGATGACCAGCGCAGCCACCGAGAAGCGCATCGAATCGCCGAACAGCGAGCGCGACTGCGCCGCCGGATCCGGAAATGCATGGTTGATCAGGTCGAACAGCAGGCTGCCGAGGTGATAGGCGCTGAAATACAGGGTGGCGAACAGCACCAGATACTGGAATGCCTCTTTCGCGGAGAGCGAGGCACGCGGCTTCGGCACCGGCACCGGGAAATCAACGTCGGCATAACCGTCGAGGACGCCGCGAGTCTGCTCCTCGCTCCATCCGGCGGACGCCAGCGCCTGACGGATGGCAATACGCGATTGGCCAAGCGCGAGTGCCTCGCGAACGAACGTTTCAAGCTCTGGACTGGTGGATGCCATGCATGCGTACCGTTGCGGGTTTCCTCACTGTAATGGAAACCCAGCGCCCGATCGGCCACCGGGCCTCGGGATTGAACATTCACTCCACCTACGCGCGCTAGGCTCGGCGAATGCGTTCGTCCCTGCGCCCTGACCTGCCCCGCGATCGCCGATGGTCGATGGCAACGACCTGCGCGGGGCCAACCGGCTGCTGGTGGATGCCGTGACCGGCACCACCGACCTGGTCGAAGCCGTGCATGCCAGCATCCTCGGCTGGCCGCGGCGCGTGATCGGACTGGCGCCGAAACCCGATACCGGCGGCATACCCGGCCTGGCTTACAACGGTGTGCGCGGCATCGCGCGGCTGGCGGGCAGCGGCATCGACCGGTTGCTGCGCAGGATGCCGAACACTCGCGGCGAGATGGACAGACATCCGCAACGCGAGGCACTGATTGCGGCGCTCAATGGCGTGCTCGGCGATCACCTGGTCGCCACCGACAATCCGTTGGCTCTGACCGCCACGTTGCGGATGTCCGGTCGCCCGCTGGTGCTGGATCGCGATGCCTTGGCGATCAGCCACCCGGATGCCGGAGCGCACCTGCTGGTGATGGTCCACGGCCTGTGCATGAACGACCTGCAATGGCAGCAGGGCCAGCATCACCACGGCGACACACTCGCCGACGAACTCGGGTTCCAGGTGATCCACCTGTACTACAACAGCGGCCTGTCGATCGCCGACAACGGCCGCATCTTCTCGGCCCTGCTGCAGCAACTGGTCGATGCGTGGCCGGTGCTGGTAGAGCGCATCGCGATACTCGCGCACAGCATGGGTGGGCTGGTGTCGCGCGCGGCCATCGCGGCCGCGCAGGCCGATGACAGCCGCTGGCTGCGCACGCTCGACACGCTGGTGTCGCTGGGCACGCCGCACCTCGGTGCGCCATTGGAACGTGCCGGCGACCTGCTGCAAACCGTCCTCGGGATCAGCGCACACAGCGCGCCGTTCACGGCCTTGGGCGGCCTGCGCAGTGCCGGCATCCAGGACCTGCGCCACGGCAGCCTGCTCGTGCGCCATCCACCGCTGCCTGCGCACGTGCGTGCGTATGCAGTTGCGGCCTCGACCCAGCCGCCGCGCAGCGACGGGACTGCACACGGTTCGCATGGGGACGGCTTGGTCCCGGTCGCCAGTGCCTTCGGCGATCACGAGGATCCAGCCCTCGGGCTTGGCATTCCCGATGAGTATCGATTATTGGTCCATCGCACAGGTCACATCGGGCTGCTGGCCAGCACGAAGGTACGCAAGCAACTGCGTGACTGGCTGGGCTGAGCCAGGCATCGGCGGCGACTTCGCGCATCGCCATCCATCGCATACGCTAGCGCGATGACAGACGCCATCGCCCCACCCGGACTCACCTGCCAGCAAGCCCGGACACTCACGCTCGCCGCACTCGGCGGTGCATTGGAGTTCTACGACTTCGTGATCTTCGTGTTCTTCGCGACCACGATGGGCGTGCTGTTCTTCCCGCCCGACATGCCCGAGTGGCTGAAGCTGGTGCAGACCTTCGGCATCTTTGCAGCGGGATACCTGGCGCGGCCGCTGGGCGGCATCGTGATGGCGCACTTTGGCGACCTGTCCGGGCGCAAGCGGATGTTCATGCTGAGCATCCTGATGATGGCGATCCCGACCCTGCTGATGGGCTTGCTGCCGACGTATGCCACGGTCGGCGTGCTCGCGCCGATCCTGCTGCTGTTGCTGCGGATCATGCAGGGCGCGGCGATCGGCGGCGAGGCACCGGGGGCGTGGGTCTTCGTCAGCGAACACGTGTCGGCGCGGCATCGCGCACTGGCTTGCGGTGCGCTATCGGCCGGACTCTGCAGCGGCATCCTGCTGGGCTCGCTGGTGGCGCGCGCGATCCACGCATCGTTCGAGGAAGCGGAAGTGCTGGCATGGGCCTGGCGCATTCCGTTCATCGCCGGCGGCGTGTTCGGTCTGTTGGCGATGTTCCTGCGCCGCAAGCTGCACGAGACTCCGGTCTTCGCCGAGATGCGCGAGCGCAAGTCGCTGGCGGCCGAACTGCCGTTGAAGACCGTCGTGCGCGACCACACCGGCGCGGTGGTACTCGCGATGTTGCTGACGTGGCTGCTCACTGCGGCCGTGGTCGTCACGCTGCTGATGATGCCGACCCTGCTGCAGGGCCTCGGCGTCAGCCGTGCCGATGCACTGGCCGGCAACACACTGGCGATCTGCGCGACCGTCATCGCCAATCTCGTCGCCGGCTGGATGGCCGACCGCTTCGGCGCCGGCCGCGTGCTGGTGCTGTGGAGCGTGCTGCTCGGCCTCGCGTTCTGGACGTTCTATTCCGGCGCGTTGGCGGGCGCGTATTCGCCGGCGCTGTATGTGGTCGCCGGTTTCGGCGTGGGCGTGACCGCGCTGGTGCCGGCGATCGCGGTGAGCGGTTTCCCCGCGCAGGTGGGGTTTTCCGGGCTGTCGTTTTCCTACAACGTGGCGTACGCGATCGCCGGTGGCCTGACGCCCATCGCGCTGAGCATCGCGATCAAGGACGATCCCGCCGCGCCGATGCTCTACATCGCCGGCATGGCGGTGCTGGGTGTCGCACTGGGATTGCACGTGATGATGCGACGACCGCGCGTTGCGGAGTGACGGCAACCGGTCCGCACACGCCTGTCAAGCTTACGCAGGCCGCACGCGACGGCGACAATTGCGGCTTCCGTTCCCGCAAGCAGCCACCACCGAATGACTCAGCAGTCCCCAGCGCTCGCGCGCAAGATCGCCCAGACCATCGCCATCGAGATCGGCGCACAGGACGCGCAGGTGCATGCCGCCGTGGCCCTGCTCGACGAAGGCGCGACCGTGCCGTTCATCGCGCGCTACCGCAAGGAAGTCACCGGCGGGCTGGACGACACCCAGCTGCGCAACCTCGAAGCGCGCTTGTCCTATCTACGCGAAATGGAAGACCGGCGCGCCGCGATCCTCTCGAGCATCAGCGAGCAAGGCAAGCTGACCGACGAATTGCGCGCAGAGATCGACGCCGCCGACAGCAAGTCGCGACTTGAAGACCTGTACCTGCCTTACAAGCAGAAGCGCCGCACGCGCGCGCAGATCGCCCGCGAGGCCGGGCTGGAGCCGCTTGCCGATGGATTGCTCACGGATCCGTCGCAGGTTCCTGAAGAATTCGCCGCATCCTTCGTCGACGCCGACAAGGGCGTGGCCGACGCCAAGGCCGCGCTGGAAGGCGCGCGCGCGATCCTGATCGAACGCTGGTCCGAGGACGCGGCCTTGCTCGGTGAACTGCGTGGCTGGCTGGAAGGCAACGGCCTGATCCGCGCCAAGGTGGTCGAGGGCAAGGAGATTGCGGGCGAGAAATTCCGCGATTACTTCGACCACACGGAATCGCTGGCGAAGATTCCATCGCATCGATTGCTGGCGCTGTTCCGCGGCCGCCGCGAGGAATTCCTGCAACTCGACCTCGATCCGGGCGCGGATGCCGAAGCCGGCAACCTCTACGCCGAGGGCCGCATCGCCTTGCATGCCGGCATCGCCGAACGCGGCCGCGCCGCCGATGCCTGGCTGCGCAACGCCTGCCGCCTGGCCTGGCGCGCACGCATTCACATGCACTTGCTGCTGGACCTGTTCAACCAGGCGCGCGAGAAAGCCGAGGCCGAGGCGATCAATGTGTTCGGCGACAACCTGCAGGATCTGATGCTGGCTGCACCGGCCGGCCCGAAAGCCGTACTCGGCCTCGATCCCGGCCTGCGCACTGGCGTGAAAGTGGCCGTCGTCGATGCCACCGGCAAGCTGGTCGCCACCGACACGATTTATCCGCACGAACCGCGCAAGCAATGGGACCAGTCGCTCGCATCGCTGAAGAAGCTGTGCATCGCGCATGGCGTGCAACTCATCGCCATCGGCAACGGCACCGCATCGCGCGAGACCGACAAGCTGGCCGGCGACCTGCTCAAACTGGTGCCCGAATTGAAGACGCAGAAGATCGTGGTCAGCGAGGCCGGTGCGTCCGTGTATTCCGCATCGGAATTGGCGGCGAAGGAATTTCCAGGCCTCGATGTGTCGATCCGCGGCGCGGTGTCGATCGCGCGTCGCTTGCAGGATCCGCTGGCGGAACTCGTCAAGATCGAACCGAAGGCGATCGGCGTCGGCCAGTACCAGCACGACGTCGACCAGTACCGTCTCGCGCGTGCACTGGATGCGCGCGTGGAGGATTGCGTGAACGCGGTCGGCGTGGACGTGAATACCGCATCCGGCGCATTGCTGGCGCGCGTCTCCGGCCTGTCCGCCAGCGTCGCCGAGAACATCGTGGTGTATCGCGATGAACATGGCGCGTTCGCCTCGCGCAAGGCGCTGCTGAAGGTGCCGCGCTTGGGCGACAAGACCTTCGAGCAGTGCGCCGGCTTCCTGCGCATCGTCGACGGCAGCCAGCCGCTGGATGCATCGTCGGTGCATCCGGAAGCCTATCCGGTGGTCGAACGCATCCTCGCCGCGGGCGGCGGCAAACAGGTGAAACAGGTCATCGGCGACATCGCGTTCCTGCGTTCGCTCAAGGCCGAACAATTCACCGACGACACCTTCGGCCTGCCGACCGTGCGCGACATCCTGAAAGAGCTGGAAAAACCCGGCCGCGACCCGCGCCCGGAGTTCAAGGCCGCGACCTTCGCCGAAGGCATCGAGGACATCAAGGACCTCCGGCCGGGCATGGTGCTGGAAGGCGTGGTCAGCAACGTCGCCGCGTTCGGCGCCTTCGTCGACATCGGCGTGCACCAGGACGGCCTGGTCCACATCTCCGCGCTGTCCGACACGTTCGTGAAGGATCCGCGCGAAGTGGTGAAAGCCGGCGACATCGTCAAGGTCAAGGTGCTGGAAGTCGATGTGGCCCGCAAGCGCATCGCCCTGACCCGGCGCATGGGCGATGAGCCGGGCCAGTCGACCTCGCGCGCACCGGGTGGCGAGCGCGACGCACGACGCGACGCATCGCGTGGCGATGATCGCGGTCGCGCAAACACGCAACCGCGTGCACCGCAGCAGAAAACGCAGGCCGCGCCGTTCAACAGCGCGATGGCAGATGCGTTGAAGGGATTGAAGCGCGGCTGAGCGATGACGTCCGCCGCGCTCAGGCGATGACAGGGAGGTGGGCCACGCCGTAGCGATCGGCAAGTACGGCCAGGCGCTTGTCCAGCGTCCACAGTCGCGTGCGCGGGGTAAGCAATGTGCTGGCCAGCAAGGCCACATCGACCATGCCGCAGCCCAGGCCATGCAGTTTTTCGCGCTCGATGAAGTCGAGCAGTTCGGCCTGGCTGGCCTGCACCGCCGGACGCAGCCGCGCGATGTCGTCCAGCGTCCGGCGGCGCGGCGCGGGGGGCGTGCCGCAGGCCAGTTCGGCCAATACCCACGGATGGATCAGCACGACATCCAGCGCGAGCAGTTGCGCCAACGCGGGCTGACCGTTGCGGAAGTGGTCGACCCAGACCGAGGTATCGACCAGGACATTCATTCCCCGGGCGCGTCTTCGTTGACCCGCAGGCCGCCACGGCGCGGCACGTCGGGCATGTCCGGTACGGCAGCGCCGAGTGCGGCGAGTCGCTGCGCGGCACGCACGCGGATGAAGGTGCGGATGGCTTCGCGGAACAGGTCGGCCTTGTCCATGTCGGGTTCTGCTACGGCCAGGGCGGCTTCGTAATCGTTGTCGTCGATCGTGACGGTGGTACGCATTGCGTCGTCCTTGAATCAGGAGTGATGCGATTGTGCATCGATCGGGAAGGCATGGCTAGCTCGCGCTAACTGGATCACCTGGCTGATGCGGCTCGCCGCACGTCAGTCAGGATCGACGGCGTTCGCAGACGCACCGCCACCCAGCACCGCGACGCGGCGCTGGTCGCGGCTGTTCATCGGTTCCGCGGCCTGCAGGGCGACATCCGGTGCGCCCGGTTCCCAACGACGCACGGCGCGCTGGAAGAACATGCTGTTGGGCACGCGCAGCAGGCTGTGGCCGCCGTGCGCGTGGATCTCGCGCAGGGTGACGTAGACCAGGGTGATGTCCATCACCTGTCCGCGCAGGCCCGGACGCTCGCCGCTCTCCAGCAATTCCACGTGGTCGTGCAAGCGGAATGGCCGGCTGGTCATGATCAGGAAGGCGCAGAACACGTTGGTCAGCACGCTCCACGCGGCGAAGAACGCCACTGCCGCCACCGTGGCGAAGCCGGTGAACGCGCCCCACAACACGCCCGCGGACACGCCGACCACGTGCAGGATCGCCAGCAATGCCGCAAACCCGAGCAGAAAGCCGCTGACCCGGCGCACGCCCATGCTGACTTCCAGCGGCAGGTCGTAGCGCTTTGCGAGCCGCGCGATCAGGCGACGCAGCACCCAGCGAACAGTCCATGCCAGCAGCAGGATCGCCAGTACCTGCAGGACGATCGCCACTTCGGCGAACCACGGGCGCAACCAGTCGGGGAGATATGTACTCATGCAGAGAATGGTACCCGTGGGTGCGGCCGCAGCTTCAGCGGAACACCACGGTGCGATGTCCGTTCGGCAGGATGCGATGCTCGATGTGGTGGCGCACGGCGCGCGCGAGCACCTGCGATTCGATGTCGCTGCCCACGCGGACGAGATCGCGTGGGGTCATCGCGTGATCCACCCGCGCGACGTCCTGCTCGATGATCGGGCCTTCGTCGAGATCCGGCGTCACGTAGTGCGCGGTCGCGCCGATCAGCTTGACCCCGCGCGCATGCGCCTGGTGGTAGGGCTGCGCGCCCTTGAAGCTGGGCAGGAAGCTGTGGTGGATGTTGATCGCACGGCCCGCCAATGCTTCGCACAGGCGCGGCGAGAGGATCTGCATGTAGCGCGCCAGGACGACCAGATCGACCTGTTCGCGCTGCGCCAGGTCGATGATCGCCTGCTCCTGCGCCTCGCGATTGCCGGCATCCACCGGCAGATGATGGAACGGCACGCCATAGGACGACGCGAGCGCGGCGAAGTCCCCGTGGTTGGATGCCACCGCGACGATGTCCGCGCGCAGCTGCCGGCTATGGGTGCGGAACAAGAGATCGTTGAGGCAATGACCCTGCTTGCTGACCAGCATCAGCAAACGCGCGCGGCGGCGCGCATCGTGCAATTGCCAGTCCATGCCGAAGTCGTCGGCCAGCGTCGCGAAGCGGATGCGGAACGCCTCCACCGCGTTCGCCGCGGGCGCATCGAAATGCACGCGCAGGAAGAAGCGACCGGTTTCGCCATCGCCGAATTGCTGGGCGTCGAGGATGTTGCAGCCGGCGTCGAACAGGCAGCCGGAGACGCGATGGACGATGCCGGTGCGATCCGGGCAGGACAGGGTCAGGATGTGGTCGTGGCGCATGCGGGCGTTGTGGTGCGCACGGACGCGCGCGGCGCGCCACTATGTCACAGGTCGAATGCGAGCAAGTCCAGCCCGGCTGCCGCACGCACGATGCGCCGGTACAGCACGTTGCCGTTGGCCGCGTTGGTCATGATGACGATCGCGCGCTGGCGCGCGGCATCGCCCAGCGCGAAGGTCTTGAAGATGCCGGCGTTGCTGCCGGAGTGGTACAGCACCGGGCCGATCCGGGTGGCCTCGATGTTCCAGCCGAGGCCTTTCTCCGTCCATCGGCCGGGCAATGCGATCTGCGGAGCCAACATCGCGTTGCGCGTTGCGGGTTTCAGCTCCCACGCGGCTGGCGTTGCATGCACGACCAGCGTCATCAAGCGCGCGTAATCCTGCACCGTGCAGCGCAGGCTGGCCGCCGAATTCGCGAGGATGTCGCTGGGCCAGTTCACCACGCCAGGCTTCGCATTCGCGCGGGCCAGCGGCAAGGCGCGTTCGGCATCGGCGTAGCGCCACGTCGACAAGGGCTTGCGCCATGCATCGGCCACCGGCTGTGCCGCGTCCCAGGCCTCGCGCAATCCCTGCGCCGGCATGCCCGGCTGCGTGTCATCCGGTGCGCGATGGCCGTACGTGGAGCGCGCCGCCAGCGCGGCATCCCAACCATAGCTGCTGTCATGCATGCCGGCGAGCTCGAACAGCAGCCTGCGCATCGCCTGGTCGAGGCTTTCGCCGGTCACCGCCTCCACCGCCAGTTGCAGCCAGACGAAGGCCTCGCCCGAATAGTCGATGCGCGTGCCCGGCGCCACCGCGGGCACCAGTGGTTCGTTGGCCGGATCCTTGCGCCAGTTCGGCAAGCCGGTGGTGTGCCGAAGTACGTCGCGCACGGTGATGCGTTCGATCCACGGTGACTCACCGAGGTAGGCGGGCCTTGCGTATTTCACCAGCGGCGCATCCAGCGCCAGCTCGCCGCGATCGACCAGTTGCAACACCGTGTAGGCGAACACCGGCTTGCTGAGGGATGCCGCTTCCCACAAGGTGTTGCCTTCGACCGGTGTGCCGCGTTCCGCATGGGTCACGCCGAACCCACGCGACCACGCCAGTCTGCCCGCCTCCACCACTGCGACGCCCACGCCGGGCACACCCAGCGCTTGCATCTGTCGTGGCAGATCCTTGAGGAAGTCATCGCCGGGAACCCAGTCTGCGTCGGCATCCCAACGCTGTGCCGCCAGCCCATCTGCCGGCACGATGGCCAATGACGCCAGTCCGATGCCGCCGGCCAACAGATTGCGACGCGAGATGGCGGGCACGGTGGAATCAGTCATGCCGCATTGGAGCGGTTCGTCGCCGATGCCGCAAGCACCCACTTCAACGTGCATGGATAATCATCGCGACGCCACCACCCGCATCGCATGACCAGTCCGCTCACCAGCGCCGATCCCGACCCGCGCCCGCAAGCACCCGAACGCCCCCTGCCGTCGGACTGCTGCGACAGCGGCTGCGCGGTCTGCGTGCACGACCTGTATGCCGAAGAAGTGATCGCACATCGGCAGGCGCTGGCGGCGTGGATGCTGCGGCATCCCGATGCGGATGCCGCAGCTTCGTGGTAGCGACTTCAACTCAAAACGCGTGGTCGAAGCCGACTTCGCCCTGCACGCCGACTTGGTAGGCCGACACCCGGCGCTCGAAGAAGTTGGTCAGCTCCTGCACGTCCTGCAGATCCATGAACGGGAACGGATTGCGCGCGCCGAAGTGCCGGGGGATTCCCAGCTGGACCATGCGCTGGTCGGCGCAATATTCCAGGTACTGGCGCATGTCGCGGATCGACAAGCCGGCCACGCCGCCGCTGAGGGTGTCTTCGGCGAACGCGACTTCGCAGTCGACCGCTTCCGACATCATCTGCACCACCTGCGCTTTGAGGTCGTCGTCGAACAGGTCGGGCTCTTCCTCGCGGGCAGTGCGGATCACCTCGAAGGCGAAGGCCATGTGCGCGCTCTCGTCACGGAACACCCAGTTGGTGCCGCTGGCCAGGCCGTGCAGTAGTCCGCGCGAACGCAGGTAGTACACGTAGGCGAACGCGCCGAAGAAGAACAGCCCCTCGATGCAACCCGCGAAGCAGACCATGTTGAGCAGGAACTGGCGGCGCTGCGCACGCGTCTCGATCTTCTGCACGCCCTGCAGCGAGTCGATCCACTTGAAGCAGAACTCGGCCTTGCGCTTGATCGACGGAATGTTCTCCACCGCCGCGAAGGCCTTGGCGCGCTCGTTCGGATCCGGCAGGTAGGTATCCAGCAAGGTGAGGTAGAACTGCACGTGCAGCGCTTCCTCGTACAGCTGTCGCGACAGGTACATCCGCGCTTCCGGCGCATTGATGTGCTGGTAGAGATTCAACACCAGGTTGTTGGAGACGATCGAGTCACCGGTGGCGAAGAATGCGATCAGACGTTCGATCAGGTGCCGCTCGGCCGGCCCGAACTTGGTTTTCAGATCGTTGGTGTCCAGCGAGAAATCCACCTCTTCCACCGTCCAGGTGTTGCGGATGGCATCGCGGTACATCTCGTAGAACTGCGGGTAGCGCATCGGCCGCAGGGTGAGTTCGAAGCCGGGATCGAGCAGTAGTTGGCGGGTATGCGCACTCACTGGCAGGCCTCGCAGGCTTCCGGGTTCTCCAGTGAACACGCGATCGCTTCGACCGGCATGTAGTCCGGCTTCGGCACGTTTGCCGCAGCACTCCCAACGGTGGTCTTGGCGATCTTCGTCGCCGGCCGCGAGCGGAGGTAGTACGTGGTCTTGATGCCCTGCTTCCACGCGTACATGTACATCGATGACATCGCGCCGATGTTCGGGCTTTCCATGAACAGGTTGAGCGACGCGGACTGATCGATGAAGGCACCTCGCCCGGCCGCCATGTCGATGAGTGCGCGCATCGGGATCTCCCACGCGGTGCGGTAGACATGGCGCAACGTCTCCGGGATCTGCGCCACGCCCTGCACCGAGCCTTCGGCCTGCTTGATCGCATCGCGCACCTCCGATGTCCACAGACCGAGCTTCTTCAGTTCCTCGACCAGATAGCGATTCACCTGCAGAAAATCGCCGGACAGCGTCTCGCGCTTGAACAGATTGGACACCTGCGGCTCCACGCATTCGTAGCAGCCGGCAATGGACGCAATCGTCGCGGTCGGCGCGATCGCCACCAGCAGCGAATTGCGCAGGCCATGCAGCTTGATCTGCTCGCGCAACGCATTCCAGCGCTCGTTGTTCGCAGGCACGATGTTCCATGCATCGAACTGCAATTCGCCACGTGCCGCGCGGGTATCCGCGAACGATGGATGCTGGCCACGTTCCTCGGCGAGTTCGCAGGAGGTTTCCAGCGCGTGGAAGTAGATGGTCTCGGCGATGCGCGCGGACAATGCGCGGGCTTCGTCGCCATCGAATGGCAGGCGCAGTTTGAAGAACACGTCCTGCAGACCCATGCAGCCCAGTCCGACCGGTCGCCAGCGCAGGTTGCCGCGACGCGCGGATTCGATCGGATAGAAATTCAGGTCGATGACGCGATCGAGCTGGCGCACGGCGAGCCGCACGGTCTCGGCGAGCTTGTCGAAATCGAAGCATCCGCTTCCGTTATCAGGATCGTTGTCGAAATGCCGCGCCAGGTTGATCGAGCCGAGGTTGCACACCGCGGTTTCCTCGGCCGAAGTGACTTCGAGGATCTCGGTACACAGGTTCGACAGGTGGATGACGTTGCCCGGCCGCAGCGTCTGGTTGCTGGCCCGGTTGCATTTGTCCTTGAAGGTCATCCAGCCGTTGCCGGTCTGCGCCAGCGTGCGCATCATCCGCGCGTAGAGGTCGCGCGCCTTGATGGTCTTCAGCGCCTTGCCCTGCGCCTCGGCCTGCTCGTAGGCGCGCTCGAACGCCTCGCCGAACAGGTCGGTGAATTCGGGAACGACGCGCGGGTCGAACAGCGACCAGTCGGCGTCGGCCTCGACGCGGCGCATGAAAAGATCAGGAATCCAGTTGGCCAGGTTGAGGTTGTGCGTGCGACGCGCCTCGTCGCCGGTGTTCTCGCGCAGCTCCAGGAATTCCTCGACATCGCCATGCCAGGGCTCCAGGTAGACGCAGGCCGCGCCCTTGCGCTTGCCGCCCTGGTTGACCGCAGCGACGGACGAATCCAGCGTCTTCAACCACGGCACGATGCCGTTGCTGTGGCCGTTGGTGGACTTGATCAATGAGCCGCGCGAACGCACGCGCGTGTAGCTCACGCCGATACCGCCACTGAACTTGCTGAGCTGGGCGATATCGCCGTATTTCGCATAGATCGATTCCAGCGAGTCCTGCGGCGAATCCAGCAGGAAGCAGGACGACAACTGCTCATGCGTGGTGCCGCTGTTGAACAGGGTCGGCGAGCTCGGCAGGTAATCGAGCTCGGCCATGCGCCGGTACAACGCCAGCGCGCCGGGCACGTCTTCGCTCAGGGCGCAGCCGATGCGCAGGAAGAACTGCTGCGGGGTCTCGATGACCTTGCGCGTGCGTGGGTGCCGCAGCAGGTAGCGGTCGTACAGCGTGCGCAGGCCGAAGTAGTCGAAGTGCCGATCCAGGGTGACATCCAGCGCGTCGTTGAGCTTGCGCGCGTTGGCCTGCACGAAACCGAGCAGGCGATCGTTGGCCAGACCGACCTCGTGCCCGCGCTGCACCGACTGCGAGAACGCGTGGATCTCCTGCCCGGCCACTTCCTTGGCGATCACGCTGGCGAGCAGGCGAGCGGCGAGCCGGCCGTACTCCGGTTCCTCGCCGGTCAGCAGCGCGGCGGTGCGGATCGACAGTTCGTCGAGTTCGGCGGTGGTCGCGCCGTCGTACAGGCCGGAGATCGTGCGGGTGGCGACCCGCATCGGTTCGACCGCGTGCAGGCCCTCCGCGGCACGGGTCACCGCGCGCACGATCTTGTTGAGGTCGACCGCTTCGCTACTGCCGTTGCGCTTGGTCACGCGCATCGTGGTCGCGGTCGGCGGCGGAGTCAGGTCGAACATCGGTGTTGCGGGCGCGGGCGCTTCGGCCACGGCGGCATCGGCCATGCTGGCTTGGTTCGCGGACATCGGGTGACTCCATGCGTGATGCACGGTCCTTGCCTGTCCCTCGCAGGCGCGGATGGCATCGGAAACGCAGGGTCTGGCATCGGTGTCGCACGGCCTGCGACATGCATGCAGAACATGCGGGCCGGCCATGCTGCACCAGCCATCTCCCCCCGGAGATTCGTCGGCCGGCACCGCGCGGCGTGCTTCGCGCGGCTGTCGGCAGGTCTTCGGACTCGTGGCTACGGCCGGGACACGAGTCCCCGCCACCGCGATCGCTGCTTCCCAGGGCCACCGCCCCAGTGCTTGATGCGACCGCGTCACCACTTACCGCTGCGGGGCAGTGCCGGGATGGGCGCTTGCGCGCCGCACCGGCTTCCCTTTTCATCCTGCAGCTTGTGGCTGCCGGAACCGACCACCACAACATATTGGGCCGAACGTGATTCGTCAATCGATTCCGACACCACAAACGAAAAGCGGGCCGAAGCCCGCTTTTCAGTTGGCGCAATGACGCGGCGGCTTACTCGGCCGCGACGCCTTCGCCTTCGGCCACGGCCTTCATCGACAGGCGGATGCGGCCCTGCTTGTCGACTTCCAGCACCTTGACCTTGACCACGTCGCCTTCCTTCAGCACGTCGCCGACCTTCTCGACGCGGTCGTTGGAGATCTGCGACACGTGCACCAGGCCGTCCTTGCCCGGGGCGATGGTCACGAACGCACCGAAGTCCATCAGCTTGGCGACCTTGCCCTCGTAGATGCGGCCCGGCTCGACGTCGGAGGTGATCTGCTCGATGCGATCCTTGGCGGCCTTGCCTGCGGCGGCATCGACCGAGGCGATCGTGATGGTGCCGTCGTCCTTGATGTCGATCTGCGCGCCGGTTTCCTTGGTGATCGCCTGGATCACCGAGCCGCCCTTGCCGATCACTTCGCGGATCTTGTCGGGGTGGATCTTGATGGTGATCAGGCGCGGCGCGAAGTCGGACAACTCGGCGCGCGGCGCGGTCAGCGCATTGGCCATCTCGCCGAGGATGTGCAGGCGACCGGCCTTGGCCTGGGCCAGCGCGACCTTCATGATTTCCTCGGTGATGCCCTGGATCTTGATGTCCATCTGCAGCGCGGAAATGCCGTTGCTGGTACCCGCGACCTTGAAGTCCATGTCGCCCAGGTGATCCTCGTCGCCGAGGATGTCGGACAGCACGACGAAGTCGTTGCCTTCCTTGACCAGGCCCATCGCGATGCCGGCGACCGGTGCCTTGACCGGCACGCCCGCGTCCATCAGCGCCAGCGAGGAACCGCAGACCGAAGCCATCGAGGACGAACCGTTCGACTCGGTGATCTCGGAGACCACGCGGATGGTGTACGGGAACGCTTCCATGGTCGGCATGACCGCCAGCACGCCGCGCTTGGCGAGGCGGCCGTGGCCGATCTCGCGGCGCTTCGGGCCCATCATGCGGCCGGCTTCGCCTACCGAGTAGGGGGGAAGTTGTAATGGAACAGGAAGTGTTCCTTGTACTCGCCGCCGACGGCATCGATGATCTGGCCGTCGCGCGCGGTACCGAGGGTGACCGCAACGATCGCCTGGGTCTCGCCGCGGGTGAACAGCGAGGAGCCGTGCACGCGCGGCAGGATGCCGACCTTGGAGGCGATCGGGCGGACGGTGTCCAGGGCGCGACCGTCGATGCGGACCTTGGTGGCCAGCACCGCGTCGCGCATGGTCTGGTACTCGAGTTCGCCGAATTCCTTGGACAACTCGGCGGCCTTCCAGCCATTGGCTTCCGACTGCTCGGCCAGCGCGGTCATCACGTCCTTCTTCAGGGCGGAAATGGCGTCCTTGCGCTCCAGCTTGTCGCGCACCGCAAAAGCCTGGGTGAGGCGATCGCCGATGGCAGCCTTCAGCGCGTCGACCAGACCCGCGCTTGCGGCAGGCGCGGCCCAGGTCCACTTCGGCTTGCTGGCCTCGGCGACCAGCGCGTTGATGGTGTCGATCGCCACCTGCATCTGCTGGTGGCCGAACACGACCGCACCGAGCATCACCTCTTCCGACAGCTCGGCGGCTTCGGATTCGACCATCAGCACCGCGTCCTTGGTACCGGCGACGACCAGCTCGAGCTTCGATTCCTTGAGTGCGCTGACGCTGGGGTTGAGCAGGTACTGGCCGTCCTTGTAGCCGACCTTGGCGGCGCCGATCGGGCCATCGAACGGGGCGCCGGTCAAGGCGACCGCCGCCGAGCAGCCGATCAGGGCGAGCACGTCGCCGTCGACTTCCGGGTTCAGCGACATCACGGTCGCAATCACCTGCACTTCATTGCGGAAACCATCCGGAAACAGCGGGCGGATCGGGCGATCGATCAGGCGGCTGGTCAGCGTTTCCTTCTCGGTGGCGCGACCTTCGCGCTTGAAGAAGCCGCCCGGGATGCGGCCACCGGCGTAGAACTTCTCCTGGTAATCCACGGTCAGCGGGAAGAAGTCCTGCCCTTCGCGCTGGGTCTTGGCCGCCACCGCGGTGCACAACACGACGGTGCCGTCGCACGAGACCATCACGGCACCGCCGGCCTGGCGGGCGATCTCGCCGGTTTCGAGGGTGACGGTCTGGTTGCCGTACTGGAAGGACTTGCTGATCTTCGCCACGAGGGAATCCTTGAATGTCTTGGGTCGTCGACGCCGCGGAGCCCCGCTCCGTGCGCTGCATCGCGGGGCGATGCGGGAATGCGGCATGGCCGCGATGGAATGTGTCCGGTACCGCAAAAACGAAACCGCGGCGCATTTCTGCGCCGCGGCGGGGTATTCGATCAGCGACGCAGGCCGAGCTTTCCGATCAGCGCCTTGTACCGCTCGCCATCCTTGCGGTGCAGGTAATCGAGCAGGCTGCGGCGGCGGTTGACCATCATCAGCAGGCCACGACGGCTGTGGTGATCCTGCTTGTGGGTCTTGAAATGGTTGGTCAGGTGTTCGATGCGGGCGGTCAGCAGGGCGACCTGCACTTCGGGGGAGCCGGTGTCGTTGTCGCCGCGCTTGTGTTCGGTGATGACTTTCTGGGAATCGATGGACATGCTTGCCTCGTCGTCGCGTGGCCGGCAGGAACGGGGGTCCGGTAAGGACGCCGCACTGCACGGCTCGCCGTGGATGGAATCGTGAATGGTGGGTTGGAACGTGAAACCGCTCCGGGGAGCAGCGGGATTATAGCCCGCATGGAGCGGGACGGGCAACGCGCGGCGGAGCGCCTCACCCAGTCGCGGCGGCGGCGGGCTTGCCGGTGGCCGCCGCCCAGCGGAACAGGCGCGTCGGCCGCAGACCGCCCTCGCCGTCGACCTCGCCCAAGCCCAGACCACGGCCGTGTTCGTCGAGTATCACGACCTGTCCGGTCGGCCGGTACGGCCCGCGCAGGCCCTGGCCAAGGCCGAGCCGCTGCGCCTGGACCTCATTGACCCGCACGGAAGGCCACGAGGTCATCCCGGCCTCGACCGGCAACAGGCAGGCCTCCAGCACGCGCTCGCCGGCCTGTTCGCGCAGGTCTTCAAGTGCCGGCAGCGTCCACATCCGCGGTTCGCGGAACGGATCCACCCACAGCCGGCGCAATTCGGCCACATGCCCGCCGCAGCCCAGCAATTCGCCGAGGTCGCGCACCAGGCTACGTACGTAGGTACCGGAGCCGCATTCGATGTGCAGGCGCAGCGTCGGCGATGCCCCGTTCTCGAGCTGGCCGTCGAGCAGATCGGCCGCATTCAGCAGGTCGAAGGCGTGGACCTCGATGTCGCGTTCGTCGATCTCGATCGATTCGCCACGCCGGGCCTTGGCATACAGCGGTTCGCCGCCGCGCTTCAGCGCCGAATAGATCGGCGGGCGCTGGCGGATGCGTCCGGTCAGCTGCCGGAGCGCGGCATCGATCTGGTCGATGGACAGCGCCGGCACCGGGCGCTCGCGCAGCGGCTGGCCCTCGGCGTCGTCGGTGTCGGTGGTGATGCCGAGGCGGGCCACGGTCTCGTAGGCCTTGCGCGCACCCAGCAGGCCGCCGGCGATCTTGGTGGCCTCGCCGAAGCAGACCGGCAGCAGGCCGGTCGCCAGCGGATCCAGGCTGCCGGTGTGGCCGCCCTTTTCGGCGCGGAACAGGTGACGCACGCGCTGCAAGGCCTGGTTGGACGACAGGCCCTGCGGCTTGTCGAGCAGCAGGATGCCATCCAGCCCGCGGAAGACCGTGCGCGGGCGGCGCGGCGGCGCCGGGTCAGCCGGCGTCGTCACTGGCGCGGACGTCGCGCAGCAGGGTGTCGATGCGCTCGCCGCGATCCACCGATTCGTCGTAGTGGAAATGCAGTTCCGGCACGTGGCGCAGCTTCATCGCGCGCGCCAGCTGGTAGCGGATTTCCGGTGCCAGTTGCTTCAGCGCCTTGAGCGTCTCTTCGGCCTTGTCGGCCAGCAGCACGGTGACGAAGACCTTGGCATGCGCCATGTCGCGGGTGACCTCGACGTCGGAGACGCTGGTCGAGCACAGGCCATGCTCGCGCACGGCCGCATGCACCAAAGTACCCAGTTCCCGGCGCAATTGCGCCGAGACCCGGTCGGTGCGGTGGAATGATTTCTGCGCCATGGCGGTTGCGGGCACGCCTTACAGCGTGCGCTGCACCTCGATGCGCTCGAAGCATTCGATCTGGTCGCCCGGCTTGACGTCGTTGTACGCCTTCACGCCGATGCCGCACTCGGTGTTGACGCGGACTTCGTCCACGTTCTCCTTGAAGCGGCGCAGCGATTCGAGCTCGCCTTCGAACACCACGACGCTGTCGCGCAGGACGCGGATCGGCTTGCTGCGCTTGACCACGCCCTCGACCACCATGCAACCGGCGACCGCACCGAACTTGGAGCTGCGGAACACGTCGCGGACCTGGGCGATGCCGATGATCTCTTCGCGGATTTCCTTGCCCAGCACGTTCGACGCGACCTGCTTCACCTGGTCGATGACGTCGTAGATGATCGAGAAGTAGCGCAGGTCGACGCCATTGCCTTCGATGACGCGACGTGCGGAGGCGTCGGCGCGGACATTGAAGCCGATCACGGTCGCCTTGGAGGTGGCCGCCAACTGGGCGTCGGACTCGGTGATGCCGCCCACGCCGGAGCCGATCACGTTGATCCGGATCTGCTCGTTGGACAGGCCGGTCAAGGCCTCGCGCAGGGCCTGCATCGAGCCATGCACGTCGGCCTTGACCACCAGGTTGAGGGTCTGCTGGGTCGCGCCCTCGCCCATCTGCGCCATGATGTCTTCCATGCGGTTGCCCGCGGCGGCGACCAGTCGCGTTTCGCGGCGCTTGACGTCGCGCTGCTGGGCGACGTCCTTGGCCAGGCGCTCGTCGGCCACGACCACGAAGTCGTCACCCGATTCCGGCACGCCGGAGAGACCGAGCACCTGCACCGGGATCGACGGGCCGGCCTGCGCCACCTGCGAACCGGTTTCGTCGAACAGGGCGCGCACGCGACCGTACTGGATGCCGCACACCAGGTAATCGCCCTTCGACAACGTGCCCTGCTGCACCAGCACCGTGGCCACCGGGCCGCGGCCCTTGTCCAGCGCGGATTCGATGACGACGCCACTGGCGCGCCCCTCGAAGACCGCCTTGAGGTCGAGCACTTCGGCCTGCAGCGAAATCGCGTCGAGCAGGTCGTCCACGCCCAGGCCGGTCTTCGCCGACAGCTCCACCATCTGAGTGTCGCCGCCGAACTCTTCCGCCACCACGTCGTGCGCCAGCAGGTCGTTCTTGACCCGTGACGGATCCGCATCGGACTTGTCGATCTTGTTGATCGCGATGATCAGCGGCACCTTGGCCGCCTTGGCGTGCTTGATCGCCTCGATCGTCTGCGGCATCACGCCATCATCGGCGGCAACCACCAGGATCACGATGTCGGTCAGCTTCGCGCCACGCTGGCGCATCTGGGTGAACGCGGCGTGGCCCGGCGTGTCGAGGAAGCTGATCGTGCCCTTCGGCGTCTGCACGTGGTACGCGCCGATGTGCTGGGTGATGCCGCCGGCTTCGCCGGACGCGACCTTGGTGGTGCGGATGTAATCCAGCAGCGAGGTCTTGCCGTGGTCGACGTGACCCATGATGGTGACCACCGGCGGGCGCTGGGTCTGGTCGCCCTGCACCGCCTCGACATGCGCCAGCAGTTCGCTCTCGGCATCGCCGGCGTCGGCGTGCACGGCCTTGTGGCCGAGTTCCTCGGTGACCAGCACCGCGGTGTCGTGGTCGATGGTCTGGGTGATGGTGGCCATCACGCCCATCTTGAACAACTGCTTGACCACGTCGCCGCCCTTCAGCGCCAGCTTCTGGGCAAGGTCGGAGACGGTGATCGCATCGCCGATCGCGATCTCGCGGACCATCGGGGCGACCGGCTTCTGGAACCCGGTGCCGGTGCGCGACTGGTCCAGCGAACGCTGGCGCTGCTTCGGTTTGCCGCGATTGTTGGCGCTGCTGCTGCGGCGCGCACGGTCGGAAGCCGACAGGTGCAACTGGCCGGCGAAACGCGCGGTGTTGTCGTCGTCCTCGACGCCCGCGACCATCGCGTGCGAGCCGCGATGCGCGGTCTTGCCCTTGTTGGCGGCGGTCTTGTCGTCCGCGCGCGCGGGCGCAGGCTTGGGACTGCCGTGGTGGCCAGGCTTGGGCTTGCCGGCGTCGTCCTGCACCGCCGCTTCGGCGGCGGCCAGGCGCGCACGCTCGGCGGCAGCATCGGCGACACGCTTGGTCTCGGCGAGTTCTTCCGCGCGTTGGCGATCCTTCGCGGCAAGCGCGATTTGCTCGGCCTCGTTGCGCTGGCGGGACTCCGCCAGCTTGCGATGGATCTCGGCCATCTCGGCATCGGGATCGCCCGCTGCGCCCGGTTTGTTGAGGGTCACTTTCTTGCGCACGACCACGTCGATCGTGCTCGGGCCGCGGCCGGACTTGGCGTTGCCGCCAACGGTGATTTCCTGCTTGCGGCTGCGATTGAGCACGATCTTGCCGGGCGCGACGACTTCCTCGGCAGCGCTTTCGGACTTGCCGTGCGAGCGCTTGAGGAAGCCCAGCAATTTGACTTTCTCGATGCTGGTCACGACCTGGTCGGGACCGCTGAAGCTCATGCCGGCCTCGGCCAGCTGCTCCAGCAGTTTCTCGACCGGCGTGTTCACCAGTTCGGCCAGCTTGCGAATAGTGGTTTGCTGCGACATTCGGATTCCGGTGTCTTTGGCCGCAACGGATGCGGCCGGGATATCAATGGAGAATCAGGCGATTGTAGGACGGGCCCAAGCCCGCCAGCCAATCAAGCGTGGCAGGCCCAGGCCTCCCCTGCGGTGCTCATTCGAACCAGTGCTTGCGCGCTTCCATGATGAGTGCCGCGGCGCGTTCGGCATCCATGCCTTCCACATCCTCGATTTCGTCGGTGGCGGCTTCGGCCAGGTCTTCACGGGTACGGATGCCGCGCTCGGCCAACGCGTAAGCGGTGGACTCGTCCATGCCTTCGAGCGACAGCAGGTCCTCGGCCGGCTGGTGTTCCTCCAGGCCCTCCTCGACCGCCAATGCGTCGTTGAGCAACGCATCGCGGGCACGCGAGCGCAGTTCCTCGACGATGTCCTCGTCGAAGCCCTCGACCGCCAGCAGTTCGCCGACCGGCACGTAGGCAATTTCCTCGACGGAGTTGAAGCCCTCGGCGACCAGGATGCCGGCGATCTCTTCGTCGACTTCCATCTTGTCCATGAACAGCTGGCGCGACGTGGCCTGCTCGGCCTCCGACTTCGCCTGCACCTGATCGGCGGTCATCACATTGAGCTGCCAGCCGGTCAGGCGGCTGGCGAGGCGCACGTTCTGGCCGCCACGGCCGATCGCCTGCGCCAGCTTGTCCTCGGCGACCGCGAGGTCCATCGAGTGCTTGTCCTCGTCGACGATGATCGACTGCACTTCGGCCGGTGCCATCGCGTTGATGACGAATTGCGCGGCGTTGTCGCTCCACAGGATGATGTCGACGCGCTCGCCGTTGAGCTCGTTGGTCACCGCCTGCACGCGCGAACCGCGCATGCCGATGCAGGCGCCGATCGGATCGGTGCGGTTGTCGTGCGCCAGCACCGCGATCTTGGCGCGGTCGCCCGGATCGCGCGCGCAGGCCATGATCGAGACCAGGCCCTGGCCGACTTCCGGCACTTCCAGCTTGAACAGTTCCATCATGAATTCCGGCGCGGCGCGGCTGATGAACAGCTGCGGGCCACGCGGCTCCGAACGCACGTCGAACAGGTAGCCACGCACGCGGTCGCCAGTGCGCAGCACGTCACGCGGGATGCCCTTGTCCTTGGCGATGATCGCCTCGGCGTTGCCGCCCAGGTCGACGTAGATATTGCCGCGCTCGACGCGCTTGACCACACCGGTCACCAGCTCGCCCACGCGATCCTTCCACGCATCCACGACCTGCGCGCGCTCGGCCTCGCGGACACGCTGCACGATCACCTGCTTGGCGGCCTGCGCGGCGATGCGGCCGAAGTCCGGGTTCTCGATCTGTTCCTCGATGTAGTCGCCAACCTCGGCGTCATCGCTCTCGTCGACCGCATCCATCAGGCGCACCTGGCGATCCGGCGATTCCATCACCACGTCATCGGCCACCACCTCCCAACGACGGAAGGTCTCGTAGCTGCCATCCTTCGAATCGATGGCCACGCGCACCAGCACGTCCTGCTCGGCGTAGCGCTTCTTCGCCGCCGTGGCCAGCGCGGCTTCGATCGCCTCCAGGATCACCGACTCGGGCACGCCCTTCTCGGCAGCCACCGCATCGACGACAAGCAACAATTCCTTGCTCATTTACGCTTACTCCGCATCGGACGGCTTGCGCGCCGCCCTGCTGTTGATGGTTGTTTCGCTGGTTGGTGTCTTCGCCGCGGACTTCTTGCCCGCGGGCTTCTTCTTTTGCTTGCCCGGCCGCGCATCGCGCCCGGATTCATCCACGGCCGGCGCCATGCCCAGCGCGATCCAGTCGGGCATCAACCGGGCCTTGTCGATATTGGCCGCATCGACGACGAACTCGCCGGCGTCCAGCGCGAACACCACGGTCGAACCCTCGACCCGCGCGATCTTTCCCTGCAACCGGCGGCGCCCTTCCTGCGGCAACTTCAGCACGACCTTCGCGCTCTCGCCGACGACGCGCGCGAATTGCGCGGCACCGAAGATCGGGCGGTCGATGCCGGGCGAGGACACTTCCAGCGTGTAGTTACCGCTGATCGGATCGGCAACATCCAGCTGCGCCGAGACTTCGCGGCTCACCGCCTCGCAATCCTCAATGCCCACGTGGCGCGAGTCGTCGCCGGCGGGCATGTCGATGTACAGGCGCACGACCGAACCACCCGCCGCGGGCAGGTATTCGATGCCGAGCAACTGCAGCCCCAGGGATTCCACAGTGGGCGAAAGCAGCGCGGCGATTTCGTCAGCCTTGTCGGTCACGTCGCATCCAATCGAATTGCGGGAACAGCGATTCCGGAAAAAACAGAATCCCGGAAACGAGAAAGGGCCCGATGGGCCCTTTTCCGATGACGCTGGATTGCGAAACCCGGGAACAACGGATTTCGCGGCCCTAGCCCGGCAACAATCCCGTGGAAGCGATCGCTGCTTGAACTTGGTAGCGGGGGCAGGATTTGAACCTGCGACCTTCGGGTTATGAGCCCGACGAGCTGCCAGACTGCTCCACCCCGCAGCAGAAGCGGAATTATCGCGATGCGCGCGGGATATTGCAAGCCCGTATCGCGTTTTATTGCCGAGTTGCGGTCAGGCGAAGGCCTGCTGGCACCACGACATGATCGGGCTCCAGAACAATCCGAACGCAAGCAGCGCAAGCGCGTTGACGCCGAACACCACGCGCAACGTGCGATCGGCGCGCGGTACCACCGGCTCGCCGACGGGTTCGTCGAAATACATCGCCTTGATCACGCGCAGGTAATAGAACGCGCCGATCACCGCGCAGACGATGCCGACGATGGCAAGCCACAACATGCCGCCTTCCATCGCAGCGCGCAGCACCACCAGCTTCGACCAGAAGCCGAGGAACGGCGGCACGCCGGCGAGCGACGCCATCACGCAAAGCACCAGGCCTGCGGTCCACGGATCGCGCGCGTTCAAGCCCTTGAAATCCTCGATGCGATCGGCCTCGAAACCGCGCCGCGAGAGCAGGATGATCGCGCCGAAGGCCGCGGTCGCCATGATCGAATAGCTGAGCGCATAGAACATCGCCGCCGCATAGCCGGTCGCGCCGCCACCCGCCAGGCCCATGAGCAGGAAGCCCACGTGCGAGACGGTCGAATACGCCAGCATTCGCTTGAGGTTGGCCTGCGCCAGCGCGAACAGGTTGCCGACCACCAGCGACAACGCCGCCAGCATCGCCAGCAACGGACGCCAGTCTTCGGCGAGCGGACCCATGCCCACTTCCAGCAAGCGCATCGCCATCGCGAACGCCGCCAGCTTCGGTGCGGAACCGATGAACAAGGTAATCGGGGTCGGCGCGCCCTCATAGACGTCCGGCACCCACATGTGGAACGGCGCGGCGCCGAACTTGAAGGCGATGCCGGCGAGCATGAACGCCATGCCAGTGAGCAGCAGGGTCTTCTGCTCGGTGACGACCGCATTCGCGGCGATGGTCGCCAGGTCGATGCTGCCGCTGGCGCCGTACACCAGCGACATGCCGTACAGCAGCATCCCGGAGGCCAGCGCGCCCAGCACGAAATACTTCATCGCCGCCTCGGAGCCCGCTGGACTGTCGCGGTCGATCGCCACCAGCGCGTACGAACACAGCGCCAGCAATTCCAGACCCAGATAGACCATCACCAGGCTGCCGGCGGAGATCAGCAGCATCATGCCTGTCACCGCGAACAGCACCAGCACCGGGATCTCGCCCTTGTACAGACCGCGCTCGCGCAGGAACGGCCAGCCGTACAGCAGCGCGATGGCGGAGACCACGCAGGTGCCGATCTTCAGCACGTCGGCCATGTTGTCGCGGATGAACATCCCGCCCAGCACAGTGCCCTGCCCGCCGGTACCAGCGACCAGCAACGCCGCGACCAGCACCAGGCTGGCGACCGCCAGCAGGTGGGTGATCACGCGCTGCCTTTCGTTGAGGAACAGGTCGAGCATCAGCAGCGCGAATGCGGCGCCGACCAGCACGAGCTCCGGAATCAGCGGCAGTAATTCGGTGGCGGCCGGCGTGGCGAGGGTGGCTTGCATCGTCATCATCGCCTCTTCAAAGCTTGGTGGCGGCGAGCTGCGCCGCCAGTTGCGCGATGGAAGGCTCCATCAGATCGATCAGGGGCTTGGGCCACACGCCCAGAACCAGCACGCCGGCGGCGAACACGCCAAGCACCAGCCATTCACGCGCATTGATGTCCTCGAGTTCGGCCACGTGGGCATTGCCGATGTCGCCCCAGATCACCCGCTTGGTCAGCCACAGCGTGTAACCGGCACCAATGATGAGGGTCGCCGCCGCAGCGAAGCCGATCAGCGGGCTGTGCTGGAACGCGGCCAGGATGACCATGAATTCGCCGACGAAACCGCTGGTGCCCGGCAGGCCCGAGTTGGCCATCGCGAACAGCACCCAGAACATCGCGAACCAAGGCATCACGTTGGCCACGCCGCCGTAGTCGCGGATCATGCGGCTGTGCATGCGGTCGTACAGCACGCCGACGCAGGAGAACATCGCGCCGGACACGAAACCGTGGCTGATCATCTGCACCATCGCGCCCTGCAGGCCCAGCCGCGCTGCGTCGACGCCGCCGGGATTGCCGTCGCGGACCAATGCAAACGCGATGAAGGTGCCCAGGGTCACGAAGCCCATGTGCGAGACCGACGAATACGCGATCAGCTTCTTCATGTCCTCCTGCACCAGCGCGACCAGGCCGACGTAGACCACCGCGACGAGCGACAGCGCGATCACCAGCCAGGCGAATTCATGGCCGGCATCGGGGACGATCGGCAACACGAAGCGCAGGAAGCCGTAGCCGCCGATCTTCAGCATGATCGCGGCCAGGATCACCGAACCACCGGTCGGTGCCTCGACGTGCGCGTCCGGCAACCAGGTGTGCACCGGGAACATCGGCACCTTGACCGCGAACGCGACGAGGAAGGCGAAGAACAGCCAGGTCTGTTCGCCGATGGTCAGGGGCAGTGCGGCCATGTCGGCCAGCTGCCAGCTGCCACCCTTGAGGTACAGGTAGACCAGCCCGACCAGCATGAACACCGAGCCGAGGAAGGTGTACAGGAAGAATTTCACCGAGGCATACACGCGGCGCGGTCCGCCCCACACGCCGATGATGATGAACATCGGGATCAGCATGCCTTCGAAGAACACGTAGAACAGGATCGCGTCGAGCGCGCTGAACACGCCGATCATCAGGCCTTCGAGGATCATGAAGGCCGCGTAGTACTGGCTCACGCGCTTGTCGATCGAGCCCCACGCACCGATCAGCACCAGCACGGTCGTCAGCGTGGTCAGCCCGATCAGCGCCAGCGAGATGCCATCGGCACCCAGGTGGTACTCGATGTCGTAGGCCGGCAGCCACGCCAGCCGCTCGACGTACTGCATCGCCGGGCTGGCCAGGTCGAAGCCCATGAACAACGGGATGCTGCACAGGAAGGTGGCGACCGCGAAGCCGAGCGCGATCCAGCGGGCCGCCCCGGGCGGGCGTTGCCCGCAAGCAGGGTGCACACGCCGCCCAGGATGGGCAGCCAGATCAGGATGCTGAGGAGAGGCCAGTGGGTCACGCGCAGGGTTCCATCGAGTCGTTCATCCGGCTCATTGCCAGTAGTGGTTGGCCAGCGCCAGCAGCGCGACCAGGCCCAGGATCATGGCGAAGGCGTAGTGGTACAGGTAGCCCGACTGCAGTTTGCGAACCAGGCCTGCGGTCAGACCGACCAGGTTGGCGCTGCCGTTGACCGCGAGGCCATCGACCACCTTGCCGTCGAACAGGCGCGAGAGCTTGCCCAGCTTCACGCCGCCGCCGGCAAAGCCACCAATCCACAGGTCGTCCATGAAGTACTTGCGGTCCAGTACCCGGATCGGCCACGCCAGCGTGCGGGTGATGCCCGCGCGCCATTCCGGCTTGACCATGTACAGCAGGGTCGCCAGCAGGAAGCCCATCAGCGCCAGGTAGAACGCCGGTGCCTGGAAGCCGTGCAGCGCGAAAGCGACCGGGCCGTGCCAGACCTGTGCCCCCACGGCAGCGATCACGTCGCGTTCCTTCAGCAGGTCGATCGCGCCGAGGAAGAACGGCAGCTGTTTCTCGTGGCCCATCATGTCGGTGCCGAACAGCATCGGACCCACGGTGAGGAAACCGATCGCGATCGACGGGATCGCCAGCAATATCAGCGGCAAGGTCACCACCCACGGCGACTCGTGAGGCTCGTGCGCGCCATGGCCATGCCCGTGGTGGTCGTGCGCGTCGGCGTGGTGATCATCGTGCGCATGCGCGTCGTGTCCGTGTGCATCGCGGAAGCGCTCTTGGCCGAAGAACGTCAGGTACAGCAGGCGGAAACTGTAGAAGCTGGTCACGAACGCACCCAGCAGCACCGCGAAATTGGCGTACTGCGCGATCAGGCTGCCCGAATGCTCGCCGGCATGGTGGGCGACGGCCTCGATGATGGTGTCCTTCGAATAGAAGCCGCTGAAGAACGGCGTGCCGACCAGCGCCAGCGTGCCGACCCACATGGTGAGGTGGGTGATCGGCATGTACTTGCGCAGGCCGCCCATCTTGCGCATGTCCTGCTCGTGGTGCATGCCGATGATCACGCTGCCGGCACCGAGGAAGAGCAGCGCCTTGAAGAAGGCGTGGGTCATCAGGTGGAACACCGCCGCGGAGTACGCGGACACGCCCAGCGCCACGGTCATGTAGCCGAGCTGCGACAGCGTCGAATACGCGACCACGCGCTTGATGTCGTTCTGGACCATGCCGATCAGGCCGGTCCAGAACGCCGTCGTGGCACCGATGACCAGGATGAAGTTGAGCGCCGTCGTCGACATCTCGAACAGCGGCGACATGCGCGCCACCATGAAGATGCCGGCGGTGACCATCGTTGCCGCATGGATCAACGCCGAGATCGGGGTCGGGCCTTCCATCGAGTCCGGCAGCCAGACATGCAACGGCACCTGCGCGGACTTGCCCATCGCGCCGATGAACAGGCAGATGCAGACCACGGTCGGCACCGACCATTCCTGGCCTGGCAACACGGTGATGGTGAGGTCGCGCATCACGCCGGCATTGGCGAAGGCGGTGGCGTAGTCGAGCGTGCCGATCCAGAACAACACGCCGGCGATGCCGAGCAGGAAACCGAAGTCGCCGACGCGGTTGACCAGGAACGCCTTGAGGTTGGCGAAGATCGCCGTGGGCTTCTTGAACCAGAAACCGATCAGCAGGTACGACACCAGGCCCACCGCTTCCCAGCCGAAGAACAGCTGCAGGAAGTTGTTGCTCATCACCAGCATCAGCATGCTGAAGGTGAACAGCGAAATGTAGCTGAAGAAGCGATGGTAGCCGTCGTCCTCGGCCATGTAGCCGATGGTGTAGATGTGCACCAGCAGCGACACGAAGGTGACCACCACCATCATCATCGCGGTCAGCTTGTCGACCATGAAGCCGACGTGCGCCGAGTAATTGCCGACCTGGAACCAGGTGTAGAGGTTCTCGTTGAACGGCACCGCGCCCTGCAGCAATTGCCACAGCACATGCGCGGACAGCACGCAGCTCGCGGCCACGCCGAGGATGGTCACGCTGTGCGACGCCGTCCGGCCGATCTTCCTGCCGAACAGGCCGGCGACAATGCTGCCCAGCAAGGGCAGCAGCACGATCAGGATGAGCTGGGTCTTGGAGATGAGGATTTCCGGGGACATCGGGTCAGCCCTTCAGCGAATCGATGTCCGCCACGTCGATGGTGCGACGGTTGCGGAACAGGGTGACCAGGATGGCCAGGCCGATGGCGGCTTCAGCCGCGGCCACGGTCAGGATGAAGAACACGAAGACTTGACCGGCGGGGTCGCCCAGCGAACGCGAGAACCCCACGAAGTTGATGTTCACCGAGAGCAGCAGCAACTCCAGCGACATCAGCAACATGATCACGTTCTTCCGGTTGAGGAAGATGCCGGCCACGCTGATGCAGAACAGCACCGCGCCCAGCGTGAGGAAGTGGCCCAGGGTCAGCGCGGCAAAGACGTTGCTCATGGCGCGCCCTCCCCTTCGCTGGATGCCGGCGGCAACGGACGCGTCGCCTGCATCTTGACCATGCGCACGCGATCGGCAGCCTTGACCCGCGACTGCGCCGCCGGGTCCTGGTGCTTGGTGCCGCCACGCCGCCGCAGAGTCAGGGTCACCGCGGCCACCACCGCCACGGTCAGGATCACCGCGGCGACCTCGAACGGCAGCATGAAATCGGTGAACAGGGACCTCGCCAGCCAGGTGGTGTTCGGCACATCGGCACCGGTCGCGGCGTTGTCGGCAAACGGCACCGCCGCCGCGGCACGCACGCCGATCAGCGACAGCATCTGCACCAGCATCACAACCGCCACCACCATCCCAACCGGGAGATATTTGACGTAACCCTCGCGCAACGGGGTGAGGTCGATGTCGAGCATCATCACCACGAACAGGAACAGCACCATCACTGCGCCGACATAGACCAGCACCAGCGCGATGCCGAGGAACTCGGCGCCGCCGACGATCCAGGTGCAGGCCACCGAGAAGAAGGTCAGCACCAGCCACAACGCGGCATGCACCGGGTTGCGCGAGGTGATCGTCGCCAGCGCCGCGATCGCCGCGGTCGCGGCGAAGGCGAGGAAGGCCAGGGTCGTGAAATCGAAAGTCATGCGTTTCTCAACCTCAGCGGAACGGCGCGTCGGCGGCGCGTCGCTCGGCGATCTCCGCCTCCAGGCGGTCGCCGATGGCCAGCAACTGCGGCTTGGTCAGGATGTTCTGGCCGCGCTTGTCGAAGTGGTATTCGTGCACGTGGGTCTCGACGATCGAGTCCACCGGGCAGGATTCCTCGCAGAACCCGCAGTAGATGCACTTGAACAGGTCGATGTCGTAGCGCGTGGTGCGGCGGGTGCCGTCGGCGCGCTGTTCCGAATCGATGGTGATCGCAAGCGCCGGGCACACCGCCTCGCACAGCTTGCAGGCGATGCAGCGTTCCTCGCCGTTCGCGTAGCGACGCAGCGCATGCACGCCGCGGAAGCGCGGCGACTGCGGGGTCTTCTCCATCGGGTACATCAGCGTGTACTTCGGCTTGAACAGGTACTTCAGGGTCAGCCACAGGCCACCCAGCAGTTCCAGCAGGAGCAGGCTCTTGAAATAGGAAACGATCTTGGACATGGCTTACTGCCCCGCCTGCAGAATGCCGAAGAACACCAGCAACGCGGTCACGAAAATCCAGACGATGGTGATCGGGATGAACACCTTCCAACCCAGACGCATGATCTGGTCGTAGCGGTAGCGCGGGAACGAGGCACGGAACCAGATGAAGCAGCTGGCGAAGAAGAACACCTTGGCCAGCAACCACCACCAGCCATCACCAAGCACGGTCGAAAGCACCGGCACGTCGGGGATGAACGCAGGCGGGATCGGCGACAGCCAACCGCCGACGAAGAAGGTCGCGGTCAGGAAGCTGACCAGAATCATGTTGGCGTATTCGGCAAGGAAGAACAGCGCGAACTGGGAACCGGAGTACTCGACCATGTGGCCGGCGACGATTTCCGATTCGCCTTCGACCACGTCGAACGGGGCGCGGTTGGTCTCGGCCACGCCGGAGATGAAATACACCACGAACAGCGGCAGCAACGGCCACATGAACCATTCGGTGAAGCCGCCGTTGCCGCCCTGCGCATTGACGATGTCGCTCAGGTTGAGGCTGCCGGCGGCGATCAGCACACCGACCAGGGCGAAGCCCATCGCGATCTCGTAGCTGACCACCTGTGCCGCACCACGCATCGCGCCGAGGAATGCGTACTTGGAGTTGGACGCCCAGCCCGCCAGGATCACGCCGTACACGCCCATCGAGGTCATCGCCAGCAGGTACAGCAGGCCCGCGTTGGCATTCGACAGCACCACCTGCGCGTCGAACGGCACGACTGCCCAGGCAGCGAATGCCGGCACCAGCGCGATCAGCGGGGCGAGCCGGAACAGGAACGGATGCGCCACCGACGGCTGCAGCACTTCCTTGAACAGCAGCTTGAACACGTCGGCGAACGCTTGCAGCACGCCCCAGCCGACATACATCGGCCCGTGGCGCACATGCATCCAGCCGATCAGCTTGCGCTCCCAGACCACGTAGAAGGCCACCGAGACGATCACCGGAACGGCGATGGCCAGGATCTTCAACACGATCCAGACCAACATGCCGATGGTGCCCAGCGACAGCAGGAAATCGCGGGCGGGTTCGACCGCGTGGGTCATCAGCGGATTCATCGAAGCCATCTTGAGCGAGGCAATCGCGTTCATGCGCGCACGACCTCCACCTTGGCCGACGCCGCAAGCGGTGCAGTCGCGCCATGGCCGGTTTCGATCCACGCACAACCCGGGGCGACGCGATCATCGATCACGACCTGCAAGGTTGCGGTACCGGTAGCGGTCGACAGCTTCGCCATCGCCTCGTCGGCGAGGCCGGCAGTGGCGGCATCGGCCGGATTGAGCAGCACGCGCGGGCCGGCATTGAGAGGATGCGCCTGCAATGCCTGGGCACGGCGAGTCACCGCATCGACGCGGTAGATCGCCTGCGAAGCCGCAACCTCAAGACCATTCCCAGCGAGCGGGGGCGCACTGCCCTTCGCCACCTGCACCGGCTTCGGCGCGATGGACGCACGCAAGCCGGCAAGATCGGTAAAGCCGAAACCGTCGAGCTTCAATTCGTCGGCCAACGCACGCAGCACGCGCCAGCCGGCATGGGCCTGGCCCGGCAGCTTGCCGGCAGCCAAGGCGGTCTGCGCCACGCCGTCGAGATTGGTCAAGGTCGCATCGACTTCCGCCAGCGCACCGATCGGCAGGATCACGTCGGCGACTTGGCGGGTGGACTGGCAGGCGAACTGGCTGAACGCCACGACCTGCGCGCCGCCCAGCGCCTTCAACGCGGTCAGCTGGTCGGCGAAATCCAGACCCGGTTCGATGCCGTAGATCAGATAACCGGCGCGCGCATCGCGCAACATCGCCTGCGCATCGCGCGAAGCCGGCAACACACCGTACTGGCTCAGGCCCAACGCATTCGCGCCTTGCGGAATGCGGCAGAGCTTCGCGCGCTTCGCGGCAGCGAAATCGGCCGCGGCCTTGCGGATCGCGGCCGCATGCACGCTGTTCTCGGCGACCCCTCCGACGATCACCGCGATGGTCGCGGCATCGCCCAGGTCGATCGTGCCGATGACATCGGCCAGTTGCGATGGCGCCACGATCTGCTTCGATGCCACGCCGAACGCCACATCGAAATCGACCGGATTGACCATATGCACCTTGGTGCCGCCCTTGACGGCCTTGCGCAGGCGCTGGTGCAGCAGCGGGACTTCATGGCGCAGGTTGGAGCCAACGATGACGATGGCATCGGCCTGCTCGAGTTCTGCGGCCGGCATCGCGAACGCTTCCGCAATCGCGCCATCCGACAGGTCGCACTGGCCGATGCGGTGGTCGAGGTTGCCGGTGCCCAGTGCCTCGGCCAGGCGGGCAAGCAACGCGCCCTCCTCGTTCGAGGTCGACGGATGCACCAGGATGCCGAGGTCGTCGGCGGCGTTGTCGCGCAGGATCTGCGAGGCCTTCGCCAGCGCTTCGTCCCACGAGGCTTCGCGGAAATTTTCACCGTCGCGGATGAGCGGAACCGTCGCGCGGTCGGCCGCGTACAGGCCTTCGTGCGCGTAACGGTCGCGGTCCGACAGCCAGCACTCGTTCACCGCTTCGTTGTCGCGCGGCACGCTGCGCAGGATCTCGCCGCGGCGCACGTGGTGGAACAGGTTGCTGCCCAGCGCGTCGTGGTAACCCAGCGACGGCTTGGCGGTCAGTTCCCACGGGCGCGCCTTGAAGCGGAACACCTTGTTGGTCAGCGCGCCGACCGGGCACACATCGATCACGTTGCCGGACAGCTCGGTGGTCAGCGGCTTGCCGTCGTAGGTGCCGATCTGCAGGTTCTCGCCGCGCTGCATGCCGCCCAGTTCGTAGGTGCCGGCGATGTCCGCGGTGAAGCGCACGCAGCGCGTGCACTGGATGCAGCGGGTCATCTCGGTGGCGACCAGCGGGCCCATGTCCTCGTCGGCGACCACGCGCTTGCGCTCGACGAAGCGGCTGACCGACCGGCCGTAGCCCAGCGACAGGTCCTGCAACTCGCACTCGCCGCCCTGGTCGCAGATCGGGCAATCCAGCGGATGGTTGATCAGCAGGAATTCCATCACGTTGCGCTGGGCCTTCAGCGCTTTTTCATTGCGGGTGAAGACCTTCAAGCCGTCCATCACCGGGGTGGCGCAGGCCGGCGACGGCTTCGGCGCGGAACGCCCACCGACTTCGGTATCGACCAGGCACATGCGGCAATTGGCGGCGATCGGCAGCTTCTCGTGGTAGCAGAAGCGCGGGATCGGGATGCCGGCCTTGTCGGCGGCATGGATGATCATCGAGCCCTTGGGCGCGGCGAGCTCGACGCCGTCGATGATCACGGTGACGTGGTCGGGCGGCAGGTTCGGGTTGACCGGTTGCGCGCTCATGCGGCGGCCTCCACCGGCTTCACCAACTTCCCGGCGCGCTCGTCGTCGACGTAGAAGCGCTGGTTGAGGATGGCGTATTCGAATTCGTGCCAGTAGTGACGCAGGAAGCCCTGCACCGGCCAGGCAGCGGCTTCGCCGAAGGCGCAGATGGTGTGGCCTTCGATCTGGCCGGCGGCCGCGCGCAGCATCTGCAGGTCGTCCAAGGTGGCCTGGAAATTGCAGATGCGGTCGAGCATGCGATGCATCCAGCCGGTGCCTTCGCGGCAGGGCGTGCACTGGCCGCAGCTTTCCTTCCAGTAGAAGCGCGAGATGCGCCGGCAGGCACGCACCATGCAGGTGGTGTCGTCCATCACCACGACCGCGCCCGAGCCCAGGCCGGAGCCGGCCTTCTGGATCGCGTCGTAGTCCATGGTCAGGCCCATCATCACCTCACCCGGCAGCACCGGCATCGAGGAACCACCCGGGATCACGCCCTTGAGCGTGCGGCCTTCGCGCATGCCGCCGCACAGGGCCAGCAGGTCGGCGAAGCTGGTGCCGAGGCGGACTTCATGGTTGCCCGGGTTGGCCACGTGGCCTGACACCGAAAAGATCTTGCAGCCGCCATTGTTCGGTTTGCCCAAGCCCATGAACCATTCCGCGCCATTGCGGATGATCGCCGGCACCGAGGCATAGGTCTCGGTGTTGTTGATCGTGGTCGGCTTGCCGTACAGGCCGAAGTTGGCCGGGAACGGCGGCTTGTAGCGCGGCTGGCCCTTCTTGCCTTCCAGCGACTCCATCAAGGCGGTTTCTTCGCCACAGATGTACGCGCCGGCGCCGAGCGCGTTGTACATGTCGATGTCGATGCCGGAGCCGAGGATGTCCTTGCCCAGCCAACCGTTCGCGTAGGCCTCGCGGGTGGCTTCTTCCAGGTGCTCGAACGGTTCGTGGTGGAACTCGCCGCGCAGGTAGTTATACGCGGCAGTGGAACCGGTGGCATAGCAGGCGATCGCCATGCCCTCGATCACCGAATGCGGGTTGTAGCGCAGGATGTCGCGATCCTTGGCGGTACCCGGCTCGGATTCGTCCGAGTTGCACAGGATGTATTTCTGCCCCGGGCCCTTGGGCATGAAGCTCCACTTCAGGCCGGTCGGGAAACCGGCGCCGCCACGGCCACGCAGGCCGGAGGCCTTGACCATCTCGATCACGTCGGCCGGCGGGATCTTCTCTTCCAGGATCCGGCGCAGCGCCGCGTAGCCGCCGGTCTTCAGGTAGTTCTCGTACGACCACGGCTTGTCGAAGTGCAGCGTCGTGTAGACGGCCTGGTGGGCCTGCGGCGCCGGGCCGACCGGCCCGTAGCCTTCCGAGACATGCCTGTTCAAATCCTGACTGTGACCGCCCATTACTTCAGTCCGTCCAGCAGCTCGTCGACCTTCGCGGCGTCGAGCTTCTCGTGGTAGTGCCCGTTGATCACGACGACCGGCGCGCCACAGCACGCGGCCACGCATTCCTCTTCGCGCTTCAGATAGACGCGGCCGTCCGCGGTGGATCCGCCCAACTTGCAGCCCAGCTTCTTCTCGGCATGCGCGACCAGGTCTTCCGCGCCGTTCAACCAGCAACTGATGTTGGTGCAGAAGGCCACGTTGTTGCGGCCGACCGGCTCGGTCTCGAACATCGAGTAGAAGGTCGCGACCTCGTAAGCCCAGACCGGCGGCAAGTCGAGGTACTTGGCCACGGCAGCGATCAACTCATCGCTCAGCCATCCACCATTCTGTTCCTGCGCCGCGAACAGGCCCTGTAGCACCGCCGACCGCTTGCGGTCGGCCGGAAACTTGGTCAACCAATGTTCGATATGCGCACGCGTCGCATCCGACAGCACCACCATCGGATCCACGTTGCGGCAGGCCTCGAAATTGCCCGTCGCCTTCATCGGTCGATCTCCCCGAACACCACGTCGTAGGTGCCGATCATGGCGACGACGTCGGCCAGCATGTGGCCCTTCACGATTTCGTCCATCGAGGACAGGTGGGCGAAGCCCGGCGCACGCAGGTGCACGCGGAACGGCTTGTTGGCGCCGTCGCTGACCAGGTAGCAGCCGAATTCGCCCTTCGGCGCTTCCACCGCGGCGTAGGTCTCACCGGCCGGCACGCAATAGCCTTCCGAGAACAGCTTGAAGTGGTGGATCAGCGCTTCCATGTCGTCCTTCATCGCTTCACGCGACGGCGGCGACACCTTGTAGTTGTCCAGCATCACCGGACCCGGGTTGGCCTTCAGCCACTTCACGCACTGGGCGATGATCTTGGTGGACTCGCGCATTTCGGCGATGCGCACCAGGTAGCGGTCGTAGCAGTCGCCATTGACGCCCACCGGAATGTCGAAATCGACTTCCGCATACTTGGCGTACGGCTGCTTCTTGCGCAGGTCCCAGGCCACGCCGGAACCGCGGATCATCGGCCCGGTCATGCCCCAGGCCATCGCCGTTTCCGGGCTGATCACGCCGATGCCGACCGTGCGCTGCTTCCAGATGCGGTTGTCGGTGAGGAGGGTTTCGTATTCGTCGATGCGCGACGGGAAGTCCTGGCAGAAGTGCTCCAGGTAATCCAGCAGCGAGCCTTCGCGCCACTCGTTGAAGCGCTTGAGCTTCGCGCCCTTGCGCCACGGCGATTCCTTGTACTTCGGCATCCGGTCAGGCAGGTCGCGGTAGACGCCGCCCGGACGGTAATAGGCCGCGTGCATGCGCGCGCCGCTGACTGCCTCGTAGCAGTCCATCAGCTCTTCGCGCTCGCGGAAGGCGTACAGGAACACAGCCATCGCACCGAGGTCGAGTGCGTTCGAGCCCGCCCACATCAGGTGATTCAGGATGCGGGTGATCTCGTCGAACATCGTGCGGATCCACTGCGCGCGTTCCGGCGCTTCGATCCCCATCAAGGTCTCGATGGCGCGAACGTAGGCGTGCTCGTTGCACATCATCGACACGTAATCCAGGCGATCCATGTAACCGATCGACTGGTTGAACGGCTTGGATTCGGCCAGCTTCTCGGTGCCACGGTGCAGCAGGCCGATATGCGGATCGGCGCGGCGCACGATTTCGCCGTCCATCTCCAGGATCAGGCGCAGCACGCCGTGTGCGGCCGGATGCTGGGGGCCGAAGTTGAACGTGTAATTCCTGATTTCCTGCTGTGCTTCCGCCGAATTGCTGGCGAACACGTTGCTGCTCGGGACGGCGCTCATCAACGCGCCTCCCGCTGCAGGATCTTGCCGCCACGCTCGCCCTCGGCGGTGGCGAAGCGGGCGTCGTCGCGAATCACTCGCGGCACGCCGACGCGCGGCTCGACCGAGGTCACAGGCGCATAGACCACGCGCTGCTTCTCGGCGTCGTAGTGCACCTCGACATTGCCGATCAGCGGGAAGTCCTTGCGGAACGGATGGCCGACGAAACCGTAGTCGGTGAGGATGCGGCGCAAATCAGGATGGCCATCGAAGATGATCCCGAACATGTCGAACGCCTCGCGTTCGAACCAGTTCACGCCCGGCCAGATGCCGACCAGCGATGGCACCACCGGCAAGGAATTGTCGGCAGCGAAGCAGCGCACGCGCACGCGGATGTTGTTGCGCACCGACACCAGGTGCAGGACCGCGGCATAGCGCTTGCCGTCCAGCGCATCGATCGCGATGGCCTGCGGATCGGCGACCTGGTGGCTCGGTTGCTCGGTCCACTTGAAGCGGCCCGGGCCCTGCCCTTCGACACCGCGGCTGAAGCCCTGGGCGGACACCCCGTCGGTGTCCCACTCGTCGTCGCCGTAGCTGAGGTAATCGATGCCGCAGAGGTCGATGAAGGTGTCGAAACCGAACTCGTCACGCAACGAGGTGCAGGCAGCCAGCCATTCGTCGACGGCGACCTCGAGCGTGACTTCGCCGCGCGGCAGGGCGATCTGCACGGCGGCGGCACCGAAACGTGCCGCCAACTCGGTGGCAAACGTGGCGCTCATGCCACCACGCCCTTCTGCAGGGTGGCGTGGCCGGCTTCATTGCCCTCGCCACCCGGCGCGAACGGGTTCTGCGCGCTGCGGCGGATCTTCTTCTGCAATTGCAGGATGCCGTAGACCAGCGCTTCGGCGGTCGGCGGACAACCCGGCACATAGACATCGACCGGGACGATGCGATCACAGCCGCGCACCACGGAATAGGAGTAGTGGTAATAGCCGCCGCCATTGGCGCAACTACCCATCGAGATCACCCACTTGGGGTCGGGCATCTGGTCGTAGACCTTGCGCAAGGCAGGGGCCATCTTGTTGCACAGGGTGCCGGCCACGATCATCACGTCGGACTGGCGCGGCGACGGGCGGAACACCACGCCGAAGCGATCCAGGTCCAGGCGCGCCGCGCCGGCATGCATCATCTCCACCGCGCAACAGGCCAGGCCGAAGGTCATCGGCCACATCGAGCCGGTGCGCGCCCAGTTCCACAGCGCGTCCATGCTGGTGGTGACGAACCCGTTCTGCAGCAGCGGGTTGTCGCCTTCGGGGCGCAGGATGTCGTCCAGCCGCCCTTCGGGCAGCGGATTGCTGGCGGCTTCCAGGACTTTCTGGACGATGTTGCTCATTCCCACTCCAGCGCGCCGCGCTTCCAGACGTAGATGAAGCCGAGGAACAGCATGCCCACGAACAGACCCATTGTGACCATGCCGCGCACACCGAGCTCCTGGAAGACCAGGGTCCACGGCACGATGAAGATGATTTCCAGGTCGAAGACGATGAACTGGATGGCGATCAGGTAATACCGGATGTCGAACGGCATGCGCGCGTTCTCGAACGCACTGAACCCGCACTCGTACGGGTCGAGCTTGTCGGCACTCGGACTCTTCGGACCCAGCACGTTGCCGACCACGATCAGGACGATGCCGATGCCGGTGGCGACGATCAGGAACAGCAGGGTGGGCAGGTATTCGGCCAGCACGCGTGCCTCGATTGTTCTTCTTGGGGGGCTAGCCGGCACGAAGGCCGCTCGCTATATCCGCATTATTGTAGCCGCGCAGGCTCCGCGGCGGCCAGACCCGGATGCATCACCCGGGTAAATCGTGGCCAGCGTCGCGGCTCAGCCACCTTCGAGCGCTTCCCAGCGCAGGTAGGCGGCATCGAGTTCGGCCTGCGCAGCCGCCATCGCGATGTTGTCCGCGGTGACCATGGCGGCATCACGCTGGTAGTAACCGGCTTCGGTCATGCGCTTGGCCATCCCCGCAAGTTGCGTTTCGAGGGTCTCGATGCGCAGCGGCAACTGCTCCAGCTCCTTGAGTTCCTTGAAGCTGCGCTTGGCTTTCGGCTGTGAAGACGCCGCTGGCGCAGCGGCAAAGCCGGCACCCGCCGGTGTGGGCCTGGCCTGTGCAAGCACCTGGCGCTCCGCCGATGCCGCCGCCTGCCGCAACCAATCGCTGTAACCACCGACGAACTCGCCGATCCGGCCATCGCCTTCCATCACGATCGTCGAGGTCACCACGTTGTCGAGGAAATCGCGGTCGTGGCTGACCAGCAGCAGGGTGCCGGGATAGTCGCCCAGCAGTTCTTCCAGCAACTCCAGGGTTTCGACATCGAGGTCGTTGGTCGGTTCGTCCATCACCAGCAGGTTGGACGGCTGCGCGAACAGCCGCGCCAGCAACAGGCGGTTGCGTTCGCCGCCGGACAGGCGGGTGATCGGCGCGCGGGCGCGTTCGGGGGTGAACAGGAAGTCCTGCAGGTAGCCGATGATGTGCTTCTGCTTGCCGCCGACTTCCACGAACTCGCGCCCCTCGGCGACATTTTCGATGGCGTTCCAGTCCTCGCGCAGGGTGGCGCGGTACTGGTCGAAATAGGCGATCTGCAACTGGGTGCCAGTGCGGATCTCACCGGCCTGTGGCTGCAAATCACCCAGCAGCAACTTCAGCAAGGTGGTCTTGCCGCTGCCGTTGGGGCCGACCAGGCCGATGCGGTCGCCGCGCATGATGACGGTGCTGAAATCGCGCACCAGCACGTTGCTGCCGTGCGCGAAATCGACGGACTTGGCCTCGATCACCTTCTTGCCGGATTCGCCCGCCTGCGCGGTCGCCATCTTCACATTGCCGGTCTGCGCACGCCGTTCCGCGCGGTCCTCGCGCATTGCCTTCAGGCGGCGAACGCGGCCTTCATCGCGGGTGCGGCGGGCCTTGATGCCCTGGCGGATCCACACTTCTTCCTGCGCCAGCAGCTTGTCGAAGCGGGCATTTTCCTGGGCTTCGGCGTTGAGCCGTTCTTCCTTGCGACGCTGGTAGTTGTCCCAGTCCCCGGGCCAACTGGTGACCTGGCCACGGTCGATCTCGACGATGCGGGTCGCCAGCGCGCGCAGGAAGCGACGGTCATGGGTGACGAAGACCAATGCCCCGCTCCACTGCTTGAGGAAGCCCTCCAGCCAGTTGATCGCGGTGATGTCGAGGTGGTTGGTGGGCTCGTCCAGCAGCAGCAGGTCGGGTTGCGAGACCAGCGCGCGCGCCAGCAACACCCGCCGCTTCATCCCGCCCGAGAGCGCGGCGAAATCGGCATCGCCATCCAGCCCGAGCCGCTCCAGCGTCTCGATGACCCGCTGGTCCAGCGACCAGCCGTTGGCGGCCTCGATCTTCGCCTGCACCTCGGCCAGTGCGTCCATGTCGATGTGCTCGGCATGGATCAGGTGGTGGTAGTGCGCCAGCTGGGCACCGACATCGCCCAACCCGGCGGCGACCACGTCGAACACACTGCCAGCCGCGTCCAGCGGGACTTCCTGCTCCAGCCGGGCGATGCGGCGGCCACCCTCGACGCGTACCTCCCCGTCATCCGGCTTGATTTCGCCGGCCAGCAGCTTCATCAGGGTCGACTTGCCGGCACCGTTGCGGCCAATCAGGGCGATACGCTCGCCCGCTTCGATGGTGAGGTCGACGTGTTCCAGCAACAAGGGGCCGCCGACGCTGTAGTCGAGGCCCTGCAAAGTGATCAAAGGCATCCGCGCATTGTACGTGCCGGCGTCATCGCAAACCCGCGTGCATGATCGTTCCCGTGCGCACGCGGTCGCGGTAGGCTTGCGCCCAGCACCACCCACCCACTCGACCGGAGATCGCCATGAGCAAGGGCATGGACCAGAAGAAAAGCGAAAAGAAGAAGCCGGAAAAGAACCTGAAGGAAAAGCGCGCGGCGAAGAAGGAAAAGAAGGGCAAGTAAGCCCTTGTCGCCCGGTTAAGGCTGCCAGGCCGCACCCGGGATTCACGTGCCTCCCGGATGCGCTCCGCTTGTCCGGGCTACGAGGAACAGGACAGCATCGAGCAACCCGCCTTGTCCTTCGCCCAGTCCGGGCGTTTCCCCGCGAATCGTTCCTGGCCCGGCTGATCGTCATAAGGCCGGCGCATCACCTCCAGCAATTCACCGATGCCGGCCATGTCGCCGGCATCGGCACGGTCGATGGCTTCCTGCGCCAGCCAGTTGCGCAGCACGTAGTTCGGATTGGCCGCGTGCATGCGGGCGCGACGCTCATCGGCCACAAGCGGATCTTCGTTCAGACGGGTGGCGTAACGCGCCAGCCAATCGTCGAACGCAGGTTCGCCCGCCACGCGCTTGTCGGCGTCGTAGAAGGCGTCTTCCAGCGGAGCCAGCGAAGGCCGTGCCGGTTCGATATCGGCCAGCGCACGGAACCAGAGCGTCATGTCCACTTCGTGCGTCTGCAGCAGCGCATGCAGATCGCGTAGCAGGTCGACATCCCTGTCCCGGCATTCGGCCAACCCCAGTTTGCGGGCGGTGTTGTCGCGATCGGCCGCGGTATAGATGGCGGCAAAGCGCTCCAGCCCGGTTTGCAACGGTGCCGGATCGGCGAACAGCGGCGACAAGGCCCGCGCCAGTTGGCCCAGGTTCCAGTACGCCACCCGCGGCTGCCAGCCGAAGCGGTAACGCCGGCCCGCAGCATCGGTCGTGTTCGGCGTCCAGTCGGGGTCGTAGGCGTCGATCCAGCCGTACGGGCCGTAGTCGATGGCCAGGCCGAGGATCGACAGGTTGTCGGTATTGAGCACGCCGTGGACGAAGCCCACGCGCATCCAGCCGGCGACGAGGCGCGCGGTGCGCTCGCAGACCTCCGCGAACCAGTCGGCATAAAGCGCCTCGCCATGGCCCTGCAGATGCGGGAAATCACGGGCGATGCAGAAGTCGGCCAGCCGGCGCAGCAGCTCGATATCGCCGCGCATGGCCGGCAACTCGAAATGGCCGAAACGCAGGAATGACGGCGCGACGCGACAGACGATGGCCCCGGCTTCGAGCTGCGGATGGCCGTCGTAGAACATGTCGCGGACCACGCCTTCGCCGGTGCCGACCAGGCTCAGCGCACGGGTGGTGGGAATGCCGAGGTGGTGCATGGCCTCGCTGCACAGGAATTCGCGGATCGAGGAGCGCAGCACCGCGCGGCCATCGGCGCTGCGCGAATACGGGGTCGGCCCGGCGCCCTTCAGTTGCAGCTCGCGACGCTGGCCATCCGGCAGGATCGCCTCGCCCAGGCTGATCGCCCGCCCATCGCCCAATTGCCCCGCCCAATGACCGAACTGGTGGCCACCGTAGTTCGTCGCGAAGGGCTGCATGCCGGGTAACAAGGTGTTGCCGCCGAACACCCGGGCGAATTCGGGCGATACCAGGTCGGCCTCGCTGAAGCCGAGTTCCGCCGCCATTTCTCGCGAATGCGCCAGCAAGCGTGGCGCTTCGACCGGGGTCGGCTCGACCGCAGACCACAGTGCCGCCTGCACCTGGCGCGGGAAAATGCGCGTTTCCGGGTCGCCGGGCAAGGCGCGCAGGAAGCTGTTGTCAAAGGTCGGGAAGTGCATGAGTCATGGTAGCTGCACGAGCGTGGGAGCCTCAGCCCAAGCCAGCGGGCGTACACTGTGCGGTCAAATCTGTGGCAGACACGCCCGCAGAATCAGCAACATGGGACGCATATGAGCGCCGACGCCACACCCGACATCAAATTTTCCGACCTTGGCCTGCCCGAGACCCTGCTGCAGGCCCTGCGCACCGTCGGATACGAATCCCCCAGCCCGATCCAGGCCGCGACCATCCCGCCGCTGCTGGCCGGCCGCGACATGATCGGCCAGGCGCAGACCGGTACCGGCAAGACCGCCGCGTTCGCCCTGCCCGCCCTGGCCCTGCTGGATGCCGCCGCGAGCAAGCCGCAGGTGCTGGTGCTGGCGCCGACCCGCGAACTGGCGATCCAGGTCGCAGAGGCGTTCCAGAAGTACGCCACCCACATCCCCGGCTTCCACGTGCTGCCGATCTACGGCGGCCAGAGCTACCAGCCGCAGCTGAGCGCGCTGAAGCGTGGCGTGCACGTGGTGGTCGGCACCCCGGGCCGGGTCATCGACCACCTCGAGCGCGGCTCGCTGGACCTGTCCGCGCTGCGCATGCTGGTGCTCGACGAAGCCGATGAAATGCTGCGGATGGGCTTCATCGACGATGTCGAGGCTGTGCTCAAGAAGACCCCGGAAACCCGCCAGGTCGCCTTGTTCTCGGCGACGATGCCGTCGCAGATCAAGCGCATCGCCCAGACCTACCTGAAGGAGCCGGTCGAGATCGCGATCAAGTCGCTGACCTCCACCGCCGAGAACATCCGCCAGCGCTTCTGGATGGTCAGCGGGATCAACAAGCTGGACGCACTGACCCGGATCATGGAAGCCGAGCCGTTCGAGGCGATGATCGTGTTCGCGCGGACCAAGCTGGGCACCGATGAACTGGCCGAAAAACTCGCCGCCCGGGGTTTCTCCGCCGCGGCGATCAACGGCGACGTCGACCAGAAGATGCGCGAGCGCACCATCCAGCGCCTGAAGGACGGCCAGATCGACATCCTGGTGGCCACCGACGTGGCCGCGCGCGGGCTCGACGTGGACCGCATCAGCCACGTGCTGAACTACGACATCCCGTACGACACCGAAAGCTACGTGCACCGCATCGGCCGCACCGGTCGCGCCGGTCGCAAGGGCGAGGCGATCCTGTTCGTGGCCCCGCGCGAGCGCGGCATGCTCGGCGCGATCGAGCGCGCCACCCGGCAGAAGATCGAGCAGATGCAGCTGCCCAGCGTCGATGCGGTCAACGAACGCCGCGTCGCCAAGTTCCTCGACAAGATCGAGGGCGCGCTGGCCAGCGACGACCTGTCGATCTTCCGCGACCTGGTCGAGCGCTACGAGCGCGAGAAGAACGTGCCTGCGGTGGAGATCGCCGCGGCGCTGGCGCAACTGGTGCAGGGCAAGACGCCGCTGCTGCTGGCCAAGCCGACCATGCCGGAGCGCAGCTTCGAGGTGCGTGAGCCGCGTGAACGCAGCGAACGCCCGGATCGTGGCGAGCGCCCCGTGCGCGAACGCGCCCCGCGTGATCCCAGCGCCCCCGAAGTCGGCATGAAGACCTACCGCATCGAGGTTGGCTACCAGCACGGCGTGCAGCCGGGCAACATCGTCGGCGCCATCGCCAATGAGGCCGACCTGGAAGCGCGCTTCATCGGCCGCATCGACATCCGCGACGACTTCACCCTGGTCGACCTGCCCGATGGCATGCCGGCCGACCTGCTGCAGCACATGCAGACCGTTCGCGTGGCCAGCCGTCCGCTGCGGATGCGCCCCGCCGAGAATGCCGACATCGACGCGCCCAAGGCCAAGCGCAGCTTCGGCCCGCCGCGCGGCGACCGTCCCGGCGGCGGGCCGCGCAAGCCGGGTGGCTTCAAGCCGCGCGGTCCGCGCTCCTGAGCAGACGCGAATAGGCGCATGCCCCATCGCGATTGGCGATGAGGCAGCGTCGTTTGGCATAGTCGTCGCATGCCGCGCCTCCTCGTCTTCCAGCACGTCGCCGCCGAACCGCTGGGCACGCTCGATCCGCTGATCCGGCGGCGCGGGCACCGGATCCGCTTCAAGAATTTCGACCGGCATCCGGACGCACAGCTCAACGTCGACCGCTATCGCGGCCTGATCGTGCTGGGCGGGCCGATGAACGTGGAAGATCATCCGCAGCGCCCGCATCTGGCCAACGAGATGCGCGCCATCGAACGCATGCTCGAGCAGGGCAAGCCGGTGCTCGGGATCTGCCTGGGCGCGCAATTACTCGCGCATGTGCTTGGCGCGCCGGTGTCGCGCAACGATGTGCCGGAAATCGGCTGGTATCCGCTGCAGAAAACCGACGGAGGCCTGTCCGACCCCGTGCTCGCGCCGCTGCAGGGAGACACCCCGGTGTTCCAGTGGCACGGCTGCCGTTTCGATATCCCCAAGGATGCCGTCCACCTTGCGCGCAGCCCGCAGTGCGAGCAGCAGGCCTTCCGTTACGGCGACAACGCCTACGGCTTCCAGTTCCACCTGGAGATGGACGAACAACTGGTGGAACGTTGGCTGGCCAATCCCGTGTATCGCGACGAACTGGCGGCCTCCGGCCTTGCCCACGATGCGGATGCGATCCGCACGCAGACGAAGCGGCACATCGCCGCGATGCAGCAGCAGGCGGACGCGGTGTTCAACAATTTCCTCGACCTGGTCGGCAGGCCGCAGCGGCGCTACACCCTGCCCTCGCGCGAATGGGCCTGAGCGCGTGACCGAGAAGGCCCATGACGCCATCGTCATCGGCGCTGGCGCGGCCGGCTTGATGGCGGCGATCACCGCCGCCCAGCGCGGCCTGCGCGTGCTGGTCGTCGACCACGCCAACAAGGTCGGCAAGAAGATCCTGATGTCCGGCGGCGGCCGCTGCAATTTCACCAATACCGGTACCACGCCCGCGCAGTACCTGTCGGCGAACCCGCATTTCTGCAAGTCGGCGCTGGCGCGCTACACGCCCTGGCATTTCATCGAACTGGTCGAGCGCCACCGCATCGCCTACCACGAGAAGGAACTGGGCCAGCTGTTCTGCGACGAGTCCTCGAAACTCATCGTCAAGATGCTGTTGGACGAGTGCGCGACCGCAGGCGTCGAAGTCCGCACGCAGTGCACGATCGAGCGCGTCGAGCACCTGGACGATGGCAGTTTCCGCTTGCACACCGCGCAAGGCCGCCTGGTGACGCCGTCGCTGGTCATTGCCAGTGGCGGGCTGTCGATCCCGAGCATGGGCGCGTCCGGCTTCGGCTACACCCTTGCGAAACAGTTCGGCCACGAGGTGTTGCCGACGCGCGCCGGCCTTGTGCCGCTGACCCTGACCGGCAAGCACGCCGAACGCCTGCAGGACCTGGCCGGGGTTTCGCTGCCGGTGGAGGCACGCTGCAACGACACCAGCTTCCGCAACTTCATGCTGGTCACCCATCGCGGGATCAGCGGACCGTCGATCCTGCAGGTCAGTTCCTACTGGCAACCCGGCGATGACCTGCGACTCGACCTGTTGCCCGGCATCGATGCCGAGGCGCAGCTGCGCGAATGGCAGGCCACGCGACGCGATGCAGAACTGAAGACGCTGCTGGCCGAAGTCCTGCCCAAGCGCTTCGCCCAGCGCCTGTGCGAGCACTGGATCGCCAGCAAGCCGCTGCGCCAGTACACCCCGCCCGAGCTGCGCGGCATCGCCGACTTGTTGTCCTCATGGCCTTTGATCGCCAGCGGCACCGAGGGCTACCGCACCGCGGAAGTCACCCTGGGCGGCGTCGATAGCGACGGACTGTCATCCACCACGATGATGTCCAGGCACGTGCCGGGCCTGTATTTCATCGGCGAGGTGGTCGACGTGACCGGTTGGCTTGGCGGCTACAACTTCCAGTGGGCCTGGGCCAGCGGGCATGCCGCGGGAACCGCGCTCGCCGCTTGAGGCTGCGTCAGAAGGGGAACGGAATCCCGATCATCGGACCGAAGTACCACCACGCGAATCCGAGGATGGCGACCCAGAGCGCGATCTTGAACAGCGCGCCGACGACCTTGATCGCGGCGTAGATCGCCAGGATCAGCACCACGATGCCGATCCAGCTCATGCGGCCGCTTCCTTCGTCGTCATTCCATCCACCAGTGGTTTCAATTGCGGATCCAATGCGACGCGCTCATCGAACACGAAGCAGCCCCCGTCATAGCCCGCACCGCCGACGGCCTCGAAGTAGCCCAGGATGCCACCGTCCAGTTGCAGCAGGTTGTCCATGCCGTCATGCCGCAGCCACAGCGCGGCCTTCTCGCAGCGGATGCCACCGGTGCAGAAGCTGACCACGGTCGCATCGGCCAATGCCTCGCGATGCGCGGCCAGCGCATCGGGCAGGTCGGTGAAATTGTCGATCGGCAAGGTCAGCGCGCCGGCGAAGCTGCCGAAGCCGAATTCCTCGCGGTTGCGGGTGTCCAGCAGGACCAGCCGCTTGCCGGCATCGTCATGGCCTTGTTCGATCCAGCGTGCCAGCGTTGCGGGCGCTACGGCGGGCGCACGTTCGCCGCTGTCCAGCGGCGAAGCATGCTCGCGTCGGAACGCGATGATCTCGTCCTTGCGCTTCACCTTGAGTCGTGCAAAGGGCACGGTCTCGCTCCAGCTTTCCTTGACCTGCAGGGCGGCGAAGCGCGGGTCGTCGCGCAGCCACCCGAGGAAACCGTGCAGCGCGGACACTTCGCCGGCCAGGAACAGGTTCAGGCCTTCCGGGGTGACCAGCACGCTGCCGCGCAAGGCATCGGCTTCGGCGCGCTCGCGCAGGCGAACGGCCAGTGCATCGGCATCGTCGATGGCAACGAACAGGTAGGCGGCGATGTTGAGGATCACGCTGAGGCCGGGGCAGCGCCACTGCGCAACAGGATGCTGCAACAGGTCACTGCGCCTTCGGCCTTCTGCAGCTCCGAAACATCCACCGTGGTGACATCGATGCCGGCGCTGCGCAGTCGCGCCAACGTTTGCGGGAAGCCATCCGGGTAGAGCAGCGCATCGCCCACCCGCACCGCATTGGCGGCATGCGGCTCGGTGGGATCGATCTCGATGCAGTCGTAGCCGGCGAACGGCCCGATGTCGACCCAGGCCGGATTGACCAGCACCGTGGACTCGCCGACCTGGGTGACCGCGGACTTCAGGTGCAGGCAGTCGCGCATCGCCACCGATTCCACCGTGTAGCCATGCGGTGCCAGCAAGTCGCGCAACTGGCCGTGGCCGGCGGCGTTGCTGCGCGCGGAAATGCCCACGAACACGCGCTTGCCGATGCGCAGCACGTCGCCACCATCGAGCGTGCCCGGCGCTTCGATCCTCGACACGGCGCGGACGCTGCCGAGCAGCTCCAGCACGGCGCTGCCCTCATCACGACGCGACTCCGCACCCGGCCGCGTCGCGATGGCGAGCTCGTCGAAGGCCAGCGCCACGTCCTCGACGAAGACCGAATCCGGCCAGGCCGCCTCGGCCGGCAGTTCCAACACCCGGCAACCCAACCCCTCGAGTGCGGCACGATAGGCCGCGTGTTGCGCGCGTGCGCGATCGACGTCGATCGCGTCGCGTTCGACGAACGACAACTGGCACGCGGCGAGCGCCGGGCTGACTTCACGGGTGATGGCGATCCACATCGGGCCATTGTAAGCCGGCCACCGCGGGGATCAGCGCACCGCGGGGCTGCCGAACACCGCCTTGAAGCGGGCCCGCTGGGCCGGGCTGGCATCCGGCTCGCGATTGATGAACATTTCCTCGGCAAAGCTGTCCATGCGCAGCCCCAGCGCGGCGTAGCTGGGGCGGATGTCGAAATACGATTCGCTGCCGACGGTGCCTGCAAAGAATCCGGAGAAGTCGCTGCCGGTCAGGGCCTTGGCGATTCGCTCCAGGTCCGCCAGCGCGTAGGTCTTGCCGGGCTTGCCGAACTCCGCATGCAACGCGCGCATGAATTCCGGCAGGCCGACTCTGTCGCCGCTGCGCTCGCGCAGGGCAACATCCAGCGCCAGCGCGGCCAGGCTGCCGCCGCCATAGACCAGTTGCCGGTTGGGCTGCTTGTCCTTGCCAGCATCGCGCACGCTCATCTGCAGGTTCTGGGCGTAACGCGCGATCAGGTAACGGCGCGGCACGTTCTCCAGCCGCTTGAACAGCAGGTTTTCGTCCAGCCAGCCATTGCGGGCCAGGGTCACGATGGTGAGGTAGTCGGTGACGCCTTCCTTGAACCATTCCTCGCGATGATCAGCGGGGACGATGCTGAGCCCGTTCCAGAAATGCAGCAGTTCGTGGGCCATCACATAGCCCCAGATCACCCGATTGCGTTCATCCGCATCGCCCTGCACGAACTGGCTGAAGCTGCTGGCGAAGGCACCGCCGTCGCCGCTTGCGTGTTCGTTGATGATGATCAGATAGCGCCTGGACAGCGGCGGCCCGCCGAACAGTTCGGCATAACTCGCCAACTGGGTGCTTAGCAGGTCGACGAACAGCGGCAGGCTCCTGCGATAGCGCTCGCCCAGCACCAGGGTCAATTCCACGCCACCGGCATCAAAGGTTTCCGCATGCGCGGTGCCGAGGAACAGCGCGTTGCTGATGAGTTCGCGACGCGAGTCGACGCGGAAACGGTCGCCATCGCCCGCGCTGGTCCACGGCGTGCGTGCCTGCCAGCCGCGCGGAAGGTCGAAGTCGACTTCGATCGGCGCCTGCACCGGCGCATCGCCATCGGCGAAGAACAGCGCCGCACCGGTGGCCATCATGCCTTCGTCGGTGCGATACGACACCTCTTCCATACCGGCCGGCCACGGGTATTTGTCGTGTTCGAGACGCACCGTGTACGACAGGCGGATGCGTTGGCCACCGGCAATGCCGAAGTCGCCAGCGCCCCGGTCCTTGAGCGCGAGCGTCGCGCCCTTCGCATCGGCGGCGCGCAGGCCCTCGACCAGACTTGCCTGCCCGTTCGGCAAGCCGGGTACCTCCATCACGTTGTACATCGACAGCATGTCGCTCTGCTGCCAGAGGTCGGCTTCCACCACGGCGCGCGAGGCCTGTGCATCGACGCGCACGCGTTAGCGATTCGGTTCGCCGTCCCAATCGGCGGCAACGGCGGAGAGCGGCAACAGCAGGCACAGGGCCAACCCGTACGGCAAGCGCAACATCGAAGGCATCCACGAGAACGTTGCGCAAGGGATACGACGGATGCGCCGGCGGTTGCAGTCGCGGCATCATGTGCGGATGCCCCCCGAATCCAGCCACCCTGCCCGCCTTGCCATCATCGGCGGCGGCCCCGCCGGCCTGATGGCCGCCGATGCCGCCTGCGCAGCCGGCATCGACGTGCACGTGTTCGAGGCAAAGGGCTCGGTGGGCCGCAAGTTCCTGATCGCCGGCAAGGGCGGGCTCAACCTCACCCATTCCGAGCCGCGCCCCACGTTCGATGCGCGCTATCGTGAACGCGCGCCCGAGATCGGCACGTGGCTCGATGAGTTCGATGCCGATGCGTTGCGCGATTGGGCGCGTGGCTTCGGCGTGGAGACCTACATCGGCAGTTCCGGCCGGGTGTTCCCGAGGGACCGCAAGGCCGCGCCGCTGCTGCGGGCCTGGGTGCGCCGCCTGCGCGATGCCGGCGTGCACTTCCACGTGCAACATCGCTGGCTGGGCTGGAACGATGTGGGCGCGCTGCGCTTCGACACTCCCGATGGCGAAACATCGTTCGTGGCCGAGGCAGTGGTGTTGGCCTTGGGCGGTGGCAGCTGGCCGCAGCTCGGCTCCGATGGCACATGGGTGGAAACGCTGGGCATGCGCGGTATCGACATCGCGCCGCTGCAACCGGCCAATTGCGGCTTCGACATCGGCTGGAGCGATTTCCTGTCCAGCAAACACGCCGGTGCGCCACTGAAGCCGGTCGTCGCGCACTGGCGCGATGCCACCGGCGTACAACACGCCCTGCAAGGCGAATGCGTATTGACCGAAACCGGCATCGAGGGCAGCTTGATCTACGCCATCGCCGCCGACCTGCGCGATGCGATCGCGCGCGATGGCGAAGCGATGCTGCACCTCGACCTGGTCCCAGGCCGTACGCTGCAACGATTGCAGCAGGATCTGGGAAAGTCGCGCAATGGACGCAGCCTGGGCGAGCACCTGCGCCGCCAGGCCGGCATCGATGGCGCGAAGTCCGCGTTGCTGCACGAAGTGCTGGACAAGCCGGCACTGCAGGACATGGCGCGTGTCGCCGGTACGCTCAAACGCTTGCCGCTGCGCTTGTTGCGCCCACGGCCGATGGCGGAAACCATCTCCACCGCCGGCGGCGTGCGGTTGGAAGCACTGGACGATGCATTGATGCTGCGCGGTGCGCCCGGTGTGTTCTGCGCCGGCGAGATGCTCGACTGGGAAGCACCGACCGGCGGCTATCTGCTCACCGCGTGTTTCGCCAGCGGGTTACGCGCCGGGCGCGGCGCGGCGACGTGGCTGCAAACGCCACGCTGAGCTTCAGGGTTTCCTGGCGGCCTCGGCCTTCGCCTTCTCCGCCGCCGCCTTCGCACGGTCAGCCGTGTCCTTCTGGAATTCTGCGATATGCGGCAATTCGCGCAGCACGCGCGAATGCGGATCCAGCGTGTAGGTCGCCGCCGCCGGCAACTCCACGCGGCCTCGTCCATCTGTCATCGGCACATCGATGACCTTGTCACCGACACGCACCTGCACCGGCAGCGGGAACGGCGTGTCGTCCTTCGTCTTCCAGCGCAACCAGAGGCCACCGGCATCGCGGGTGGCCCGCAATTCCGGCAACGCCGCGGAACGCAGGTAGCCGTCGAAGAACCAGCGGTAATCCTTGCCGGTGATGCGGTTGACGATGGCGATGAAGTCGTTGGTCGAGGCGTGGCGCGACTTGAAGTTGCCGGGCTTGGGCGTGGCGGTGCCGTAGACCAGCTCGCGGATGGCGCGGAAGAAGGCGTCGTCGCCGATCTGCCCGCGCAAGGTGTGCAGCATCAGCGAACCCTTGTAGTAGGTATCGTTGCCCGGCCCCTCTCCTGCCTTGTAGACCTCGTTTTCTGGCAGGCCGCGTCCGGAAATCACCGGATACTTGTTGACCAGCGCGGCACGTTGCTTCATCAACGCCGTCATGTACTCCATGTCGCCGCGCAGCCACTGCAGGTACAGCGGCTGCATGTAGCTGCCGCAGCCCTCGTGCAACCAGAAGTCGTCCCAGTCGCGATGGGTCAGCTGGTTGCCGAACCATTCGTGGGCGAGTTCGTGCTGCAACAGCCAGTCGTAGCCGGCGTCGCCCTTCCGGTAGTCGTTGCCGTAGGCGTTGATGGTCTGGTGTTCCATGCCCAGGTGCGGGGTTTCGACAACGCCCATCTTCTCGTCGGCGAACGGATACGGGCCGATCATCTCCTCGAAGAAATCCAGCATCGGGGTGAATTCGGCGAACAGGCCCTCGGCCTTCGCGGCATTGCCCTTCAGGTGCCAGAAGCGCAGCGGGATGGTGTTGCCGTAACGCGATTTGTACTCGCCCTGCAGCAGTTCATACGGGCCGATGTTCAGGGAAACCGCATAGGTGTTGGGATTCTTCGCGCGCCAGTGGTAGGTGCGCCAGCCATTCTTCTCTTCCATCCCCTCGGCGATGCCGTTGCCGGCCACGACCAGCGGACTCGGCACGGTGATGTGCTGCACGACTTCCCGCGGTTCGCCGAGCGGATGGTCGATGCACGGCCAGAACAGATCGCAGCCTTCGCCCTGGACCGCGGTGGCGACCCACGGCTCGCCAGTCGGGGCCGTCGCCCACACGAAACCGCCATCCCACGGCGCCTTGTTGGCCACATGCGGGGCGCCCGAATAGCGGATGCGCAGGGTGGCGCGCGTGCCGGCCGCGAGCGAAGCCGGCAGGTCAATGGTCATGCGCCCTTCGGGATTGCGCCACTGGGCGGCGGCAACCGTCTTGCCGTCGACTTCGACAGCATCAATCGCGTAATTGCGATCCAGATCGACCACGAGGCGATCGACCGGCGTATCGGCGCGGAAGGTCAGCGTGGCGTCGCCCTCCAGCCACTTGCGCGCAGGATCGACCTTGAATGAGAGCTCGGCGCGCTCGAACGTCACTGCTTCCTGCTCCGGTGCGCGTGGCAGGCCGCTGGCCGCGGTGATCCTGGTCAGCGCGGGTTGCGCTGCCTGCGCGAGGAGGCTGGAGGATGCGAGTGCGGCGGCAAGCAGGCAACGAGCAAGGGGCATGGCAACGATCCGGGTAAACGATCGCCAACTTTCGCATGCAGGGCGCGGCATCGACCCTGTCTTTGGTCACTGCGGTGCAGGAACCCGGAAGCGAAGATCACCACCCGGGCATTGATCGGCCGGAACATGCCCCGACCCCGGCAAGGCGTCCATCGGACGCACTCTCGGCCGAATCTGAATACGAGCTTTCAAGTCCTGAGCCGACCAGGGCGAATAACGGAAATCTCAGGTTTGATTCATCCTTCACACCGCTAACTGCACGCACGGCGCGAATGGTTCGCGGCCGATGGAGAAGCATCAGGTGGAGAAGCTCATGACCCGCCATTTCACCGCCCGCCGATTGGCCGTTTCGCTCATGGGGGCCTTGCTCGCCGTCGGCGCGACTGCCCCAGCGTTCGCACTGCAACAGGATCGCAACCAGGATCGCGACGACCGCAAGCCGCGCAAGCAGCAGGCCGACCGCGAAGAAGCGCGCCGCGAACAGCCGCAACGGCAACAACCGCCCCCGAGGGAACCGCAGCGGCAGCCACAGGTGCAAGAGCGCCAGGCGTCGCAGCCGCGTCCTGCCTTGCAGCAGGGCAATGGCCGTTCGCAACCGGAACGCCGCGAAAACTGGGACCGGGGCAGCCGCGAACGCGAGCAGCAGCGGCGCGAGAATCTGGACGTGCAGGCCCGCCAGCGCGACGACGCGACCCAGCGCCAGTCGCAGCAGCGCGAAGACATGCAGCGGCGCATCGCCGAACAGCGTCGCGAGCAGGCCGGCCAGCGCGGAGCCAACGCACGGCGCATGGCCGAGCAGCAACGCGAGCGCCAGCAGCAGGCGGATCGCCGTGGCGACGAGCAACGTCGCGGCAACGATGAACGCACAGCCCGCGAACGCGCCGAGCAGGATCGCCGCATCGCCGACCAGCGTGATCGCGATGGCCGGCGCGACGATCGACGCGACGACCGCAACGATGCACGCGACGACCGCCGGGATGATCGCAACAACCGGGGCAATGACCGACGCGACGACCGCAATGACCGGATCTCGCGCGACCAGCAGCAGCGCCGCATCGACGACCAGCGACGTCAGGCGATCGAGTGGCAGCGCCGCGAATCGGGACGCCGCTCGCAGCTGGAGCAGCGCAACCGCGAGCTGGAACGCCAGCGCCGCAGCCATCAGTACCGCTACCAGCAGGACTACTACCGCCGCTGGCTGGCGCAGCAGTCGCGCTGGAATGCCTCGCGGTACGACTACTACAACGATCCGTACTACTCGACCGCCTACAACTACCGCTACAACTACGGTGGTCGCTGGTACCAGACCAACAGCTATGGTCGGGACTTGTTGCAGCAGGCGATCCGCGATGGTTATCGGGAAGGTTGGTACGCCGGTCAGGCCGATCTCAACGACCGCTGGCGCTTCGACTACCAGAGCAACTATGGCTATCGGGACGGCACCTTCGGTTACAACGGCTACTACGTTGGTCGTGACGAATACCGCTACTACTTCCAGCAGGGCTTCGAACGCGGTTATCGCGACGGTTACTACCGCAGGAACCAGTACGGACGCTACGACAACGGGGCGGCGGTGATCCTGCCAGCGATTCTGGGCGCGATACTCAACATCAGCCGCTACTGATCAGGCATTGCGCTGCACCATCACGCCCGGCTCCGGCCGGGCGTTTCTTTTGGCGATGTCGATGCGCGACCGGTCGGCGGCGATTCAACGCAACTGGCTGTCCTTGCTGCCGCGACGGTTGTAGCCGGCGGTGCCCGCTTCATCGCGATCATGCAGCTCCTGGCAGGCCAAGCACAGGCGAGCGCCCGGCATCGCCTTGCGGCGGGCCTCGGGGATCGCGGCATCGCAGTCCTCGCAATGCGTGCGGCCCGGGCCGCTGGGCAGGCGGCTGCGCGCACGCTGGATCGCGTCCTTCACGGTCGCATCGATCTGATCCTGCACCGCGCCGTCGCCGGCCCATCCGGTCGCCATGGCTCGCTCCTGATTCAGCTTCATGAGCGACGCAGCCTAGCAATCAAGCAGTGGCGTTGGCGTCGAGGCGAGTCCTCGCGCACACTGGCGGCTGCTCTGGGGGGAGCCGGCATGACACGCACCAACCACCGCGAGGACGGCGACGGCACCGACGTGCCGCCGCACCTGCGCAACCTGCACCGTCGCACGTATCCGATGCGCACCCTCGGCATGGGCTTGGCGGTGCTGCCCGTGCTGGTGGTCCTGCACGAACTGGATACCGGCTGGCCGGCCTGGGCATGGACACTCTTCTGCAGCCTGGTCTGGCCGCATGTCGCCTGGCTGCGCGCCAGGCACAGCCGCGTTCCTTATCGGGCCGAGTTGACCAATTTCATGATCGATTCGGCCATGGCTGCCAGCCTGGCGCCGATCATGCACTTCAATTTGCTGCCGTCGGCGATGCTGGTCACCTTGGCGACCGCCGACAAGATCAATGCAGGCGTGCGCGGGCTGTGGTCGCGCTCGTTGCTGGGCATGCTGGTGGCGATCCTCGTGACATCCGTGCTGACGGGCTTCCAGCTCGACATCGCCACCAGCACGCCGGTGCTGCTGGCCTGTCTGCCGCTGATGGTCATCCATACACTCGCGGTGAGCGTCACCAGCTACCGGCTGGTTCGCAAGGTGCAGAAGCAGAACCTGCGGCTGGACGACTTGAGTCGCCACGATGCGTTGACCGGCCTGCTGAGCCGCGGGCATTGGCAGGAACAGGCGACCACCCTGCTGGTGGCCGGCGCGCCGGCCAGCCTGTTGCTGGTCGATGTCGACCTGTTCAAATCGATCAACGACCACCACGGCCACGCCACCGGCGACGACGTCCTGCGCGGAATTGCCGACGCGATCCGCGCCGCGGTACCGGACGGCAGCCATGCCGGGCGGCTGGGTGGCGACGAATTCGCGGTGGCCGTGCCGCTGGCCCTGACCGACAGCCGTCATGTCGCCGAAGACATCCGCGCGCGCGTGGAGGCGCTGCAGCTGGACGATGCGCCCGTGCAGTGCTCGGTCAGCATCGGCATGGCCGAACCGCCATTGGCGGGTACCGGGCTGCGCGCCTGGATGGAGTCGGCCGATCGCGCGCTCTATCGGGCCAAGGCGGCCGGACGCAACCGCATCCAGGCCGCCACGCCCGACAGCCTACCGGCCTGAACCGGCGCGTTCCGGCTACGCGCCGGCGCGGGATTTCCAGAGCGCCAGCAATTCCGTTTCTTTCTCGCGGGTGATGCCGGCACGTGGCTTGGCCTGGCGCTCCGCGGGCAGCGAACGGAACCACGCCAGCAAATCCTGCACGGTGGTGGCCAAGGGACGTAGCGTCATCCCCGCCGCCAATGCACGCGCATTGCTGACCGTGCCATAGCCGGCATACGGATTGTCCGCACGCGGCACCCAGATCGGCAGTTCGATCTTCTGCTCCTCGACGAATTTCGGCGTGACGTGGGTCAGTTGCATGCCGCTGGCGGTCACCGCCTGGCAGCCGTAGATCATCGCGTCGGTGGTCAGCGTGTAGTCGGGGCCGACCGCGTTGTAGATCCCGTACGCCTTCGCTTCGGCGAGGCGGATCATCCATTCGCCGAGGTCGCGGCCATCGATGATCTGGATCGGATCCTGGCCATCGCCGGGCACCAGGATCTCGCCGCCCTGCGCGACCCGCAGCGGCCAGTAAGTGAAGCGGTCGGTCTCGTCGCGCGGACCGACGATGTAGCCGGGTCGGACAATCGTGCTGCGTTCGCCGAAATGCTTGCGCACTTCCGCTTCGCTCAGGGCCTTCAGCGAGCCGTAGAGATTCTCCATGTCGGCGCGCATGGACTCCTGCGTTTCCGCCATCGCGTCCTTGCCGTTGTAGACCGCGAGCGGCGAGTTTTCGTCGATGCCGTGCTTGCTGCCATCGGCATACACCGAGATCGTCGAGATGAACATGTAGTGGCCGACATTGCCCTTCAGCACCCTGGCGGCATCACGCACCCAGAACGGCAGCGTGGTCGGGTTGTCGATGCACACATCCCACTTGCGCCCGGCAAGCGACTTCAGGTCGCCGGTGTTGCGGTCGCCGTGCAGTTGCTCGACCTCGCCCGGCCATTCCGGCGAGGGCCGCTTGCCGCGATTGAACAGGGTCACCTTGTGCCCGCGCGCCAGTGCGTAATTCACCTGGAACGGGCCGGTGAAGCCGGTTCCGCCGAGGATAAGAAGGTTCAGCGGCTTTGCGGCCTTGGCGATCGCCGACGCAGCGGCGCCGGGCGATGCGAAGGAAGGCAGCGCTGCCGCAGCGGCGGCGAGTGTTCCGAACTTCAGCAGATCCCGACGCGTGCTGCGCATATGCCTTCCCCGGCTGGTGTGTCTGGCGAGTCTCGCACCGGTTCGGGGATGCTGCTTATGTCGAAAGTCGGGGTGCCGTCGGTAACGCGCTGCGGGCGCGACGCGGAGACCATCGACCGCTCGTCGGAACTAGACAAATATTTCTAGACAATATTTTCTAGAAGAGGCATCGTCCCGACACCGAAACAGCGATGACGCCGATGCCCGCGCCCCGCCTGCCAAAACCGACGCCCGCCGAACTCGACCTGCTGCGCACGCTCTGGCAGCAGGGCCCGAGCACGGCAAAGCAGATCCACGAATTGCAGCAGCGCGAACGCCCCGACCTGCCCTACGCCAACGTGTTGCGGCTGATGCAGATCATGCACGGCAAGGGCTTGCTCAAGCGCGACGAACGCGAGCGCGCCCATGTGTACGCGGCGGCTCAGGCGCAGGGTCCGCTGCAGACACGATTGATGGACGATTTGATCCACAAGGCGTTTGCGGGATCCGGCAAGGCGCTGGTGATGGCAGCGTTGCGCGGTGGACGCGTCAGCGATGCCGAGCGCGCCGAGATCCAGCAGTTCCTGGAGGACACCCGCGATGAATGACCTGGCCGCGACCGTGATTCCCGCGTTGGGCAGCGCCCTGCTGCATTTCCTCTGGCAGGGCACGTTGCTCGGCCTGCTCGCAGGGCTGGGCCTGGCGATGTTGCGCAATGCGCGTCCGCAGGCGCGTTACGCAGTGGCTTGCACGGCACTCATCGCGTCCCTGTTGTTGCCGATGCTGACCGTGGCTTGGTTGCTGGCGTCACCGATCATCGGCACCAATACCGCCTTGCCCGTCGTGACCGCCACCCCGGCCGATGTCGCGAACCTCCATGCCGTTGGCGACATGCTGGCGATGCAGCAAGCAAACACCCTGCCGTGGATCGTCCTGCTGTGGGCATCCGGGGTCGCAACGTTGTTCCTGCGCATGGCCGGTGGGCTGTGGTGGGTGCATCGTCTGCAGCATCAAGCGTGGCCCGATGCCGGCGGACTCTGGCAGGCGCGAGCCGACGCGCTGGCATCGCAACTCAACCTGCCGCGCGGCGTGCAGCTGCGCTTGTTCGATGGCGACGCGCCGCTGGCGATCGGCTGGTGGCGGCCAATGGTGCTGCTGCCCGCGGCCTTGCTGGCGCGCATGCCGGCCGGTTTGCTGGAAGCACTGCTGGCCCACGAGCTGGCGCATATCCGCCGCCACGATTACCTGGTCAACCTGCTGCAGGCCGTGGTCGAGGCCCTGCTCTTTTACCACCCGGTGGTGTGGTGGCTGTCGCGCCGCATCCGCCACGAACGCGAACTGATCGCCGACGACCTGGCCGCCACGGCACTGGGCGATCGTCGCAGCCTTGCGCTCGCGCTGTCCGAACTCGACCGCATGCTCGGCGCGACCGCCGCCGGGCCCATTCCCCGCTTCGCGCACGCCGCCCATGGAGGCCAACTCATGTCCCGCATCCAGCACCTGCTCCGCCCGCGCCAACACCCGCTCGCCATCGGCCTGTCCCTGCCTCTGCTGGGCCTGGCGCTGGCCGGCGTGGCGATGTATGCGCATGCCCAATCCACCGCACCCGCCGCGACACCGACCGTCGATCACACCGACACCCGGTATCCACCGCCACCGCCGCCACCGCCCGCCCCGCCCGCGCCTCCTGCCATGCCCGCGCCTCCTGCCGCACCTGCAGCGCCGCCACCGCCGCCACCGCGTGCCGATCGGCTCAAGAAGCTGCATGCCGGCATCGACGCATCGAATGGCTACGCGATGGTGCGCAAGGGCGACACCGGCTTCCGCATGAGCGGCAGCACCGACGACATCCCCGACATCCGCCAACTGCGCCACGGCATCGACGGCGACTTCCTGTGGGTGCGTCGCGGTGGCGATGCCTACGTGGTCCGCGATGCCGGCGTGCTGGCCGGCGTGGACGAGGCCTGGGGGCCCGTCGATGCACTCGAAGTGCGCATGGACGCTCTGCAGGTGCGCATGCAGCCGCACCAGCGCAAGCTCGATGCGCTGGGTGCGCGGATGGAGCGAATGGAACCGGTGGAAACACCGGAGATGCGCGCCGCAGGGCGGCAATTGGAAGACCTCGCCTCGCACCAGCAGGCGTTGGCCGAAAAGCAGGAGCGGCTCGCCCGGAAGATGGACAAGGCCGACGACGCCGGGCGCGGCGCATTGTCGCGCGACATGGAGCTGATTTCGACGCAGATGGCCCTGTTGTCAGAGCAGATGGACCGCCACTCGAGCGTGATGGACCGGCAGTCCGAGATCATGCAAGCGCAATCCGGAAAGATGGAAGCAGTCGCTCGCGAGATGGAAGCCGCCGCAAAGCCGATGGAAGCGATCGGCCGCGACATGGAAGCACTGGGCAACCAGATCGAACGCGAGGCCGGCATCGCCGACACCCGCATCCGCGGCCTGATCGACGACGCCATCGCCCGCGGCCTGGCGCAGCCAGTCAAGCGCCGCTGACCCGCGCCATCACGCGCATCGGGGTATCGTGGCGGCTCCGCACCGGAGCCGCCCGCATGACCCGTCGATACGCCGCATTCGCACTCGCCTGCTTGCTCGCCGCCCCCTGCTTCGCCGCGCTCAAGCCGGGCACGCAAGCCCCACTGTTCAAGGCACCCGCCTACCTGGCCGGCAAGCCGTTCACCTTCGACCTCGCAGCCGCGCTCAAGAAGGGTCCGGTGGTGGTCTATTTCTTCCCAGCCGCGTTCACCGCCGGCTGCAATGTCGAGGCCGCGGCGTTCTCGCAGGCGATCGACAAGTTCAAGGCGCAGGGTGCCACCGTCATCGGCATGACCTCCGGCAATACCGAACGGTTGGCGGAGTTCTCCAGCGACATCGAAAAATGCGCGGGCAAGTTCGCGGTCGCCGCCGACACCGGCGCGAAGATCGCCAAGTCCTACGACGCCACCATGACCATGAAGCCGGATCTCTCCAGCCGGACGTCGTACGTGATCGGCAAGGACGGCAGGATCGTCCATGTGCATGACGCGATGAACCCCAACCAGCACGTCAAGGAAACGCTGGATGCGGTCACCGCGCTGGCGCGGCCCGCCCCGACCAAGGCAAAGGCAAAGGCGAGCGGCGGCTGATCCACGGCGCCGCGCGACGGTGGATGGCACTCGCAGGACGCCGTCGCCGCAGCGCATACTTCCCCGTACAGGGGAACATCGACGCATGACCATCATCCGGGCAGCCTGCTTGCTGCTGTGCCTTGCCATGCCCGCGTGGGCGATGACGGCAGCAGCACCGCCAAATGCCGCGACGACCGCGACGCGTCCGCTCGACCTCTCGGATCTCGCCGCGCCGGTATTCGCCAACTTCTCGGCGCGCGATGGCCTGCCCGAGCAGGTGATGGTCGACGTGCGCACCGATCGCGACGGGTTCGTCTGGGCCGCATCGCCACAGGGCGTGTCGCGCTACGACGGCCGCCGCTGGGTTCCCGGCAACGACCCGGCGATGGCGCATCCGGTCAACAACCTGTTCGTGGATGGCACCGGCACCTTGTGGGCCGGGTTCCGCAACCATGGCCTGGCTCGCTACGACGGCCAGCGCTGGCACGTGGAAAACGCCGCCAGCGGGCTGCCATTCGAGCAGGTACGGCGCTTCGCCGAGACCACGGATGCACGTGGCCAGCGCGTCCTGTGGGCAACCACCTGGGACCATCACGTGATGCAGCGTCGCGATGGCCGCTGGGTCAAGGATCCTGGCGATGCCAGCCTGCCCGGCAGCATGATCCTGTCGATGGCGCAGACCACAGGCATCGATGGCGTGCGTCGGCAGTGGCTGGGTACCGGCAGCCACGGCCTGTGGTATCGCGACGAAGGCACGCGCGACTGGCGCCAGTGGCATGCGGAGGACATCGACGCCGCCCAGATCGAAGCCCTGCTGGTGACCCGCGACGGCGATGGCGAGGCCTTGTGGATGTCCGCGTTCGGCGTCGGCCTGCTGCGCCTGGACGCGAAGGGCCTGCGCCGCTGGACCCAGCAGGACGGCGAGTTGCCGACCAACCAGTTGTACGACATCGCCGCCACCCCGCTGCCGAGCGGGAAAAGCGTGATCTGGATCGCGTCGCGCTCCGGGCTCCTGCGCGTCCACGACGGACGCGTGCAGGTCTTCGACCGTCGCCACGGACTGGCCTCGGACATGATCCGTGGACTGAATGCATGGCGCAGCCCGAACGGCAGCCAGGTGCTCTGGCTGGCGACCGAGGCCGGGATCTCGCGCACGCCGCTGGACGGCAGCGCCTGGTCGACCGCCTCGCTGATGGGATCGCGCTCGCTCGGCGTGTTCGGGGTGTTGATCGAACCCGATGGCCGCGGCGGCGAGCGACTCTGGGTCGGCTCCAGCGACGAAGGACTCGGGCTGTACGAGGACGGGCGCTGGCGGCGGTTCAGCGCGGACAGCGGCCACCTGCCGACCAACAGCATCAGCATGATCCGCGCACTGCCCGAGGCAGGTGGCCGGCGAACGCTGTGGCTCGGCACCTGGGGTGGCGACCTGCTGCGGGTGGACGACGGACCGCGTTTCACGCGGCAGGCAACGCCCTGGCCAAAACTCACCGGGCAGTCGGTGCAGGACGTCCTGCAGCGCACGGTCGATGGCCGCGACGAGTTGTGGGTGGGTACCCGCCTGTCCGGTGCCTGGCGGCTGCGCGATGGTCGCTGGGACGAGATCCGCCCGCCGGGCATCGACGGTCAGTGGCGGGTGAGCCGCTTCGTGGCGCAGCGCGACCAGGCCGGACGCGACTGGCTGTGGGCCGCCACCGATCGCGGACTGGGCCGCTTCGATGGCAAGGCCTGGGCATTGTTCGACAGCAGCACCGGGTTCCCCGATGAACAACTGGCCGGATTGCGCTTGTATCCCGATGCCGGCGACCGGCCGATCCTGTGGATGGGCAGCGCGCGTGTCGGCATCGTTCGCGTCGACATCGGCGACCCGCTGCAACCGCGGGTATTGCCGGCGACCTTGCCGCCACCACCCGATCCCTACACCTACGGGGCCATGCGCGCGCCCGACGGCCGCGTCTACGTGTGCAGCAATACCGGCGTGCAGCAACTCACGCCCGATGCGCAGGGCGGCTACAGCACGCGAGCGTTCAATCGCCGCGATGGCATGGTCCACGAGGAATGCAACGGCAACGCGCAATTCGTCGATGCGCATGGCCGGTTCTGGACCGGCACGCTCGGTGGCCTGACCGTCTACGACCCCAGTCGCGGAACCGCCGACACCCAGCCCAAGCCGCTGCGCGTGACCGGCATGCACATCGATGGCGCAGCGCAGTCGGGCACGCGGCTACGGGTGCCTGCAGGTGCCGCCACCGTCGATGTCGAATACGCCCTGCTGTCATGGGATCGCGAAGCCGAGTCGCGCTTCCGCAGCCAGCTGCTCGGCCTGGAAAGCGCGCCGACGCCCTGGACCGCGCAGACCGCGCGCAGCTTCGGCGCGTTGCCGCCCGGCGATTACACGCTGCGGATCGAGGCGCGCGACCATGCCGGCAACACCAGCATGCCCATCGACATCCCGATCCACGTGGCCGCCCATTGGTGGCAGCGCTGGTGGGCCTACGCGACCAGCGTGCTCATCCTCGTCCTGCTGGGCTATGTCATCGCGCTGGCACGCACCCGGGTACTGCGCGCGCAGCACGATGCACTCGAACAGCGCGTCGCCGAGCGCACAGCCGAACTGGACGCCGCCAATGCCCGCCTGCTCGACCTGTCCTATCGCGATGCGCTGACCGGGCTGGCCAATCGCCGGCGCTTGCTGGACGCCCTGGAACGCACGCCATCCGGCAGCCTCATGGCGCTGGTGTTTTTCGATGTCGACCACTTCAAGGAATTGAACGACCGCCATGGTCATCCGGCGGGCGACGAAGTCCTGCGCCGGATCGTCGATGCGATGTCGTCATGCACGCCCGCCGACGCACTGCTGGCGCGTTACGGCGGCGAGGAATTCGCCTGTCTGTTGCCGGGGGTGACGACCGCCGCCGCGGCCGACGTCGCCGAGCGCATGCGCGCTGCGGTCGAGGCGACGTCGGTGCAGATCCCGGATGGCCCGCAGGACGCCAGGGTCTCGGTCAGTGCCGGCGTCGCCAGTCGTGTCCTGCGCACGCTCGAAGACCGGCAACGATTGCTGCGCGATGCCGACGTCGCGCTCTACCAGGCGAAGGGCGAAGGCCGCAACTGCGTACGCACCTCCGCCGACTGAGCCGCGGCAAACACTAGGGCGCGGGTTGCGCCGGCGGCACCAGCCGTTCGCTCCACTCGGGGATCAGCATCGTCGCCGCCGAGCCATACCACGGGTGGTACTCGGCGATCATTTCGCCGTGGAGGATCACCGGGTCGGTCGCGACCAGCGCCTTCGCTTCCCCGATGTCGCCCACCGCGAGCACGAACAAGCCGCGCCAGCCCGCCGGATCCTGCACGAAGGGGCCGGCGAGCGCCAATTTGCCTTCCTTCGCCAGCCGCCCGATGTTGGCCATGTGCCCGGCGAACATCGCGTTGCGCGCCTCGCCATCCGGCATCCGCGTCGGCCCGGTCTTCAGGATCACCAGCACGTAGCGGCGCATCCCGCGTTCATCCGCGCCGGTGCGTTGGGCGAGCGCGGCGTCGAACGTCGGGGCAGCGGCGGGAATGGCGGGATCCGCGGCAACCGCCGTGCCGGTGCACAGCGACAACGCGAAAGGTAGCAGCAGGCGCATGGCGACTCTCCGTTTGGCGGATACGCAGTCTAGGCTCCGATCAAGTGCGCGACACGGCCCATGCAGCGGCTTCATCGCGGATTGCCGTGAAAACACCGCCCCAGTCCCCGCGCGAAGGTTGCCGGAACAAGCGCATCGTCGGGTACCACGGCGAATCCATGCGTTTCAGCATCCAGCGCCATTCCGGCATCCACTTCAGTGCAAGCCAGACAGGACGCCCCAACGCACCGGCCAGATGGGCCACCGCGGTGTCGGACGTGACCACCAGATCGAGGCTTTGCATCAATGCGGCCGTGTCCAGAAACGCATGAGCGCCGGCATCGAAGCGTGGATCCGGTTCCAGCACCTGCATCCCGGCCGGCAACGAACGCAATTGCTCGATGCCGTGGCCGCGTTGCAGGCTGATCAGGCGCACCCCGGGCATGTCCGCGAGCGGGGCGAACGCGGCCAGCGGAATCGATCGACCCGCATCGATCTTGCGCTCAGGCCTGCCCTGCCAGCAGATACCCACATTGAGTGCAACAGGCTCGCAAAGTCCTGCCCAACGCGCCACGCGTGCCGGATCCGCGGACAGGTAGGGCACGTCCGCGGGAATGTCGCCGACGCCCATGCCCAGCAGTCTTGGCACGCTCCACAACTGACAATGGAAGTCGAAACCGTGCGGCTCCTCGTCGGCAGGCAAGAAGCGGACCGGCCACGGGCTGCTGCGCAGCAATTCGAACAAGGCCGGCCTGCCTTGGAAGGTGATCTCCGCGCCCATCGCCTGCAAGCACGGGATGAAGCGCCAGTACTGCAATGCATCGCCGAAACCGTTGGGTTCGGAGAGCAGGAGGGACTTGCACGCCAACGGTTCGCCGCGCCACTGCGGGATGCCGTTCACCGCACCATTCGCACGTTGCCGCGCATCCAGCGCCTGCAGGCTGGCCTCGTAATCCCGCCAACCAGCGGCGTAATCGCCACGCAACAGGTGCAACGCACCACGCCGCTTTGCGGCTTCGGCGAAGCCCGGTCGCGCGGCCAGCGCGGCATCGAAATCGGCCATGGCCGCATCGAGTTGGCCAAGCTCCTGGCGGGACAGTCCGCGATTGGAAAGCGCGTCCGGATAGCCGGGACGCAGGCGCAACGCCTCATCGAAGCAGGCGATCGCCTCCTCGAACGACCCGAGGTCGTGCAGCGCATTGCCGAGGTTGTTGATCGCTTCCGCGAACTGCGGCGCCGCGGCGACCGCTTGGCGAAAATCCGCCACTGCTTCGTCCAGGCGGCCAAGATCGTTCCAGGTGATGCCGCGGGCATTCAGCGCGATGGGCACGCCCGGCATCAGCGATACCCCGCGGCCTGCATCCGCGTGGGCGTCCTCGAAGCGCCCGAACTCGCGCAGGGCCATCGCCCGGCGCACGTAGGCGATACCGAACCGGGGATTGCGCGCGATCGCCGCATCATGGGCCTGAATCGCGTCGGCATGGCGACCAAGCCGCTGCAGCACCAAGCCACGATTGTCGTGGGGCTCGGGGAGCCGCGGATCCAGCGCGATCACGCGTTCATAGCTGGCCAGCGCGTCCGGCCAGCGCTCCAGTGCGAACAGCAGTCCTCCACGGTCATGCCAAGCCACCAAGTCGCGGGGGTCATGCCGGATCGCCGCCTCGCACTGTGCGAGCCGCTGCGCGATGTCGTGTGCTTGGTTCATGGGAGAGATCGATGCGATAGATGCATAAGCGACAGGATAGTGGACGCATCACGATCCGCCGGACCACATCCACGCGGCAATGAAACGAAGACAAGGGTGATGAAGATCACCGGCATCCGTCAGTCAACGCCAGAAACAGCGAAGCTGATGCGAACGGAATTGAGTGGAATCTTGCCGCGCCCATCACCGTTCGGCTGGTATTCCTGACCTCCCCCACGGAAGGAAAAGGAATGCGCCATGACCGATGCACGCGACCTTGAACGCAAATTCTGGAAGGCCATCGACCACGACCGCACGGTGATGCTGGGCATCACCGGCGTGGCCCCGCGGCCCATGACCGCATTGGCGGAAGACGAGCAGGCACCGATCTGGTTCTTCACCGCCTCTGACACCGACTTGGCCGAAAGCCTGCGCGGCAGCCTGGGCAAGCAGGCCACCGCCACCATCGCCAGCAAGGATCACGCTCTGTTCGCCACGGTCAGCGGCAAGATCGTGGTCGACAACGACCCGGCGGTGATCGACCGCCTCTGGAACCCGTTCATCGCCGCGTGGTTCGAGGGCGGCAAGGATGATCCCAAGCTGCGCCTGCTGCGCATGGATCCCGAAGACGCGCATGTCTGGCTCAACGAGAACAGCCTGCTTGCGGGCGTGAAATTGATGTTGGGCGTCGATCCGAAACGCGCCTACGAAGACAAGACCGGCGATATCGACATCGCCTGACCTGCCCTCTGGGGCCGGCATCACCCGTCGTCGTCGGCCTGCTGCAGGTCGACGGCGTCGCGGTCGTAGCCCAGCAACTCGCCGGGCGTGCAGTCCAGCACCAGGCACAACTTCGCCAAGGTGCGGAAGCGGATTCCCTTGACCTTGCCACTGCGGAACAGCGAGAGCTGGGTTTCGCTGATCCCAACCGTGGCCGCAAGTTCGCGCGCCTTCATGCCGCGACGGACGAGCATCTCGTCGAGGGTCACCCGGATCGGCATCAGACGATCTCGTCCAGTTCGGCCTGCAGCGCACGCGCCTGGTCGACCAGCCGCGCCAGCAACACCAGTGCCGCGCCGACCACTCCCAGCACGATCCCCGACAGGTCGAAATACAGGTAACCACCCTGCCCACCAGCGATCCAGCGCGACAGGTTGGTCACCGCGAACACATTGAACAACGCCCCGGCAAGCACGCCGATGCCGATGTGCCGCATCGCGCGTGCCACGGTCGGATGGAACAAGCGACCGGCGGCCAGGTCGCCCAGTGCGCGTTGCACCGCCCAAAGCGCCCACAGATAGCCAAGCCCAGGCAGGAAGCGCACCACCGAAAGCAGGGCCCGGGTGTTCCAGCCTTCCGGCATGTCGTTTGCCATCCGCCATGGCAGCCCGATCATGCCCATCGCCAGCAGCACGAGCAGGCCAGCGAACACCACGAGCGTCGCGGCGCGCAGGAGCCGGCATTGGCGACGGAAACTATCGGTTATCGGCATCGGACACCCCTGTCGTTGGTCATGCAAGTTTAATCTTGACTTAAAGTTTTGCTGTCCCTTAACTTTATCTCAGACTTAAATTTCCGGGAAGCCCCCGCATGCACACCGCCATCGAAACCCAAGGTCTCACCCGCCGCTTCGGCCAGCGCGCGGCGGTCGATGCGGTCTCCATGACCGTGCCCGAACGCAGCATCTACGGCTTCCTGGGCCGCAACGGCGCGGGCAAGACCACCACCATCAAGCTGCTGCTCGGCCTGCTGCAGGCGGATGCCGGGCGGGCGCGGATCGCCGGTATCGATGTCGCCGCCGACCGGATCGGCGCTGCGCGCAAGGTCGGCGCGCTGCTGGAAGCGCAGGGCTTCTACCCGCATCTCGGCGGCCGCGAGAACCTGGACCTCACCCGTCGCCTGCTGGGCCTGCCCAGGCGGGAAATCGACCGCGTCCTGGAGGTCACCGAAATGACCGCGCATGGCGGCCGGCGCGTCGCCGACTATTCGCTGGGCATGCGCCAACGGCTCGGCCTCGCCCGGGCAATGCTCGGTGCGCCTCCGGTGCTGATCCTGGACGAACCGACCAACGGGCTGGATCCGGAGGGCATCGCCGACATGCGCGGCTTCCTGCGCGAGCTGCCCGCGCGCAGCGGCGCCACCGTGTTGCTGTCCAGCCACCTGCTCGGCGAGATCGAACAGACCGCGACCCATATCGGCATCCTCAGCCATGGTCGGCTGGTGCTGGAAGGCGCGCTGGCCGAACTCAAGGCAGGACTGGCCACCGAAGTCGCGATCGAGACCGACACGCCGGAGCGCGCGCTGCTGCTCGCCCGCGAACACGGTTTCGATGTCGAACAGGCCGACGATGCCCTGGTCGCGCGCTTCGCCGCGGGCGAGGACGTGCGCGACGCCACCGCCACGCTCAACCGCGTGCTGTGCATCGCCGGCGGCATCCGCATCCATGCCCTTGCGCCGCGTCGGCGCTCGCTGGAAACCCTGTATCGCAATGCCGCCAAGGTCGCCGAACCAGCGGCGCTGGCCTGACTACCGGAGCCCGACCATGCCGCACGCCGCCCCTCCCCGTTTCGCCACCGCCCTCGCCGTCGAGGCCTTCAAGCTGCGCCGCTCGCTCGCGCTGTTTCTGGCGGCAGTGGCACCGCTGCTGATCGCGGTGTTCGTGTTCTTCAACCTGCTGCGGCTGGAAAAGGGCGCGCCGTGGGCAATGACCCTGCAGTCGTCCGCGGCGATCTGGGCGTTCTTCATGCTGCCGATGAGCGTGACCGCGCTGACCGCACTGGTCGCGCACACCGAGCACGGCCCGCGCGCCTGGGACCATCTGCGCGCCCTGCCCCTGCCGCGTTGGCACCTGTACGCATCGAAGGCGCTCTGCGTGCTCGGCGTGGTCGCGGCGATGAGCCTGCTGCTGGCCCTGCTCACCATGTTCGCCGTCGAAGCCGCAGGCCTGATCAAGCCGGCGGTCGCGGCGATCGGTACGCCCGACATCGGCGGATATCTCGCATTGCTCGGCCGCATCTTCCTGGCCGCATGGCTGCTGGTCGCGGTGCAGCTGTGGATCGCGTTGCGCTATTCGAGCTTTGTCCCCGCACTGGCGGTCGGCATCGGCGGCACATTCTTCGCGGTGGTCGCCACCTCGGCGAAGATCGGCGCGTTCCTGCCCTGGCAGATCCCGGTCAACCAACTCGCCAGCGATCCGGCACGCGCGCACCTCGCGCTGGCGCTTGGCTGCATCGGCGGTTGCGCCGTGTTCGTGGCGATGCTGTGGCAGTTGGGCCGACGCGAAGTGCTGGGCTGAGCGCGGTTCGCTCAGCTTGAATTGGCAAGCGCAAAATCGATCGCCGCGCGCACGGCCGCAGCCTGTGCGTCGTTGCATTGCTGCGGCGTGGCGCGCGGGCTGTCCGGGTAGACCTCGGTGGTGGTGACATAGGACGCATCGGTGGCACCGGCGCACAGGCCGAGCGCGCGGCAGTCGTACTCGATCACGCCCGGTGCGACCACCGGGGATCCGATGATGGTGCCGTCGGGATCGGCCGGCGCGATATGCGTCACCTTCGCTACTTCGGCATTGATCGCCTGCTGGAAGCCCGGCTCCGGCCGCGCACTGTCCGCGCACAGATAGAAACCATCGGGAATCGTGCCGGGTTCGTAGTCCTTGCCGTCGCGCGCGGCCAATGCGGGGCGGAATTCGGACTCGTCGCTGTCGGTGGTTTCGTGCAGGTCGACGTGCACCAGCACGCGGCCTTGCAGCGGCGCGATCAAGGCCAGCACAGCCGCGGATTCTGCAACCGGGCCGCCGGCCTTGAAGTTTCGGTTCGGATCCAGCGCATCCGGGTTCCAGCGATTGATCCTCTCGTAGGCCCACGGGCTCACGCAAGGCACGACCAGCAGGTTGGCGCGGCCCGCGTAGTCAGCGGCATGGCGCTCCACGAACTGCAGCGCCCCGTGCACACCGCTGGTTTCGTAGCCGTGCACGCCGCCGGTGACCAGCATCGTTGGCAGCGCGTCATCCCAGTCGCGGCTGCGGATCGCCAGCAGCGGATATCGGCCATCAGGCGCGCAATCGAGTTCGCCGTACTGGTCCACATCGAAACGGTCGCGCAGCGCGTCGATCTTCGCCACCACCTCATCGGCATGGCTGCGCAGCTTGTGCTGGCCTGCGCGCCATTCGGTTTTTTCGGCTGCGCCCCAGGGCTGGCCTGGCGTGCCGATCGGATACGTCTGGTTGGTCATCCTGCCTCCCGGCGCTCAGATGGCTGCAGTCACCACGATTTCCACCTTCCAGCCCGGACGGGCCAGCGGCGCCTGCACGGTCGCGCGGGCGGGGGCTTCGCCGGGCACGACCCAGGCATCCCAGGCGCGGTTCATGGCGTCGAAGTCGGCGATGTCGGCCAGGTAGATCTGCGCGCGCAGGATCCTGCGCTTGTCGCTGCCGGCCTTGGCCAGCAAGGCATCGATCTCCGCCAGCACCTGGTGGGTCTGGCCCTCGGCGTCGGCGCTGGTGTCTTCCGGCACCTGGCCCGCCAGGTAGACGATACCGCCGTGGACGGTGGCTTCGGACATGCGCTTGCCGGCGTCGAATCGCTGGATCATGGGCGGAGAACTCGCGGGAGTGAGGGAACTCGCATGGTAACCGCCACCGCCCGCTGGGTGCCCGGCGCGGGCGTCCCGTACACTGGCGGCCTGCCCCACCCCGTGAGTGCCCATGGCCAAGCCCAATTATTCGTTCGAAAAGCGCCAGCGCGAGCTGGCCAAGCAGAAGAAGAAAGACGAGAAAGACGCGAAGAAGCGCGCCGAGCGCGAAGCGGCCAAAGCCGACGCCGCACCGGCCGACGCGCCGCAGTCCGGCGACATCGAGTAACTGATCCATCCCCATCTCCCGTCTGCGGGAGATGGCGATGACGGCTGCGCCAGGCGCGGCTTACCAGATGCGGACACGCTGCTCCGGCGGCAGATACATCGCATCGCCGGGCTTGACGTCGAACGCCTGGTACCAAGGATCGAAATTCCGCAGCGGACCGTTGGCACGGTACATGCCCGGCGAATGCGGGTTGGTCTTGATCTGGTTCAGCAACGCCTCGTCGCGGTACTTGCCCTTCCACACCTGCGCCCACGACAGGAAAAAGCGCTGGTCGCCGGTCAGGCCGTCGATCACCGGTGCCGGCTTGCCGCCCAGGCTGAGCTTGTAGGCGGTGTAGGCCATCGAGACCCCGCCGAGGTCGCCGATGTTCTCGCCCATGGTCAGTGCGCCGTTGACGCACTGGCCCGGCAACGGGCAATACGCGGCGTACTGCGCGCCCAGTGCCTTGGTGCGCTGCTCGAAGCGGGCGCGGTCTTCGTCGGTCCACCAGTTGCGCTGGATGCCGGCGAAGTCGGACTTGCTGCCTTGGTCGTCGAAACCGTGGCCCATCTCGTGGCCGATCACCGCGCCGATCGCGCCGTAGTTGACCGCCGGATCGGCGTTCACGTCGAAGAACGGCGGCTGCAGGATGCCGGCCGGGAACACGATCTCGTTGAATGTCGAGTTGTAGTAGGCGTTCACCGTCTGCGGGGTCATGCCCCATTCCTCGCGATCGGTCCTGGTGCCGACGCGGCGGTTCTGGTCGTCGCGGTTGTAGCGGCGCATCGCCACCACGTTCGCCAGCAGGTTGCCGGGCACCACGGAGGCGCTGGAGTAGTCCAGCCACTTCGACGGATAGCCGATCTTCGGGCGGAAGGTTTCCAGCTTGCGATAGGCCTCGGCCTTGGTCGCATCGCCCATCCAATCCATCCCGGCGATGTTCTGGCGCAGCGCGGCGCGCAGGTTCTCCACCAGCGTGTCCATCGCCGCCTTCGATTCCGGCCTGAAGTAGCGCGCGACATACAGCTCGCCGAGGGCTTCGCCCAGCCCGCCGCGGCCACCGACCAGTGCGACCGCGCGCTTCCAGTCGTCGCGCTGCGCCTTCTGTCCACCCAGCACCTTGCCGTTGAATTCGAACGACGCATCGTCGATCGCGGTGCTCAGCAGGCCGGCGTTGCCTTTGATCGCGTGGAACGTGAGGTAGTCGCGCCAGGTCGCGAGCGGGGTGGCATCGATGATGTCGAGGATCGGCTGCACCGCGTCCGGGGTGACCACGTTGATCCGGTCCGGTGCCTGCATGCCCTGCGCGCGCAGGTGCGCGGCCCAGTCGTAGCCCGGGTACTGCTTCTGCAGGTCGGCGAAGCTGGCCACGTTGTAGGTCTTGTCGCGCTCGCGCAGCTTGGCGCGTTCCCACATCGGCTTGGCCAGCGCGGTTTCCAGCGCGAGCACCGCATCCGCACGCGCCTTCGCGTCCGCAGCGTTCACGCCGGCGAAGCCGAGCATGCGCTGGATGTGGGCGAGATAGGCCTCGCGGATCCTGGCGAAGCGTGCGTCCGGATTGACGTAGTAGTCCTTGTCCGGAAGGCCCAGCCCACCGACACCCAGCGAGGCCAGGTAGAGATCGGGGTCCTTGCGGTCCGCGCCCAGGCCGATGCCGATCGGTCCATTGCCGCCATCCAGGTCGCGGTTGCCGAACGCCGCGATCAGCGCAGCCTTGGAATCGATCGCGGCATAGCGGTCCAGCACCGGCTGCAACGGCTTGATCCCGGCGGCGTCGCGGCCGGCGCGATCCATGGCGCTGGCGTAGAAATCGCGCAGCTTGCGCTCGTTGCTGCCGGCCTTCAGATCCTTGCGCTTGCCCAACTCCTCGATCAGCGCATGCGCCTGTTCCTCGGAGCGATCGCGCAGTGCATTGAAGGAGCCGAAGCTGGTCTCGTAGTCCTTCAGCTGGTAGCTGTCCAGCCACTTGCCGCTCGCGTAGCGGTTGAAATCGTCGCCCGGCTTCACCGTGACGTCGCGGGCGGACAGGTCCACGCCGAAACTGCCGATCTGCGCCTTGCCCGCGCCGGGTTGGGCGGCGATCGCGGTCACGGTGGTCAACGCCAGGGCGATGCCCAGGCTCAAGGTCAATGGCACAAGGCGCATGGCGGTGTTCCGGATGAAGTGGAACCCGGGAGCGTACCTGCTCGGGCTGAAAGCCTCACCTGCCATTGGTACGGCGGCCAGTGCGCGAATGCGGCCGGGTTAGCATGCCGCCCTGCATCGGAGATCGCGCTTGCCCCGTTATCACGGCCCCCTGCTCACCCGCACGCTCGGCGACACACTGCGCGCTGCGCGCGATGCCGGCGCATCCACATGGACGGGTTCACTCGACCTGGGCCGCAGCGGCGACACCGCAACGCTGACCGAGACGCATTGGGACTGGCAAGGCATCCGCTTTCCATATCCCGAAAAACTCAAGGACCGCACCCTGTACCGGTGGGATGGCGAGGCGTTCGAGCCCATCTCGCGCTATGCCGGCAAGCTGATCAAGCTGGTGCCGACCGAATGGGATGTCCCGACCTTCGAGATCGACGGCATCAAGATGCTGCCCACGTCGAAGGCTTCGCCGCTGGATGACGCGCGCCAAAAAGTCGCGCTGGTGCAACCCGCAGGCAAGACGGTGCTGGATACTTGCGGCGGGCTGGGCTATTTCGCCGCATGCTGCCTCGATGCCGGTGCCGCGCGCATCCAGTCGTTCGAGAAGAACGAAGACGTGCTGTGGCTGCGCACGCTCAATCCGTGGTCGCCGGACCCGGATGCACCGGAATACGGCGGGCGGCTGCAACTGGCGCATGCCGACGTGTCGCAGGCGATCAGGGCGCTGCCCGATGGATCATTCGATGCCGCCCTGCACGACCCGCCACGTTTCGGCATCGCCGGGGAACTGTATTCGCAGGTCTTCTACGATCAATTGGCGCGCGTACTCAAGCGCGGTGGCCGGTTGTTCCACTACACAGGCTCGCCGAACAAATTGACCAGCGGCCGTGACGTGCCGCGCGAAGTGGCGAAGCGACTGGAGAAAGCCGGCTTCCGCGCGGAACTCGCGCTCGACGGCGTGCTGGGCGTGCGGCGCTGAAGAATCGTCTCAGCGCGTCGCCGGATCCGACAGCAGGCCCTTGCGGCGAAACCACATTTCCAGCGGCACCGTGACCAGCGGCGGCACCGCCGCCAGCAGTGCAAGCAGCAGCGCCCAGCTCGGCCAGCGCAGGCGCACGCCGGCGATCACGGTGACCACGAGGTAGAACAGGAACGCAGCACCGTGCAGGCGCCCGAACAGCCACACGCCGGTGTCGGTGACCTCAAGCCCGTATTTCAACCACATCCCGACCAGCAAACCGGCCCAGGTCAGGCCTTCGAGGAAGGCGGCGGCGGCGAACAGCTTGCCGCTCGGGGACAACGAAGGAACAGGCATCGGCGACTCCATGCGTGGGCAGCCATTGTCGCCGATGCCGCTCGAGCGCCGCGACTCAATCGCGCCCGGCCTCGCGATCCACATCCTTCACCAGCATCCGCGCGAGCTCCGCGTCCTTGTCCTGCCACATCGCGTTCATCCATTGCTGGAACTGCACGCGGAACGCGCGATCGTTCTGGTAATCGCCGCGCAGGATCTCGGCAGGGATCTCGCGCTGGCGCACCTGCACGCGGATCTCGGGAATGCGGTGGGCCAGCAGATCCAGCAGCGATGGCGTGCCGGCCGGATACGCGATGGTCACGTCGACGATCGAATGCAGGCCCTGGCCCATCGCATCCAGCACGAAGGCCACGCCGCCGGATTTCGGCTTGAGCAGATGCCGGTACGGCGAACCCTGCGTGTCGTGCTTGGCCGGGGTGAAGCGAGTGCCTTCGACGAAATTCATGATCGCCACCGGGATCGCGCGGAATTTGTCGCAGGCGCGGCGGGTGGCATCGATGTCGCGAAGAGCGAGTTCCGGATTCTTCGCGATCTGCTTCTTGCTGTAGCGACCCATGAACGGGAAATCCAGCGCCCACCACGCCAGTCCGAGCAGCGGCACCCAGAACAGCTGGCGCTTGAGGAAAAAGCGCATGAACGGGATGCGCCGGTTGAACACCTTCTGCAGGACGAGGATGTCGACCCAGCTTTGATGATTGGCCAGGACCAGGTAGTGCCCGTCGACGCGCAATCCCGCGTCTTCGCGCAGATCCACGCGCGTATGGGTGAAGGTCCGCCACAGCCAGTTGTTCACGCCGATCCAGCTTTCCGCCAGGCCGGTCAGCAGCGGATTGCTGGCCACCCGCAGGCGTTCTGACGGCAGCAGCGCCTTGATCAGCGCCATCAGCACCAACGGCGGCACGTGCAGCAGGGTATTGCCGGCGATGATCAGGAAGATCAGGGCGAGGCGCAGTGGCAGCATTCAAGGACCATGAAGCAGTGCGGGGACACGGATTTTCGCCGATCGGGCGCAGTTGCGCATGCGCTTCTTGCGCCGGCAACACGGTGGCTCGGGTATGTTGGCGGCATCACGCAACTGCAGGAATGCCGCCATGACCCGACTGACCGCACGCGATTTCCCACCCGAGTTGCTGGAGCTGTACGACGGCTACGTGCACGGCCGGATCAGCCGCCGCCAGTTCCTCGACCGCGCCAGCATGCTCGCCCTGGGCGGGATGACGGCGGTCGGCGCACTCGCCGCGCTCACGCCCAACTATGCGTGGGCGCAACAGGTGAAGTTCACCGATCCCGATATCGTCGCCGAATACATCCGTTATGCGTCGCCGAACGGCCACGGCGAGGTGCGCGCCTACCGGGTGCAACCGGCGAAGCCCACCGGCAAGCTGGCCGGCGTGGTCGTTGTCCACGAAAACCGCGGGCTGAATCCGTATATCGAAGACGTGGCGCGGCGCGTGGCCAAGGCCGGATTCATCGCGCTGGCGCCGGATGGACTGAGTTCGGTCGGCGGCTATCCCGGCAACGACGAGAAAGGCCGCGAGCTGCAAAAGCAGGTCGATCCCGCCAAGCTCATGAACGATTTTTTTGCTGCCATCGAAGCATTGGCGAAGGATCCTGCAGCCACCGGCAAGGTCGGCATCACCGGCTTCTGCTACGGCGGCGGCGTCTCGAATGCGGCCGCTGTCGCCTACCCGGAACTGGCCGCGGCCGTGCCCTTCTACGGACGCCAGGCCAAACCCGAGGACGTGCCGCGGATCGAGGCGCCACTGTTGCTGCACTTCGCCGAGACCGACCCGAACGTCAACGCGACCTGGCCCGCCTACGAGGCCGCGCTGAAAGCCGCCGGCACGACCTACGAAGCGCATGTCTATCCGGGCACCGGCCACGGCTTCCACAACGATTCCACTCCGCGCTACGACGAAGCGGCAGCGAAACTCGCATGGGAACGCACGCTGGACTGGTTCCGCAAGCACCTCGCCTGACCACCGGACGCCCCGGCGACGCGCGGTCTTCAGCGCATCCCGAGGTGGTCGAGCAGCGCGCGGCGCACCCGAGCCGCGTACGCTTCCGATGTGTAATCGCCGGTTTCGAACACGCCATTGCGAGCGGCCATGCGCAGCCCGGATTGGGTGGACTTGGGCTCGATCACCACGCGCCAGGTGTCTTCGCCTTCGGATGCCTCGATCCGCCGGACCTCGATCGTCGCGATGGTGCGCGCGGTCAACCGCACGTCCCACTGGCTGCGCCAGGCGCGATGGCGGATCAGCAGCGCCTGCGGTGGAAACGTCCAGACCTGCGACTCGCCCACCAGCCCTGCGCGCAGGAAGGCGACCCCGACTGTGGCCGCGCCGCCGCTGATGATGGCGAACACCGGCGTCGCGATCGACAACGGCCACAGACCGCGCCCCAGTTCCCACGCGGGCATGACCATCGCGAACACGCCTAGAGCCGCGAACACCCAGCGGAGTAGCAACGGCAGTCCGTGCCTGACTACGGGCAAATCGTCATGCGAGGTTGGCAGGTGCGCGTTTGGCTCCATCCTCTGATTGTGCCGCGCCGGACCACATTCGCTGCAACCCCGCGCCCTGCCCGCGTATCCCTGCTGCATCCTTCCAGCAGGTCGTCCCGATGCACGCAACTCCCGTTTTGCCCAAACGTCATCGCACTCCAGGACTGGCCCGCTGGCTTCCGCTTGCACTGGCCCTGTCGTTGCCACTTGCACAAGCCGCGCCGGCAACTGGCGATGCCTTCAACGCGCTCGCGCAGGCCATCGAGAAATTCAAGGAAGACACTCGTTACCCGGCTGGCACCGCGGTGATCGTGGTCAAGAACGGCAGGATCGCGTACCAGGGTTACTTCGGCCTGGCCGACATCGCGACCAACACTCCGGTCGATGCCGACACCGTTTTCTACATCGCGTCGGCGACCAAGCCGTTCTTCGCCTTGAATGCGCTGCTTGCCGAACACGCAGGCAAGCTCGATACGCACACGTCACTGCAGGCAATGTTCCCCGATGCGCGCTTCCGCGATTTCGATGCGAACGCGGTCACGGGGAAACACCTGCTGACGCATACCTCCGGCATCGACAATGTCCCCTTGGGCTGGGCCACGGCCTTCAGTGGCGTGCACGACGAGGCTTCGCTTCGCCGGCTGGTGCTTGCATCACGGGCGAATGCGGAAGCGCCGCTCGGCACCCTCGACTACAGCAACATCGGCTACAACATCGCCAGCCTGTGGCTGGACCGCAGCGATACCGCGCCATGGCAAGCACAGCTGCAGGCACGCCTCTTCGCGCCGCTGGGCATGCGCCACACGACCGCGCGGGTAAGCGAGGCCGAGGCCCGCGGCTGGACCATCGCCAAGCCCCATGCCTTCGTGTCCGCCGACCGCAACGTGCCGCTGTACCTGCGCAAGACCGATGCCACGATGCATGCGGCCGGCGGCATGCTGTCCACGGCACCCGACCTGGCGAATTTCCTGATCGCGCAACTCGATCACGGCAAACTGGGGCGCAAACAGGTGCTGCCGGCATCGATCGTCCACGCATCGCAGCAGCAACAGGTCACGACCGACAGCAAGTACCTGGGCTTCCCGCGCGACGGTTACGCCTGGGGCTGGTACACCGGCACCTACAAGGGCCGGCGCATGCTCCATCACTTCGGCGGGTTCGCCGGTTTCCACGCGCACTTGTCGTTCATGCCCGACGCGAACATCGGTCTTGTAGTGTTGAATAACGAAGACGTGCTGGGCGCGCGCCTGACCAACGTGATCGCCGATGTCGCGTATGGCATCGCATTGAACGAACCCGGCATCGCGACCAATACCGACGCGCGCTTCGCGCAGTTGGTGGTCGACACCGGCACGCTCGAACAAGCCGCGCTGCGCCAGCGCGATGCACTCAAGGTGCGGCCATGGCGTTTGTCGCTGCCGCGCGCCGCGTATGCGGGCCGCTATGTCCATGCGGATCTCGGCGAAATGACGGTCTCCCTGCAGGCAGGCGACACGCTGGCGATGCGCTGGGGCCAGTTGCAGGCGGTGGCCAGCGGCTACGACCAACCCGAGCATGTGCGGATCGAGTTGGTGCCGAACTCCGGCAACGTGCTCGAATTCGTGGTGGACGCCGGCAAGGTCGAGGCGCTCGTCCTGGACGGGATGCGCTTCGACAAGCAGCGCTGAGCATGGCCGATGACGGCAGCGCTGCGGCTATCCTGCTGCGATGAACATGCCCGAGGCACCCGCCGCATTGCCGCCCGCCGAGCGCATCGCGCGCTGGGTGGTGGCCGCGCCCGACGCGATCACCGCCGGCTTCTTCCTGCTGCTGTGGCTGGTGCCGCACTGGCTCTGGGCGGACGCGCTGCGTACCGGCCTGCTGATGATGCTGGTGGAATTCATCCTGGTGCATGCCACCGGCTTCCTGGGCAGCATGGCGATGACGAATCCCGGGAACACCCGCCGACGATGGAAGCCGATCCTGCTGTTCGCCGGCTTCTACCTGCTGTTCATTGCTGCATGGTCTTGGAGCTTCGAGGCGTGGTGGCCGCTGCTGGCCTTTGCCTGGCTGGTGGCCGGCAAGCTGGCACTGGCCTGGCAACCGCTGGCGGATGCGGACAAGGCCGAGCGGCTGCGGTCGGAATGGGGCATCAGCGTGCTGGCCTACCTGGGCGGCGTGTTCATCACGATGCTGCTGCCGCTGCCGCGGCTCGGGCTGACCAGCACCGTAGTGGCCGCTGCCGACCTGCCCGGAAGCGGAGAATGGGTGGACAAGCCGCATACCGTGGTCGCGTTCGGCCTGCTCTACTTCGGCGTGCTGGCGATCAGCAAGCTGCGCGGCTGGACGCTGCCCGGCAAGCCGGTGTCGCTGCGCAACCACTGACGTTGCTCAGCGACTGGCAGCAACCGGTTCACTCGCATCGCGGAGTTCGACGCGACGATTGAGTGCGCGGCCTTCGCCGCTGTCGTTGTTCGCGACCGGCCGCGCTTCGCCGTGGCCTTCGGCACGCAGGCGCGCGGTATCCACGCCACGTTCGACCAGCCACGCCACGACGGCCTCGGCGCGGCGCGCGGACAGCGCCTGGTTATGCGTGTCGCCGCCTTCGGCATCGGTGTGGCCGCCGACGATCAACTGCAAGTGCGACCGCGCTTCGAGCAAGGCCAGCACCTGTTCCAATACCGCGGTCGATTCGTCCTTCAGGACCGCCTTGTCGGTGTCGAAATAGATGCCATACAGATCGACCTTGCCCTGCTTGTCGAGTTGCTCGCCCAGGCTTTCGCCGGTCTTTGCCGACGGTTCCAGTTCCAGCCGAACATCGATGCGCTCGCCGGAAACCAGATCGGCCGCTTCGGTGTCCGCCTGGTAATCGGGATGGCTGCCGGACACCACCGCCAGCCCCGCCGGCACGCCCTCCAGCAGGAAACCGCCATCGGCCGATGTCGTCGCCTGCCGGGTATTGCCGGTCGAGACCAGCACCCCTGCAAGCGGCTCGCCGCTGGCCTTGTCGACCGCGATGCCATGAATCGTGCCGGCATGGCGCCACGGCTTCGGGTTGATCAGCAGGCGGGCGAAGTCGAAGGCGAAGCCGTCGGCGACATCGTTTGCAGGATCGTCGATGGCGACCTCCAGCTTGCCGTCGCGCAGCAACGCCAATTGCTCCGGCAGCAGTTGCACGGTGATCAGCTTGCCGATCGGCCCGGTCTGGTCGAGCGCATTGAGCGTGGTCGCCAGCAGCGGCACCTCCACGCCGTTGATCCGCGCCTGATAGCGCGTGCCCCAGACCGGGGCCTGGAAGTCATCCACGAACAGTTGCAGGGCCGCGCCGGCGACCTTGATGTCGCCCAGCTCGAACACCACCCGCAACGATTGCGGCAGGTTGCCGGGGCGTTCGGTGGTTCCGGTGTAGCCGTCGCCACCGGCGGCCTTGTGGCCACTCACCACCATGATCCGGTCAGTGCCGCGCGCATCCTTGTCACCTGGCTGGAACGGAAACGCATGCGGCGGCGTGGACTTGCCGGTGAACGGATCGAAATCCTTGGGGAATCCGAAGCCGAAATTGTCGAGGTCGCCGATCTGCACCATCAGTTCCGCATCCGGACCATCGCGTTCGACCTTGTCGGGTGCCGGCCATGCCTGGTCTTCCGCCGGTTGCGTGGCGACGGGCAGCGCCGCCGGCGTGGCGGCAGCGACATCGGCGACAGGCGTGGATTGCTGCGGCTTGCAGGCCGCCAGGGCGAGCAGCAGGCAACAGGCGAGCGCATGCATGCGACGCGGAAAGGACACGATCAGCATCGGAAATCACCGTGGACATTCGGACCGCAGGAATCACGCAAGCCCGGCGCGAGCGCGGACATCATCATGCCTCGTCGTCGAGCGCTTGCGTCGGGTCGGCATCGCCACGCGGCACATGCCGCGCGGCCCACATGTTGTCGACCAGGTTGGGATAACGCCGGCCGGCCTGCACGGCGCGTTCGCGTGCGGCATCGACCTGCAATGCGCTGAGCGGACGCGACTTGCCCGGCGGCGACTTGCGCTTCCACGGCGGCAGGCTGGCGGGATCGACGGGCTTGCTCGGCATGCGCCGGATGCTACAGCACGCCTGATCCGGGCTGGATGCGATAACTTCCGCCGGCCGTACAATCGGCAATACATCCGGTCAGCGTTGCAGGCTGGCCAGTGCCGCGGTGACTTCCGCCTGCAATTCCGCCGTCGCCTTTTGCATGGCGCGATACTGATTCGCCTGCCCGCGATGCCCGATCAGCAGCTTCGAGTACGCACGGTAGACCGCTTCGTCCTTCAGCAGCATCTGCAGGTCGACCGGGAATGGCGGCTGCGCGGTGGAATCGGGACGCGAATATGTCGAGTAATCACGATCCCGGGGAAGGTCGGCGCCTGCGACCAGCGCGCTGCCATCGAAGAGCTCGGCGACATCGCGCACGCCCGGCTGGTAATACGTTTCGTCGTAACGGGCGACATCGCTGACGTAGGCATCCATCGCATCCACATAGCGCGGGATTGCGCTGCGCAGCGATGTGGACTGGATGAGGCGCAGGTCGCCGGAAGCGATCAGCGATCGCGCCGTCCCCAACACCGGCAGCACACGCCGACTCCGCAACGGTTCCGCCATCAGTTTGCGCAGGTCGCCGTCACTGCGTTGGCCTGGGCGCCAGAACTGATGCAGTACCGATGCCGATGCCCTGGTCATCCCCTCGATCAAGGCATGCGTGTCGGCCAATGTCTGACTGGAAGCCTGCAGATCCACATGCAGTTGCTGCAGATAGGCGATCTCCACCTGTCGCTCCTGACGTCCCTGCCACCAGGCGTTGACCGCCAGCGCGACCAGCACACCGGCCACGATTACGAGGAATTCCGCGAGGAACCAGCGCAGGCGGGGCCACCAGCCGTTCGCAAAGCGCGTGATCGTACCTGTCGCGGATGTCGCGTCTGGCCTTGCCGGATCACTCATGCGACCTGTCCCTTGCGCACTGCGCGTTTGGCGAAACGGAATCTGGAATCGTGCATTGCCGCCACGACAGCCGCCTCAGCGGCGAGTCAAGTCCGGAACACCGGCTCCAGCAAGCGGAATGTGCCGGCGTCGGCATCCAGTTCGACCTTGCCGCCCACCGGCACGATGAACTGCTCGCGCAGGTGGCCGATCATCGCGCCGCGATACGCCGGGATTTTCAGCGGCAGCAGGTAGTCGTCGAGGATCTGCTCCAGCGTCAGCGAGCCGTAGCCATCGCCGGGATTGCAGTCGCTGCATTCGCCGAAAATCACCCCCGCGACCTGGTCCAGCGCGCCCATCAGCTTCAGCGTGCTGAACATGCGGTCGACGCGATACGGCGCTTCGGACACATCTTCGATGAACAGGATCTTGCCGCTGAAATCCGGCAAGTACGGCGAACCGGCCAGCGCGGTCAGCACCGTGAGGTTGCCGCCCAGCAACTCGCCGCGCGCCTTGCCGCCGTGGATGGTGATGGTGCGGTTGCGACGCGGCACCAACTCGTCGCCGGCCTCGATCTTGTTGCGGTACTCGATCAGTTCGCGATCCAGCAGCACGCGCTTGAACTGGTCGACGTTGAACGGATTCCAGCTGCCCGATCCGATCGGTCCATGGAAGGTCACCAGCCCGGTCTTCGCCTGGATCGCGCAGTGCAGCGCGGTGATGTCCGAATAGCCCAGCAACACCTTGGGATTGCGGCGGATGGTGGCGTAATCCAGCAGCGGCAACAGCCGCGCCGCGCCCGAACCACCACGCGTGCAGACGATCGCCTTGACCGCCTTGTCGGCGAACATCGCATTGAGGTCGCCCGCGCGCTCGGCGTCGGTGCCGGCCAGGTGACCACGACGCGCATCGTAGTGCGCGCCAGTCTTGACCTTGAAGCCGAGTGCCTCCATCGCCTCGCGCGCGAGTTGCAGGTTCAGGCTGTCGTCGGTGGCCGATGACGGACTCACCAGGCCGACGGTGTCGCCTTTCGCCAGCGGCACCGGCAGCACGCGCGTTGGTGCCGCTGTTACCGCACGTGCGGTGCCGGACAGCGGCAACAAGGTTGCGGCCAATGCCGTTGTTCCGAGGAATTGCCGCCGATCCATGCTGCCGCCTGTCGATGCCGAGTCGATGCCAGCCTAGCAACCACGACCCGCGCCAACAATGCGCGCGACCGTGTCGCCGAATTGCTCAGCGCGCGAATCCGCGGGCGCGCAGCCACGCATCCATCACGTCCCAGTACCCCGCGACCATGTGACTGTCGCTGGCGAGATCGCGATTGTTGCCGGTAGTCGTCGCAGTAAATGCGTGTCCGGTGTTCGGCAGCCGCACGATGCGGTAGTCCGGATGCTTCGCGTCCGCCAATGCTGCGTTCAACGCGCGATCGCTGGCCTCTGCCGGCACGTTGTGGTCGAGGTCGCCGAGGAACCACAGCACCGGCACGCGGGTGCGGCGCAGGCTGTCGGTCGCCCGATACACCGCGTTCTTCGCCACCCATGGCCGGCCCCAGCCGTCCTCGCTCATGTGCATCGGCCAGGCATGGTCGAACCAAGGCTTGCCACGATGTGCGTCGGCCACCGCGACGAAATCATTCCAGGGAGCGCCGCGCACCGACAGCTCGAACATCGCCGCGGAAGCGGCTTCGGCCTCGCGCGCCGCGGCATCGTCCAGGCCGGCCTCGCGCACGGCCCAGCCGACCTCGTGCAGCATGGTGTCGCGCAGGGTCACGCCCGAGCCCGCACGGACGATGACGAAGCCGATGTCGGTGGAACGCGCGGCCATCAACGACGCCGTCCAGCCACCCTGGCTGGAACCGTGCACGCCGATCCGCTTCGGGTCGATGTCGGTACGCGCTTTCAACATCGCGACGCCCCCCAACCAGTCACCGGCGATGTCGTCCAGGCTCGACGCATGCCAGTCGCCGGTCGATGCACCGGCACCGCGCTTGTCCAGCGACAACACGGCCATGCCCAGGCGCAGGAAATGCAGGTTCCACGCGCCGACGTTGCGGGTCGCGTCACCCGACCCATGGGCGAGCACGATCGCCGGATGCGGGCCGGGCGTGGTCGGCAGCATCAGGCTGCCCTTGAGCGCGACGTCGCCATTGCGCACGGTCACCGCTTCGACGCGATGCGGGGCGATGCGGCGCGCCTCGACGACCAGGTCCTGCTCGCGCCATTGCAGGCCGGTGATCGCGCCGGCCGCGTCGCGCTGCAGGTACGCCTCGACTTCGAACGGATACGGCACGCCGATCGACGGGCCGGCAACCAGCCGCGTCGACGACAGCGCATGCAACGGACCCGTGCGCCGGGTTCCGTGATCGAGAAACACCGGCCCACCGAGTTCATCCATCCAGCCGATCTCGATCACCCGACCCGGCGCGACCTCGTAACTGCCGGCGAGAGCATCACCGAACGCCTGCGTCATCGGCATCGATGCGACCAGGGTGAAGGTGCCGCTGGCATCGCCCTGCACCACCGTGCCGCTGACCTGCCCGGCTGCCTCGCGACCGGAAAACACGAAACGGCCCGGCGGCCCCTCGAACTGGAAGCGCAGGCCGCCTGCATCGCGTGCGAATCCGTTGACCGGCACGCCGCGTGCGCCCAGCGCCGGCAAGTCGACGCTGGGGCCGCCGCTTGAGGGTTCGACCATGCCGGCCTGTATTGCCACCGGCTCATGCAGGATCAGTGCGGTGGCCTGTCCGTTCAAGCGGAATTCGCCCAGCCATTGACGCTGCGGGGTCGCTTTCGCAAGGCCCGAAGCGGCCAGCAACAAGGCTGCCAGCACGGCGGTGAAGATGCGCTGCGTCATGGTGATCGTTCCCCACGCGGCGCGATGCCGCTCTGGTGGGATGATGCCGGGCCGCCGATGGTTTAAGCGCCAGCATCGAACACGCTCGTCAGGACGGGCGATCATCAGGGCCACGAACGGATTCACTGTCGATTTCCACCACACCCGTTCGTCATACCGGCAAACCCCCAGCGTGACCGGGCTCGATCGCGTTTCTGCCGCAGGAGCAATGCCATGACCCCGAACAACACGATCTGCCTCTGGTACGACCACGATGCACTCGCCGCCGCGACGTTCTACGCCGCCACCTTCCGCGACAGCGCGGTGGGCCGGATCATGCGCGCGCCGTCCGACTTCCCGTCCGGCAAGCAGGGCGACGTGCTCACCGTGGAATTCAGTGTGCTGGGCATTGCCTGCCTTGGCCTCAACGGTGGACCCACTTTCAAGCACAGCGAGGCGTTCTCGTTCCAGGTCGCCACCGACGACCAGCAACAGACCGACCGCTACTGGAACGCGATCGTCGGCAACGGCGGGCAGGAAAGCGAATGCGGCTGGTGCAAGGACAAGTGGGGCCTGTCGTGGCAGATCACCCCGCGCGTGCTGACCGATGCCCTCGTCGACCCCGATCCCGAGGTCGCCCTGCGCGTGTTCGAGGCGATGATGACGATGCGCAAGATCGATATCGCCGCGATCGAGGCAGCAATTCGCGGCTGATACGCCTACTCCGCGGCGGTCACTGCCACCGCAGGGTCAATGTGCTGGTTGCGCCCAATCGGGCGACATGCCCCAAGTCGCCGTTGCCCAAGCGCAGATCGTAGAGGCCCAGTGGCGTGACCAAGGCCGCGCGGCCAAGTCCGCCCCCCGGATCAAACCCGACCAGAGTCAGTTGCCCGACATCGCGTTGCGGCCCTGCGTTCACCCATGTCGCGAATGGCCCCTCCGGCACCGACAGCATGCCCACGCACAGTCCATCTTCGTGCACGAAACGCACGTCGCCGGACAACGGCTTGCCGTCGAAGTCGCCCTGATATCGCATGGCCCGGAGCGGGCATGCGACTGCCGCCGAGGCGGATGCCAGTGCATCGGCCAGCTGGAAAGGCACCGCCAGCATCATCGTGGTCTGCTCGATCGACGAAACCCAGAGCGCATTCGACAGCAGGCTCGCAGACAGCCCGTACTCCGGCCACAGGACCAGCGCACTGCGCGCACCATTGGTGACGCCCGCGTGGTGGACGATGCGCGCGCCGTCCGGGTCGTGCGAGACCCGCCAACCGAAGCCCACCGCGTAATCGCGATCACGCACCGGGGTACCATCGGCCAGCGTCGTCGCCTGCAACATCCATCGCAACGTGTCGGGCGCGACCACCGTGCCCGCCAGCACCCGCGCACCGAACTGCGCCAGCGCTTCCGGCGTCCCCGCCAGGCCGCCGCCCGCCCATGTGTAGCTGTAATCGTGCGGCGCTGCCCGGCGCACCTGTCCATCGACGAATTCGTAGGCGCGTGAGGCATCAGGGTCGGCACCATCGGTGGCATCCGCACCGATCGCCAGCCCGGGCACCACGTCGCGCGCCAGGTAATGGAGGAACGACATGTCGGCGCCGGCCTCGACCACCGCGCTCAGCAAGGAATAGCCCCAGGAGGAATAGTGGTAACGCGTGCCCGGTGGCGACAGCAGCTGGCGATCGCGGAGCAGATCCACCGCGTCGCGTACCGATGCGTAGTGCACGCCGCCGCGCGCCTCGTCGATCGCCTGGTAATGCGGCATGCCGGAGATGTGCGCGGCGAGTTGGCGCGGGGTGATCGGTGCCCAGCCAGCCTGCAGCCAGGGCAAGGTGGATTGCACCGGTGCGTCCAGGTCCAGTGCACCTTGTTCCTGCAACTTCGCCGCCGCCGTGGCGGCGATCACCTTGGACACGCTGGCCAGGCGGAAGCGGGTGTGCCGGTCGACGCGCAGCCGCCTTTCCAGGTCGCGATGGCCAACACTCCCCGTCCACACGATTTCACCATCGCGCACCACCGACGCGCCCATGCCGGGGACACCATTTGCTTCCGCCAATGCCTGCAGCAGGCGATCCGATATGCGCGCGGGTGTTGCATCCGCGAGCTGATCTTGCACCTGCGCCAGCGCCTGCGGAGCGAAGAAAAGGGCTATCGCAAGAATGGCCACGTGCAACGAGGCGAATCGGGACATGGGACTGGTTTCCTTGGCTGGCATCGGGAACCAGCTGGAACGGGGCCATGCCAGCAACGTTGACCGCGCGACCGCCGCGACATCGTCGCGCGGGATCAACAGCACCAACGGGAGGACGAACCGCCGTCGCCCCCGGTTAATCCATCTCTTCGGCAGCCTCGCGGCCCTGCTGGCGGATCAGCGCTTCTTCGCGCGCATCGTTGATGGCGTGGCGCACGCCATCGAGGTCGATCGACGATTCGTCATGCACGAATACACCGGTCAACTCGCTGTCCGGCCGCAACTCGCCGGCTTCGAACAGCGCCCACATTTCCTCGCCATACCAGGTGTCGAGCAACTCGGGTGCCCACGCGCCGAGGCTGGCGGTGAGGTTGTTGACGTCGCGCAGCAGCATCGTGCGCGCGGCGTTGTTGCCGGCAGCGCTGACCACCTGCGGGAAATCGATCAGCACCGGGCCATCTGGCGCCACCAGCACGTTGTACTCGGACAGGTCGCCGTGGATCAGGCCGATGCACAGCATCTTCTGCACCTGGTGGATGAGGAAACGATGGAACCCGCGTGCCTGCAACGCCGACAGCTCCACCTCGCCCAGGCGCGGCGCGGAATGGCCATCGGCATCGACCACCAGCTCCATCACCAGCACGCCGTGGAAATAGCCGTAAGGCTCCGGCACGCGCACGCCGGCATCGCGCAGCGCGTACAGCGCCTCGACCTCGGTGTTCTTCCACGCGGTTTCCTGCTGCTTGCGCCCGTACTTGCTGGCCTTGCCGATCGCCCGCGCCTCGCGGCTGCCGCGCACCTTGCGGCCTTCCTGGTATTGCACGCGCTGCTGGAAACTGCGCTGGGCCATGTCCTTGTAAACCTTGGCGCAGCGGATCTCGTCGCCGGCGCGGACCACGTAGACGGCGGCTTCCTTGCCGCTTTTCAGCGGTCGCATCACGGCGTCGATCACGCCGTCGTCGATGAGGGGCTGCAGGCCCGTAGGGGTTTTCATGGCATCTCGAAGGGAAAAAGTGGTGCGGGGACAGCGCCGGAATGCGCGCCAACCCGAAATCCGGGGCGACAGAGTGCCTGATCGCTACACTGCCTGTCCCGAATCCCGCGGTGCCGCTGCATGTCCGACCCGGTTCACCCCCCCGTTCGACTGGCGAAACAGGTGTCCGAACTCGCCCGATGCTCGCGCATCGAGGCCGAGCAATACATCAAGGGCGGCTGGGTGTCCGTGAACGGTCGCGTGATCGAGGACCCGGCGCATCCGGTGACGACCCAAACCGTCACCATCGATCCCGCCGCGCAGCTTGAAGCGGTCGAGCCGGCCACGATCCTGCTGCACAAGCCGGTCGGCTACGACACCATCAGCGGCCGCAAGGCCGCGGCGGGACTCGTGCAGCCGGAGACCCGCTGGGCCGAGGATCCCTCCGGCGTGCGCCTGCTGGAACGGCATTTCCATCGCCTGACCCCATTGGTGCCACTCGATGCCGAAGCCAGCGGCCTGATGGTGCTGACCCAGGACGGCCGTGTCTGGCGCCGGCTGACCGAGGATGGCGACGAGATCGAACAGGAGTTCCTGGTCGAAGTCAGCGGCGAGATCGGCCCGTACGGCCTGCGCAAGCTCAACCATGGCCTGCACTACAACGGTCGCGCGCTGCCGCCGTGCAAGGTCAGCTGGCAGAACGAGATCCGCCTGCGTTTCGCCCTGAAAGGCGTGCAAGGCGGGCAATTGCGCGACATGTGCAAGCAGGTCGGACTGGAGGTGGTGGCGATCCGCCGCCTGCGCATCGGCAAGGTCCCGCTGGCGAAGATGCCGGTGGGCGCGTGGCGCTACCTGCCGGTGGGCGAGCGCTTCTAGTCAGCGCGCCTCCAGCCTGCGCCAGCCGAGCGCGAGGATCGCCAGCGCCAGCGGCAGTCCCAGCAGGTGCCACTGCAGGGTCGTCATCGGCGCGATGACCACATTGAGCAGCAAGCCACCCTGCACGCCGACATAGGCCGCGGCGAGCACCACCAGCTCGAACATGCGGCCGTTGCGGAACAGCACGCCGGTCGCCATGCCCCACAGCGCCAGCGAAATGCCGGTGGCCAGCGTCGCCAGCGCGGCCTGCGGATGCACGGCAGCCAAGCGCAACACGCCGGGCAGCGTGACGATCCACGCCATGCCGACGACCACGATCGTGCGCACCCACAGCATCCGGGCACGCATGCGCGGCGCAGTGAACACGAGTGCTGCGGTGTGCGTCTCATGCTCACGCAGGACCAGCCGCGCGAACACATCCATCCCAAGTATCCAGGCCGCGATGATCGCGACCGCAACGGCCTTGTCGGGCGCGAACGCCTGCACGCCCATCGCTGTCAGTATCGCCAGCCACCACCACGCCTTGCGCGGACGCAGGACCAGCCGTAGCTCTGCCGCCAGCAGCGCGCCGAAGCGACTGCGCTGCAACGGCGACAGCACCGCGTCCAGCCAGCGCAAGCGCGCACCATCGCCATGCGCTTTCCCGGGGCTGCCGACATGGGCCGCGCAGCGATCCAGCACGGGAATCGCCAGCGCCAGCAGCAGCAATGCCAAGCCCAGCCAGGCGCTGCGTGCCTGCATCGTCGCCGAGGTGATCGCCCACTGCGTCCAGTCCAGCAACACCGGTGCCTTGCCCTCCAGCGCCTGCTTGCCGATGCTCAGGCCAAGTTCCTTGCCGGCATCCACCATCGGCCATGCATGCGACAGGTCGTATTCCGCCACCAGCAGGCCGTGCGGATCGCCCGGCCATGGCAATTGCGCGCCTGGTGCCTGCTCCGCCTGCGACACACCGAACGACAACAACATCACCCACACCACGAAGAACACCACGTTGCCGGCGCTGCGCCGCAGCCACGGAACCAGGTCGAACCAGATCGCGAACGCGGCGGTGAGCGCCAGCGACGGCAGGGTCAGCACCAGCACCGGCTTGACCAGTTCCACCAGGTCGATGCGCAAGTCTTCGGCGCGCAAGACTTGCGCGACCAAACCTACCGCCAGTCCCGCGCCGACCAGCAGTCCGAACACCACCATGTGGCTCAGCCATTTGGCCAGCAGGTAGCCGCCGCGGCTCATCGTGGTCGCCACCAGCAATTGCCACGTGCGCGTTTCCAGGTCGCGCACCACGGTGCCGCGCACCAGGTAGAACCCGGCCAGCGACAGCGTGGAACTGTAGATCAGCGCCGCGACCATCCCGATCCATGCGCTGGAATAGCGCCCGCGCATGCCCTCGCCCACCGATACCGTGAGGTAATCTCGGTCGACCGCGGGAAAGCACCACCACATCAACCCGGCCAGCCCGGCGATCAGCAGCCAGAAGCGCGGCGTGCGCAGGCGTTGGCGCAGGTCCGCGACCAGCAACGCGATGACGGCACGCATCGCGTTCACGGCGGTGTGCCGTTGCGATGCAGCAGCCACAGGTAGGCGTCTTCCAGATCCGGTGCGACCGGCACGGCATCGCTGGCTGGCGGCTCCTCGCCCACCACGCGCACTTCCACCCCGTGCGCGCGGCGTTGTGCGCGGCTGATGCGCAGGCGCGTGCGCGCCTCGGCCAGTTGCTCCGCGGCGACCGTCCATTGCCAGACATGGCCGTCGGCCTCGGCCATCAGGGCTTCGGGGGTGCCGTGGAAGCGCAGGCGCCCGCCACTCATGACCGCCAAGGTGCTGGCGCTGGCTTCGATGTCGGAGACGATGTGCGTCGACAGGATGACCAGGCGCTCGCCGGCCAGCTCCGCGAGCAGGTGACGGAAGCGCACGCGTTCCTCGGGATCGAGGCCGACCGTGGGTTCGTCGACGATCAGCAGCTTGGGGTCGTTGAGCAGCGCCTGGGCGATGCCGACGCGCTGGCGCATGCCACCCGAATAGCCGCCCAGACGTCGATCCGCGACATCGTCCAGCCCGACCATCTCCAGGCACTCATCCACCCGTGCCGCCACGCCGGGTGACGGCAAGCCTTTCACCGCCGCCAGGAAGACCAGGAACTCGCGTGCCGACAGCGCCTCGTACACGCCGAAGTCCTGCGGCAGGTAGCCCAGTTCGCCCCGCAACGCATCCGGCCTGCGGACGATGTCCTCGCCGCGCCAGAGCACGCGCCCGCTGGTCGGCTTGGCCAACGTGGACAGCACCCGCATCAGGGTCGACTTGCCGGCACCGTTCGGCCCCAGCAAGCCAACGATGCCGGGCGCCATCGTCAATCCAACGCCCGCGACCGCCTCATGGCCGCCGCGATAGCGATAGCCCACCGATTCCAGTGCCAATTCCAACGCCATGCCCGCACACCACGACCTAGATGAGCTGGTATGTTAGTGAAGTAACACACCAAATCATGTGCCGATGGTCAGGGCTGCCCCTCTCAACTCAGGCGGCGCGCACCCGCAGGGTCAATCCCTTCAGGAAATTGCGCAGCAACTGATCCCCGCACAGGCGGAAATTCTTGTGCCCGGGCTGGCGGAACAGCGCCGACAGTTCCGGCTTGGAAACCGGGAAGCCCGCATCGGCGAAAGCCTGGTGCATGTCCACGTCGGTGAACTGGAACGCCACCCGCAGCTTCTTCAGCACCACGTTGTTGTTGATCCGTTTCTCGACCGGTCGCGGCGGCAGGGATTCGTCGCGACCACGCCGGTGGATCACCAGTCCGTCGAGGAAATGCGCCATCACCCGGTCGCTGCAGGCGACATGGCCGGACTCGTCTTCCTTGGTCAGGAACGCACGCAGCTCGTCCTTCTCGATCGCGAAGTCCGGGTCCGACAGGCGGATGATCTCGATCACCTTGTTGTCGCTCAAGTCCAGCATGTAGCGGATGCTGCGCAGGATGTCGTTGTTGATCATCGGTCCGGCATCTGGCGTGAAGTGGCGGCCAGTCTACCGAGGTCGACCTCAGCAGTCGTCGGACTGGCCGGTGGCATAGCGCAACCCGCGCGACAAATGCGCACGGAATCGCGGATCCGCATACAGCGGGATGTCGTGGCCCAGCCCCGTGTACCAAGCGCGTCCACCCAGTCGCGTGTGGCACCAGGCGATCGGATGATCCGCGCCCATCGTGCCGCCGGCATAGGTTGACTCGTCGGCGCTGGCGATGACATCGACGTGCGCGCGCGGGTTGCGGCGATAGTTGTAGAGCTCGTCGCGCACCTGCCAGCCTTCAGTACCGGCGAGCGCATGACCTGCTTCGAAGCGCAGGGGCGAGGCCTGCAGGCCCGGCGGATGGCTGTCGAACCGAGCGCCGACCAATTCGCCGTACCAGGCCCAGTCGTATTCGGTATCCGCCGCGGAATGGATGCCGATGTAGCCGCCACCCGCGCCGACGAAGCGCTCGAACGCCTGCTGTTGCGCGACATCCAGCACGTCCAGCGTGGTGTTGGCGAAGACGACGGCGCGATAGCGCGACAGCGTGTCGGCATCGAACTGCATCGGATCTTCGCTGTGCTCGACCTGCAAGCCAGCCTCGCCACCGAGTTCGCGCAGTGTCTCGATGGCGACCGGGATCGAATCGTGCCGCCAGCCGGAGGTGCGGGTGAATACCAGGATGCGCAGCGGCGATGCGACTGGCTCCGGCGCCGCTGCATGCCGCTCGCGCACGGCGCAACCGCCCAGCAGTGCGAGCAGCAGGAGCAAGGCATGGCGGCTGCATGGAAAGTTCCGCACCGATCAGCTCCGCAACAGCATGACCGGCAGCGCGACCAGGCCCAGCAGCAGCACAATCGCCACCATAGTCAGCAACACACGCAGTGGTTCGCTGCGCAACTGCGACCAGAACGTCTCCGCAGTGCCATCGCGCACGGCGGCCGCATATTCCGCGCGGGCACGCTCGCCGCGCACCTGCTGGTAATCCGCCATCAGCCGCTTCGCCTCGACGATCGCGGCATCCTCGGTGATCCAGATGCCGCCGACCGAAATCCGCCACGGGCCCGGCTTGGTTTCGTAATAGGCGATGCCGTTGGCATCGAGCATCTCGCGCACGTCATCGGCTTCGTCATCGGGGACGTTGCGCAGGTTGAGCAGGAGTTTCGACATGGCCCAGTCTAAGTTGTTGGCCCTAGTTGGGTGGGTACAGCGCGGGCAATACAACCGGGGCCATCGCACGGTAGATGGTCTGATGCGTCAGATCCGGGCGCGCGACCACCTGCCACGCGAGGTGCCGCGGAGATGCAGCGACCAGCGCACGTTCCAAAGATCGGGTATGCGGGCCGATCATGTCCGGCTCCGCCCATGCCACATACAGCCTGGCCGATATATCGGGATGCGCCGCCAGCCATGCGGGCGCATCGGATACCAGCTTGCCCGCGTTCCACCAGAGGCTCGGATCCAGCGCGATGTAGGTGTCGAACATCCCGGGCGACGCAAACAGGGTTTCCACGACGAACAAGCCCGCTGCCGACTCACCGATGATGCCGCGTTGCCCGCTGCCGGGATACATCCCCTCGACGTAGGGAATCAGCTCGCGCTCGATGAAGCGACGGAACGCAGCCGATCCACCCACCACGGCGGCAATCTTGCGGTCTTCGTCCACCGTCGTCGGCCCGGTCATGTCCCGACGGCGCTGGGTATTTTCGATACCGACCAGGATGACGGGCGCCATTTCCCCCTGTCTGATGGCGGTATCGATGGTGTTGGCCACATGCGGGAAATCCTCGACCACCCCACCGTCGGGCATGTAGATCACGGGATAACGGCGGCCCGCTTGCCGATCCGATGGCGCATACACGTTGATGCGCCGGACTTCATCCAAGACCTCGGATGCAAGCGTGAACGATGCGTATCGAGGCCGCGTTTCCGCCACCGACTTCGCGCATCCCGCCAGCCACCCGCCGGCAAGCAACACGACAATCAAGAATCGTGCAAGCCGCTTCGCTTCAAACTGCCCGTGCATCTTTAATTCCGGAGATCGAATGCAATCAAGCGAAGCATAGAGCCGGCAGCAAGCCGGCAACAAGGCATTTCAATCGCGGTCAGCCCAGTGGTTGCAAGCGGTGTTCGGCGCGCTCGCAAACCACTACATCGCCGTCTTCGGTCACGCTGCCGACGGCCCGCACGCGCTGGCCGACGCGCATCGCCGCGACATCGATCTGCCCCGCCTTGCACAGGTTCCAGCGCGCCGGCAGTTGCACCGACACCGTGCCATGCGCCGCGGTCTCCAGCAGAACGACGGCATTGCCATCGTAGGCCCACGGCTGGGTGTCGATGGAGGTGATGGTGCCTTCCAGCGTCGCCTGGCTGCCTGCCAGGAGTGTGGATGTCGATGGCAGGCTGGCGCAGCCCGCTGCAGCAAGTGTCGCGGCGACGATTGCGGCCTGGACGCCGCGATGGAAAAGGAGGGACATGGCCATTCCGATGAGAGCGAAGAACGCGCGACCCTAGCGCATCGAATGCAAAGGCCGTGACAAGGCGACGAATGCGCGATGACCTCAACGGATCGCAGGGATGTCGTGCGACTGCATTTGCAGGGACAATGCGTGCAGGCGCGCCCTGCGCCGGACTCAACGATTCGACCAGGACACCCATGCGAACCTTCGTTCTGCGCGCGCGGGCGGCACCCACCGACAGCCGGAAACTGCTGGCTTCCGTCGGCACGGGCGCGCATGCGGAGATCCTGGCGCATACGCTGATGAACGCGGTCTTCGTCGCCCAGTCGCATCGCGCCGACGTGGTGGTCTACCTGGTACTGGAAAGCACGCAGGATTACTCGCGCACGATCCGCTTCGAGCCCGACGGCATGCGCGACATCGGCGGCTTCGACGAGCGCGCATTGCTGGGCAAGATCGCAAAAGCGCTCGACGCATCGCGCGGCATGGGCAAGGAAGAAGCCCGGCCGGTCGAATCGGGTGTCACGGTACGCACCGTGAGCTTCGAGCGGCTGGTGCAGGAACTCGCCGTGGACCACCAGTTGTTCGTGATGGACCGCAAGGGCGCATCGATCCGCGAGCAGGCATTAGAGGGCAATCCCTGCTTCCTGCTCACCGACCATATCCCGATGCCGAAGAAGACCTTCCACAGTCTGGAACGGCTCGGCGCGAAGAAACTCACCCTGGGATCGAAGATGCTGTTCGCCTCGCAATGCGTGGTGCTGATCCACCACGAACTGGATCAGCTAGCGCGCGCTCAGTAGCGCGAACCGATCTTGTTGAGCGAGTTGATGAGCTGGGTCTTGTATTCGGTCTCGCGGCGGATGACGTCCGAACGGCGCGTCTCGTAGTTCGAGGTATTCGGCAGGGGCACGAGCCCCGTGCTCCCTGGCGGCCCTGCGGTGTACGCCGCCCCGGGATGCCTCCTTGCCCACTCCCGCCGCATTTCCTCGCTCTTGCGCTCCCACTCCTCGCGGTACGCCTTGGCCTGCGCCTCACTGGCGGTGTAGGCCGCCAGCTTCTTCGCGATGCGCTCGTCGTCCGCCTCGTCACGGGCCACGATATCGGCGCGGGCATCGACATCTTCCTGGTAACGAGGTGAGGCGAGGAAGGCGCGGATGCGCTCTGCCGCCTCGGCACGCAGCTTGGGATCGTCGAGGACCACATAGTCCTCCGCCAGCGGCCCGTCCTCGGTCCATACACCAAGCGTCCTGCGGTGAGGCGCCAGGATCGCCATGGGCATGCGGGTGATGACGCCAAGCACGACATCGCCACCAACAAGATCCAGGTGGGCTTTCTCGATCCGCGGAACGTCTTTGTACTTGTCCGGCCAGATCCATTCCACGCGGGTTCTTGACGCACCGGCGCGCATCCGACCGTAAGCCACCTTTCCACCCTCGAACCGGCCCTGGAACACGGCCGTTTCCTTGACCAGGACGCCATTGCCGGACGCCTTCAAGGCTTTCCCCTGGGGCCTCTCCTCCGGAAAGTCACCGAAGTAAAACGCAGGATCGGAACCGCGCCCGATGTCCAGCGGAATCTCCTCGTAAGGGCTGTGGACCGCCACGAAGCCCCGCACCAGGCGGCCCTCCTTCCATTCACCGACCTGCAGGAAGCTGGTGGGGATCTCCGACGTGCCATTCACGCGGACGCGATACATCGAGGGCACATTCGTGGTCCTGCGCGACACACCCCAACCCTGGCGCTTGCCCGCCTGGAAGAAGCCGATGTAGTCGTCCCCGGGGCCTTGCTGCACACCGATGCCCTGCAGACGTCCCATGCCATCCCGCTCACCCAGGCTGAGCAGCGTCCCGGGTGGCAGCAAGTACCCCCTTTCAACGACTTCGGTCGTCGCCGTCATGTGGGGCACCCGTCCCAGCGGGCGCAGACCGCAAGGGGCCTCGAAGTTGGGTTCAGGCAACGCAGCCGCCTGTCCCTTGGCGCGTCCGGCCTGCAGGGCAAGCGTCCCGAACCAGACCGTCCCGTCCGGCTTGCGAAACAGGCCCGGGAGGAACCTGCGCGCGGGGCCGGTACCGAATGCCTCGCGCCACTCGAAGCCCAGATACCAGGACGTCTCGGTCGTGTGCAGCCGGCGCGCACTTCCATCCCGCCCGATGAAGGCTTCCGACAGCCCGGCATCCTTGAAAGGACTTTCCAGCAGGCCGGAAGCGCCCCCGACGGCCGAGACAGCCGGGGTCATCCCGCCCACGCACTCCGCGGTGTTCACCTTCTTCCAGGCCGCGCGCGCCTCGGCTTCGCCCGCTGGCGTCGCGGCAATCGCCGGAGCCACGCAGGCGGCAACCAACAGGAGCGCAACCAGGCCCCCTGCGCGGGAGTTGAACGTGGTCATGGCGCAAAACTCCTGCGAAAAGACGGCCGAACCGCGTGCCCGGAAGACGTAGCGTGTCGCTCTCTGCGCCCAGGCAAGATGGCGAACAGGGGACATATATAACCGATAGCCATCGAACAGGCTTTGCAGCGCCTTTCAGTCAAGAAAGCAAGTCATCCGCTGCAGTTCGTGGTCCAGCGCATTGCGGAAAACGCGATCCTTCGGCGCACGTTCGGCATAGCCGAGTTCCGCTTCCACGCGTCCATCGCGGACAGCGACGTTCGCCCAGCCGATCACGCGATCGCACCACAGCATCGGCAAGGCGTAGTAGCCGAATGTGCGCTTGGCCGCGGGCGTATAGGCCTCGAACTTGTAGGTCCAGCCCCACAACAGCTCGAAGCGACGACGGTCCCAGACCACGGGGTCGAACGGGGCCAGCAGTCGCACTGCGTCATCAACGGCGTGACGCCGCGTCTTCGGGTTTTCACCGGCAGGCCAGTACCAGGTGACGCCATCGATGCGGACGCTCGGCAGGGATTCGCGCGCTTGCCTGAGCGCAGCCTGGATCTGCGTCGACAGGTGCGGCGCACCGTAGCCGAGCAACCTCGCCAGGTAGGTCAGGCTGGCTGCGGGCAACGGCGCGTATTTGCGCACGACCAGATCGACCAGTGCGGCGGCACGACGCGCGCGTCCTTCGGCGCTGTCATCGGCAGACGGATGCGCAACTGCCTCGTAAACGCGGATGCCGCCGTCGCGGCGTTGCACGCGCAGCAGGCCACGATAGTGCAGGCCGTCGAGCAATTGCGTGCTCGCGTTGCTGGAACCGCCCCAGTAGTTGCGCACCCGGCCATGGGCGAAGTGCTGGTCGACCTCGCGCGGGTGCACCGGCCCGTGTTCGCGCACGAAGGCCAGCACATCGGCCGCCCGACGTCTGGTCGCGGCATCCCACACGCGACGAGGCTCGCGCGGATGCATGAGGGCGAGGTGCTCGCGCGGCAGGAAACCGTAATTGACCAGGCAGTCCTCTTCCACTGCGAGGCGCGGATAGCGCCGTTCCAGGTCGCCGGCGCGGTAGTCCTTGACCCGATGGCGCAGGGTCAGGTCCTGCGCGCGCGCCGGCGCGCGGATCGGATCGGCCTGCACGAAACCCAGGCGCTGGATCGCGCGCGGCAGCGTGGTCGGCTTGAACAGCGTGCGGGCGATCGCATAGCGGCGCAGCGCGTCGAGGGTGGGATCAGGCATGCGCGGATTGCAGCACACCACGGGACAGTGCGTCAGCGATTATCCCGAAGAACTGCCGTGGGCCGCCGTGGCGGCGTTCCGCTCCTGCTCGGTGGCCAGCTTCGGGACGGGTAGCGTAGCGAAGTCGATGGGCCGGAACACCGGCAGTTGCGTCGGCGGGAATCGCGCCCAGCGCGCTTCGGTGCGCGAATACAGGGTGATGCCGCGGCAGCCGTCGCCGCACCAAAGCGGCAGTTCGACCCGGCGGACTTCATGGTCTTCGCGCAGCAGCAGGCCGCCGCCGACGTCGCGGGCCAGTTGATGCGCATCCGACATCGCCATCCAGCCATCGCTGCATTCCAGACTGAGCTCGAACGCCCGAACCGGCGTGGGGCCCGGCACCGACGATGCCAATGCGACCGCAGGCGTGCCCGGCTCGACTGGATACGACAGCACATCGCGCGCGCCACGCCACCACACCACGTATTCCGCGTCGTCGCGCCAGGCGAGCGTGGCCACCTTCGATTCGATCTCCTTCGATGTCCACCACATCGCGAGACGCAATGCCGCGCCCTGCCCGGCGAACTCGATCGCGGAGGATTCCTTGTCGACCAGTGCGCCGAAACGCGCCAGCGCCGGCTCGCTGCCGGCATCCACCACGCTGGAAAACGTGCCGGTCAGGTCCGGGCACGCGGGCATCCCCGGCATGCGCGCGGTATCGATGGCCGGAAAATTCGCAGGAGGCGGCTGGTCGCCGCGTTGCACGCAGCCGACGAGCAGCAGCAAGGCAAGTGGCACGCAGGTGTTGCGTTGCAAGGATGCGGACATGGGAACGCGGGCTGGTCGGGACGGCCACCATAGCGGTTCCCGCACCGCCGCGATCCGATTCGGGCCTCTGCCCGTTTCCCGCGTGTTTTCCCGTATCGAGATCATCGGCGATGCTGATCTGCCTCGCCGGCCTCATCGACCCTCAATCGGACACCTGCCCATGTCATCGCACCGCATCCTCCCGTTCGTCCTGCTGATGTCCCTGACTGCCTGCACGACCACCGAAGCTCAGACACCGGCCGCGCCTGCATCGCATCCACGGGAAAAATTCGGCGACCCGGTTGAATACGAAAGGCGCGACGTCCCCGTTTCCATCGAGGATCTCAAGACACTGGAGCGTGCTTCCGAACTGCTGGGCAACGAGTCCGTCTGGAACCGCAACGACGACCGCCTCTGCACCGACGACGAAGCCATGAACAAGCGCAGCCTGTTCTGCGCGCTGCATCGCGCGTCCGCGGAATCCTATGGCTCGCATGATTCTGCGCGGGTGGCAGACCATCGACGGGTCGCGTTGCAGGAAGTCCGGTTCGCGGTGGAAGAAGCCACCCGAGGCCGCGATCTGAACCACCGGCTGATGGATTTCAACAATCTGCCGGAAACGCGCTTCGCCGATATCCAGGGCGTCCTGGCACGCGCGACGGAACGGGTGCGCGCTCGATTGGCGGCGAAATGACGACATGAGCAGCTTCGAGCCTGGCTGGATACCCTGGCCGCGCTGGAACTGATGGTGATGGAACCCGCGTTGGTGGATGCCCCTGCAGGATCCGGCTCGCCAGCGCTGTAACCGGCGACCCGCTCGCGCGGGTGGCCCCTGTTCCCGCGCGGGAACGTATAGTTCGGGGAGCAAGGCGGGCAAGGTGCCTGGCCATCAATCGCGGAGAGCGGTCATGGGTCTGATTCAAGCGGTGACGGGTGCGGTCGGCGGCATGCTCGGCGACCAGTGGAAGGACTTCTACACGGTGCCGGCCGGCCTGCCCTCCACGGCGGCGCTGTTCGCCGCGGTGCCGCAGGGCACCAATGCAGGACGCGGCTCCAACACCAGCGCCTCCTCGAACATCATCACCAACGGCTCGAAGATCGTGGTGCCGGAAGGCTACGGCCTGCTGCTGTTCCAGGACGGCAAGATCACCGGCTTCGTCGCCGAGCCGGGCGGCTACGAATGGCGTTCGGACGATCTCAACTCGCAGTCGATCTTCGCCGGCGACGGCATCGTCAGCCCGCTGATCAAGCAGAGCTGGGAGCGCTTCAAGTTCGGCGGCCAGCCGGGTTCGCAGCAGGCGGCGTTCTTCGTCTCGCTCAAGGAACTGCCGGACAACCGCTTCGGCACCCAATCAGAGATCTACTGGGACGACGGCTTCCTCAACACCCAGGTCGGCGCGGTCACCCGCGGCTCGTACACACTGAAGATCGTCGACCCGATCCTGTTCGTGAAGAACTTCGTGCCGGCGTCCTACCTGCAGCCCGGCAAGGTCTTCGACTTCACCGACCTCGACAATGCCGCCGCCGCGCAGCTGTTCAACGAAGTGGTCGGCTCGCTGGCACCGGCCTTCAGCCTCTACACCAACGACCCAAGCAAGGGCAATCGCATCACCAAGCTGCAGCAGGATTCGCTCGGCTTCGCCAGGAGCCTGTCCGATGCAGTGGAGGCCGGCTACCAGTGGAAGTCGGATCGCGGCCTGGTCATCGCCAAGACCGCCATCGTCTCCATCGAGTACGACGCCAACACGCGCGAGTTGCTGAAGACGGTGCAGCGCGCCGACGCGCTGTCCGGTGCACGCGGCAATTCCAACCTGCAGGCCAGCGTGGCGCAGGGCATCCAGTCCGCGGGCGAGACCAGCGGTGCCGCAGGCCTGATGGGCATCGGCATGGCCAGCGGCATGATGGGCGTCGGTAACATGCAGCAACCGGTGGCACCGGCCGCACCGGCAGCCGATGACCCGATCGCCAAGCTGAAGAAGGCCAAGGAGATGCTGGAGCTCGGCCTGATCACCCAGGACGACTACGACACGCTCAAGGCCAAGGCGCTGGGCCTGTAAGCCGCCGATCGCGAGACGACCATGTCGAACACCACTACCCCGCCGCCGGTGCCACCCACCGGCCCGGGATCGCCGCAGGACGTGCCGCCGTTGCCGGGAAGTTTCCCGATCGATCCGGCCACCCTGCCCGACCCCATCCGCGACGAATTGCTGGCGCCCGACCCGGTCGCCATCGACACCTCCGCCGAGGAACTCAAGGACGGTGCCAATCGCTGCCCGAAGTGCGGTGCCACCGACATCAGGCAGCGACCCGGCACCGACCTGCTGATCTGCCTGTATTGCCGCAACGAGTGGCACGGGCAGCGGGTCGAGGAAGAATTCGGCTTCGGCGAAGGGCTGGACGACCTGACCGGTACGGTCATGGCGTCCGGTGCAAAGAACATCGATGCCGATGTCTCCAGCCTGATGACCTACAAGTGCACGGGTTGCGGTGCCGAGGTCACGGTGAACACCGAAAGCACCATGACCGCGCGTTGCCACTGGTGCCGCCACGTGTTCGGCGTCAACGAGCAGGTGGCGAACGGCGCGGTGCCGGATGCGGTGTTGCCTTTCCACATCAAGAAGGACGATGCGGTCGCGCGCATCCGCCAGTTCGTGGACAAGCGCCGGATGTTCGCCCTCAAGGCATTCAAGGAACAGTTCACCCCGGAGAACGTGGTCGGCGTGTACCTGCCGTACATGATCGTGGACGGCAAGGCGAGCGCGGACGTGGCCGGCCAGGGGGAGATCGAGACGCGCCGCTACACCCAGGGCAGCGGCGACAAGAAGAAGACCTATTACGACGCCGACATCTACCGGGTCGAACGGCACGTGGACTTCACCGTGGACGACCTGCCGCTGGAGTCCTCCACCGAACGCGGCAAGCTGGACACGAGCGTCAACACCAACAACATCATCAACACGATCCTGCCGTTCGACACCAAGAACGCGGTGAAGTGGAACGCGTCCTACCTCTCCGGTTACACCTCCGAGAAGCGCGACACCGACGTGGAACAGCTGCGCCCGCGGCTCGAAGACCAGCTGTTGTCGATCGCCCGTTGCCAGGTCGAACCGTCGATGAAACGCTTCGACCGCGGCGTGCGCTGGGAACAGGAGCGCCTGGACGTGCACGGCACCCGCTGGGTGGCGATGTACCTGCCGGTATGGCTGTATTCCTACCACCAGCCCGGCCGCAACGGCGGCATGCTGCACTACATCGCGGTCAACGGCCGCACTGGCGAAACGATGGGCAGCGTGCCGGTACAGCAGTGGAAACTGCTCACCGCCGCGATCACCGTCGGCACCTTCCTGGAAGGCATTGCACTCTGGATGTTGGGGAGTTCCTCATGAGCGACGATGGTGGCCTGGCCCTGCTCCTGCTCGGCCCGGCCGGTGGCGCCGGCCTGTACTGGATGCTGTATCGCTATTACCGCAACACCGACAAGTCGCACGCGTTCGAGCGCGAAACCGTGGTCGATGCCAAGCCGGTCACCGGCAGCGAACGCGACAGGAAAATCGACGAGATCAAGGGCACCCGCGAATCGCGGATCGATGGCGACAACCTGCGCGAATACCGCAAGCGAGTGCAGCGCATCAGAGACGACGGCAGCTGAGGACACTCAGCCGCTGGCTTCCTTCAGTCGGAGCAGGTGCACGTCGATCGCCCACGATCAACGGAGCGCGTCGGCCGCCCTGAAATGCGCAAGCTGTTCGGCGTGCGCCTTGCGGAATGCCGGACGGTCGGTGGCGCGAATCACGTAGGCTTCGGTCGCGGGTCGCTCGCCGTGCGCACGCAACTTCGGCACGCGCAGCACGTCGGCCATGATCAGGTCGGCCACGGTGAAGCGATCGGCGGCCAGCCAGTCGCGCGTGGAGAGCACCGCCTCGAGTCGGGCCAGCCGCCCGTCCATCCAACCGGTCAAACCGGCATCGTCGTGCCCCGACAGCGACAGGAACCACCATGGGACGGTGACCATCTCGATGGAATTGAGCGCGGCCATGACCCATTGCAACGTGTCCGCCGCCGCGGATGCATTTAGCGGCATGAGGGATTCGCTTTTGCCCGCCAGGTGCAACAGACAGGCACCGCTCTCGAACAGGTGGATATCGCCATCGGTCAGGAACGGTATCTGGCCGAACGGTTGGCGGTCGAGATGGTTGGTTTCGCGCCCGTCGAACGGGACGGTATCGACCTTGTAGGACAGTCCCGCTTCTTCCGCCGCCCAGCGCAGGCGCAGATCGCGGACGAAACCGCGCGGGCCGTTGGGCACCCAGTCGTAGGTGAAGATCGTCAAGGTGTCTGTCATGGCAGGGTTCCAGGAGTGAGGAGGTCGGGTTCAACATGAGGATCGATGCCGGCAACGGTCCGTGAGTCCCGTGCAGCGATGCCGTCTCGGTTGTGACGAATGGAGACAACCGGATTCGACGTGGTTGCCGACATGATGGCGACGCCTCACCACGCGATGTCGCTGCCGTCCCAGGCGATGAAACGACCGCTGTCGCGTGGCTGCAGCCCGGCGATGATGTCCAGCAACTGGCCGGCGGCACGCGCGGGGGTGAACAACGCCCCGGCCGGCACCCGCGACTGGAACGGTCGCGACAGCGGCGTGTCCACGGTGCCGGGGTGCAACAGCACGCAGGTGGCCAACGGATGGGTGCGCCTCAGCTCGATGGCCAGCGTGCGCAGGAACTGGTTCTGCGCCGCCTTCGACGCGCGGTAGGCATACCAGCCACCCAGCGTGTTGTCGCCGATCGAACCTACGCGCGCCGACAGCGACGCCACCACCCAGCGCGACCGCGCATCCAGCAACGGCAGCAGCGCCTGCACCAGCAGGACCGGGGCGAACGCATTCAACGCGAACACCTGTTGCAAGGCCGCGCGATCCAGTGTGGCCAGCGATTTCTCCGGGTGCAGCGCGTCGCCATGCAACACCCCCGCGCAATTCACCAGCAGGTGCAGCGCATCCGTCACCGACCGCGCGCCGGTCGCCACGGCATCGATTCCCGCGTCGGTGGTCAAGTCGGCATCGATGCAATGCAATCTCGCTCCGTGCACGCGTGCCAGCGCATGCAATCCCGGAGACGCAACCGCGTGGCGGGACACCGCGCAGACACGGGCGACCGCAGCATTACCCAACAACGCCTCGACCATCGCCAGGCCGATGCCGCTGCTGGCACCGGTGACCAGCACCTGCGCCGGCACGTCCAGACCATTCACGGGCGTTCGCATCCACTTGCACTCCATCGTAGGCGGTTACGTTGACCGCGATCATCGATCCGCGCAATCGGTGCGGCAATGACGCAGTGCTGGCCGACGCCGTCCTGCATGACGATACTCGTGGCATCTTCACTGGCGGAGACGAAGCATGCGCATCCTGCTCACGGGCGCGACCGGACTGGTGGGACAAGGTGTCCTGCACGAAGTCCTGGCCGATGCGTCAGTCACACACATCGGCCTGCTGGGCAGGCGCGCCGTCGATCACGACGATCCACGGGTGCAATCGCTGGTGGTCGAGCGTTTCGATGAGCTGGACGCCGTCGCCGATCAACTCACGCCATGGGATGCCTGTTTCTATTGCGCCGGTGCGCCGCCAGTGGGTACGGCGGAGCGCGCGTACCGGCACGTCACCCTCGACCTGACACTGCACGTGGCACGCGTCTTCGCCGAGCGCAACCCGCAGGGCCGGTTCCTGTACATCTCCGGCGCCAACGCCAACCCGCGCAGCAAGATCATGCCGTTGCGCATCAAGGGTGAAGTGGAGGCGGCGCTGCAGGCGCTGCCGACCACCACGGCGATGCTGCGCCCAGGCGGCGTGCAACCCGCACATGGCGAACGCAGCCCGCATGCATGGATGCGCCCGATGTATGCGGTGGGCAGTCCGCTCATGGGGCTGGGCGTGCGCCTGCTGCCAGGCCTGCTGACCAGCACCGCCGCCATCGGCCGCACGCTGCTGGCGCTGGCCGCGATGGACGACCCGCCGCGCGTGCTCGAAAACGCCGCGATCAATCGCATCGCCGCGGGCACGCAGGCCTGACCAACCACAAACCCGCCTCCGTGCAGAAGCACCGGAAACAGGATGTTGTGCCCTGCTCCGCGTTCGAAAGCCGAATCTCCGCAAGAGTCGCGCGAACCCGCACTTTTGCGTCGATGCTTCTTGCCGCTATTTGCCTTCACCAAAGTCGACGGCAGAACCCGATAACTTGATCTTGTAGCTGGCGTTGCCCGACACCACCAGTTTCACGATGATGCGGCGCTTGATGGTGATCGGCAGATCTTTTACTTGTCGTGCCGGTGAGCCTTGTGCCGACAGATTCTCGTATTTCAGCTTGTCGAACTTCGGGGTGAGCAAGGTCCACTGCAGCACGCCACCCGCATCCGATCGGTTGGTCGGCATCAAGTCAAGCGTCCACGTCAGCGTGCCTTTCCTGACATCGAACGCGTAGTAATAGGTGTTGTCTTCGCTCAGGTTGCTCGCGTTGATTCCGCTGATCGTGTGTTCGGTCACCAGCGTCGGCGCATCGGGGTCGGTCGACTGCGCGAACGTTGCCTGTGCGGGCAGAACGGCCAACGCAAGCAGAAGGAACGCGCGGACCAATACTCCAGCCTTGATTCTATTCATGCCTGATCTCCTCTCCAATCCATTGCTGTCGCGGGCAGCGGCTCGGCGATTCGCTCGCGATTCGATGACCACCACTCTGGATACGCGGCAACGGGTGCGGGCAGGACATCGACCCGCCTGGAGAGGTTCATAGATATCGCCGACGCAGGGCGACTGACGATGTGACAGGGGCGCTTCAGGTTCCCGTATTTCCAGCCGCCGCATCCAGCAACAACGCGATCTGCTCGCGCAACTCCGCAACATCGGCTTCAAGCGCTGACACGCGCGCGGCCAGACCCGTTGCAGTCGATTCGCCCGCGCCACTCGGCTCGCGCACGACGATGGCGTCCACATCCACCGGCCCGCAAAGCAGGTGGGCGAAGCGATCCTCGCGCTGGCCGGCACCGCGCGGCAGCTGGATCACCAGCGCGGGCTCGCGTTTGCCCATCCGCTCCAGTTGGTGGCGCACGCCTTCCACATCGGCGAAGGCATGCAGGCGTTCGCTGCGCGACAGCAGTTCGCCCGCGGTTTGCGGCCCGCGCAGCAACAGCAAGCCAAGCAAGGCAGCCTGCTGCGATGTGAGGCCGAAATGCTGCGTCGTCCGATGTTCGTAGCGCTCCGCGCGCGAGGAGAACACCTGGCGCGCCAGGCCCTTCGCCTCCAGTTGGCGTAGCGCGTGATTGACCACGCCGGTTTCCAGCGCCATCACCGGCTCGCGCGCGGTCTTCTGGTTGGCAGCGGACAGCACCGCAGCGATCGTCAGCGGATACACATCGGGCGTGGTCGCTTCTTTCTCGATCAGGCAACCCAGGGCACGTGCCTCGACGGCGGTGAGCCATGCATGCGAATCGGTGACGTCCATGCGCGATCCTGTTCTGCGGGGCCTTCCATTCTAGGAGGACTGAGGGGAAGACCGCGCTCGCGATCGCATCTCGCTTTTGCTGCGGGCGCAAAATCGCCTGCACGAGCTGTTGCTAGACTCGATGGCCGCGGCGCGCGAGGCGCCGTCATCCTCCTATTCCGCCACAGGACCGACGCGATGACCCGACTGCGCCCACCGCCCACCGCCTCGCACGATGCACGCTCGCTGCGCGCACTTCGTCCCGTGCTGCTCGCTTCCATGCTTGCCGCGGCATGCGCGCCGGCCATGGCCCAGGTGAGCATCGTCAATCCCGGCGCACCGGGTCAGGCGTCGCGCCAGCTGTCCGCAGACGAGGCGGTGAAGATCGCCGCGTCGCGCCATTCGGCGGCCGATGTGCAATTCATGCGCGACATGATCCCCCATCATCAGCAGGCATTGGAGATGGCGGCGCTGGTCGGGACGCGCACCAATTCACCCGGGCTGATCGAGGCGGCGAAGCGCATCGAATCCTCGCAGCGCGACGAGATCGGCTTCATGCAGCAGTGGCTGACCGCACGTGGCGAAAGCGCGCCGGATCCTGCAGCGCACGCAGGCATGCACGCCTCCCACGCGATGCCCGGGATGGCGGCTCACACGATGGCCGGCATGGCATCGCCGGCGCAGATGGCGGCGCTGGCCAGGGCGGAGGGCCGGGACTTCGACCGCCAGTTCCTGCAGCTGATGATCATCCATCACGCGGGTGCGCTGAAGATGGTCGAGGATCTGCTGAAGCAATCGGGTTCGGCCTACGATCCGACCCTGCTCGAATTCATCAACGACGTCAGCAACGACCAGGCCGCCGAAATCGAGCGTATGACCGGCTTGCTCGCGTCGGTGAGCAATGATAGGCGCACGGGTCTGTCCGCAGGGTTTCGCGACGCCGGGACCGCCATCGACAACCTGCGTCTGGTGGCATCCCTGCCCAAGCCTGCGGGCTTCTTCGACCCGCAGAATCCGGCCGACCTGCCGCTGGAACCGGTCGGTGACAAGAACAAGGCAGACGACAAGCAGGACGATCCCGGCAAGCAAAAGCCCGATCAGGCGTTCAAGCGCTTCAAGGGCGAATCCACCGGCGGTGGCCGCGGCGGCCTGTTGAGTTTCGCCAACACCGACATGGCGTTTTCGGGCGATGTGCTGGTGGTCGGCAACTACCACGGCTTCAACGCCTACCGACTGGGCGCGGACGGCGTGCCGGCGCTGGTCAGCTCGGTGGTCTGCCCCGGCGGCCAAGGCGATGTATCGATCGTCGGCAACCTGTTGTTGATGTCCGTGGAGGAAACCCGCGGTCGACTCGACTGCGGACTTCAAGGCATCAGCGAAGACGTGTCGAAGGAACGCTTCCGCGGTCTGCGCATCTTCGACATCAGCGATCTGGCGCAACCGAAGCAGGTCGGCGCGGTGCAGACCTGCCGCGGCTCCCACACTCACTCGGTGGTGTCCAGCGACGCCAGCCGCATCGTGGTCTACAACTCCGGGATCGGTTCGGTGCGCAGGCAGGAAGAATTGCAGCGCTGCGTCGACGAGTTGCCCGGCGACCAGCGCACCGCGCTGTTCCGCATCGACGTGATCGAGATCCCGGTCGCCGATCCTTCGAAAGCCCGCATCGTCGACAGCCCGGCGGTGTTCGCCGACGACAAGACCGGCGCGCTGGCGGGTCTGTGGCGCGGCGGCGACCACGGCGACATGACCCAGGACACCAGCCAGACCGATCACTGCCACGACATCACCGTGTTCCCGCAGAAGAACATCGCCGCCGGTGCCTGCTCGGGCAACGGCATCCTGTTCGACATCACCGATCCGCTGAAACCCAGGCGCATCGATGCAGTCATCGACTCCGGCTTCGCCTACTGGCATTCCGCCACGTTCAACAACGACGGCACCAAGGTGATCTTCACCGACGAATGGGGCGGTGGTGGCCGGCCACGCTGCCGGCCATCCGATCCGCGCAACTTCGGTGCCGATGCGATCTACGACATCGTCGACGGCAAGCTGGTGTTCCGCAGCTACTTCAAGTTGCCGGCACCGCAGGCGGTGACCGAGAACTGCGTGGCCCACAACGGTTCGGTGGTGCCGATCCCGGGCCGCGACGTGTTCCTGCAGGCGTGGTACCAGGGCGGGCTGTCGGTGATCGATTTCACCGACTCGGCCAATCCGGTCGAGATCGCGTCCTTCGATCGCGGCCCGATCAACAACGAGACACTGATCACCGGCGGCTTCTGGTCGGCGTATTACTACGACGGCTACATCTACGGCTCGGAAATCACCCGCGGCCTGGACGTGCTGGCGCTGGAACCCAGCAAGGCCCTCACCGGCCATGAAATTTCCGCAGCCGCACAGGCCGACAACGGTGGCGTGTTCAACCCGCAGCAGCAGTTCGCGGTCACCTGGCCGCACGCGCCCGCGGTTGCCGCTGCCTACGTGGATCAGCTGGTGCGCGGCGGCGCTCTGCAACCCGCGGAAGCGTCCGAGCTGCATGCGGCGCTGGATGCCGCCGGAACTGCGCTGGCAAGCGGGCCCGAATCCGCGAAGAACACCGAGCTGGCCCGTCGCCTCGACGCGATGTCCGGCAAGGTCACCCGCGGATCGAACGCCAAGGACCGCACGGCCGAACGACAGGCAGCGCTGTCGGCGGCGCTGAAGGGGCTCGCGGCGCGGTTGCGCTGACGCCGCGCTGCATAACGGGGTCAGGCTGTTTCCTGCCCCCCGGGCAAAGGCGGGCAAGCCCGCCTGGCCAGTGGATGCCGGCGCCTCAGTACGCGCCCATGTAGTCCTTCTTGCCGACCTCCACGCCGTTGTGGCGCAACAGGTCGTACGCGGTGGTCACATGGAAGAAGAACTGCGGCAACCCGTACGCCAGCAGGTAGGCCCGGCCGCCGATGCGACGCTCCTTCGGTGTGCCCGGACGCAACACCAACTCACGCTCCTCGCTGCCTTCAAAAGCAGCAGCATCCAACCCGCCGATGAAGGCCAGCGTCGCGGCAATGCGTTGCTGCAGCTCGGCGAATGTCGCATCGCCGCCTTCGTACGCCGGCACCGCCACGCCCACCAGTCGCGCCGAGACGCTGCCGGCGAAATCGCAGGCGATCTGCACCTGCCGCGCCAGCGGGAACATGTCCGGGAACAGCCGCGCCTGCAGCAGTGCGGGCGGGTCGATCTTGCGTTCGGTCGCGTGGGCTTCGGCCTTGGCCAGCACGCCACTGAGCGCAGTCAGCATCTGCTGGAACACGGGACGGACGCAGCGTGCATCGAGAGGGACATGAGCGATTCCGTTGAATGAGGGAACGGCATGGTAGCGGGCCACAATCGAAATGGTGTCATGGACAATTCCTGCGCCTTCATGCGCGCTTGCGCTTCATTCCCGGAACGGCACCGGCACGACCGGACACTGCGCCACCGCCAGCGGGTCCGGCGTTTCGCTGTGGTTGATCCAGCATGCGTCGAACGCCGGGAAATGGCAGGACCGGGTGACGATGCGGCCGAACCTGGCCTTGTCCAGCGCACTCCCGCTATCGGGGTAGAGTCGACGCCGTCCTTGTTCTGAACGCGAGTACGCGCCCACGCTTTTTTCCCTCCAGATGCTAATGTGGAGAGCGCGGTCCGTGGCGATGACCATCCGACGCGCGACTCTGGCAACGCTGGGTGACTACAAGAGGGGTACTTCCACCCATGGATGCCTTGACGGCGGGACTTGCGCTCATCATCGGCCAGTTGTGCATTGCTCTGGTGATGGTCGGCGCTCATTTCGCCGCACGCCCGGAACGCGCCACCTGGTACTGGTCGCTGGCCGCCGTCGCTGTGCTGGTCGGCGTACTGATGGTCGTCGCCAGCAGCAGATTCCCGATCCTGCAGGCAATCGGAAGCAGCAGCCTGGTTCTGGGTGCCGTGCTGCAGTACCGGGGCCTGCAGGCGTTCTACAAGCTGCGCGCCGACGCGTCGGGCTGGGTTATCGGCTCAATCGCCTGCATGTTGTTTTTCCTGCTGTTTGCAGCGGATGCACGGAACCACCTGCATTTCATTCTGTTGGCGACCGCGAACCTGGCTTTGTTCGTCATGAGCCTGCGCGTACTGCTGGCCGGCATACGTCCCAGATGGACGTTCGCCGGCATGTTGACGACCGGAGCCGTGCTGCTGCTCATTTCCAACAACATCACTCGCATCGTGTTGGCGGTCGAGCAAGAACCGTCCCTGTCGGTCACGCAGTCGCCGATGGGCATCGCCACCATGTACCTGGTGCCACTGGGTGGCATCTTTCTGTACGCAACGGGATTGCTGCTTCTCTATTTCGAGCGCTTGGTAAACGACAAACACAACCTCGCCACGCACGACGAACTGACAGGACTCCTGAACCGCCGGGCGATGGTGGCCGCAGGCGAGCGGGAAGTGGCAGTCGCGATCCGTCATCGGCGGCCGCTCACCGTCGCCTTCGTGGACATCGATTTTCTCAAGCGGATCAACGACACGTATGGGCATAAAGCCGGCGATACGGCCATCGCCGATGTCGCCAGGCTGCTCAAACAGGCATGCCGGAACCTCGACCTGGTCGGGCGCTACGGGGGCGACGAATTCTGCCTGGTATTCCCTTGCGCAGACAGCGACAACGCAGCGCTGGTCGGGAACCGGCTGCTCGCGGCAATAAAGCGCTATTCCTTCCGCGGCCAGCACCCACTCAGCCTCAGCATCGGATTGGCTTCGCTCCCCCACATGGCGACCAATCGTGGGCAAGCCTGGTCCACCGAGCCGACGTGGCGCTGTACGAAGCCAAGAGCCAGGGTCGCAGCAGATTCTGCATCGCCCCGCAAGTCCAGACGTCGCAGGAGAGCCGCGACCCTCCCGATGGCTCGAACAACGTTGCAGGGCAATAACGAGCAGGGCATGAGACTGCTTGCGCTGCGGAACGACGCCCCTGCCGACTGCGTTGCCCTTCGCGGGCAACGCGCTCAATTGGTGAAGCAGGCTTGCCTCTGCCCGGACTTCGTGTCGCCCGCCCAGTAGCAACGGGTCGTCGGTGCGTTTCTCCACAAATAGTTCTGCCGCGGAAGCGTGGATGGCACGACTGGTTGTTGCCTGCGCATTTCCGCTGCGTAGGCATCCCGCTTGCGCGCTTCTTCGGCGTCGTAAGCGCCACGTGCGCGGGCAAGCATCGAAACGGGCACGTGTTCGCACATGGCGGTCTCCGCCTCTGCGGTGTAACCGAGCCGGGCCAAGGTCTGGAACGCCGACGGGCCGTTGTCTGCATTCGTTACCGGGCCCATTGCCCGGGAGCGCGCGTAATACAGCACCGCAGCGCAATCGGAGTGAGCCTTGCCGGATGCGACCCGTTGCGTCGGGTAACGCGACATCCAGGTGCTCGCAAAAGACCGCCAATCCTCCAGCGTCTTGCCGAATGCCGGCCCCTTGCCGGCGCGGAACGCGGTATAGGGATCAGGCGAGGCCTGGAAGGTCGCCATCGGTTGCTTCTGGGTCCACGCGCTGAGCGCCAGCGGCATCGGCGGACAGGCCTTGCCACCGAGGTTTGCCTTCTCGTAGTCCAGGGCCCAGCCGATGGCGGTATCCGGCACCTTGCCCACGGTGCCCTGCCTGGAATTGATGCCCTGCAAGACCAGGCTGTAGGCGATCTGGCAGCCATTCAGTCCGGCAAAGCGTTCGGCATCGGTTCGATTCGTCAACCGCAGACGCGTGGCTTCGGCCTGTGACATGCGCTGTGCTGCATCCGACCTGGTTTTTTCTAACGCTCCGCCCAGGATCCCGGCGAGGCTGGTCGGCGCAATCGAACATGCCTGCACCTGCCTTGAAGGTGCCGTGGCGTTGGAAGCCACCAGGTTACTCACCACCGTCACCCAGGCGCGGACCTCGGGTCGCTTGGCGAACTCCCGGTCGATCTGATACGGCGCGGCATTCGTCCATGGCGCATGGATCTTCTTGATTACCCCCATGCAGGCCTCCATGGGCGTGTCGACCCGCACCAGTCCCAACTCCTGCAAGGTCAGTGCCTGGCTGTCCTTGCCGAAGCAACGGCCAACGCCACCCGCGGCGAACCTGATGGCGTCCGCTGGTGGCGGATTCGAGAAATACACATCGGCCGCATCACCGGGCTGGACTTCCCTGCCGTTGAGCACGCCCCACAGCACCTCGCCCACTGCTGCGTTCCTGGGCAACCCACAGTCCGGAGCGCCCTCGAACGACTGGAAGCATTCGACGAAACGATGCAGGTCTTGCCCATGGAGATTCCTCGCGAACGCATCCCCCAGACATACCACTGCAGGATCATGCCTTGCGCGGACGCCGCCCCGTTTCTCGCGTCGGGCTTGGTGAAATAGTTCCTGGACACCAGGCAGGTCGGGTCTTCCTCGAATGGCGACCAGTCCTGCTGTTGGGCCTGTGCAACAGCGGCGCCTGCAATGGCGAGCCACAAGAATGCGATGACGACAATCGTGCGAGTCATGGAACCTCAACTTCGGAGTGAGCCGCGGTCGAGTGTAACCGGCGAGATCGGACACCTTCGCATGCGCCTGGCTGGCGCTGGTGTGCGCATGCGGCGCGAAAAATGGCGGGGCTCAGCCTGCCGACCAGCCACAGCCCTTTCGTGCTCGCAGATGCGGAGCCGATCGATCCTGCCGGCTGCAAGATCATCGACAACTGACGAGTTGCGGAACCCAGAACCGGCAAAACCGGGACGGAGGCCGTTGCGTTGGCTCAACTGTCTCCGTCGCGGCTTTTGGCCGCAGCAGCAAGTTCCATGATCCTGGCCGCACGCATTTTCTCGGTCTTCCTGAGCGCGTCGCGCGCCTCTTTGACGACTTCGTGAGCAAGATTCTGGTTGGTGTGATGCCGCTTTGCGTCGATCGCGGCATCAAGCCGTTGCTGGGCCAGCTTGATCGCCTTGTCGACGCGATACAGCGGGCTGTGCCCATCCACAGTCAGAGGTGGATCGTAAAGTCTCGTCATCGCGCCCATCCATGATCAGAGGGGCACGATAGCCAGATTCAATTTTGGTGGCTACCGGTCTTTTGCAGGGAGCTTGCCAAGCAGTGACCTCAGGTCGCCGAAGGGGTTGGATGTCGCTGCGGGCGGCTTGTCCTCGGCGTTCTGCGCGCTGACTCCGGTGTAGTCGGTCTGCCGCGAATGCTCGTTGTCATGGCAGTACACGCACAGCAGTTCCCAATTGCTGCCGTCGGACGGATTGTCGTCGTGGTTGTGGTTGCGGTGGTGAACCGTCAACTCGCGCAGGTTGGTGCGGGTGAACTCGCGCGCACAACGGCCACAAATCCACGGATACATCTTCAGCGCACGCTCGCGATACCCCTGGTCGCGCTGCTCGGCATTGCGGCGGGCCTCGGCCACGATGCGGTCGAGTCGGGCGTCTTCAGGCGTGGTCATGGTCATGGCGTCCGTGGGGCGGCACGCAGCACGGTATCAAAGGAACCAGACCACTTGTTCCAACGCAGCGTCCACAATCCACGCGTTTGACGCGGTTCAAACGCGAATGCTCTCCGACCGGCCCTTTTCTCCCACTCGAGCTGACCCTGCGTGCTGGCCCACGTGTTGGCCCGGCTGGCTTACGATCGACCTTCGGCATTTCCCGATCCGGAGCAACCCCATGCGCACCACTGCCTATCGCGCGTGCGACCTGTGCGAGGCGATCTGCGGGCTGGAGTTGCAGTTCGAGGACGGCGCGCTGGCGGCGATCCGCGGCGATGCCGCCGATCCCTTCAGCCAGGGGCATATCTGCCCGAAGGGCAACGCGATCATCGATCTGGAAGCAGACCCGGACCGGCTGCATGTGCCGATGCTGCGCGAGGGCTCGACGTGGCGCGCGATCGGCTGGGACGAGGCGTTCGCACTGGCGGGCTCAAAGCTGGCCGCGATCCAGCAGGCGCATGGCCCCGCATCGGTGGCGGCGCACCTGGGCAATCCCAATGTCCACCACTTCGGGCATATCGCGTATTTGCCTTCGCTGCTGAAACTGCTGCGCACGCCGAACATCTTCAGTGCGTCGTCGGTGGATCAGTGGCCGCACCAGTTCACCTGTTCCCAGATGTACGGGCACCAGTTCCTGCTGCCGATCCCCGACATCGACCACACCGACTATTTCCTGATGCTCGGCGCCAACCCGATGGCCTCCAACGGCAGCCTGATGACTGCGCCCGGGATCCCGCGGCGGCTGAAGGCGCTGACCGCACGCGGCAAGCTGGTCGTGGTCGATCCCCGTCGCACGGAAACGGCCGCCATCGCCAGCCAGCACATCCCGATCCGTCCGGGTGGCGATGCGTTGTTCCTGATCGCGTTGCTGCAGGCGATGCAGCGGATCGGCCCGCCGCGAGTGGACGCGTATGCAGGACGCCTGGCCGGTCTGGACACCGCACTGGCCGCAATCAACGCCATCGACACCACTGCACTGGAAGCCGAGACCGGCATCGCGATGGAGGTCGTCAGCCAAGTCGCCAGCGATTTCCTCGCCGCCCCGCGTGCGGTGGCCTATGGGCGCATGGGCGTGTCGGTGCAGCCCTGGGGCACGCTGTGCCAGATCCTGTTGCAACTGATCAACCTGGTGAGCGGCAACCTCGACCGCGTCGGCGGCTCCCTGCCGAACGAGCCGGCCATGCCAATCACTGGCCCGGGCACCAATCCCGGCACGCAGGGACGATGGCGCAGCCGGGTGCGCGGGCTGCCCGAATTCGCGGGCGAGTTGCCGGTGGCCTGCATGGTCGAGGAGATCGCCACCCCGGCGATGGCCAGGTCCGCGCCCTGCTCACCTGCGCCGGCAATCCGGTCCTGTCCACGCCGGACGGGCGTGCGCTGGACGAGGCGCTCGAGGGCCTCGAGTTCATGGTCTCGATCGACATCTACATCAACGAAACCACGCGGCATGCCGACCTGATCCTGCCGCCGGCATCGCCGCTGACCCAGGATCATTACGACTCGATCTTCAATGCCTTCGCGGTGCGTCGGGTCGCGCGCCTCAATCGTGCCTTGCATCCACGCCGCGATGACGAATGCGCCGACTGGGAAATCGTCAACGGCCTCGGCACCGCGTATGCGGCCAGCGCCGGCAAGCAGTGGCAGCCGTTGCCGCCGCCGCGCGACCTGATCGCGATGAGCCTGGCGCGCGGCGACAGCGGGATGGACCTGGCCGCGCTCGATGCCGCGCCGCATGGGCTTGATCTGGGTCCGTTGCGGCCTTCCCTGCTCGCGCGCCTGCAGACGGCGAGCGGCTGCATCGAATGCGCGCCACCCGCGTTGCTGGCCGAACTCGCGCGTTTCGCCGCACGCGAGCGCTGCGACATCGCGAATGATGGCCTGCGCCTCATCGGCCGCCGCGAGGTACGCAGCAACAATTCGTGGATGCACAACGCACCGCGGCTGGCCAAGGGCAAGCCGCGCCACCAGTTGCTGATGCACCCCGGCGACATGACCGCGCGCGGTTTGCAGGATGGCGAGCGCGTCGCGGTGCGTTCACGCATCGGCGAGATCCGGACCGAAGTGCTGGGCGATGCCAGCCTGATGCCCGGCGTTGCCTGCCTGCCGCACGGCTTCGGACACGGTCGCCCCGGCATCCAGCTGGCGCGTGCGTCGACACTCCCGGGCGAAAGCTACAACGACCTGACCGATCCGCTGGCGATCGAAGGCGGCTGCGGCAATGCCGCGCTCAATGCACTGCCGATCGAGGTGGAGGCGCTGCCGTGACGCAACCCAGTGAAGTCGCTGCCAAGCCGAACCACATCGAACAGTCCGCTGCCTGTTTCTTCATTTCGATTCCTTGATCGAAACGGGATTCGGAAATGTGGACGCATCGGTGGCAACAGCGGCCGTCGGCGACCGCGTATTGATCAGCGCATGGATCAGCGCGCCATTGGCCAGCGCACCGATCAGCACGATGCAAATCGCCGCGATCACGGCGCGCCACACGGGGAGTTTTGCGGCCTTGGCGATCCAACCGCTCTGGATCTATCTTGCAGCCCTCCTGCGCACAAGACGGGTGGCGATGTCCGGATCGCGTTCGCACCTGCGTAACTGACCCGATCGACACATCGTCCACAGGAGCCCCACCCCATGTTCATGCCGTCACGGATCCGTCCCGCGCTGCTCGCCAGTGCCCTCCTGCTGGCCACGGCATCGGTCACCGCCAGCGATCCCAAACAACCGCGGACGATCATCGTGATGGACGGTTCGGGGTCGATGTGGGGCCAGATCGACGGGCGGCCCAAGCTCGAAATCGCGCGCGATACCGTTGCCGAAGTGGTCGGCAAACTGCCGGCCAACCAGACGTTGGGCCTGATCGCCTACGGCCATCGCCGCAAGGGCGACTGCAAGGACATCGAGCTGATCGTGCCGCCCGCGCCCGGCACATCGGGCAAGGTGCTCAGTGCCGTCAACGACATGCGCTTCCTGGGCATGACGCCGCTGTCGGAGGCGGTGCGCCAGGCCGCGCAGGCTCTGCGCCACACCGAGCAAGCCGCCACCGTGGTACTGGTCACCGACGGGCTGGAAACCTGCAACCTCGATCCCTGCGCGGTGGCCACCGAACTCGAGAAAAGCGGGGTGAATTTCACCGCCCATGTGATCGGCTTCGGGTTGACCAAGGACGAAGGCGCGAAAGTCGCCTGCCTGGCCACGAACACCGGCGGCCGGTACCTGCAAGCCTCCGATGGCGCTGCGCTGGCGACCGCATTGCGCGATGTCGTGAGCGAGCCCCCGCCGCCGCCCGCATCCGCCACCCTGAGCGCACCTGCCAGCGCGCCGATGGGTTCGCAGGTCGCGATCAAGTGGACCGGACCCGCCGGGAAGCTGGATACAGTCGCCATCGTCCAGCTCGTGGATGGCAAGCCCACCACGCACGACTACGGCTACGTCAAGGACGGCAACCCGCTGACGCTGACCATGCCCGGCGAACCCGGTGCCTACACCCTGCAGTACCGCCATCGCGACCAGACCGTCATCGCCACGCGCCCGATCCAGGCGTCGGCGGCGCAGGCGGTGCTCAAGGCCGTGGAGGTCGCGCAGGCCGGCAGCGCCGTCCGCATCGGCTGGACCGGACCGAATGCGTCACTCGACAACATCCAGATCGCCGAAGTGGGCAGCGACAGCTACATCTCCTACACCTACCTCAACGACACCAAGCAGGTAGAACTGACCATGCCGGACCAGCCAGGCAACTACGAGCTGCGCTACGTGTTCCGCGACCGCGAAACCATCGCGACCCGGCCGATCCGCGTGGTCGCCAAGCCCTGACGCCTTTTTGCGGATGACATACTCCGGATTCCGCGCCCGCCGCATGCGCGCGCGACATCACCAGGGAGCAGCGAGATGAGCGAGCGGACGATGACGCAGCGGGTCTGGCCGAGGCATGCATTGCCGGTTGCCGCGTTGGTGTGGGTGCTTGCCGGGTGCGGCGCAGACAAGCCGCCGCAGGCAACGGCACCGACGCCGGCCGACCCGATGGTGGCCAGCCAGGATGCGGGCACCGACGACAGCACGGCTCAGGCCGTCGCGGAGGAATCGGCGGCACCAACAAGCGCGGCGAACGTCAATGCCGAGCCTGCCGGCTTCGACCCGGCATCGCTGGCGGTGAGCACCGCCGCGCTCGGCGCGTTCCCGTATTTCTCGCTGCCGGACGGCTATCTGGCCAAAGGCGAGAAGATGCTCGATTTCGGCCAGATGGCGGTCTGGACCGGCGAGCGCCATGAGATCGTGGAAGGCAAGGTCGCGGTGATCGGCATCGTCCACGATCGCAAGGCCGGCAAGGCGTTCTCCCTGCTGGAGGTCACCCGCAACTTCGAGCAGGTGATCAGCGAGGCCGGCGGGGTGAAGGTGTTCTCGGGCAAGGTGCCCAACGAGCACCGCAACGACGCCGATGCCAAGGCCGCGATGGCCGATTACCACCCGCAGGCGAAGTGCTGGCCGAATGACGACGTCCACGTGTACGCACTGCGGCGGCCGGACGGGCTGACCTGGGTGCGGCTGTGCGGCAACCGGGGCTTCGCCGGCCTGATGGTGGCCGATGTCGGCGCACTGAAAACGACGGCGGCGCTGCTGCCGGCGTCGGCGCTCAAGCAGCAACTCGACGGCACCGGCAAGGTGGCCTTGCAGGTCAACTTCGCCACCGACAAGACCGACATCCTCGCGGACTCGCTGCCGCAGATCGATCAGGTGGTACAGCTACTCAAGGACGACCCCGGCTTGCAGCTGGCGGTGAATGGGCATACCGACAACACCGGGGATGCCGCCCGCAACAAGCGCCTGTCGGAAGGCCGTGCGCAGGCGGTGGTCAAGGCGATCGTGGACAAGGGCATCGACGCGACCCGACTCGACGCCAAGGGGTTTGGCGATACCCAACCCGTGGCCGGAAACGACACCGATGCGGGCAAGGCACAGAACCGGCGCGTGGAGCTGGTGAAGCGCTAACCACGACGGCGCGTTCGCCACCGGTGACCGGCACAGCGCGATCGGCCGGCGTGCGCTGACGGTCGACACCCTGCGCTACAACGCCGACGGCACCATGAAGTCCGTCGTGCAGAAGGGGCCGGTGTCTCGGTTCCTTCGGATTAAAACGGGGTCGGCGCGAACCGACCCCTGTCTTGCTTATTGCATGGAGGCGAGGCGCTTCGCTGCCTCACGCTTGCCGATGCCTCGCACAGATGCCAGGGCCGGGAGCTGCGAGGCGCGGGGAACGCCCTTGCCGGTCTCCCACTTGTAGATCGACTGCCCGCTGGCGCCGACCAACAGGCCGAACTCCCCGGCAGACAGACCCAGTTTTGCCCGCAACGACTTCAGGCCCTTGGCCGAGAACCGCGTGCCTGCCGGCGCTTCACCTTCTTGCTTCACAACCTTGGAAGGCTTGAGCGATGCCTTCAGGTCTCGCTGCAGGGCCGCCATCTGGCGCTTCAGCTCGGCGATCTCTTTTCGCTGGCCGGCATTGGCTTTGCGAACCGGATCCACCGCCGCCTTGATCTCCTTGCGGGCCAGGCGGGTGATCTCACCCTTGAGGATCGTGCTGAGATTGGGCATGAGCGGCTCCGATGAGTGTAAATATTTCACATCGTAGCAGCGCTGGCCCGCCCCATTAAGGGCTCAGGCCAATTCGAGCGTTGCGGGCAAACCGGGACGAAGGCAGTGAGGCCGGCATCCCCACCGCGAAAATGGTCCCGACCGCTCTCGCGGCCTTGCCACCCTCAACCATCTGGTTTGCGAGGGCACGCCATGCAGCACACAGCTCGGCGCGCGGCGCCACTGATGGCGATGCTCCTGTCCACATGGATGCTCTGGCCGCATGCGGCCTGCACCCAGGCGGCCGCGCCCGGCTCGAATCCCATCATCCGCGACAAGTTCACCGCCGACCCTGCCCCGCTGGTCGTGGGCGACCGGCTGTATCTCTACGTGGGGCATGACCAGGCGCAGCGCGACGAGATGTTCGACATGCGCGAGTGGCTGGTCTATTCCACCACCGACATGACGACCTGGACCGAACATGGGCCGATCATGACGGTGGCCGATTTCAAGTGGGCGAAGGCGGACGCCTGGGCATCGCAGGCCATCGAGAAGGACGGGCGGTTCTGGTTCTACGCCGCGGTCGAGCACGATGCCAGCCATCCCGGCAAGGCGATCGCCGTCGCCGTGTCCGACCGCCCGACGGGCCCGTTCGTGGACGCCAAGGGGTCCGCGCTGATCACCAACGCGATGACACCCAAGGGCACGCACAGCTGGGAAGACATCGATCCGACCGTGCTCACCGACGACGACGGCAGCACCTGGATCGCATGGGGCAACCGCCAGTGCTACATCGCCAGGCTCAAGCCCAACATGATCGAACTCGACGGCCCGATCACCGAGATCACCCCGCCGCACTTCGAGGAAGGTCCGCGGCTGCACAGGCGCGGCGACCTGTACTACCTGACCTACGCCTCATTACCGAGCGACGCATCGGGACGAAAAAGTGTCCTGCGCCACCGCGCCCTCGATCCGCGGGCCGTGGACCTATCGCGGCGAACTGACGGGCTGGGGCAAGTACAGCTTCACCATCCATCCCGGCATCGCCGAATTCAAGCGCAACTGGCACCTGTTCCTGAACAACGCCGCGCTCGCCATCGGTGACCAGCACGGTGCGATCGGACGGTGTGCGGTAATGGTCGAGCACCTGCACTACAACCCGGACGGCACCTTGAAGCCCGTGGTGCAGACGGAGGCGGGTGTCTCGGTTCCATCGCCATGACACCTTTCTTCCTGCTCCGCGGCACTCAGCGTTTCGCGCGTTCCTCCGCCAGGCATGCCTTGATCCACTGGTAGGCCTGCCCCGGCATTCCGAACTGGACGCTGCCTGCCTTCTTGCCCGCGATGAAAATCTCCGCGCTGTTGTTCCCGCGCAACATCTCGAATGCGTCCAGCGAATCCTGCTCGACACCCTTCTTCTTGCTGTGCCAGGTTCCCCAAATGCCCTGCGAGAACCCATCGGTGTAGCCACCATGGCGCGACGTTGTCTCTTGTCCGTCCGCAAACCTGATGGTGACCGGCTTGTCCGTAGCGTCGGCGTCCTGACCGTCAGCGATGTCCCAGCTCGGACGAGTGGCCGCCAGGGTGAACGTGTTGTCGGCGATCCCCAGGCCGAACATGACCTTGGTACCGTCGTCGGTCTTGCCCCCGGCCATGCAGTCGTTCTTTCCCGTATCGACGCTCATCGACGAAGAACTCGCCGTCTGGCGCACCGGTTCAGCCTGATGTGTCCCGAGTGCCATCAGTGCAGCGATCACGATTGTTGAATACACGGCTTATCTCCTGTGGTTGATGCATCTGGATCGACAAACTTGTTTCGAGAACCTGCCTCCAGGCCCGTCTTTCACAACGCGCTGTACGCACGCTCCAGTGCATTCGCGAAATTGCCGGCTTCGAGAAGTTCGAATGAAAGCGTCTTGCCCGCGTCCATCTCGTCCTTGCTCATCGTCTTGATGAGCTTCGCCCGGTTGTCGATCGCCTTGTTGTCGGGTGCCGGGTCCGATGCCGCCGACAGCGTCAGCAGCGCGAATGCAACCACCTTGCTTGGCTTGACGCCTTGACCCGTCATGAACAGGTAACCCAGCTGACCCGCGCCACGAACGTGCCCTTGCGCCGCGGCTTGGGCGAACCATTTCGCCGCGCTGCCGAAATCCTGATCCACGCCATTGCCAGCCGCGCAGTAAAGACCCAGCGTGTATTGCGCAGTCGCATCGCCCTGCTTGGCGGCCTTTTCGTACCAATAGGCTGCCTCACCGGCATCCTGGTCCACGCCCTGGCCCTTCGAATACATGACGGCGACCAGAACTTGCGCCTGCGCGACATCCTGGCCGGCCGATTTGCGTGCCCAGGAATACGCTTCATCCAGGTCCCGGGGCAGGCCTTCACCCAGGTAGTACATCTTGGCCAGGCGCACTTGCGCGGCGGCATCTCCTGCCTGCGCAGCCGCCTTGAGCTCCTGGACTTCAGGCGCCTGCTGCGGTGCCAGCATCGCAGCGCTCACCGCGATGGCGCCCGCGTGCGCCGGCTGCGAGGCAAGCGGCATGCCCGCGATTGTGATCCCCAACAATGCGGTCATGAATGCAGTGCGGCGCGTGTCGATCATGTCTACTCCCCGGATGGTGGCGATTCGATAGTCGACGCGTCTTGGTCGACCAGCGTCTGGTTCTGGATGCCTTACCGGCAATAACTGCCAACGCACGCCGTTCCGTGAACGATGTTGTTGACCCGGCTGTTGAATGCGGCGTTGTCGGCGGCGCGTTGGTACCTGGACCAGCTTGCCGCGGCCATGCTGGCGCTGGACGAGCTTCCCGAACCGTTGATGGCGCTCGAGCCTGCGCCACTCGCGGCCATCCGCTTCTGCTGCGCGAAATAGGCTTCCCAACGACGCAGGCCCTCTTCGTAGGCCTTCGCATTGGCGATGCGGGTCTTTTCCTGCTTCATGGATCGCAGGATCGCGGCGGCGGAACTGCTGCCCCTGTCCGACGCAATCGCCATGTAGCTCCTGGCTTTCTTCTGGTCAACGGCAACGCCATTGCCTTCCCAGTACGCCATGCCCATGAACTCCGCAGCGGCAACATGACCGACGCGCGCGGCGTTTTCGATGAGGATGATGCCGTCGCCCTTGTTGACGTCGAACACGCCCGGCAGTCCGTAGAAAAACCAGTTGCCGAGCAACCAGCTTGCTTCTTCGTCGCCCTCTTCCATCAGGCGCGCAACACGCATCGCGCCGTACTTCCTGTCGCCGCCATCGACCTGCTTCAGCGCGGCGGCGAGTTGGCGTGCGACAGGCCAAGCCGGATCGATGCGGGTCTCTCGCGCATATTCGACGGGATCCGGATCAAGCAATGGGACGGTTTCACAGGCAGTCTTGTCGCCAAGTGCACATGCGCGCCTGGTGAGGGCAACCACGAAGTTGTAGTTTTTCCTGACCTCGATGCCGTCGATGTAGGCATCGACAAGCAGGTTGCAGGCACCGGATGCACCGAGGTCGCAGCCCCGACGCGCCATGCCGACCGCCTCCAGCAGAGTGGTCGTCGCACCCCGCAGCTTGCGAAACCCGACACTGGCCATCTGCTCGCACGCAAACGCCTGTCCATCAAGGCAACCGTGATAGAGCAGTTGCTCGCCGCGATTCACGGAGGCAGCGTCGCCCGACCTGACCAGCGCCGCGCCATGCACGGCGCAAACGTGAATCTTCTCGCCGTCGCTTTCCAGGCAGCCTTTGCGGGCGAATTCCTCGGCCTTTGCCCGATCCAGCGCGACGCCTCTTCCACTCAGGTAAGCGTCTGCCAGGCCGCTGCAGCCCCAGGCCTGTTTGCGCGAACATGCAGCCTCGAACAACGGGATGGCTCCAGCCCGGGTCTTGGCATCGGCCGATTCGTAGAACAAGGCGCCGGCTTGCAGGCGGCACCCGTCATCCTCCCCTGACGCGCAGCTCTTTTGCCACAGGTCTCGTGCGGTCGCAGGACTGCTTGCAGCAGCAAGACCGCGGAAATGCAGCAGTCCCAGCGATGCGCATGCCGCCTGATTGCCGAGCTGTTCGCATCCGCGCGTGGCGGTCGCGAGCGCCAAGGCCTTGTCGGTGTATTCAGCCCAACCCTCGCGCACGATTGTCGTAGCGCTCGCGCACGATGGACCGTCGCCGAGCGTGCACGCTTTCAGATAGAAACCCACTGCGATTCGCACGCTCGCATCCAGGTCGCCGAGGCCCGCGTCGAATGCCGAGCCCAGCCGCATGCAGGCCTTCGCATCACCCCCAACGCACGCTTTGTTCCAGTCCTGCGCAACGCCGTAGAGCACCGTTGGCATGTTCTGCTTGCCATTGAATATCTGGCCATTCGCATAGCCATCGACGGCACGCGGAATGGCGTTGTCCTTCGCGTACGCCATCGCCGGCAGGAATAGCGCAGCAAGAACGAGCGCGAACGCCGTGCCGGCCCTTGCTTCAAGCATCTCAGCACTCCAGCGATCCCAGTCGTCTGGAGTCTAGGCGGCCCTCTTCCGGCACCACATCCCGCGAATGCGGGGGGTCGCGAAAACCGGGGGCAGAGTCGACTTTTAGAGCCGGCCAACCTCAACCTGCCTGACTTCTGAAAAAGTCGACTCTTGCCCCGTTTTTTGACCCCGTTTTTTTAGTGCCCCCGGCACTTTTCTCGCCGCGGTCTGTTAGCGTGATGGACGCTTCCCGAGTACCTCCCATGCACGCTTTCGCTGTTGTTGCCGCCCTGCTCCTCGCCGTCGCGCCCTTCCACCCGTCCTCCGCCAGCGACGCGCCCGCCACTGCGCTGGCGCCTGCATCGCTGTGCGCCTCGCCCGCGACGCCAGTGGCGTTTTCCGGCTACGTGCCGATCGGGGGCATCGAGCAATGGGTCACGATCCGCGGTGATCGCTGCGACCAGCCGATCGTGCTGGTCGTGCATGGCGGCCCAGGCAACCCCCTCACGCCCTTCGCCGATGCGTTGTTCGGCGACCTGGAGGCCGAGTTCGTCGTCGTGCAGTGGGACCAGCGCGGCGCCGGACGCACCTTCCGGCGCAACCCGCAGCTGGCCGAAGCACCGCTGACGCTGGCGCAGATGACGACCGATGGCGTCGACGTGGCGACGCGGGTTGCCGCTGCCCTCAACCAGCCGAAGGTGATCCTGCTCGGCGGCTCCTGGGGCTCCGCGCTGGCGGTCCACATGGCGAAGGCGAAGCCAGCGGCCTTCCATGCCTACGTCGGCGCCGGGCAACTGGTGCAGGAACTCGATAACGACATCGACACCGTCGCGCGCCTGCGTGCACTGGCCGAACCGGCCGGCGACACCACCACGCTGGCGATGCTGGACGCGCTGGGCGCGCCGCCGTGGACCAACCCGCGCGCATTCGGCCAGTTGCGCCGCGCGACCCGTGTCTACGAGTCCAAGACCAGCACGCCGGCGCCGGCGCACTGGTGGCGGCCGTCCGCCGAGTACGCAACGCCGGCCGACGCCGCGGCCACCGAAGCCGGCGAGGAGTACTCCTACATCGAGTTCGTCGGCATGACCGGCGGCGGGATGCTCTCTCAGATCGACCTGTGGAAGCTGGGAACCGATTTCCCGCTGCCGATCACGCTGATCCAGGGCGAACACGACCTGGTGACCACCAAGGGCGTCGCCCGCCGCTGGTTCGATAGCCTGCAGGCGCCGCAAAAGTCCTTCGTCCTGCTCGCCCACACCGGCCATGATCCGAACGAGGAGATGATGGCGGCGGAAGGCGCTGCGTTGCGCCGCATCCGGGCATCACTGGTCGAGGCTGGCGCGCCCAAGTAGGACGGGCCATCCGAAAAAAAGAAAAAGGGACGAAGGGAATTAAGCGTGCTTGATTCCCTCTGGCGTGGCCCGGGTTCTACAGACACCTGAAAATGGGGACAACCCCGGGGGTGTTTGGTGGCAAGACAGCGATTCAGTGCAGACGCAGGCCGGTGTCTCGGTTCCACTTATTTGCGTGCTTTCCTCGACCCGCTCACTTGAGCTGCTTGGTCAGCCATTCCATGGCCTTGTTGATCCCCTCCGCGATCGCTCCGGAATTCGCGGCATGCGCACCGCCAAGGCCAATCGGCGACATCATCTGGAAGAAGCCGAGGAACATCTGGTAGTTCAGGTCCTTCTGGATCGAGAGCAGGCGGTTCCTGGCCACGCCCGGGCACATCTTGCGGGCCACCACGTAGTCGCGGTAATCCATCAACGCGGTGGTGGCGATCGTCTTGCGGATATGGAACTCGGTGTTGTTCCTGGCGCGTGCACGCCAGTACGCCTCGTCGTTGCGCAACATCAGGATCCCCTGCACACGCTTGTTGGGGTCGGAGACACATTGCGTGTTGGATTGCGCGGATTTCCACAGGAGGATCGAGGTGTAGTGCTGCGCAAGCGACCCCGTGGCCGGGAACTCCCGGGCCTCGGCGGGGGCGGTAGGCGTTTTCAGCACCCACGCGGCCGCCTCATGGCCGAAATCCCGGACCAAGCTCGCCTTTTCGGCGTCGGAAAACGTCCAGCTGGGTCCCGAGGGTGGCTTGGGCGGCACCGGCTTGAGATGGGCGGCAAACAACGCCGCCAATGTCTGCCCCGCCTTGTCCACGCGCTTGTCGGGGTTCTGGTAGCCCAGGAAGCGCCGCTGGAAGCTGCCGATCGCATCCTTCGTCTTGGGGCCGCACTGCCCGTCGACCGTCAGCGGAGCCAGGCCAGGCAACAGGCCGTCGTTGATCAACGTGGTCAGGCGCGACTGGATCACGATCACGTCCACCTGGCGATTCACGCCGTTCTGTCCCACCGATGCATCGATATATGTTTCCACGGAGATTCTCGTCACGAATAAGTTATGCCTGCGAAGGCGTGCAGTCTCGGGCCAGGCATCGCGCGTGCCTATATCGCGAATGGCGTAGGCCGCGCGGAAATGGGAAAAATGGCCCGGCATCGACCTGCGGCATCGACCTGGATATTGTCCAGCGCGGCAATGATCGACACACCTGCTTCGCGGATGACGCCGACTAGGCGCTGATCCTGGATTGAGCAGCGGCGGCCTACACGCGTCGGCGACGCCGATTCGGCGAAGGTGCGTGCATGCGTTCCGTCCACCCGCCCTCGCCACCCGCCTGGTGGATCGTCCAGCAAGGCGACGATCCGGTGATTGCCACCGCGATCCACGACGGGCACGCCGTGGCTGCAACGACCCGGGCGAGGATGCGGCTTGCGGAGGACCAGCGCCTGCGCGAGGAGGATCCGCATACCGGCCAGGCGATCGTCGATGTGCCGACCCACGTCATCGCCCTGCGCTCCCGGTTCGAGGCCGACCTCAACCGGGGACTCGCGCAGTCCGTCTACATGGATCCCAGCCAGTGCTGGGGCCTGCAGGTCTGGAACGATCCTCCCGACGGCACCTTGTTGCGGCAGCTGCACGCTTACCACCGCGGCTTCTACCGGATGCTGGGGGAGACGCTGGATGGCATCGTCGCCAGGCACGGACGCTTCGTCCTGCTGGACGTGCACAGCTACAACCACCGGCGCGATGGTGCCGATGCCGCGCCGACGCCGCAGGCGCAGGCACCCGACATCAACATCGGCACGTTCTCGATGCCGCGCGATCGCTGGTCCTTCCTGCTGGATCCGCTGATCGACACGATGCGCGCGTTCGCATTCAATGGCCGTCGCCTGGACGTGCGCGAAAACGTGGCGTTCCAGGGCAAGGGCGAGCTGACGCGCTTCGTGCACGCACGCTATCCGGACAGCGGGTGCGCCATCGCCCTGGAGTTCAAGAAGTTCTACATGGACGAATGGAGCGGCACGCCCTATCCGGACGAACTGGCGGCGATGCGTACCTTCATCGCGCATGTCGCAGCGCGCGCGCGGATGCTGCTGGTCGACGCGCCTTGAAGGCGGTCGCGCCGACGCAACGGGAGCCTTCGCCCGACCTCGACGGTGAACACGCCTATCGGCGGGCGCTGCCGGCGGGCGGGCGCGTCCACATCGACCGCCCCCTGCCATTCCTGCTGCTGGCCAGGCATCCGGACGCTCCCTTCAGCCTGGCGCGGCGCATCGCCTCCATCAGCGCCGCCAGCGTGGTCTGGCCCGAAGCCGGCGGCGAGCAGGCGGATGCCGACGCCGGCGCGGAAATCGGCGCGCTGCTCGACCACCTGGCAATCGCCTATCCGCGCTTCCTGGTCATCGTCCTGCACGACCTGCCCCGCGATGCCGGCCTGCGCGAAGAAGGCCCGGAGCTCGAGGCCTTCGAATTCGTGCTTGGCTCCAGCGGAGCGGCCGCGGCCACCACGGTGGTGCGCACCCTGGCCGAAGCCCTCTCGGACGTGAAGCTGGACCTGCGGACACCGACCGTGCTGGAGCGGCAACGGGCGGCGCTCCCCCCCGAGGTCGAATCCGCCCTGCGTGGACGCAACGGGCTGTCGATCGTCTCGCTCGGCGTGCCGCAGATCCACCGCATACCCGGCGATCGTCGGCGCGTCTACTCGCAGGTCTACCACCACATCGAGAGCGCCGTGCACGACGCGCTCCTCAAGAGCGCCGCGCGCTTCGTCGCGCTGGCGGCCGCCGATGCGCCGCCCGGCCCGGGCCGCGCTGATCGACCGCACTACCGCTCGCTCGGGCGCAGCCGCTTCGTCCAGGCCGCGCGCCGCGCGGACGCGGCGCTCGCACGCATCAGCGCCTCCTTCGATTTCCTGCTGGGGGTCTCGCCGATCAATAGCGTGCAGGCCTGCGACGCCTTCGAGGCCGGGGCTGCAGGACGCAGCCGCAGTTCCAGTACCGGCCATTGCCGGTCAATCCCGACATCGTCAAGCGACGGCTGTACGCCATCGACCTGCGCGCGGTGGAAGACCCGGTGCTGGAGCACCTGTTCGCCGAGAAGCGGATGGAGCTGGACCAGCAGCTGACGATGCTGCAGCGTCGCAACACGCCGGCGTTCCGCTACGTGTCCCTGCTCCAGTACGGACCGGTCGAGCCAGACTTGCTCGCCCTGGCGAACACCTTGCTCGAGGCCTTCCCGCCCGGCACCGGGCGCTGCGGCGAGCGCCTTGGCGCGGCTGCGGTCCAGGCCGAGGCCACCCGCATGCTTGCGCGTTACGCGCGTCGCGCACCGGCATTTGCCGCGGCGGAAACGAGCCTGCGCTCCGACACCGGTCCCGGGCTCATGGTCTCCGGTTCCTCCCTGCTGATTTCGACCGCGACCATGGTGCCGCGCGACCGCCTGGATCCCCTCCTGCAGCACGAGATCAGCGTGCATGTGCTCACCTACATCAACGGCAGCCAGCAGGGGCTGGGCATCTTCGGGGCCGGCCTCGCCGGTTACGAAGGCTTGCAGGAAGGCCTGGGCGTGTTCGCCGAGTTCCTGGTGGGCGGGCTGACCGTGGCCCGCCTGCGCCTGCTGGCGGCGCGCGTGGTCGTGGTCGACGCGATGCTGGGCGGGGCCGATTTCATCCAGTGCCACCGCCTGTTGCAGGGCAAGCACGGCTTTTCCAGCGGCGGCGCGTTCAACATCGTGGCGCGCATCTTCCGCTCCGGCGGGCTGACCAAGGATGCGATCTACCTGCGCGGCTTCCAGCAGGTGCTGCAACGGGTCGCCGACGGCGGCTCGCTGGATCCGCTCTGGTACGGAAAGATCGCCGAACACCACGTGCCGGTGGTGGAGGAACTCAAGGCGCGCGGAATGCTCCGCTCGCCGGTTGCCACCCCCGAATTCCTCGAACGCCCCTGCGCGCAGGCCAGGTTGTCGCACCTGCGCCAAGGCCATTCCTTCATCGACGTGCTCAAGGATCCCCCGCCATGCTGATCGCTTTCTTCGTCAACTCGCTCGAGTCCGAGTACCCGCGCTACACGACCACCGTGCTTGCCCACGAGGCTTCCCGCCGCGGGCACGACGTCTGCTATCTGACCCCGGGCGACTTCGTGCTCAACCCGGACGACACGCTGCAGGTGCACGCGCGCATGATCCCCGCCGGCAAGGGCAAGGCGCGCAGTCGGGAGGAGTTCTTCAAGGCACTCAAGGGAGTAGGCAAGAAGAACACCCTGATCGACATCGCGGACCTCGACGTCCTCATGTTGCGCAGCGACCCGTCCACCGAGGCCAGCGAGCGCCCCTGGGCCGAAACCATCGGCGTCCAGTTCGGCCAGCGCGCGACGGAAGCTGGGGTGCTGGTGCTCAACGACCCGACCTCGCTCTCGCAGGCGATCAACAAACTCTACTTCCAGTCGTTCCCGCGCGAGGTTCGCGCGAAGACCCTGATCAGCCGCCACATCGCCGACATCAAGGCATTCGCCAAGGCCAATGGCGGCAAGATCGTTGTGAAGCCGTTGCAGGGGTCCGGCGGCCAGGGCGTGTTCGTGGTCAATTCGAAGTCATCGGGCAACCTCAACCAGATGGCGGAGGCGATCGCGCGCGACGGCTACATCATCGCCCAGTCGGTGGTTCCGGAAGCCGACAAGGGCGACATCCGCCTGTTCATGATGAACGGCAGGCCGCTGCAGGTCGACGGTAAATACGCCGCGATGCGGCGCGTCGGTGCGGAGGACGACGTACGCAGCAATATCCACGCGGGCGGGACCGCCAAGCCGGTCAAGATCACGGAGCGTGAATTGCGCCTGGCCGAACTGATCCGACCGAAGCTGCAATCCGACGGCATGTTCCTGGTGGGCATCGATATCATCGGCGACACCATCCTGGAGGTGAACGTGTTCACCCCGGGCAACCTGTTCACCTGCAGCGAGATGGCCGGCGTCAACTTCGCCGCGCACATCCTCGCGTCGATCGAGCGCAAGCTGGAGATCCGCGACGAGTACCCCGGCCAGTTCACCAATGCGGAACTTGCGGTGATGTGAGCGCTGCGCGCTCGCGGTGCATCCCCGGCAGCTGTCGACAGACCACGCTACCGGGCCGTGTCTGCATCCGTGCGCATCGAGGGCGATGCGCCTGCAACACGCACCCTTGCCGGGCACACCGGCGTGTTCGCGCCGGACATCGCCGGCGGCATCACCTTGCGGCGGTTACGCCATCGCGCGGCATGCCTCGGCACAACGGCGGCAGGCTTCGGCGCAGCGCTGGCAATGCGCCATGTCGTGGGCACCGCACTGTTCGGCGCACCAGTCGCAGACTTTCGCGCACAGTGCGCAGAGTTCGTTCGCGAACGGGCTGTGGCGCGCCATGGCATCGGCGCACAAGCGGCATAGCGCCGCGCAGTCGATGCAGCAGGCCGGGCACGCGTTGTCGCTGTGCTTGCCGGCCATGTGGCTGAAGCACTCGGCGCACGCGGTCGCGCACGCGTTGCATGCGGCGATGCAGTCGCGGATCGCCTGGTCCAGGTGGTGGCTCATGGGGGCTCCTTGCGTCTGTGGAAAGACGGACCCCTGCACGGGGCATCACCGTCATCCTCCGCCTCGCATCGATAAGCCCGCGTCGAGAAACCGTTGGCGCGACGTGAGCCGGGGCGATGGGATGCGTCGGGTCAATGAAGCATGTCCCTGCCCCTTCTTTTCTTGTCCACGCATGCGGCGCGACTTCACACCGGGCAATCACGTCGATGGATACGGTGCCGTCACCCACTGAAGATCAGGACTCTCCATGACCGACGAACGCAATATCGCCCACGACAAGAAGATCGCCGACGAGAAGCGCGGACGCGGCGAAGACGTGCAGGACAATGCGGCGGTGCAGCCGCAACCCGGCAAGAAGCCGCCGCTGGTCGACGACGACACCGATCCATCCAACAGCCGTGCGCGCGAGATGTACAAGGACGGTGATGCGCCGCGCGACCATTCTCACGAAAGCACCGAGAGCCCACCCGAAGGCGAAGAGCGCATCAAGCCGGATGCGCCGAGGCGGGATGCGGGAGCGCGTTGAGTCGAAGCTGTCTCCGGCGCGCCCTTAAAACCCGAAACCAAGGTCAAGCAGACCTTGGCCTAGACATTCGACAGAAGAGGACGGAGGGAATCAGGCGTGCTTGACTCACCCCGTCCCCGATCGTTCTGACATGTTCCCCGAGTCGCTCATTGGTATACGGGCGACGCGGAACCGCAGGCCCAATGACGTCGCGACGGCGTAGCCCAGCAGGATCCCGGCCACGCCGATCAATCCTCCATGCGTGGCCCATGCCGTCATCCCGGTGTCCGGTCCATCGCGCCAGGCCAACCAGAGGCCCAACGCGATGCGTGCGGCGAGCAGCAACGAGACGCCGAGTACCAGCCACTGATTGGGCGTGCGGAACAGTCCTTGCGGGGTCACTTCGAATCGATCGAGGGACAGGCCGACCACGCCGATGACGCCACCCACGCCCAGCCCAAGCACGGCGTCCAGCAGGGCGCGGTCGACCCAATTCGCTGCCACCCAGGACGAGGCAACGAAGGCAACCACGGACATCGCCAGCAACCAGGCATTCAGGCGCACCGCCCAAGGCAGCACGCGGCGACGCGCCTTGCCGTAGCGATAGCGCTGGACGATCGAGATCGGGAGCAGCAGCACCCACAGCACGAACAGGCCGGCGACCAGCAGGGGAATAATGAGCAGCAGCGGCATGGCCGAAACGCGCCGGTCGTCGTCGCGTTGCGCTTACTTGCCGGTCGTATTGACCATCCACGGCACGCCGAAGCGATCGACCACGCTGCCGTACCCCGGCGACCAGAAGGTCTCGGCGAAGTCCATCACCACGGTGCCGCCTTCCTTCAACGCATCGAACCAGCGTCGCGCTTGCTCGATGTCCTCGGTATGCAGGGTCACGTCGAAGCCGTTCTTGGGCTTGCCGATATTGGGAGCCCACTGCTCGTCCATGTCGGCCCCCATCAACGCCTGGTCGCCGACCTCGAGCCAGCAATGCATCAGCCACTCCTTGTACGTCGGGTCGACCGGCATGTCCGGCGGGCCCTCGCCGTAGGGAAAGGCGGCGGTGATCTGGCCGTCCAGGACTTTTGCGTAGAACTCGAAGGCCTCGCGGCACTGGCCGCGAAAGCTGAGGCTGGTGACGATTTTCATGGTGACTCTCCCGCTACGGGTCGTCGGGGAAAAGTACGTCCTGCGGCATTAAGCCTGCGCGAGCAAACGCGTCACAGGGGCGTTCCGGCGAACTCAGCCCGACGGAATCTGGAAAAGTCGACTCTGACCCCTGTTTTCTGTTTTTGTTAATTACACAGCTCGTTCGTTCCGCGCATCCACTTGTTGCCGTTTAGCATCAGGCCATCTGAGGCTTCACGAAGATTGAATCGCGATACAGAGCCGTCGGATGCCGAAAGCACAAGGCTTCCTCCTGAACGACCGCCGGTCGCACTCCAATTTCCTTTATTCGCGCCAGCAAACGCGCCGCTCGCCACACCCTGGGTAAATCCACCGCCGTCAAAACGGCTACGGAATTCACCGTTCGAGCAAAGCCACATTTCGTGTTTTTCGCTGTAACCACTTCCCGAATAAAAACGTACAAGGTAGCGTCCCTTCAAATAGGTCGCCAGCTCTCCAGATGAACGGGGGGCAGCCGCGGGTGACACTGTCGCGCTTGCAATCATTGGCGCCATGGCTCTTATCACCATTTCCATTCGTTCTGGTGGCGCTAAACCAATCAAGGTAACCAGGCGGCCACCATTTGCTGCGCGAATCATTACCACGCCAAGTGCTTTTGTGGGCGTTCCGGTAGCAACGAATGTATTGCTATAGACACCACCCGCCTGTTTTGGCGTGCCCGTCGGGCGCAAAAATACGCCATTCCCCATTGGAAAACCATTCGTCAGCTCGGGCCCAGCAAGGCTTATTTCACCGGAATCAAGACTGCCGACGATTAAACTGTCATTCGCCGCGTTCACCAACACCACTTTGGTCGCCGCCGGTGGTTGTGCAGTCCAACCAGCAGGTGCGTACAGGGTTAAGCCGCCTTGCAATGTTACCGGAGTTGCTTTCGCTGCAGCCGCTTGAGCATTTGCCGTTGGCACGTTGAAAGCAGCCAGTACAATGCAATACGCCAGCAAAACAGTGAAGATCATTTTTTTACACATGCCGTCGGCTCTCGATAATTTTGCTGCAAGGCAGGCTTTCGCTCGCAGAACAGTAAGCATTACGTAATCGGCATGAAACACCGGCCGCGAAAACCGGGGTCAGGGACAAAAGGGGACGACAAAAGGGGACGGAGGGGATTAAGCGATCCCCTACCGACGAACCGGCATCTCACCGATGTCGGCCGGCCACTTGGCGACGGAGACTGCGAGCATCCCGACAAGGTCAGCGCGATGCCACGCCAAGCCAGAATCGAAGTTCCCGGCATTCCCATGCATGTCACCCAGCGAGGGGTGAACCGCTGCGCGATCTTCCTCGACGACGAGGACCGTCACCACTATCGGCGGCTCCTGCGCGAGGCATGCACGAAGCACGACGTACTCGTTCACGCCTACGTGCTGATGGACAACCATGTGCACCTGCTGCTGCATGCCGCACAGGCCGGTGCCATCTCGCGTGCCATGCGCGGCATCGGACAGGCCTACGTTCAAGCATTCAACCAGCGCCATGGACGCATCGGCACGCTCTGGCAAGGACGCTACAAATCCAGCCTGGTCGATTCCGATGCCTACACCCTTCGCGTCATTCGCTACATCGAGCTCAACCCGGTACGGGCTGCAATGGTCGATTTGCCCGAGGCGCACCGGTGGTCAAGCGTGCACATGCACCTTGGCCTCAGGCCAGACGCTCTGATGACCCCACATGCGCTTTATCTCTCGCTTGGCGATACGCCCGCGGCACGGGCCCACACCTATCAGGCTTGGCTTATGTCAGGAACAGACGACGAAGAACTGACCCGAATCCGCGCGCACATGAGGCAGGAGAAGGCTCTGGGCCATCCTCGTTTCCAGGCCATTCTGGAAAAAACCTTGAATCGCCCGGTAGAACTCAAACCTCGCGGCCGCCCTGCCCTTTCAAAAGGGGACGGAGGGAATTAAGCGCGCTTAATTCCCTCCGTCCCCTTTTGTCGGTGGATCCCGCCGATGTCGAAACCATCCGCCGCCACCTGCAGCGGCAACACGCCTATGGCTCGAATCGATTCCGTGAAGCCATCGAAGCGCAGCTTGGCCGCAGCGTCGGACCACAGCGGATCGGGCGACCCAGAAAAGAAAGGAGATCGGGACTCAGATTTCGGCTACGGGCTCAGACAGCCTAAGCCTGCCGGGACTCTGAAAAAGTCGACTCTGACCCCTGTTTTTCCTTTCCGCCCGACCCGCGCATCGGCCAGCACGCAAGACCACTGGCATCGATAACTGAACCTGATCCCGTTTACGTTCCCAAAAAAAGCGGCCACTTCTATCGCAGCGTGCCGCCTAAGTTTACCCCTGTGAGACGTGTGGTGTCGGGTTTGCGTCGTGTTATTTTTTGGCCCGCAATTCCTCTATTTGCACGGTGACCTCTGCCTCTCGAAAAATGTGTTTTTTTTGCTCCTCACTGACAGGCCCGCCGCCTCGGTTCAGCGACTGATAGTGCGCCAAAAATTGCTCTTGTTTTTGCTTGACATATGCCGCTCGGCCTGCCGCGTCTGTGTAAGGAAGGGTGCGTGGAGCCAATCTCTGTGCCTCTTCCTCTCGGTATATTTTGATCTTTTCTTCGGATTCACGCGCATCGTCTTCGGCTGAACTGCGCATGTATTCTTTTTCTTGCTCTGTCAGTGCCCGACCCACACTTTTCTGATATCGGATCTCGCGCTGGCGAGATTGGCTTTCTATGTAGGCTTCGCGCTCTGCTTCATTCTCGAAGACTTTGTACTTTTGAATATCCACCTGCGTTTCTTTGATTTTGTTGATGGAATTCACTCTCTCCTCTCTTTCGAGGCGGTCGTACTCTGACCCATAACGGCTTGGAGGCATATTGCGCACGACAAAAAGTGCGAACTCTTTATTAATTTGAAGGCCCCGCTTTGTTGGGCGATCAGTGCGAGCTTCGTTCTTGTAAACTTCTTGTCTTTCCTGATGGGATAAGTTGGGGAGATTTCTCTCTAAAATCTCTTGGAGGGCTTTTTCTGCCTCTGTTTCTTTCTGCTTTAGACTTGCTTCTTGCTGCTTTTGACTTGCTTCTTGCTGCTTTAGACTCGCTTCTTGCTGGGATGCTTTTTGCGACGGCGTCGCTGATTGACTGCCCACGTTTTGCTCTAAACCTGAATTTTGCTGCCCGCATGCTGCTAAACACAACAAGCCGGGAAGGGCGGTTATTTTTATCATGATTAAGTCCTTTTTGATGTTCGTCTTATGGGGCTGCAAGAAGACGTCACGTTATTTCTTTCTCGGTTCTGCCGACGGAACAGCTATCAAATATTCAGAGTGTGGCATTTGTATGCATACCAAACTCTATAAAGTTAGCGATAAATGTACCTGACCCCTTTTTTACGTCCGCCACAGCGGTGAACCACGCGCCGTCACTCCCCATAAGGACGACTACCTGCGTTCCAGCTCGCCATTATTACCGGCGTAGGACGGCTCGAACAATGCGATGTGGGATTCAATGGCGCTCCGATCAGCGGGAGTAAATGGATCAGCCTGCCAGTAGGAAAGTTGCGAGTAGATATTCACGGCGCGCCTCGTGCTGAACTCCGCCGCGTTTGGCCTTATCTTCAAGCACACGTCAGAGGTTCTGAGCACATCCTCGTTACCCGCCGACGGCCCGCACTTTTCCAGATAGAAATCACCCAACGCCGTATGCACGAGGTTGTGCGACGCTCCGTACACGTCGTAAATCCAGGCGAAGTCGGCAGGTTCTCCGCCAGGGTCACGCACCGTGCCCGCAACGTAGAGCATGGGAAATGACTCCCCCTCGTAGTTCTTCAAATATCGTGCGATCACCGCGATAGTCGTTAGCCGGCCGTCCTTCCTGAACGCGAAACGCCTGTCCATCTTGCTTGCGAAATCCGAAAAAAACTGCCGCCCTTTCAGAGTTGTCAGTGGATGGGTCGAAAAGTCCGTTCGATTTTCGTTTCGTTGCGCCGAATCGCTCTTCATCTCGGCTGCGTCTCGGTAGCCCGAAAACTCGGCTTCCTTGTCCTCGACACTTTTGCCACACCCGCAAGCGAGGCACACGAGAAGGCTTAGATAGAACGTTCGATTCATGAAGCCCATCGATGATGATCCTTAGTGGGTAGTGGTTAATGCCGGAACAGACGTCGACCTCACGAGCGGAACGTGCTCCACTCGCGTGACCGGATGCAAGATTGGAAAATCGCCACTCGAGTGACCGCCGCCGTGTCGAGTCGGGAGCGCTGCTGTTCGTACGGTTCGATTAAAGAGGGGACGGAGGAAATTAAGATCGCTTAATTCCCTCCGTCCCTTTTCTTCGCTGTTTTTCGTACCTTTTTCCCCTTCACCGAAACGGAACCGGTTAACCTGAAATCATTTTGATTTCGTACGCCCGTCGAACCGACAAATCGGAGTAAATCTCTCGCGACTCCGGAGTCCACTCCGTCGCAGCATCAAGAACATTAGTGATTCGATGAAGCTTAGCGTTCAATCGCCGCACCAGCCTCTGCCCTGTGGTAACTCCTGACTGTTGGACTTGAGCGATCACCGTTTCAATGTCAAAAAACGGATACCTATAAATCAGGTCCGCCAAATTGGTAGCAACCAACGCCTGCATATCCTGATCCGCATTTTGAAATGCAATTGAAAGGTATTTGGCACACTCATCCAGAACATCAAGCGAGTGTCCATAACCAAACGCCTGAGGGTGAATCCATAGCGCATCGAAACTCTCAGCCACAAAAATTCGACTCGCCGTCTCGAGAATCAGATCAGCCTCTCTCTGGTCGAACTCAGTGTGATCATTCCAGTAGCGACTTGTACCCGCATCAGCTAGCTTTAAGCTCAGAGACTCGCGCGAATCTTGTCTAGACACGTCTAGGCGAATAAGAATATTGCCTAGATGCGGATCTCCGTGCACTGCGCCGACGTGGTGAATATGCCTCAACGCAGTGGTGTACTGCCGCCAAATTTCCAAGCGCTCCGAAAGTGGAGGGCCCGCGCGCAGCCAAGATTTCCCGTCCTTACCAGCTACATATTCCATAACGCAGAATGGGCGTTTGCCTACTCGTCCAAACAAAAACGTAGCCACAATGAGATGATGGCTGAAACTGGCGATCTTCGACGCCTCCTGCTGGGCGCGCTTCTCTCCGCGCCGGTTCCAAACTTTAACCGCGACTTTTCGATTGAGCCGTTCGTCTTGCGCTAAGTAAACAGTGGCGTTTGCGCCTCGCCCAAGCACCTCGAGCAACTCATATCCGGGAACATTCAAATCTTGCGGATTCATTTCATCTCAAATCGAAACATCGTTAGAGAAACTACCATGACGCCCTTTTCAATCAAAAAGGGTCCCAACGGTCATTGTCGATTTTGCACCGGCCAACCTAATCCTACTTGAACTCTGAAAAAGTCGACTCTGAGCCCTTTTTTACACTTCGCCTGGAAGACTCACCTAACTTCAAGTAGCTCGCTCAAAACAACGCGTACGAGATCAAGGACGCGGAGAACTTCGCCCTTTTCGGTCGGTGTATGTGTTGAGACTGAAGAACGAGTGTAGACCGACCTCACGAATGACCCGATGGCCTCATCGACGGACTTGGTGGCATCTTCAGTAGTTGCTGCAAGTGCCTTCGATGCTTGACGATTGCGCAATATGAAGCGCACTTTTTGCTTCATGGTCGGCCCTCGCGCGTCTGGCTCATCTTTGTAGCCGGGGGTCGCCTTGACCTCGTCGTCCGGTGCGAGGCGGTCCAAGGTTTCGCGCAACGCTTCTCGAAGATCTGTCGCGGGACCTCGCCATGAGAGGCGTTCAGGCTGGGTCAGATCCTGCAACGCTTGTTCGTAGGAAAGAGCCGCGCTCGGCACAAGCGCTCGCAGCGTCGTGATTATGCGGATATCAGTAGGCGTTCTTTCTTGCTGTGCACCAGACTGTTGGTGACCCGATGAAATTAGTGCGCTATCGAGGTGAATCAGATGCCCTTTCGCGTTGCGCAGCAGATCAATGTACGAAGCAGACACACCGCGCTTATGGCAAATTTCAACCAGACTTTGCATCGCAGAGTTTACTGCCGCGATATGAATCTGATCATCGGAATGATCAATCAAAGATGGCCGAATATCCGCGAAATATCGTTCAGCCAATGCCCGAAGCTCACCTCTGGTTTTTGCGGAATGCACTTGCCCACCGCCCAATGCGTTCAGCGCCTTTCGTAGTTTCTCTATCTCTGAAATGAAGCTAGTGACATGAGTAGACATTTCTACTCAACACCGTTAGGCAAGTTGTGCGCCACCAAGTTGTAACCCACGGCGTTCAACTTGTACTCGCCTCGCGATTGGAGATCGAAATAACCTGCCAACTTCGCATCTGAAAGGATTTGATTAATCTTGCCAGGTAGCTTGAAGCCAGCTTGCTTGAAGTACTTTTCAAGGTCCTGCGTATTAATTGTGTCTTTTCGCTCGTTTACGGGGGCAAGCTCCTGTAAATAGAAGCTCACAACGCACGCCATCTGGCGCGCACTGGTGGGCTTCTTCTGTTCCTTAAATGCGCGGATATCGACCTGCTTTTCTTGGTGACGTGCTGGAACCTCAAAACTCACCGAACCGGAAGAGTGATCGTGCATCTGAGTGGGATGATTTAACGCGCCGCCAGCTCCTTTCACGCCTGACGTGCGGAAATCGGCAGGCGAGATATCTAACTGCATGCATGCCGCGGCCAGTGCGGTACGCCGTGCGCCATCATCCAATGGCCCCAGGGCCCCAAGGATTTGATCTATTGCTTGCCCCAGTGTTGGCTGATTCCCTGACATAACTTCCCCCTCCTCTTGAGTACATAGATATGTACGGCGTGCAACCGCGAAACTCAAGGCCATCGTAAGAAAGCAGCTCGAGATCATTTCTCTTTGTGCGCAACCAAGCCCAGTCCGCGCAAAAAAAAGGCCGCCTGTTGGGCGGCCTTTTGTATTCCTGCCTGTAAATACTTCACATATTCCGCCGGTACTCCCCACCCACATCGTACAACGCATGGCTGATCTGCCCCAACGAATGCGTCTTCACCGCCTCCATCAACGCCGCAAACACATTCCTGCGGTCACGCGCCGTCTGCTGCAGATACCCCAGCCCGTGACCATCATGGACCTCAGGCTCAACAACCTCATCGGCATCCGCCATATGCGAATGCGAGGTCTCCCCTGACGGCGCCAGCGCATTCCGCGCCTTCTGCCAGTTCGCCACGTTCGCGATCTGCTGTCCCTTCTCTTCCTCGGTGCTGCGGATCAGCTCGATCTCGGTGGCGATCTCGCCGGCGTGTTCCTTCGGCAGGAAGGTGTTGACGCCCACCAGCGGCAGGCTGCCGTCGTGCTTCTTGTGCTCGTAGTACAGCGACTCTTCCTGGATCTTGCCGCGCTGGTACATGGTGTCCATCGCGCCCAGCACGCCACCGCGCTCGCTGATGGCCTCGAACTCCCTGTACACCGCTTCCTCCACCAGGTCGGTGAGGTAGTCCACGGCGAAGCTGCCCTGCCAGGGGTTCTCGATGAAGTTGAGCCCCAGTTCCTTGTTGATGATCATCTGGATGGCAACCGCGCGGCGCACGCTTTCCTCGGTGGGCGTGGTGATGGCTTCGTCGTAGGCGTTGGTGTGCAGGCTGTTGCAGTTGTCGAACAGCGCATACAGCGCCTGCAGCGTGGTGCGGATGTCGTTGAACTGGATCTCCTGCGCGTGCAGGGAGCGGCCGCTGGTCTGGATGTGGTACTTCATCATCTGGCTGCGGCTGGACGCGCCGTAGCGCTCGCGCATGGCGCGCGCCCAGATGCGGCGGGCCACGCGGCCGATCACGGTGTACTCCGGGTCCATGCCGTTGCTGAAGAAGAACGACAGGTTGGGCGCGAAGTCGTCGATCTTCATGCCGCGCGCCAGGTAGTACTCCACGATGGTGAAGCCGTTGCTCAGGGTGAAGGCGAGCTGGCTGATCGGGTTCGCCCCGGCCTCGGCGATGTGGTAGCCGGAAATGCTGACCGAGTAGAAATTTCGGACGGCGTTGTCCACGAAGTACTGCTGGATGTCGCCCATCATCCGCAGCGCGAACTCGGTGCTGAAGATGCAGGTGTTCTGCGCCTGGTCTTCCTTGAGGATGTCCGCCTGCACGGTGCCGCGCACGGTGCTGAGCGTCTGCGCCTTGATGCGCGCGTAGGTGTCGGCATCGACCAGCTGGTCGCCGGACACGCCGAGCAGGCCAAGGCCCAGGCCGTCGTTGGTCGGCGGTAGCTCGCCGGAATACTGCGGTCGTGCTTTTCCTGCGAACAGCTCATCGAGTCTAGACTGGGCGGCGGCCCAGCGGGCGTCGTCGGCCTTCAGGTATTTCTCCACCTGCTGGTCGATGGCGCAGTTCATGAACATCGCCAGGATCATCGGCGCCGGGCCGTTGATGGTCATCGACACGCTGGTGCTGGGCGCGCACAGGTCGAAGCCGGAGTACAGCTTCTTCATGTCGTCCAGGGTGGGGATGTTGACCCCGGAGTTGCCGATCTTGCCGTAGATGTCTGGGCGCGGCGCCGGGTCTTCGCCGTACAGGGTCACGCTGTCGAAGGCGGTGGACAGGCGCGCGGCGGGCTGGCCGACGCTGAGGTAATGGAAGCGGCGGTTGGTGCGCTCCGGCGTACCCTCGCCCGCGAACATGCGGATCGGGTCTTCGCCGGTGCGGCGGTACGGATACACGCCGCCGGTGTACGGGTAGCTGCCCGGCAGGTTTTCCTTGCCGAGGAAGGTCAGCAGCTCACCCCAGCTGCGATAGGTGGGCGCGGCGATCTTCGGGATCGGCTGGTGGCTGAGCGAGGTGCGGTAGTTGTCGACGCGGATGGTCTTGTCGCGCACCTGGTACTCGGTGACTTCATCGGTGATCGACTTCAGGCGTGCGGGCCATTCGCGCAGCAGCTTGAGGGAGTCGTTGCCGAGCGACTGGACGGCGTCGTTGTAGCGCTGGCGCAGGGTGAGCAGGCTGCGGTCGCCCTCTCCGGTCAGGGCGTCGTCGGCATACAGCGCGAGCTGTGCGGGCAACTTGTCATCGCCGATCTCCTGCAGCGCCTGCCACAGCGACTGCGCGCGGTCGGCGATCTCGGCCTGGGTCTCGATGCGGCGGTTGATGGCGCGGCCCTGCTCGGCGATCTCCGCCAGGTAACGCACTCGCGCGCCCGGGATCAGCACGGTGGCGCGCGGTTCCTTGAGGCTGGTGTCGAGGCTCGGCGTCCACGCCACGCCGACCTTCTCGCGCAGCAGGCGGCACAGGTTGGCGAACATCCAGCTGATGCCGGGGTCGTTGAACTGGGAGGCAATCGTGGGATACACCGGCACGTCGACATCGGCGGTCTGGAACGCGACGCGGTTGCGCTTCCACTGCTTGCGGATGTCGCGCAGCGCGTCCTCGGCGCCGCGCTTGTCGTACTTGTTGAGCACGATCAGTTCGGCGAAGTCGATCATGTCGATCTTCTCCAGCTGGCTGGCCGCGCCGTAGTCGCTGGTCATCACGTACATCGGGAAATCGACCAGGTCGACGATCTCCGAATCGCTCTGGCCGATGCCGGCGGTTTCCACGATAACCAGGTCATAGCCCAGCGACTTGAGGAAGCCGATGCAGTCCTTGAGCACCGCGTTGGTCGCCACGTTCTGCCGGCGGGTGGCCATCGAGCGCATGTACACGCGATGGCTGCGCAGCGAATTCATGCGGATGCGGTCGCCCAGCAGCGCGCCACCGGTGCGGCGCCTCGTGGGATCGACGCTGATCACCGCGATGTGCATCTTCGGGAAGCTGGCGAGGAAACGGTTGAGCAGTTCATCGGTCACCGAGGACTTGCCGGCGCCGCCGGTGCCGGTGATGCCGATGACCGGGGTCTTGCCGCCGGCCAGCTGCCATTCCTTGCGCAGGCGCGAGAGTTCGGCGTCGGCGTAGTCGCCGTCCTCGAGCGCGGACAGCACGCGGCCGATGGCGATTTCGTTCTGAAAACCGGGGTCAGAGTCGACTTTCGACAGACCGTCCGGATCGCTTGATGCATGGCTTGACGAAAGTCGACTCTGACCCCGGTTTTCTCTTCCTTCGCCGGCGCGCGCGACCACGTCCTCGATCATTTCCACCAGCCCCATCTTCATGCCGTCGTTGGGGTGGTAGATGCGCTCGACGCCGTAGGCTTCGAGTTCGCGGATTTCTTCCGGGGTAATCGTGCCGCCGCCGCCCGCGAAGACCTTGACGTGGCCGGCGTCGCGCTCGCGCAGCATGTCGACCATGTACTTGAGGTATTCGACGTGGCCGCCCTGGTAGCTGGATAGCGCGATGCCGTCGGCGTCTTCCTGCAGCGCGGCGCGGACCACGTCCTCGACGCTGCGGTTGTGGCCCAGGTGCACCACTTCCGCGCCCTGCGCCTGGATCAGCCGGCGCATGATGTTGATCGCGGCGTCGTGGCCGTCGAACAGGCTGGCGGCGGTGACGAAGCGCAGCGGGCTGGCGTCCGTCTGCTGCTGCGGGAGGGTCTCGGCCGGGGTGCTCATGGGGCGCATCCACATCGTTTCAGGTGAAACACGATTGTAGCGCGCGGGTTAGGATCGCCCGGACGCCACCGTACGCCGAACGCCATGACTCATCGCCCGATTCGCATCACGCTGCTTGCCTTCGCGCTGGCAATGCCGGTAACCGGGTGTCCACAGACCCAGGCCTCTCCGCAGGTGCCGACCACGGAAGCCGCAAGAAAGCCTGCGCAGGAGAATGCCGGCCAGTACACGAAATTGCTGGCACGGATGCAGACCGCTGATGCAGAGCAAGACGCGGTCCGCCGGTGCCTGGACTATCCCGCCCCGCCCGGCGTGAAGTGGACGGCCGAAATCATCCGGGCGCGGTGCGACTTGCTGGCACCTGCCCCGACATTCATCCACGACGGTGCCGCGGCGAAAGCTCCCGCGGACGCAGCTGCGAAATTCGATGCCGGTTTCGCCGCGTTGATGGACGAAGCGCACGCGTCGCCCGCCATGAAAGACGGTCGTATCAACCGTGCAGTCGGCGTTTTCTCCGATGGTGCCGCACTACCCTATGCGGACAAGTGGGTGCAGCACAGTCCACGAAGTGCATTTGCCCACGCGGCACGCGGGGCAAGCCTGCTGGCGAAGGCAGGCAGCACGCGCGGGGGCGCTTATGCGCGCCAGACCGAACCAGCCGACCTGGATACCGCCGCGGAACAAGCGCAGGCGGCCGCAGAAGAACTACGCCAAGCCTACGAGTTGGAGCCTCGCCTGTCCGCTGCATGCGCATTGCGCACCACCGCGTTGATGCTGTCCGATGGAAACGCTTCCGCGATCGCCCAGGGACGCACATGCGCACGGGCGCATCCGGAATCGTATTTCGCTTCCGCGGCATGGGGGAGCGCCGCCGAGCCACGCTGGGGCGGAAGTCAAGAAGAACTCGACGAGGTAATGCGCTTCCTGGAGGCCAACCGTGCGAAGAATCCGCTTCACGGGACTGTCGTTGGCAAGATCAAGGCCTATGACCTGCTTGTCGCCGGAGCTATTGGGGAAGAAGACGTCAGGCGGCTCGAGCAGTACGCCTCCCATGGACCCAGTTCCTACTTGTTGAATGTCATTTCCACTGCGTGGGGCGAGCTGGGAGAGCGCGAGTTGTGGATGGCCTACCTGTCTTCCGCGGTGCGCTTCGATTTCGACCCGGGCGATACGTACCGCAACATGCGGGCGCAGTTCAACATCGTGGCCCGACCCGAGTGGGCGGTCATCGACTACCGGTTCCTGAAGGAGAAATACAAGGGCGATCCGGCCATCGAGGGGTTCCTGTCGCAGGCCGAACAGAATGTGCGCGATGGAACGGGAGTCGCTTACGCAAAAAGCGGAGGCGTCAGGTACAAGGGCGACCATCAGTACAAGGCCATCCTGATGTCGGAGTGCCTGTCGTTCGGCACCAGCGACAGGAAGCTGGAGCCGGTGATGGAGAACTGCAGCGACCGCCTCGTAGCCGAATGGCCGGATGACCCCGGCGCTTGGTTCGTTCGCGCGCGGGTCCAGCAGCATCGCGGCCATGCAGGCTGGCAGGAGGCAGCTCGACGCTATCTGGCAATGGCCGACGCCACTGTTGCCGGGGAAGCGGAGAGGATCGGACTTGTCACGACCTTGCTGGAGCAATCCGCTGGTGCGCAGTCACAACCGCCAGGGCAACCATGATGCCGAAGCGATTCCTCTTGATGATGCTGGCGACCGCCATCGCGGGTTGTGCCCACCGTGCGCTGCCGCCATCCGGGCCGGACCTCCTCCTGCTCGGCGAAGTCCACGACAACATGGCCGGCCACGCCGCACGCGCGGCGATCCTGCGCAAGCGCGTCGAAGCCGGCTGGCGGCCGGTCATCGCGATGGAACAGTTCGACACCGGCCAGCAGGCCGCGCTGGATGCTGCGATGCGCGACTGCGTCAGCGCCGAGTGCGTCGTGTCGAAGGTGGCACCCGCGAAGTCCGGTTGGACGTGGGCGTACTACACGCCGGTGATCGCGCTGGCCATGGAATACAAGTTGCCGCTGCGCGCGGCCAACCTGTCGCGCGGCGATGCGTCGAAGATCGTCAAGGGCGGGTTCGCCGACGCGTTGCCGGCAGAGCTCATCGCGCGCTACCAGTTGGACGCCCTGCCCGCTTCGCTGCTCACCGCTCAGGAAACCGAAGTGCGCGACAGCCATTGCGGGGCGCTGCCCGAGTCGATGGTCTCGCCGATGGCGAAGGCGCAGATCGCGCGCGACGTGGTGATGGCGGAGACCATGCGCACGCATGCCGCGACCGGCGTGGTGCTGATCGCCGGCAACGGGCATGTGCGCAAGGACATCGCGGTGCCGTTCTGGTTGCGCCGCGATGGGATGGCGCCGCGTGCGGTCGGCTTCCTGGAGCCGGCATCCGACGCGACCGCATTCGATGACATCGAGCGCATCCCGGCCACCGAGCGGCCGGATCCCTGCGCGGGCTTCAAGGCGCCGAAGGCCGGTTGAGCCACCCCGCCGCCGAAGCGGCGGAGCGACCCGACGTCACTTCACTTCGTCGAAGACGTACTCGTGCTGGCCGTCGCGCACGATGAGCTTGCGCACGCCGTCCTTGTCGGCACGGATGAACATGAAACCGATCGCAACCGGGTCGACGGTCACGAAGGCCAGGCTGCCATCCGGCTGCGGCATCGTCGCGACTTCCGAACTGAAGGCGCCGACATCGAACCAGGCCTTGCCGTCCTTGCGGGTCACGTTGACTTCGCCCAATGCATCGTTGCGATAACGCGCCGCCAGTCCGTCCAGCGCCTTGGCATCCGCCGGCCACTGCATCAGCTTGACGAAGGCATCGAAGCCCTCGCGGTTGGCCTTGACCGTGGCGGCGGCAGCGGGCTGGGCCTGTGGCTCGCCATCGAACATCAGCTCCATCAGCCGGCGCTTGAACGGGCCGCGCAGGTACACGCCTTCATCGGCATTGGTCAGGATCACCGCACCGACCTTCTGCTCCGGCCACCACATCATGTTGGAGTGGAAGCCGCCCATGTCACCGCCGTGGTCGATCACGGTGACGCCGTCGCTCTTGTTGACCTCCAGCGCCATCGCGTAGTTGCGGTCCACGCCGGTCGCGATCTGCGGCTCGCGGCGCTGCAGCAGCGCGGCCTCGCCGATGTAGCGCGTGCCGTCCGGCAGCAGGCCGTGGTCGATCTCCATCTGCACGTATTTCAGCAGGTCGTTGACCGTGCCCCAGGCCGCGCCTGCGGGGCGCGACGACACGACGGTGTTGTTCAGTCCCATGCCCATGACCTCGACCTTGTGACCGATGTCGTAGCCATGCGGCGCCGCGAAGTTGCCGGTCTGCGCCTTGGCGTAATCGAACGTGGTGTCGTTCATGCCCAACGGATCGAACACCAGCGCCTGCATCGCCTGGTCGTAGCCGGCGCCCAGCTCGGTGCCGGGATAGGCGACCTGGCCGCCGATGTAACCGGCCGCCGCTGCCATCGGATTCGAGTACTGGAACAACTCGCCGAAACCGCTGGTCGGCTGCATGGTGCCCAGCGTGGTCATCACCGTCTCCGGCGTCTGCTTCTCGCCTTCGAACAACCATTCCATGTCCTGGCGCGGCACGCCGGTGCAGGCGCAGATCAGGTGCTTGACCAGCACCTTGTCGGTCGTGGCCGCGTCGCCGAGCTTGAACGTGGGGTACACGTCCTTGGCGCGTGCGTTCCAGTCGAGCTTGCCCGCATCCACCAGCTTGGCCAGCATCAACGTGGTCAGCGCCTTGGTGTTGGAGGCGATCATGAAGCGGGTGTCGCCATCGACCTGGTCCAGCTTGCCGAGCTCACGCACGCCGAAGCCGCGCGACAGCACCACCTTGCCGTCCTGGACGATGCCAATGGCGACGCCGGGGACCTCGTAGTCCTTGCGCATCTGCTCGACGAAGTCGCTGACCTGTTGCAGGCGGGCGGCATCGAGCTTGTGCGCGGTGCGTCCGGCGAAGGTCTCGCGGGTGTAACCGGCGGGCTGCAGGCGCTGGAAGATCTTGCCGTACTGGGAGCCACGTTTTTCGCCGATGGCCTGGTCCACGTCCATCGCCACCACGGTCCAGCCCTTGCCCTTGCGGAGGGCGCTGGCATTGACCACGCGCTTGGCGTTTGCGGGGATGTCGTAGTCGTAGAAGCGGCGCTGGTCCCAGCCGTCGCGCGGGCGGCGTCGGTGGCGAGCAGGAACTTGGGCGACAGGCCGAGCACCTTCCACGCTTCGGCGACGGCCTCGTCGGGCGTTGCCGCGCCGGTGTCGACGATCGCCGTGCGCGAGCCGTCCGCTTCCGGCGGCGTGACGATCACCGCATTGCCCTGCACGGTCTTGCCCCAGGCGGCCGGCAGCAGGAAGGTCGCCTTGCCGCCCGGGGTGGTCACGGATTGCTCGCCCGATTGTGCGGCTGCGGCAGGCGGTTCCGCGGCGCGGGCGGAGACGGGGATGAAGCAGGCAAGCGCGACGGCCAGTGCCGTGTGTTTCATGAGGACGAGCATTGTGGTCTCCAGGCAGGATCGGGCGCAGGTTGGCGGGTGCCTGCAAGCATGCACGACATCCGCGACAACGCACCGCCCTGCCGGAATAGCCCGCCTGTCGGCTTGTCCACCGGGTGGCATGGAGTTTGCTTGTGGATTCTTGGAGAATCCGGAGACTCATGCGCCGCACCCTGTCCGTTGCAGTCCTGCTGACCTGTCTGGCGCCTGCGTCGGCCGGCGCACCTGCGTCACCAGCAAACGCGAATCTGCACGGGATGGGCTGGTTGCCGTCCGACGTGTACGACACCGGTGAAGGCCTGCCCGATCCCACCGTCAACGCGATCGCCGCACTGCCCAATGGCCAGGCCTGGCTGGGGACGATGCGTGGCCTCGCCCGACTCAACGGGGCCCGCGTGGTCGCCGAACCCGGTCCCAACGGCGTGCTGGGCAAGCCGATCCTGAGCCTGGCCAGTACCGCCGATGGCGACCTGCTGGCCTCGGTCGATGGTGCCGGCGTGTATCGCCGCCACGATGGCGAGTGGCGTTCGCTTGGCTCGCCGTTCGGAGGCGATCGCACTCAGCGCCTGCGCGTGTTTGGCAAGGACGGCGACACGCGGGTGTTCGCCACCGGCAGCGGCATCGCCGAATGGACCGGCACGCGCTGGGAGCCGCAACGTCTGCCCGCCTCCCTCGCCGGGCGCGAGGTCTTCGATGTCGGCCTGCAACCCGCGGGCGACGGCATCGCCGAAACCCTGTGGGTCGCCAGCTTCGGCGGCGGCCTGCATCGCTGCGTGGGCAAGGCCGACTGCGTACCGGTGGCGATCGATGGCAGCGGGCCGCGCACGGACGAGATCCGCACGCTGCAACTGCAACCACGCGCCGGCAAACCGGCCGTGTTGTGGCTGGCCCTGCAAGGCGGCGGCGTGGCGCGCCTGGCCGATGGCAGGTGGACACGCTGGCATGCCGGCAACAGCAGCCTGCCCAGCGACTTCGTTTCCGACCTGGTGCTGGTCGAGGTACCGGGCGCGGGCCTGGATGTCTGGGCCGGCACCCGCAGCGGGCTGGCGATCCTGCGCGAGGGGCGCGAGTGGGTCGGTGCCGATCCGCGCATCCCGCAATTGCGCGAGCGCGTGCGCACTCTCGCGCTGACCAGGACCAGCCAGGGCGTGCCGGTGATGTGGGCGGGCTCCGACACCGGCGCGGTGCGCACCCCGCTGGACGGGCCCTGGCGGCTGGTGAGCCGGCTGGGCAGCAGCGGCAACGGGATCTGGGATGTGTGGTTGGAACCGGCCGCGGATGGCGGCGAGCGGGCCTGGCTGGCCAGCGACGGCGAAGGCCTGGCGCGTTACGAACACGGCCACTGGCGCCACTACGGCCGCGCCGACGGCATGCCCAGCGACAGCGCGCGCAGCATCCGCCGCGTGCCAGACGGCAGCCGCGAGGGCAGCTTGTGGATCGGCACCTGGGGCGGGCACATCGCCCGGCTGCAGGGCGACCGCTTCGTCGAATTGCCCACGCCTTGGAAGAAGCTGCCCGGCGATGCGGTCAGCCTGCTGCTGGCCGACGACGACGGCGTCTGGATCGGCACCCGCGAACAGGGCATGGCGCACTGGGATGGCCAGCGCTGGAACTGGTTCCCGCCCGCCCGCGACATGCCCGGCTGGGTCTACGCCGCGGTGCGGGTGGGCGACACCCTGTGGTTCAGCAGCGCCGGCAAGGGCCTGGTGCGTCGACGCGGCGGCGAGTGGCGTTTCTTCGGCAAGGATATCGGCCTGCCGGTCGACCGCTTCTACGACCTGCGGCTGATCCCCGATGCCGAAGGTCGGCCGGTGTTGTGGATGGGCAGCAGCGGCAGCGGCTTGGTCCGCGTCGATGTGGGCGACCCGGACAAACCACGCATCGTCAGCGAACCCGCGCTGCCCGTGCTGCCGATCCCGAAGGCCTACGGCGCGGTGCGCGACGGCCGCGGCGACATCATGGTCTGCACCGATTACGGGGTCTTCAGCTGGCGACCCGTCGGCGAGCGCTACATCGCCACCGCCTACCACCGCGAGGACGGCGTGCCGCACGACGAATGCAACGGCAAGGCCTTGCAGGTCGATGCGCGCGGCCGGGTGTGGATCGGCACCGTCGGTGGCGCTGCGGTCTACACCCCGCCCGAGACCACCCCGCGGCGGCCGTCGCCGCTGGAACTGAACGGCCTGCGCGTGGACGGCAAGGCGGCGCGTGCGGTCGATGGCGTGCTCGCCCTGCCGCGCGCCGACAGCGCGCTGGAACTGCATTACGACCTGCTTACCGGCGAGAAGGAAGCGGCCTCGCGCTATCGGGTCAGCCTGCTCGGCGGCGATGGTCCGCCCGGGTCCTGGGAACACCTGGAAAGCCATGCGTTCGCGCGTCTGCCCGCAGGCCGTCAGCGCGTGCGCATCGAAGCGCAGGATTTCGCCGGGGTACCGGCGGAGCCGCTGGAGCTGGTGGTCGAGGTGCCGCACGTCTGGTGGCAGACCCCACTGGCGCGCGCCCTTCAAGTGCTGGGCGCGCTGGCCCTGTTCTGGTGCGTACTCAAACTGCGCGAACGCCAGTTGCGCCTGCGCGAACTGCAACTGCGCGACATGGTCCGCGAGCGTACCAACCAACTGCAGGCCAGCGACACCGAATTGCGCCGCGCCAACGACGAATTGCGCCGGCTGTCGTACACCGACCCGCTGACCGGGCTGGGCAACCGTCGGCGCCTGTTCGAGGCGCTGGAACTGCATTGCCGACATGGCCACGAACAGCAGCGTCCGCTGGGCTTGTTGCTGATGGACCTGGATCACTTCAAGGCGATCAACGACAGCCACGGCCACACCGCCGGCGACCTCTGCCTGCAGTCGGTCGCCCGCGCCATGCTGGTCACGCTGCCCGGCGGTGCCGTCGCCGCCCGCTATGGTGGCGAGGAATTCTGCGTGGTCCTCCCGGGCCTGGACCTGGCCGCAACGATGGCGGTGGCGGAAGACCTGCGCGCCGCCGTGCAGGCGATCGCGCCGCTGGACGGCCAGGCCGATGGCCAGGCGGTGACCGCCAGCATCGGCGCGGTGTCGCGGGTTCCCGATGGCATCGACTGCGCCGACCTGCTGCTCAGCCTGGCCGACGGTGCGCTCTATCGCGCCAAGGCCGCCGGGCGCAACCGGGTGGAACCGGCCACGCCCTGATCCACGCACGCTGCATGAAGCACGCATGCAGCGTCACGCGATCGCTCAGTCGTTGACGATCTCGCGATGCATCGGCGCCAGCACGGCGAGCAGTTTGTTCTGCGCGCGGAACGGGATGCCGCGCTTGTTCATCGCGACCTGCAGCACTTCCACCAGCGCATTGAAGTGCGCGCGCTCGATCTTGAACGCCGCATGCGCCTCGACCATGTCGCGGCCGCTGTAGGTACAGCCACCACCGAGCACCGCGCAGAACTGTTCGGTCAGCTGGCGGGTCACGCGCGGGTGGTCCACATTGCGGAAATACGGTTCCAGCCGCGGGTCGGCCAGCATCAGCGCCATGAACTCTTCGTTGAGCGCAGTCAGCCCGGCGACGCCGCCGAACTGCTCGAACACGCCTGCAAGCTCGGGATGCACGGGAGCCGGATTGGGTGCGGCGCTGGCCGTGGCCGCCGGGGTCTCGGCCTGCGTTTCGGTGGTCGACTGGGCAAAGGCCGGCGTGGCGAACTGGGCGGTGCCCAACATGCCCGCAAGTACGAAGTGGAGGGATCGGATACGCATGAGGTTCTCCATGTTCAGAAGCCGACTTGCAGCGAGGCGTACCAGCCACGCTGGTTGTCGCGGATGACGATGTTGCCGAGGTCCACGTAGGCCACGGTCAGCGAAACGTGCTTGTTCGGTGCCCACGCCACGAAGGCGTCCCAGGCGTTGTCTTCGCGGGCGATGCCCAGGTTGTTGGGCTTGCTGCGGAATTCCGCGCCAACCGCCACGTGGCGATTGAGCAGGAATGCGGCGGAACCTTCGAGCTGCGGCTTGTAACTGTCGTTGCGATCGCCGCCGAAGCCGAGGATGCCGAACTGGTTGGCCTTGGTGAACCGCAACGTGGTGTTCAGCAGCAGGCTCTGGTCGAGATAGAGCTTGGTCGCGCTGAGATAGACATCGGTGCCGCTGTCGTCCTTCGCGCCGATCGCCGACAACAACGCGCCGCGGTTGTTGCGCTTGTGCTGCAGGCCGATCGCCAGTTGCGGCATCCAGCGGTCCTGCTCCAGCACTGCATCGCCGGCGAGTTTCACCTTCACTCCGACGATGTCCTGGCGGATCACGTAACCCTGCCCCAAGCCCAGTGCGGTGCCCACCGCGCGGGTGTCGAATGCCTGCCGCGCCACGCTGATTTCGACCCGGTCGTGGAGGCCAACCAGCGCGCCATAGCTGTCCAGTGCGTAATCGCCCACATCGACCCGGGTGTAGTAGGCGCTGCCGCCGATCTGGTCGCGGGTGCCCTGGCCGCCGATCACCGCCCAGGGCGCAAGGCCGCCACCAGCCGCGCCTTCGACCTGGGTCACGCCACCGGTCAACAGCAGCTTGCCGCTGGGCGCGGGCGGCGGATCCTGCAGTGAAGGTTCGTCTGCCGGGGCATCGAGCGCGGCAGCGTCCTGCGCGGATGCGACGCCGCTGCCGAGCAGCAGCAAGCTGGCACAGGCGAGCGAAAGCGCGGTCAGGCGATGCGTTCGCTCGGCATGGCAGGCAGATGTCATCGGGATCTCCGTGGAAGAACGTTGGGTAGCGGGTTGCAGGTCAGTCATGGCGATCCGCCTGCTGGCTCTTGGCCATGAGTTGGTTGAAGGCGGCAGCCACACGGTTCACGTCGGTGCTGCCCGCCTGGTCCATGTGCAGGTTGCGATCCGGGGTGGTCGCGGCCCGCTCCAGCAGGCGCTCCAGCGCCTGCAACGGACTTGCGACACGGCGGCCGTACCAGACGATCGCGGCAAGTAATCCCGCCAGCGACAGCAGGGCGAGCAGGACGCTGGGAACATGCGCGGCCAGCGTGGCGGACAACGGCATGCGCCGCGCGATCTGCACCACGCGCACCTCCTTGTTGCCGAACAACGGCGCAAACTGCGCCTGCGACGACCCCGCGGCCAGGCCCAGGTGGCCTGCCGATGAGGCGTCATCGGCAGGCGATTCCGCGATCGACCTCGACAAGGCATCGGCATCGGTAGCTGGCAAGGTCGAGGCCAGCACGACCGGACGTCCGGAGGCGGACGACGCCACCAGCGCGACATCCGCCGCCGCGATTCCGGCGATGGTCTTCACGTAAGCCTGATCGACTTCTTCGGCGACCAGCAGGTAGGCATCGCCGGCGTTGTAGCGGGCCAGCGGCAGCATCGCCACGTGCAGCAGGCGCTCGCCGTCGCGCCACAGGCCGGTGCCCACCGACTGCGTCTTCTTCGCCTCGACGAACACCGGATCGTTGGCGAAGTCGTGGCCTTCCGCATACGCATCGGTCACCGCCAGCGCGCGGCCATCGGCAGCCACCACCGCGGCCAGGTCGAGATCCAGCTGCGAGCGGCGCTCTTCCAGCAGGTCGACGATCGAGGAATAGTCCACGGCCTCGCCCGGCAGCAGGCTGCCCAGCGCCTGGGTCATGTAGGCCACCACCGCCTGGTTGCCGGCGATCAACTCACCGCGAATGGTGAGATTGCGATTGGACTGGTCCTCGACCAGTTGCTGGGTCTTGGCCAGGGTCGCCAGCGTGCGCGAGGCCTCGCGCGCATCATCGCGGGCGAACTGCAAGGCCAACAGCGCGAGCAGCGCCGGCAGCACGATGGCCAGCGCCAGGAGGATGCGGATGCGGGTGCCGTGGATCGCCGACATGGCTCAGTGCTCCCGACGTGCGGGACGGATCGCGGTCATGCGGCGCGTCACCGGCGCGGCCACCGGCATGGCCACCGCGACCGACTGCGCCTGCGCGCGCGGATGCCAGAACACCAGCGTGCCCGGTCCCGCCGGCAAGCCCGCCAGCGTGTAGCGACCGTTGCGGTCCGGCCGCGTGTAGTACGGCGTGGACAGGACCACCACGTCGGCGCGCATGTTGTGGTGGACGTTGCAGTTGACGATCACCAGCCCGGGTTTGTTGAACACGTATTGCTTGCTTTCGCCGGGACCGTAGTGACCGAAGTCGAAGGTGCTGCCCGGCGTACGCGAGAACACGTTGTGCAGGATCGTGTCGCGGTTGGGGAAGCGGACCGTGCTGCCCTGCGGCACCACCAGCAGTGCCGGCGAGAAGCCCTTGCTGCGGGTATCGATGGTGAACGTGCCGGGTTTCGGCTTGGGCGCACCGGCCTTGGGCAGGAAATACACCAGGCCGTCTGCAAGCTCACCGGGCATGACCGCGCCGGCCGATCCCGCGACCAGTTCCAGGCGACCGCTCACGCTGCTGCCGATGGCGACGGGCTTGGCGTCCGCCTTCGGCGGCGCTGGCTTGGCTACCGGCTTGGGCGGAGGTGGCTTGCGCGCGGGCGCAGGCTTGACCGGCACGGGCACGGGCACGGGTGCGGGTGCGGGTGCGGGTGCGGCGACATGCTGCTCGACGGCCTCGGGCATGGCGGCCGCAGGCGCGGGCGCGACCGCTTCGGGTACCTGCACCGGTGCTGGCGACGGTGCCGGCGCAGCCGCGACAGGCGCGGCATCGGCCATTGCCGGCGACGGGCGCTCGGGTGCAGGCGCGGTGGCACAGGCCATCAATCCGCCCAAGGCAATGGCCCCGGCGACGGCGCGGAATCGGTTCATGGTGTTCCCCCTGGACCGAACCGCAAGCGCCCCCCGCTTGCCCGGCATTCGTCCCGATGACCGTGCTTACGGGCACTGGCGCGGCGCGGATGCAGCCCACGTCGATTTATTTTTCTATGCCGTACCCGGCTGCAGTGGCGCGGCATGCCAGCTCCGTACCACGGCGTATTCAAGCCCCGGCAATGTCGATGGCTTAGAATGCGCGCCCTGCGCCGCCGGCCTTGCCGCATCCGGTGCAGACGAGCACATCACATCCGTTTCCGTCCCTTCCAGACCGTCGGCGCCATCGCGACACGCGAGCGGTTCCGGCTGGAGTTCCCGCAATGATCTTCGAAACCCTCGATACCTACGGCCATGAACAGGTCGTGTTCTGCCACAACAAGGACGCAGGCCTGAAGGCGATCATCGCCATCCACAACACCGTGCTGGGCCCGGCCCTGGGCGGCACCCGCATGTGGCCGTACAAGACCGAGGCGGAAGCGCTGAACGACGTGCTGCGCCTGAGCCGTGGCATGACCTACAAGAACGCGGTCGCCGGCCTGAACATCGGCGGCGGCAAGGCGGTGATCATCGGCGACCCGGCCACCGACAAGTCCGAGGCGCTGTTCCGCGCGTTCGGCCAGTTCGTGGAATCGCTGGGCGGCCGCTACATCACCGCCGAGGACGTCGGCATCGATGTCAACGACATGGAATACGTGTACCGCGAGACCGAGTACGTGACCGGCGTGCACCAGGTGCATGGCGGTTCCGGCGATCCCTCGCCGTTCACCGCCTACGGCACCCTGCAGGGTCTGATGGCGACGCTCAACAAGAAGTACGGCGACGAGGACGTCGGCAAGTATTCCTACGCCGTGCAGGGCCTGGGCCACGTCGGCATGGAGTACGTGAAGCTGTTGAAGGAACGCGGTGCCAAGCTCTTCGTCACCGACATCAACAAGGCGCTGGTCGACAAGGCCGTGAACGAATACGGCGCGGAAGCGGTGGGCCTGGACGAGATCTACGATGTGCCGGCCGATGTGTATTCGCCCTGCGCGCTCGGCGGCACCGTCAACGAGCAAACCCTGCCCCGCATCAAGGCCAAGGTCATCTGCGGCGCGGCCAACAACCAGCTGGCCAACAACGCGATCGGCGACGAAGTCGCGCGCCGCGGGATCCTCTACGCGCCGGACTACGCGGTGAACGCGGGTGGCGTGATGAACGTGGCGCTGGAACTCGATGGCTACAACCGCGAGCGCGCGATGCGGATGATGCGCACGATCTACCACAACCTCACCCGCATCTACGAAATCAGCGACCGCGACGGCGTGCCGACCTACCAGGCCGCCGACCGCCTGGCCGAGGAGCGCATCACCACGATCGGCAAGCTCAAGCTGCCGCTGGGTCGCGCGCAGCCGCGCTTCCAGGGCAGGATTCGCGGGCATTGATCCAGGCTGCGCCTGGATCAGCCCAAAGTTTGTTGCACAAACTTCGGGTCCCGCTATGTCCCTCCAAATCCCCGCCGCTGTCGCGGCGCCCCCTTTACCAAAGGGGGCTGTGGGAATCCAACAGAAACGAGGTTCGTAATGCGTCCATTTCCCCTCGGCGAAGACATCGATGCCCTGCGCGAGGCGGTCCGCCGCTTCGCCGACAACGAGATCGCGCCGCGTGCTGCGCAGATCGACGAAGACAATGCCTTCCCGCAGGACCTGTGGCCGAAGTTGGGCGAGATGGGCCTGCTCGGCATCACCGTGCCGGGCGAGTTCGGTGGCAGCGAGATGGGTTACCTCGCCCACTTGGTGGCGATGGAGGAAATCAGCCGCGCGTCGGGCTCGGTCGGGCTGAGCTACGGCGCGCACTCGAATCTCTGCGTCAACAATCTTTACGCCAACGGGAATGCCGAACAGCGCGCGAAGTATTTGCCCAAGCTGTGCAGCGGCGAGTGGAAAGGCGCGCTGGCGATGAGCGAACCCGGCGCGGGCTCCGACGTGGTCGGCTCGATGTCCTGCCGCGCCGAATTGAAGAACGGCATGTGGGTCGCCAACGGCAACAAGATGTGGATCACCAACGGCCCCGAGGCCGACGTCCTCATCGTCTACATGCGCACCGCCAGCCGCGAGCTGGGCAGCAAATGCATGACCGCCTTCATCGTCGAGAAAGGCATGAAGGGGTTTTCCACCGCGCAGAAGCTGGACAAGCTGGGCATGCGCGGCAGCAATACCTGCGAGCTCGTATTCGAAAATTGCGAGATCCCCGCGGAGAACATCCTCGGCGATCTCAACAACGGGGTGCGCGTGTTGATGAGCGGCCTGAACACCGAGCGGCTGGTACTCAGCGGCGGCCCCATCGGGCTGATGCAGGCCGCGATGGACCTCGCCCTGCCCTACGTGCGCGACCGTCGCCAGTTCGGCCAGGCGATCGGCACCTTCGGGATCATGCAGGCCAAGATCGCCGACATGTACACCGCGCTGCAGTCGTCGCGCGCCTTCGCCTACCAGGTCGCACGCGACTACGACGCCGGCCACAAGAGCCGCATCGACGCCGCCAGCTGCCTGCTGCATGCATCGGACGCTGCCGTGCAGGTCGCGCTGGAAGGCATCCAGGCGCTCGGCGGCAACGGCTACATCAACGAGTACGCGACCGGCCGGATCCTCCGCGACGCCAAGCTGTACGCGATCGGCGCGGGCACCAACGAAATCCGCCGCATGCTGATCGGACGCGAGCTGTTCGCAGGGAATTCCTGAGACTCATAGCCGTCATCCCGGCGAAAGCCGGCATCTCTTCGCAGAGCTTGTGTCTGTGTATCCAGCGTTTGCCAGGAAGTGCTGGATCCCGGCTTTCGCCGGGATGACGAGCATTTTCAGAATCGCCAGAATGCCTGCAACGACGCCAGCGCGTTGTCGCCGACCGGGCTCGAACGGCGGCTGAGGTCGAAGCGGAACGTCGCACGGTTGCCGATGTTCGCCGACAAGCCTGCGCCAAGCAGGCGCCCGAGATCAGCCAGCCCGATCCCCTGCAACGGCGCCCACTGTTGCAGCCCGGTGTAGCTGGCATCGAACGCGAATCCGTCGGCCGACAACGTGCGCTGCCATTCGGCACGGGCGTCCGCGCGCAGGTCGATGTCGCCCACTCGCCAGCCACGCGCCGCACGCAGGCCGGCGAAGCCCTGCCAGCGCGTGCTGTCCCACGCCTTCGCGCGCAGACCGAAACCGCTCGCGCCGCCTTCACTGAAACCATCGTTGGCGATCTGCACGTACTGGCTGCCGACATACGGCGTCAGCGTGATCCCGCCCGCATCGAAACGACGGCCGATCTCGCCGAACGCGCCGACGTAGTCGCCCGACAGCTGCGTCGCCACCGCATCCTGCATCGCGCCCAGCAACAGGTTGCGCTGCATCTGCCGCTGGAAGGAACCGGATGCCAGTTGCGCCTGTCCGTACCAGTCGCCATGCCAAGCCGACGCGTACACCTGCAGCTCGCGCTGGCGCCCGCGGCTGCGGTCGCCGAAATCGCTCAACCAGCTGGATTGCTCCATCCGGTTCATGGCGATGCCGACGATGGCGTTGCTGCCGACGCGCCAGTCGTTGCCGATCATCTCGCCCGCGGCATCGATGCCGACGCTGTCGAAGCCGCCCTGCGCCAGGGTGCCGCCGCTGGACAGGTCTCGGTACCAACCGCCCGCGGCCTGAGGCGCATGCGACAGCGCGTCGAGCCGACCGTTCAGTGCACGACGCCCGGCATCGATCGCATCGAAGGTCATCGCCGCCGACGCGCCGTGCAGCTGGCCCGACAGGCTTCGCAGCGAGACGTCCGCATTGGCGACGCTGGACGACTGCTGCAAGGCTCCTGCGGCATCGATGAAGGCGCTGCCGATGCCCATCGGCAGGTTGTCGGCCAACTGGCCGTCGATCGCGGTCATCGCCGATTCCACCCGTGCCGCCGAGACCTGGGTGATCGTGGACAGGCTCATCCCCGCGACCGCGGTGGCCACGTTGATGCGGTTGATGTTGAGGAAGACGTTGTTGGGGTCATAGGCCAGGCTGGCATCCAGGAACACATTCGGCGCAGCCCTGAGCGCGGAGAACGTGCCGGTCACGCCGCCGGTCGCGTTTAGCAGGGTTTCCTTGGCGGTGGTGGTGTAGCCGGACTTCACGCCAAGGATGGACATCTGCCCGTCGATGGTGGCGGTGCCGGTCACCCGCAGGCTGCTCCCCAGCCACACGCCCAGGTTGCCGGTCGAAGACTGCAGGAAATTTCCGCTGATGCTGGCCGGACTGCTGGCACCGCTGTAGAAGCGACCGTTGTTGCTGACGTTGCCACCGAAGGTGCCGCTGCCCCAGACCGTTGCACCGTTGGCGATGCCGAGGTTGGAGCGCAAGCCCTTGCGCACGTCGAGACCGCCGGCATCCACGCGCGTGGCACCGGTGAAGTTCGCGGCTTCGGCCAGGGTCAGGTTGCCGCTCCCGCCCTTGATGAGGCCGCCGCTGCCGATGATCGGATTGCGCCACACCGAGTTGCCGCTGAACGACACGCTGAAATCGCCCCAGGCGAAATTGGCGGGACCGTTGATCGCCTTGCCTACATCCAACACACCCCAGCCGAACACTTGGTCCACGCCCGTGGCACCGATGTCCCGCGCTGTCCCGAGGATCGTCTGGCGCACCAGGTCATTATTGAAATAGGGGAACATCGACCACACCGCCGCCGCCGCACCAGATACCAGAGGTGCTGCAAACGAAGTGCCTTGCACCCGATAGACCTTGTCGTCATCGGTGGTCTCGTCGTTGCTATCCGGCGGCGATGCACCGACGACATACACCGCTCCCGGTGCAGACAGGCAGTAATTCATCGAACGACCGCAGTACTGCGAAAATGCCAGCAGTTGGGTCGGGTTGTCCGGATCGAGCGCCGCCACCGTCAGCCAGCCACGCTCCAAGCCGAATGACGGTGCCAGCGTGGGCAACGATGAGGTATCGGACGGATCAGCGCGATAGCGATCGTCGCGGCCATAGTTGCCATTGGCGAAGACGATCAAGCCGTTCTTGTTGAGGATGAAATCGGTATAGCCCGCCGCCATCGCCGCCGCACCGGATGAATCGTCCTGGAAATAGACGCCACCCCAGGAGTTGTTGATGATCCGCGCGCCATGCGCGTGCAGGTCTGCATGGACGTCATCGAGGAACTCCGCGAACCCACTCGCGTCCGCCGTACTGATCTCATTGCCTTGCCCCGACCCATCATCTGGCGGCGAGACATCGGAGAGAAAGCGCCCGGACACGATGGTTGCTGCCGGCGCGACACCGCCCGGCCATCGCCCCACTGCCGATCCAGCCGCAGTCAAGGCCACCCAGGTGCCGTGCTCCTTCACATAGTCCACATTGGGATTGTTCGGCGGGGAGTTCAGGTAGAACTCGTTGTAAGTGACACGCGGACTGAGCTGCGGATGGTTCCGGCGCACGCCTGTGTCGAGAATTCCGATACCGACGCCGGCACCGCGTGCGCCCGCGGCCAGCGATGCACCGGCATTGATCACCTGCATCTGCACGCCGAGCTGCGGATCGAACGCAAGAGCTGCGGGCAATGCCGCAAGGGTCGGCGGATTCACCACGATGCCGCTGTCGTTCGCCACCGTCGGCGTGAAATCCAGGGCATTGCCGCCCGGCGTGACCGGAGGCGCGGGCGGGCTGGGCCGCACGTTGCTGCCACCACCCCCACCGCAGGCCGCCAGGGCCAGCGCGATCGCGCAGGGAAGGAAGGCGCGCGCGAGCCGGCGCTCGCTGAGGATGCAATCGGGATGCTGGTTCATGGTCGTTCCTTCGGTGCGCCGCCGGTCCCTCGCCAGCCTCATGCACCCTCCGCGTGTTGTATGCCCGGCAAGCCGTTTCCGCAACGCCGAAAAACTGAATCGGCCACGGATGCGGCAGCGCAGCATGGATCGCGGTTTCGCGCCATAATCGGGAACTCGACCCAAACGGCCAACCGGCCCGGAGCCCCCCAATGAGCGACGTCGTCATCGTCGGTGCCAAGCGCACCGCCATCGGTTCCTTCCTCGGCCAGTTCACCGGCGTTCCCTCGCCGACGTTGGGGACCGCCGCGATCCAGGGCGCGCTGGCGCAGGCCGGCGTAAATGCCGACCAGATCGACGAAGTGATCATGGGCTGCGTGCTGCCGGCCGGCCTGGGCCAGGCCCCGGCACGACAGGCCTCGCGCGCGGCCGGCATCCCCGATGCCGCCGGCTGCACCACCATCAACAAGGTCTGCGGGTCCGGCATGAAGGCGGTGATGCTGGCCCACGACATCATCAAGGCCGGCTCCGCGAAGGCGGTTGTCGCTGGTGGCATGGAATCGATGACCAATGCGCCGCACCTCCTCAACGGCTCGCGCACCGGCATCCGCTTCGGCAATGGCGAACTGCTCGACCACATGGCCTGGGACGGCCTGACCAATCCCGACGACGGCAAGGCGATGGGCGTGTTCGGCGATGCAGCCTGCGCCAAGTACGGCTACGACCGCGCGGCGGTCGACGCCTTCGCCGCCGAAAGTGTCAAGCGCGCCCAGGCCGCGCAGGCGAGTGGCGCATTCGCTGGCGAAATCACCGCGGTCACCGTCAAGACCCGCAAGGGCGAGTTGGTGGTCGACAAGGACGAGGAGCCGGGCAAGATCGATCCGTCGAAGATCCCCGACCTGCGCGCGGCCTTTGGCAAGGACGGCGTGCTGACCGCGGCGTCCTCGTCGAAGATTTCCGACGGTGCCGCCGCGCTGGTGGTGATGTCGGCCGATGCCGCCGCAGCTGCCGGCGCGACCCCGCTGGCGCGCATCGTCGCCCATGCCACCCACGCGCAGGCACCGGAATGGTTCACCACCGCCCCGGTCACCGCCCTGCAGAACGTGCTGGCCAAGGCCGGCTGGTCGGTGGCCGACGTGGATCTGTTCGAGGTCAACGAGGCCTTCGCCTGCGTGGCCATGGCACCGATGACCGACCTCGGTATCGCGCATGAGAAGCTGAATGTGAATGGCGGGGCGCTGGCCTTGGGCCACCCGATCGGCGCTTCCGGCGCACGCCTGCTGGTGACCTTGCTGAATGCGCTCCAGGCCCGGGGTGGCAAGCGCGGCGTGGCATCGCTGTGCATCGGCGGCGGCGAAGCGGTCGCCCTGGCCATCGAGCTGGTGTAAAAGTCCCGTTAGGCGGTGAACGGCCGATTCAAAAAAAACCGGCCAGCCGCTTGACACGCGACACGGGCTTGTCATCATGTTACCGGCGCGCAGTATGCGCGTTCTCAAAACACCCTATTCATAGACGAGGAATACGCATCATGTCCATCAACAAGATCCTGCTGGCGATGGCGCTGGGCCTGGCCCTGACCGCTTGCAGCAACCAGGAGCAGGCTGCCGACGCCGCCGCCGACGCCACCGCCGCTGCCGGCGAAGCCGCTGCCGCCGCTGACGCCGCCGCTGCCACTGGCGACGCCGCCACCGCCGAAGCTGCCCAGGCCGCTGCCGACACCGCCGCGACCGCTGCTGACGCTGCCGCCGCTTCGGCCGACGCGACTGCCGCTGCTGCCGGTACCGCTGCTGCCGGCGACGCTGCCGATGCCGCCATGGACGCCGCTGATTCGGCCGAGCAGGCTGCTGCTGCTGCCGAGAACGCTGCTGCTTCGGCTGAAGAGAAGAAGTAATCGGGCTGGCGAGGCCACTCGCCGGAGCGTTACTGTAGTATCGGAGAAGCCGTCGGTACGCCGACGGCTTTTTCGTGCCCCAAATCACCGGGGCTGTTGTGAGTCAGTGAACGCCCCGCCGGCCACCTGCGCCGGATCGCCAAGCGCACTGGCGTTGCCTGATCCGAACCCGTTGCATTTCAGACAACCCCTACCCAGGAGATTTCCATGAACACCAAGCTTTACGTGCTCCTCGCCGCTGGCGTCCTCGCTCTGTCGGCCTGCAAGAATGAAACCGCGACCGCCCAGGACGCCGCTGCCGACGCCGCTGCCGCGACCGACACGGCCGCCGCTGCCGCTGGTGACGCCGCTGCCGCCGCTGGCGACGCCGCCGCTGCTGGCGTCGACGCCGCTGCCGCCGCCACCGGCGAAGCCGTTGGCGAAACCGCCGCTGCCGTCGAAGGCGCTGCCGATGCCGCCGCCGCTGCCGCCAACGAAGCCACCGCTGCCGCTGCCGACGCCACCGCCGACGCCGCCAATGCCGTTGCCGACTCGGCTGCTGCGACCGCCGACAAGGCCGAAGCCGCTGCCGCCGAAGCCAAGAAGTAATCTTCTTCGCTTTGTTGTATCCGGAAAGGCCCGCTTCGGCGGGCCTTTCTCTTTCTGGCGTCATGCGCTTCGGCGGACCGATCCACCGCAGCGGTTATGCTTTCGCATTGTCCGTATCGTCGATGACCGCATGCCCGCGCTGACTTCGCAGATCGACCCCCGTTCGCAGGATTTCCTCGACAACGCCGCCTGGCATCGCGACCTGGTCGCCGAACTCGACCGTCGCCTCGCCCGCGCCGCGGACGGCGGTGGCGGTAAGGCGCGCGTCAAGCACACCGAGCGCGGCAAGTTGTTGCCGCGCGAGCGCATCGACGCCCTGCTCGATCCGGGTTCGCCATTCCTGGAAATCGCCCCGCTCGCCGCCGAAGGCATGTACGACGATGCCGCACCCGCCGCCGGCATGGTCTGCGGCATCGGCCGGGTGATGGGCCAGGAAGTGGTGATTGTCGCCAACGACGCCACGGTCAAGGGCGGCACCTATTTCCCGATGACCATCAAGAAGCATTTGCGCGCGCAGGAGATCGCCCGCGAGAACCGCCTGCCCTGCGTCTACCTGGTCGATTCCGGCGGCGCGTTCCTGCCGCTGCAGGACGAGGTCTTCCCGGATCGCGAGCATTTCGGCCGGATCTTCTACAACCAGGCGCGGATGAGCGCGGAAAACATCCCGCAGATCGCCGTCGTCATGGGGAGTTGCACCGCAGGCGGCGCGTATGTGCCGGCGATGTGCGACGAGTCGATCATCGTCAAGGAACAGGGCACGATCTTCCTCGGCGGCCCGCCGCTGGTGAAGGCCGCCACCGGCGAGGTGGTGGATGCCGAAACCCTCGGTGGCGCCGACGTCCACACCAGCATGTCGGGGGTCGCCGATCATTTCGCCGAGGACGACCGCCATGCGCTGGAGATCGCGCGCGGCATCGTCGGCACGCTCAACCGCAACAAGGTGCTTCCGGTCGCCACGCAACCGTCGCGTGAGCCAATGTTCGCGACCGAGGAGCTGTACGGCATCGTCCCGAAGGACGCGCGGCGTCCGTTCGACATCCGCGAGGTAATCGCGCGCATCGTCGATGGCAGCGACTTCCAGGAATTCAAGGCGCGCTACGGCAAGACCCTGGTCACCGGCTTCGCCCACCTGCATGGCTATCCGGTCGGGATCGTCGCCAACAACGGCATCCTGTTCGCGGAGTCCGCGCTGAAGGGCGCGCACTTCATCGAACTGTGCAACCAGCGCGGCATCCCGCTGGTGTTCCTGCAGAACATCACCGGTTTCATGGTCGGCAAGAAATACGAGCAGGCCGGCATCGCCAAGGACGGCGCGAAGATGGTGACCGCGGTCGCCTGTTCGCACGTGCCGAAATTCACCGTGGTGATCGGCGGCAGTTTCGGTGCCGGCAACTATGCGATGTGCGGCCGTGCCTATGGCGCGCGCTTCCTGTGGATGTGGCCAAACGCGCGGATCAGCGTGATGGGCGGCGAACAGGCAGCAAGCGTGCTGGCTACGGTCAGGCGCGACGGCATCGAAGCCAAGGGCGGCAGCTGGAGCGCCGACGAGGAAGAGGCCTTCAAGGCCCCCGTCCGCGAGCAGTACGAAACCCAGGGCAATCCGTACTACGCCAGCGCACGGCTATGGGACGACGGCATCATCGATCCCGCCGATACCCGCCGGGTGCTGGGTTTGGGATTGTCTGCGTCGCTCAATGCGCCGATCGAAGATCGGACGCGCTTCGGCGTATTCCGGATGTGACCGAAGCTGTGACTTCCATCGCGCTCAGGCACTTGCGCCAGCTTCCTCCCGGATTCATGCAGGAAATCATCGCAAATCGGTGATAGCCTCGACGGCCACCCCCGTGGAGTCACGTTCGATGGCTATCTGGAAAGACCCGACCCCGGCCCCCAAGGCCAATGAGCCCTCCCGTTTCGACCTCGCCTCTCCGGCGCCGACACCCGCCCCGACGCCCGAGCCGATTGCAGCGGTTCCTGCTGCGCCCGCGCCGATCCGTTCGGTGGACAACGGTGCCGCGGCCCGCGAATCGGTGATCGCAGCCGACCTCACCATCGAAGGCAAGATCGAAGGCAGCGGCCACGTCCGCATCGCCGGCAAGTTCAAGGGCGACGTCAAGGTGCAGGGCAACCTCACCATCGAACCCGGTGCCAAAGTGTCCGGCGGCGTGGCCGCGAACAAGGTCACCCTGGCCGGCGAACTGGACGGCAACATCCATTCCGCGCAGCAGGTCGAACTGCAGCAGAGCGGCGTGATCAACGGCGACCTCAAGGCTGGCACGCTCACCGTCGCGGCGGGCTCGCGCATCCGCGGCCATGTCGAGTGCGGCTGGGACAAGGACGGCAAGTCCGTTGCCAAGCCGGATTCTCTGGACAAGACCGACAAAGTGGAGAGCGCCGGCGCTGCATGAGCGCCGTCCGCCCTGGCACGGCAGGCGCGACGCGGACCTGCCCACACTGCAAGGCCACGATCCTGGAAAGCTCGTCGGTCTGTCCGGCATGCCGCGGGCACCTGAAGTTCGATGCGCCGGCCAGCGACGCCGCCCAGCGTTTCGTGCCGTTGAAGGTGGAAGGCACCGTGAGCGCGCCGGATGACGGCGCGTTCGAATACTCGATGGTGATCGTCATCCGCAATGAACGCGGCGAGGAAATCAGCCGCCACGTGGCCGGCGTCGGTGCGGTCTTCCCCGGCGAGTCACGCAGCTTCGAAGTCAGCGTGGAAGCGGTGCCGGCGTCGCCCGGCAAGCGGCGACTGAGGCACTGAGTCCCGTAACCACGACGAGAGCAGCGGGTAATCGCGCAGCGGCATTTCGAGCCACGAAGCGAGCCCGCCACGCTCGACCTCGTATCGCTAGTCGCAGCTGCTGCAACCGCCGCAGGCTGCTCCACCACCGCGCGGCGCGGGCGCGAGCCGACGACCCAACGCCTTCACCCACCCCGGCATGCCATCGCGCAGCAACGGCAACGCGATGGCGATGCGCAGCTTGCGGGTGGCCGCCGGGAACTGCGAGCGCGCGACGATCACAACGCTGAGAATCGTCACCAGCGCGATGATCAGGTACTGCGCGAGCAGGCCAGCATCCATCGCTCAGCCGCCACCCAGTGCCACCGCGACCCGATAGGTCACGAACGAGGCCAGGTAGGCCAGCACGAACAGGTAGCCGGCAGCCAGCGCCATCGTCTTCCATGAGCCGGTCTCGCGCTTGATCGCCGCCCACGTGGCCAGGCACTGCGGCGCGTAGATGAACCAGACCAGCAACGACAGGCCGGTGGCCAGCGACCAGCCATCGGTGATCAGCGGCGTCAGCGCCTGCGCGGCGGCATCGTCGTCCACCGCGGACAATGCATAGACGGTGGCGAGAGAGGACACCGCGACCTCGCGCGCCGCCAGGCCCGGGATCAGGGCGATGCAGATCTGCCAGTTGAAACCGAGTGGCGCGAACACCGCGGTCATTGCATGGCCGATGCGGCCGGCGAAGCTGTAGTCGATCGCCGGCATGGTCGCGTCCGCCGGCGCGGCCGGGAATGTCAGCAGCACCCACAGCAACACGGTGAGGGCGAAGATGATCCCGCCCACGCGCTTGAGGAAGATCAGCGCGCGTTCCCACAAGCCGATGAGGACGTCGCGCGGGTTGGGCAATCGGTAGGACGGCAACTCCAGCATCAACGGATGCTCGCCCTTGTCGCTGCGCCACTTCTTCATCACCCACGACACCGCCAGCGCGCTGAAGATGCCGGCCATGTACAGGGCAAACAGCACCAGGCCCTGCAGGTTGAAGCCGCCCCACACCTCGCGCGACGGGATGAACGCACCGATCAACAAGGCGTACACCGGCAAACGCGCGGAGCAGGTCATCAGTGGTGCGACCAGGATCGTCGCCAACCGGTCGCGCGGATCCTGGATGCTGCGCGTGGCCATGATCCCCGGGATCGCACAGGCGAAGCTGGACAGTAGCGGGATGAAACTGCGCCCGGACAGGCCGGCGCCAGCCATCATCCGATCCAGCAGGAACGCGGCACGTGGCAGGTAGCCGGATTCCTCCAGCGCCAGGATGAAGGCGAACAACACCAGGATCTGCGGCAGGAAAATGATCACCCCACCAAGTCCGGCAATGATGCCGTCCACCAGCAGGCTGTTGAGCGGCCCGTCGGGCATTCGCGTACCGACCCACTCGCCCAGGGCAACCGTGCCGGCGTCGATCAGATCCATGACCGGCGTAGCCCAGGCATACACCGCCTGGAAGATCAGGAACATCACCACCGCCAGGGTCAGCAATCCGAACAGCGGATGCAGCAGCCAGCGGTCGAGTGCGTCGTCGATCCTCGCCGTGCGCGCAGGCATGCGCACCGCGGCCGCCAGCAGTCGGCGCGTTTCCTCGTGCAGATCGGTGCCTTCGGGCAATGTGGTGACGTCGGCGTGTGGGTGCGCAACCACGCCATCCAGCCTGGCAAGCAACGCATCGGCACCACCGCTGCGCACTGCCACGGTCTCGACCACCGGCAAGCCCAACTCGCGCTGCAGCGCTTCGATGTCGATGTCGATGCCGCGCCGCTTCGCCGCATCGGCCATGTTCAGCGCGACCAGCATCGGCTTGCCGACGGCGCGCAGTTCCAGCACGAAGCGCAGGTGCAGGCGCAGATTGGTGGCGTCGACCACGCAGACCAGCAGGTCCGGCGCGGCCTCGCCCGGATAGAAGCCGCGGATCAGGTCGCGGGTGACCGCCTCGTCCAGGCTCGCGGCATTGAGGCTGTACGCGCCCGGCAGGTCGAGCACCGCGTAGTGCTTGCCGGACGGCGCATGCAGGCGGCCTTCCTTGCGCTCCACGGTAACGCCAGCGTAGTTCGCGACCTTCTGGCGACTGCCGGTCAGCAGGTTGAACAAGGCGGTCTTGCCGCAGTTCGGGTTGCCGACAAGCGCAATGCGCGGCGTTGCGACAGCGGCGTTCATGCGGCGACTCCCGCATTGCCCGAATGCAGCGTGCGCAGGCGCACGCGCGCGGCCTCGGCGCGACGCAAGGCGAAACGAGTGAAGCCGACCTGCACCAGCAACGGTTCCGCACCGAACGGCCCGGCCGCGACCACCACGACTTGCTCGCCAGCCACGAATCCGAGTTCGCGCAGGCGACGCGCAATGGGGTCGTTGGGCATGCGCTCTTCGACGCTGTCGACGATGGCTGGGGTACGCCGGGTGAGTTCGGTCAGAGTCATCGGTCGCGGGCGGGCTAGAGCCAAATGGGAATTGTTCTCGATTGTAGCATCGCACCGACGCAACGCCGGGCTGGCGCGCGCCGGCGGTTATCATGCGCATTCACCCGCGCCAGGCTTGCCGGATCCCGCATGAGCGAACCCTTGCAATTGCACCGCGATGGGCAGGTCGCCCGCCTGCGGATGGCCCGCGCGCAGGTGCACAACGCCTTCGATGCCGCGCTGATCGCGGGACTGACCGCCGCACTGGACGAGGTCGCCGCCGACACCGCGATTCGCGTGCTGGTGCTGGAGGCCGAAGGCACTTCGTTCTCCGCTGGAGCGGATCTGAACTGGATGCGTGGCATGGCCGCCGCCAGCGAGGCCGATAACCGCACCGACTCGCTCGCCCTTGCCCGTCTGATGCGCACGCTGGACGAACTGCCGAAACCGACCATCGCCGCCGTGCAAGGTTCGGCGTTTGGTGGCGGCGTGGGCCTGGTGGCCTGCTGCGACATCGCCATCGCCGCGCGCGGCGCGAAGTTCGGCCTGACCGAAAGCAGGCTCGGACTACTACCAGCCGTGATCTCGCCCTACGTCATCGCCGCGATCGGCGCACGCAACGCGCGACGCTATTTCGCGACCGCGGAACTGTTCGATGCGGATGAAGCCCTGCGCATCGGCCTGCTGCACGACGTGGTCAATCCGACCGCGCTGGATACCGCCGTGCAGCGGCAAATCGAGTTGTTGCTGAAAGCCGGCCCGGTCGCCAGCGCCAACGCGAAAGCCCTCGTGCGCGATGTCTGCGCGCATGCCGATGGCGCGAAGCACGACGCCGACAACGCCAGCCTGATCGCCCGCCTGCGCGTGTCACCGGAAGGCCAGGAAGGCCTGTCCGCCTTCCTCGACAAGCGCAAGCCGCGCTGGATCACGGAGTAACGCCATGCTCGACCACGTAGGCATCCCCGTTTCCGATTACGCACGCAGCCTCGCGTTCTACACGCAGGCGCTGGCACCGCTGGGCATCGGCCTGATCATGGAAGTGCCGCAGGAAGAGATCGCCGGCGCCAAGGCCGCGGGCTTCGGCCACCAGGGCAAGCCGTACTTCTGGTTCGGCGATGACGGCGCGCCCGGGCAGCACACGCATGTCGCCTTCGCCGTCGACAGCCGCGCGAAGGTCGATGCCTTCCATGCCGCCGCGCTCGCTGCCGGTGGTCGCGACAACGGCGCGCCCGGCCTGCGCCCGCATTACCACCCGGATTACTACGGCGCGTTCGTGCTGGACCCCGACGGACACAACGTCGAAGCGGTCTGCCACCTGCCGGACGCCAGCGCCTGATGTTCCACACCATCCTCATCGCCAACCGCGGCGAGATCGCCTGCCGGGTGATCCGCACCGCGCGCAAGCTCGGCATCCGCACCGTTGCGGTGTTCTCCGACGCCGATGCCGACGCGCAGCACGTGCGCCTGGCAGACGAAGCGCACCACATCGGTGGCGCGCGTCCGCAGGACAGCTATCTGCGCGGCGAGGCGATCATCGAGGTCGCGAAGAAGAGCGGCGCGCAGGCGATTCATCCGGGTTACGGCTTCCTGTCCGAGAACGCGGATTTCGCCGATGCAGTGCTCGCCGCCGGCATCGCCTTCATCGGCCCGTCCGGCGCGTCGATGCGCAAGATGGGCAGCAAGGCCGGTGCCAAGGATCTGATGGCGGCGGCCGGCGTGCCGGTGGTGCCGGGTTACACCGGCGAAGACCAGTCGCCCGATCTGTTGCAGCGCGAAGCCGACGCCATGGGCTATCCGCTGATGATCAAGGCCGCGCACGGCGGCGGCGGCAAGGGCATGCGCATAGTGCGCACGCACGACGAATTCCTGCCGAACCTTGAAAGCTGCCAGCGCGAAGCACGCAACGCCTTCGGCCGCGACCGCGTGCTGCTGGAGCGCTACATCGAGCATCCGCGGCACATCGAGATCCAGGTGTTCGGGGATTCGCATGGCGGCGCACTCCACCTCAACGAACGCGAATGCTCGGCGCAGCGTCGCTACCAGAAGGTGCTGGAAGAATCGCCCTCGGTGTTCCTCACTCCCGAGCTGCGCGCAAAAATGGGCGCGGCCGCGGTGCAGGCGGCGCATGCGATCGATTACGCGAACGCCGGGACCGTCGAATTCATCGTCGGTGCCGACGGCGGTTTCTATTTCATGGAGATCAACACGCGGCTGCAGGTGGAGCATCCGGTCACCGAGGAAGTCACCGGGCTGGACCTGGTCGAATGGCAGCTGCGGATCGCCGCCGGCGAGAAACTCCCGTTGACGCAGGAGCAGATCGAACAGCAGGGCCACGCCATCGAAGTGCGGCTGTATGCCGAAGATCCGGACGCCGGCTTCCTGCCCGGCTCCGGCACGTTGCAGACGCTGCGTTTGCCTATGCCATCACGCAATGTGCGTATCGATTCCGGCGTGGTCGAAGGCGACACCGTGACGATCTTCTACGACCCGATGATCGCCAAGCTGATCGTATGGGACGAGGATCGCCCGCGCGCCCTCGCCCGCATGCGCGAGGCGCTGGCCGCCTGCGAGATCGCCGGCCCGAAATCCAACATCGCGTTCCTGGAGCGGCTGGTGCGGCATCCGGCGGTGGTCGGCGGCAGCATCGACACCGGCTACCTGGATCGCCACCTCGACGAATTCCTGTCGCCTGCGCAGACCGATCGCGTGCTGCTGCTCGCCGCGGCCACCACGCGCCTGCTGGCGCAGGAAGCGGATGCGCGCACCGCCGCCGCGATCGGCAGCGATCCGGGCTCGCCGTGGGCGATCGCCGATGGCTGGCGGCTGGGCTACGGCGGCAGCCGGCGGCTGGCATTCGCCGAGGGCGGGACGCGGATCGAACTGGTTGCGCGCGGCCACAGCGGCGATTACGTAATCGAGCTGGACGGTGCATCGCACACGGTCTCCGGCGCGCGCCTGGATGATGAAGCGCTGAGCGCGCGCATCGACGGCGACATGCGTCGCTTCCGCGCGTTGTCGGATGGCGACGACGTACTGGTCCACGATGGCCGGCAACGGCTGCGCCTGCACGCCGAGGCGGTGTATCGTCGTGAAGGCGGCGATGGCGGATCGTCTGAACACCGCATCCGCGCGCCGATGCCGGGCCGCGTGGTGGTGGTGCAGAAGCAGCCGGGCGATGCGGTCAGCGCAGGGGACGTGGTGCTGGTGATCGAGGCGATGAAGATGGAACTGGCGCTCAAGGCACCACGCGATGGCGTACTGGCCGAGGTGCGCGCGCAGGCCGGCGACTTCGTCGAGGGCGATGCGGTGTTGGCGACACTGGAGCAATGACGATGCATCGAACCGCCTGCCTGGCCTTGCTGACCCTGTTGCTGTGCCTCGGCGGCTGTTCGACCACCGTGTTCGAGTCCCTGCCTACTGGCAGCACCACCGACTGCGACCCGGCCTGGCCTGGCCGCTGGGAACCGGTTGGCACCGCAGATGACCCGATGAAGCCGCGGGGCGTGGTGGAGATCGCCGCCGATTGCAGGAGCGCGACCACCAAGGGCGAAACCAAGCCGGTGCATCTGACCCTGATCGACACCGGCGCAGGCCAGTACCTGCAGTTGCACAACGACTCCGGCAAGCCGGACTGCGTCGGCGACGGCAACGCGCACTGCGGCGCCGCCCTGCTCCGCTACGAACGCGACGGCGACAGCATGCGCCTCTACGACGCCGACCATGCGTGGATCGCCGCAGCGATCAAGGCGAAGAAGATCGAAGGCACCAGCACGCGACCCGACACCAAAGGCCTGAAGACCAAGGAGCCGACGTACAACAATTTCATCGCGGGCGATGGCAAACGCATCGCCAAGCTGTTGCGGCAGCATCCGCAATTGTTCGTGCGCGAGCCGCTGATGATCCTGCGACGCGTTCCGGCCGAAGACGCCACGGCCGTCGACGCCACGCCTGCACCTGCGCAGGAGCCGTGAGATGGGGTTTCCCGCGGACGTGCGCATCGTCGAGGTTGGCCCGCGCGACGGCCTGCAGAACGAAAAAATCGACATCGGCACCGCCCACAAGATCGAACTGATCGATCGGTTATCGAAGACCGGCCTGCGCAGCATCGAGGCCACTGCGTTCGTCAGCCCGAAATGGGTACCGCAGATGGCCGATGCCGCAGAGGTTCTGGCCGGGATCACTCGCGCGCCCGGGATTTCGTATCCGGTGCTGGTGCCGAACGAACAGGGCTACGAACGCGCGCGCGCAGCCGGCGCGGCCGAAGTCGCGGTGTTCACCGCCGCTTCCGAGGCATTCAACCTGAAGAACACCAACGCCACCGTCGCGCAGTCGCTGGATCGCTTCCGGCCGGTGCTGGAACGGGCACATGCCGACGGCGTGCGCGTGCGCGGCTACGTCTCCACCGTGCTGGGCTGCCCCTACCAGGGCGAAGTACCGCTGGCCGATGTGGTGCGGGTCGCCCGCGAGCTGCATGCGATGGGTTGCTACGAAATCTCGCTGGGCGACACCATCGGCATCGGCACGCCGGTGAAGGCGCGGGCGATGCTGCAAGCGGTCGCCGCGGAGGTGCCGATGGCGGCGCTGGCGATCCATTTCCACGACACCTACGGGCAGGCACTGGCGAACGTGCTGGCCTGCCTGGAAGAAGGCGTGGCGGTGGTGGACAGCGCGGTGTCGGGTGCCGGCGGCTGTCCGTACGCGAAGGGCGCCAGCGGCAACGTGGCAAGCGAGGACGTGGTCTACATGCTGCACGGACTGGGCATCCGCACCGGTATCGACCTGCCCTTGCTGGCCGAGACCGGCCGCTGGCTGGCCGCCCTGTTGGGACGCGACACCGGCAGCAAGGTCGGCAAGGCGTTGGGGGCCTGATGAACGCCCCGTCCGTGCCGCCGCATCCCGCCGCAACGGACGTGGCATCGAGCGATGCGCAGGCGCTGGCGCTGGCCTTGCGGGACGCAGCCGCCGATCCCGGCCTGTCGCCCGCGATGCACGCCTTGCTGCTGCAGGCTGGCGATGCGCTGGTCGGCGCGCAGCTGACGATCGAGGCCGGCAACCTGCGCTACCGCGCGCTGTTCGACGCGGTGCCCGACCCGGTCAGCGTGCTGGCCCGCGACGGCACCGTGCTGGACCTCAACAAGGCCGGCATGCGCGCCTACAAGCGGCCGCGCGAGGACATCATCGGCCAGCCGATCGAAGTGCTGAACCCGGACCTGCCGCGCGACCACCTGGTGCCGGTGCTGGAAACCCTCGATCGCGGCGAAACCTACGTCATCGAAGTCACCAACATGCGCGCCGATGGCAGCCGCTTCCCGGTGGAAGTGCATTCGGCCAACCTGCTCTATGACGGCCAGGATGCGATGGTCGCGGTCGCCCGCGACCTCAGCGCCCGGCACGATGCCGAAGTCCGCTACAACAGCCTGGTCGAGGGCATCGACAAGGCGATCACCCTGCAGGATCGGCAGGGCCGGGTGCACTACATGAATGCCGCGGCGAGCCGGATCTACGGCATCGGCGGCGACGATTCCAACCATCGCGAGCCGGACTGGAACGACTGGCTGGTGGTGGACGAAGACGGCCGCTTCCTGCCGTTCGAGTTGCATCCTGCATCGCGCGCGCTGGCCACTGGCCAGGCAGTCAGCAGCGTCGTGATCGGCCTGTTCCGGCGGAGTACGCAACGGCTGCTGTGGCTGTCGGTGACCGCGGTGCCGCAGTTCGCGCCGGGTGCCGACCATGCGGAGCTGGTGCTGACCCTGAGCAGCGACATCACCGAGCTGCAACGCGACAAGGCCCTGTTCGACCGCGTGCAGGAACTGGCCCAGATCGGCGGCTGGCAATGGGATCGCGCCAGCGGCGCGCTCTACCTCACCAGAGAAGCGCACCGGATCCTTGGTGCCGCCCGCGCGCTCGCGTCCATGCACGAAGTCCTCGCGTGTCTACTCGAAGACGACCGCAAGCGCCTGCATCGCACCTTGCAATCGATCTGCGACGGCACCGGCTTCGAGCTGGAACTGCAGGGCGCGCAGGCCGATGGCACGCCGTTCTGGGTGCGCATGATCGGCGAGCCCGATCCGCACGATCCGGGCAGCGACCGCCTGAGCGGCACCCTGCAGGACATCACCGAACGCAAGCATGCGGAGCAGACCCTGCGCATGCAGGCGCAGACCGATGCCCTCACCGGCCTGATGAACCGCGACGCGATCCTCGAACAGATCGAATTGCGCATGCGCAATCCGGCCCATTCCGGGTTGTGCCTGCTGTACATCGACCTGGACCGCTTCAAGATCGTCAACGACGTGCTGGGCCACAACGCCGGCGACACCCTGCTGGTCGATGCCGCGCAACGCATTGCCGGCGCGGTTGGTACCGAGGGCCTGATCGCGCGTTTCGGCGGCGACGAGTTCCTGGTGGCATGCCGCGCTGACGACGACCACGAACGCCCGCAACGATTGGCGAAGCAGATCCAGCAGGCCTTCGGCGAACCGTTCCGGCTCGGCAAGGACGAGTTCAACGTCACCACCAGCATCGGCATCGCCCGCGCGCCGGACGATGGCGATACCCCGAACCAGCTGATCCAGAGCGCCGACGTGGCGATGTACGACAGCAAGCGCCGGCAACGCAACGGCTTCCAGTCGTTCTCGCCGGAGTTGGCCAGCCGGCAGCACGAGCGTTTGCAGACCGAAACACAGCTGCGCCGCGCGCTCGACAAGGGCGAGTTCCACCTGGTCTACCAGCCGCAGGTCGACCTGCGCACCGGCCGCATCCTCTACGCGGAGGCGCTGGTGCGCTGGCGCAACCCGCAGCTCGGCGAGATGCGCCCGGACCGGTTCATCGAGCTTGCCGAAACCACCGGCGACATCGTGCGCATCGGCCAGTGGGTCCTGCAGGAGGCCTGCGCGCAGATGCGTCGCTGGCGCGAGCAGGACCTGCCGATCCAGCGGGTCGCGGTGAATGTCTCGTACCGGCAGTTCGGTGCGGACGACTTCGGCCAGGGCGTGCAGCGGGTCCTGCACGAGGCCGGCCTGCCCGGCCATGCACTCGAGCTCGAGCTGACCGAACGCGTGCTGGTCGATGACGCGGCGGACTCGCTGGCGGTGTTCGATGCTCTGCGCAGGCTTGGCGTGCAATTGTCGATCGACGATTTCGGCGAGGGCTACAGCGCGCTCAACTACCTGCGCCGGCTGCCGATCCATGCGCTGAAGCTCAGCCAGACTTTCATCAAGGGCGTGCCGGGCAAGCCCTCAGACGTGGCGATCTGCCAGGCGGTGGCCGGCATCGCCGGCAGCCTGGGACTGGGCCTGGTCGCCGAGGGGATCGAGACCGAAGCCCAGCGCGATTTCCTGATCAGGCTCGGGGTCAAGGTCGGCCAGGGGTTCCTGTTCGCCCCGGGCTTGTTGCCGGGCGAATTCGCCAAGCGCGTGATCGCGCAACAGGACTGAGCGTATGGCGCTGCCAGGCAACACGTCGATTCGACCGATTCACCTCGATGACGATGCCGCGATGGCCGCGATCATCCGCACGGTGATGCCTGAATTCGGCGCGACCGGCTGCGGCTTCGCGATCAGCGACCCCGAAGTGGACTGGATGTCGCGTGCGTATGCCGAGCCGCGGCATGCGTATTTCGTGGTCGAACGCGACGGCCGTGTCATCGGCGGTGCCGGTGTCGCACCGCTGGCCGGCGACGATGGCGACACCTGCGAACTGCGCAAGATGTATTTCCTGCCCGAGGCACGCGGCAGCGGTGCCGGTGCGGCGATGATGGCCGCATGCCTGGAGGCGGCGCGAAGCTTCGGTTTCCGCCAGTGCTACCTGGAAACCCTGACCGGCATGGACGCGGCGATGCGGTTGTATGAGCGCAGCGGCTTCCGCCGGATCGACGGGCCGATGGGCGCGACCGGGCATGGCGGCTGCAATACGTTCTACCTGCTCGACCTCGCTTCGCCATAGTCCGCGACGGGCCTGCCGCCGGGGGCTGCTCGCGGCTCAATGCGAACGTCCTGTTCGATATCGCCGACGTGCGCTCGGCAAGCCGACCCTGCCCGGCACAGCGTGCCCGGCGTTCGCGTGCGCCGCGCGGCAATGCCGCGCAATATGGCGCGCGCTCACCCATGGCGCACTCTCCGCAGCCCCCGGCGGCAGGCCCCTCGCTCATCGCAGTTCGGTAAAATCGCGGTTTCCGCCCGCAGGAACCCCGCATGCAACTTTCCAATGCCCTCTCCGTGGTCACCGGAGGTGTCTCCGGCCTCGGCTTCGCGGTGGCGCAGCACCTGGTCGCCCACGGTGGCAAGGTCGCCCTCTTCGACGTCAACGACGACAAGGGCGCAGCCGCCGTCGCCGAACTCGGCGAGGCCAACGCGCGCTATTTCCGCACCGATGTCTCCGACGAAGCCGGCGTCGCCGCCAATGTCGCCGCGGCCAAGGACTTCCTCGGTGGCCTCAACGTCGCGGTGAACTGCGCCGGGATCCTCGGCGCCGGCCGCGTGCTTGGCCGCGATGGCGCGATGAAGCTGTCGCAGTTCCAGACCACGGTGATGGTCAACCTGGTCGGCAGCTTCAACGTGGCCAAGGCCTGCGCCGAACAGATGCAGGGCAACGCGGCCGGCAGCGACGGCGAGCGCGGCGTCATCGTCAACACCGCCTCGGTCGCCGCCTACGAAGGGCAGATCGGCCAGGCTGCGTATTCGGCCTCCAAGGGCGGCGTGGTCGGCATGACCCTGCCGATGGCGCGCGAACTGGCGCGTTTCGGCATCCGCGTGATGACGGTCGCACCCGGCATCTTCTGGACGCCGATGGTCGATGGCATGCCGGACGACGTGCAGCAGTCGCTGGCGGCATCGATTCCGTTCCCCTCGCGCCTCGGCAAGCCGGAGGAGTTCGCCGACCTGGTCGGGTACATCCTCGGCAACATCTACCTCAACGGCGAAACCATCCGCCTGGACGGCGCGACCCGGCTGGCATCGAAGTGACCGACTACGGTTCGCGCGCCGAACGCTGGGTCGCCACCCGCTGGCCGACAATACGAGCACGCGGCATGTGGCGCTTCGTGCTGCTGAAAGGCGTGGCGTTCTGGGGTGGGCTGATGTTCGCCTTCCTCGCCATCATGATGCTGGTGCAGTTCGGCGTCGCGCATCCGAAGTTCCCGCTGCTGCTCGCCGTCGCCCTGCCGCTGTGCGCAATCGGCGGGCTGGGCTGGGGCTTGCTGACCTGGTTCTTCAACGAGCGCATCTTCCGCGCCCTCCACAACTTCCGATAGAAGACATCCCATGAAGGCTTTCGACATCAAGAAAGGCAACGTCGTCGAACACAACGGCAGCGTCTACCAGATCCGCGACATCGAACGTAGCAGCCCGCAGGGCCGCGGCGGCAACGTCAAATTCCGCTTCACGATGTACAGCGTGCCGGGTGGCAGCAAGCTCGACCTGAGCGTGGGCGGCGACGACGAATTGAAAGAGGTCGAGCTCACGCGCCGGCAGGTGACGTATTCGTACAAGGATGGCGATGCGTTCGTGTTCCTCGATGACGAGGACTACACGCCCTACACGCTCGACGCCGAGGTGGTCGGCGATGCCGCCGGCTATATCGTCGACGAACTGACCGGCTGCTATGTGCAGATCATCGACGACCTGCCGGTCGCCATCCAGTTGCCGGCCAGCGTCGCCATCGAAGTGGTCGAGACCCCGCCGGAACTCAAGGGCGGCACCGCCACCAAACGCCCGAAGCCGGCGCGCCTGAGCACCGGCATCGAAATCATGGTGCCGGAGTACATCGGCAACGGCGAAAAGGTCATGGTCAACACGGCGACCGGCGAATTTGCGGGGCGCGCGGACTGAGCAACGCCGCTGCTGTCATCCCCGCGAAGGCAGGGATCCAGCGGTTGGATCAAAAGAACTCAGACGCTGGATTCCCGCCTTCGCGGGAATGACGAGCCAAAGCAAATGAATCCCACTCTTGCGACCATCACCCTCGCCGGCCACGGCATCCGCCTGGAGCCGCTGACGCTCGCGCATGTCCCGGCGCTGCAGGACGCGGTGGACGATGGCGACATCGGCTCGATCAACTACGTCAACGTGCCGGGCCGCGACGGCATCCCGGCATGGATCGAACACGCATTGGCGATGCGCGATGCCGGCCGCGAGCTTCCGTTCGCGATCATCAGCGACGGCCGCGTGGTCGGCAGCACCCGCTTCTACGACATCGACCTGTCCGTGCCCACGCTGGCGATCGGCTACACCTTCCACGCGGCGTCTGTGTGGCGCACCCACGTCAATACCGCCAACAAGCGGCTGATGCTGGGCCACGCCTTCGACGCGCTTGGCGCAAAGTCGGTGTTCTTCCACACCAGCCACCTCAACCTGCGCTCGCAGGCAGCGATCGAACGGCTGGGCGCACAGCGCGACGGCATCCTGCGCGCGCACAGGCGGCACAAGGATGGCTCGCTGCGCGACACCGTCACGTACTCGATCGTCGCGGACGAATGGCCGGCGATCCGCGAGCGGCTGGACGCGCGGCTTGCGACCGCTTGATCAGTCGAACAACTTGCCCGGATTCATGATCCCGGCCGGATCCAGCACCGCCTTGATCCCGCGCATCAGCGCGATCTCCACCTCGCTGCGCGTGCTCGACAGATAGGGTTTCTTGACCAGGCCGATGCCGTGCTCGGCGGAGATGCTGCCGCCATGCGCATGCAGGCGCTCGGCCAGCAGCCTGGTGACGCGGTCGCAATCGGCGACGAACTCCGCCTGCACCATGTCGTCCGGCTTGAGCACGTTGATGTGCAGGTTTCCGTCGCCGATGTGGCCGAACCAGACCACGTCGAACTGCGGATACGCATCGCCCAGCAACGCCTGCGTTTCCGCGAGGAACGCCGGCATCGCCGACAAGCGCACCGACACGTCGTTCTTGTAGGGCACGTACCTCGCCAGGCTCTCGGTGATGCCTTCGCGCAGGCGCCACAGCTGCGCGGCCTGGGCGTCGCTCTGGCTGATCACGCCGTCGCTGACCAGGCCGGCTTCCATGCACTGTTCGAATGCGGCCAGCGCTTCGGTCTCGCTGGCTTCGTCGCTGGCGAATTCGGTGACCACATAGAACGGATGCGTCTCCGCGAACGGCGCCTGCGCACCATGCGCCAACACATGATGCAGCGCGCGGTCGGTGAGGAATTCGAAGGCTTGAAGCTGCAAGCGGGCGCGGAATGCATCGAACACCTGCATCAGCGCATCGAACGACGGCAAGGCCAGCAGCATCACGTTGGTCGGCGGCGGCGGGTCGGTGAGCTTCAGCGTTGCCTCGACGATGATGCCGAGCGTGCCTTCCGAGGCGATGGCGAGGTGGCGCAGGTCGTAGCCGCTGGAGTTCTTGACCAGGCTGCGCCCGACATCGAGCAACTCACCGTCGCCGATCACCAATTTCAGCCCCGCAATCCATTCGCGGGTATTGCCGTAACGCACCACGCGGGTGCCGCCGGCATTGGTGGCGATGTTGCCGCCGATGCTGCACGAGCCGCGCGCAGCGAAATCCACCGGATATTGCAGGCCGTGCTCGCGCGCCGCCTCCTGCGCCAGCTGCAGCGGGATGCCGGCCTGCACGGTCAGCGTCCGGTCGATCGCATCGAAGCCGATGACCTGGTTCATCCGTTCCAGGCTGACGACCAGTTCGCCATTCGCCGCGACTGCACCGCCGGACAGACCGGTGCGGCCACCGGACGGCACGATGGCCACCGCATTCGCCTTCGCCCAACGCACCACCGACTGGACCTCTTCAATGCTGCCCGGCAAGGCGATGGCGAGCGGTGCCGGCGTCCAGCGCCGGGTCCAGTCGCGACCGTAATGCTCGAGGTCGGCGGGGTCGGTCTTCAGGCGCAGGCCGGGCACCGACGCTTGCAGGTCGGCGATGCGGGAATCGGTCATGGGCGGGCAATGCCGACGCGGGGGATGCCGCAGCGTGCCAGCGATGGGGCCATGCGTCCAGCGCGCCAAGAACGCATGGAATGGCGGTTTCAGCCGCAACTTTCGCTAGCGATCCCAGGGCATGGGCGCGGGCGGAAATGGCATGACGCAGTGCGGCAAAACCGTGCTCGCATCTGGCATAGTGCGGCTCCCCTCGCCCGTTGCCGCACCATGCCGCCGAAGAAAACGTCATACCCCAAGCAGGACATCAAGGTGCTGCTGCTCGAAGGCATCAGCCCCAACGCGGTGGAGACGTTCCGCGCGGCCGGTTACAGCAATGTCGTGACCCATGCGAAATCTCTGCCCGAAGATGAACTGCGCAAGGCGATTGCCGACGCCCACTTCGTCGGTATCCGCTCGCGCACGCAGCTAAGCGCCGAGGTACTGGCCGACGCCAAACGCCTGATGGCGATCGGCTGCTTCTGCATCGGCACCAACCAGGTCGACCTGGACGCCGCCGAACTGGCCGGCGTGCCGGTGTTCAACGCGCCCTACTCGAACACCCGCAGCGTGGCCGAACTGGTCCTGGCCGAGGCGATCATGCTGTTGCGCGGGATCCCGCAGAAGTCCGCGCAATGCCATCGCGGCGGCTGGAGCAAGTCCGCGGCCGGCAGTCACGAAGCCCGCGGCAAGACCCTGGGCATCGTCGGCTACGGTCATATCGGCACCCAGGTCGGCGTGCTTGCCGAGGGGTTGGGCATGCAGGTGGTCTTCCACGACATCGAAACCAAGCTCTCGCTGGGCAATGCACGCGCCACCCGCGACCTCGACGAACTGCTGGCGACGTCGGACGTGGTCACCCTGCACGTGCCGGAAACCGCGGCGACGCGCTTGATGTTCGGCGCGCCGCAGATGGCGAAGATGAAACCGGGCGCGCACCTGATCAATGCCTCGCGCGGCACCGTGGTCGACATCGACGCGCTCGCCGCTGCGCTGCATTCGGGCCACATCGGCGGCGCCGCGGTGGACGTGTTCCCGGAAGAGCCCAAGGGCAACGACGATCCGCTGGTGTCGCCGCTGCTCGGCATCGACAACGTGATCCTGACCCCGCACGTCGGCGGCAGCACGCTGGAGGCGCAGGACAACATCGGCATCGAAGTCGCGGCCAAGCTCGTGCGCTACAGCGACAACGGCAGCACGCTGAGCGCGGTGAACTTCCCCGAGGTCACCCTGCCCGAGCATGCCGGCAGCCACCGCCTGCTTCACATCCATCGCAACGTCCCGGGCGTGCTGTCGCGGGTCAACGAGATCTTCGGCCAGCGCGGCATCAACATCGATGGCCAATTCCTGCGTACCGACGCCAATGTCGGTTACGTGGTGATCGATGTCAGCGCCGACGACGCCCAGGCTACCGAACTGCGCGCGGCGCTGGCGGCGATCCCGGGGACCTTGCGGACGCGCGTGTTGTATTGATGTTGGGGTGACCCCCTGTGGTCGCCCTGGGGGGCAGGCACGGGGGCCTGCCCCTGCGAATGCTACGAACGCGCCAACCACTTGCGCGCCATCCGCTGCACCGACGGATCCGTGCCCGCCTCCCTCACCAATTCCGCGATGTTGCGCCACGCAAGGTCGTGCGATTCCTCGCTGACCGTGTAGGCCTCGTCCTCGCCGGCGTGGACAACGTAGCGCACGTCGTAATGCCAGTGCGCGGCAACGCCCTTGTGTTCGGGGATCCAGTGGCGGTCCAGATCGAAGATCGCGGGCTCGATGCGCAGCTCGGGCAGGCCGGACTCTTCCTCGGCTTCCTTCAGGGCCGCAATGCGCAGGTCGCGCTCGCCATCGGCGTGCCCACCCAGTTGCAGCCAAAGGCCCAGCTTGCGGTGATGGGTCAGGAGCGTGCGCTCGCCGCTGCGGTCGACCAGCCAGCAGGACGCGGTGAAGTGGCCGCCAATGCGTTCGCGTACGTACGGATTGCCGGCATCGCCCACCAGCTCTTCGAACAGGCCAACCGTTGCGCGCTCGTCAGGCCATTGCTGGGCGTATTCAGCCAGCGCAGAAGCGAAGGCAACGTCGTCGATGTGGGTCATGGCAGGTCGCGGAAGCTTGCGGAGAGCGCGATTATCGCCGCCGGATGACCGCGGGTGCTTGTGCACGCCGCATGTGAACGTTTATGGTCGCGGGCTTGCGGCCTGCCTGGGCAGGTTCGTTTTCATGAACAAGAACCCGGGGGACCACCTGATGCTGTTCCAGCGAATCAAGCCGCTCGACAAGATCCTCGAGACTGCCGAGAAAAAGGCGCTCAAGCGCCAACTCGGTGCCTTCCAGCTCACCATGCTCGGCATCGGCGCGATCATCGGCACCGGCATCTTCGTGCTGACGGCAGAAGCAGGCCAGAAGGCCGGCCCGGCGATGATGGTAGCGTTCGTGATCGCGGCGGTGGTTTGCGCGCTGGCCGCATTGGCCTACTCGGAACTGGCCTCGATGATCCCGGTCTCCGGCTCGGCCTATACCTACACCTACGGCGTGATGGGCGAAGCCTTGGCGTGGACGGTGGGCTGGGCGCTGGTGCTCGAATACGCGGTCGCCGCGGGCGCGGTCTCGGTTGGCTGGTCCGGCTACATGAACGGGCTGCTCGCGAGTGCGGGCATGGAGATACCTCTCGCCCTCCGGACCGGACCGATGGATGGCGGTGCGTTCAACATCCTCGCCTTCTGCATTGCATTGCTGGTGACCGTATTGCTGGTGATGGGCACTTCGAAATCGGCCAAGGTCAATGCGATCCTGGTGCTGGTCAAGGTCGCCGCGCTCACCGCGTTCATCATCATCGCGGTGCCGGCCGCCCAGGACGAGAACTTCAAACCGTTCTTCCCGACCGGCTGGGGCAGCCCGCTGGGTGGCGTTGGCGTGCTCGGCGCGGCGGCATCGATTTTCTTCGCGTATGTGGGGTTCGATGCGGTGTCCACCGCGGCCGAGGAAACCGAGAACCCGAACCGCAACATCCCGATCGGCCTGATCGGTTCGCTGCTGGTCTGCACGATCTTCTACATGCTGGTCGGCTACGGTGCGGTCGGCGCGATCGGTTCGCAGCCGATGATGGGTGCCGACGGCATGGCCATCCACCCCGGCACACCGGAACTGGCGGCGGCATGCATGGGTTCCGAAGCGCTGGTCTGCAGCAAGGAGCCGCTGGCCCACGTGCTGAAGATGCTGGGCTTCGCCGGCTGGGGCAATGCGATCGGCCTGGCCGCGGCGCTGGCGCTGCCGTCGGTGGTGCTGATGATGCTCTACGGCCAGACCCGCATCTTCTTCACCATGTCGCGCGACGGCCTGTTGCCGGAAGTCCTGTCCCGGGTGCACCCGAAGTACCACACCCCGCACGTGGTCACCATGATCACCGGCGTGTTCGTTGCCCTGTTCGCCGCGATGTTCCCGGTCGGCATCCTGGCCGACATCTCCAACTCGGGCACCCTGTTCGCCTTCATGGCGGTGTCTGCAGGCGTGCTGATCCTGCGCAAGCGCGACCCGCATCGCCACCGCCCGTTCCGTACGCCGCTTGCGTGGGTGGTGTGCCCGCTGGCCATCGCCGGCTGCCTGTTGCTGTTCCTGAACCTGTCGGTCTACACCCTGGGCATGTTCTTTGGCTGGGCGGCCCTCGGTTTCATCGTGTACGCACTGTATGGCTATCGCAACAGCGAGCTGGGGCGTGGGCTGAAGGCGGCGAAGAACGGCCCGAAGATCGATCCGGAGCCGCCGTTCCACGAGGGTCCGCAGGCCTGATCTCCAGCCAGATCGGCATGGACAGATGACGAAGAACCCGGCTCCGGCCGGGTTTTTTGTTGCCTGTGCTTCAACAATCCAACAACCGCCATTCGCTACACTGGCCGGCATGGAAACACTCCCCTACGACGCCCAGCAGCTGCGCCACCTCGCCGGCGAGATCATCACCAACGTGCGCGAGCTCGCGCATGCCGGCTGGACGCCCGCGACCAGCAGTAATTTCTCGCGCCGGCTGGATGACCACCACGCGGCGATCACCGTTTCCGGCCGCGACAAGGGCCGGCTGACCGAAGCCGACATCATGGTCGTCGACTTCGACGGCAATCCCGTGGGCAACGACAAGCGACCGTCCGCGGAGACCCTCCTGCACACCCAGCTGTACCGGCGATTCCCGGAGATCGGCTGCGTGCTGCACACGCATTCGCGCACGCAGACGGTGGCCTCGCGCTTGTACGCGCCTGCTGGCCACATACGCTTCGAAGGCTACGAATTGCAGAAGGCGTTCCAGGGCAACACCACCCACGAAGGCGCGATGGACGTGCCGGTGTTCCCGAACACCCAGGACATGCCCGAACTCGCAGGCTGGGTCGAGGCCGCGCTCGACGCGCAACCGATGTGGGGCTACCTGATCGATGGCCACGGCCTGTACGCCTGGGGCCGCGACATGGCCGAGGCACGGCGCCACCTGGAAGCCTTCGAATTCCTGCTGGGCTGCGAACTGGAACTGAGGACACTGAAGCAATGAGCCGCTTGCGCATCTTCGACGACCACGCCCCGCCACGCCGTTGCTGTCGACCGACGAGCGCGCCGGGATGACCGCCGAACTGGCGAAGATCGGCGTGCACCTGGAGCAATGGGCGCCTGCCCATCCCGTGACGCCCGGCGATGCGCCGGAGACGATCATGGCCGCCTACCAGGACGACATCGATCGCCTGGTCGAAGCCAACGGCTTCAAGTCTGTGGACGTGGTCAGCATCGCGCCGGACAACCCCAATCGCGAGGCGATGCGCGGCAAGTTCCTCGACGAACATTTCCACAAGGAAGACGAGGTGCGCTTCTTCGTCGCCGGCTCCGGCCTGTTCACCCTGCACGTCGATGGCAAGGTCTACGAGGTGCTGTGCGAGGCCGGCGACCTGATCGCGGTGCCGGACAGCATGACCCACTGGTTCGACATGGGCCCGGAGCCGAGCTTCGTCGCGATCCGGTTCTTCACCGAGCCGGACGGGTGGGTCGGCCACTTCACCGGCACCGACATCGCGACGCAGTTCCCGCGCTACGAAATCGGGCAGGCGCGTCCGTCGTGATCAAGACCACCATCCTCACCGATATCGAAGGCACGACGTCCAGCATCTCCTTCGTCCGCGACGTGCTGTTCCCGTACGCGCGCGCCGCCCTGCCCGACTTCGTGCGCGAACACGGCGATGACCCGAACGTGCGCCATTGGCTGGACATCGTTGCAGTCGAGAGCGGCGGGCTGTGCCAGGACGCGATGATCGTCGAGACGCTGCAGGGCTGGATCGACCAGGATCGCAAGCACACCGCACTGAAGGCGCTGCAGGGACTGATCTGGGAAGCCGGTTATCGTGATGGCGACTTCACCGCGCCGCTGTATCCCGACGTGGTGCCAGCGCTGCGCGCCTGGCATGACGCCGGCCATCCGCTGGCGGTGTATTCCAGTGGTTCGGTGCCGGCGCAGAAGCTGCTGTTCTCGCATACCGATGCCGGCGACCTGGTCCCGCTGTTCCGCGGCTTCTTCGACACCGAGATCGGCCACAAGCGCGATGCCGACAGCTACCGGCTGATCGCCGACCGGCTGGATCGCAGCCCGGGCGACATCCTGTTCCTGTCCGACGTGGTCGAAGAACTCGACGCCGCACGCGATGCCGGCATGCGCACTGTCTTGCTGGACCGACTCGAGGACTATCCACAGCCGCGGCTCGATGAGGCGGCCAACGGACATCTTCGCGTCGAATCCTTCGCCGACATCGTGCTGTAGCGCGGCCCTACGCCTGCCACTAGGTTACGGCTTTTCCAGCATCCCCGCACGCACCAGCGCATCGATTAACGGTTGCCGATTGTCGGCAGGATTGCGTGGCCAACCGCTGATGCGCTCGACGATCCTTCCTTCGCGCAGGATGAAGAACACCGGCATTTCCCATCCGCCGGGCAGGAGCGACGCCCACTCCGCACGATCATGGATCGGCTCAGCCTTGGCCTGCGGGAAGCGGTGATTCCATTCGCGGATCGCGTCCAGATCCTCATCGCCCGGCGGTAGTACGAGCCAGTGCGCATGCTTTGCAAAGGCCGGGCCCAGCAATGGATCCCGGGAAATGTCTTCCGCCGCATCGATCGAGAAGTGGCAGCCTGCGGTGACCAGAATCACGGGGCGACTCACGTCGAGCGGCGTTCGGGTGAATGTCTCGCCGTCGATGCTGGCACGCCAAACCGTGGGCATCGAGGCATTGCTGCCGATGCTGTCAACCATGGCCGGAATCGACGGAAGCTCGGCTTGCACGTGTTCTCCGGCAAAACGCCTGGCGTCCTCGAAGCGGCGCACCTTGAGCATGGCATGGAAGACATTGCCCAAGTCGGAGACTTGCGCGATCCGGCGGCGCTGCATCTCGGCAACGATCAGGCGGAGGTGCTCCACATCGTCCGATGTGACTGCAACAGACATCGGCAACTCGACGGCGCGAAGCAGAAAAATCAACTCGCGATCTGGCAGGCGCGCCAGCGCTTCCGGCTGCCGCGACATGCCACCGAACAGTTCCGCGAATGTCCGATGGAGATTGCCGGAACCTTTCTCGCCGGCTTCGGCGATCCGGTAAAGCACATCGAATCCCATCTCGACCCGGCCAGGTGACGAGGCGTTGGCTCGCCATGCAGGTGGACCGTCCTGATGGCGCGACGGGACGACCTTTGCGTACTCCTCCACATCGAATAGCGCCAACACGCGCCCGACCTCCGCGGGCGTCAGTTCCATGGCAAGGTCATCGACACCGAACCCGCCAAGCCCCTTCGATCCGAATCGCAGGCTGGCCAGAAACCGCTGCCTGGTCAGCGGCGGCAACAGGTCGAAAGGGGTGTCGCGACCCTTGTTCGCCGCAAGATAGGCATCCAGGTCTGCCTGCGATCGCAGAACCACCCGAGCGTCGGCAACGAAATCCTCCAGCCGATACGTCGTTCTCGCCCGCACCTCCCCGCGCCAGCGATCGAATGCACGCACCTCGACCACGTGTTCGCCGGCATCGAGTGTCGTCGGCAGCGCACCCCGCCACAGGTGCGGCGACAGTTCGGCCTCCGGCGAGCGATCGAAGCCGCGCAAGACCTCGGTGACATCGTCGCGCGCGTTCTCGGCGACCAGCGCGGGATCCGGCAAAAGCACTTTCTTCATCGGCATCCACTCACCGCCGTCGACGCGGAACTCGACGCGGGTGTCGTCCAGTCCCATGTACACGTTCGCGAATACGCCCCAGGCCGGATACGCACCACGCCGCAGCACGTTCGGTGCATGCAGGCCGATCTGGCGGTCTTCCGCGTCGCGTGCGTTGTGCCAGGCCAGCGCGTACTCGCCGCCCTGCCTGACCGTCAGAAATGCGTAACCGTTCGGCGTGCCGTCCGCCATCGTCGCGGCGGGAATGCCCTGCGCGTCCGCCGCGCCGGACCAGTACGACCCGCAGGCCGCGCCGACGTTGTATTCGTGCAGCGGTTTCGCACCGTGCCAGCCGGTGTCGGCACCGTGGAAGACATGCTGCTGGGTATGGCTATGCGCCGTGAGCACCAGCACGTTCGGAAACGGCTGCAGCAGCACGAACAGGCGCTCGCGGTCGGCATCGCGGAAGCTGTCCTTGCCGGCTTCGTCGAACAGGTGGATGTGCATCGCCAGCACCAGCAGGCGGTTCTTCTGGAGCGTCGGCAGCCAGCGTTCGAGGAAGGCGAACTGATCCTCGCGCAGGCCGCCGATGTAGCCCGGCTTCTGGCCCGGCAGCAGGATCACGTCGTCGAGTACGGCGATGTTGGCCAGCGCGGTCTGTCGGGCGTAGGTGTCCGGCCCGATGTCGCGCTGGAAGTTGCCGAGTGAGGCGGCGTCGCTGGTCGCCCCCGGATCGACATCATGGTTGCCGGGTGCATGCAGCCAGGGGATGCCCAGCGAGGCCGTGGCCGCCTTGACTTCGGGCAACAGCGCGGGGACATCGTCGACCAGATCGCCCAGCGTGATGCCGAGTGCCGCATCGTGCTTGCCGACCAGCGGCTCCACGATGTCGCGGCGGAAGTAATCGACATCGTCCGCCGACTTCACTTGCGGGTCGCCGAACACGAGCAGGCGCGCCTCGGTGGAGGGTATCGCCCGGGCCACGCGCTGATAGGCGATGCAGCCGGGGCCACTGCGATCCGAACGCGGCAATGGCAGCGATGCTTCGACCTGCACCGTCACGCATGCGGCAGGGGAAGCATCGACAGGTGCCCCGAGGGCGAGCATGGCGGCAAGCAGGAGTGCAGGCATGCCCCATTATCGCCTACCGCAGGCGCACGGCGGCTGGACTAGAATCGCCCCAGGGGATCGAGCGGCGGGGGTCGTTTGCGCGCATCACGGGGCATGTTGCAGGCATGGTTGTTGGTGGTGGCGATTGCGCTGCTGTCCACGGCCGGGCCGGCACGCGCGGTGGAACCGCTGCGGCTGGCCGGCGAGCGCGCCATCCCCCTCAACGACGTGATCGCCTACCGGCACGACGTGTACGCCAGCGACGGTGCCACCGATGCGTTTGCACAGGCCCGTGCCGGCAGGCTCTCGCCCTTGCCCGGCGGCAGTCCCAATTTCGGCTTCCAGAAAGGCGCGTACTGGTTCTACCTGCCACTGGTGAACATGCAGCGCGACGAGCCGCGCTGGCTGCTGGTCCAGCAGTACGCGCTCAGCGACCAGCTCGACGTCTACCTGCGCTACCCGGACGGGCACGTCGAGCATCACGCCAGTGGCGACCACGTGCCGTTCAACAGCCGCTACATCCGCTATCGGCACCCCAATTTCCGTCTGGACCTGCCGCACGGCGAACAGGTGGAACTGCTGGTGCGCGTGCAGAGCCAGAGTTCGATGCAAGTACCGCTGGTGCTGTACACGCCACGCACCTTCACCGAGGTCATGCGCGACGCGCAGTTCTCCACCGGCCTCTACTACGGAATCGTGCTGGCGCTGCTGTTCTACAACCTGGTGTTGTGGCTGATGCTGCGCGACTCCGGCTACTTCTGGTACCTGCTGCATACCGGTGCGTTCGGCCTGGTGCTGTTCACCCTCAATGGCTACGGCTTCGAATATTTCTGGCCGAATTCGGCGTGGCTGGCGGATGCCTCGGTGCCATTGTCGATCTGCCTGGCCTTGATCGGCATGCAGCTGTTTACCCGCAGCTTCCTGGAACTGCAGGAACGCTGGCCGCGCGGCAACCTGGTCAGCCTGGGCGTGACCGGCTTCTTCGTGGTGCTGGGCATCGCCTCGTTCTGGCTGCCGTACGGCACGGCGACGCCGCTGGCCTCGCGTGCGGTGCTGGTCAGCGTGGTCTGGATCATGGTGGCCACGGTGGTGATGCTGCGCCGCGGCTACAAGCCGGCGAAGTTGTTGCTGCTGGCGTGGTCACTGTTCCTGGCCGGCACCACCGCCTTCACCCTGCTCGCCTTCGGGGTGGTGCCGCCGAATTTCTGGACGCTCAATGGCGTGCAGATCGGCTCGGCGCTGGAGATGCTGCTGCTGTCGCTGGCGCTGGGCTCGCGCTATGCGGGGCTACGCAACGAGAACATCCGCATCGTCACCGAAAACAACGAAAGGCTGGAACGCAGCGTGATCGACCGCACCCGCCAGCTGCGCACGGCGATGGCGCAACTCGGCGAAGCCAACGTGCAGCTGCGCGAATACAGCCAGCGCGACCCGCTCACCGGCGTCTACAACCGCCGGCATTTCCGCGAAGCGCTGTCGCAAGCATTGGAGCTGCGCGGTACCAATGGTCAACCGGTCGCTCTGCTGCTGCTGGACCTCGACCATTTCAAACGGATCAACGATACCCACGGCCATCTGGTCGGCGACGACTGCCTGAACGTGGCCGCGCGCTGCATCGAGGACGTGGTCCAGCCACGCGGCGGGATCGTCGCGCGCTTCGGCGGCGAGGAATTCGTGGCGGTGCTGCCGGGGCTGGATGCGCAGCAGGCATTGCAGGTCGCCGAAGCGGTGCGCCTGCGCATCCAGCAGACGCCGGTCGACAACGAAGGCCGCAACATCCGCCTCAGCGCCAGCATCGGCGTGCACACCGCGACCGGCGAACGGGCGACGCCGGAGGACGCGATCCGGCTTGCCGATGAAGCCCTGTACCGGGCCAAGGACGACGGCCGCAACTGCGTGCGGCATTCGGTCAGCCTGGTCTGAGGCTACCCGCGGCGTGCCTCGAGCACGCGCTTGGCATCGTCCAGCGACAGGCCGCGCGCGCGCAGCAGCACGATCAGATGGAACAGCAGGTCGGCAGACTCGCCGAGCAAGGCCTCATCGTCCTGCACAACACCTGCAAGCGCGGTTTCCACGCCTTCCTCGCCCACCTTCTGCGCCACCCGGCGCACGCCGCCCTCGAACAGGCGCGTGGTGTAACTGCCCTCGGGACGTTCGCGTTCGCGCATGGCGACCAATGCATCCAGCGTCGCCAGCGTGTCTGCAGGCGCAGCCGGAAAACAGCTGGCGCGCTGCAAATGGCAGGTCGGGCCTTGCGCGCGCGCCTGCACCAGCAGGGTGTCGGCATCGCAGTCGGTTTCGATATGGACAAGATCCAGCACGTCGCCCGAGCTTTCGCCCTTCATCCACAGGCGCTGCTTGCTGCGACTGAAGAACGTGACCCTCCCGCTTTCCAGCGTGGCGACCAGCGCCTCGCGGCTCATGTAGCCGAGCATCAACACGCGCAGGTTGTCGGCATCCTGCACGATCGCCGGCAGCAGTCCACCCTGCTTGTCCCAGGCGAGTGCCTCGATATCGATGTCGATGGCTTGCGTCACAACCGCACCTCGATGCCCTGCGCGCGCAGGGCCTGCTTGAGCGCGGGAATCGCCACCGCGCCGGAATGGAAGATGCTGGCGGCCAGCGCGGCGTCGACATCGGCCTGGCGGAAAGCCTCGGTGAAATGGGCGGCCTCGCCGGCACCACCGGACGCGACCAGCGGCACGTTGCAGACCGCGCGCACCGCAGCGATTTGCTCGAGGTCGTAGCCACCGCGCACGCCGTCGCTGCCCATGCAGTTCAGCACGAGCTCGCCGGCACCCAGCGCCTGCGCCTCGACCACCCAATCGAGCGTGCGCTTGCCGGGCGCGCGCATCGCATCCGGATCGCCGGTGTGGCTGCGCACGCGCCATTCACCATCGACGTCGCGCAGCGAATCGATGCCGACGACCACGCATTGCACGCCGAATGCTTCGGCCAGTTCGGAAATCAACGCCGGCCGTTCCAGCGCGGGTGTGTTGATCGAGACCTTGTCGGCGCCGGCGAGCAACACCGCGCGCGCATCGTCGACGCTGCGGATGCCGCCGGCCACGCAGAACGGGATGTCGATGACGCGCGCCACCCGCTCCACCCACCCGCGATCCACGCTACGCCCCTGCGGGCTGGCGGTGATGTCGTAGAACACCAGCTCGTCCGCGCCCTGGTCGCGATAGCGCATCGCCAGTTCGACGATGTCGCCCATGTCGACGTGGTCGCGGAACTTGACACCCTTGACCACGCGGCCCCCGCGCACGTCCAGGCAGGGAATGATGCGACGGCTCAGCATTGCAGTGCCTCCGGCAACGACAATCGTCCTTCCAGCAAGGCCTTGCCGAGCACCGCACCGCTGCAGCCGGCGTCACGCGCGGCGATGACATCGGCCACGTCGCGCACGCCGCCGCTGGCTTGCAACTGCAGGCCCGGATGCGCGGCGGAGATGTCGCGATACAAGCCGATGTTCGGGCCGGACAGCATGCCGTCGCGTTCGATGTCGGTGCACAGCAGGTGGCGCAATCCGCCATCGGCGTAACGGCGCAGCAAGTCGTCGAGGGTTTCCGATGCGGTCTCTGTCCAGCCGTGCACCGGCAAGCGCCAGACACCATCCCCATCGCGACGCGTATCGAGGGCGACGGTGATGCGCTCGCTGCCGAATTCGCCGATCCACGCCAGCACGCTCGCGGGATCGCGCACCGCCAGCGAACCGATCACCACGCGCGATGCGCCGGCATCGAGCAACGCGGCCACGTCGTCACGGCTGCGGATACCGCCACCGGTTTGCACCTGCAAGCCCTTGCACACAGCGATGTCGCGCAGCAATGGCAGCAGCGTGTAGCCGCCGGCTTTGGCGGCGTCGAGATCGACCAGGTGCAGCCACGTCGCGCCGGCATCGGCATGACGTTTCGCGAAGGCGAACGGGTCATCGCCGTATCGGGTTTCCTCTGCGTAATCGCCCTGCCGCAGGCGCACCACGCGGCCCTCGCGCACGTCGATGGCGGGATAGACAGTGAAACTCATGCGCCGTTCCATTGCAGGAAATTGGACAGCAGCCGCGCGCCGACCGTGGCCGAACGCTCGGGATGGAATTGCGCGCCGACCACATTGCCACGCTGCACCATCGCGGCGAAACGCTCGCCATGCGTGCAGGCGGCGATGCAGTCCGCAGTCACCGGCGCGGCATAGCCATGCACGAAGTACGTACCCGCATCGTTCGCAACGCCTTCGAGCAGGGCCGAATCGCGCACAAATTCAAGCCCGTTCCAGCCCATGTGCGGCACCCGCAATCCCCGAGTACCGACCATCCTTTGCACACGGCCGGGCAACAGGCCGAGACATTCGACATCCCCTTCCTCGGAGGACTCGAACAGCAATTGCATGCCCAGGCAGATGCCCAGCAACGGCACGCGCGTCGCACGCAACGGCTCGACGAGCCCGCGTTCGCGCAGCAGGGCCATCGCCGGAGCGGCCGCACCCACGCCGGGCAGGATGATGCGTTCGGCATCGCGCAGGTCGTCGCCATCGCGCACGATGCGTGCCTCCACGCCCAGGCGCTCCAGTGCGTAACGCACCGAGCCGAGATTGGCACCACCGGCATCGATCAGCGCGAGCGCGGTCACAACGTGCCCTTGGTCGATGGCAGTTCCGCGCCTTCGCGCTTGATCGCTTGCCGCAGTGCGCGCGCCAGTGCCTTGAAGCAGGCCTCGACCTTGTGATGGTCGTTGTCGCCACGCACCTGCAGATTCAAGTTGAGGCCGGACGCATCGCAGACCGAACGGAAGAAATGCGGCACCAGTTCGGTCGGCAGGTCGCCCACCCGCTCGCGCTTGAACTCGCCGTCGAAAACGAAGTACGGCCGGCCGCTGAAGTCCAGCGCGGCACTGGCCAGGGTTTCGTCCATCGGCAGGGTGAAGCCGTAGCGACCGATGCCCCGTTTGTCGCCCAGCGCTTCCTTCAGCGCCTGGCCAAGCGCAAGCCCGGTGTCTTCCACCGTGTGGTGCTCGTCGATGTGCAGGTCGCCGTCGGTGCGTACGTCCAGCGCGAAGCCGCCGTGCTTGCCGATCTGTTCCAGCATGTGATCGAAGAACGGCAAGCCGGTGTTGATGCGAGGCTCGGCCACGCGATCCAGGTTGACCTCGACGCGAATCTTCGTTTCCTTCGTATTGCGCTGGACGACCGCGCGGCGTGGCGCATCCGCGAGTTCATGCGCGATGCCGTTCCAGTCCCACTCGCCACCGAACTGTTCGGTCTTGAGCTGGAAGCCGCGGATCTTCAGGTTGTCGGCAAATTCGATGTCGGTGGGCCGATCGCCGACCATGCCGGAACGCGTCCAGTCGATGCCGCGATCCTGCAGGTAGCCCACCATCATGCCAAGTCCCGGCTTGCGGGTCGGCTTGTTGTCATGCGGGAAGCTTTCGTCGATCAACACGTCGCGGAAACGCAGGCCCTGGCTCTCGAACACCTGCATCATCAGGTCGTGCGGCCCCCGGAAGTTTTCGCGCGGATAGCCTTCGGTGCCCAACCCGTCCTGATTGCTGACGATGACGAACTGGTAGCCGGCGTCACGCAGCTTGAGCATCGCCGGGATCACGTCCTTGACGAAGCGCAGCTTGGGATAGGCATCGATCTGGAAATCCTCCGGCTCCTCGATCAGGGTGCCGTCGCGATCGACGAACAGGATCGGCGTGCCTCTCATGCCGCTACTCCCACTGCATCCGCATCCAGTGCCGCCAGCACGCGCCGGCATTCGTCCGGCGTGCCGACGCTGACCCGCAATGCGTCGCCGAGTTGCGGCATCGCGCGCATGTCGCGCACCACCACGCCGGCTTCCAGCAGTTGGGCGAACGCGGCATCGGCATCGACGAAACGCGCCAGCAGGAAATTACCCGCCGACGGATACACCTGCAGCACCTGCGGCAGGCTGCGCAGGCCGGCCGCGAGCCGTTCGCGCCAGCCGCGCGTCTCCGCGACATGTGCGGCCGTGCTTGCCAGCACCTGCGGCGTCAGTGCCTTCAGCGCGGCTTCCGTCACCGGTCGCGGCATCGGGTACGGGGCTTGGCAGCGGCGCAGGGCGTCGATCAATTCGGGCGCACCCAGCACGCAACCGACACGCGCCGCGGCCAGCGCATGCGCCTTCGACAATGTACGCAGCACCGCGATGTTTTCGTGCGCGGGAAACAGTGCGGTCGCCGATGGCACGTCGGAGTATTCGGCATACGCCTCGTCCACCACCACCAGCGCCTTACCGCGCAGACGCACCGCGAGCGAGGCGATCTCGATCAATGGCAAAGCCTCGCCGGACGGATTGCCGGGTGTGCACAGGAACACCAGGCTCGCGCCACTGGCCAACGCGGCATCGCCCAATGCCTGCAGGTCCACGCACAGGCCCTGCTCGCCATCGACCAGCGGTACGTCGACGATGCGAGCGCCATGCAGGCGCGCAGACACCGCATACATGCCGAACACCGGCGGTGCGATCGCGATCGCACCCTGCCCCGGCGCGCAGAACGCGCGCACCAGGAGGTCGATGGCTTCGTCGCTGCCGCGGCCGACCAGCAATTGCGCCGGTTCGACGTCGTAAAGCGCGGCCAATCGCGAACGCAATGCGCGCGGCTGCGGATCCGGATAGCGGCGCAAGGTCGCGTCCGCATCGGACGGATTGGCCCAGGCCGATTCATTGGCGTTGAGCCAGGCGCTGCCTTCCAGCGATTCGCTGCGCGCCGACTTGTAGCCGGCGAAATCGCGCAGGTCGTCGCGCAGCAGTGCGTTCACCGTCACGTTCATGCCGCGCGCTCCAGGCGCAGTTCGACCGCGCGCGCATGCGCCTGCAAGCCTTCCGCATGCGCGAGCGTGGCCGCGCACGGACCTGCAGCGGCAATGCCGGCGCGAGTTGCATCCTGCACGGTGATCGCCTTCTGGAAACTGGCCACCGACAGCCCACTCCACGCGCGCGCGGCGCCTCCGGTGGGCAGCACGTGGTTGCTGCCGCTGCAGTAATCGCCCAGCGCTTCCGGGGTCCAGTCGCCGAGGAAGATGCTGCCGGCGTTGTGCACGCGCTCCAGCCATGCGCGCGGTTCGCGCACGGCCAGGATCAGGTGTTCGGGCGCATACGCATCGCTGACTTCGATGGCCTGGGTGATGTCGCGCACCCACACCAATCGCGACGCCGACAAGGCCTGCGTGGCGATGGCGGCGCGCGGCAATTGCGCAAGTTGCGCATCGACTTCGACCGCAACCGCATCGAGCAAGGCATCGCTGTCGGATACCAGCAAGACCTGCGAATCGGGACCGTGTTCCGCTTGCGACAACAGGTCTGAAGCAACGAATGCCGGATCGGCACCCGCATCGGCGATCACCAGCACTTCCGACGGACCGGCGGGCATGTCGATCGCAATCCCGCCCGGCCGCTGCAGCGCTTGCCGCTTGGCCTCGTCGACCCAGCCATTGCCCGGCCCAAAGAGTTTGTCGCAACGCGGCACGCGCTCGGTGCCCACGGCCATCGCGGCGATCGCCTGCGCGCCGCCGAGCTTGAACACGCGCACGCCTGGTGCCTGCCGCGCCGCCAGCAAAACCGCGGGATCGGCGGTGCCGTCCTTGCGCGGCGGCGTGCACAGGATGATCTCGATGCATCCGGCCAATCGCGCGGGAATGGTGAGCATCAGTGCGGTCGACGGCAGCGGCGCACTGCCCGCCGGCACGTACAAGCCCACGCGAGCGATCGGCCGTTGCACGCGTTCGCAGCGCAGGCCGGGCGCTGTTTCGACTTCATACGGTGCGGCGATCCCGGCGCGATGAAACGCTTCGATGCGGCCTGCGGCCTCGTCGATCGCCGCCTGTACCTCGGCGCTCACGGATGCACGCGCGGCGTCGAACTCCACCACGTCCACTTCGAAATCGTCGAGCATCACGCCATCGAATTGCCGCGTGCATGCGCGCAACGCCGCATCGCCATCGGCCACGACCGCATCGAAGATCGCCGCGACGCCGCTGCGCACCGCATCGGACACCGCCTGCACCGGGCGCTGCAACACCGCCGCGCGCTCGCCCTCGTCCAGCGCGTTCCAGTCGATCCGCTTCATGCCAGCATCCGCTCCACCGGCAGCACCATCAGTCCACGCGCGCCCGCACGCTTGAGGTCTTCCAGGCGCTGCCAAGTCATCGCGCCATGGCAGAGCGCCTGCAATGAGAGGGTGTCGGCGCCATCGATCGCGCACATCGTCGGCGGCTCGGCATCCGGCAACAGCAACATGAGTTGGTCGACCGCATCGCGCGGGGCCTGGAACATCAGCAGCTTGCTGTCGCGGATGCGCAGTACGCCGTCCATGCGCCGCAGCAGCAGGTCGGCGAGCTCGGCGCGCACATCGCCGAAGGGTTGCGCCGGGCCCGCAAGCACCGCTTCGCTCTGCAGGATGTCGAGCACCGGCTTCAACTGGTTGGCGGCCAAGGTCGCACCGCTCGAAACGAGATCGCAGATCACGTCGGCCTGGCCGAGGCGCGGTGCGATTTCGACCGAGCCGTTCAATACCACCGCTTCGGCCTGCACGCCTTGTTCGCGCAGCCAGCCGCGCAGCAGGTTCGGATAGGTCGTAGCGATGCGCTTGCCGGCGAGTTGCGACGGCCCTTCCCACGTCCAGTCGTCGGGCACCGCCAGCGACAGCTTGCAGGCACCGAAGCCGAGCGAGCGCCATTCGCGGAACACCTCGGGCTTGCCGGCTTCCGCGCGTTCGCCGGCCTGCTCCACCAACACATTGCGACCAACGATGCCGAGGTCGCAGACGCCGTCGGCGATCAGACCGGGAATGTCGTCGTCGCGGACCAGCAACAGGTCGACCGGCAGCGATTCGCCATAGCAGAACAGCTTGTCGCGGCTCTCGCGCCAGCTCAGGCCGGACGAGGCCAGCAAGGCACGCGCCGGTTCGCTCAGGCGTCCGGATTTCTGGATGGCGATGCGCAGTCGGTCGCGCACCGCGCTGTTCGCGGTGGGGCTCATGGGGATTGGCTCAATGGGAAGCGGTGGGCAGGCGCAGGCGACGGGCGGCGGTGCCGTACCCGCCGGTGCCACGTTCGAGCGTGCGGGCAACGCGGCCAACGGTGGTCACGCTGACCAGGGTGCGCTCGTGGATCTCGCGATACGGCAATCCCTGCAGCAGGCACGGCACCACCCGCCAGCGATCGCCCATCGCCTCGAGTTCGGCGGGTGTGCACAGGTCTTCGAGGAAAGCGCGGATCTCGCCCGCCCCCTTGAGTGCGGACAGCGCTTCGGCCAAGGCGTCGATGGCGATGGCGGCGTCGTACTTCGGCAGGGGTTCGGGGCGTTGTTTCATTGGATTAATGTATTAGCGTGTTAATACATTAATCCATCACGACAACCGAGGTCAACCCCTGCCAAGCAAGGGATGACCTCGGTTGTCGTGTCAGTCCAGTGCGCTTCGCGCGGCAGCCAGCACGCTGCCCTCGACCACCAATGCAACGGCAGTCGCGACATCCCCATCCATCGCGTGGTCGCGCCCCATGAACGGGATGCGCGCGCGAATCGCGGCATGCGCCGCAGCGACGGCACGGCCTGGCCGGAATTCGGCAGCATTGGCCAGTTGCGTGCGCAATGCATCGACCTCGACCAGGAACTCGCCATGGTCGCCGGCATCCGGCAGCGGCCCGCCCTGGACTTTCATCGCGAACGCCTCGGCATCGGCGCGATCCGCCAGGTCACGCGCGGCGTTGATCATGTCGCGACGCAGGTCGAGCGCCTGCGCGGCGGTGTACAGCTCCAGCCCGAGCACCTTCCCAAGGTCGGATGCCATCGCCAGCACGTGGCGCGCCTCGTTGGCGCCCATCGAGACATGGTCCTCGGCGTTGGCGGAGGTCGGGATCGAATACACCGACGCCGGCATCGCGCGGCTGGCGAGGTCGTTGACGATCGCCGCAGCGGTGTACTGCACGATCATGTGGCCGGACTCGGTGCCGTCCTCATTGCCGATCAGGAACGCCGGCAGGCCATCGTTGGTCGCCGGATCCACCAGCTTGTTGAGGCGGCGCTCGCTGATCGAGGCCAGCACCGGGATCGCCGCCTTCAGGTAGCTCATCGCCAGCGCCAGCGGCATGCCGTGGAAATGGCCGGCGGAGATCACCTGCTGCTCGACGTGCTCGGCCTGCTTGTCCGGGAAGATCAGCGGGTTGTCGGTGAGCGCGTTGAGCTCGATGTCGAGCACGCGCTTGGCCTGCCCCAGCGCATCACGCACCGCGCCATGCACCTGCGGGATGCAACGCAGCGAATAGCTGTCCTGCGGCTGGTGCTTCTTGCCGCCGCGGAACGGCAGGAAGCGCCGGTAGAACTTCTCGCGGCCATGGCGCTGGCCGAACGGCACCCAGTCCCAGCCGATGTCGAAGCTGAGCGCTTGCGCAGCCTGCGTATCCCAGCTCGACGGCAACCACTGCCGGAACCGTGGCACCAAGTGATACGCGATGTCGGACAGGGTCGATCCGTCGAGCAGGCGCAGCAGGTTGTCGGCGGTCTGCACCTGGCCCGGATGTGGACGCAGTGCGTGCACCTCGGGCGCGAACGCGCCGAGTCGACCCGCGAACGCATCGATGGTCATCGCTGCAGCAAGGTCGGCGGTGTCCAGCAGGTCTTCGAGCTGCTGCACCGCGAGCACACCTGTTGCGAGCATCTGCGCGGTGCCATTGTTCAGCGCCAGCCCTTCCTTGTACGACAGCGTGACAGGCTGCAAGCCCTTGCGACGCAGAGCCTCGGCACCGGCAACGCGCTCGCCGTCGACGAAGGCTTCGCCGCCGCCGAGCAGGACGATGGCCAGGTGCGACAGCGGCGCGAGGTCGCCGGACGCACCGACGGACCCCAGCTGTGGCACCACCGGCACGATACCGGCGTTGAGCATGGCCGCCAGCGCCTGCAGGGTCTGCACGCGGATGCCGGAGTGTCCGCGCAGCAGCGTGTTGATGCGGATGCACAGCATCGCTCGCACCACGCCCGGCGCGAACGGTTCGCCCACGCAAACCGCATGGGTGACGATGAGGTTGCGCTGAAGTTCGATGTGCGGCGACTGCCCGGATTTCGACGCACCCGGCAATTCGTCGCGCAGTGGATGCGCGCCGAGCAGTTTGTCGGCATTGCTGCCGAAGCCGGTCGACACGCCATAGATCGGTTCCTCGCGCGCGACCTGCGCGGCGAGGAAATCGGCAGCACGCGCGACGCGTGGCAGCGAGGCCTCGTCCAGTTCCACGCCTTCGCCACGCGCGACCTGCACCAGTTGCGCGCGCGTCAGCGAAACGCCATCAAGACGGACGGTCATCGCGCTGCTCCGCTCGTGCGCAATTGTTCGCGCTCGACGAGGAGCGTGGGCGCGAGCTCGGCTTCGGAGACCTCGAACTGCTCACCGCGACGCAGGTCCTTCACCGCGACCACGCCGCGCGCGGCCTCGTCCTCGCCGTGCATCACCACGAAGCGGATGCCGGCCTTGTCGGCGTACTGCAACTGCTTTGCCAGCTTGCGCGGCTCCAACTGCGTTTCGACGTTGAGGCCAGCGGCGCGCAGGCGCTGCGACAGGCCGAGCGCATGCGCCAGCCCGGTGTCGTCGAGCAACGCCACCAGCACGTCGACCGAACTCTCGGCGGTATCGACCAGGCCGGCGTCCTTCAACTGGAAGAACAGCCGGGTCAGGCCGATGGAGATGCCGACGCCGGGCAACTTCGACTTGGTGTAATGACCGGCCAGGTTTTCGTAGCGCCCGCCCGAACAGATCGAGCCGATCTGTGGGTAGGCGTCGAGCGTGGTCTCGTAGACCACGCCGGTGTAGTAGTCGAGGCCACGCGCGATCGACAAATTCAGCGCATAGCGCGAGTCGGCCACGCCGAGCGCCTGCAACTGGACCAGGATCGCGCGCAACTCGTCGCGACCTTCCTCGAACAGCGGCGTGCCGGTGCCGAGCGCATCGAGTTTGGCCAATGCATCCGCATGTCCCTGCGAGCGCACCTTCGAGAACGACATCAACCGGCCGATCACCTCGTCGGACAAGCCGAAGCCATCGCCCGCCAAGGTCGCGCGCACCGCGTCCTCGCCACGCTTGTCCAACTTGTCGAGCTCGCGCAGCACCGCGAACTGCGCTTCGCCCTCGATGCCCTGCCCCTCGAAGAAGCCGCGCAGCAGCTTGCGGTGGTTCAGCTGGATGGTGAATTCGCCGATCGCAAGCCGCTCGAACACCGCCGAGATCACCGCCGGCACTTCCGCATCGAAGCGCGGCGACAGCGCGTCCTTGCCGACCACGTCGATGTCGCACTGGTAGAACTCGCGGAAGCGGCCGCGCTGGGCGCGCTCGCCGCGATACACGCGCTGCATCTGGTAGCGGCGGAACGGAAAAGCGAGGTCGTGCTCGTGTTCGGCCACGTAGCGGGCCAAGGGCACGGTCAGGTCGAAGCGCAGGGCCAATTCGGGCAAGCCATCGGCACCCTTCTCGAGAGCGCCAGTGGACTGGACGAAGTACACCTGCCGCTCGGTTTCGCCGCCGGACTTGGTCAGCAGCACCTCGGACAACTCCATCACCGGCGTTTCCACCGGCAAAAAGCCGAAGCGCTCGAACACCTGGCGGATCGTGTCCAGCATGCGCTGGAAGGCAATCTGGTCGCGGGGCAACAGCTCCATGACCCCGGGCGGGGTGCGTGGCTTGATCAAGGCAGGAACTCCGTCACGGAATGGCGTTAGTTTAGCTGCCGATGGCGTGCGAACAGCTGCCCTCTTGCCGACCGCGCCACATGCCCCTAAAATGCGCGGCTCTGCTGTCGGGGTGTAGCTCAGCCTGGTAGAGCGCTACGTTCGGGACGTAGAGGTCGCAGGTTCGAATCCTGTCTCCCCGACCAACAGAATCAAGCATTTAGGCCACCTTTACGGGTGGCCTTTTTGTTTCCGTTCTTTAAGCGTTCTTTTAGGCGAACCTCATCGCGTGCTTCAGCTTCTGTGCCGCTTCGGCCTCGCGTTGCGCGGAGCTACTGCGGTCATACATGCGGGGGTTGTAGAAGTTCTGGACGACTTGCTGGCTGCCGCCTCCCCCGCCGAGCTTGTGGTTAGGCGTGATGGTCACGGCGTCATTCCCAGTCATCAGGTAGTCGCGGCCACGGACGGTCATCAGCTCGGGGCCGTTCTCGTTGACGCGCGCAATGCTGTTGGCAGGCATCAGGCCGCCAGAGGCGTACCCGCCCTGCATCCAGCTCAGGTAGCTCGAACCACCAGCCGCCGAAGCGCCTGCCCCTGCCCCTGCCCCGCCGCCTGCGAAAGCGCCGAGGACTGAGGTAAAGAGTCCCGCCCAGCCATCCCCAGCCTTGCCGCCCTGCGTAGTGCCCAGCTGTCCAAACAAGTCCTCGATGACTTTCTTCGACGCGAAGTCGAACACGGCATCCGCGAAGTTATCGAACGCATCCTTCACCGCATCCCATGCGTTCTTGCCGTTGTAGATGTCGCCGAAGATCCCGCGCACCGACTCGCGGAACTCGTCCATCAAACCGACTTGTTCGCGTATCCGATCACTCTGCGCGTAGGCGTCCTGCAGCTTCGACAGCGCGCCCGCTTGCTGCGCTATTGCGTCGGCATCCATGCCCCGTGTCGCAATCGCCAGTTGCCGCTCAACGTTACCCATTCCGACAAGCGAGTTCTCAAACTCCAGGTCGGCCAGCAACTCGCCCAACGGGTCTAGCTGTTTTCGGATGGCTTCGACGTTGAGGTCGTATTCCTTCCGCAAGTTCGCCTGCGCTTTCTCTAGCTCTTTGGTGCCGACCTCTCCCGCCTTTGCGGTGTCGATCAGCCTTTGATTTTCGACCGTATAGCGATACAACGCCTCGGCTAGCGGGCCTGACAGCGATGCGGCCATGGCGTCGAACTCCTCACGGGCGCGGACGACAGCTTCGACCTGTTCGCGAAGCGCCTTCGCTGCATCCTCGGCGTTGTCTCTGACAGACTTGCCTTTGCCGCCACCCTTGGCCTTGGAATCCCCGCCTCCGTAAACGCCAGCCAATGCAGCGGCCAGTCTTTCGGCTTCCTTCCTTGCTTCCGCAGCCTGAGCCGCCGTCTTTTTGAACAGGCCATCAGGATCGGCGTCGATCCCAGCGAACAGCACCGGCTTCGGCGTGCCGCGCACATTGCTGAAGTCGGGGAGGTCATTGAAGGCGTAGTAATACGCCCTGTCCGCCTTACCTTTAGCGGCCATGATTTGATCAATGCCGCGTGAGGTGTCTTTGAACAGCAGGGTTCCCAGCCCCTGCAGTGCCTGGGCGCTGCCCTCTTTGATCGCGGTGAGCATCTGAATAGTGCCCGCGCCGATAGAGTTGGCTTTCTCCAAATAGTCGACCAGTGAGCTAGCCGCGCCACCGACAGAATCGAGTGCACCGCCTGCCGCTTGGCCCTCTTTCGCTGCGTTCTGGAACATGGTCGCCAAGCGGTCTAGCGATGGCAGCAAGTCCTCCGCGAGCTTCAGGAAAAGCCCCTCAGAGATTGCCCAAATGTCGCCCATCTTGTCGTTGAACTGGTCTGCAGCTCGCAACGTGTCGCCATCAAGTTCGACGCCCAACTCGCGCGCACGGTCGCGCAGGCTTTCGATACCGTCCTGACCCTGATTCAGGAACTCCAGCAAGTCAGTGCCCGACTTTCCAAACAAGTCCATCGCAAGCGCGCTTTCCTGAGTCGCGTTGTCGAGTTCCTTGAAGCGAGCTGCAATCGCGGGCAGTACATCCTCAACATCCCTCAGCTTGCCCTGAGCATCCACGACAGACACGCCTAGCGCATCGAACAGCTTGCCTTGCGACGACTTCGGATCCAGCGCCTCAGCCATGTTCTTGGCGAGCTTCTTCAGGCCGATGCCAAGCGAATCGATGTCCGTGCCGGATTGCTTCGCTGCGTAGGCCCAGCCCGACAACGCTTCGGCAGAAACGCCGAGACGCTGGTTCATGTCGTTGAGCTGGTCGGCGTAGTCAATGGCCTGTTTCACACCAGCGGAAATTGCAACTGCTGCACCGGCTACGGCTGCACCTGCCACGGCTCCGAACTTTTTAGCCCGTGCCTCCATTTCTCGCATGCGCTTGTCGGTAACTCGCGCGGCTTTGTCCATTCCTTGCTCAAATCCGCCCATGCGGAGAACTAAATCGAGCGTGAGCGCGCCCAAAGACTTAGCCATTGATTGCCCCCAAGTCGCGCACATTCGTTCCGGCGCGCGTTATCTCGGCAACCAGCAAACGTCCGCCAGTGACAGCGGTAGGCGTGTTGCCTTCCATCCATGCAACTTGATCGCGTGCGAGCTGGAGCGCACGCTGGTCATCGAAGCAGGCCGGAATCGGCACCTTTGGAAGCGGTGCCACGCGGCAACGATTGACCTCGCCGAATAGCTTGGCTGTCTTGGCATTCAAGTCTGCAACGTAGGTAACGCCCGCCATGCTTTGTTTGGCCTCAGACCAGCCGACCAAGTGCACCTCGCACTGCGTAGCTTCATCGGGGAAGCCGGCAGGAAAGTTAGCCGCAGCCCAGCTAATCAGCTCGGGCAACTTCTCGGCCAGGTTGTCGTAACTGGTAAGCCCCGGCACAAGCCAAACCTGCGCCAGCACTTGGAAGAATGCCAACTGCGATCCACGGCACGCCATCACCGAATTGGACTGCGCGAGGATGACCATCTTGTTCGATTCGACCAGCTCGCCAGTTGCTGCATATGCCAACGTGTCGACTGCAACGACAGCGCGATCCTGCTCAATCCATGACTGAAAAATACTCATTCCCTTCCTCCAGTATTGTTGGATCGCCAATCTGTCCGACTGCGGGCCCGATCATTGCGCCGTAGTACGCGCCCTGCGGGTTGTAGCCGGTGACGATGAAGCCGATGACGGCCCCGACCACTGTTCCTATGGTTCTGCCTGAAATGTTCCTTCTCCTTGTCTTGTGTGAGCCCTGTTGCTTCGCGCACGCGCGTCACCGGCCCATCACCGTGGTGTGTGTTGGTTGAAAGTTGGAATTTGTTACGGTTCAGCACAACGCACCTCCGACGACGGTGTCCGAGACCGTCTCAGCGGCCCAGCAACGGCCCCGCCGCCTACATTGGCCAGCCATCCACGCCGATACGTGCCTTGATCCTTACGTTGCGTCCCTGCGCCTCTGCGGCCTCGCGCTCAGACTTGTCGGCATGGCAGGGAGGGCATATCCAGCCGAGATTGCCCATCTCCGTCTTGCCGCCTTTGGAGACCGGGACAATGTGGTCACACTCGCCCTGCTCCACGATGCGACCGCAGACATAGCACTTGTATCCGTCACGGATCGCCACCGCATCACGTAGGCGTCGCCACGGTCTGCCGCCGCGTCCGTTCCCGTATCTAGTCGCGGTCATGGTGGGGTCGTCTGCTCAATTGTGGATGTGCGTGCAAAGCTTCGTCGGCGGTGTCCGGTGCGGACGCAGGCTCTCGCCAGCCTGCCCCGCCGTGGGTCACGCAGCCCAGCGCGCCTCATGCTCAGGCGTCCATCGCCAGCTAGCCGGATTCCATTCGCCGCTACCTGCCAACGTCTCCCAGCGTTGCGTGGCGTTGTTGAAACGCGCACGCATCTTGGGGTCTCGGCCTTCCATGACCTTCTGGATGTAGTTGGCCTGTCCTCGCGTGAGTAGCGGGCCTGCATCCTTGCTGCCGCCAGTACCGAACGGATCGGCGGATTGATCGCGCCTCGCAAGCGCCTGCAAGCTGAAGTTTTGTTGTTGCAGGTAAACGCTATCGCCACCTTCGAGCGGTGCAAGCCCGAACCGTCGGCGAGCCTCGTTCGGTGCCTTGATCCCGTTCTTGACCAGCGCGCCTTCTATCTCTGCCTGCTGCTGCGCGTCCATGCGTAACAGCGGCTCCAGGTTCAACTCCACGCCTAGCGCATCACCCAGCCCAAGCCCATGGTCGAGACAGTCTTCCATGGACTCGATGCGGGCCTGTAGCGCGTCCTGATAGTAGAGCTGCGAGACATCGCCGACCTTCAGCCCGGTAGGGATTTGCCCGATGCCGATCTTGTAAGGCGGCACGCCGAACGCATGGCATACCTGCTCGTCCGAATACTTCAGTTGCTCGACAAGCTGGCTATCCGCTGCCGTGTTCGCGAATGCCTGATATTTCAGGTCAGCGCCGATCACTCCAACCTTGCCCGCGTTTGAGCCTGAGTAGTTCTGCTGCCAAAACGTCTGGAGCTTCTTTGCGTCCTCTTCCGACATGCCAGCGGGTGCCGTCAGGATTCCGCCCGGTTGAGCATGGTTTCCGAAGAACTCCGCACCAGTTCGATTGATCCGCTGGTTTTTCGCAGCGGGCCAGTAAGCGGCCAGCAGCGGCGGAACGCCGATCAATGGATGGTAGAGCGTCACCTCGCGGTCGTGGATCATCTCGCGCTGAGGAACGATGATCCGTCCGTTCTCGCTAATGTGGTTCAAGTTGTCGACCGACAACTCATAGAACACGTCGCCAGTGTCGGAGACCAGCACCTTCACCTTCGTCGGGTCTAGGATGAAAAGCCCATCCACCACGCCGCGCGCGTCGCGCCTCTTCAGGACATAGGTGTTGCCGTGCTGGAGCTTGCTGAGGATCCACGATTCCCGGAACTGCGCCGCCGTCTGGTAACTGTTCGGCTTCCGCAGGACTGGTGAATATGCCGGGTTCGTGGTCGTGCGCCACAAGCCGTTAGCGTCCAGCTCGCGCAGGGTAAACGGCAACTTGCCGATATCCTTCGCGATGCGGCTCAGGCACGCATAGACCGTCGAGTATCCCGTGACGTTCTCTGCACGCTCGCTGGTAACTCCCTGCTGCCACGCGCCGGCATAGGGTTCAGTCACCAGCGGGAACCATCCGGTTCCCATGCGTGGACTGGAGACCGGCACCAGCGCGGGCGCGGCCTTCTCTCGGGTCAGCAAGCCCCGGAAGCGATCAACGATACCCATCGATCACCTTCCTAGTCTGCGCCTCTGCGTACTGGCGGACGAATGATTCCACCTCCAAGCGCTTACGCAGGACATGGGAAAACTCATGCACCCATTGCTGCTCGATGTAGATATTCCAGCCGGCTGCTGTCAGTGCGACGTTGACCGAGCGAAAACGTGTTGCCGGCAGGTCAGGGAAGTAGGCTTCCATATTCACCGAACAGCCATCAGTGTTCGGGTTTGCCAACATGCTGAAGTCGGTGACGCCGTAAACGCGGTAAACGCGCGCGACATCGTTCGCCAGGGCGAGTTGAGCCTCCGCTTTACTCAGGCTCATTCGTAAGCGTCCGCCAGGCCATAGCTAACGTCGGTCATGGTCACGACATTGCCCGCGCCGTTGACCTCCCAATTCGCGGACGCAGTGCCGCGCCATGCGATTGCATTGGTTTGAAAAAGTGCGACGAAATCGCCGCTGCCGAACGTGGGCGAATCGCTCATTTGCAGCGTCGCGTCCTCGCTCAGACTGAGGTCGAAGTCGCGAGCCGCATAGGCGACTGCTGCCGCGTCAAAGATCGTGATGGTGCCGCCGTTGCTATCGAACGGGACAGACTCGCTGCAAACAACAGGCACGCCCATCAGGACGCCACCGCGAACGGTGAGCTTCGTGTCGCCGAGCTGGGAAGCGGCCACGCCGATCCGGACAGCTACGCGCGGATGCATGACGATGCACGCGGTCAACATGCTGCCTTGATACTGGTCAAACAGGTTTCGGATGTCCTGCCGAATGTTGCCGCTGGATGCGAACTGAAAAGCGCCGTTGGTGATGGAAGCCGGCGCTTGATCGGGAGTGCCGGCGTTGTCGGGGTCGATGAACGCGATGTCGAGCGCGCCCGCAATGGCGTTCAACAGGTCGCGTTGCAGCGCGGCCTCCTGCACGTCGCCCATGGACTGCACGGCTTCCTTCGTCGCCACGATGATGGATGCGACCTTCAGCGGTAGCAGCGTGAAGCGATCCATCGCAGCGGTGGACAAGGGAATCGGTCGACCCTCCGAAACCCAGTAGCCGCGAGCGCCAGAGATTTGACGCAGGTTCGGAATGTTGAAGCCGATGCGGCGCAAGTTCGGAACGCGGCCCAACAGGCTTTGTTCAACGGCCATGCCGAAGAACTCGCGGGCCTCTGGCGTGCCGCCAGGTTCTGCTGTGATCGCAGGAACCGCAGCCTTTGCGATGGCCTGCGCGTGGGTATGGCCCCAGCGATTGGCTGCGTATGCATCGGGATGCGCCGACGACATGGCGTGGGCGATGACACTGCGCACGAAAGTACGCCCGCGAGGAACGAGGGAGACGGTAGACATTGTTTTTTTCCTTTCGGAGCCGACGGCATCACGCCGTTAGGCATTTCCGATTGTTGCCACTGAGCGCCAGTGACCAGCGAATCCGGCAATGCGCCGGGAATCTCTGCAAACAAAAAGGGCCGCCAATCGGCAGCCCTTCGGGATAGATGCGCCCGTATACCGGGGCGCGCGGTTGTCCTCTAAGCCTCAGACGTGGCGGCGGGTGGTTGTCGGGCTTGACCGGGCCGACTCCGGGAACTTGTGTGCTGGCATCACCAGCGATTGACCCACCCGCCAAGGCGATCAAACGCAAAACCCCGGCGCGTGGCCGGGGTCTTTGTGCAGCGCAGGGCAGCCCTAAAAATCGGACTCCCTCACATAAGCGCCAGTTGTGAACCTGAAAGCTCCCAAGCTGAACGGCTCGTTTATCTTCGCGTCCCTGCCCTGTCCAGTCCGGCGTGCCATTCGCCCTGAGGCTCGGGGTGTTCAATCGGATTGATTGGCAGGTTCAGTTCGTCGCGGTGCTGGTTCGCTGGATGCGGTCGCGTGACGCCAAGCCGTCTGGCGCTGCCTGAATGTCGCAGCTTGTCGCTCGATGGCTTAGGAGCCGCGCGAGCCGCCGCGCTGGCGACCATGGACTCCTCGACATCGTCGTCCGCGTCCATTTGCCTGCGCCAGTCAATCATCGCGAACCACTCGTCCGGGTCGATTCCCAAGTAGAGCGCGTCAATCCGCACCAGCTTGGAATCGTGCAACGCCTGCGCGAATGCCTCAGAGCGGATGCCAGCAAGTTTGGCCGCAGCCTTGATCGTCAAGGCAGCCGGCGTGCCGTGCATCATGATGAAGCGGGTTAGCCATCCGTCGAAGCGGCTCATTGCGCCCTTCCATGACTTCCCGGATGGACGGCCCCTTGTGGGGGGCCGCCTCATCCGGTGGCAGATGGACAGCTAGGCAGATATCCGGCGTCCGCCTTAGAAGCGCCGAATCAGGGAAAAGTCGTTGCCAAGCCAAACCGCTCAAAGCTAATTGCAGAGCCGCTTTCAGGGGATGACTGGTAGGTGTGGGTACAGGTCTAGGTGCAGGTGAAGGTACAGGTGCAAGTGCAAGAGCTTTCATGCTGCGATCCTCAGAAGCTCGCGGACGACTGAGTAACGGACAGCGGGTGCCAGCTTTTGCTGGCGGGCGGTCGTGGTGACGGTGTCCACCTTGCCGACGATGATGCGCCGGGTAAGGCTTTGGAGGTCAAACCTGTCAAAGCGCCCCGGAAGCTCTAGCAGGCGCGCGTATTCGCGAACAAGGTCGCAGCCCGCCGATGCCTTGAAACGTCCTGAGCGGCCTTCCTTGCCCACCAGCGCGGCGACGTTGTAGTGCCGGGACACTAGCGCGCCGAAGTGTTCGCCGGGATCAGCTACGGTGAAGGAAAGGGACAGCTTGGGCGACCGGCCCATGAACTTGTATGTCTGCCAGTGCTGGAGCGATAGCTGGTATTCGCCCGGTGGTATCAGGGCCGGCAAACCGCCATCGATGACGCCGTCGCAACTTGGAACGATTCTCAAATCTGGGGCCGCGCCCATTGTTGTCCCTCGCCGGGGCCAGCGTTACACTGGCCCCTGCACTCGTTAGCCCGATTGCACCTTGAAGCCCCAGCCGCGCCAACGGTCTGGGGTTTCGCTTATGCGGCCTCGCCGTCGCCACGGATCAAGCGCGTACGCAACTGCGACACCGCAGTCCTCGCATCCGCCAGGTCGCGCAACAGGTAGTCGCATTTGTCCGCGCATGGCCGCTTGCTCAGTTCGGCGAACTTGGCCGCCAAGCCTTCGCCCAAGTCGGACAACGTCGGCTGCCGCGTCATGGTGAAAATGTTGTCCGCGCTCATGGCGCAGCCGCCTGCATTGCATCGTGCGCGATCCGTGCTTCGGTAATCGTGTCGCTCAGCAGCCACAACACGCTGTTCTGCACGGTCTGATTAAGCCCATGCAGCACGCCGTCGCCTAGCACCGATGCCAGCGCTTCCGCCTGCGTGATGCGCCGTTCAAAAATGTCCAGCGGATGTTCGCCTTGCGTGGGGTGTGGTGCCCGCCACGTCACCTCATTGTGGTCGCTCATGCCGCACCTCGTTCGAGCTGGGCGACGTAGTTCTCCAGCGCCTGCCGGGTGATCCGGCGGAGCCTGCCGACCTTGTAGGACTTCAGTTCGCCGGACTGGATTGCGCGATAGATCGCGCTCCGGTTCATGTCGGTGGCGGCTGCCGCTGCCTCTGGCGAGTAGCTAAGTTTTTGTTCCTGCTGCATTTCGTTACGTCCTATGGAATGTAGCACCCGTGCTACAGGGACGTTGTAGCACCCGTGCTACGTGGCGTCAAGCACCGGTGCTATGCGAGACTGAGTGCATGGCCCGCGACGACACCCAAGTAAACGTTCGACTCCCCGCCGAGCTTGTGGATCGGCTTCGCCATGCAGCAACCCAGAGCGGGAAGTCGCTCACCTCTGAGATTGTCGACCGGCTAATCGAGTCCTTTCCCATAACCATTCAGGACATCGCTCTGGACACAATTAGGAAGGAGGCGGAATTACTATCCGCTCACTCATTCCGCCTGAAGTTTGATCCGAGAGCGAATGCTCCGGTTGGCTCAAAGGAACGCGATTCATACCGAGAGGAAGTCGGTGAAGTGACTGCGCGATTGCGACAGCTAGAGCGGGAAATCTCTGAGAGAAACCGCAAGTTCCGCGAAGAGATAGCTGCGCGAAAAGCGAAAACTTCAACCGACTAGCAACTCCACCGCCGCCGCCTTGTGCTCGGGCGCGAGATGCGCGTACTTCAGCGTCATCGCGATGTCGCTGTGGCCCAGCAGTTCGCGGACGGTGTTGAGGTCGACCCCGGCCATGACCAGCTTCGACGCGAACGTGTGCCGCAAGTCGTGAAACCTGAAGTCCTCCAGCTTGGCCGCCGTCATCAGGCCCGCCCACGACTTTTTCAGGCTGGCGACGCCGAATAGCTCGCCCTTGCCCTTGTGCTGTTTCTGCCACGTCTTCAGCACGGCCAGCGCCTCGCTGTTCAATGGCACATGCCGCGCCTTGCCGGACTTGGCATAGCCGGCCCGGACTGTCAGCCGCTTTCCCGGCAGGTCGATATCGGCCCAAGTGAGCTGGGTTAGCTCGCCACGGCGCAACCCGGTATTGATCGCCAGCAGCACCAGCGGCGCAACGTGGTCGGTATAGCCCTGAAACGCCCCTAGCGGCTCTCTAGCGCGTTCCTTTCGCCACGCATCACCGCTAGCCCTCGCGGCTATGCGGCGATTCTCGCGCGCCTCTAGGGCCTTCCTGAGCCTCTTTTCCTCAGCGGGTGTCAGGAAGCGAACGCGGGACTCAACCTCGCGCTTGATCCGCTTCGCCTTCGCCAGCGGGTTAGCCGGCAGGATCGCCCAATCGACCGCCTGCCCGAATGCCGCCTTGATCCTGTCCAGGTCGCGATTGACGGTCGCCGGCATCGTGCCGCCGTTGAGCCTCGCAGCCTTCACCGCGTCCCAATCGGCCAACGTGATCTTGCCCAGCTTCCGGTTCCACCAGTCGCCGAACGTGGACTTGATCGCCGCCACGGTCGCCTTGCCTTGCTTGTGCGTGGCTTCGACGTGGGGGCCGTAGTGGTTCGCCATGTAGTCGCCGAACGTGCCCGCCAGCCGCTTGCCGCCGGCTACGGGTGCGCCATGCTCGGCAATCTCACCCAGTAGCCGCATTGCAGCCTGCCGCGCACCCTCCAACGTCATCACGGGGTAGTCGCCGATATTGCGAGCTTGGCCCTTCCCGCCCCATACCACCGCCCACGACTTGCGCCCGCTGGGACGGATCCTCAGGATTAGGCCGCCCGGCTTGTTGTCGCGGAGCGTGTAGACGGTGGCCCGTGGCTTCGCGTTCTCGACATCGCGCTTCGTGAGCGTTTCCCGCGCGTTCTGCGGCATCGCCTGCCCCGTTCTTTACCTGTTCCGTTAAAAGTACCACCTCGTTAAACACAGCGGGACTCAATGGGACGATAAATCAACGGCTTAGGCTGTACCTCGTTGTTCTGAAAGGGTGCCCATTCTCGTTCGGGACGTAGAGGTCGCAGGTTCGAATCCTGTCTCCCCGACCAACAGAAACAAGGACTTACGAGAAAACCGCCGAGAGGCGGTTTTTTCGTGGGCGCTGCAGGCAGCCATGCGGCCTTCGATGTCCATCCCCGGCGCGGTTCTGCGTTTGCACAGGCATCCCCTGCCGGATGGATGCATGTCGGAATCCCCCGAAGCACGATCGCTGTCCTCGACGCCGCATGACCGCTCGGCGTTGCTGCGGCTGTGGGCGATGCGCGTCGTCATTCCGCTATCGCTGGCGGTACTCGTGGCGTTCGGCCTGCTGGCATACGCGGCCAAGCTCGCCTTGCCCGGTGACGGCCCGACGCTGATGTCCATCCTGTGGCGCATCGCGGTGCTGTTGCTGCTCGCCTTGGCGGTCGTGGCCGCGATCGGCTGGAGCATCGCCGCGCGCGCCTCGCGACCGGTGATGACCCTGACCGACGCCATCGAGAGCCTGGGCCGAGGCGAACAGGTCCGCCTGCAGGTCGATGACGACGCCCTGCTCGGCCGCCTGCAGCGTGGCGTCAACGATGCCTCGCAGGCGCTGGCCGATGCGCGCAACCGCATGCAGAGCGAACTCGGCCGCACCGCGATCGAACTGGCAGACAAGAACACCCGGCTGGAGGCCGCCAGCCAGTCGCGTGCGCGCTTCCTCGCTGCCGCCAGCCACGACCTGCGCCAGCCGCTGTATGCGCTCACCCTGTTCTCGTCCGCGCTGCGCGCCGGCGAGACTGATCCGGACAAGCTGACCCGGGTGATGCATATCGAGGAATGCGTGTCCTCGCTCGACCAGTTGTTTTCCGAACTGCTGGACCTGTCGCGGCTCGAGGCCGGGGTCATGCATGCGGCGATCGGCGACGTGCGCCTGGATGACGTGTTCGACGAAGTCAGCCGCAATTTCCGCATCCTCGCCGAGTCGCGCGGCCTGCGCCTGATCGTGCGCAAGACCGACGCCTGGGTGCGCACCGACCGCACCATGCTGGCGCGCATCCTCAACAACCTGGTCAGCAACGCGCTGCGCTACACCGACGAGGGCGGCGTGCTGGTCGGCGTGCGCCACCAGGACGACGGCCGCCTGCGCATCGATGTCTGGGACACCGGCACCGGCATCGCACCCGAGCACCAGTCGCAGGTATTCGACGAGTTCTACCAGGTCAGCGCCTGTGGCGACGATGGTGGCGAGCGCAAGCGCGGCCTGGGACTCGGGCTTGCGACCGTGCGCAGGTTGGCCGAACTGGTGGGCTGCGAGGTGCGCCTGGCGTCCAAGCTGCGGCGCGGAACGCTGGTCTCGGTCGTGCTGGACCAGAGCCAGACCGGTGCCGGCGCGGGTGAGGAACCGATGGACATGCCGCTCGACATCAGCGGCCTGCGGGTGCTGGTGGTGGACGACGAAGCCAGCATCCTCGAAGGCCTGCGCGCCTTGCTGCAGGAATGGGGCTGCGAGATCCGCATCGCCGACAGCGAAGCCAACGCGGTCGACGCCGTGGTCGGCTGGCCGCTGCCGCCCGACCTGGTGATCAGCGACCTGCGCCTGCGTGAGGGCCGCAGCGGTCTGGACGTGCTGCGCGCACTGGCCCGCCACTACGATGCCGATCCGCAGCGCCCGCCCTTCGCGCGCCTGCTGGTGACCGGCGAAACCCGCCCGGACCGGATCGGCGAGATCGCCGCCAACCGCATCCCTGTGCTGTTCAAGCCGGTGTCCCCACCGCGCCTGCGCGAGGCGATGCTGGCCACGGTGCTGGCATCGCGAGTCATGCCCATGGAGTCGGAAGAATGAGCGACGGCTTTGCCTACGATGTCCTCGAATATCCCTCGCACGTACATCCGCAGGCGCATCCATCACGGCTGGCGGCGATCGCGCGGCTGCACGGGATCAGTGCCGCCTCGCCGCGGGCCTGCCACCTCCTGGAAGTCGGCTGCGGCGACGGCCTGCAACTGCTGACGCTGGCGATGGCGTATCCGCACAGCCGATTCGTCGGCGTGGATCTGTCGCAGGCGGCGATCACGCGTGGCGAAGCAACGCGACGCAGACTTGGCCTGGAGAACCTGACGCTGGTCGCGGCCGACTTGATGACCTGGGATCCGGGCCCGGATCCATACGACTACATCGTGGCCCACGGGTTCTTCTCGTGGGTGCCGGATGTCGTTCGCGATCGCCTGCTGGCGTTGTGCCGGCAGGCGCTGTCGCCTGCCGGCATCGCTTATGTCAGCTACAACGCGCTGCCCGGTTGCCACCTGCGCCGGCTGATGTGGGACATGCTGCGACATCACACGTGCGACATCGACGACCCGCGCGAACGGATCACCGCGGCGCGCGACCTGCTGGCCAGCCTGGAGAGCGACGTCGCCGGTTCACAGGTCTATGGCGATGCGGTCCGCAGCGAAGCCCGGGACTTGCTGCGGCGCACCGAGACCTCGGTGCTGTTCCATGACGACCTGGCCTACACCAATCAGCCGTTTTCGATCACCGACTTCGCCAGCCGCGCCAGCCACCAGCAACTCCGCTATCTCGGCGAAGCCGATTACCACGAAATCAGCGATGCAGGTCTGACCGAGGATGCCCGTGAACGCCTGGCGCAACGCGCTGGCGGCGATCGCCTGCAACGCGAGCAATACCTGGATTACCTGAAAGGACGTCGGTTCCGGCAAACCCTGCTCTGCCACGCCGATGCGCCGATGCTGGACACCGCGGATCCATCGATGGCGCGCGGGCTGTTCGCGGTCGGGCACCTGCGCACCGATGACGCCGATGGCAATGCGATCGATCTCGCCGAAGGCGTGGCCGCACGCTTCCACAGCGGCGATGGCGCGATGCTCGCCACCGACCACCCCGTCATCAAGGCCGCACTGGCGATGGTCGGTAATGCGTTCCCGGCGGCGCTCGCCTTCGAGCAGGTGTTGGCAGGCGCACGCGATGCCAGCCTCAGCCAGGCCGGCGTCCAGGAAGATGCTGCGGTGCTTGCGGATGCATGGACGGCCGCGTTCGGGCTGGGTCTGCTGACATTGCATTGCGACCCGCCCACGTTCGCCACCGAAGCAGGCCCCAAGCCGAAGGCCAACGCGCTTGCGCGGATGCAGGTGGATGCCGGTTCCGATCTGGTCACCAGCCTGCGCCCATCGATGATCCGCATCGACAGCCGGCTCGCACTGGAATTGATCCGCTTGCTGGACGGCCGGCGCGACCGCGAACAACTGCTGCATGACCTGGCCGAACGCATGGCTGCATTGCCGGCCGATGACGCCGACGGCAATGGCGAAGACAAGCCACATCCGCACGACCCGGCGTGGTGGCGCCAGGCACTGGCCGGGCAACTGGAGGCAGGGCTGTTGCAAACCGCACGCATGGGCCTGCTGGAAACCGGTTGATGCGTGCGTACCGCGCTCAGCGGACCATGTAAGTCTGGGTGTTCAACTGCAGCACGGCGTCGAACTGCACTTTCTCGTTCTCCGGCCCCAGTTCCATCAGCGCGTCCACGCGGAAGCGCAAGGCGCGGTCGAGATCGCGCTGCGGTTCCAGGGTCACGCGAATGCGCGTGAGCCGGCCTTCATGCAGGGAAATCGACTGTTCCAGCGAGCGCCGGATGCGGTCGCGGTCATGCGGGCTGAGCAGGCTGTAGGAGGAAAAATCCAGGATCCCGTAGGTCAGCGAGGACCCCCTGCACTCCTTGAAGCTGTCGCTGATCAGGCGCGCGCCCTCGGAGCGCGTGTTCAGCAGGTTTTCCAGATCACGCGACACGCTGTTGCGCATATCGGTGACGGAGACCCGCCGCCCGCCGTCTTCCGGCAATGCCACGTCGACCAAGCGATCCATCAATCCACGCATGCAACAGGCCCCGCTTCAGCCGCGATCCCGCAACGAAAATGGCCCGCCGCGTATTGCGCGGCGGGCCTGTCTCACGAACGGAGGGATCAGGTCGCCTTGTTCAGCGCGCGATCGTACTGGGCCATCACCGCGCCTTCCAGGCTGCCATCAGCCTTCTGCGGCTTGTACTCGTACTTGATCTTGGTGTAATTCAGGGCGAACTGGTCGACCGGGATGGATGAACTGCCCGCGTTGCCGCCAGTCTGGAACGAACTCACCATCACGTCTTCCATGGTGATGATCAGGTAATCGACCTGGCCCGCCTTGCCGCCGGCCTTGCGCGCGGTCAGCACCGCCTTCTTGATGTGGTCGCCGCTGGCCGCCGACTTCACCAGCAGGGCGCTGGACTTGTCGGTCTGCTTGGTGAAATGCAGATCCTGGAAGTTGGCCTTGCCGGTGCCGCCGCCGCCGCCGCGGCCCATGTTGCCGTCGTTCGACACGCCCCAGCTGAACGAGTCGATCTCGATCTTGTCCTTATGCTTTTCGTCGAGCGATTCGCCCTTGATGCCGTCGAGCTCGAGCAGGTAATCGGATGCCATGGTGGTATCTCCTCAGAGGTTGGAAAGGGAATGCGGTTTAGCGGGCGGACTTCGGCAACTCGGCGACGAGGCGCAACGAGACGCTGAGTTCGTCCAACTGGTAGTGCGGGCGCAGGAAGGCAACCGACTTGAACGCGCCCGGCTTGCCGGGAACCTCGGTCACCTCGATGCGCGCCTCGCGCAGCGGGTACTGGGCCTTCGCTTCCTGCGAGGCGTTGTCGTCCAGCAGCACGTACTGCGAGATCCAGTTGTTCAGGAACAACTCGACACTGGACTTGCTGGCGAAGCTGCCGATCTTGTCGCGCATCATCGACTTCAGGTAATGCGCGATGCGGCTGACTGCGAAGATGTACTGCAGCTGCGAGGACAGGCGCGCGTTGGCGTTGGCCGCGTCGGTGTTGTACTCCTTGGCCTTCTGCGTCGACTGGGTCGAGAAAAACGCCGCGTAGTCGGTGCCCTTGCAGTGGACCAGCGGGATCAGGCCGAGGTCGGCGAGTTCCTTCTCGCGACGATCGGTGATCGCCAGCTCGGTCGGGCACTTGAGCGCGACTTCGCCGTCGTCTGTGGCGAAGGTATGGGTCGGCAGGCCCTCGACCAAACCACCGCCCTCGACGCCGCGGATCGCCGCGCACCAGCCGTACTTGGCGAACGCGTCGGTGACCTTGGTGCCCAGTGCGTAGGCGGCATTCATCCACAGGTACTTGTTGTGGTCGGTGCCGTCGGTGCGCTCGACGAAGTTGAACGCCTCGACCGGATCGGTGTCCGGGCCGTACGGCAGGCGCCCCAGCACGTGCGGCATGGCCAGGCCGACGTAGCGCGAGTCCTCTGACGCACGGAAACTCTTCCACTTCGCGTATTCGACGGTGTCGAAGATCTTGGCCAGGTCGCGTGGGCCGGACAGCTCGGTGAAATCATCGAAGCCGAGCAGCTCCGGTGACGCGGCACTGAGGAACGGTGCGTGCGCCGCGGCACAGACGTGCGAGATTTCCTCGACCAGGTACATGTCTTCCGGATGGCGGCCGAACTCGAAGTCGCCGATCAGGGTCGCGAACGGCGCACCGCCGAAGGTGCCGTACTCTTCTTCGTAGAGCTTCTTGAACAGGGTGCTCTGGTCGAAGTCGGACGCGCTCTTGAAATCCTTGACCAGTTCCTTCTTGGTCGTGTTGAAGACCTTGATCTTCAGGTTGGTGCTGGTCTCGGAGTTGTCGACCAGGTATTTCAGGCCGCGCCAGCTGCCTTCCAGCTGCTGGAACTCCGGCGCATGCATGACCGAGGACAGCTGCTCGGAGAGCACGCGGTCGATCTCGGCGATGCGCGCATCCAGCGCGCCGATGGCGTCCTTGGACACCACCATCGCACCGTCGCTGACCTGCGAGATGAGTTCGGCGATGAGGTCGCGGGCGCGGGTGCGCTCGGTGTCGGAACGGGCGATCTTGCTCTGGGTGAGGATCTGGTCGAGCAGGCCGCCATCGGCTGCTTCTGCTGCTGCGGCGCCCGCCGCCTGGGTTTCGGTATTGGCCATGAGGTCTCTGCTCGTGTGGTCTGGGCGTATTGGAACGACGACAGCAACTGTGCTGCCGACGGGGCGCTTATTCCTCGGACTTGCCGCCGACTTCGCGGGATAGCTGGGCGATCTTGTCGGTGTTCTGCAGGACGTCGTTCAACAAGTCCTCGAACTTGTCGTTGCCGGCCGCCTTGTTGCGCAGATCAGCGAGCTTCTGCCGCGCCTCGAGCAGCTTGCGCAGCGGCTCGATCTGGTTGGCCACGCGCTCCGGCGAGAAATCCTCCAAGCTGCGGAAGGTCAGTTCCACGCCGAGCTTGGAGCCGTCATCGGCCAGCTTGTTGTCGACCTGCATCTGCACGCGCGGCTTCATGCCCTTGAGTACGTCGTCGTAGTTGTCCTTGTCGACGTTGACGAACTTGCGGTCCTTCAGCTTGGCCAGCGGCTCGGCCGGCTGGCCGGTGAAGTTGCCGACCACGCCCGCCACGAACGGCAGTTCCTTCTTCTCGATCGCATCGCCCACTTCGACGTCGTAGGTGAGCTGCACGCGCGGCGCGCGAACCCGATCGAGCTTGTGTTGGGTGCTTTCCTTCTTGGCCATGACGTTCCCCGTGCGCGGTGTGGTGGTGCGGCTGTTGTGGCCGGGACGTTCGCGATTGACTCGGACGTGTCCCGGATTGTGCAAAGAAGTCTAGAAAGCGGGTCGCGAGCGAAACATCCGTCGGACGGCCAGAATTGGGCATATGCCGTTCGACGTGGCCGCAGCCCGGGTGGGAATGCGTGCAGTGCCCATGTCAGTACGACGGCGGCAGGCCGACCCGCTCGCGGATCGAGGACAGGGTGCCTTCATCGCGGATCAATTCGGCCAGGAACTGCTCCAGCGGCATGTTGGCCCAAAGGACCGCGCGCTCCAGCAGATAGGCGACCGGGCTGTGCGGCTCGGTACGGCGGAAGAATCCGGCGATTTCACCCAGCGCGCGCAGCGCGGCTTCCTTCGAGGCCAGGCTGCCACCACCCAAGTCCAGCGCGACACCCCCACCCGTTGCGGCCACGGTCGCGCCACCGCCAGCGCTAGCCTGCACGGCACTGCCGTCGTCGGCGACCACCGCGGCACCGCCGATGCCCTTGGCGGTCGCGACCTTCGAATAGACCTGCTGGATCTTCTTGAGACCGTCGTCGATCGGTGCCAGGTTGGGGGCGTCGCGGCCGAGTTTGGCGTCCGAGGTCGTGCTGAAACGGGTGAACGCATCACGCGCTGCCTGCACCTGGACCAGCCGCTCCATCAACATGGCTTCCGGCGTGGCCAGCATCCGCGCGTCGTAGGCTTCACCGTTGATGCGACCTTCGTCCAGCGCCGCCTGATAGGCCTCGGCATTTTGCCGGCCGAGGTTGTCGACTTCGCGGGAATCGATCCAGCCAGCCAGGGTCAGCGGTGCCTGCGGATCGTCGTTCAGCCGCAAGGCCTGCAGTGCGCGTGCGCCATACGTTGCGAACCAGGCGAGCTTCCCAGCGCGCTCTTCCAGGTCGCCGTCATCGGCGCGTGGATACAGGCCCTCCCAGTAGGTCTCCAGCAAACCGGCCAGCAGCGCGAAGCTGTCCCGCGCGCCTTCCAACCCGTCGCGGGAGATCGCCGCCTCGGCCAGCCACACCGCCGCCTGCAAGTCCTTGCTGGTGCGCAACAGGATGTCTTCGGACAGGCTCTGCGCCTCGCGCCAGTCGGCGACCTTGAGTTCAGTCTGCCATTCGCCCTGCGCAAGGTTGGGATCGTCCGCGCGGCGCGCTTCGCGGATGCGGTCGAACTGGTCGGAGAAGCTGGCATCGCTGCCCGCCGGGTCGCTGCCCGGGATCGGGGCGAGGAGTTCGTTGACGTCGATCGGCATGACAGGCTCCGGATGGCGGGGTTATTCGAGGATCACGCTCGGGACTTCGGCACGCGCGGTGCTGGCGCCGAGGTATTGCTTCATCTGATCCGACAGTTCGACCTGCAGGAACACGCGGGCGCTGCGGAACTTCGCCTCGGCCAGGCGCTGGCGCACTTCGGACCATTGCGCAGGGCTGTAGCTTTCGCGGAAATCCTCCACCGCGAAGGCACGCGAGCCGCCGGCGAACTCCTCGATCAGCTTGGCGAAGCCTTCCGGCCCGCTGTAGATGCGGGTGAGGCTGATCGGCTCACCGGCCGGCGCGGCATCGACCATCTGGCTGGTGGCGGGATCGAACTCCTGCACGGCCTCGGCGTCTTCCGCAGGCGGTGCGGCGATGCTGAGGCGGACGCGCGCCTGCAGGCAGCTGCCCGCAGACCAGAACACCTGGGCGGTGGCATCGGCCAGCGATTCACCGGCGGAACTGGCGCGATACACGCGCTCGCGGCATTCGACCTCGAACACCGTGCCGCCATCACCCTCGTCCAGCGAGCCCAGCTGGCTCGGCTGGGTCAGGGTGAAACTGCCCGCGAGGAACGGCGGGCCGTTGTCGAGCACCGGCAGGAATTTGCGCTGCGCCGCGACCATGTTCTGGTAGCCGGGCGTCAGCGGCATCGCCACCCCGCCCACCTTCACCGGCAGCCGCTCCTTCTCGGTGATGAACGGCTTGAGCCAATCGTTGACGAACGCACCCAACTTGCCCTGCTCGCCATACAGCGCCTCGATCTGCTGTTCCTGCGGCAACGCCGTCAGCGGCTTGACCACGCTGTCGCGCCAGCGTTCCTGCACGTATTCGCCGGCGCGGTGCACGGTCAGGAACAGCACCAGGCGGGCCGGCCCCTGCACCACCGACCATGCGCCGAGGTCGTTGCCCTTGAACGAGGTGGCGAACTTCTCACCTGGCTTGTCGACGGCGTCGAGCATCGCCGTGTATTCCGAAGCCGGCGGCTTGTCCGCCTTGCCCTTGCTGGCGAACAGATCGGAGGCCAGCTGGTAGACATCTTCGCCAGAGCCTTCGGCCTGCAGGCGCAGGTAGGCGCGGGCGTACTCGGATTGCGCAGGCGCGAGCACCCGGGTTTCGGTGTCGTGCATCGCCAGCAGCCACACCGGCGGGGTGACCTTCTCGCCACCGAATTTGAAGGAGTCCGCCACGAAGCGGCCGAATGGCCGCCACGACGACATCCAGTCGCTCTTCATCCGCGCCCACGTAGCCGCCCAGCGCGACGAGAACGGCCAGTCGAGCGGCAGTTCATGCAGGTTGCGCTGGGCGGACTGAAAAAAAAGCGCGTACGGATTCTGGTGGCCGGCCGCGCGCGCCTGCAGGTCGCCGTAACGACCTCGCCACAGGCCGATGCCGTCCTGGAAACGCGACTGGAACCTGGCCCAGTTGGCGAAGTAGTCGCGGAAGTAGCTGGTGCGCAGGTCGTCGACGCGCGCCTGCTGTGCCGGTGCCTGCGCCTTCAGGGTGACCAGCAGTGGCTCGACGATGCCTTCCCAGGCATCGCGGGTGTAGGCGCGCGAGATTCCGATCGTTTCCCCGCCCTCGGTGCCCACCACTGCGCCCTCGGGCAACCAGAACGTGGCCAGGTCCAGTGCCTGGCCGCGCGAGTCCGCCCACTTCTGCAGGTCGGCAGCTCGCGGGGTGTAGTTGGCCAGCAGTTTGGTCAGCAGGCCTTCGAGGCGTTCGCGCTCTGCGTCAAGGACGTTTTTTTTTTGCCAGCGCAGGTAGCCCAGGTAGGTGGCGAACAGGGCGTCGGCGTTGTCGCGGTCCCGCCTCGTGTCGTGGTCGGGACTGACGAACGGCGCGAACAGCCGCGAGCGCGCGTCGAAGCTGACGTTGTTCGGCAACTCGCGCTTGCGGCAGTCGTCGTTGCCGTCGCGACAGTCGTCGAGCAGCCGCAGGCGCTGGGTGATCGCCAGCGCATGCTCGATGCCGGCGCGACGCTGTTCGATATCGGTCGCCAGCATCTGGTCTTCGGGCGCGAGGATCAGGTTGTTGAAGTCGTCGATCACGCGCTGCCGAAGCGTCTCGATATCGGCGTCGGCACGGCGGATGCCGAAGCTCAGCAGGCTCTCGCTGGCCGCGGCATCCAGCGCCTCCACCGTGCGTCCGCAACCGGCGACCCAGGTGATGCGGCCGTTGGAGGTGCGGTCCGCCACTTCGGCGCAGGCGCTGCGGGTCTGCGCCAGCAGGGTGGTGTCGTCACGACGCGCAGACGACAAGCCGTACGCGATCGACGCCGACAGGCCCAGCATCGCCAGCACGCCGACGCCGGCAATCGCCATCCGCCCGGCATTGCCCTTGAAGCTGGCGCCGGCCAGCGACTGGTCGCTGGGCAGGAAGCGGGTGAACAGGTCGGCGACGAAGGCACCGCCACGGTTGTTCGCATCGGCACCACCGGCGAAATACAGGCCACGCCAGCGCGGCGTGCGCTGGAACGGATTGTCTTCCAGCATCAGGCCGACGAACAGGTTGAGCCCCTGCCCGGCCTGGCGCAGCGCCTCGATGAACTCGAACACCGCGCGCCTGGCCTGCGGCGTGTGCTGCGCGCGCAACGCGGTCATGCGCAAGGCGTGCAGGCGCTCCTCGATGGGTTTCATGACGTCGGCGATGCGCCCGCTGCTGGCCGCACTCACCACTTCGTCCTCGGCGAAACGATGGCCCAGTGCTTGCGCAAAGGCTTCCGCCGGCAAGGTGGCGCGCATCTGCGCGTAGCCCGGCAGGCGGTCCAGCCCGCTGACCACGAAATACACCGGCATCTGCACCTGCAGGTGCTCCATCGCCTCGTCCACCAACCGACGCAGGCGGGTCGCAGTCTCCTTGAGCTTGTCGGCCGGGCCGATCAGGGTCTGCGCCGCCACCGTCACCACGATGCCGTTCAACGGCAGCTTCTCGCGCTCGCTGGCGAGCTGCATCAGCGCCTGGTACCACAGGCCGCGATCCAGCCGCGCGCCGGCATCGGCGACCACCCTCGGATGCATCTCGATGGCGATCATCGATTTGTGGAACCACCAGCGCCAGACATCGTCCGCGTCCATCGCCGGCTTGTCCGATGCCGGGAACGGCGAGACCTCGCTGCCGGCGCGCAGCACGCCGAGCACGTCCGCCGCCTGATCGCCGACGAACAGCATCCACGGGATCCGGTACAGCGGGTTGCGGCCCTTCTCGATCTCCGGCGACCGCGCAATGGTCCGCTTGGCTTCGGCGATCGCCGCGGTCATGCGCTCCACCGGTGCTTTCTCGTCGTCGGCGTTGCCGGGGCCGAGGTCGCCGATGCGCTTGCGCGTGCGCCCCTTCAACGAGGCCTTGCGCTGGCCGGCGGTGAACCACCACAGCACCACCAACGCGACCAGGCAGATCGCCAGCACCTGCCAGAAGCGCATCGGCACCATCGGGATCAGCGCCAGGCCCAGGAACACCAGGCCGATGACCACCACCAGCAGGACCAGGGTGACCACGATCCGCCGCAGCCATGGCTTCTTGGCGGTGTCGGAGCCTCTCTCGTACAGATAGCCGATCCGGTAGAACACCGAACTGACGGTCGAGAACAGACGTTCCACGAGGTCCAGCGGATTCATCGTGCGGGCTCCGTCTGCATGAACAGGTAGGTGGCGACGAGTTTGGTGTTGCCCCGGTTGGCATCGACCATCTGCCGCAGCTTGGGCAGGTAGTCCTCGGCCTTGTCGAAGGTCGGCAGCGCGCCCTCGTACAGCGGCGTGGGCGAGCTGATCACGGTGATCAGCTCCTGGCCGAACGGCGCGCCCACTTCCCAGCCTTCCGGCGTGTTGCCGATCACCAGGGTTTCGCCGGCCTTCACCAGGCGTCCGCTCTCCGGCTCGTTCGGGTGCGGGAAGATGTGCGCCATGTTGCCGTCGACGAAGTAGTAGTCCACGTACAGGTAGCCGTCGTAGTTCGGCTGGGTGACCTTGATGGTGACCTTCTCGCCTTCGATGAAGCGATCCGAATGGCCGGTGCTGGGCGTGACCGTCAGGCCGTAGCCGGAGTCGCTGTTGCGGGCCTGGAACGGCTCCAGGATCTTCACCACTTCGCAATGCGGCCAGATCCGCAGCTGCACCTGCACGTCGGTGGACTTCACGCCCTCCAGCGCACTGATGCGCTGCTTGACGCCGGTGATGTCGTCCGCACGCGAGACGTAGCCGCCGATCTTCACCGTGCCCTTGTCCTCGTCCACCGTGGCATTGAGGTCGGAGCACGGGAAACCGGCCAGCGCCTGCTGCACCGGCGCCTCGATGGTCGGCTTGGGCTGGGCGATGAGGATGTAGATCAGGTAACCGACCGGGATCAGCAACGCGATCAGCGCGCCGATGCGCAGCAGGGTGCGGTCCCACTGGCGGGGATACCTGGGACCGGAAGGGTCCGCAACGCCATACGGCTGCGGGGTGATCTTCTCTTCGCGCAGGGTGTGGATCGGCGCCGGCGCGACCGGCAACTGGCGACCGTGCAGTTCCTTGAGCTTGCCCAGCTCGCCGGTGTCGCCGTTCTCGTAGTAGTACTGGCCGACGAAGCCGCACAGGATCGCGTGGTAATAGACCTCGCGTACTTCATCCTGGTCCTGCTTGAGCGCGGACAGGTGGTGGAAGAACTCGTTGCCGGCGTTGTTGGTATTGAACATCGCCACCTGCAGCGGCGGCGTGCCGCTGACCAGCCACGTCGGGTTGCGGGCCATGATCTCGTCGATCCACGCCACCACCGCGAATGCCGCGCCATCGACCTGTTCCGGCCGCTTGCCGTCCGCCAAGGACGCTGCCTTGGCGCGATCGATCAACTCGCGCGCGCGCGCAATGACCGCGGGTGCCGGTTCGCTGGCCTGGCTGGCGCTGACCTTCTCGTCCAGCGCCAGGCCGTACGAGAACAACGGGGTGAAGTGGTGCAGGAGTCGGGCCATGCGTTCAGTCCTGCCGTCAGTCTTGGGTCGCGACCGGGAACAGCTTGATTACGGTCGAATCGGCGGGGAGGTCGGAGAACACCGCGATGTTGCGGCCGTTCTTGATCATCTGCCAGAAGGGATGGGTGGTGTCGACCAGGAAGTACGTGGTGTTCGGGCTCTTCTGCGGCAACTCTTCCGGCGGCACCGGCAACAGGTCGATCTTCAGGCCGAACAGCGCCGCCGACAGCAGCCGCGGCATCTCGTCCATAGAGGCGATCTTGCCGGTGCGCGACAGCCGCGCGAAGAGTTCAGCGCCCTTCTGCTCCGACTCGAAGGCCAGGTAGAAGCGGGTCTTGTCGTTCTCGAACAGGTTGGCCGGCAGGTCGGCGCGATAGAAGCGGCCATCGTGAGCGAGCGTGATGCCGACCTCGGCACCGACCGTCAGTGCCTTGATCAGCACCTCGGCACGATCGAAGCCGATCCGGAAACAGCGCCGCAGGTCTTCGTGGTCGTAGTCCGGCAGTTCGGTTTCGCGCGGCTTGTTGGCAAGCTCGCCGAAGTAACCGATGTCCTCGGAGAACACCGAGAATTCCGCGACCAGTTGCCGCAGGTCCTGGTACATCGCATACGCGGATACGCTGCTGAGCCGCGCATGTTCCTGGAACAGCGGGATGTGGCGGCCGAAGGTCTGCATCATCACCACGCGCATCACTTCCTGCGCGCTGGTCGATGCCGCGCGGATGCCGCGCTGGCGCTTGACCGAGGCGAAGTCCTGCCCGCGCGAGACCAGCAGGTCGCGCAGTGCACGCGTCCAGCGCAACAGGTTGTGCGAGGCGGCGATCGCGGTGGTCGGTGGGATGTAGTCGTGCGACAACTTGAACTTTCCCGGCCCGGCCGGCAGCAGCTCGGCGAACTTGTAGCTGTCCGAAGACCGCACGATGGCCTCGGCGTTCTCGTCCAGCCCGGTCACGATGTTGGGCTGGTACAGCAGGAAATCGACATCGGCCTCGGGAGCCTGCGGATCGAACGGATCGGCGAGGGTATCGGTGGCCAGCGCATACCGCGCCAGCAGGCGCTCGGATTCGCGCTGCGACAGCCCCTGGATCGCACGCTCGCGGTTGAACACCAGCCACACCGGGATCGGATCGTTGCCGGCCATGCGCAGCTCGGCGATGTTGCGCTGAGGCACGCGGGTGTTGCCGCCGGCGGTCTCCACCGAACCGCCGACCAGGCGTTCGCCGGTGCGGGTGACCAGCGAGAAATGCTCGACATCGACCACGCCGCTGCCCAACGCATCCTCGCGCACGCGCAGCGCTTCATAGCCCCACGGGAACGGCGTCAGTCGCAGGTGCAGCGCATGCCGGCACGCCTGATCCCACGCATCCTGTGCCTGCAGGTGTTGCGGACTGAGGAAGGCCCCCTGCCCCAATGCACCTGCCGATCACCGTTCATGCCGAATGCCATTCCGCTTGCTCCTGTTTGCCTTGCCCGACACCACTTTCGCGATAACGCGAAAACCCGCTCACCACGGCAGCGCCTCCACTGTGTACCCGTCGCGGCGCAATGCCGCCAGCAGGCCATCGTTGCCGACCAGGTGCACCGCACCCACCGCGACCAGGCTCGGCCCGTCCTGGAACAACGTTTCCAATGGCCCGATCCAGCGCGCGTTGCGTTCTTCCAGCAGGCAATAGCGCGAGCGCTGCTCGATCGCCTTGGCCTGTTCGCCCAGTCCTTCCATGCGGTCGATGCTGGCCAGCCAGGCGTCCAGATTGCGGCTGCGATAGAAGGCCATCGCTTCCGCCGATTCGATGCGCAGGATCCATGACGTGCGCAACCGCTCGGCCAGCACCATCGAATGCTCCTGCGCGGGCACGCAATCGAGCGCCTGCAGCTGTTGCTCCAATGTCTCCAGGTGCGCCAGTCGCTTGCCCGCGCCGCTGGCCATGCGTTGCAGGCGCGCATCCATGGTCGCTTCACCACCGCTCTCGCCGCGCGCCTCCAGCAGCGCCAGCACCGACCACGGTTTCATCCGCTGCAGATCCTGCGGGCGTACCTGCGGCAGCAGGGCATTCGCCAGGGTGATCGCCTCCTTGCCGATCATCGCTTCCAGCGGCGTCTCCACCGGCAACCAGCGATAGCCGTCGTACTCGGACTTCCAGGCTTCATCGAGATTGGCTTCATTGACGAAGGTTTCGGTCTCGCCCAGCAGTTGTTCGAGCTTGGCGTAGTCGATGCCCTGTTCTTCCGGCGTGCCGAAATGGATCGTGCCCAGCAGGTAGCTGGGGCGCGGCGGTGGCACGCTCGTTGCGGGAGTGGCCGATGATGCGGACTGGCCGGGGCCGGGCGTGGTCGACTGCCCGGCTTCCGCCGGCAACAGCGCAACCGCGGGCGGGGTGATCCGGAAAATCACACCACGCTGGGGTGGGGACGCTGCGGTGGCTGCGCTGTCCGCAGCGGCGGCATCGACATCGACGGGCTTTGCAGGAACCGCATCGGCGGCCATCACCGGTGGTGCCTGCGGCTGTCCCGGCAACGAGGGATCGAGCGGCGCGTTCGCGACGGGACGCACTTGTTCGAGTTGCGCGGATGCGGCTTCGCGCGCGGCATTGGCGGACACGCCGCGGGTCGCGGCCGCCGGCGCATCCGGCTGCGGTAGTGCACTCGCGCCGGATTGCCCATGCGCCAGCGCCGGCATCAGCAATGTCGCCAGCAGCCAACGCGCCGGCGCATGGGCAGGCAGGAACGCATCGCGCTGGCGGGCCATCCCGGTCATCGGCATTCGTATTCGCTGCACCGACGTGGCGCACACTGCCGAGCATTCTTCGGCGTGCGCGCCACCGTCAACCATATGCCGTAGGAGCTATGCCGTTGGAACGGCGCGCATGGCTTGCTGGCAGCTTGCGCGTGCGACTAAGGTAAACGCCATCGAGCGCGCGTGCGTTCGCCTGTGTCGTGCGCGACACCGCGCAACGAGGACGGAACGCATGAAGGTACCGCAGTGAAAGTGCTCATAGCGGACGACCACCGCCTGATCATCGAGGGGGTGAAGCTCAAGCTGGCCGAGCTTGATCCCGCCGTGGAGACGGTGGTGGCGATGAACCTGGACGAGCTTGACCGGATGACGGCAACTCACGCCGATTCGCTCGATCTCGCGCTGGTCGATATCACCATGCCCGGCACCCAGGGACACCAGCACGTCAGTCGCCTGCGCGCGCAGGCGCCGGCGCTGCCGGTGATCGTGCTGTCAGGTTCCGAAGACGTGGACCTGATGCGCTCGCTGATGGAAATCGGCGTGCTCGGCTTCATTCCCAAGGCGTATTCACCCGAAGTCATGCTGTCGGCGATTCGTTTGGTACTGGCGGGCGGCATCTACATCCCGCCACTGCTGCTGGCCAACGCGCAAGCGCAAGGCTGGCAACCCGCCGAGACCGCTGCGCCGCCGCCTGACCCGACGCAAGCAATCGATGGCCTGCGCAGGCTGCTGACCGAACGCCAGATCGACGTCATGCGCCTGCTGTCGCAAGGCAAGCCGAACAAGCTGATCGCGCGCGACCTGGGCATCAGCGAGGGCACGGTGAAGATCCACCTGGCCGCGATCTTCCGCGCGCTCAATGTGCGCAACCGGGTCGAGGCCGTGGTCGCCTCGCGCAAGCTGCAAGGCCTGTAGCCGCATCAGCGTCGCCCCACCGCGGGCCATAGTGCGTACGCCGTATTGTTCGGCCCGGGGGCCGGGCGCAGCCTGCCTGCATCGAGTACGGCCCTTTTTCGTGGCCGTCGAGGCCATGCCATGAAGCGCACCGAACACACTTCCCGCCTGCAACGCATGCGCGCACCGCTGCTCGCGCTGGGCATCGCCCTGTCGAGCTTCGCCGCTGCGCAGAGCGCCCCCGAGGCACCGGTGAATCCCGACCTGGGGCCCGCTTTCGCGACCAAGACCGCGGCCTACGTGCCGGTCTTGTTCGACGAGATCCCGGGCTGGAATGACGAGAGCTTCGACGAGACCTACGCCAGCTTCAGCACGAACTGCAAGGCGATGAAACGGCGCAGCGCGTGGGCACCGCTGTGTGCCCGGCTGGCCAAGTTGTCGCGCAACGACCAGGCCCTGCGCCAGTTCATGCACGACGAGTTCTACGCCTACCAGATGCTGACCTCAACGCGCAGCGCCACCGGCAAGCTGACCGGCTATTTCGAGCCGCTGATTTCCGGCTCGCTGCAGCAGCAGGGCGCCTACAAGTTCCCGATTTACGGCATCCCGAACGACATGTACATGGTCGACTCGCGCACCGTGGCCGGTCAGTCCAGCCGCTGGCTGAAGATCGCTGACGGCCGCATGGTCGGTGCCGAGGCCGGCGCAGCGGGCGCACGCCAGTACAAGATCGATCTGGTCGGCACCTCGCCGAACAACCGCGACAAGCGCTACCGCGTGCGCGTGGTCGGCAACACCATCAAGCCTTACCCGAACCGCCAGGCGATCGATGCCAACGGCATCGATGCGCCGGTGCTGGCCTGGGTGGCGGATCCGTTCAAGCTGTATTCGATGCAGATCCAGGGCTCGGGCAAGATCCAGCTCAAGGATGGCGGCCTGATCCGTTTGGCTTACGCCGAGCAGAACGGGCATCCGTTCATGCCCAACGCCACCCGCGGCGACTCCGACGCGATCCTGCTGGCGATCAAGGCCCGCGCACTGCAGCAGCCGCTGGTCGCGGAGGCCGAAAGCGAGATCCAGGTTCCCGGCGCGACCCGCGGCGGAAAGAAGAAGACGTCCGGCGACGCAGTGGATGACGAAGTCGCGCGCATCGTTGCCGCATTGCAGGGTGGCGGCACGGCCAGTGCCAGCAGTGGTTCACGCCCGGTCGCCAAGGCGAAAGCCAAGCCGAAGCCGCGTCCCAAGTCCAAGCGCCCGACCGAGCAGGAGTTCGACAGCAGTGTCGCGATCGAAGTCCAGTCGTCCGAGGTGGAGGCGATGATCCAGGCGCTGCTGACGGTACCGGTCGCAGACGAAAGCTACATGGCACCGGAGGAAGAAGTAACCGTGGCCACCGCTGCCGATGCCAGGCCCGCATCGACCGGCAAGGCGTCGGCGAAGACGGCCTCGGCCAATGGACCGAAGATGGACATGTCCGAGTTCGAGGGCAAGGGCGGCGGCAAGGCCGCGGGCCAGGCGGTGGGCAGCGGCGTCGCGGTACCGCGCACCGGCATCCCCGACCCCAGCTACGTGTTCTTCCGCCGCATCGGCGACGGTCCGGAAGGCCCGATCGGCGCGCTCGGTGTGCCGCTCAGCGCGGGCCGTTCGATGGCGGTGGATCCGCGTGCAACGCCGCTGGGCGCGCCAGTGTTCATCGACGGCATGCAGCCGGGCAACAAGGGCCCGATGCGCCGGCTGGTGTTCGCCCAGGACACCGGTGGCGCGATCCGCGGCAGCGTGCGCGGCGACTTCTTCTGGGGCTTCGGCGACAAGGCAGGCAAGATGGCGCTGGCGACCAATCAGCCGGTGCGGATGTGGCTGCTGCTGCCGAAGTCGGTGGCTGGCAGCGCGGCCGCTAGCGGCATCAAGACCCGCAGTGCCGGTGGCACGGAGATACTGCGCGACTGCGCGGTGCCGGACGACGAATTCTGCGCCGAGGACGACGGCACCATCTTGGACGAATTGCTGCCCGCGCAGTAGCCGCACCGCGCGACCCGGAGGGCATAGGCCTTCCGGCGAATGGCCGCCTTGCCGATGGCTATCTAGCCTGTGGCGTCACCGGTCGCGCATGTCGCGCCTCCCGGTTCATGCCGCGGGATCGCCATGCTCGACGAGCTGCTGCCGTATTACGAGAACGAACTCACCTACCTGCGGCGGTTGTCGAAGGAGTTCGCCTCCAAGTATCCGAAGATCGCCTCGCGGCTGCAGATGGAGGGCGAGGTCTGCGAAGACCCGCACGTCGAGCGGCTGATCGAGTCGTTCTCGTTCCTCACCGCGCGCATCCACAAGAAGCTCGACGACGAGTTCCCGCAGATCACCGAGGCGATGCTGTCGGTGCTGTATCCGCACTTCCTGCGGCCGGTGCCGTCGATGTCGGTCGCCCAGCTGCAGCTGGCGCCCGGTGCCGAGATCAGCACGATGCAGGAACTACCCCGGCACAGCCAGTTGCTGACGCGCCCGGTGCAGGGCCTGCCGATCCGCTACCGCACCGGCTATCCGGTCGAGGTCTGGCCGATCCGCATCGCCGATGCACGCCTGGAAGCGGCGGAACGCTCGGCCTTCGCGGTGACCCGCACCGATACCGTCGCCACCTTGCGCCTGCGCATCGAACCCACCGCGCAACTGCCGTTGTCGAAGCTGCCGATCCAGCGCCTGCGCCTGTACCTGGACGGCGAGAGCCCGTTGGTCCACGCGCTGCACGAACTGCTGCTCAACGCCACCGCCAGCATCACCCTGCGCGCGCCGGACGATGCCCCGCAGGTGCCGCCACTGCGCCTGCCGGCATCGGCACTGAAGCCGGTCGGCTTCGAGGAAGAAGACGCCCTGCTCGACTACGACCCGCGGTCGTTCCTGGGCTACCGATTGATCCAGGAATACTTCGTGCTGCCGGAGAAATTCCTGTTCATCGACCTGACCGGCCTGGACCTGTCGCGTTTCGACGGCGCGATGGAGATCGCCATCGAACTCGGTGCCTTCGGTCGCCCGGAGCGCCTGCAGCGACTGGAGCAGACCATCACCGCGGACACCTTTCGCTTGTTCTGCACGCCCATCGTCAACCTGTTCAAGCAGCAGGGCGAACCGATCCGGCTGTCGCAGGAGCGCCACGAATACCAGGTGGTGCCGGATGTGCGTCGCCCGCTGGGGCTGGAGGTCTATTCGGTGGATTGGGTGCGCAAGTTCAGCCGCACGCCCACCGGCAACGACTCGGTGGAGTTCTATCCGGCCTACTCCGTGCAGCACGGCCTGCACGACGACGGCAACGGCCACTACTGGTACCAGCAGCGGCGGCCTTCGTTGCTGCCGAACGATGACGGCTCCGATGTGATGCTGAGCCTGGTCGATCGCGACATGAACCCGCGCACGCCGGCGGTGGAAACCCTGTCGGTCAGCCTGACCTGCACCAATCGCGATCTGCCTTCCGCGCTGCCGTTCGGCGGCGACGAGAGCCTGCTGCAACTGGAACAGGGCGGCGTGATCGCCAGCGCGCGGCTGCTGAAGAAACCCAGTGCGACCTGGCGCGCACCGATGCGCCAGGCCAACCAGTGGCGACTGATCTCGCACCTGTCGCTCAACCACCTGTCGATCGTCGATGGCGGCCGCGAGGCCTTGCTGGAAATCCTCAGCCTCTACAACTTCGGGGACTCCGGCACCCTGCGCAAGCAGATCGCCGGCATCACCAGCGTCGGCGGCAAGCCCTCCACGACGCGCGTCGGCCAGGCACCACGCCAGGCCTTCGTGCGCGGCACCGAGATCGAACTGGAATTCGACGAGAACCAGTACGTCGGTTCCGGCGTCTACCTGATGGCCTGCGTGCTCGACCGTTTCTTCGGCCTCTACTGCACCGCCAATTCCTACACCAGGCTCAGCGTGCGCACCCAACAGCGCGAGGACTGGCTGGTCCGCTTTGCGCCGCGCAGCGGGAGTTTGCCGCTGGTATGAGCACCGAGAGCGCAGGCCGATCACCGACACATCGCGATCACGTGGCCAGCATCGATCCGATGCAGCCCGCGCTCGAGCGACTGCACGCCGAGCCGGGCCGTTTCGGTTTCTTCCAGGCGGTGCGGCTGCTGTATTCGGCGAACGGATTCGACGGCCGCGGCACCGGTTCGCGTCCCGGCCCGCTGCGCTTCACCACCCCGGCATCGCTCGCCTTTCCGCCATCCGAATTGCATTCGATCGAAGTCAGCGAAAGCAACACGCGCATGTGCGTGAACTTCATGGGCCTGACTGGTCCATCCGGTGTGTTGCCGCGCACGTACACGGAATTGCTGATCGCACGGAAGACCCATCGCGACCGCAGCGCGCAGGAATTCCTCGACGTTTTCAACCACCGGCTGGTCTCGCTGTTCTGGTTGGCATGGGCCAAGCACCGGCCTGAAATCGGCCGCCAGTTCGGCTTCCAGAATTCGGTGCTGCGCTACCTGGAATACGTGGTCGGGCTGGGCACCCCGGCATTGCAGGCACGGCTGCATCCGAACCGGCGCGTGGCCACCAAGACGCGCGAGTTGCCCGGCGCGGCGCTGGTGTATTTCTCCGGCCTGGTCGCACAGCGCCCGCATGGCGAACGCGCGATCGCGCAGGTGGTGTCGGCAGTGGTCGGCGCACCGGTGGAGGCCGCGGGCTGCCTGGGCACCTGGCAGACGATCTCCGATGACGCACGCACCCGACTGGGTCGCGATGCGCATCGGCTTGGCCACGGCTGCGTGCTCGGCACGCGCTACTGGGACCGGCAGACCACGCTGCGGTTGACCATCGGCCCGCTCGACCGCACGCGCTTCAACACCTTGCTACCGCGCGGCCCGCGGCTGGCCGATGTCATCGAACTCACCCGCTTCCTCACTGGCCTGGCCATCGACCTCCGCGTGCGCCTGTCGCTGCGTGCGGACCAGGTGCCGCCGCTGCGACTGGGCGCGCGCGACCACGACCGCCCGCAACTGGGCTGGAACACCTGGCTGGGTGGTCGTCGCGACCCCGAGCCGGCAAACGACTGCGAATTCCACTTTTCCGCAATGGGAGGCCAATCATGGCGCTGAACCTTCGGTCGCTGATCGCGCGACTCAACACCACCTGCCGCGGCGCGATGGAAGGCGCCGCCGGTCTCTGCATGTCGCGCGGCCATTACGAGGTCGAGGTCGAACACCTGCTGGCCAAGTTGCTGGAAGTCGAGAACAGCGACATCCATCGCATCCTGCGGCAATTCGAGATCGCACCGGAAGCCCTGGAGCGCGAACTCGGCAAGGCCCTGGACGGATTCAAGACCGGCAACCAGCGCACGCCGGCCCTGTCCGCGATGATCCCGAAACTGTTCGAATCCGGCTGGGGCTGGGCCTCGATCGAATTCGGCGAGGCGAAGGTCCGCAGTGGTCACCTGCTGGTCGCATTGCTGGCCGACAACGAATTGCGCCGCCTGGTCAGCGTGAGTGCGCGCTCGCTGGAAAAGATCAACCTCGAAACCCTGACCAAGAATTTCCATGCACTCACCGAATCTTCCAGCGAAGCCCGCGATGCGCGTGCGCTGGGCGACGCCGGCGGCGCGATCAGTGGCGATGCCGGCACGCCCGGCAGTGCGCCAGCCGGCGGCAAGCCCAGCCGCACGCCGAACCTGGACCAGTACTGCATCAACCTGACCCAGCGCGCACGCGAGGGCAAGCTCGACCCGGTGCTGGGCCGCGACTCCGAAATCCGCCTGATGATCGACGTGCTCACGCGTCGCCGGCAGAACAACCCGATCCTCACCGGCGAAGCCGGCGTCGGCAAGACCGCGGTGGTCGAAGGCCTGGCACTGCGCATCGCCCAGGACGACGTGCCGCCGATCCTGCACGGGGTTGAATTGATGTCGCTGGACCTTGGCCTGTTGCAGGCCGGCGCATCGGTGAAGGGCGAATTCGAGAACCGATTGAAGGGCGTGATCGAAGAGGTCAAGTCCAGCCCGAAGCCGATCATCATGTTCATCGACGAGGCGCATACGCTGATTGGCGCCGGCGGCGCGGCCGGCCAGAACGACGCGGCCAACTTGCTGAAGCCCGCGTTGGCGCGCGGGGAAATGCGCACCATCGCTGCGACCACGTGGAGCGAATACAAGAAGTACTTCGAGAAGGATCCCGCCCTCACCCGCCGCTTCCAGGTGGTCAAGGTCGACGAACCGGACGACGAGAAGGCGATCTCGATGCTGCGCGGCGTGGGCCAGGCGATGGCTGCCCACCACAAAGTACGCATCCTCGATGAAGCCGTCACCGAGGCGGTCAAGCTGAGCTCGCGCTTCATCCCCGGCCGCCAGTTGCCCGACAAGGCCGTGAGCGTGCTCGACACCGCCTGCGCGAAGATCGCGATCGGCCAGAACGCAACACCCGCGCGCATCGAGGACGCCAAGCGGCGACTCGACGTGCTGGGTACCGAACGCGCGCAACTCGACAAGGAAACCGCCGGCGGCGCGGAACACGGCAAGCGCCTGGGCGAGATTGCCGAGGAAACCGCCAGGGTCACCGAGTCGCTGGCCGCGGACGAAGCCCGCTTCGCCCAGGAAAAGGAACTGGTCGGCAAGATCCATGCAGAACTCGACAAGGTCGAGGCCCTGCCCGCCGATGATCCGGCGCGCGCCGATGTGGTGGCCACGCTGAATGCGGTGCGTGCCGAACTCAAGGCACTGCAGGGCTTCGAGCCGATGATCCTGCCGGTGGTGGATTCGAGCGCGGTCGCGCAGATCATCGCCGGCTGGACCGGCATCCCGGTGGGCCGCATGGTCGCCGACGAGATCCAGACCGTGCTCAAGCTCAAGGACACCCTGGAGGAACGCGTGATCGGCCAGAGCCACGCGCTCGATGCCATCGCCCAGCGCGTGCGGACCTCGCGGGCGAACCTGGAAGATCCGGACAAGCCGAAGGGCGTGTTCCTGCTGGTCGGCACCTCCGGCGTGGGCAAGACCGAGACCGCGATCGCACTGGCCGACGCGCTGTACGGCGGCGAACGCAGCATGATCACCATCGCGATGTCCGAGTACCAGGAGGCGCACACGGTCTCCAGCCTCAAGGGTTCGCCCCCGGGTTATGTCGGCTATGGCGAGGGCGGCGTGCTGACCGAGGCGGTGCGTCGCCGGCCGTATTCTGTCGTCCTGCTGGACGAGATCGAGAAGGCCCACCCGGATGTGCTGGAGCTGTTCTTCCAGGTGTTCGACAAGGGCCGCATGGAGGATGGCGAAGGCCGCGAGATCGACTTCCGCAACACCCTGATCATCCTCACCTCCAACGCCGGCACCGACCTGGTGATGCAGGCCTGCAACGAGTCCGAGGAATTGCCCACGGTGGCCTACCTCAACGACCTGCTCAAGCCCGAGCTCAACCGCACCTTCAAGCCGGCGTTCCTGGGTCGCACCGCGGTGATCCCGTATTACCCGCTGCGCGACGAGAACATGCGCAAGATCGTGCGCCTCAAGCTCAACAAGATCGGCAAGCGGATCAAGGCCAACCATGGTGCGGCGTTCGAATACGACGAGGCCGTGGTCGATGCCATCGCCCAGCGCTGCACCGAGGTCGATTCCGGCGCCCGCAACATCGACAACATCCTCACCGGGACGGTGCTTCCGGAAGTCTCCGGCCACGTGCTGGAACGGATGGCGGCCGGCGGCGGCATCAGCGCCATCCGCATCGGCGCGGGCGAGGACGGCAACTTCACCTACGCGGTGGACTGAGCCGCCTCCGCACCACCTGCCTGCGCCGCCATGGACGGCAGCGCGGGTTCTACCCCCTTCGCGCTATGCCGTGACTCGCGGCATCGGCCACGCATAGCACTTCGGATGAATGTCGCAACGCTGCGGCAGCGCCGACGATAGCAACACGCCTCCAGGCATCCACTCATGCCCGCCAGTCTTTCCACCAGCAACCGGATGTACTTCCTCACCCTGCAGGAATACGGGGAAGACGATCTGTTGATCGAGGAAATGTCCGGCCGCGAGGCGGTCTCGGAATTGTTCGAGTTCCGCCTGCGCCTGCTGTCGGAGCGCGACGACATCGATCCGGTGCGGATCATCGGCAAGTGGGCGATCCTGCGCATCGAAACCTGGGACAGCCGGCACATGGCCGGCGAGCGCCACTGGAACGGTTATGTCTCGCGCTTCGCGCAGACCGGCCGGGCCCCGTCTCCCGATGGCGAGGGCGACCTCTATACCTACGAATGCGACATCGTGCCGTGGTTCTGGATGCTCACCCAGCACGAGGATTGCCGGATTTTCCAGAACCTCTCGGTGCCGGACATCATCGAGACCATCTTCGGCGAATTCGCGTACAGCGATTTCAAGCTGGAACTGACCGAAGATCATCCGGAGCTCGAGTACTGCACGCAGTACAACGAGAGCACCTTCGACTTCATCTCGCGCCTGATCGAGCGCGAGGGCATCCACTACTACTTCCGCCACAACGAAGACAGCGGCGGGTCGACGCATATCCTGGTCTTCACCGACAACAAGGACAGTAACCCCGCGCTGGATCCGGACGAGCTGCCGTTCCACCACGACGGCCACGCGGAAGATTTCGACGCGATCCGCACCCTGGCCCGCAACGAGCAGATGCGCACGCGCAAGGTGACCCTGCAGGACTGGGACTACAAGAAGCGCGGATCGGTCAGCGAGAACACTCCGACCGTACTCGACATCGGCAGCGACCACGGACTGGAACGCTACCAGTATCCGGGCGGCTTCGTGGCGCCAAGCGGCGCTGCAGACGCAAGCACCGGCAAGCACCTGTCCAAGGTGATCATGGAAGCCGAGGAAGCCAGCCACCTGCGCTTCCGCGGCGACAGCCAGATCCGCACGCTGGCCCCGGGCCATACATTCACCCTCTACGATCATCCGTTCGACACGTTCAATGTCGAGTACCTGCTGCTGTCGGTCTGGCACCACGGCCGCAACAATCTCACCGCCGGCGGGAACGGTGGTGGCGACTACGGCAACAAGTTCACACTGCAACCGCACCAGACGGTCTATCGCGCTCCCTTGACGACCCGCAAGGGACAAGTGCGGGGTCCGCAGACCGCGATCGTGGTCGGCCCGCCCGGCGAGGAGATCTACACCGACGATCTCGGCCGGATCAAGGTGCGCTTCCCCTGGGACCGCAAGGTGTCCGGCCGCAGCACCGACAAGCCGGACGACAAGGCCTCGTGCTGGATCCGCGTGGCGCAGATGTGGGCCGGCAACGGCTACGGGACGATGTTCATCCCGCGCATCGGCATGGAAGTCGTGGTCGACTTCCTCGAAGGGGATCCGGACAGGCCGATCGCCGTCGGCTGCGTCTACAACGGCATCAACAAACCGCCGTATGCACTGCCCGCAGATGCCACCAAGTCCACCATCAAGACGTTGTCGTCGAAGGGCGGCGGCGGCTTCAACGAACTGCGTTTCGAGGACAAGAAGGGCTCCGAGGAAGTCTTCCTGCATGCGCAGAAAGACCTGCAGCATCGGGTCAAGGAAAAGTCGACCACATTCGTCGGCAAGGACGTGCATGTCCTGGTCAACGAGAACCGTTACGAAAAGACGGTGCTCGACGACCACAAGACCGTCGACGGAAAGCGCCTGGCGTATGTCAGGAAAGACGACCACCTGAAAGTCGACGGCGGCGTCCTGATGGAATCCAGCGGGGGCATGAACCTGTCCGCCGGGCAGGATCTGCTGGGCGCGAGCTCGATGAACCTGCACCTCAAGGGCGGGATGAACGTCGTCGTGGAGGCCGGACTGTCGCTTAGCCTCAAGGTCGGCGGCAACTTCATCAACATCGGCCCTGCCGGCGTCGCCATTTCCGGCACGATGGTAATGATCAACTCCGGCGGGAGCGCGATGTCGGCGAACGCACCCGGCAAGCCCGAGAAAGCCAAGGAACCCGAAGAAGCGATCAAGGTCGATCCCGGCAAGGTCACCGACCCCGTCCAGCAATTGCAGGCGCAGGCGTTGCGCAATGCCGCACGCGAGGGTCAACCCTTCTGCGCCGAGTGCCTCGCTGCTCGCGCCGCCTACCAGGCGTTGATGGCATGACCTGTTTCAGTGCCTGCCTGCGTAAACCCAGTGGCATGGGGATGGAGCACCTTCATCACCCAAGTCAGTGTCTTCGACGCCGTGCGTGCGCCTCCAGCGCCTGCCGACGTCGTCGGCGTTGCCGATGAACGCTTGGAGACAGGACCAGGTGATCCCGCAAGGCCAGTACGAGTCGCTGCACAGAATGGTCTTCGGGCAACCTGCCCGGGCGGTCTATGCGGTCATGGATGGGGCCATGATCGACGACCTTCCCGCCCGGCTCGCGCAAGTCGCCCCCGACGCCGCATGCTTGTTCGAAGGCGCGCTGGATCCCATGCTCAGCGCCGCCGCGCCCTGGCTGGTGAAGCTGGATCCGGACACGCCGGTCACCCAGATGGCCCTGCGCGATGGCTGGAACGGCCATTGGGGCATCGTCCTGGTGACCGATGCCGGGCTCGACCTGCGCACCGTGCGCGCGCACCTGCGCCGGGTGTTGCGGGTGCGTGCACCGGACGGCAGCAGCATGCTGTTCCGCTTCTACGATCCACGCGCGTTCCGTACCGTCATCCCGGTACTGGACGCGCCTGCGCGCAAGGAATTCTTCGGCCCGATCCACGGCGCCTACGTCGAAAGCCGCAACCCCGACAGCGTGCTGTTCTTCGCACGCGATGGCCGGCCCGAACCACAGGCCCTGCCGCTGTCCACGGCCGCCTAAGGAGTCCATGTGCTCGCAATCAAGCGCAAACAGATGGCCGCGATCGGCGAAGTGCAACTTCGCAACAACCTGGCCGACTTCCTCAACCAGCACCTGGGGGGAAGGCACCGTTGCAACTGGACCAGCTGGATGCACAGTTGGACGCCGTCATTGCCCATTGCCGCAAGGCCGGACTGAAGAGCCAGCGGGCGGTCGCGTCCTATGCCCTTGCCTGCTCGCTGTTCGGCAACGACCGCGTGGCCGGCGACCCCTCGATCATCGGCATTCTGGCCGACCGCAGCAGCCCGCAGATCGATCGCGCCCTGCTCATCGAGATGTGGACCGCGTCGGCCTACAGCGATTACCGCCGCTCACACGGAGGCTGACATGTTCGAATCACTGACCGAAGGCCTGTCCGAAATCGGCGCTGCCGCAGCGCAGGCCGTGCAGCAGGCGCAGCAAGCCGCGCAGGAAGCAACCCAACAGGCGGGAGCGGCGGCGCAAGGTGCGATCGCCGAGGCGCAGACGGCGGTGTCGAATGCCACCACGGCCGCAGCCGGCGCAGCGAATGGAGCCGTTGCACAAGCGCAACAGGCCGCCGAAAACGCGGCTGCACAGGCCGGTGCTGCCGCACAGGGCGCGATAGGCCAGGCCAAGTCGGCGATGAGCGCCGCGCAGGAGGGCCTGAACCAGGTACAGGGCGTCCTCGCGCAGGCAGACCAGATGTTGCAGCAGGTCCAGGACCTGCCGCCGAATCCGGCACAGGCCTTGCTCGCCCAGGCGAAGAACGCGGTCAACGATGCCAAGAGCCAGGCCAGGGCGATTGCCGAAGGTGCGCTGGAAACCGCCTCGCAGGCCTTGGACGACGCGATGCAGAGCGCCGAGGACGCCGCGCAGTCCGCCATCGACGACGCGATGGGCTATGTCGACAATGCAATGGCATTGGTCGAGAACGGGCTGGACACCGCACTGGATGTCGCCAATACCGCCATCGACCAGGCGCAGAACCAATTGCGCAATGCCGCCACCGATGTGCTGCAGACCGCGCGCAACGAAGTGCTGGACCAGGCGCGTGACGTGCTGGGCCAGATCGGTTCCGCGCTCGGCTCTTTGCCCACGAGCTTCCCCGATCTGCCGATCGACTTCCCTGCGTCCGATTGCCCGTACGTGCGCGCCCTGCAGAACGAATTGGCACGGCGCGCGGCCCAGGCCAACAATGCCCTGGCCAACGCAGTCGGGGCGCTCAACGGCGTGGCCGGTCCGCTGCTGGACCAGGCGAACGGCATGCTGGACCAGGCCGATGCATTGGCCGACCAGGCCATGGAGGCGATGGACGATGCGATGGCCGCGCTGGACGATGCGCAAGCCACTGCCACGGATGCCGCCAGGGATGCGTTGAACACCGTCAAGGACACCGTTCAACAGGCGCAACAGACCGTGCGCGACACCGCGAAGAGCGCCATCGCGCAGGCCAAGGACGCAGTCAACGACGTCAAGGATCAAGCGCAGCAGGCCGCGCAAGGGGTCATCGACGACGCCATGTCCGCGGTGGATTCCGTGCAGGAACAAGCCGAAGGGGTTGCCGATCAGGTCGCCCAGCAAATCGACGAAGCCGTGCAACCGGCCATTGACGCCGCCAAGGGCGCTGCGGCGCAGGCACAGCAAGTCGTGCAACAGGCGCAACAAGGCGCTGCGCAGGTGCAGCAGGCCGCCGAACAGGCCCAGCAGGCCCTGGACAGTGCCTCCCAGCAAGTTGCGCAGGCGCAAGCCGCTGCCCAACAAGCCGCGCAAGAGGCGGGCGAAGCTGCACAAGGCGCGATCGCCAGCGCCCAGACCGCCATGGCTGACGCCGCGGGTGCCGCAGCCGAAGCCGCCTCCAGCGCAGCCAGCGCCGCACAGTCGGCTGCTGCCGGCGCGATCGATGCGATGGGCAATGCGGCTGACTCACTGGGCAACCTGTTCGGCTGACATCAGCAGAACCATGCGACGGCGCGAGCCACCGCTTCGACATGGACACCTCAAGGAAAAAGCCGGCCAGAGGCCGGCTTTTTCCTTGACTACCCTTGAGGGGTAGTCAACCTTCCTCTGCCCTTCGCCTTTCCAGATCTTCGGGTGAGTTGCCCGCCTGCATGAACGCGATCTCGTCAGGAGTCATGTCGGCTGGCGGTGGCGGTGGCGGTGGTGGCGCCGGAGGTGCCGGCCCACCGATCAGAACCGTGGGGCACCCCATCACGATGACCCCGCCATGCGCAGTCAGGTCACTCATGCGCGCAGCCATCAATCCATTGATGAGCACTGTCGCCGAACCACTGACGATCGTGTCCGGACCGCCCGCACAGACCAGCATGTCCGTCACGCGCGCAGCGGGCAGGAAGCCGATGAGCACCGTGGGTGCACACGGTGGAATCACCGGGCCGCCAACGTGGGGGACCACGCCGGACCACATCGGACAGACGTGGTTATCGCTGACGCGAGCGGCAGGAAGCATGGGGTTTTATCAGCCGCCGGTGGCCTGGATCTCGACGCGGCGATTCTCGCCGGCATCCGGATCATCCGCGTTCAGCAGTTGGCTCTCGCCCTTGCCGACCGCACGCAGGCGCGCCGAGGCGACGCCGTTGTCCATCAGGTAGCGGCGCACCGCAGCGGCGCGACGGTCGGACAGGGCCTTGTTGTAGGCCGCCGAACCACTGGCGTCGGTGTGGCCGATCACGGTGAACTTGCGGCCTTCCAGCTGCGGCGAGGCAAGCGCCTTGGCCAGCGTGGCCATGGTCTTCTCGGAGCTGCCGGCGATCTCCGCCGAGTTGTACTCGAAGTTGATCTGCATGTTGATCGACGCCGGCTTGGCCGGTGCCGCGGGCGCAGGTGCCGGAGCGGTGGCCATCGAGGCCGCACCGGGACGCAAGGCGCGGGTCTGGCCCTGCTCAGAGGCCGGTGTGTCCGACTTCAGGCTGTCGATGATCGAATCCACCGACGGTGCACTCTGCGGATCCTGCGCGAACGCGTTGCCGCAGGCGGCAAGCACCGCGATCGCAACGGCGGTGCGGAGATATTTGGTCATGCTCATCGTCCCATCCTCAGTAACGTGGTGGCCTTGCGGCCGGAATGCATTGGATGCACGGGCCAGTGCCCGGCCTTTCCCGGAAGTCTGCACCGCACGCGGCAACGATTCGATACCACATTCGGCCTAGTTCCGGCGTGTGCGGCCCGCATCCCGACTAGCGCCGATGGGATATCGCCGCCGCCGCGGCCGCTGCCTACCCTGAACGGAAATCCGGGGGTTCCATGGAAGCGATGCGGCAACTGCTGCTGGCATCGGGCATCGCCGCCTGCGGCGGGCTGGCGGGCGCGCTTGCATCATGGATCCTGATATCGCGCCGCACCCGGCGGGAAGCCATCCGCCTCGCTTCGCTGGTGGATGCCGAACCAGCGGCACCCCACCAGACCGCAGTGCCCGAACTCGCCCCGCTCCTGGCCGCCTGGCGACATCGCCACGACAGCCTGTTGGCGGGCAGCGAAACGCATGCCGCGCAGTATAGGCACCTATCCGCCGAGATGGTCGGGCTGATGCAGCAGGCAGATGGTGCGCAGCGCGCCAAGGAGCGTTTCCTGGCCGCCAGCAACCACGACCTGCGGCAACCGCTGCAGGCGATGGATCTGGCCCTCGCCCGCCTGCGCCGCAACGCGCAAGCAACACAAACCGCCGACATCGAGGGCCTGCAGGACGGCATCCGGACCATGGCCGACATCCTCGACGGCCTGTTGCTGCTCTCCCAGCTCGAGGCCGACAGCCTGCAGGCGCAACCAGTGGCCTGCGACCTGCAGGATCTGTTCGCCGAACTGCTGCTCGCCCATCGTGGGCGAGCGCAACTGGCCGGCGTCGCCCTGCACGCGAATGCACAGGCGCTGGCGGTCACCACCGACCCGGGACTGCTGGCCGGTCTGCTCGGCCGGCTGCTGGACAATGCGATCAACGCGACCCCGACCGGCGGCCGCGTGCTGCTGGCGGCGCGGGTGCGCGGCGAACGTATCCGCATCGAAGTGCGCGACAACGGTGTCGGCATCGCGCCGGTGCACCAGCCGCGGGTGTTCGACGAGTTCTTCCAGGTCGGCAATCCCGAGCGCGACCATCGCAAGGGCTTCGGCCTGGGCCTGGCCATCGTCTCGCGACTGGCCGCCCTGCTCGGCGGCCGGGTCGAACTGCGCTCGCGACTGCATGGCGGCAGTTGCTTCCGCATCGACCTGCCGCGCGCGACCGCCGGCAAGCGCATGCCGCAGGCATGGGTGCTTTCCGATGTACCAGCCGACGCCGAAACCCTGCCGGCGATGCTGCAGGCCTGGGGTTACGCCGCGATGTTCGCCACGGCCCAGCGCCTGGGGCAGCCCCTGCAGGGCATCAAGGAAGGGATCGATGCGGTGGTCTGCGCCATCGATGCTGCCGATGATCCAGCGTGGGCGGCATTGGAGGCGATCGCCCGGCAACATCCGCGCGCCATCCTCATCGTCCTGTCGGCTACCGCGAGCAGCGAGATCTTCGAGCGCGCCGGACGGATGCATGCACGCGTGCTGTTGCGACCGCTGGCACCTGCCAAGTTGCGCGCCCTTCTGGCCCAGCGCGGCGTGACCACCCTGGCCGGCGCCGCCTGATCGGCGACGCCGGTCAACGGCTCGGTCAGAAGCTGCCGCAACCGTTCTCGCGTTCGCTGTCGAAGCAGTTGGTCAGGTTCGGCCGCGAGCGCACCCTGGTCCATTCCGTGGAGAGTCCGTCGCCGGTCGTCGCCAGGCCGGTATCGTCGATCGAGGCATTCACCGCGCACACCGGCGCGCCGCCGAAGTTGCGGTCGTACACGTAGGTGTTGATGGTCTCGCGAATGAAGTTGACCGGCCTGCCCGGCACCGACGGCAACAGGATGACCTGCAGGGCCGTCGCGTTGCCCGGTGCCTGCGCGAACACGTAGTTTCTCGCGCTGGTCCCGCCGATCACCGGGTAGAACCCGATCGGCGACAATGGCCCGGCCGGCGACGACCAGATCACCGTATCGCCGAACACGCTGGCCACGGTATCTCCGTTGCGGAAACCGCTGACGGTGCCGGTGAAATCCGGATTCGGGAAGCCGAGGTAACGGACCGCGCCATCGGCGGTGAACAGCAGGGTGGCCGGGGTGATCGCCAGCGTGCCAGGCACGAACTGGATCTGGTAGCCGGCGGCCGAGGTGAAGTTACCGAGGATCGGATAGAGGCCGACGTCGCTGCCGATGGTCGCCGTGGTACTCGCACTGCCGACGGCCACATTGGCGGCGGTGTCGCCCAGGATCGCGCCGGTCACGCTGAAGGTGAACAAGGGATTCGGCAGGCCGTACTCGCGGGTGGCATTGTCGAAGGTGATCGTCGCGATCGGCTGTTGCACGTAGATGAAGTGGTTGTCGCCGCTGGTCACGGTGACACCGCAGGTGCCGAGATACGCGCAGCCGTAGAGGTTCGGCAGGTTGCCGTCGCCGGCCAGGCCGCCGCGGGTTTCGCCCTCCCAGGTATTGGCCCACACCCGCCAGTCGCCGCTCGCCACCAGGCTCGCACCCGCCACGTTCTGCAAGCGTCCCGCGGTGACCAGGTCGATGTTGGTCGCGGTCACGCCGGCGTTGAGTGTGAGATCGCCTTGCAGGTTGCGCACGAACGCATCGCCACCGGCCGTGATGCCGGTCGCACCGAAGCTGGACAACTGCCCGGAAGACGCATCGAAGCCGATCGCCGACACGCTGCCGATCGCCAGGGTGTTGGCGTCCTGGAACTCGAAATCGCCACCGGCCAAGCCCGCCAGCGTGGTGTCGGCCACGTCGTTGAGCGCAGTCGCCAGCAGCACGTCGCCACCGGCCTGCGCGAGCAGGCTGTGCGCGGTGATGACGCCTGCACTGGTCTGGATGATGGATCCGCCGGTGGACAGCGCCAGCGTGCCATCGCCCACATCGAGTGCCGCCTGCAGGTCGATGCCGCCAGTACCGCCGGTGTTCTGCAGGGTCAGGTTGCCATCGCGGCTGACGCCGCCGATGACCTGGATGGCACCGGCATGCAGGTTGCTGCCGATGATCAGTTCGGGGGTTTCAATCCGCCCGAGCTCGTCGTCCGTCAACGCGAAGCCCGCCGTTCCACCGATCAGGATTTCATCGCCGGTACGCTCGGTCAGTCCGCCATTCAGATCCACACCGCCGGGACGCAGGTTCACTCCAACGCCACTGCGAATGATGCCGCCGAGGCCGATCGCGTCTCCGTTTCCGGCATTGCCTGCACGGATCACGACCAAGCTGTCGCCGGCATCCACGACTGAACCACCACCGAGGCGCACGCCTCCGCTCCCGCCTTCGCCGCTCAGCTCGACGCCGCCACCGTTGGTCGCGATGGACACGTTCTCGCCGATTTCCAGTCCGATCGAGAACCCCGAAATTCCACGGCCGCGCAGATCGATGTGGCCGCTGTCCGTGGTGAATTCGCCACCGCCCAGCAGCAAGCCGTAGTCCGCGCCGATGCCGGTCAGGCTGATGCCGCCCGTGCTGGTGGCGACTGCGGATGTTCCGAAGAACCTGAGCCCCGTGCCGCCGGCGGCATTGCCGAGAATCGAGACATCTCCTGCCCCCGCCGAAATCTGCGCATTGACCAGGCCCACACCCATTCCCGCCAAGCCAGACGCCATGCCGGTGATGTCGATGGTGCCGCCAGCGCTGTCCAGATCCGTGCCAGCAAGCGACACGCCAAGCAGCCCGCCCTCGCCCTCGATCGTGATGGAGCCACCATCGCTCGCGACGTCGTTCTCGGTCATCAGGACGCCTGTATTCGCACCGGCTCCGATTACGCTGATCGCACCGCCGCCGCTGCCGATCGCGAACGCGCCACCATCGCCCAGTTGCACACCCACGCCCCCGGCACTGGTGCCGGTGACGCTGATGTTGCCGCCATTGGTGACCAGGCCATCGCCGGTCACGCGCACGCCGGCAATGGCCGTTGCAGCCGTGGCGGTGCCTTCCAGGGTGATGTCGCCGCTGTCGGTATCCAGCGCACCGTCGGTGATGTCCAGGCCGAAGTCCGCGCCGGTGCCATAGAGTCCGATCGCGCCGGTCGTGGTGCTGATGCTGCTGCCGTTGGCCATGGCGATGCCGATGCCGGCCACCGCGCTGCCGGTCACACTCACGTCACCTGCGCCGCCGATGAGTTGCGCCGCATACAGCGACACACCCGCGCCCCCCGCAGCGGATGCGGTGCCGTCGATGTCGATGCCACCGCCCGCGCTGTCCACATTGCTGCCATCCAGCGAAACACCGACATCCGCGCCATTGCCGAGGATGCTGATCGCACCACCCGCACTTGCAACCTGATTGCCCTGCATCAACACACCGGCATCGATGCCGGTGCCTTCAATGGTGATTGCGCCGCCGCCGCTGCCGATCGCAAATGCACTGCCATCGCCCAGTTGCACGCCCACGCCGCCGGCACTGGTGCCGGTCACGGTGATGTCGCCACCATTGGTGGTCAGGCCATCGCCGGTCACGCGCACGCCGGCAATCGCTGCCGCCGATGTCGCGGTGCCTTCCAGGATGACATCGCCGCTGTCCGTATCCAGCGCGCCGTCAGTGATATCCAGGCCGAAGTCCGCGCCAGTGCCGTACAAGCCGATCGCGCCGGTCGTCGTCGAGATGCCCGCGCCGTTGGCCAGCAACACGCCGACACCCGCCGTCGCAGTGCCGCGCACGGTCACGTCGCCGGCACCGCCAACGAGCGCTGCATCGTCCAGCGACACACCGATGCCGCCCGGGTCGGACGCAGTCCCGGTCACCGTCATGACGCCGCCATCGCTATCGAAGCTTCCGTCCAGCAACACGCCAATCGCCGCGCCGGTACCGAGGATGTCGATTGCACCGCCATCGCTCTCGACCGAGCTGCCCTGAACCAGCACGCCGGCGTCGATGCCGGTGCCCTCGATGCTGATCGCACCGCCGCCGCTGCTGATGTCTGCGAACGCATCCCCGTCGCCAATCTGCACGCCAACGCCGCCGGCGCTGGTGCCGGTGATTCTGATGTCGCCGCCATTGGTGATCAGGCCATCGCCGGTCACCCGCACGCCGGCGGTCGCCGTTGTGGCCGTCGCCGTGCCTTCCAGGGTGATGTCGCCGCTGTCGGTGTCCAGCGTGCCGTCGGTGATGTCCAGGCCGAAGTCCGCGCCCGTGCCGTACAGGCCGATTGCGCCAGTGGTGGTCGAGATGGCGCTGCCATACCCGAACTCGATGCCGATGCCGCCCGCCGCAGCACCGCGGACAATCACGTCGCCTGCACCGCCGATCAATTGCACGTCGTACAGGGACACGCCCGCGCCGTCCACCGCGGTTGCGGTGCCATCGATCTCGATGTCGCCGCCGGCACTGTCGACATCGCTGCCATCCAGCGAGACGCCGACATCCGCGCCGGCACCGGTGATCGACACCGCACCACCGCCACTCGCCACCTGGTTGCCATCCATCAGCACACCGGCGTCGATGCCGGTGCCTTCAATGGTGATCGCACCACCGCCGCTGCCGATCGCAAACGCAGTGCCATCACCCAGTTGCACACCCACGCCACCTGCGCTCGTTCCGGTGACCGTGATGTCGCCGCCATTGGTGACCAGGCCAGCGCCGGTCACGCGCACGCCGGCCACGGCATCCGCCGCAGTCGCCGTGCCGTCCAGGGTGATGTCGCCGCTGTCGGTATCCAGCGCACCGTCGGCGATGTCCAGGCCGAAGTCCGCGCCGGTGCCGTACAGGCCGATCGCGCCCGTCGTGGTGGAAACGCTCGCGCCGTATTCAAACAGGATGCCGATGCCGGCCGCGGCGCTGCCATCAATCACGACATCGCCCGCCCAGGCAATGACCTCCAGATCGGAAAGCTCGACGCCAACGGCATCGGCGGCGGACGCGGTGCCGATGATCGTGATCAGGCCACCGCCGCTGTCGATGTTGTTGTTGCCATAGCCGCTGCCCACCAGCAGCGCACCGGCAGTCACGCCGTAGCCGGTCAGGTCGATGCTCCCACCCGCGCTGACGATGCCGTTCAGGAAACCGCCCCTGAATGTCAGGCCTTCCGCGTCGGTACTGACGCCGTAGATCTCGATGTCGCCGCCATCGCTGTTGATTTCGCCGGTGAACGACGTCCCTGCTTCGGTGCCGCCCTCGCCACGCACGACGATGTTGCCGCCGCCGCTTTGCAGCCCGCCGCCCATGAAGGCATAGACGCCGTATTCACCGCCCGTGCCGGTGATGGAAACATCGCCGCCTTCGCTGTCCAGGTCGCCGTAGAAGTCGACGCCGCTGGCGTCGCCATTGCCGGTAATGGTGATATTGCCGCCACCCCCTAGTATCTCGCTCAGATCAAAGAACACGCCATCGTTGGTGCCGCCTTCGCCTTCGATCATGACGTTGCCGCCACCCGAATCGAGCAGCGAACTCAGAGCAACCACGCCGCTGGTGTCGCCCACGCCCAAGCCGTAAATGTCGATGGCACCGCCACCGGTATCGATGTCCGTGTCATCCAGCAGCACGCCGGCAGCGTCTTCGCCCGGGTCGTCGCCCGTTGTGCTGCCGCGCAACGACAGGCTGCCGCCGCCCGTGCTGATGGTGCTGTCGGTGAGTTCAATGCCGCTGTCGTAGCCGCTGGCGGTCCCGTTCAACGGATCCGACTGGCCGTACATCGCGATGTCGCCCCCATTGCTGTCCAGCGTTGCATTGCTGAACGTGATGCCCGAGAAGCCGGTGTTGAGACCGGAAGCGTTGCTGTTGAACACCATGTCCAGCGTGCCGCCGAGACTGGTGATCGAGAACGCGTTGCCGGCAATTTCGCCTTCCGCATTCACGGCGAACGTCAGTGGCGATGCATTGTTGGCGACGATTTGCGCATCATCGAAGAACGCATCGTCACCCGACTGCAGCACCACGCTGGTGCCGGTCAGGAGGGCGTAGTTGATCTCGGCATCCTGCACGCTGTCGCCCAATTCCGGTGCAGCGACGCTGCCAACGTCGGTGCCATTGACCACGGTGAGCGACGGTGCCGACAGCAACCAGCTGCCCGCGGTGCCATTGGTGGCACCGGCATCGACCAACAGCCCGCGGAAGTCGAAAGTGCCATCGGACGCGGTGATGATGCTGCCGCCGGCGGTGTTGCCATGCGCAGACAGCAGGCCATAGGCCGCCAGCGCATTGGTTGCGCGGAACCCGACCGTGCCACCGGCGCCGGCACCGCCATCCGCACTTGCTCCGGAATCTTCGGTAAGGACGATGGTCTCGGCCACGCCGGCGATCTGGCCGCCATTGCCGGTGCCGCCATTGGCGCTGACGAAGCCATCAATCGCAAGCCCGCCGTTCATCGCCGACATCAATACCGAGCCGCCATTGTTGGCACCCGTGGCGGAGACCGTGCCGATCAGGAACAGGTTGCCGGTGCTGGACAACAGGCCCACGCTGCCGCCGTTGCCGTCGACCTTCGTCGTGGCACTGATGTCACCCTGGATGAGGATGCTTCCGACTGCGGCGACGCTGACTTGCCCGGCCGTCCCGGCATCCGCATCCGCGATGATCCGCGAAAACCCGAGCATGGTCACGCCGTCGCTGGACTGGATCTCCACCTGGCCGCCACCGGCGTCGCCGGAGGCATTGATCATGCTGCCGACCGAGAACGGATCGGTGGGATTGGTGGGCGTGGCATCGTCGTTGACGAATTGCACGCCATTGCCCTGGATCAGCACCGATCCGCCGGTTTGGCCCGGGCCGCCGGACACATCGATCAAGCCTGCGGTGAAAGGCGAACTCACGTCGTCGTAGAAGCCCAGGGCTCCTACCATCACCGGCCCGCCGATGCTGGTGAGCTCGACCCGCCCGTTGACGTTGGCGATCGACCGCGCCTGGAGCGTGCCGGATGCATAAATCGCGCCACCAGTCCCACCGGTGGTCGCAGCGGTGCGCAGCAGGATCTGCCCGCCATCCGCGATCATCGAACCGGCATTCTCCTGGGCAATCACGGAATCCACCGTGGGCGGCACATTGATGGTGACCTGAGTCAGGCCGTCACCGAACATGTCCAGCGTCACTTGCGTACCCGCACCCGCGACGATGTTGCCGCCATTGCTGGTGATCGCCCCCCCGTTGCGGATGCCCTGGCCGACAAGTCCGACACCGCCTGCACCTGCGGTGATCGTGCCGTCGTTGCGCACTTCGTGGAAGGTGCTGGTGTCGCCGTTGAAACCGCTGAACACGTATTGCCCAGTCGCCAGGCCATTGATGAAGTCGCCCGAGTTCATCCACAGCGTCGAGGCGACGATGCCGCCGACGTTGACCTGTGCGCCACTGCCGAAGGTGATCCCCGCCGGGTTGATGATGAACACGTTGCCGTTGCTGGTCAGCGTGCCGTCGATGAACGACGCACTCGTCGAGTAGCCGAACCCGACCACCCGGTTCAAGGTCACGCTCGTGTTGCCGAACTGCTGGTCGAACGTCACCCCGTAGCCAGCCCCGATGTTGAAGCTGCCCCAGTCGATGATCGCGCCCTTCGTGGTCTGCGTCACCGTCATCTCGTTGCCCGACTGGCCGATCGTGGCACTGCCGTTCACCACGCTGCCGCTGTTCGGGATGTTCTGCGCCAGCGCCGGCATCATCGGCATCGCCATCGCGCCCACCAGCGCCAGCGCCAAACGCCGGCGACGGATCGTCCGAAGCTGCTTCCGTGTCGTCTTCTTCATGCGCATCGCCATGCTCCTCAGAACGCCTTCTGGATCGACCAATACACCCGCGGATTGCGATCGCCGCCATCCGTCAGGCCAACTCCCGTCCCACGCCACGCCACGCTCAGGTTCATCGTCACCTGGCCCGGCTTGCTCCAGTTGAAGCCCACGCCATGCCCGCGCAAGCTGCGGCTGGTCACCACGTCCACCGCCCGCGGGTCGTGGAAGAAGTCGCCCTTCGCCGCGTCATAGAACGCGAACAGCGACGCCTCCGGCCTCAGCGCATACCGCAACTCCACCGTGCCCAGCCAGCCGTCGTCCGCCAGCACCTCGCCGGTCGCGTACGCGCGCACCGCCTTCGGGCCGCCCAGCGACAACTTCTCGTAGGTGTCCAGGTTCTTGCTCGCCCGCTGCAACCCGCCGCCCAGGTACAGGCTCAGCTTCGGTGCCACGTACTGCAGCCGTGCGAACTGCATCGTCAGCTTGCCGAAGCTGCCTTCCGTGTCGTAGCCGAACGGCGGCTTGTCGAACGCCTCGCTCATCGCATCGCGGATATCCAGACTGCCCCGGTATACCTGCGCGTTCAGGCTGGTGTAACCACCGCCCAGCCAGGTGTCGCGCTTCTCCAGCGCAATCCCGATCCCGAGCCCGCGGATCCGCTTCCTCGACTCGAAGCCCACCGCCTCGAAGCGGTCGGTCAGGTCCTTGTTGTCCAGCGCCCCGCGCAGGAACAGGTTCGTGGTGCGCTGGCGGATCAGCGGATAGCTGAACGACACGTCCGCCACGTTGCCCACGCCGGTCGGTTCCAGCGCCGCGAACGGGCCGCCCAACTCGTACTGCACCCGGGCGAGGCCGCCGCCGATGCGCAGGCCGGTGTAGCCCACCGGGGTCTCGTACGACAGCCGCCCGAACGCCGTGTGCATCCCCTGCGCCAGCATCACCCGCAGGTCCAGGTTGTCGCCGCGCTCGAACGGGCTGGCCCAGCGCAGGCTGCCGGTGATCCGGTGCCGACCCGAGTCGCGGCTGCCGAAGTTGTCCAGCTCCAGCCCGAACTGCAGGCGGTCGCGCTGCCCCACCTTCACCGTCAGGTCGGTGGTGCCATTGACCGCGCCGGCCGAGATCGCCGACTGCGGCTTGATCCCCGGCAGGTCCGACAGCAGCAGCATCGCCCGCTCGTAGCGCTGGCCGTTCAGCGGCTTGCCCGGCTCCAGCACCGCCAGCGTCTTCGCTACCCGCTCCTGCTGCACCGGCGCGCCCTCGGCGACCTCGATGCTGACGTTGCCCAGTGATCCTTCGCTGACATTGAAGGTGACTTGCCCGTCGGTGACTTCCTGCACCGGCACGAACACCTGCACCAGCGCATAGCCGTGCGTGCGGTACACCGCGCTGGCCTTGGCCGCCAGTTGCTCCAGGTCGCTGAAGGTCACCGACTGGCCGATCTTGCCGGCCACGGCCGCCTGCAGCTCCGCTTCCGGCACATCGGTCGTCCCGCTCACGCCAACGAAGCGCACGCCCTGCAGCACGAAGCTGGCCTGGCCGGCCATCTGCGGCTCCGGCAGGGCCTGTGCCTGCTGCGGCGTGGCCGAGGGCGTGTCCTGCGGCATCGGCACTGCGTCATCGGCATCTGCTGCCTCGCCGGCCCAGCCGAAGGGCGCGCAGGCCAGCAGCGACAGCGCCAGCAGGTTCATCGTCAGCGGCCTGCGCCGCGGGGTCTGCGTGTGCATGGGAACTCTTCCGCGATGGGTCATCGACGTACTCACTTCTGCACCGTCAGGCGCCAGTTGCCGATCAGGTTGAACGGGGCCCAGAAGAACGGGTGCGCGGTCTCCGGGTTGGCCAGCACCGCGCGCTGCGCGTCGCGCATCGCGTCCTGCACCTGCTCGCCCTTGGCCAGGTCGTCGTACAGCGTGGTCATCAACGTCTCCGTGGCCGCATCCGACACCGGCCACAGCGAGGCCAGCAGCGTGCTGGTCCCGGCCGACAGGAACGAGCGGGTGAAGCCCAACACCTCGTCGCCGTCCTCGACCCGGCCCAGCCCGGACTCGCAGGCCGACAGCGCGATCATCGCGGTGCCGCTCAGGTCCATGCCCAGCACGTCCTTGGCTTCCAGGTAGTTCGGCTGGCCGTTCTCGTCGGCCAGCAGCACCTTGCTGTGCAGCGGGTCCAGGGTATCCGCCACCGCGTGCGCGGCCACGTGCAGCAGCCGCGCCTTGGGCGCGCTGGCCGTGAAGTTGCTCTTGTTCGCCTGGTCCTTGAAGAACAGCGTCGCGCCCGGGAACTGCTTCGACAGTTCATGCACCTCGCGCTCGGCACCGGGCAGCGGGTCGGCCACGTCCGGGTTGATCGTCGGGTTGCCGAACGCCACCAGCTGCGCGGCCACCGTCGGCGTGCGCTCGGCCAGCTTCGCCGCGATGCTGATCGACGGGGCGATGCTGATCGGATTGCGTTCGATCAGGTACTGGCCGTCCAGGCGCAGCGCCTGGAATGGCAGGTAGTGCAGCGGGCCGTGCGGGACGATGATGATCCGCTTGCCGGCCGGGATCTCGAGCGGGGCCAGCAGCAGCGTGCCGATCTTGTCGCCCACGTCGGTGGCCGGCTTCAGGTTGATCAGCGCATCGCGGTAGGCATCCACCAGCCGCGCCAGGTCCGCGCGCTTGACCGCCACCGGCAACGTGGCCTCGCGCACGCCCTCATTGGACAGCACCCACGCCATCAGCCGGTCCGGCAGTGCGTGGTAGGCCACCACCACTTCGTCCGGGCGCAGCATCGTCTGCAGGGTCGCCGCGTCCAGCGCGACTGCCTCGCCATTGCCGATCTCGGCGCGACCGGCCACCGCGTCCAGCAACGCGCGGGCGCGGCTGCGCTCGCTGACATCGAAGGCCTTGGCCGGCTGGCCGAGCCGGGTGTGCATGCCGATCGCCCGCTCGAACACCACCTGCAGGTCCGAGAACAGGCCCATCTTGAACTCGTCGCTGCGGAACTTGGCGCGGGCCTTGTCGAACACGTCGATCGCCTGGTCCAGCGCCTGCGCGGCTTGGGCTTCGTTGCCCAGGGCGGACTCGCTCTTGCTGATGCCGTCCAGCGCCCACGCCCGGTAGAAACCTTCATCGCCGTTCACCGGCGCATTGGCCAGTTGCTGGTACAGCACCAGCGCTTCGGCCGGCTTGTTCTCGGCCAGCAGCAGGCGCCCACGGGTACGTTGCAGCTGGGCCTGCTGCGAAGGATCGCTGGGCACTGCCAGCGCGTCCAGGGTGCTGCGCGCGCGGGTCAGGTCGCCGGACAGGATCAGCGCATTGGCCAGCGAGGCATCCACCAGCGGGCGGAAGCGGTCCGAACTCTCGGTCCGCGCCTGGTCGTACAGCGCGATGGCTTCGGCGAAGCGCTTCTGCCGCGTGCGCACATCGCCCAGCACCTTCTTGCCGGGGCCGTTGACCTGGGTCGGGTCGACCCCGGGGTACTTCAGCGACAGGGTCGCGAACTGTTCGGCCCGCTCCAGCTGGCCGGCGTAGCTGAACGCGATCGCCAGGTCGCGATACGCCTTGCCCAGCAGGTCGGTGTTGCCGGTCTGCAGCGCCACGTGCAGCGCCTTGCTCGCCGCCCGCGTGCTCTCGCGGAACTCGCCCTTCTCCGCCAGCTCCACCGCCTGGCTGCAATACGCATACCCGTCCAGCTTCACCACGTCGCGTTCGTACAGCGCCGCGCCTTCCGCCGCCAGCGACAGCGCCGTGTCCGCATCCTCCAACCGGCCGATCGCCGCCAAGGCCTGGCGCGCTTCCGACTGCATATCGACCGCGGCGGCAGGCGCTGCAGGTGCCGATTGCGGCGTCGACTGCGGCACGGGCGATGCAACCGCAACCGCAGACGCCGTCAACGCTCCTCCCAACGGCGCGCAAGTGGCTTGCACCACGGGGCTGGCAAGCGACAACGCCAGCAGGAAAACGGCAAAGCCGGCGGAGGACGACGCGGTACGACGCATGCGGGGTGCTCCCAGACGTGAACGGACACAGGCGAAAGCCTGTATCGGATTCAACGGAGTCTAGGAACGGTGCAGGACATCGCCCACTGTCGATTAGGCATAGCCCATCTTGGCGTGGATCCGGTGTCCGGAATCCTCGCCATTGCGCGTATCCGGCCTACAATGCCTTCAGAATCGGCATCCAGGCGCGTTATTGCTGTCGATGCAATTGTTCAATCGCAGCCGATGACGGGATTTCAGCCATTCCCTCCCCAGTACATCCCGGCTCGCTCCTGCCTGAAGCGGGTCGGCCGCATCAGCCACCGGGCAGATCGCCGCGTGCAGCAGATCAGTCACCGAACCATCCAGTTCTTCTTCGTCGAACAATTCAGCAACGGATTCCGGTGCGATCGGCGACTGCCGGAAGCGCTGCTCCTGGTAGATGAACTGGTTGCCCTCGCCGATTCCCTCGCAACTCTCCTGTCCGAACGAGCAACCAAACACATCGAACTGGCCATCGCCCTGCAGACCGCCGCGCTCCTCGCCTTCCGGCGTGCGCGCAAAAATCCGCCAGGACTCGCTTGCGGTCAGTGACGCGCCTGCAGGATTGAGGAACAGGTCGGCCGCCACCAGGTCGATGCTGCTGCCGCTGACATCCGCGCCGAGGGTGAGGTTCCCGCTTGCGGTCACCACCAGCACGTTGCCTTCGGCCTCGATACCGGTGGCCGACAGCGAAGTCAGACCCGCGTTGTCGATCAGGCTGAAGCCGAATGACGACACCTCGCCGATCGCAAGGTCGTCCACGTCTTCATAGGCGAAATCACCCCCCGCCGAACCGGCCACACTCGTGGCCGCCACGTTGTTCTGTGCGGCAGTCAGCGACACGTCGCCACTGGCGATCGCCAACAGGCTGTGCGCGGTGATTGCACCGGCCGAGGTCTGCTCGATGTCGCCGCCACTGGCAAGCGTGAGGATGTTGTCGCCAACATCGACAGCGGCCTGGAGGTCGATACCGCCATCACCCCCCTGGTTCTGCAGGGTCAGGTCGTCGTCCCAGTCGACCGCTTCCATCACCCGGATCGCACCTGCATGCTCGGCGCTGCCGATCACCAGCAGCGGCGCATCGATCAATGCCAGTTCGGCGCTGGTCAGCGAGAACCCGTTGCCTGCGCCGAGCAGGATCGTATCGGCCTCATCGACCGCGCGCAGGTTGACCGCGGTGGTGCTGGCAATACTGCCCCGCAGGATGATCGCGTCGACGTTGCCGTCGTTGCTGGCGGCCAGACTCACCAGGCCAGTGCCACCATCGATGCTCGAATCTGCGTCCATTCGAATACCGGCGCGATCGGTTCCTGAACCGATGACGTAGATGTCGCCCGTGGTGCTGGACACATCCCCATCGGACATCCACACGCCACCGGCACCCTCACCCTCGATCGCGATGTCGCCGGACGCGGTGACGATTTCGGCATCGCCACTCATCAGCACCGCGTAATAGGAATCACTGACCGCACTGATCGATACATCGCCAGAGGTCGTGGACACCATGCTGCCCTGACCGAGCGAAACGCCGGAACCGGCGCTACCGCCACCACTTCCGATCAGGCTGATGCTGCCCACCCCACTGTGGATACCGACCGCCGACAGGATCAGGCCGGTCGAGGCACCTTCACCGGTGATCGCGATATCGCCACCGCCACTGGTGATGTCGGCACCGGACACCTGTGTACCGGCCATGTTCGTGCTGGTGCCATGGATCGTGATGTCGCCGCCATTGCTGGTGATGTCACCGCCATTCACCCACACCCCGGTCACGTCCACGCTGCTGCCGATGATGGTGATGTCGCCGCCGTTGCTGGCAAGCCCGCCGGAGCCGACCTGCACGCCGAAGCCGCTGCCCAGCGCATGGCCTTCCAGAGTGATGTCGCCGGTGTCCGTGGTGAACGGCACGCTGCCCACGCTCAGGCCCGACAAGCCCGTGCTGATCACGCTAATGGCACCGCTGGTGGTGGTCACGCTGCTGCCGGGACCGTAGGCCGTGCCACCGAAAAACATGCCTGAACCGTTCGCGGCGCTGCCGTCGACGGTGATGCTGCCACTCGTGCTGGCGAGTGCGGCATCGCGCACGCTGACGCCAAAAGCGCCGGCCCCGGAGGCCACGCCCGTGATATCGATATCGCCACTGCCGCTCGACACCAGGTTCTCCCACACCTGCACGCCATAGAGAACGCCTTCTCCAAGCACGCTGATGTCGCCGCCATTGCTGACGATGTCGCCCTCGTACAGCCAAACGCCCGTGGCAGCGCCACGACCGGTGATGGTGATGTTTCCGCCGTTCGTGGTCAGTCCACCGCTGCTGATGAACACGGCGGCGGTGGCGTCTTCGTCCAGCGCATACCCGGTCAGGCTGATGTCGCCGCTGTCGGTGGTCAGCGTGGCATCACCAAGGCCCAATCCGCTCAATCCCGTACTGGTCAGCGAGATGGCACCGCTGTCGGTGGTGAAGCTGGTGACGGTAGACGTTTGTGTCTGTTCGTCGTAAACCGACCATAGCTGCAAACCCGAACCGCCCACGGCGTCGCCCACGACCGTGATGTCCCCGCCGGTGCTGCTGACGCTGGTTCCGGCCAGTGCAACGCCAAACGGGTAATACCCGGTGGCTTCCAGTGACGCGGTGCCGCTGATGGCGATGTCACCCTCGCCACTGGCGATGTCACTGCCGCGGAAATAAACGCCCGAAAAGACCCCATCGCCATCGATCATGATGGTGCCGTCCGCACTGGCGATATCGGAATACGTGATCGACACGCCATCGTCGCCAACGCCGTCGATGCCGATGTCGCCACCGCCGCTGGCGATGCTCACGTCATGCAGGCGCGCACCGGTGCCGAACTCGCTCGCGGCGGTGATGGAGATGTCGCCTCCGGTGCTGGTCAGGCTGGTCTCCCCGATCGACACGCCATTCTCTTCGCCGCTGCCGAAGATGGCGATGTCGCCTGCGCCGCTGGAAATTCCGCTGTATTCCAGATACACGCCGCGCCCATCGGCGCTCATGTCGATGTCGCCGCCATTGCTGTCGAGCTCGATGGTGAAGAACGACAGGTAACCACCATTCGGATTGTCGCCGGCGACGTTGGCCGTGAACGACAGGTCCAGCGGCCCGCCGGTGGATGTGATGCTGAAATCGCTGCCGTAGATCCCCGCGGTGGCGCGCAGATCGAGCGCTGCCGCATCGCCGGTCGCGTGCACGATGTCGACGCCCTCGTGGATGTGGATGTTGCCGCTAGCGCCGGACGCCAGCGATGCATCGGCATACAGCTGGATCACGGTGCCGCCATCCAGCGTCGCGCTCAATGCATCATCGGTCAGCACGGCTCCGTAACCGGAAACCGCATCATCTGTGGACATGATGTCCACGGAAGGCGCATGCACCAGCCACGTGCCCGCCTCGATGTAGGCGGTTTCACCCAGGAACAGCGAGCCGGTCGTGGTGGTGCTGACGCTGCCATCACTGGTCCCGCCGGTGGACACCAGCCCACCGTCCAGGAACAGGCTGTCGGCATCGATGTCGATGCTGCCGCCGGCTCCCTCGCCCGAGGCGTCGGCGAACAGGGTGTCGTCGATGCTGGCGGAACCGGCATTGATGGTGATGCTGCCGCCATTGCCGCCCAACTGGCCGGTGACGTTGATGACCGGCACCAAGTCCGGGAACTCCGGCGTGACATTGCCCAGGTCGGTGACGACCAAGCTGCCGGCGTCGATGTTGACCATGCCGCCGGTGGTGGTGCCGTAGGCCAGCAGGGACGCGCTCCAGTAGGCCGTGCCCGGCCCGCCGAGCCAGGACTGCTGGCCGCGGAACAGCAGCAGGCTGTTGGCATCGATGTTGATGGTGCCGCCAGTGCCGTTGTTGCCGTAGGCGAAGACCCAGTTGTAGATCTCCGCGTTGTCGGCGGTGATGTCGATCAGCCCGCCCGAGCCGTCGTTCGCCACGGCCTGCAGCAGGCCACCGTGATACAGGCGATTGACGTCGATCTGAATCTCGCCGGCTGAGCCGCCCGCACCGAAGGCGGAAGCGGTCACCAGCCCCAAGCGGTTGTTGGCCACGCACAGGTCGGTGGGACCGGTGCCGTAGCACAGGTGGGTGAACAGCTGGTTGCCGCTCAGTTGGATGGTGCCCGCGTTTTCACCTGCGTTGTTCGCGTTCGCGCTGACGTTGCCCGTGCGGCCGTCCACGCCGCCCAGGTCGATATTGCCCTGGCCGGCATCGATGATGATGGAGCCCTCACGGGTCCCGATGGTGCGCGCGACCACATTGCCGCTGATCCAGATACGCCCGCCGTTGGCCGGATCGACGAACAGTGCATTGCCCGCCGATGCACCATCCATGGTGTTGCTGCGCATCTCGATGTGTCCGCCCTCGGCGAACACGTTGCCGCTGCTGGTGATGCCACCGGTGCAGTCGATCGTGCAATCGGAGATGCCCAGCCCATTCCCCGATACAGTCACCTGGGTCAGGCCGTCGCCGAAGAAATCCAGGGTGACGTCATTGGTCGCGCCGAACACCACGCTGCCCAGATTGGCGGTGATCGTCCCGGAATTCTCGATGTAGGACCCGATCAGGCCGACGGTGCCGCCATCGGCCGTGGTGATCTGGCCGGAGTTGTAGACCGCGCCGGCGCTGCTGCCATTGCCGACGAAGCGGTACTGGCCCGAGGTCAGCCCTGCCAGGAAATCCGCGTTCGACATGTTGAGCGTCGAGGCGACGATGCCGCCGACGTTGACCTGTGCGCCACTGCCGAAGGTGATCCCCGCCGGGTTGATGATGAACACGTTGCCGTTGCTGGTCAGCGTGCCGTCGATGAACGACGCACTCGTCGAGTAGCCGAACCCGACCACCCGGTTCAAGGTCACGCTCGTGTTGCCGAACTGCTGGTCGAACGTCACCCCGTAGCCAGCCCCGATGTTGAAGCTGCCCCAGTCGATGATCGCGCCCTTCGTGGTCTGCGTCACCGTCATCTCGTTGCCCGACTGGCCGATCGTGGCACTGCCGTTCACCACGCTGCCGCTGTTCGGGATGTTCTGCGCCAGCGCCGGCATCATCGGCATCGCCATCGCGCCCACCAGCGCCAGCGCCAAACGCCGGCGACGGATCGTCCGAAGCTGCTTCCGTGTCGTCTTCTTCATGCGCATCGCCATGCTCCTCAGAACGCCTTCTGGATCGACCAATACACCCGCGGATTGCGATCGCCGCCATCCGTCAGGCCAACTCCCGTCCCACGCCACGCCACGCTCAGGTTCATCGTCACCTGGCCCGGCTTGCTCCAGTTGAAGCCCACGCCATGCCCGCGCAAGCTGCGGCTGGTCACCACGTCCACCGCCCGCGGGTCGTGGAAGAAGTCGCCCTTCGCCGCGTCATAGAACGCGAACAGCGACGCCTCCGGCCTCAGCGCATACCGCAACTCCACCGTGCCCAGCCAGCCGTCGTCCGCCAGCACCTCGCCGGTCGCGTACGCGCGCACCGCCTTCGGGCCGCCCAGCGACAACTTCTCGTAGGTGTCCAGGTTCTTGCTCGCCCGCTGCAACCCGCCGCCCAGGTACAGGCTCAGCTTCGGTGCCACGTACTGCAGCCGTGCGAACTGCATCGTCAGCTTGCCGAAGCTGCCTTCCGTGTCGTAGCCGAACGGCGGCTTGTCGAACGCCTCGCTCATCGCATCGCGGATATCCAGACTGCCCCGGTATACCTGCGCGTTCAGGCTGGTGTAACCACCGCCCAGCCAGGTGTCGCGCTTCTCCAGCGCAATCCCGATCCCGAGCCCGCGGATCCGCTTCCTCGACTCGAAGCCCACCGCCTCGAAGCGGTCGGTCAGGTCCTTGTTGTCCAGCGCCCCGCGCAGGAACAGGTTCGTGGTGCGCTGGCGGATCAGCGGATAGCTGAACGACACGTCCGCCACGTTGCCCACGCCGGTCGGTTCCAGCGCCGCGAACGGGCCGCCCAACTCGTACTGCACCCGGGCGAGGCCGCCGCCGATGCGCAGGCCGGTGTAGCCCACCGGGGTCTCGTACGACAGCCGACCGAACGCCGTGTGCATGCCCTGCGCCAGCATCACCCGCAGGTCCAGGTTGTCGCCGCGCTCGAACGGGCTGGCCCAGCGCAGGCTGCCGGTGATCCGGTGCCGACCCGAGTCGCGGCTGCCGAAGTTGTCCAGCTCCAGCCCGAACTGCAGGCGGTCGCGCTGCCCCACCTTCACCGTCAGGTCGGTGGTGCCATTGACCGCGCCGGCCGAGATCGCCGACTGCGGCTTGATCCCCGGCAGGTCCGACAGCAGCAGCATCGCCCGCTCGTAGCGCTGGCCGTTCAGCGGCTTGCCCGGCTCCAGCACCGCCAGCGTCTTCGCGACCCGCTCCTGCTGCACCGGCGCGCCCTCGGCGACCTCGATGCTGACATTGCCCAGTGCTCCTTCGCTGACATTGAAGGTGACTTGCCCGTCGGTGACTTCCTGCACCGGCACGAACACCTGCACCAGCGCATAGCCATGCGTGCGGTACACCGCGCTGGCCTTGGCCGCCAGTTGCTCCAGGTCGCTGAAGGTCACCGACTGGCCGATCTTGCCGGCCACGGCCGCCTGCAGCTCCGCTTCCGGCACATCGGTCGTCCCGCTCACGCCAACGAAGCGCACGCCCTGCAGCACGAAGCTGGCCTGGCCGGCCATCTGCGGCTCCGGCAGGGCCTGTGCCTGCTGCGGCGTGGCCGAGGGCGTGTCCTGCGGCATCGGCACTGCGTCATCGGCATCTGCTGCCTCGCCGGCCCAGCCGAAGGGCGCGCAGGCCAGCAGCGACAGCGCCAGCAGGTTCATCGTCAGCGGCCTGCGCCGCGGGGTCTGCGTGTGCATGGGAACTCTTCCGCGATGGGTCATCGACGTACTCACTTCTGCACCGTCAGGCGCCAGTTGCCGATCAGGTTGAACGGGGCCCAGAAGAACGGGTGCGCGGTCTCCGGGTTGGCCAGCACCGCGCGCTGCGCGTCGCGCATCGCGTCCTGCACCTGCTCGCCCTTGGCCAGGTCGTCGTACAGCGTGGTCATCAACGTCTCCGTGGCCGCATCCGACACCGGCCACAGCGAGGCCAGCAGCGTGCTGGTCCCGGCCGACAGGAACGAGCGGGTGAAGCCCAACACCTCGTCGCCGTCCTCGACCCGGCCCAGCCCGGACTCGCAGGCCGACAGCGCGATCATCGCGGTGCCGCTCAGGTCCATGCCCAGCACGTCCTTGGCTTCCAGGTAGTTCGGCTGGCCGTTCTCGTCGGCCAGCAGCACCTTGCTGTGCAGCGGGTCCAGGGTATCCGCCACCGCGTGCGCGGCCACGTGCAGCAGCCGCGCCTTGGGCGCGCTGGCCGTGAAGTTGCTCTTGTTCGCCTGGTCCTTGAAGAACAGCGTCGCGCCCGGGAACTGCTTCGACAGTTCATGCACCTCGCGCTCGGCACCGGGCAGCGGGTCGGCCACGTCCGGGTTGATCGTCGGGTTGCCGAACGCCACCAGCTGCGCGGCCACCGTCGGCGTGCGCTCGGCCAGCTTCGCCGCGATGCTGATCGACGGGGCGATGCTGATCGGATTGCGTTCGATCAGGTACTGGCCGTCCAGGCGCAGCGCCTGGAATGGCAGGTAGTGCAGCGGGCCGTGCGGGACGATGATGATCCGCTTGCCGGCCGGGATCTCGAGCGGGGCCAGCAGCAGCGTGCCGATCTTGTCGCCCACGTCGGTGGCCGGCTTCAGGTTGATCAGCGCATCGCGGTAGGCATCCACCAGCCGCGCCAGGTCCGCGCGCTTGACCGCCACCGGCAACGTGGCCTCGCGCACGCCCTCATTGGACAGCACCCACGCCATCAGCCGGTCCGGCAGTGCGTGGTAGGCCACCACCACTTCGTCCGGGCGCAGCATCGTCTGCAGGGTCGCCGCGTCCAGCGCGACTGCCTCGCCATTGCCGATCTCGGCGCGACCGGCCACCGCGTCCAGCAACGCGCGGGCGCGGCTGCGCTCGCTGACATCGAAGGCCTTGGCCGGCTGGCCGAGCCGGGTGTGCATGCCGATCGCCCGCTCGAACACCACCTGCAGGTCCGAGAACAGGCCCATCTTGAACTCGTCGCTGCGGAACTTGGCGCGGGCCTTGTCGAACACGTCGATCGCCTGGTCCAGCGCCTGCGCGGCTTGGGCTTCGTTGCCCAGGGCGGACTCGCTCTTGCTGATGCCGTCCAGCGCCCACGCCCGGTAGAAACCTTCATCGCCGTTCACCGGCGCATTGGCCAGTTGCTGGTACAGCACCAGCGCTTCGGCCGGCTTGTTCTCGGCCAGCAGCAGGCGCCCACGGGTACGTTGCAGCTGGGCCTGCTGCGAAGGATCGCTGGGCACTGCCAGCGCGTCCAGGGTGCTGCGCGCGCGGGTCAGGTCGCCGGACAGGATCAGCGCATTGGCCAGCGAGGCATCCACCAGCGGGCGGAAGCGGTCCGAACTCTCGGTCCGCGCCTGGTCGTACAGCGCGATGGCTTCGGCGAAGCGCTTCTGCCGCGTGCGCACATCGCCCAGCACCTTCTTGCCGGGCCGTTGACCTGGGTCGGGTCGACCCCGGGGTACTTCAGCGACAGGGTCGCGAACTGTTCGGCCCGCTCCAGCTGGCCGGCGTAGCTGAACGCGATCGCCAGGTCGCGATACGCCTTGCCCAGCAGGTCGGTGTTGCCGGTCTGCAGCGCCACGTGCAGCGCCTTGCTCGCCGCCCGCGTGCTCTCGCGGAACTCGCCCTTCTCCGCCAGCTCCACCGCCTGGCTGCAATACGCATACCCGTCCAGCTTCACCACGTCGCGTTCGTACAGCGCCGCGCCTTCCGCCGCCAGCGACAGCGCCGTGTCCGCATCCTCCAACCGGCCGATCGCCGCCAACGCCTGCCGCGCTTCCGACTGCATATCGACCGCGGCGGCAGGCGCTGCAGGTGCCGATTGCGGCGTCGACTGCGGCACGGGCGATGCAACCGCAACCGCAGACGCCGTCAACGCTCCTCCCAACGGCGCGCAAGTGGCTTGCACCACGGGGCTGGCAAGCGCGCCCAGGCATGCGCCGAATGCGACCAGCAACGAAAACGCACGATGCCTTGCGCATCGCAATGAAGAGTCCATCGCCCGTCCCCTACGTTCGATAACAGCCCCGGCGACCCGGTGGCCACCCGCAGGTTAGTGCTGCCCCCGTCCGATCGCCTATCGACCAAATGGCCTAGTCGGCTGAACCGGACGAACGACCATGAGCACTGCCCTGCCTGTTAAAGCGCAAAGCGGAGGCGAATCGGCTCAGGCCGTTCCATCCGCCTGCGTCGAGGGAATGCAGGCTGGCGTCAGCCCATCGGTGGGTGGCGACGCTGCCCTTCGCCGCGCACCACGAAGCGCTCGATTGTCAGCGCTTCAGCGCCCATCGGGCCGTATGCGTGCAGGCGCGTCGTGGAGATCCCGATCTCCGCGCCGAGGCCCAGCTGGCCACCGTCGTTGAAACGCGAGGACGCATTCACCATCACCGCCGAACTGCGGGTGCCACGGACAAAGGCCTGCGCCGCCGCACCATCGGTGGTGGCGATCACCTCGGTATGGTCGGAGCCGAAACGGGCGATGTGCGCCAGTGCCGCCGGCATGTCGTCGACGACTTTCACGGCGATGATGAGTTCGAGGAACTCGGCATCAAAGTCGGCATCGGTGGCCGGCGCGAGCGACGGATCGAAGCCGCGGGTGGCCTCGTCGCCGCGCACTTCGACGCCATGCAATCGCAATGCATCGAGCGCACGCGGCAGGAAGTCGTCGGCGATCTCGCGATGGACCAGCAACGTTTCCAGTGCGTTGCACACGCCCGGCCGCGAGGTCTTGCCATCGATCAGCAAACCCAACGCGAGTTCGATATCCGCGGCGCGATCCACGTAGAGATGGCAGACGCCCTTGTAATGCTTGATCACCGGCACGCGCGCATGTTCGGCGACAAAGCGGATCAGGCTCTCGCCGCCGCGCGGAATTGCCAGGTCGATCAGGTCGGACAACTGCAGCAGTTCGAGCACGTGTTCGCGCGCGGTGTCCGCGACCAGCGAGACCGCTGCGTCCGGCAAACCGATCTCGCGCAAAGCCGCGTGCAAGCAAGTGGCAATCGCGCCGTTGCTGGCGGACGCTTCGGAACCGCCGCGCAGCAGCACGGCATTGCCGGCCTTCAGGCACAGCGCTGCGGCTTCGGCGGTCACGTTCGGTCGCGCTTCGTAGATCATCGCGACCAGACCCAGCGGGATGCGCTGGCGTTCGATGACGAGGCCGTTCGGTCGCGTGCCGCTGCGGGTGATCTCGCCGAGCGGGTCGGTCTGTGCGGCGACTTCGCGCAAGGCATCGGCCATGCCGCGAACGCGTTCGGGATTCAACGCGAGACGATCCAGCGTGGCCTTGCTCGCACCGTTCGCGGCGGCTTTCGCAAGATCATCGGCATTCGCGGCGAGAATCGCGCCTTGCCCGGCGAGCAAGTGATCGGCCATCGATTCCAGCAGCGCGCGCCGCGTTTCCGCATCGGCCATCGCGATCGCCGCCTGCGCCTCGCGTGCCGCCAGCGCCAGTCCGCGCACATAGCCACTGGTAAAAGCCGCCGTCATGCCGTCGCTTCCTTTGGGGTGTCGGTGTGTTGCAGCAGGACCAGATCGTCGCGATGGATCATCGCTTCGTCGTAGCGAAAGCCCAGGACCGCCTCGATGTCGCGGCTGTGGCGGCCGGCGATGCGCGCGCTTTCGCCGGCGTTGTACTGCGCCTGTCCGCGCGCCAGCAGCGTGCCGTCGCCTGCGCGTACGTCGACCACGTCACCGCGACGGAAATCGCCCTCGACCGCGCGCACGCCGCCGGGCAGTAGCGACGCGCCACGCAGCAGTGCCGCCTTCGCGCCGTCATCCACCTCGACCACGCCCGCCGTCGGTGAGTGTCGCAACCACTGCTTGCGTGCGCTGATGCGGCTGCCGTGCGCGGCGATGAAGGTGCCGTGCAGCACGTCGTTGCCCAACGCATCGACCGTCGCCACATCGCGCCCGCAGAACAGCGCCGTCGCGATGCCGGCCGCCGACGCCTTCGACGCCGCTTCCAGCTTGGTGCGCATGCCGCCGGTGCCGAGCGCGCCGGCCCCGCCGGCCATCGCCAGCACCTCCGGCGTGACCGCCTCCACGCGCTCGATCGGACGCGCATCGGCATCGCGCCGCGGATGCCCGCTGTAGAGGCCGGCGATGTCGGTCGCGATCAGCAACAGGTCGGCTTCGACCAGCGAAGCAACTGCTGCCGCGAGATTGTCGTTGTCGCCCAGCTTGAGTTCGTCCACCGCGACGGTGTCGTTCTCGTTGACGATCGGTTGCGCGCCCAGCCGCAGCAATTCCTGCAAGGCCGTGCGCGCATTGAGATAGCGACGACGATTGCGCAGGTCGTCATGGGTCAGCAACACTTGCGCCACCGGCGCGTCGAACAAGGCCTGCCAGAAGCCCATCAGCGACGCCTGCCCGAGCGCGGCCAACGCCTGCCGCTGGACGATGCCATTTTTGGCAGTACCCGTACCCGCTGCGCCGATCCGCCCGCGCCCCGCGGCGACCGCGCCGGACGAGACCAGCACGACCTCGCGACCCTGCGCGCGCGACGCCGCGATGAAGCCAGCCAGCCCACGCGCATGCACGGGATCCAGCCCGGCATCGCCGGCGAGCAGGCTGCTGCCGACTTTCAGCACCGCGCGTCGCCAGTTCGGCAGGGATTGCGGTGCGAAGGTCGTCATCGTTCAGCGCAACGCGTCGAAGCGCGCACGCAATGTGTCGAGGCGCAAATCCGCGGCCGCACCGGGCGACGTACGCACGGCCAGCGAGCCTTCCGGCGTCCGTCCCCGCCCAGCCGAATCGGCCGAGGCAGCAGCGGCCTTGTAGGCCTCCCGGAACGGCACGCCGGCGACGGCGGCATCCACTGCGACATCGGTGGCATACATGCCGGAATCGATCGCCGCGCGCAGCCGATCCTCGCGCCACTCCAGGTTGGCCAGCAGGTCAGGCAGCAATTCCAGCGCGGCCAGGCCACGACCGAAGCCGTGGAAGATCGCGCCCTTGCTGGCCTGCAGATCGCGCTGGTAGCCGGACGGCAGCGACAGCAGTTGTTCGATCTCGGTACGTGCCGCCGCCACGCTGGCATGGGTGGCGCGCATCAGTTCGATGACATCGGGATTGCGCTTGTTCGGCATGATCGAACTGCCGGTGGTGTACTGCGCGGGCAACGCGACGAAGCCGAATTCGGCGGTGGTGTAAAGCGACAGGTCCCAGGCGATCCGGCGAAGATCCAGCGTCGCGCTGCCGAGCGCTTCCAATGCCGCCAGCTCGAACTTGCCGCGCGATAGCTGCGCGTAGACCGGCGAGACCTGCATCCGCGCGAAGCCGAGCGCGTGCGTGGTGTGCTCACGATCCAGCGTGAGATTCACGCCGTAACCGGCGGCCGTGCCGAGCGGATTCGCATCGATGAGATTGAGCGTATCGGCGGCGCGGATCGCATCGTCGATGAAGGCCTCGGCCCAGCCTGCCCACCACATCCCCGCCGACGAGACTACGGCGCGCTGGATATGCGTGTAGCCGGGGATCGGCAGTTGCTTCTCGGCATCGGCACGATCCAGTGCGATCTTGGCGATATCGCGGCTGAGTGCTGCAACGCGCGCCAGTTTTTCCTTCAGCCACAAGCGCGTGGCGACCAGTATCTGGTCGTTGCGGCTGCGACCGGTGTGGATCCTGCGACCGGCATCGCCCAGGCGCTCTGTCAGCCGCGCCTCAATCGCGGAATGCCCGTCTTCATAACGCTCGTCCAGGACGAATGCACCGCTGCGGAAATCGTCCGCCAGCACTGCAAGCTCGCGCTTCAGTCCTTCCAGCTCGTCGGCACTGAGGATACCGATGCGCTGCAGGCCTTCGGCATGCGCCGCGCTCGCGGTGATGTCGTGCAGGAAGAATTCGCGATCCAGCAACACGTCGTTGCCGGCCAGGAAGGCCTGGATCCGCGCGTCCACCTCCACGCCGGGTTTTTGCCAAAGCAGGTCAGCCATCGTCGCCTTTCCCTTGTCGGAGGATTACAGCGGAATCCCGAGGAATTCGTCCAAACCAAATGCCATGTTGAGATTCTGCAGCGCCTGCGTGGCCGCGCCCTTCAACAGGTTGTCCTCGGTGGCGACCACGACCAGCCGCTTGCCATCACCACTCAAGGTAAAGCCACCAAGCTCGATGTGATGCATGCCGGCGATGCGGCTCACCCAAGGCGCCTCGTCCAGCACGCGCACCAGCGGCTCACCGGCATAGCGGCCGCGATAACGCGCGAAGATTTCCTCGATGTCGAACGCGATCGACAAGCGGAGGTTCGCGGTGATCGTCAGCCCGCGGAAATGCGGGGCGACATGCGGCATGAACTCGACCGGATGCCCAAGCTGCTTCGAGACCTCGCGCTCATGCACGTGCCCGGTCAGCGCATATGGCATCAGGTTGTCGCGCAGCAACTCGACGTTGTTCTTGTCACTGGGCGTGGTGCCGGCACCGGAATACCCGGAAACGCCGAAGCACTGCACCGGCCCGTCCAGCACATTCGCCATCGGCGCGATCGCCAATTGCATCGCGGTGGCGTAGCAACCGGGATTGCTGATGCGGCGCTGGCCCGAGTACTGCGCGCGGGTCAGCTCGGGCAGGCCGTAGTACCACGACGGATCGAAGCGGTAGTCGGCGGACAGGTCAATGATCACCGGATCCACGCCCGCATCATCGAACTGCTGGACGATTTGCGCAGCCTTGCCGTTCGGAAGCGCCAGCACCACCAAATCGGCAGCGAGCGCAGGCAGGTCTTCGTACGCGGGCGAGGTGTACTGCACGTCACCGGCGTAGCCCGGGATATGCGCGGCCAGCGGCTGTCCCACCAACTCACGCGAAGTGACATAGGCCAACTCGAAACGCGGATGCGCGGCCAGCAGACGGATCAGTTCCGCGCCGACGTAGCCACGGGCACCGACGATGCCGACGCGCAAGGCGCTCATGCCGGGTCCTTCAGGGTGGCCGCATGGCTCGCGCAGTACGCGATGCAACGCGCGATCTCGTCCATCGCGGACAGCCCGTACCAGAACACCTTCCACTTCTCCTGCTTGATGCAGCCGTCCGATTCCGAGTAATAGAACGGATTGACCGGATTGCCATGGCGCGAACGCCAGAACAGGCGTGGATTTGCATCACGCATGACCTGCCAGACCGCGCGACCGAGTCCTTCGCCCTGGGCGTCGTCGAGCACCGCGAACTTGTCGAGGTAGATGCCGGCATCTTCGCGGGTGAGGATCACCGCGGCGCGATAGTTCTCGCTGACATAGGCGTGATGCAGCGTCGTCGTCTCGAAATAATCCGGCAGCAGCTTGCGACCGAACGCGGACTCGATCAGCGTGCGCAGGCGCGGCAAGTCGAACGCATCCCACGAACCCGCTTCCATCACCCGCTCGCCGCGCCGCACCAGCGTGCCCGAGCCCTTGTGGGTGAACAATTCCTTGGCCAGTTCCGCCGGCCGGGTGATCGACACCGACGACGCCAGCGGCAAGCCATCCAGCAGATCCTTGATCTGCTCGATCTTCACCCGCATGCCGCCTTCGATCCACGACTGCTGCATGAGGTGCTCGTATTCGGTGGACAGGTTGATCGAGTCGATCACCTTGCCCTCCGCGTCGAGCAGGCCGCCGGTGCCGGTCAGGAACACGATCTTGTACGGCTGCAGCACCTGCACCAGTTCGTTGGCGGCAAAGTCGGCATTGACGTTGAGGATCTGTCCGCCGATGGTCTCGCCGAGCGAGGCGATCACCGGGATCGAACCCGCCTGCAGGCTGGCCTGGATCGGTGCCAGGTCGACGCGCTTCACTTCGCCGACCAGGCCGAAGCGTTCGCGGTCGAGGTAGTCGGCCTCGAACACGCCGGAGACGATGCTGGTGGCGCGCGCATCGCTGGCCTGCAGCGCTTCGACCAATTTCAGGTTCTGCGCATGGAAGACGCGGCGCACGATCGCCAGCGCTTCCGGCGATGTCACCCGCAGCCCGTCGATGGTCTGCTTGGCGATCCCGGCGGCGGACAATTCCGCGTCGAGTTGCGGACCCGCGCCATGGATCACGATCGGAGTCAGGCCCACGTCCTGCAGGAAGGCCAGCGACGACACCAGCGCGTCGAGATCATCGCGCAACACCGCGCCACCGACCTTGACGATCGCGAAGCGCGCCGCATCCAGTTGCGAGAAACGCTTGAGGTACTGGTTGATTTCCTTGGCGCTGCCCATGCTCGACAACAACCGCACGATGGTCTGGCGGGTCTGCGGATCGTGCACGGCATGCGCGTTCAACATCGGGCTCACTGCGATTGATTTCCAGGCAAGTTGTTTTGAAGCAGGCGGGTGATGGTGCCGGTGTAACGCTGCAATTGATCGAGCGTGACGAACTCGTCGGCGGTGTGGGCCTGGGCGATGTCGCCCGGGCCGTACACCAGCGCGGTCAGGCCGGCCTGCGAGAACAGCGAGGCCTCGGTCCAGAAATCGACCGCGTTGCCGATCGGCAGGCCGAGTTCATCGGCGAGGTCGCGCGCCAGCAGGCGGCGCTCCTCGGCGCTGGCGACGTCACCGGCCGGCAGCGAAGGGCCACGGAACGTTTCTTCGTAGCGCTCCAGCGCGCCTGCAGTCGCGCAGGATCCGAAGCGCAGATGCAGTCCATCGATGTCCTGCGACGGCAACGGGCGGAAACCGAAGCGCACCTCGGCGCTCGGTGCGATCATGTTGGCCTTGATCCCGCCCTCGACCTTGCCGATGTTGAAGCGCAGCCCGGTGAGGCCACCGAAGCGCGCGTTCGCTTCGCCTTCGACCAGGTCCAGCGCATTGCCGCCCCAGCGCATCACCTGGTGCAAGGCATTCGCGGTCATCGCGTTGGCACCGGATGCATGCCCTGCCTCGCCCCTGAATTTCAACAGCACCGAACTGATCCCGCGATGCGCCAGCACGGCCTCGCAACGGGTGGGCTCGGCGATGATCGCTTCGCTGAAGCCATGGTCGCTGCCGAGGAATGCGGCGATGCAACGGGGATCGTTGGCTTCCTCGTCGGAGGAAAACAGGAATGCGGCATCGCCATCGGTCACGTTGGCCGCAGCGATCAACCCCGCCGCCGCGCCCTTGATGTCGCAGACGCCCAAACCAACCACGCGATCATCGAAGCGGCGCATCACGTGCGGATCCGCCGTCCACGCCTCGGACGACGGTACCGTGTCCAGATGCACGTTGAACACCCGGCGCGGGTTGCCGCGCACCGCGAACAGCGACACTGCGCCGTCGCCGTGATCGATGACCTCGGCCCGGAAATCCGGCAACTGCGCGCGGATGTAGTCGAAGATCCCGCCAGTGCCGATCAGGCGCGGCGGGTTGCGGGTATCGAACGACACCAACGCTTCGAGGTGATTCAGGACGGATTGCAGCATTTCCATTTTCTCGTCACTCCTGCGAAGGCAGGAGTCCAGTGGTTGTAGCCCGGACAAGCGAAGCGGATCCGGGATCCCCCCGAAGCTCCCGGATGCGCTTCGCTTGTCCGGGCTAGGTTCGCTTACTTTTCCTGATTCACCTGCGCCCACAAGGTGCTGCTCATGCCGAACAGCTTGATGAAGCCTTCGGCTTCCTCGACGCCCCAGTCCGCGGACTGCGCGTAGGTCGCGCCCTTGCTGTTGAGGATGTGCGGGGAACGCACCGCCACCGCATCGACGCGACCGCCATTCGTGCGCAACACCACTTCACCATTGACCATCGCTTGCGACGAGGCCAGGTAGGCCTCGAGGTCGGCCTTCAACGGGTCGTGGTAAAAGCCTTCGTACACCAGCTCCACCCACTTGCGCGCGACCTCCGGCTTGAAGCGGTTCTGCAGCTTGGTCAGCACCGCTTCTTCCAGCGCTCGATGGGCAGCAAGCAACGCCGCAAGGCCGGGGCCTCGAACACGATCCGACCCTTCAGGCCAATCGTGGTGTCGCCGGTGTACATGCCGCGGCCCACGCCGTACTGCGCGAACATGGTGTTGAGCTTGGCCAGCAGTTTGTCGCCGGCCATTTCATTGCCGTCGAGCGCCACTGCCTCGCCGCCGACGAAGCGCAAGGTGACTTCCAACGCATCGGTGGGCCAATGCTCGCGCTTTGCGCACCAACCGCGCGCGCCATCGCCGGGCGCTTCCCAGCTATCGATCTCGGCGCCAGACATGGTCAGGCCCAGCAGGTTCTCGTTGATCGTGTACTGCTTCTGCTTGCTGCGCACGCCGAAGCCGCGCTGCTCCAGGTAGGCCTGCTCGTACGCACGCGTCTGGGTGTGTTCCTTCTGGATCTCGCGGATCGGCGCCACGATCCGGTAATCGCCGCTGGCCTTCACCGCCAGGTCGAAGCGCACCTGGTCGTTGCCCATGCCGGTGCAACCGTGGGCGATGGCATTGGTGCCGAGTTCCTTCGCGCGCGCCAGCGATGCATCGACGATCAGGTAGCGATCCGACACCAGCAATGGGTACTGGCCCTGGTAGCCCTCGCCCGCCCAAACGAATGGCTTGACGAAGCCGCTCCAGATCGCCGGCCCGCCATCCACCGTCACATGCGATGCCACGCCGAGTTCGGCCGCGCGTGCCTCGATGAAGGCGCGCTCGTCTGCATCCACGCCGCCGGTGTCGGCGAACACGGTATGCACGTTCCAGCCCTGCTCCTTCAGGTACGGCACGCAGAAGCTGGTATCCAGGCCGCCGGAAAAAGCCAGGATGATGTCGCGGGAATCGTTGGGGGAGGTCATTTGCTGTCTCGTTGGTTGCTCCCTCTCCCGCTGGCGGGAGAGGACTGGGGTGAGGGTGGGAAGGCTCAGCGCACCAGCGCCGCCATGATCGCCTTCTGCACGTGCAGGCGATTTTCGGCTTCGTTGATGGCGATGCAGTTGGGCGAATCCATCACCGCATCGCTGGCCTTGACGTTGCGTCGCAACGGCAGGCAATGGCTGAAGACGCCGTTGTTGGTCAGCGCCATCTTGGCTTCGTCGACCATGAAGTGCTTGAACTGGTCGCGGATCGGCTTCTCGGGTTCCCAGTTCCCGAAATACGGCAGCGCGCCCCAGCTCTTGGCGTAGACCACGTCGGCACCGGCGTAGGCGCTTTCGATATCGTGGCTGACCGCCAGCGAGCCGCCGCTCTCGGCCACGTTCTGCGCGGCCCAGTCCATGTAGCGCTGGTCGAGGACGTAGTCAGGCGTCGGGCAAAGCAGGGTCACGTCCATGCCCATGCGGGTGGCGATGGTCAGCGCGGAATTCGCCACCGCGGTGTTCAGCGGCTTCGGGTGGTAGGTCCAGGTCAGCACGTACTTCTTGCCGCGCAAGTCAGGCGTGCCGAAGTGCTCCTGCAAGGCCATCGCATGCGCCAATTCCTGGCAGGGGTGGGTGATCGTCTCCATGTTGATCACCGGCACCGGCGAATACTTCGCGAAGGCCTTCAGCACGATGTCCTCACGGTCGCGCTGCCAGTCCACGAATTTCGGGAACGCACGCACGCCGATCAGATCCACGTAGCGACCCAGCACGCGCGCCACCTCGGCAATGTGTTCTTCGGTATCGCCGTCCATCGCCGTGCCCAGGTCGAATTCGACCGGCCAGGCATCCTTGCCGGGCTGCAGCACCACCGCGTGGCCGCCCAACTGGAACGCACCCAACTCGAAGCTGGTGCGGGTGCGCATCGACGGATTGAAGAACACCAGCGCGATCGACTTGCCTTTCAACTCGCTGCCGAGCTTGTTGCGTTTGAACAAGGCCGCCTGGGTCAGCAAGGCGTCGAGGTCGGCCCGGCTCCAGTCCTGGGTGTTGAGGAAATGCGTCGGCTGCATCATCGGTTCCTTGGATCGGGACAGTGGCGGGACGGTTGCGCTTGAAACCAGGGCGCCGCTGCTGCGCATCCTGCGCCCGCGGCATTCGTGCATCCTGCACGTCAAAACGAAAAAACCCAGCCTGCAGGCTGGGTTTTGACGGGAGATGCACGACAAGGCGATCCGGTCTACCCAGCAGTTCGGGAAGTTTCCGGTCGGCGCGCACGCGAGGTCATGCCGGAGGCCATCCGGGCAGAGCTTGCATAGCGCGTGGCGAGGTGTGCGTGCATCAGGGCGCGGATGCTGACATGCCGCGTCGCAGCATGCAAGCGGCGGGCCTCAATCGTGCGGGTGCGGGGTGATCGAAACGCGCACGCGCAGGCGATTGCCGGGATCGCGCGCCATTCGCGTGCGGAACTTGCTGCCCTTGTAGACGTAATCCACGTCATAGGCGATCGGCCTGCGGAACTCGCGCGCGACCGGCTCCATCCGGCAATTGCTGAGGCCGGCCTTGCGTTCTTCGGGAGTGGTATTGCCGGTCAGACGACCCTTCACGGAACTCCCCACACGAGACAACTTCGATTCACCCGACCGGCTCACGTCGCATACCCGCTCCATGCTGCTGGTGCGCAGCACCTGGTAGATCGGCTTCACGCCGAGCACCTGGGCGTAATCGAAGCGCACGTTCTCGGGCGGGATCACGACCTCGGGCGAAGGATCCTGCGCATGCGTCGTCGCCCCTGCCAGCAGGGCAGACACGAACAGGCTCGACAGGAGGACGCGACGGACGATCATCCGCGCAAGTCTATCGGCGCAAGCCGTGACGGGTATGAATCGCTGCTGTCGTCGGCGCACGGGCCGCTACAATGGGCCATCCCACGCGCTTGCCACCATGACTCCGTCTTCCAGCACGTTGCATCTCTACAACACCCTGACCCGGCGGCTCGAAGCGTTCGCACCGCTCGACCCCGCCAGCCCGACGATGTACGTCTGCGGCCCCACGGTCTACAACTACGTGCACATCGGCAATGCGCGCGGGCCGGTGGTGTTCGGCGTGTTGGCTGCCCTGCTGCGCCGCCGTTACGGCGGCCTGCGCTACGCACGCAACATCACCGACGTCGACGACAAGATCAACGCGGCAGCAAAGGAACTCGGCACCCCGATTTCCACGATCACCGACCAGTACGCCGCGGCGTATCGCGAGGACATGGCGATGCTCGGCGTGGATGGCGACTTCGCCCCCGACATAGAGCCGGCCGCGACCGCGCACATGCCGCAGATGATCGCGATGATCGAGCGGCTGATCGCCGAAGACCATGCGTATGCGGCCGAAGGCCACGTGCTGTTCGCGGTGGCCAGCTTCGACGGCTACGGCAAGCTCTCGCGCCGCGATACCGACGAGATGCTGGCCGGTGCGCGCGTCGAGGTGGCGCCGTACAAGCGCGACGCCGGCGACTTTGTGCTGTGGAAGCCCTCCACCGACGACCTGCCCGGCTGGGACTCGCCCTGGGGCCGCGGCCGCCCGGGCTGGCACATCGAATGCTCGGCGATGGCCGAGGCGCATCTCGGCGCGACCATCGACATCCACGCCGGCGGCATCGACCTGCAGTTCCCGCACCACGAGAACGAAGTCGCGCAGAGCGAGTGCGCGCATGGCGGTGCCCCGTTCGCACGCTGGTGGCTGCACAACGGCATGCTCAATTTCGGCGGCGCCAAGATGGCGAAGTCGGTCGGCAACATCCAGCGCGTCCACGACCTGGTCCGCGAGCATCCGCCGGAAGCACTGCGCTACGCGCTGCTGTCCGCGCAGTACCGACAGCCGCTGGAATGGTCGGATTCGCTCATCGAGCAATCGGTGCGCACGCTGGATCGCCTGTACGGCACCTTGCGCGATCTGGCCGATGTAGATGCACAAGCGGTGATTCCCGCCAGCATCGAAGCCGCGCTCGACGACGACCTCAACACGACCGCGGCGCTGGCCGAAATCGCCCGCATCGCCGGCGAAGCGCGCAAGGCCGCATCGGCCGAAGATCGGGCCGCGCTGAAATCGCAGCTGCTTGGCGCAGGCAGGGTGCTCGGCCTGCTGCAACAGACGCCGACTGCATGGTTCGCCCGCGGCGCCTCGAACGATGACGACGCGCGCATCCAGGCCTTGATCGACGAACGCATCGCCGCCAAGGCATCGCGCGACTTCGCCCGCGCCGATGCGATCCGCCAGCAGCTTGCCGAAGAAGGCATCCTGCTCGAAGACACCACGGCAGGCGTGCGCTGGAAACGCGCATGAGCGACTCGCCCTTCCCGCTCGAAGCGACGCCGGCCGAAGCGCAGGCCGCCATCGCCGAAGAATTTGCGTTCTTCGGCGACTGGTCGGAGCGCTACCAGTACCTGATCGACCTCGGCCGCAAGCTGCCGCCCTTCCCCGATGCCTGGAAGAGTGAGGAGCATCGCCTGCTCGGTTGCCAGTCGATGGTCTGGATCGTGCCATCGGGTGACGCAGCGAAGCTCGAATTCGCCGCCGCCAGCGATTCGGCCATCGTCTCGGGCCTGGTGTTCTTGGCCCTGCGCGTCTACTCGGGGCGCAGCGCCCAGGAGATCCTGGCCACCGATCCCGACTACATCGCCGCCATCGGCCTGGCCAAACACCTGTCGCCGACCCGCAGCAACGGCCTGGCCGCCTTGCTGGCCTTCATCCGCGAACATGCCATGCACATGCAGGCCAGGGCCACCCTGCACGAATGAGCGCGCTGCCGATGTCGCCGCTGGCCAGCATCGGTTTCCGCTGGTTGATGCTGTATCGGATCTGCACGCTGTTCTCTTACCAGATCGTCGCGGTCACCGTGGGCTGGCATGTCTACGAGCTCACCCGCGACCCCTGGTCGCTGGGCCTGATCGGCCTGGCCGAGGTCATTCCGTTCTTCTGCGTGGCACCGTTCTCCGGTTATCTGGTCGATCACCTGCGCCGACGCCGGCTGGGCGCGATCGCCTGCACCGTGCTCGCGTTCAACGCCATCGTGCTGGCCCTGCTCACCATCGGTGCCCTGCCGCTGCAAGGCCTGTGGCCGATCTATCTGGCGATCGCCATCGGCGGCGTCGGTCGCTCCTTCCTGGGCCCCGTGCACAACGCGCTGTTCGCGCGCGTGCTGCGTCGAGACCAGTTCGCGCGTGGCGCGAGCATCGGCAGCGTGGTGTTCCAGACCGGCCTGGTGCTGGGCCCGGCCATCGGCGGCCTGCTGGTCGGCGCAGCAGGCAAGTGGGTGGCCTACGCATTGGCTGCAGTGTTCGCATTGGCGGCCGCCGGCGCGCTGCTGTGCATGCCGGTCAGCGAACCACCGCAGCAACAGCAACGCGGCCCGGTATTCGCCAGCATCGGCGATGGCCTGCGTTTCGTGTTCGGCCACCAGATCCTGCTGGCCGCGCTGGCGCTGGACATGTTCGCGGTGCTGTTCGGCGGTGCGATCTCGCTGGCACCTGCGTTCATCAAGGACGTGCTGCACGCCGGACCGGAGGCGCTGGGTATCTTGCGCGGCGCGCCCGCGCTGGGATCGGTGGCCGCGGCGCTGTGGCTGGCCCGGCATCCGCTGCAGGCCAATGCCGGCAGGATCATGCTGGCGGCGGTGGCCTGCTTCGGCGCATGCATGATCGGCTTCGGCCTGAGCACGGCGTTCTGGCTGTCGGTGTTCTTCCTGCTGCTGTCTGGCGTGTTCGATGGAGTGTCGGTGGTGCTGCGCTCGACCGTGTTGCAACTCAGCACGCCGGACGGGATGCGCGGGCGGGTGTCGTCGGTCAACAGCATCTTCATCAGTTCGTCGAACGAACTGGGCGCGTTCTATGCCGGCTCGATGGCGCGCCTGCTGGGTCTGGTGCCGGCCGTCGTGGTGGGCGGCTTCGTCACCATCGGCGTGGTGGGGATCACTGCGTGGAAGGCACCGCGCCTGCGCAAACTGGACCTGCGCGAACTGCAGTAGCGCAACTCCGCATGTGCGCGCATGAAAAAGCCCGGCGCATGCGCCGGGCTTTCGTTTCGACTGATGGCTGATTCCGCTGGAATCAGTTCAGCGTATTGCGGAAGTCGGAGACTTCCTTGTCGGCGCGATCGCGCTGCCAGCCGTACTTTTCCTGCAGCTTGCCGGAGAGGTATTCGCTGTTGCCTTCGGCAACGTCGAACACGTCATCGGTGAGGTCGCCCCACTTGGCCTGAGCCTTGCCCTTCAACTGCTTCCAGTTGCCGGCGATGATGTCCTTGTTCATGTGCAGTACTCCTTTGGGGGATGGGTGGCGTGCGGAAGGCCGAAACCTTCGTTGTTGCCACCCGCACAGCTTGCTGGCGCCCATGTAGCGACAAGGTGCAGGTTTCGTTAGCGCGCACTCACGAACACCAACGGATATTCATCCGAAATCCTTGTCCACAAACGGAAACGGCGCCTTCCGGCGCCGTTTCTTGGACTGCAACGAGCGTGGAATCAGTCGCCCATCTGCTTCTGCATGTGTTCCCAGCGTTCCTGCGCGTCAATGGTGCGCTCGGCGGTGAGCCGCGCCTCCATGCGATCCAGGCCGATCTCTTCGCCGGTATCCACGCAGAACCCGTAATCCCCGCCGTCCAGCCGCTTCAGCGTGCTGTCGATCTTGCCGATCAGTTTGCGGTAGCGGTCGCGGGTACGCAGTTCCAGCGAGTTCTCGGTCTCGCGGGTGGCGCGTTCGGCCTCGTCGCCGACATCGCGCACTTCTTCCTTGAGGTTCTCGATGGTCTGCTTGGATTCCTCGACCAGGTCGCTGCGCCAGTTGGCCAGGCGTTGGCGGAAATACTCGAGCTGCAACGGGCTCATGTATTCCTCGTCGGCACCCGGCTTGTAACCAACCGGCAGGATCGGGCGGCCGGTAGCCTCGTCGGTCTGGTACGGAACGACCTTGAGCTTGCCCTTCGGGGCGGGGCTGGCGGGCCTGGACACCAGGGCCACTGCCACCTTGCCCTGCGGCTTGCGGACCACCGCAACCGGCTTGGGAGCGGCGACCTGCGCGGCTTCCTTCTTGGCTGCCGGAGCCGCCTTGGACGGCGCAGGCGCGGTCTTGGCGGGTGCGGCCTTTGCCGGAGCTGGCCTGGATGCCACCGGGGCGGACTTCGCCGCTGCAGGCGCGGGCTTGGCTACAGCTGCCTTCACGGGCGCAGCTTTCACCGGGGCCGGTTTGGCAGCAGGCACTTTCTTCGCCGGTGCGGGAGCGGACTTGCTGGCCGTAGCCGCAGTCTTGGCGACCGGCTTCTTGACGGGCGCTGGCTTTTTCGCCGGGGCCGCCTTCTTCGCCACCGGCTTGGCAGTCGGCTTCTTGGCGGGTGCGGGCTTCTTTGCCGGGGCGACCTTCTTCGCCACCGGCTTGGCGGCCGGCTTCTTGGCGGGGGTCGGCTTCTTCGCCGGAGCGGCCTTGCTGGCCGGCTTGGCGGCCTTTTTCACGGGTTTCTTCGCTGCCACGAGCAGGTATTCCTCGATGTTCCCTTGAGGCGGGAAAGCGCGCTGTTATACCCTGATGGGCACATGGCAGCAACCGCGCAACCTTGCGCCTCGCCGCGTTCAAGGCCCGTGATCGACCGATCTTTCGCCAGCGCCTCTTTCGTCAGTGCCGCCCTCATCGCGCTGCTGCGCGGCTACAAGCGCTGGATCAGCCCACTGCTCGGCACCCGCTGCCGGTTCATGCCCACCTGTTCGGAGTACGCGATGCAGGCGATCGACCGATTCGGCACACTCAAGGGCAGCTGGCTGGCGATCCGCCGGATCGGCCGCTGCCACCCCCTGCATCCCGGCGGGCACGATCCAGTCCCGCCCTCGAAGGAATCGACATGACCTCGACGCTGATCGTGAACGCCCGGCTGGTGAACGAAGGCCGCGAATTCGACGGCGACCTGCGCTTTTCCGATGGTCGCATCGCCGAAATCGGCAACGGGCTTTCCGCGCGCGACGGCGAAACCGTCATCGACGCCGCCGGCCGCCGCCTGCTGCCGGGGATGATCGACGACCAGGTGCATTTCCGCGAACCGGGCATGGAATACAAGGCCGACATGGCCATCGAGTCCGCCGCAGCGGTCGCCGGCGGGCTGACCAGCTTCATGGACATGCCGAACACCAATCCGCCCACGCTGAACCGCGATGCGCTGGAAGACAAATACCGGCGCGCCACCGGGCGTTGCCACGCGAACTACGGCTTCTACATGGGCGCGAGCAACGACAACCTGGCGGATGTCCGAGCGATCGACCCGAAGGCCACGCCGGGCCTGAAAGTCTTCATGGGCGCGTCCACCGGCAACATGCTGGTCGACAACCCGGAGACGCTGGATGCGATCTTCCGCGACACCCCGGTGCCGATCATCACCCACTGCGAAGACACCCCGACCATCGACGCCAATCTCGCCGCGTTCAAGGCGATCTACGGCGAGGACATCCCGGTCGAATGCCACCCGGACATCCGCTCGCGCGAGGCCTGCATCAAGTCCACGCGGCTGGCGTTGTCGCTGGCGAACAAGCACGGCACCCATTTGCACGTGCTGCACATCTCCACCGCCGACGAACTGGCGCTGTTCGAGCGGGGCCCACTGATCCGGGCCGACGGCAGCCGCAAGAAGATCACCGCCGAGACCTGCGTGCATTTCCTGCACTTCGCCCGCGGCGATTACGCGCGGCTGGGCAACCTGATCAAGTGCAACCCGGCGATCAAGGACGAGGCCGACCGAGAGGCGATCATCGATGCGTTGGCCGGCGACATCCTCGACGTGCTCGCCACCGACCACGCCCCACACACGCTGGAGGAAAAGGCGCGGCCCTACGCCGGCGCGCCCAGTGGCCTGCCGCTGGTGCAGTTCGCACTGAATGCCGCGCTGGAGCTGGTGCACCAGGGCCGCCTGACCACGGCGCAGGTCGTGCAGAAGTTCGCCCATGCACCCGCGCAGCTGTTCGATGTCGCCAATCGCGGCTACCTGCGCGAAGGCTATGCCGCTGACCTGGTGCTCATCGACGACACGCCGTACACCGTGCGCCGCGAGGACGTGCTGAGCCGTTGCGGCTGGTCGCCGTTCGAGGGCACCACCTTCCGTTCGCGGATCGCTGCGACGTGGGTGAACGGCGTGCTGGGCTGGGACGGCGAACGCCTGGTCGGGACGCCGCAGGGGCAGCGTTTGCAGTTCGATCGATGAGTGCCTTTCGCCTGTCATCCCTGCGAAGGCAGGGATCCAGTGACGTTTGTCTTCGGCAAGACATCCGCAATTCCAGCAAAAGACGCTGGATCCCGGCGTTCACCGGGATGACGATCTTGTTGCTTGCCGCCTGTGCCGCAGCGCAATCCGTCCCTGCCCCGGACAAACCGATGATCGGTGGCGGCGGCGCCATCCCGATGCGCGCGACTCGCTTGCCGGCAACCGCATCGCAGGGCGCGATGGTGACCGGCAATACGCATCCCGCCGCCATCGTCGAATACGCAGGGCGCACGCTGCGGGTCACGCCCTACGGCACTTTCGTGTTCGGCATTGGCCGCGACGCCACCGGCGATGTCATGCTGCGGATCAGGCAACCGGCGACCGGCTGGATCGAACACCGCCTGACAGTGACCGCGCGCGATTGGCCGGTCGAACGGATCAACGGCGTGCCGCCCGCCACGGTAAATCCGCCGAAAGCCATCGCCGAACGCATCGAACGTGAGCAGACCCGGGTGGTCGCCGTGCGCACCCGCGACGATGCACGCACCGGCTTCGCACAAGCGTTCATCTGGCCCGTGCAGGGTCGCATCAGCGGACGTTTCGGCAACCAGCGCGTGTACAACGGCACGCCGAAGTCGCCGCATTCGGGGATGGACATCGCCGTGGCAACCGGCACGCCTGTCAAGGCTCCCGCCGATGGCGTCATCACCTTCGCCGACCCGGGCCTCTATCTCACCGGCGGCACCGTCGTGCTCGACCACGGCCACGGCATCAGCAGCAATTTCCTGCACCTGTCGCGCATCGACACCAAGGTCGGGGACGTGGTGAAACAGGGCGATGTCATCGGTGCCGTAGGGGCCACCGGCCGCGCGACTGGCCCGCACCTGCATTGGGGCATGAACTGGTTCGATACCCGCATCGACCCGTTGCTGGTGCTCGAACGCAACTAGCGACACACCATGAACGCGCCGATGCGGTGCGGGCGAGACGTCCGATTAGGCGTTTCGGCCACTCACGGACGCCACCGCATCGTGCGGGTGCAGGCTCTCGAAATGCGCCACCCGCACCCGCCACGCGGACACCCGCGCATCGGATGCCAACGCGGCAGCCACCCGGCGCGCGGCGTCCTCGCAGAACATCAGGTTGGCAGCGTTGAGCTCCGCGAAAGCCTGCTCGTCCTCGCGCTTGACCGCGGTCTGCACTGGTGTGCCAAGCGAGGCTTCCACTGCATCGACCAGCGAGCGCAGCGGCAATTCGTCGAAGGCGGGCCGCAGCTCGACGCGGATCTCGGCGCGGCTGCGCTGCGCATGCGGCGTCGCGGCCAAGCCACGCTCCGAAGACAGCCAGTCGCGCACCGCATCGCTTGACGGCGCGCGCGTGCCGGCGAAATCCGCTTCGAAGCGCGCGGCGTTGACCTGCCGCGACAACGCCGCGGAAGCCGGACAGGTACTCGAATACTCGACCGAGAATCCCAGCGAAAGATGCAAATGCTCGTCGCGCAACTCGGCCTGGAGCGTCACCGGGTAGTTCTTCCAGCCGGCATTGGCGCTGGCCAGCGCCGGGCGCAGCAGCAGGTGGTCGTAACGCAGGCGCAGGAGCGCGCGCGTCGAAAGGCCTTGCTGTGTCGCGATGCAGGTTTCCAGCAGCTTGCGCAGCGCCGGCGCGCTCAGCGCCTCATTGGCCAGCGACTGCTGCAACTGCATGTACAGCCGCGACATGTGGATACCGCGCGCGGAGGAGTCCTTCAGGTCGACCGCGACATCGACGCTGGCCGGTACGCGCAAGGCTTGACCGCCCTCGCCCTGCAGGCGGATCGGCAGCGCCATCGCATCCATGCCGACCCAATCCAGCGGGCGCGCAAGCGCGGCCGTATCGAAGGCGACGTCGGGCAACGAGGCGTGGCGGGTGGTGTTGTGCATCGCGCCATTGTACCGGCGCGCGGGTGACCACCTGCGCAACGCTGCGTACCGCGCCGGCGCTCAGCCGCGGGCGGCGCGCCAGGCGGTAAACAGCACGCCGGGGCGGCTCATCGGCACCGGCTTGCCACCAGCGAAACGCTGCAGGCGGCCGCGGACGATGGCGGCATGGATGCGACCGGGCCTGCTGCCCTGTGCCGGCGCTGGCCATTGCGCCAGCAGGCCGCGGGCCCAACCGCGCACGTCAAGGTCGCCCAGCGGCGTGGCCGCGTCGGGGTGCCGCAGCACGCGTTCAGCCAGCAAGGAAACCACCACGTTCCGCGCCGGTGCCGGGGTGGCGCTGTCGAACAGGTGCTGGGCAACTCCGGCCAGCGCCTCGGCATACGGCTCCAGCGCGAACATCGCCGGCTCCAGGCCCTGCGGACGCTCGCGACTGGCACGCAAGGCCGGCAGGCAGGCGGCAAGGTTGCCCCAGGGCGCAGGCAGCTTCTGCAGGGTCAACCCGAGCGGATGCCGGCGCAGTCCGCGCGACCAGCCATCCAGTTCCTCGGCCCACCAGCCCAGCTTGGCTTCGCCGGGACGGGAATCCTCGCCGCCCCACGCCGCTTCCGCCAATTCCTGGCGCAGCGCGAACCATGCCTGTGCGCGCTGGCGCTGCGATGCGGGCACGAACGCTTCGGCCACCCGCCATTCGGGCCACTGCGCTTCCCACTTGCCCAGGAACCCCTGGAGTGCGTCGGTCTCGCTCATCGCAATCGCGCCCAGAACCCGGGAGCCGCCAAGTCGCCCGGCGTTTCCGCCATCGCGTCGGCTCCCCAGCGGTCCGGGAGTTCCCCCTCATCCCGATACCCCCACAACGCTACCACCGAACGCATGCCGGCTGCCCGCGCGGCATCGATATCGCGCTGGTCGTCGCCGACGTAGACGCAGTCTTCGATGGCGGCGCCGAGTTGCTCCGCCGCATGCAGCAGCGGCAGCGGATGCGGCTTGCGCTCCGCCAGGGTGTCGCCGCCCAGCAGGATCGCGCTGCGCGTGTCCCAGCCGAGTTGCGGGATTACCTGTTTCGCCAGGTATTCCGGCTTGTTGGTGATGATGCCCCAGCGCGCGCCGTCGGCCTCGATGGCATCCAGCAGTTCGACCACGCCATCGAACAACACGCTGCTGCGGCCGAGTTCCTGTTCGTAGATGTCCAGGAACTCGCGGATCATCGCGCCGCTCACCTCGCCGCCGAGTTCCGGAAATGCCGCGGCGCTCATCGCCCGCGAGCCCTTGGACACGTGCGGGCGCAGTTGGGCCAGCGGCATCGGTGGCTGCCCACGCGCCGTGCGCATGCGGTTGACGGTGGCGACCATGTCCGGCGCACTGTCCAGCAGGGTGCCGTCGAGGTCGAACAGGAGGAGCCGGGGAAATGTCGTTGCCATACTGAGCGTCGCGAAGAATCTGCTTGTGGGGATGACCAGGACAACAGGTTCTTGGCTGCGCTCGGAACGACAAGTCAGGCCGCGGGCTTGCGCGCGACGGCGAGGTAATTGATGTCGGTACGCGAGATGACACGCGCGCTGTTGCGCCACGGTTCGTACATCAGGCCGCTGACGTCTTCCAGTTGCAGGCCGGCCTCTCGCAGCCACTTCGCGAGTTCCGATGGCTTGATGAAGTCGCGGTACTGATGCGTGCCCTTCGGCAGCAGCCGTGCCACGTATTCCGCGCCGACGATCGCCATCGCGAAAGCGGCAGGCGTGCGGTTGAGGGTGGACAGGAACAGGTGGCCGCCGGGCTTGAGCAACTGCGCGCAGGCCTGGATCACCGAACCCGGTTCCGGCACGTGCTCGAGCATTTCCATGCAAGTGATGGTGTCGAACGTTGCGGGCGCTTCTTCTGCCAGCGTCTCGACGGCCATTTCGCGATAGTCGACCTTGATCCCCGACTCGAGGCCATGCAGACGCGCGACCTTGAGCAGGTTCGGCGCGAGGTCGATGGCGGTGACCTTGGCACCGGCCTGCGCCAGCGCTTCGCTCAGCAAGCCGCCACCGCAGCCGACATCGAGGACCGCGGCATCGCGCAGCGGCGTGCGCCCGGCGACGTAGCCAAGGCGCGCCGGATTCAGCGCATGCAGGGCCTTCTGCGGGCCGTCCGGATCCCACCAGCGCTGGGCCAGTTCGTCGAACTTGTCGAGTTCGGCCTGCGAGAAATTCTGCGCGGATGCGGTCATGCCGGCCTCACGGTGGCGATGCGGTCGCGCCACTGCCGCGCATTCGCGATGATGCCGTCCAGATCCATATCGACCAGCACACGCTGGCGCAGTTTGTGCACGCCGTCGATCCAGACGTCGCTGACCTGGTGCCGGCCGGTGGCGTAGATGAGTTGCGAGACCACGTTGTGCAGCGGCTGTGTTTCCAGTGCCGAGAGATCCACGCAAGCAATGTCCGCCTGCTTGCCAGGCTCGATGCTGCCGACCAGGTGATCGAAGCCGATCGCCCTGGCGCCGCCCAGGGTGGCCGCACGCAGCGCTTCGTGTGCATCGAAACCTGCGGCGTCATTGGCGACGGCCTTGGCCAGCAAGGCTGCGGTGCGGGTCTCGCCGAACATGTCGAGGTCGTTGTTGCTGGCGCAGCCGTCGGTACCGATGGCCAAGGTCACGCCCGCCCGCTCGAGTGCGCAGGCCGGGCAGAAACCCGATGCCAGCTTCAAGTTGGATTCCGGGCAGTGCACCACGCTGACGCCACGCTCAGCGCAGAGGTGGATCTCGGCCTCGGTGAGCTGGGTCATGTGCACTGCGATCAGGCGGTCGTTGACCAGGCCGAGCCGATCCAGCCGCGCAATCGGTCGCTGGCCGTGCTGTTCGACGGACTGCTGCACTTCCTGCGCGGTTTCGTGCAGGTGCAGGTGCACCGGCACGTCGAGTTGGTCGGCGAGCATGCGAACACGCTCGAAGTTGGCGTCGTTGACCGTGTACGGCGCATGCGGCGCGAACGCGGTGCGGATCAGCGTGTCGTCGCGCCACTGGTCGTGGACTTCACCGGCGCGGTCGAAGTACTCGTCGTCGGAACTCGCCCACGCGGTCGGGAAGTCGATCACCGGCAAGCCCACCCGTGCGCGAAAGCCGTGGCGCTTGTACGTCGCGGCCTGCACATCGGGGAAGAAATAATTCTCGTTGCAGCAGGTGGTGCCGCCGCGAAGCATTTCGGCGATCGCCAGGGTGACGCCATCGGCGACGAAGCCGGGGCCGATCACCGCGCCTTCGATCGGCCAGATGTGCTGTTGCAGCCAGACCTTCAGCGGCAGGTCGTCGGCGACGCCGCGCAGCAGGGTCATCGGGTTGTGGGTATGCGCGTTGACCAGGCCCGGGATCAGCGCGGCATCGGGACGCTGCACGGTTTCCTTCGCCTCGAAGCGGGCGTGCGCATCGGCAACGGGCAGCACGGCCACGATGACGCCTGCAGACACGACAACGGCGTGATCGGTCAGGACCACGCCGTGCGGGACGACCGGCACCACCCACCCGGCTTCGATGATGAGATCGCAGGCCTGCGGGATGGAATCGGCCATCGGCTTACTTGACCCGCGACTCGTACTCGCCGGTCCTGGTGTTGACCTTGATCTTCTCGTCCTGGCCGACGAACAACGGCACCCGCACCACCGCGCCGGTTTCCAGGGTGGCCGGCTTGCCGCCGGTGCCGGCGGTGTCGCCCTTCACGCCGGGGTCGGTCTCGGTGATCTTCAATTCGACGAAGTTCGGCGGCTGCACCGCGATCGGCGTGCCGTTCCAGAGCGTGACCACGCACTCTTCCTCGCCCTTCAGCCACTTCTCGGCGCCGCCCATGCCGGCCTTGTCGGACTGCACCTGCTCGAACGATTCCTGGTTCATGAAGTGCCAGTACTCGCCATCGGAATAGAGGAACTGCATGTCGGTATCGACCACGTCCGCCTGCTCGACGTTGTCGGTGGCCTTCATGGTCATTTCCACCACGCGGCCCGACTTGATGCTGCGGTACTTGATGCGGGTGAAGGCCTGGCCCTTGCCGGGCTTGACGTATTCGGTCTCGGTGATCACGCAGGGATCGTTGTTGATCAGGATCTTCTGACCGGTCTTGACGTCGTTCATGCCCAGGGAGGCCATGGATGCTCCTTCGCGCCACCCAGCCGGGCAGCTAAAATGTTGGATCAGGAATTCCGGCGTGGCCGGAACATGTCGTTGGATCGCAGACCCGCATGATAACCGCTGCCCCCGTGGCCTTGCAGCACGCCGCTCAACTGCCGCCTCCCGCGCTGCGCTGGCAGCAGGCATGGCGCGATGCCGTGCGCGACCCGCGCGAGTTGCTGGCGATGCTGGGGCTTGGCCATCTCGGCAAAGACCTCTCCGATGCCGCGGCCATGCAATTTCCGTTGCGGGTGCCGCGCGGCTTCGTCGCGCGCATGCGCCATGGCGACCCGACCGACCCCTTGCTTCGGCAGGTGCTGCCGATCCTCGACGAGGAGCGCATCGTCCCCGGGTTCGGGCTGGACGCGGTCGGCGATGGCGCGGCACGTCGCGGTGGCGGCGTCATCCACAAATACAACGGCCGTGCCCTGCTGATCGCCACCGGCAGTTGCGCGGTGCACTGCCGCTACTGCTTCCGCCGGCATTACCCGTATGCCGAGGACACCGCGGCCGCGGCGGGCTGGCGCGAGGCGGTCGAGACGATTCGCGCCGATGACTCCCTCCACGAGGTCATCCTCTCCGGCGGCGACCCGCTGTCGCTGGCCGACCACAAACTGGCGGAACTGACCGACGCCATGCGCGGCATCCCGCACATCCGACGCCTGCGCATCCACACTCGCCTGCCGATCGTGCTGCCGGAGCGGGTGGATGCCGGCTTGCTGGCCTGGCTGCGCGGGCTGCCGTGGCCGGTCGCGGTCGTGGTCCACGCCAACCATGCCAACGAGTTCGACGCCGCGGTCGATGCCGCGATGGTCGCCCTGCGTGATGCCGGAGCCACCCTGCTCAACCAGGCGGTGCTGCTGCGCGGCGTCAACGATTCGGTGGAGGCCCTCGCCGACTTGTGCGAACGCGGCCACCGGGTCGGCGTGCTGCCCTACTACCTGCATCAGCTGGACCGGGTCGCGGGTGCCGCCCATTTCGAAGTCGACGACGCCGAGGCCATCGCCCTTCACGCCACCCTGGCCGCACGCCTGCCGGGTTACCTGGTGCCGCGACTTGTGCGCGAGGTCGCCGGCGCGCCCGGCAAGACCCCGCTGGTTGCCGTGGACGTGGGCATTCCCTCACCGGCATGATGTAGCCTTGCCCCATCACGCAAGGATTGCAGCCCCCGCATGGCGATCGGCAAGGACACCGCTCTACGACTGATGCTTGTCGACGACCAGGTCAACGAGGCCGAGGCCATCGTCAGCAGCCTGCGCAACGCCGGCATCGCCGTGCGTCCTTTGCGCGCGGAAACCATCGACGAGCTGGCCAGCATCCTGGCCCAGCAGCAGGTCGACATGGTGCTGGCCGAATATGCGTCCACGCAGATGCCGTTCGCCGAAGTGGCGATGGTGGTCACGGGCTGCGGCCGCGACGTGCCGCTGCTGGCCGTGCTCGACGGCATCACCGACGAGATCCTGGACAGCGTGCAGGCGCAGGGCGCACAGACGGTCGCCCTGCGCGGCCGGCCGCAGCAATTCCTCAAGAACGTGCGCACCGAATGGCACGACCTCGACGCCCGCCGCTCGCAGCGCCATCTCGAAGCGCAGATGCGCGAGACCGAGCGCCGCTGCGACATGCTGATCGACTCCTCGCGCGAGCCGATCGCCTACATCCACGAAGGCATGCACATCCGCGCGAACCAGGCCTACCTGGAGATGTTCGGCTACGAGACCTTCGAGGACGTCGAGGGCATGTCGCTGCTGGACCTGATCGCGCCGAAGGACGTGGACGAGTTCAAGGCCCTGCTCAAGCGGCTGTCCAAGGGCGAGCCGCCGCCGCCGCGCCATGAACTCACCGCCCGCGACATCGACGGCGACGACTTCCCGGCGATCATGGAATTCACCGCGGCGCAGTACGAGGGCGAGGCCTGCCAGCAGGTGATCTTCCGCCGCCAAGCTGCGGAGCAGGATCCGGAACTGGCCCGCCAGGTCGAGGAGCTCAAGCAGCGCGATGCCGCCACCGGCCTGCTGAACCGCCCGACCTTCCTCGGCCTGCTGGACAACTGCGTCGCCGAGGCAGCCGGCCAAGGTGCGGTGCATGGCCTGCTGCTGATCGAACCGGACCATCACGCGCAACTGCTCGAAGTGATCGGCCTGGATGCCGCCGACGACCTGATGGCGGCGATGGGCCAGCGCCTGGACAGCGTCGCCAATGGTGCGATCACCGCCCGTTTCGGCGAGCACCAGTTGGCCCTGCTGGTCCGCGGCAGCGATTACCGCGCCACCAGCGACCTCGCCGAGAGCGTGCGCGAGGCCTTCGCCGGCCACGTGCTGGAAGTCGGCGACAACACCCTCAACGCCACCGTCAGCGTCGGCGGCGTGCAGATCGGCGAGAAGATCGCCAGCACCAGCCAGGTCCTGGCCAAGGCCACCCAGGGCGTGGTGTCCGCGGTCGGCGTGGGCGGCAACCGGGTACAGCTGTTCGATCCCGGTGCAGTCGATCGCGCCGAACAGGAACGCATCGAGGCCTGGGTCGCGCGCATCCGGGGTGCGCTGGACAGCGAAGGCTTCCGCCTGGACTTCCAGCCGGTCATCGCCCTGCAGGGCGACGGCAGCGAAACCTACGAGATGTTCCTGCGCCTGCACGGCAGCGACGGCGTCCCGGTCGAGGCCAGCACCTACCTGCCGATCGCCGAGGAACACGACCTCCTGCGCCCGATCGACCGCTGGGCGGTATCCCGCGCGATCGCCCTCATCGGTGAGCGCCTGCGCGCCGGCAAGCGCACCAGCGTGCTGCTGTCGGTGTCGCAGGAAGCCCTGCTTGATCCCAGCATGCCGGCCTTCATCGCGGAGCAGCTGGCCAGTGCGGGCGTGCCCGGCGACCAGCTGATCCTGGCCGTGCCGGAAGCGAAGGTGTTCACCAACCTGCACGCGGCGCAGGAATTCGCCGGCGCGCTGGCGGGTTTCGGCAGCCGGATGGCGCTTGAGCATTTCGGCGCGGGCCTCAACTCGTTGCAGACGCTGCAGCACTTCGAGCCTGCCCTGCTCAAGATCGATCCGCAGTTCATGGACGACCTGTCCAAGAGCGCGGACTCGCAGGCACGCGTGCGCGAGATTGCCCAGCAGGCCGGCGGTCGCGGCATCCGCACCGTGGCAGAGCGCGTGCAGGATGCGTCGAGCATGACACTGCTGTTCTCGGCGGGCGTGGATTACGTGCAGGGCGACTTCCTGGCCCCGGCCGGCCCCGACATGACCTACGACTTCAGCTGATCGCCGCCACGTCGCCCCATGAAAAAGCCCGCCTTACGGCGGGCTTTTCGCTTGCATGCCGATCGATGGTGCGATCAGGCCACCAGGCCCTGACGCAACGCGCCTGCATCCGGCTGCGCGTTGCGCAACGCGGCGATGCGCTCCTCCAGCGGCGGGTGGCTCATCAGCAGACGCTTGAGGCCGTTGCCCACCCCCCCGCTGATGCCGAAGGCCGCGACCTGCTTGGGCAGGGTGCTCTGGCCATGGGTCTGCGCCAGCCGCTCCAGCGCGGCGATCATCTTCTGCTTGCCGGCCAGCGCGGCACCACCGGCATCGGCGCGGAACTCGCGATGGCGCGAGAACCACATGGCGATCATCGAGGCGAAGATGCCGAAGATCATGTCCAGCACGAACACGCCCAAGTAGTAGCCGATGCCGTAGCCGTCGCGGTTGCCCAGGTAGCCATCGATCGCGCGGCCGATGACCCGCGACAGCACGATCACGAAGGTGTTCAGCACGCCCTGCAGCAACGCCATCGTCACCATGTCGCCGTTGGCGACGTGACTGACTTCGTGGGCCAGCACGGCCTCGGCCTCGTCGCGGCTCATCGCCCGCAGCAGGCCGGTGGACACCGCGACCAGCGCGTTGTTGCGGTTGGCGCCGGTGGCGAAGGCGTTGATCTCCGGGGCGTCGTAGATCGCGACCTCGGGCATGCCGATGCCGGCGGCCTCCGCCTGGCGGCGCACCGTGCTCAGCAGCCATTGTTCGGCCTCGTTGCGCGGGGTTTCGATCACATGCGCGCCGGTCGCGCGCTTGGCCATCCATTTGGACACCAGCAACGAAATGATCGAACCGCCGAAGCCGAACAGCGCTGCCATGATCAGCAAGCCGCCGAACTGCTGCGGGTTCACGCCGAGGATCGACATCACGATACTGACCAGCGCCAGCACCGCCATGTTGGTTGCAAGGAACAGGAATCCGCGCTTGAACATCGATCTGCCATCCTGCCGCAGGGGAGGCGCGGCCTGTTCCGGAAGTGTGGCCACGCGCCTGTAAATTCAATCTGAAGACAGACCGACCCACGATGACCCTGCCCGCCTATCGCGGCCGTTTCGCGCCCTCGCCCACCGGCCCGCTGCATGCGGGTTCGCTGCTGGCCGCCTTGGGCAGCTGGCTGCTGGCGCGGCAGGCCAGCGGTGGATGGCTCCTGCGGATCGAAGATGTGGATCCGCCGCGCGAAATCGCCGGCGCGGCCGACGGACAGCGTGCCGCACTGGCCGCCTTCGGGCTGCACCACGACGGCCCGGTCGAATACCAGAGCCGGCATGGCCATCTCTACCTGACCGCGCTGGACCGGTTGCTGACGGATGGACTGGCGTTTGAATGTCATTGCAGCCGCAGCGACCTAGCGGCGACCGGTGGCATCCATCGCCGCTGCGTTGCCGGTGCGCGGCGGCCCGATCCGGCGATCCGCCTGCGCGTGCCGGATGGTTGCGAGATCGCTTTCGACGATCTGGTGCATGGACGCGTAGTGCAGAGGGTGGATGTCGAAGTCGGCGACTTCGTCCTGCGCCGCACCGATGGCCTGTGGGCCTATCAGCTCGCTGTGGTGGTGGACGATGCCGACCAGGGCATCACCGATGTGGTCCGAGGTGCCGACCTGCTGGACTCCACGCCACGGCAACTCCTGTTGCAGCGCGCGTTGGGAGTGCCGACACCGCGCTACGCCCACCTGCCGCTCCTGCTGGGTGCCGACGGCCGCAAGCTGTCGAAGTCCTGCGCAGCGATGCCGGTCGATCCCACGGGTCCGCTGCCTGCCTTGCGAGCGTGCTGGGCCGCGCTTGGGCAAGTCGCGTTGCCGGCATCGATCGAGTCGCCTGCCGGCTTCCTCATCGCTGCGACCGATGCCTTCCGCATCGATCGGGTACCGCGCAACGCCTTGCCCGCATCCGCCGCAGCGCACAACGCTGATGCAACATCGCGCCGTTAGAATCCCGCTTCACATCTGCCACTTTTCAGGAGTTCCCCCCATGACTTCCCGCGTCGCACTCGTCACCGGTGGTACCGGCGGCATCGGCACCGCCATCGTCAAGCGGCTGGCCGACATGGGCCACAAGGTCGCCACCAACTACCGCAACGAGGAAAAGGCGCGCGCCTGGCAGGACAAGATGAAGGCCGACGGCTACGACGTGGCCCTGGTCAAGGGCGACGTGACCTCGCCCGAGGAAGCCGAGGCGATGGTGCGCGAAGTCGAATCCACGCTGGGGCCGGTCGACATCCTGGTCAACAACGCCGGTATCACCCGCGACGGCACCTTCCACAAGATGAAGGCCGACCAGTGGGGCGACGTGATCAACACCAACCTCAACTCGGTGTTCAACGTCACCCGCCCGGTGATCGAAGGCATGCGCGAGCGCAAGTGGGGCCGTGTCATCCAGATCAGCTCGATCAACGGCCTGAAGGGCCAGTACGGCCAGGCCAACTACGCCGCGGCCAAGGCCGGCATGCACGGCTTCACCATTTCGCTGGCGCGCGAGAACGCCCGCAACGGCGTCACCGTCAACACGATCTCGCCGGGCTACATCGCCACCGACATGGTGATGGCGGTGCCGGAAGAAGTGCGCGCGAAGATCGTCGCCGACATCCCAACCGGTCGCCTCGGCACCCCGGAGGAGATCGCGTATGGCGTCGGCTTCCTTGCCGATGAGCAGGCGAGCTGGATCACCGGCTCCAACCTAGATATCAACGGCGGCCACCATATGGGCTGGTGAGGGCGACGGCAGGAATCGGTCACCGGTTCCTGCCTGTGCTTGCCTGTGACAAGATCGACCCGAACCCTCAGCCGAACGCCACGGAGCCGCCATGTCCGACGCCGACCCGAACCGCCGACCGTCCAATGCCGGCCGCTACCTTTTTCTCTTCTTGTTCGGCCTGGCGCTGGGTGCAATCGGCGTGGTGATGCTTCTGCGCAGTCTGGAATCCCGCAAGACACCGCAGGATCTCTTGCCGGATGCCTTGATGCACGTGCAGCAGTGGCACATGGCGCAATTGAAGGGCGACATGGACGCGAATCGCTGCAACGCGACCGACATCCTGCCGCACCTGCAGGCGCTGCGGGTCACCGCGAATGATCTGGATGCCGCGTTCCCCGACTTGCGCGACGACACCCGCTTCACTGCCGCGAGTTCGGCGATGCGCGCCGCCACCGACAAGGCGATCGCCAACCCGCCGCTGACCTGCGATGGCCTGGGCGCGACGATGAAATCCATTGGCGAAACCTGCAAGGCCTGCCACCAGGATTTCCGCGGCTGAATCCATTGCCATGCGATACCACAAGGCCGCCTCCGGGCGGCCTTGTCGTTGGAGACTGCCGGCCATCGCATGTTGACGCCGCGTCGACGTGGGTGAATCGGCGGTGAGGACGATGCGCCTGCACCGCGCGATTGTCGGCTTCGGTTCATGCGCGGGCTCACAGGATCGGCTCGTCGCTGCAACCGCTCGACGCCCATCACCCGCTCGCCGGGAGGAGACCCAATCATGACCACTCGCAATCCTTATCTCCGCAGCATCGGCGCGGCTACGCTCGGCCTGGCCATGGCAGCCAGCATCGGCTGCGCCAGCACCGGCTCGTCCGGCTACTCCGGCGGATCCAGCTACGGCAACAACTACGGCAACACCTGCCAGAACTGCGGCACGGTCACCCGGATCAGCGTCGGCGGAAGTTCGGGCACGGCAGGCGCGGTGATCGGCGGTATCATCGGCGCGGTTGCGGGCCATGAGGTTTCCGCACAGACCGGCGGCAGCAAGGGTAATCAGAACATCTCTGCAGCAGCGGGTGCCGTCGCCGGTGCTGCCGCCGGCAACGCGATCCAGAAGAATCGCAGCGATGGTTACACCGTGCACGTGCGCATGGACGACGGACGCACCACCACGGTCACCCAGGGCGACGTGTCGGGCTTCCGCGAGGGCTCGCGCGTTCGGGTCTCCGACGGCCGCGCGTATCTGCAGTAACCCGACAACACATCTCTAACGCAGCACCGGAACGGCCCGCATTGCGGGCCGTTCGCTTGTCCGGACTCGCGTCCTTGCCGCTGCATTCCTGCAAAATGATTCCGCCCTTTCGCTGGATACATCATGGAACCGACCACCCTGTACTACGTGCTTGCCGTCCTGTTGGTCGTCATCGGCATCGCCGGGACGATCTTGCCGGCCTTGCCCGGCCTGCCACTGGTGTTCGCCGGCATGTTGCTGGCCGCGTGGGCCGGCGATTTCCAGCAGGTCGGCGTGCCGATGCTGGTGGTGTTGGGATTGTTGACCGTGTTCTCGCTGGCGGTGGACTTCTGGGCGACCGCACTCGGTGCAAGGCGCGTGGGGGCGAGCAAGCTTGCGATCATCGGTGCGATGGTCGGCACGGTCGCCGGCCTGTTCTTCGGGCCGATCGGATTGCTGATGGGCCCGTTCGCCGGTGCCATCGGCGGTGAGCTGATCCATCGACGCAGCCTGCAGAAGCAGGACCTGGGACAGGCCGCCAAGATCGGCATTGGCACGTGGTTCGGCATTCTGTTCGGCACCGTGCTCAAGCTGGCGCTGGCGTTCACGATGCTGGGCCTGTTCGCACTGGCCTGGTGGCTGTAGCGACGCGGCTTTCACGCCACGCTGAACGGATTCAGGCCAAGCTGCGCGCCCACTGGATCCCGCACGGATCGCCGCAATGCCACGACGCTGGAGCCGCAAACGCATGGCTTGGACGATTGCCATTACCGCCCTCGTGACCCTGCTCGTGGTCACCTTGGCGATGAACTTCAAGACTTCTGAAAAGACCCTGGAGCGCAAGATCGAGCATCGCTATGCGGTGGCCGATCCGCAGTTCCGCCGCGAGATGGGCGTCCTGCTCGGCCCCGGCATCATCCCCGGCAACCGGGTCGGCGACTTGCAGAACGGCGACGAGATCTTCCCGGCGATGCTGGAGGCGATCCGCGGTGCGACCACGACGATCACCTTCGAGACTTACATCTACTGGTCCGGCGATATCGGTGCGAAGTTCGCCGAGGCGTTGGCCGAGCGCGCGCGCGCCGGGGTCAAGGTGAAGGTGATGGTCGACTGGGTCGGCAGCATCAAGATGGAGGACGACCTGCTGAAGCGGATGCAGGACGCGGGCGTGGAGATCCACAAGTACCGCCCGCTCAAGTGGTACAACCTCGGCCGCCTCAACAACCGCACCCATCGCAAGTTGCTGGTGATCGACGGGCGCATCGGTTTCACCGGTGGCGTCGGCATCGCCGACCAGTGGGAAGGCCATGCGCAGGACACCGACCACTGGCGCGACCTGCATTTCCGCATCGAAGGCCCGGTGGTGGCGCAGGTGCAGTCGGCATTCAACGACAACTGGATCAAGACCACCGGCGTGGTCCTCAACGGCGCGGACTATTTCCCGCCGCTGGAACCCGTCGGCGCGATGGACGCGCACATGTTCGTGGCCTCGCCCGCCGGCGGCAGCGAGAGCATGCACCTGATGTACCTGATGGCGATCGCCGCGGCCGAGCGCAGCATCGACCTGGAGGCCGCCTATTTCGTGCCCGATCCGCTGATGATCCAGGCCCTGCAGGCGGCACGCCATCGCGGCGTGCGCGTGCGCGTGATCGTGCCGGGCAAGCACATCGACTCGGAAACGGTGCGGCTGGCCTCCAAGGCGCACTGGGGCGAGTTGCTGCTGGCCGGCGTGGAAATCCACGAATACCAGCCGACGATGATGCACAACAAGTTGCTGATCGTGGATGGATTGATGACATCGGTGGGCTCGACCAATTTCGACATCCGTTCGTTCCGGCTCAACGACGAGGCCAGCCTCAATGTCTACGACGCCGAGTTCGCCGCGCGCATGACCGAGGTGTTCGAAGCGGACCTCAAGCCGACCGTGCTGTACACCTACCAGATGTGGAAAGATCGCCCGCTGCGGCAGAAACTGGCCGAGAAGTTCATCCTTCCGATCAAGTCCCAACTCTGACGCGAGCCGATGCCGATCCTCGATCCCGACAAGCTTCCCACCGCCAGCAGCCTCGGGGAGCGCTTCATGCAGGCGCTCGAACAAGTCCAGGACAAGCTGCTGCATCTGGTCGCCAGCATCCCGCTGTTGCTGATCGCGCTGCTGATCGTGCTGTTCGCCAGCTGGCTGGGCGGCTTCGCCAGCCGGCACATGCGCATGGTGAAGCGCCTCAGCAGCAGCAATCCCTACATGGAAGGCCTGCTGCGCAGCACGGTTCGCACGTTGATCGTGCTGGCAGGCGTCGTGATTGCGCTCGACCTGCTCAATGCGACCTCGCTGGTCGGCGCGGTGCTGGGTTCGGCCGGCGTGATCGGCCTGGTGCTCGGCTTCGGCTTCAAGGACATCGCCGAGAACTACATCGCCGGCGTGCTGCTCAGCCTGCGCAAGCCGTTCTCGCCGGGCGACACCGTGCGCATCGACAGCTTCGAGGGAAAAGTGGTCGCACTCACCGCGCGCGCGACGATCCTGATGACCGCCGACGGCAACCACCTGCAGCTGCCGAACAGCGTGGTGTTCAAGTCGGTGCTGCTCAACTACAGCCGCAATCCCAAGCGCCGCTTCGATTTCGAGACCAGCGTCGACAATCGCGCCTCCTGGCATGACGCGATGGACGCCGGCATCGCCGCGATCGCGGCGATCGAGGGCGTACTGGCGGACCCGCCGCCCGGCGCGCTGATCCGGACGCTGTCCAACGATGGCGCGATCCTGCAGTTCAGCGGCTGGATCGACCAGCGCGGCAACGACCTGGCCCGGACCCGCAGCGAGGCGATGCGACAGGTACGCAACGCATTACGCAAGATCGGCATCGTCCCGCCGGAAAGCGTGCAGAAAGTCGTACTGCAACGCGGCGAGACCGACGAGCCGCACGCCCACGAAACCGCGCGGGCACGCGACACCTCGGTGGATCGCGCGCTGGATGCGCAGGTGGGCAATGCGCGGCGGTTGGAAGACGGCGGCGACCTGTTGCAGCCGCAGCCGCAGCCAGCCGCCCTGCCGCCCTGAATCAGCTGCCGTACAACAGCCAGTGTCGCGCTTCGTTCTCGTTGGAGAAGATGCGGATGGTGATGCCGCGTTCCTGCAGCATGATTTCGCCGAGTTCGCTGCCCTGGATGTCGTCGCGCAGTTCCACGAACGCGCTGCGGAAGCGGCCCATGCCGGCGGCCTCGATCCCGTCGATCACCTTCCCAAGATCCTCCAGGCCCACGGTCGAGACGAGATCCTCGAGGATCAGCATCTTGGTCGCCCCGACCGCTGCGCCCTCGGCCGCGAGCATGCGCCACATCGCGATCGAGGTGTCGACCGAGTCCGTGCCGTCGAACACGTAGGCGCGCAGGTAGCCGGGTTCGTCCTCATAGCAGACCTTGAAGTCCGGCCCGTTGACGACGCGGGTATTGCTCACGCCAGCACAACCGGGATGTTGCCGATGCTGCCCGCGGAAATCCGCGCCTGCCACTCCTTCGGACCGGTCACATGCACCGACGTGCCGCGTGCATCCACGGCCACGGTCACCGGCATGTCCTTGACCTCGAATTCGTAGATCGCCTCCATGCCGAGGTCGGCGAATCCGACCACCCGCGCCGCCTTGATCGCCTTCGACACCAGGTAGGCCGAGCCGCCGACCGCCATCAGGTACACGGACTGGTGCTTCTTGATGGCCTCCAGCGCGACCGGGCCGCGCTCGGCCTTGCCGATCATGCCCAGCAAGCCGGTCTGCGCCAGTACCTGCTCGGTGAACTTGTCCATGCGGGTGGCAGTGGTCGGGCCGGCCGGGCCGACCACTTCATCGCGCACAGGATCGACCGGGCCGACGTAGTAGATGAAGCGCCCGGCGAGGTCGACCGGCAGTGGCTCGCCCTTGTCGAGCATGTCGACGATGCGTTTGTGCGCGGCATCCCGGCCGGTGAGCATTTTGCCGTTGAGCAGCAACACTTCGCCGGGCTGGAAGGTCGCCACGTCTTCGCGGGTGAGTGCGCCCATGTCCACGCGACGCGCGTTTTGCGGGTTGTAGGTCAGCGTGGGCCAGTCCTCCAGCGACGGCGGTTCCAGCGCGACCGGGCCGCTGCCGTCGAGGGTGAAATGCGCATGCCGGGTGGCCGCGCAGTTCGGGATCATCGCCACCGGCAGGTTGGCGGCATGGGTCGGGTAATCCTTGATCTTGACGTCGAGGACGGTGGTCAGGCCGCCCAGTCCCTGCGCACCGATGCCGAGCGCGTTGACCTTTTCGTACAGCTCGATGCGCAGGTCCTCGACCCGGTTGGACGGGCCGCGTTCGATGAGCTCCTGGATGTCGATGTGCTCCATCAACGATTCCTTGGCCAGCAGCATCGCCTTCTCCGCGGTACCGCCGATGCCGATGCCGAGCATGCCCGGCGGGCACCAGCCCGCGCCCATCGTCGGCACGGTCTTGAGCACCCAGTCGACGATCGAGTCGGACGGGTTGAGCATCGCGAACTTGGACTTGGCCTCGGAGCCGCCGCCCTTGGCCGCGACGATCACGTCGAGCTTGTCGCCCGGCACGATCTTCATGTTGACCACGGCGGGCGTGTTGTCCCTGGTGTTGATGCGCCTGCCGGCCGGATCGGCGAGCACGCTGGCGCGCAGCTTGTTGTCCGGATGGTGGTAGGCGCGGCGGACGCCCTCGTTGACCGCATCTTCCAGCGAACCGGTGAAGCCTTCCCAGCGCACGTCCATGCCGACATCGAGGAACACGGTGACGATGCCGGTGTCCTGGCAGATCGGGCGATGCCCTTCAGCGCACATCCGCGAATTGATCAGGATCTGCGCCATCGCGTCCTTCGCGGCCGGGGACTGCTCGCGCTCGTATGCGGCGGCGAGGCTCCTGATGTAATCGACCGGGTGGTAGTAACTGATGTACTGGAGGGCGTCGGCGACGGACTGGACGAGGTCGTCCTGCTTGATGGCTGTCACGGATCTGGCTGGCCGGGATCGGGGGGAGGCCAATGATATCGCGCCGCCCTTTTCAGCAGCCCGCCAGAGGCGCAGGATGGGGCCTTGGCCAACGTTCTGTAGGGGGAGTGATGAGTGGCAACGACGAGGCATCCAAGCGTTTCGAGGGCATCCGCGGCATCCTCAACGATCTGCGCCTGATGCTGGGCGACATGCTGGCGATGGGCCGGCCCACCGAAGACCAGCAGATGGTCATCGAGGTGTTCTTCGGCACGATGGGCTACCTGGCGAAGGCCGACAGGCTTGTCACCAGCCACGAGTCCGACCTCGCCAACCGCTTCATGGACGAGCTGGACCTGTCGATGGCGGCGCGCCGGATCGCCTCGGAGGCATTCGAGCGCGGCATGCACCGCAACATCAACCTGCAAGGCGAGCTGCTGCGCTTCACCGATGCGCACCCGGCCGGCTCCGAGGATTCCAAGCGCCTGTACGACGTGCTGGTGCGGCTGGCGGCCTCCGACTCCAAGCTCGACCAGCGCGAATACGACGTCATGGCGCAGATCACCAAGGCCCTCGGCCTGCCGCCGGAAACCCTGTACGCACGGCTTCCGCCGCCCGTGCCGCGCTGACCGAAGCGCGTTCTTCCAAGCCCCGCACGTCGTGCCGCGCGGGGGTCGTCACAGGCTACCCCTGCGTTGACCTGCGTGCCTTCCCGAGGCACGCAGGCGCAACACGCCGATGCGCCGCGTGACACGCCTTGCACGAATGTTTCCCGCACAATCGCGGGATGCCACCACCCCTCCCCGCCGCTCAGCTCAACCTGCGCCAGCGCTTCGCCGCGATGCGCAACATCAAGCCGTTCCTGCGCGAGATCTGGGCGACCAGCAAACCATTGACCCTGGCGTCGATCGGCCTGCGGCTGGTCCGCGCGTTCCTGCCGATCGCCACGCTCTACGTCGGCAAGCTGATCATCGACGAGGCGATCCGCCTGATCGGGCTGGATGTGGGCAATGCACTGGGCGAGGCCTGGCGCTCCGGCGCACTCGACCACCTGCTTGCGCTGCTGGCGCTTGAATTCGGCCTGGCGATCGCGTCCGACCTGCTCGGCAGGCTGACCAGCTACGTCGACACCCTGCTCTCCGAACGCTTCACCAACGCGACCAGCGTGCGCCTGATGGAACACGCGGCCACGTTGGACCTGGAAGACTTCGAGGACGCCGACCTGCAGGACAAGCTGGATCGCGCGCGCCGGCAGACCATGGGACGGATGGGCCTGATGGGCCAGCTGTTCGGTCAGGCCCAGGATGCGATCACCGTGGTCAGTTTCGCGATCGGCCTGCTCGCCTATGCACCGTGGCTGATGGTGCTGCTGGCGGTGGCGCTGATCCCGGCCTTCGTCGGCGAATCGCATTTCAATGCGCTGAACTACTCGCTCAATTTCCAATGGACGCCGGAACGCCGCCAGCTGGAGTACCTGCGCCAGGTCGGTGCCAGCGTGGAGACCGCGAAAGAGGTCAAGATCTTCAACCTCAACCGCTTCTTCATCGAGCGCTTCCGCACCCTGTCGCAGAAGTTCTACGAAGCGAATGCGAAGCTGGCCGGCAAGCGCGCGTTCTGGGGCGTGCTGCTGGCCGCACTGGGCACGCTGGGCTATTACGTGGCGTATGCCTACATCGCCTGGCGCACGGTGCGCGGCGATTTCAGCATCGGCGACCTGACCTTCCTCGCCGGCAGTTTCCGCCGCCTGCGCCAGTTGCTGGAAAGCCTGCTGATCGGGTTCTCGCAAGTGGCGGGGCAGGCGCTGTACCTGGACGACCTGTATTCGTTCTTCGAGATCGAGCCCGAGATCCGCAGCATTCCCGATGCGCTCGCAGTGCCGGATCAGATCCGCAGCGGCTTCGTGTTCGACAACGTCGGCTTCCGCTACGAGGGTGCGGACCGATGGGCGCTGCGCGGCTTGAGCTTCGAGCTGCATGCCGGCGAAGTGCTGGCGCTGGTGGGCGAGAACGGTGCCGGCAAGACCACCCTGGTGAAGCTGCTGGCGCGGCTGTACGACCCGGATGAGGGCCGCATCCTGCTGGATGGCCGCGATCTCAAGGACTACGACCTCGACGACCTGCGCGCCAACACCGGGGTGATCTTCCAGGACTTCGTGCGCTACCACCTGACCGCGGCCGAGAACATCGGCGTGGGCCTGATCGAGGCGATGGGCGACCGCGCACGGGTCGAACTCGCTGCGCGCAAGGGCATGGCCGACGAGGTCGTGGCCGCCTTGCCGAAGGGTTACGACCAGATCATCGGCCGCCGCTTCAAGGAAGGCGTGGACCTGTCCGGCGGCCAGTGGCAGAAGATCGCCATCGCCCGCGCCTACATGCGCGATGCGCAGGTGATGATCCTGGACGAACCGACCGCCGCGCTCGACGCGCGTAGCGAGTTCGAAGTGTTCGAGCGCTTCAAGGAATTGTCCGACGGCAAGACCGCGGTGCTGATCAGCCACCGCTTCAGCAGCGTGCGCATGGCCGACCGCATCCTGGTGCTGGCCGACGGCAAGGTCGAGTCCAGCGGCACTCACGAGCAGTTGATGGCCCAGGGCGGACGCTATGCCGAACTGTTCGAACTGCAAGCCGCCGGCTATCGCTGAACAAGGAACCCCCAATGCACCGACTCCGCATCCTCGCCTGCTGCATCGCGATGTCGCTGACCCTCAACGCCTGCGCGCAGTCGAGCACGCCCGCACAGCCGGTGGCTTCGGCCGAACCGGCACGCACGACACCGAGCCAGGCCGGCACCCTGCAGCTGCGGCCGATTGCCTCCGGGCTGGATCACCCTTGGGCGGTCGCGGTGCTGCCGGGCGGCGACTTCCTGGTCACCGAACGCCCCGGGCGATTGCGCCGGATCGCCGCCAACGGCACGGTCTCGGCACCGATCACGGGAGTGCCGGCGGTCTTCGCGCAGGGTCAGGGCGGATTGCTCGACGTCGTCCTCGATCCTGACTTCGCAGCCAACAAGCGCATCTGGCTGAGCTTTGCCGAACCCGGCGAGGGCGATACCGCCGGCACCGCGGTCGCCACCGCAACGCTCGGCGATGCGGCCCTGAGCGACGTGCACGTGATCTACCGGCAATTGCCCAAGCTGGAAGGCGGCAACCACTTCGGCTCGCGCATCGCCTTCGATGGCAAGGGCCACGTCTTCATCAGCCAGGGCGAACGCAACGAGCGCGCGATGGCGCAGGACCTGGAAGTGCTGCAGGGCAAGCTGGTGCGGCTCAACATCGACGGCACCCAGCCTTCGGACAATCCGTTCGCCAGCGGCGTCGGCGTGCGCAGGGCGATCTGGAGCTACGGCCATCGCAACATGCAGGGCATGGCCGTGGACCCGCGCACCGGCACCGTGTGGCAGAGCGAGCACGGTCCGCGCGGCGGTGACGAGCTCAACCTGCCGCAGGCCGGCAGGAACTACGGTTGGCCGGTGATCACCCACGGCATCAACTATTCCGGCCTGAAGATCCCGGAAGCCGAGGGCAAGGCGAAAGCCGGCATGGAACCGCCGCATCACTTCTGGGAAAAGTCGCCGGCGCTGTCGGGCATGGCGTTCTTCGTCGACCGCCCGGGACATCCCTGGAACAACAGTCTGCTGCTGGGCGCGCTGGCGGACCGCAACCTGATCCGGCTCACGCTCGATGGCGACAAGATCGTGAGCGAAGAGCGCCTGCTCGGCGACCTGGGCAAAAGGATTCGCGATGTGCGGGTGGGTGCCGACAGCAAGGTCTACGTGCTGACCGACGAGGACGACGGCCAGTTGCTGGAGCTGGTGCCGCCGACCGCCGCGCCCTGAACCGGCTTTGCGCGAGGTCAAACGCCGCGCTGCGCTGCAGCGTAAAATGACGGCCTGACCCGCTTTCCCCAGACGCCCGCATGGCCTCCCCGTTCGGCACCGAGACGGTGCTCGACGTCCGTCACTGGACGGACGCGTACTTCAGCTTCACCACCACCCGCGATGACGGCTTCCGTTTCGACAACGGGCAGTTCGTCATGATCGGGCTGGAGGTCGAACAGGCCGATGGCAGCCGCAAGCCGCTGATGCGCGCGTATTCGATCGCCAGCGCGAACTGGGAAGAGCAACTGGAGTTCTTCAGCATCAAGGTGCAGGACGGCCCGCTGACCTCGCGCCTGCAGCACATCCAGCCGGGCGACTCGATCCTGATCGGGCGCAAGCCCACCGGCACCCTGCTGATCTCCGACCTGCACGCCGGCCGCAACCTTTACCTGCTCGGCACCGGCACCGGACTCGCGCCGTGGTTGTCGGTGATCAAGGATCCGGACACCTGGGAGCGCTTCGAGCGCGTGGTGCTGTGCCACGGCGTGCGCGGGGCCGAGGACCTGGCCTACCGCGACTACATCGAGCGTGAACTGCCGCAGCACGAATTGCTGGGCGACGTGATCCGCGACCGCCTGCTCTACTACCCGGCGGTCTCGCGCGAAGCGTTCGCATACAACGGTCGCGATCACCAAGGCCGCATCACCGATCATCTCGACCAGGGTCGCATCGCCGACGCATTGGGCATCGAAGACCTCGACTCTGCGCGCGATCGCGCGATGATCTGCGGCAGCCCGCAGATGCTGGCGGATTTCCGCGGCATCCTCGACCGCCGCGGCTTCGCCGCCTCGCCGCGGATCGGCACCGCCGGCGAGTACGTATTCGAGCGCGCGTTCGTCGAGAAGTGAGGCCCGCGCCAGCGTGGACGGCGCTTACTGCAGGCCGTGGCGCAACCAGAACACCGCGTCGCGCTCGTTACCGAACACGCGGATCGAGTAGCCGCGTTCCAGCGCCATCTGCTCGACGAATTCGATGCGCTGCATCTGGTCGGGACGACCTTCGACATAGGCGATGCGCACAGCTTCAAGGCCGTGCCCGTGGATGCCGGTGAAGAAGCGTTCGAGGTCGTCGTTGGTCATGACCTCCCCCTGCATCTCGTCCACCACCAGCAACTGGCTGGCACCGATGGCGCGCACTTCGGCGGCGATCCGCACCCAGTAGTCTAAGGTGACTTCCAGCCGAGTGTCCTCGCCGCCGGAGACCCAGGCGAGCAGCAGCGGCGGCTGGTGCTTGAACGTCAGCCGGTAGGCATCGCCTGGCGACGACGCCGTCATCCCAGCGCCTTCTCGATGTCGCGCGCGATCGACTCGGGCTTGTCGGTCGGCGCATAACGCTTGATCACCTTGCCATCGCGGCCGACCAGGAACTTGGTGAAGTTCCACTTGATGCCGTCGAAGCCGAGCAGGCCGCCCTTCTCGTCCTTCAGCCAGATCCACAGGGGATGCGCGTGGCTGCCGTTGACGTCGATCTTGGCGAACATCGGGAAGCTGACGTCGTAAGTCAGCGAGCAGAAGTTGCGGATTTCCTCGGCATTGCCCGGCTCCTGGTGGCCGAACTGGTCGCTGGGGAAACCCAACACCACCAGGCCCTTGTCGCCGTAATCGCGCCACAGCTTCTCCAGCCCGGCGTATTGCGGGGTGAAGCCGCATTTGCTGGCCACGTTGACGATCAACAGAACCTTGCCGCGCCAGTCGGAGAGCGGTTGCGGGCTGCCATCCAGGGCGGTGGCGTCGAAATCGTAGGCAGTGGTGGACATGAGCGGTTCGCGGTCGGGGGAATCGCGATTCTGGCAGCCTGCGCACTGACTGGGAACGCCCGATCCGCCCATCGGCGGACATTCCGACGCAATCGGACACCGCCCCTGCCATTCGTCACGCGCCCTGCCCATACCGCTGCGCTACGCTTTCCGGTCGCCAACCTGCCCGACGAGGCCCGAATGAAGCACCCCATCAGCTGCGCACTCGCGCTTGCGATCGCCACCGCTTTGGCCGGCTGCGCTAGCACCACGCCCGCCACGACTGCCTCGGAGGCCACCATGCCCGCCACCGCCGCCTACAGCGGTCCGTTCGCCGCCCCGAGCACGCTCGACCTGCACTACCCGCAGTTCGACGGGATCAAGGACAGCGACTTCGCCCCCGCGTTCGATGCCGGCATGGCCGAACAACTGCGCGAGATGGACGCGATCGCCAACAACCCGGAGGCGCCGACCTTCCAGAACACCATCGTCGCGATGGAGAAAAGCGGCCAGGTGCTGGACCGCGCGACCAACGTGTTCTTCAACCTGATCGGCACCGACAAGAACGACGCCCGCGAGAAGCTGGAGTCCGAATACGCGCCGAAGTTCTCCGCGCACCGCGACGCCATCGCGCTGAACCCGACACTGTTCGCGCGGATCAAGACGCTGCACGACGCTCGCGCCACGCTGGGCCTGGATGCCATCGACCTGCGCCTGCTGGAACGCCGCTACACCGACTTCGTTCGCAGCGGCGCGGCGCTGAACGACGTGCAGAAGGCGCGGATCCGCTCGATCAACACCGACCTGTCCAAGCTGGGCACCCAGTTCAACCAGAACGTGCTGGCCGAAGTGAACGATTCCGCCATCGTGGTCGACAGCCGCGACGAGTTGAAAGGCATGGGCGAGGAACAGATCGCCGCCGCTGCAGAGGCTGCAAAGGCGCGCAAGCTCGATGGAAAATACGTGATCGCCCTGCTCAACACCACCGGCCAGCCGGCCGAGGCGCAGCTCGAGAACCGCGCCCTGCGGGAACGCCTGCACAAGGCCTCGGTGGCGCGCGGCAGCCGCGGCAACCAGTGGGACAACACCGGCATCGTCTCGCAGGTGCTGAAGCTGCGCGCCGAGCGCGCGAAGCTGCTCGGCTACGACACCACCGCCAACTACGTGCTGGCCGACGAAACCGCGGCCAACCAGGACAACGCCAACCGCCTGCTGCGCCAGCTCGCGCCAGCCGCGGTGAGCAACGCGCGGCGCGAAGGCGCCGACCTGCAGGCGATGATCGACGCCGACCAGAAAGCCAAGGGCCAGCCGTCGTTCCAGCTGGCGCCTTGGGACTGGGCCTACTACAGCGAGAAGGTGCGCGCGCAGAAGTACAGCTTCGACGAGTCGCAGCTCAAGCCCTACTTCGAGATGCAGCGCGTGCTCGAGGACGGTGTGTTCTTCGCCGCCACCAAGCTGTACGGCATCACCTTCAAGCCGCGCACCGACCTGCCGAAGTACCACCCGGACACCTGGATCTACGACGTCTACGACAAGGACGGCAGCCTGCTGTCGATCTTCATCTGGGATCCGTATGCGCGTTCCTCCAAGCGCGGCGGTGCGTGGATGAATACCTACGTGGCGCAGTCCGACCTGACCGGCGACAAGCCGGTGGTGGCCAACCACCTCAACATCCCCAAGCCGTCGGCCGGCAAGCCGACACTGATGACCTGGGATGAAGTCACCACCACTTTCCACGAGTTCGGCCACGCCCTGCACGGCTTCTTCCAGGACGTGCGCTATCCGTACTACTCGATGAACGTGCCGCGCGACTTCGTCGAATATCCGTCGCAGGTCAACGAGATGTGGGCCGACTGGCCGAGCGTGCTGGGCAACTACGCCAAGCACTACGAGACCGGCAAGCCGATGCCGAAGGAGTTGCTGGACAAGGTGATCGCCGCGGCCAAGTTCAACCAGGGCTTCGCCACCACCGAATACCTGGAAGCGGCGATGCTCGACCAGCGCTGGCACCAGTTGCCGGCCGACCAGATCCCCGCCGCCTCCGGCGTGATGGCATTCGAGGCACAGGCCCTGAAAGCCGATGGCTTCGATTACGCGCCGGTACCGCCGCGCTACAAGACGCCCTATTTCAGCCACATCATGGGCGGCTACGCGGCCGGCTACTACGCCTACATCTGGTCGGAAGTGCTGGGCGCGAACACAGAGCAATGGATCCGCAACAACGGCGGACTGACCCTGCAGAACGGCGACCGCCTGCGCAAGTTCGTGCTGGCGCCGGGCGGCGAGATCGAAGCCGGCAAGCTGTTCCCGAACTTCGCCGGCTACGAAGCGAAGATCGAGCCGCTGCTGGAGAAGCGTGGCCTGACCGCGAAGTAAGCGCTCGCAATCGCTGCGAAAACGCCGCCGATCGGCGGCGTTTTCGTTTGCGCGATTAGGCTCCCGGTGTTGGCGGATCGGCTGGCGAGTTCAGCAACAGGCGCAGATCATCCAGCCAGTTCGCATAGGCCTTCTGCTGCGTATTTTCCGGCTGCCGCAAAATCCACGCCGGATGCACGGTCGCGAACGCGCGGGTGCCGTCGTGCAGAGTCTGCCAGGTGCCGCGTTGCTCCATCAGCCGGAAATCCTTGCCGAACACCGCAAGCGCCGCGGTGCCGCCCAGGCACACGATGAGCTGCGGTCGCACGCGTTCGATCTCGCCCGCCAGCCAGCTGCGGCAGGCCTGCACATGCGAGGCCTCGGGATTGCGATGCAGCCGCTGCTTGCCCCGTCGCTCGAAACGGAAATGCTTCACCGCGTTGGTGAGATACAGCTGCGAACGATCGATGCCGAGATCGGCCAGCGCGCGATCCAGCAACTTGCCCGCCGGCCCCACGAATGGCCGGCCGGAGAGGTCTTCCATATCACCGGGCTGCTCTCCCAGCACGAGGATGCGCGCGTTCTCCGGCCCTTCGCCGAAAACAGTCTGCGTAGCCGGTTCCCACAGCGGACAGGCCCGGCAGCCCTGCGCCGCCTTGCGCAGCGACGCCAGTGACTCATCGCGGAGATTTTCGTCCGTTGGTTCGGCAACGACCGGCGCGGGAATGCGACGACGCGGCGCGGCATGTTCGCGCTCGGCCATCTTGCGCACGCGCACGCCGGCACCGTTGATGAGCGATGGCAGCAAGTGCGCTTCCGGCAGATGTTTCCAGTAACGCAGCGGCATTTCCTGGCGCATCATCCGCGGATTGAGCCGCGCCGGATTGAAGATGTTCGAGTAATAGGTGCGCCACAGGTCGTCGCCTGCATCGAAGGCGGGCGCATTGTCCGGTGCACCGCCCGGCCCGAAGCTCAACGACTCGCCATCCCACAACGCACTACCCTCCGGCGTGAGGATCGCCCAGCGCATGCCGGCGAAGCGGCGCGCGAAGAACGGCGCGACCCGTTGCAGGATGTGATGCCCCGGCTCGAACCAGGCGATGAAGTTGTCGTGCTCGCCCGGGACTTCGCGGAAACGCACGAAGGCCTTCATCTTGTGCGCATCACGGCGGACCTCCTGCGCCAGCTGCATCGCACGGCGAGTATCGGCGTCGGTCGGTGTGCCCAGCACATGCGGCTCGTCGTGGGCGACGCGCCACAGCAGCCGATACAGCAGGCCATGCCGTTGCGAGTCCCGATGGCAGAGCACGGTTTCGGCAATGCCGAGGAAGCCACTGGGCACGCGCGGCGACGCCCGCAGCGCCGGCGCTTCGCGCACGTCGGGCAACGCGAGCAAGGCCTGCTGGCTGCCGGCCTCCCAATCGAGGTACTCGGGCGCGACCTCTGCGCGCAGCGCTGCGCGTGCCGCCTCGCGAAACGCATCGATCGACCACGCCGGCTCTACCGCCGCCGACCACATCATCGGCGCCCACTCATCCGAACAGATCGGCCTGGCGCGGCTTCGGCGCGAGTCGCGCGCGCAACGCATCGGGATCGTCGAGCCGCTGCCGCGGATGGTGGTCGATGGTGCTGATGAAGGGCATCAGCTTCACCATCGGCGCGCGCAGCCGGGCGATGTCGGCCAGTCGCAGCCGCGTGTGCCGCCGCGCCATCAGCACGCGCTTGACGTTGCGCACGCCCAACCCCGGCACCCGCAACAGGGTTTCCTTCGGCGCGGTGTTGAGGTCGACCGGGAATGCCTGCGGGTGGCGCAGCGCCCACGCGAGCTTGGGATCGACATCGAGGTCGAGCATCCCGCTGGCCGACGGCGGCGCGATTTCCTCGACCTTGAAATCGTAGAAGCGCAGCAGCCAATCGGCCTGGTAAAGCCGGTGCTCGCGCTGCAACGGCGGCGCGATCACCGGCAACGCCGACGAGGCATCCGGGATCGGGCTGAAGGCCGAGTAGTACACGCGGCGCATGCGGTAATCGCCGTACAGCCGGTCGGACGCCTGCAGGATCGCGCGATCGTTGGCACCGTCCGCGCCGACGATCATCTGGGTGCTCTGCCCCGCCGGTGCGAAGCGTGGCGGCTTGGCCTTGCGCGTCGGCGTGTCAAGGCCGGCATTCGCCGGCTTGCGCGCTTCCTTCGCTTCCTCGATCCGCCAGCGCAGTTGCCCCATCGCGCTGCGGATGCCGGCCTGCGACTTTTCCGGGGCGAATTGCTTGAGGCCATCTTCGGTCGGCAACTCGACATTGATCGAAAGCCGATCCGCATAGCGGCCCGCCGCCGCCAGCAATTCCGGCGACGCATCCGGGATGGTCTTCAGGTGGATGTAGCCGGCGAAGCGATGGTCCTCGCGCAGGCTCCGCGCGACCTCGACCAGCTGCTCCATCGTGTAGTCGCCGCTGCGGATGATCCCACTGGAGAGGAACAAGCCTTCGATGTAATTGCGCTTGTAGAAATCGAGGGTGAGCCGCACGACCTCGTCCGTCGCGAAGCGCGCACGCGGCACGTTGCTGGACACGCGGTTGACGCAATAGGCGCAGTCGAACACGCAGAAATTCGTCAGCAGGATCTTCAGCAGGGACACGCAGCGACCATCGGGCGTGTAGCTGTGGCAGATGCCCATGCCCTCGGTGCTGCCGATGCCGCCGGTCTTGCTGGAATTGCGCTTGTTCGCGCCGCTGGATGCGCAGGAGGCGTCGTACTTGGCGGCGTCGGCGAGGATCGCCAGTTTCTTGATGGTTTCCACGCCGAAAGCATGACCGAATCGCGTCGCAATCCCTGCGATGGCCGGTCAGCAAGCTGAATCATTCATCGCTTGGCCTGCACGCGCGCGCCCCCATCTTTAGACCAATGCCAGACCTTGTCGTCCTCCGCCCCGAAGGCCTGTATTGCCCGGCCGGCGATTTCCATATCGATCCGTGGCGACCTATGCCGCGCGCGGTGATCACCCATGGGCACAGCGACCATGCGCGGGTCGGCATGGGCGAGTACCACGCGGCCGCGCCGGGCCTGCCGATCCTGCAGTGGCGGCTTGGGGATCAGCAGTATCACCCGCACGATTACGGCGCGCCGTTCATGCTCGGCGATGCGCGCGTGTCGCTGCATTCGGCCGGCCACGTCCTCGGCAGCGCGCAGGTGCGGATCGAAGTCGATGGCGAGGTCTGGGTGGCCTCCGGCGATTACAAGCGCCAGCACGATCCAAGCTGTGCACCGTTCGAGGTCGTCCCCTGCGACGTGTTCATCACCGAAGCCACCTTCGGCCTGCCGATCTACCGCTGGCCGGACACCAGCGAGGTCGCCCGCGACATCGTCGCCTGGCGCGACGAATGTGCGGCGCGCGGCGAAACTGCGATCCTCTACTGCTACGCATTGGGCAAGTCGCAGCGCCTGCTCGCCGAGTTGGCCGCGCATACCGACCGCCCCGCCTTCCTGCACGGCGCCATCGAGGCCGGCACCGCGATCTATCGCGAAGCCGGCATCCCGATGCTGGAGACCCGGCGCGTGGCCGACGAAGCAAAGGGCAGCGACTTCGCCGGCGAGCTGGTGCTGGCCCCGCCCTCCGCCGCAGGCAGTCCGTGGATCCGCCGCTTCCGCCATGCGCAGCAGGGCTTCGCCTCGGGCTGGATGCGGATTCGTGGCAATCGTCGCCGCCGCAACTACGACCGCGGCTTCGTGGTCTCCGACCACGCGGACTGGCCCGACCTGCTGCGCACCGTGCGCGAGACCGGCGCGCGTCGGGTGATCGCCACCCATGGCGCCACCGATGCCCTCGTCCGCGCGTTGAACGATGACGGCATCGACACCGGCGTGTTCAAGACCGACTTCGGCAGCGAAGACTGATGCGCCGTTTCACCGAGTTGTTCACACGGCTGGATCGCAGCACCGGCACCGGCGACAAGCGCGCCGCGCTGGTGGACTACTTCCGCGATGCGCCGCCTGAGGATGCTGCGTGGGCGCTGTGGTTGCTGGCCGGCGAAAAGATCGGTGGAGCCAAGGCACGCATCGCCGGCAGCGCAGAACTGCGCGCGTGGTTCGCCGAGGAAAGCGGCACGCCGGCGTGGCTGGTGGACGACAGCTACGACGCCGTCGGTGACCTCGCTGAAACCCTCGCGTTGCTGCTGGACGATCCACTCGAGAATGCGGCCGACGCGCCGTTGCATGCGTGGATCGAACAGCGCGTGCTGCCCGTCGCCAATGCGGAGGAAGCGACACGCCGCGCGATGGTCGTCGAGGCCTGGCGCACCTTGCCGTTTGCCCAGCGCTTCGTGTTCAACAAATTGCTGACCGGCGCATTGCGTGTCGGTGTGTCGCGCGGACTGGTGCAGCAGGCGCTCGCCGAAGCCTCGGGCGTCGATATCGCGCTGATTGCCCAGCGCATGCTCGGCGACTGGTCGCCGACGCCAGAGTTACTGCAACGCCTGACCTCGCGCGAGGCGCAGCCGGGCGATGCCGCATCGCCCTATCCGTTCTTCCTTGCCTCGCCGCTGGAAGCGGACCCGGAGACGCTTGGCGCGATCGGGGACTGGCTGCTGGAATGGAAATGGGACGGCATCCGCTTGCAACTGATCCGGCGCGCGGCAGACACCGCGTTGTGGTCGCGCGGCGAGGAACGCCTGGACGGGCGCTTCCCCGAGATCGAATCCGCACTCGCCACCCTGCCTCGCGACGCCGTGCTCGACGGCGAATTGCTGGCGTGGCGCGACGGCGACATGCCGATGCCGTTCACCGCCTTGCAGACCCGCATCCAGCGCCGCAAGCCCGGACCCAAGACGCTGGCCGATACGCCGGTGCGCGTGCTCGCCTACGACCTGCTGGAACTGGACGGAGAAGACCTGCGTGCGCGTCCGCTGGCCGAACGTCGCGCCTTGCTGCAGGAACTGCTGGCAGCACACGGAGATCCGCGGATCGTGGTCTCTCCGCGTATCGAAGCGGCTTCCTGGACCGATGCCGCTGCGCTGCGCGGAGGCAGCCGCGCGCGCGGCGTCGAGGGCCTGATGCTCAAGCGACTCGCCGCGCCCTACCAACACGGCCGCAAGCGCGGCGACTGGTGGAAGTGGAAGATCGATCCGCTGACCATCGATGCGGTGCTGATCTATGCGCAGGCCGGCCACGGTCGCCGCAGCACGCTGTACACCGACTACACCTTCGCGGTCTGGGACGGCGAGGCGCTGGTGCCGGTGGCCAAGGCGTACTCGGGGCTGGACGACAAGGAAATCCTGCAGCTCGACAAATGGATCCGCGGCCACACCACCGAGCGCTTCGGACCGGTGCGTGCGGTGACGCCGCATCACGTCTTCGAACTCGGGTTCGAGGCGGTGAATCGTTCGGCGCGCCACAAGTCCGGGATCGCGGTGCGCTTCCCGCGGATCCTGCGCTGGCGCCACGACAAGCCGATGCAGGAGGCGGACCGCCTCGAGACCTTGCAGGCACTGGCGCGATGAAGGCGACCGTGCGTCCGCGCGCGCCATTCGACGCGCCGCTGGCGGCATGGTTTGCGCAACAAGGCTGGAAGCCCGCGCCGTTCCAGCGTGCCGCGTGGCGGCATTACCTGGCCGGACGCGATGGATTGCTGGTGACGCCGACCGGCAGCGGCAAGACCCTCGCTGCATTCGGTGGCCCGCTGCTGCAGGCGCTGCGCGATCCGCCCCCACCCAAGCGCAAGCGCGGCGAGATCGTGACTGCACGCACCCGCGTGCTGTGGATCAGCCCGCTGCGTGCCTTGGCGAACGACACCACCCGCGCCTTGCGCGAACCCATCGCGGCGCTCGACCTGCCGTGGACGGTGGCGATGCGCACCGGCGATGCCAGCGCCCGCGACAAGCGTCTGTCGCGCACCGGCCAGGCCGACGTGCTGGTGATCACCCCGGAATCGCTCGCGCTGTTGCTGTCGTATCCGGAGACCGGGGCGCAGTTGCAGGGCCTGCGCTCGATTGTCGTCGACGAGTGGCATGAACTGCTCGGCAGCAAACGCGGTGTGCTCCTGCAGCTGTGCCTCGCGCGGTTGCGGGCGCTGGCACCGGATGTGCGGACATGGGGCCTGTCGGCGACCTTGGGCAACCTGCCCGAGGCGCGCGATGCCTTGCTGCCGCACTCGCCGGATGCACCGATCATCGACGCCGCGAAGCCGCGTTCGCTGAGCCTGGAAACGTTGCTGCCGGGCGCCGGCGAACGCTTCCCGTGGGCCGGTCACCTGGGTCTGTCGCAACTGCAGCGCGTGGTCACGCGCCTGCAGGACGTGCGCAGCACCCTGTTGTTCGCCAACACCCGCTCGCAGGCGGAGTTGTGGCACAAGGCGTTGCAATCCGTGTGGCTGGACGATCCGGCCACGCTCGCCCTGCACCACGGTTCCATCGACCCGAAACTCCGGCAAGCCGCCGAGCAGGGCCTGCGCGACGGCAGCGTGCGTTGCGTGGTCGCGACCTCCAGCCTCGACCTCGGCGTGGATTTCCCGGCGGTCGACCAGGTCATCCAGATCGGCAGCCCGAAGGGCATGGCGCGGCTGCTGCAACGTGCAGGTCGCGCACGCCATCGCCCCGGCGAGGCCGGCCACATCCTGTGCGTGCCGACGCACGCGCTGGAACTGGTCGAGTACGCCGCCGCGCGCAAGGCGTTGCTGGCCGGCCGCGTTGAAGCGCGGGTGCCCCCGCGGCTGTCGCTGGATGTGCTCGCCCAGCATTGCGTGACCCTGGCGCTGGGCGGCGGGTTCGACGCGGATGCATTGTTCGCCGAAGTGCGCGGTACCCACGCATTCGCGGCACTCGATACCGCGACCTGGCAGGCGGTGCTGGACTTCATCGTGCAGGGCGGCAAGGCGCTGGCGCATTATCCCGACTATCACCGCGTGGTCCGCGACGACGCCGGCGTGTATCGCGTCGTCGATCGCAAGCAGGCGTTCCGGCATCGGCTATCGATCGGCACCATCACCAGCGATGGGCATGTGTCCGTGCAATTCGCGAAGGGCGGGCGCCTGGGCGCGGTGGAGGAAAGTTTCATCGGCCGCATGCGTCCCGGCGACCGCTTCCAGTTCGCCGGCAAAACCCTGGAACTCATGCAGCTGAAGGACATGACGGCCTACGTGAAGCTGTCGAAACGCAACGACGGCATCGTGCCGCGCTGGCAGGGCAGCCGGATGCCGCTGTCGAGCATGCTGGCGGAAGCCGTGCAGGCCACGTTGGCCGGCCCGCGCGACACGCCGGAACTGCGCGCGGTCGCGCCGCTGCTGGATACGCAGGCACGGCTGTCGGCGCTGCCCACGCCGGACACGCTCCTGGTCGAGCAGCTTTCCACGCGCGAAGGCTGGCACCTGTTCCTGTATCCGTTCGCCGGGCGTGCCGTGCACGAAGGCCTGGCCGCGCTGCTCGCACTGCGCTGGGGGCGCCTGCAGCCCAACACCTTCGCGTTCGCGGTAAACGACTACGGCTTGGCGATCACCGCGCAAGCCAAGCATCACCTGGACGAATCGCAGCTCCGCTCCTTGCTCACGGAAGACGAGCTGCTGGAGGATCTGCAGGCCAGCCTCAACCTCGCAGAGATGGCACGCCGGCAATTCCGCGACATCGCCCGCGTGTCGGGCCTGCTGTCGCCAGCGTTGCCCGGTCGCGCGCCGCGTTCGATGCGCCAGTTGCAGGCGTCCAGCGGCCTGCTGTTCGACGTGCTGTCGCGTTTCGATGGCGATCACCTCTTGCTGGAACAGGCGCGCCGCGAAGTGTTCGAGGCGCAACTCGACGTGCAAGCGCTTCGAAAGACGCTGGCCGATTGCGCGACCCGAACCTTGCTGATGCAGCAACCGGCATCGCTCACCCCGCTGTCGTTCCCGCTATGGGCGGAGGCGATGCGCGGCAGCCTGAGCACGGAGGACTGGGGCACGCGGATGCGGCGCGCCGCGGACGCATTGGAGCGCACGCATGCTTGAGACGCTGGACATCGAGCTCGCCGGCGAGCCAGTGCGCCTGCTTGCGGATCGCGCGATGTACTGGCCCGCGCGGCGGAGGTTGTTCATCGCCGACCTGCACCTGGGCAAGGCCGATACGTTCCGTGCTGCCGGCATTGCCTTGCCGCGCGGCGGGACAGCGCTCGACTTGAGCCGCATCTCCGCATCGGTCGATGCTACCGGTGCGACCTCGGTTTGGGTGCTGGGCGACATGCTGCACGGACGCGCCGATCTGTCGTCGTGGCGCGCGGCATGGGAGGACTTTCGCAAGCTGCATCCGCGCTTGTCGATCGCGGTGGTCGATGGCAACCACGACCGCGCGTTGCAACAGGCCCGCCTGGACATCGAGCGCTTGGGCGATGCGGTGCACGATGGCCCATTCGTGCTGCGCCACGACCCGGCGCTGGATCCGCGCGGCCATGTCCTGTGCGGGCACCTGCATCCGGTGCTGAAACTGCCGGGGCAGCCGCGCACCCAAGCGTTCTGGTTGCAACCGGGCTGCACGATCCTGCCGGCGTTCTCGGCATTCACCGGCGGATACCTACTGCGGCTCGGCGAAGGAGATTCGGCGGTTCTGTGCAACGGCAGCGCACTGCTGGCGGTCGGCGCGCACTGACCTCAGCCGTCGACCGGCACCTGCATCGCGACCTGCGCGTGCGACAACAAACGTGGATCGCGCAGCAGGCGCTGTCGTGCAGCATCAGCATCCGTCGGCGACAGCGTCACCAACAGTTCGACCTTCGACGCCAGCTTGCGCGCCACCGGCACACCATCGCGCAACAGCAGTCGCGCACCCGATTGGCGCGGGAGTTTCTCGCCCGGCAGCAGGGTGCCCACCAGGTTGAGCGGATCGCTGGCGGCGACCACGATCCACTCGCCATCCTTGGGTCGGTTACGGATTTCGCGCAGGCCGGCCACCGCTTCCGGCAAGGCGAATTGCTCGCCGGCGATCCCGGCCACGAAACGCCCGCCGCGTATTTCGCCGCGCGCCTCCATGCGCCGGTACACCCGCGCCAGTTCACGCCATGGCGGCAGCCACGCGGCTTCGCGTTCGAGGATTCGCCATGCCACCACACCGTAACGACGCAACAGCACCTGCGCCACGTACTCGACGGCGTCGGCATCGGGCGCGCCGGTGGCGGCACGCGCCAGGCTCCAGCGGCCGGCGTCGCGGATGCCGGAGATCGCACCGCGACGCATGCGTCGGCTGCCGGGGTTGGGCCGTTTGCCCTGCGGCAACAGCAATGCACGCAGGCCCGCGTAGCTGTCGCAGTGGGCGATGCCGCGTGCGACCAGTTCGGCCAGCGCCTCTTCCAACTCGACGTGCAGCAGGCGGCACGCATCCAGCAACTCGTCGAAGAACGACGCGCCATGCAAGCACAAGGCATCGACCACCAACTGTGCGCGCGAGGAAATCCCGTCGCTGTTGGCAGTGGTGCCGGCAATCGCGGCCCAGCGTGGCAATTCGCGACGCGGCACCAGCACCAAGGGCGTTGCCCGCACGGGCGCGCGGCCACCCTTGCCGGTATCGGTACCCGCATGCATGCGCAACCGCGCCCACGCGATCCGACCCGCGCTGCACTGCGCATCCAGCCAGTCGATGCCGTAATCGGCCAGGCGCGCCGGCAACACTTCCGCTTCCCAACTGCCGGCCGCGGATTCCCAGCCTTCCAGTTGCGCCAGCACGCTGGCCAGCGCGTCCGGCCCGCGCAGGCGGCTGCGCGCGGACAGATGCTGCCAGTCGCACAGGAAGCGCATCGCGTCGGCCAGCGGCACCGGTTCGATCTCGCGGCGCAACCGGCCCAGCGTATTGCGATGGATGCGCGCCAGCAGGTGGCGCTCGCACCATTGTTCGCCGACCAGGGCTGGATCGAAGCTGCCGCGCATCGCGGTGCCTTCCACTTCGAGTGCGGCGAGTGCGCATTCGATGTCGTTCACCGCGACCTGCAGCACTGCGGCAAGATCGAGCGCTCGTATCGGCCCGCTTGCACTCAAACGTCCGCGCACCATTTCACGCACGGCGTCTTCGCGCGCTGCCGGCACTGCGCAGCCGGGTATCGCTTCGATCGGTGGCGCGAGCACTGCATCGGCATGCAGCATCCACAATTGCGGAAGGCGCTCCACTGCGGTCCACAGCCCGTCGCCGGCCAACACGCAGGTCGCACGTCGGCCGGCCGCCAACGCATCGAGCAAGCGTGTCCATTGCGATGCGGCGGCTTCGGCAGTGGTGATGACGCCGAGTTGCATCAGTGCCTCGTGCATCTCGTCGGCGTTGCGCACATCGGGCCACGCGTCCTCGCGCACGCCAGCGATCGCGCCGGCATCGAGCAAGCCAAGATCGCGCACCGAGGCACCATCGCCGAATCGCCGGGACTGCACCGCCTGCGTGCGGCGTTCCTCCAGCGGCGCATCGTCCAGGAACGCATACGGCGCGGCATTCAATGCCTCCGCCGCGAACGGGCTGGGCGCGGTGAGGTCGCGGGCGACGATGTCGATGCTGCCGCTCTCCAGTCCGCGCAGTACGTCCAGCCAGCCTTCCGCATCCATCGCCTCGCACAGGCAATCGACCAGCGCCTGTTGCACCAGCGGATGGTCGGGCACCTGGCGGTCGCCGACGATGTTCTCGAGGCAGGCGACCTGATCCGGAAATACCGTGGCCATCAGGTCTTCGGACTTCATCCGTTGCAACTGCGGCGCGACTTTCTTGCCGCCTGAGAAACGCGGCAATGCCAATGCGGTGCTGGCGTTCCAGCGGAAGCGTGTCGGAAACAGCGGTGCGTCCAGCAAGGCCTGAACGAGAATGTCACGGGCGGTATTCGAATGCAGGAACGAGGCCACGTCGAGCAGCGGGAAACTGTGGCTGGTGGACAGCGACAGCACGATCGCGTTCTCGGTCGCGGCGGCCTGCAGCTCGAAGTTGAAGCTGCGGCAGAAGCGCTTGCGCAATGCCAGGCCCCAAGCCTTGTTGATGCGGCTGCCGAACGGTGCGTGGATCACCAGGTGGGTGGAACCGGCTTCGTCGAAGAAGCGTTCCATCGCCAGTTGGCGTTGCGTCGGCAGCAGGCCGAAGCCGGCGATCTGCGATGCGCAGTAGTCGAGCAATTGCCGCGCCGCTTCGCTTGAAAGTCCGACATCCCCGACAAGCCAGCGCAGCGCACTGCCCTCGCCTTCCGCCAACTTCGCTTGAATCTCCTCGCGCAAGCGTGAGACCGCATGCGACAGCGCATCGGTGCGGCCCGGTGCCTCGCCCAGCCAGAACGGGATCGACGGCGGCGCGCCCTGCGCATCCTCCACTCGCAAGCGTCCCGGTTCGATGCGCAGGATGCGGTAACTCGCATTCCCCAACTGGAAGATGTCGCCGGCCAGACTCTCGATCGCGAAGTCTTCGTTGACCGTGCCGATGCCGACGCTTTCCGGTTCCAGCAGCACCGAGTAATCGCCGACATCGGGAATCGTTCCACCACTCTGGATCGCGACCTGCCGCGCGCCGCGACGGGCACGCAATTGCCGGTTGACGCCATCGCGATGCACCCATGCGCCACGCGTGCCGAAACGGCTGGCGTAGCCTTCGGCCAGCATCTTCAGCACGCCGTCGAACGCCTCGCGGGTGAGCGCGCGATACGGCCATGCGCGTCGCAGCATCGCGAACAGCGCGTCCTCGTCCCAGTCGCGGCTGGCGACTTCGGCCACGATCACCTGCGCCAGCACGTCCAGCGGCGCTTCCGGCATCGGCATGCGATCCAGCTCGCCGCGGCGCACGCCGTCCAGCAGCGCTGCGCATTCCATCAGGTCGTCGCGGGTGGTCGCGAACAAGCGGCCCTTCGGAATGCCGCCAACATGGTGACTGGCGCGACCGGCGCGTTGCAGGAACGCGGCGATGCTGCGCGGGCTGCCGAGTTGGCACACAAGATCCACGTCGCCGATGTCGATGCCCAGTTCCAGCGACGCGGTCGCCACCAGCACTTTCAACTCGCCGCGCTTCAGGCGTTGCTCGGCATCCAGCCGCAATTCCTTCGACAGCGACCCGTGGTGCGCGGCCACGTGCTCCTTGCCGAGTCGCTCGCTCAGGTGACGCGCGGCACGCTCGGCCATGCGGCGCGTGTTGACGAACACCAGCGTCGTGCGATGTTCCTCTGCCAGCGCCTGCAGCCGGTCGTGCACCTGCTCCCACTGCTCGCCACTGGCGACTGCGCTCAACGGCGACAGCGGCAGTTCCAGCGCAAGGTCGCGCGGCTTGTCGTGGCCGACGTCGACGATCCGGCAATCGGGCTGGCCGTGTGCATCCACTCGCGTGCTGCCCACCAGGAAACGCGCGGCGTCCTCGATCGGCTTCTGCGTTGCGGACAATCCGACGCGGGTTGCACGGTGCCCGACCAGCGCATCCAGGCGTTCCAGCGACAGCGACAAGTGGCTGCCGCGCTTGCCCGGCAGCAACGCATGGATTTCGTCGACGATCACCGTGCGCACACCACCCAGCATCGTCCTGCCGGACTCTGAGCCCAGCAGCACGTACAGCGATTCCGGCGTGGTCACCAGGATGTGCGGCGGTCGCTTGCGCAAGGCCGCGCGCTCGGCCTGCGGCGTGTCGCCGGTGCGCACCGCCGTTCTGACGTCGACATCGGGCAATGCTTGTGCGGCCAGTGCCTCGCGGATGCCGGCCAGCGGCGCTTCAAGGTTGAGGTGGATGTCGTTGGACAGCGCCTTCAGCGGCGAGACGTACAGCACCAGCGTGGTCTCCGGCAGCCCATGCGCTAGCCCCTCTCGCACCAGCGCATCGATCGCGGCGAGGAAGGCGGTGAGCGTCTTGCCAGAGCCGGTGGGGGCGGCGACCAGGGTGTCGCGGCCCGACGCGATGGCGGGCCAGGCCTGCTGCTGGGCCTCGGTGGGCGCGGGGAATGTACGCGCGAACCAGTCGGCGACCGCCGGGTGGAAGGCATCGAGCACCGAGGGAACGGGAGGTCGCGCGGGCATGCCCGGATTATCCGCCCCATCGCCATGGCTGCCACGCGCGGTGCGAAACGAGGGACTGAAATCGAAGCGGATCTGCGCGTTCACCCGCGCAGCCTGCGCAAGTGCCGTCTCAGGCGGTGAGACCGGTCAGCCGGCGCGGAACAACGGCTTGTAGTCCGGCGCAACCAGCGGCAGCAGCACCTGCGCGGGCACGTCCACGCTGCGGGTGCCGTCCGAATACGGCCCGACCTGCGCTGGCGGGAACACGAATCGCAATGCACGGATGCTCCCGTCGGCGTTCATCACCGGCTCGAAGCGGGCGAAGTTTTCAGCGCTCGGTGCGGTGCCGCCTTCGATCATCCTGCTGCCGCTGCGCAGCATCTGGGCACGCTCGTCGCCTTCCAGCGCATCCTCGTCCAGTTGCTGGGACAGGGCGGTCATCAACTGCTCGCGGGAATAGTCGGACACCGTCTTCCAGCCCGCCGCATCGACGATCAGCTGTTGCGCAGCGAGCATCTCGTTGCGCTGCGGCAGCCAGACGAAACGCTGGACGAGCGGATTGCCATGCGCGCCGCCGGTGTAGCTGCTGCCATCGGCCGCCGCCGCCACGATCCGCGGGGTATCCACCAGACCGGTGAACTGCAGGCTGAGGTCATAGGGTGCGCTGGGCTTGCGGCCCTGCAGGCCGGCGACCGCCTGCATCAATTCGGCGCGGGCGGATTCGGCGTAGGCCTGCAAGGCCTGCGCAAGCATCGGGTGCCTGCCGATGCCCTGCGGATAGCTGATGCCGACGATGTAGTCGGGCTTGGTCTCGATCACGTCCTGCAACGCCACCGGGGCGGCTACCGCACCCGGTGGCTGCGCATCCGGACTGGTGGCGGAGGGCGTGGGCGGCGCGTCCTCGCGGCCACAGCCGGCGATCAGGACAAGCACGAATGCGAAGGCGAGCGCGAAGGTCGGGGAGCGGCGGATCATGGGCAGTCGGGCGAATCGGGGGATGGGACCGGACGGCCTGCATGATGCCTGATGAGCGGTCGCGTGGATGCAGTTGTTTCGATGCGGCAAGCGACACGCATAAAAAAACCCGGCCGAAGCCGGGTTTCCTTGCGCGATGCGCGGGCGACTTACGCTGCCTGCACTTCGTCGGCCTGCAGGCCCTTCTGGCCTTGCACGACCTTGAAAGTCACCTTCTGGCCTTCCTGCAACGACTTGAAGCCGGTGCCCTGGATCGAGCGGAAGTGGACGAAAACGTCCGGGCCGCTTTCCGGGGTGATGAAGCCGAAGCCCTTGGCGTCGTTGAACCACTTGACGGTACCAGTCTGACGATCCGACATGTTGTATTACTCCTAGAACAGTTTGAAATGGTGACACGACCCGCCGGAAAACCGGAACCAAGCCGCGACTGTCGAGCAAGGGGTAACGCACACGATGTAGCGGATCACTCGGATCTACCGCATCGGGTCACGATGTACCGTGATCCCGCTTGAAACAGTGGGCGCACCATAACCTGTTTTTGGGCACAAATGTGAATGGCCCGGAATTTTTTTTGCGGCTGCTCGGCCGCCTCCGGAAAGCGCCTACCAGTCGGTCTGTTCCGGCAACAGACCGCGCAATTCGGCGTCTGTCAGGTTGCGCCATTGGCCCGGCTTGAGATGCCCCAGCTTCACGTTGCCGATACGCACCCGCAGCAACTGCTTCACCCGGTAGCCGAAATGCGCCGCCATCAACCGGATCTGCCGGTTCAGGCCCTGGGTCAGCACGATGCGGAAGCCCTGGCTGCCGAGCTTGCCGGTTCTGCAGGGCAACGTGGCCTCGCCGTGGATCGGCACCCCGCCGCGCGCCATCGCCCGCAGGAATTCCGGCGTCACCGGGCGGCTCACGGCGACCAGGTACTCCTTTTCCAGCTTGTTCTCCGCGCGCAGGATCCGGTTGACGATGTCGCCGTTGCTGGTCAGCAGGATCAGGCCCTCGGAATCCTTGTCCAGCCGGCCGACCGGGAAGATCCGCTGCGCGTGATCGACGAAATCGACGATGTTGTCCTTGACCCCGGATTCGGTGGTGCTGGTGATGCCGACCGGTTTGTTCAGTGCGATGTAGACGTGCCGGCGCTGGCCCTTGGCCGCGGTGCGCGCCACCAGCGAATTGCCGTCGATCAGGACTTTGTCGCCCTCGCCGAGCTCGGCACCGATGCCGGCGCGAACGCCGTTGACGGTGACTCGCCCCTCGCCGACCAGGCGGTCGGCCTCACGGCGGGAGCAGAAGCCGGTGTCGGCAATGAATTTGTTGAGGCGCATGGGCGGGCATTCTACCCGCCGGGCACGCGGCTCAGGCGCGGAGGCCTTGGTATTCCGGGTGCTTGCGCATCCAGGCATCGGCATACGAGCAGCGCGGATCGACGGTCAGGCCTTCCGCCTTTGCATGTTCGACCGCGGCGCGAACCAGGTCGCCGGCGATGCCGCGTCCACCGATGGCCGGCGGCACGATGGTGTGGGTGATCACCAGCGCGTCGCCCTCGCGTTCGTATTCGAGGTATCCGGCCTGGCCATCCACCTCGGTGGTGAAGCGCTGGCGCGCGGGATCGTGGGCGATGTCGGTCATGGCGTCTTCCAGTCAGGGAGTACCGGATCGAAACAGAGTTTGCGTGAAGTGCCCGAGAATGCGCGGCTCCAGCAGCACGGTGAACAGCAGGCCGTAGGCGGCGCCCCACAGGTGCGCGCTGTGGTTGACGTTGTCGCGGCCGCGGCGGTCCATCCAGATGCTGTAGGCGACGTAGAGGATCGCGAACAGGAAGGCAGGAATCGGCACCGGGATCGGAAAGATGATCAGCGTGGACCACGGATCGAACAGGATGAAGGCGAACAGCACCGCCGAGACCCCGCCGGACGCCCCCAGGCTGCGGTAGTTCGGATCGTTGCGATGGGTGATGTAGGTCGGCAGGATCGAGACGACGATCGCCGACAGGTAGAACAGCACGTAGCCGACCGGGGTGATCATTTCCGAGAACACCCGCTCCACCGCGGTCCCGAACGACCACAGGGTGATCATGTTGAAGATCAGGTGCATCCAGTCGGCGTGCACGAAGCCGTAACCCAGCAGGCGGTCGTACTGCTTGTGCCGCTCCAGCGCCGGCGGCCACAGGATCATCCGCTCCAGCAGCGCGCGGTCATTGAATGCGCGCCACGACACCAGCACGGTCAGGGCGACGATGACGATGGTCAGCGACAACTGCATGGCTCAGGCCACCCGGTAGTTGTCTTGCATCGGATATGTCCGCGCATACGCGGCGAATGCGAGCGCCGCCACGAAGGCGAATCCGGCGAAGAAGAACATCAGGAAAGCGGGCTCGCTCAGCCCGGTCTGACCGATGAACGCCTTGAAGCCGTCGTTGCGGACACCGGCATTGGTGAGCAGTACCCACAGGCTGCCGAAGGTGCTGGTGAGATACCAGAACGCCATGATCACGCCCTTCATTGCGTGCGGTGCCTGGCTGTAGGCGAACTCAAGCGCGGTCGCGGACACCAGCACCTCGCCGAAGGTCAGCAGCAGATACGGCAGGCTCTGCCATGCCAGCGACACCTGCGCGCCGCCATCGATCCACAGTTGCAGCAAACCGGCCACGATCCACGAGACGCCGGATATCGCGATGCCCCAGCCCATCCGCTTCAGCGCGGTCACCTGCATGCCCATCCGCCGCAGCGCCGGATACAGCACGAGGTTGTTGAACGGAATCAGCAGCATCACCAGCAACGGGTTCAGCGCCTGCATCTGCGCGGCTTCCTTGACCAGCCAGCTCGGCCACCACCACTGGTCGTGCGGCACCGTCATCGCGTTGCCCTGGATGATCCAGGTCGAGGCCTTCTGGTCGAACAACGACCAGAACGGCGTGACCAGCGCGAACACGATCAGGATCCGCAACACACCGCGCACGCCATCGACGGCGATGTCGGGATGCACGCCGCGGGCGCGGTCCAGTTGCAGCGATGCGCCCCAGCCGCCGAACGCGATCAACACGCCCAGCGCGAGGCAGGCGGTGATGACGAAGCCGAACGATTCCGGCCAGAACGCCACCGGCGCGCCGACGGCCTTGAGCGCCCACAGGGCCAGCATCGCCACCGCCACCGAAATGCCGGTCCAGGCGATGGTGGTGCCGGCATTGCCCTGCCCCGGGCGGCGCTCGCGCAGCGCGGTGCGCACCACGTTGAGGAAGGAGTGCGGATCCGCCTTCGACGGCGGCACGTTGACGTACTTGTGGCGACCCAGCCAGAAGATGAAGGTGGCGATGAGCATGAGCACACCGGGCACGCCGAACGCCACCGCAGGCCCGTAGTTGCGCAGCAGCAGCGGCGCGAACAGCGACGCGAAGAACGAGCCGAAATTGATGATCCAGTAGAACCCGTCGAAGACCAGCTTGGCCTTGTCCTTGTTGCTCTGGTCGAACTGGTCGCCGCAGAAACTGACCACGAGCGGCTTGATGCCGCCGCTGCCAAGCGCGATCAGGAACAGGCCGGTGTAGAAGCCGTTCGCATTGCCTTCGAACAGGGCCAGGCAGGCATGGCCGGCGCAGTAGATCAGCGAGAACCAGAGGACGGTGTTGTACTTGCCGAAGAAGCGGTCGGACAGCCAGCCGCCCAGCAGCGGGAAGAAGTACACGCCGATCACGAACGTGTGGAAGATGTCCTTCGCCGCGCCTTCCCGATCCGGCCCCTGCGGCAGGTAGCCGAGCAGGATCGAGCTGATCAGGAACGGCACCAGGATGTTGCGCATCCCGTAGAAGCTGAAGCGCTCGCAGGCCTCGTTGCCGATGATGTAGGGGATCTGCCGCGGCATGCGCGAGGTCGGGGCGGTCTGGTTCATGCGTGGCCTTGGTGTGCTAACCCGGGAAGCCTAACCGATCCGGCCCTCAGGCCCATTCGGTCAATCCTTCGCGCGCATACAGGGTCGTGAAGGACGGCAGCGCCTTCAACCTGTGCGCCAGCGCAGCCAGGTGCGGCCATTCCATCGCCGGCTTCGGCATGTTGCGCGACCAGCGCATCAGCATGACCAGGTAGAAGTCGGCGACGCTGAGGTCATCGCCCAGCAGGTACGGGCCGCGTGCCGCGAGGTGGCCGTCGATGCGCTGCCATTCGGCCTCGATGCGCGGCGCACAATGCGCGCGAATCGCGTCCGCATTCGTTTCGCCGGCCGGCTCGCCGGGATACCACCACTGCCGGAACAGCGGCTGCACCATGTTGGCCAGGTTGAACATCCACTGCAGGTAGTCGCCGCGCTTCGCATCGTCGAAGGCGGGTGCCAGTCGCGCGTCGGGATTTCGCTCCGCAAGCAGCATCGCCAGCGCGGCGGCTTCGTACTGCGGTTTGCCATCGATCACCAGCGTCGGCACCACGCCATTCGGGTTCAACGCCAGGTACTCGGGCGACTTCTGCACCTTCGCGGCGGTATCGACAAGATTCAACCGATGTGGCACGTCGAGTTCGATCAACAGCCAGTGGACGAGGAAACTGGCGGCGCCCGGCGCGTAGTACAGGGTCGTGTCCATCGATGATCCTTGGGTGGCGATGGCGGATTTTCGCATGCTCCTGCAATTGCCTGCGGCATGACCATGGGCAGGCACGATGGACACGACGCGGCGGTTACCATCGGGCGATCCACCGGAGACCTGTCGATGCATTCGTCCCTGCTCCAGCGCACCTTGCTCGCCACCGCCCTGCTCGCTTCCACTGCCGTTGCCCTTGCCGCCAGTCCCGCATTGAGCACGGTCGCCGAACGCAGCGGTTTCAAGCAGACCGGTCGCTACGACGAGGTCATCGCACTCTGCGATGCATTCCAGCAGGCCTTCCCGCAAGCGGTGCGCTGCTTCAGCTTCGGCACCACGCCGGAGGGCCGGCCGATGAAGGCACTGGCGATTTCCACCAGCGGCGCGCTGGATGCGAAGACCGCGCGGGCGCGCGGACTGCCGGTGGTGCTGGCGCAGGGCGGCATCCACGCCGGCGAGATCGACGGCAAGGACGCCGGCTTCTGGCTGGCGCGCGACCTGCTGCAGGGCAAGACCGGCAAAGGCGTGCTGGACAAGACCGTGCTGCTGTTCGTGCCGGTGTTCAACGTCGACGGTCACGAGAATTTCCGCGCCTGGAATCGTCCCAACCAGCGCGGTCCGGAGCAGATGGGCTTCCGCGTGACCGCGCAGCGCTACAACCTCAATCGCGATTACGCGAAGGCCGACAGCGCGGAGATGCAGGCGATGCTGGGCCTGATCAACCAGTGGGATCCGCTGGCGATGCTCGACCTGCATGTCACCGACGGCGCCAAGTTCCAGCACGACATCTCGATCACCGGCGAGCCCACCAACTCCGGCGACGAAGGCCTGCGCGAAGCCGGCAACGCGCTGAAGGACGGCATCATCGCGAGACTCGCCACCCAGGGCAGCACGCCGGTCGGCTTCTACCCGAGCTTCGTGGAGGACGACAATCCTGCGTCCGGTTTCGTGCACGGGGTGAGCACGCCGCGTTTCTCCAACGGTTATTTTCCGCTGCGCAACCGCATCGGCATCCTCGTCGAAACGCATTCCTGGCGCACCTATCCGGAACGCGTGCGCAGCACCTACAACACGGTGCTGGGTGCGCTGGAACTGACGGCCGCGAACGGCACGCGCTGGCTGCAACTCGCGCGCGATGCCGACGAGCGTGCGGCGAAGTTGGGCGGGCAATCGATACCGATCGATTACAAGGCCACCGAGAAAGTGCGCACCATCGATTTCCTCGGCTATGCCTACACGCGCACTCCCTCGGAGATTTCCGGTGGAACCATGACCCGCTACGACGAAACCACGCCGCAGGTGTGGAAGATTCCGCTGCGCGACGAAATCGTGCCCGCCACCACGATCGTCGCACCGAAGGGCGGTTACCTGGTGCCGCAGCCGTACGCGGTCGCAGTGGCGAAGCAGTTGCTGGTGCATGGCATCGGCTTCCGCGTCCTGACCACGCCATTGCGCGATGAGAATGCGCAGGCGTTCGTCGCGGATGCCGTGCAGTTCTCGCCGACGTCGGTCGAAGGCCACCAGCGCGTCAACCTAACCGGCACATGGACACCGCAGGTGGCGAACATCGCCTCGGGCGGCCTGTTCGTGCCGATCGCGCAGGCGAATGCGCGCTTGCTGGTGAACATCCTGGAACCGACTGCCGGCGATTCGATGGCCGCGTGGGGCGCGTTCAACAATGCGTTCGAGCGCAAGGAATACATGGAAGGCTACGTCGCCGAGGAACAGGCTCGGCTAATGCTTGCGAAAGACCCGGCGCTGAAGGCGGAGTTCGAGCGCAAGCTGCGCGACGAACCCGACTTCGCCAGGAGCCCCGCGGCGCGCCTGGATTTCTTCTATCGCCGCCACTCGGCCTGGGACCCCGGCACCAACCGCTATCCGGTGCTGCGGACCGAGACGGCCTACTGATCGCCACCCCGGGCCATCCGGCAAGCGGGGGGCCGGCGACGCCTCGGCCATTCCGATCGCCAGTGCCACGGCGTCTTCGCTGCAGGCATCGATCCGGGCATCGCCGGCCTTGGCTTGCGCACCGAAAGCAACCGGGCGCATCCTGCCGGGGCAATGCCTCGTCGGACAGGAGGGCAAATGGCCCGGGACGAACGCCGCACTTCGCCGCAACGACCCTGCAGGGAGCTGCGTCGGCAACTCAACGAATCGCAGCTCGACACACTCGGCCAGTTGGAACGCTATGGCTGGGAGTTGAAGTTCGTGCGCCGACCGCTGTTCCAGCCGGTGATCCCGGTGTTGTTCGACCCGGATCGCCACGGCTACGCAATCCTGGAAGAGGACGGTTCGCTCAACGAGCATCCGCCCTTCGTGATCCGCCCGCACTGACCATGCAGGCAAGGCGCAAACGCAATCCGCTTGGCTGGCTGCTGCTCGCCATCGCCTTGGTCGCGGCCTGGCAGCTCTGGCCGGCCCGGGATGCCGCCCAGAACGAGCCGGCGTTAGCGCCGGCGCCACGCGAGGCCAGTGCACCGCAGTCGATGCCGGCATCGCCTGCGCTCGCCGAAGTCCGCGCCGATCCGGCTCCGGCATTGCCGGATTTCCTGCCGGCGGAAGCGCATCGCACCATCGCACTGATCCAGCGCGGAGGCCCGTTCCCGCATCGACAGGATGGCGGCGTGTTCGGCAACCGCGAGGGCCATTTGCCGCGCCAGCCAAGCGGCTGGTACCGCGAATACACGGTGGACACGCCCGGCCTTGGCCATCGCGGCGCACGCCGCATCGTCACCGGTGGCCAGCCACCGCGCGAGTGGTACTACACCGACGACCATTACGACAGTTTCCGTCGCTTCGACCCAGCCGGAGGCCCGCCATGACCGACACCGGCATCGAACTCGACCTGGGCGATCCGTTGTTGTCGGGGGTGTTCTTCGTCACCGCAGACGACATCGCCACGCTCGATCACGCCGTGCACGATGCCGGCCTGCTCGCGCGCCGGATCGACCTGGGTACCTGCGCCGACAAGGCAGGGCTGCTGGCGCGCATGACCCAGGCCATGGCCATCCCCGATGACCGGGGACGCAACTGGGATGCGCTGGCCGACAGCCTGCGCGACCTCTCCTGGCTGCCCGCACCCGGCTACGCCCTGCTGTTCGACGACGCGCACCGCCTGCGCGATGGCGACGAAGCGAGTTTCGACACCCTGCTTGCCTTGCTCGAAGAAACCGCCACCGACTGGGCCGCGCAGGAGGTTCCGTTCTGGGCGTTCCTGTCGCTGCCGGACAGCGAATTCGAGGTTGTGCCCGATTGAACCGGGTTCGGGTCTCCTCTTGGCCCCCGACCGATCGAACAACAAAAAACCCGCATCGCTGCGGGTTTCTTGCTTGCTTCGTGGTGCCCAAGAGGGGACTCGAACCCCTACGACCTAAATCGCTACCACCTCAAGGTAGTGCGTCTACCAATTCCGCCACCTGGGCAAATCCGTTGCGGCTGTCGCCGCGCACCGCATTGTAATGCCGATCAACCGCCCTGCGCCGGAGTAGCCGACGGTGCCGGAACCGGTGCGTCCGGCGCCGGTTGCGGCTGGGCCTGCGTAGCCTCGGGCTGCGTGTAGTCCGGTGCGGCGACCGGGATGACCGGTGCCGGGGCCGATTGCGCGGGCTGCGCCGGCGCGGTCGGCAGCGCAGGAACCGGCTGTGCCGGAGCCGCCTGGCCCATCACGCCCAGGTCGGGCTTGGCATCCAGCTCGCCAACCGCACTCTTGCTGGCGTACATGGCCATGCCCATGCTGATCACGAAGAACAGCACGCCGAGCCACTTGGTGCTCTTGGTGAGGAAATTCGACGAGCCGCGCGAACCGAATACGGTGGAGGAAGCACCGCCGCCGAAGCCGGACCCCGCCTGCGCGCCCGAGCCGCGCTGCATCAGGATCAGCACGACCATCGAGATCGCGACCAGCACGTACACCACATTGGTCAGTTGAAGCCACATCGTGAATCGTTCCGTTTGTCGGTCAGGCCGCCGCAGCGGTTGCGATGGCCAGGAAATCCGCGGCCACCAGCGAGGCGCCACCGATCAGTCCGCCGTCGACGTCGGCCTGTCCGAACAGGCTGGCCGCGTTCCCGGGCTTGACGCTGCCGCCATACAGGATGGGCAGCGAGCCGGCGATTGTAGCATCGTGTGCCGCGACCTCGCCACGGATGAAGGCGTGGACCGCCTGCGCCTGCTCGGGGCTGGCGGTGCGGCCGGTGCCGATCGCCCAGACCGGTTCGTAGGCGACAACCGCATTGGCGAAGGCGGCGACCCCGACTCGCTCCAGAACCGGACGCAGCTGACTGGCGATCACCGCTTCGGTCTTGCCGGCCTCGCGCTGCTCCAGGCCCTCGCCCAGGCAGAGGATCGGGCGCAGGCCGGCGTTGATCGCCGCCTGGAACTTCAATGCCACCAGCTCGCTGCTTTCCGCGTGGTACTGGCGGCGCTCCGAGTGCCCGACCAGGCCGTAGCGTACGCCGACATCGACCAGCATCGAGGCCGAGACCTCGCCGGTGTAGGCACCCTGCTCGTTGCTGCTGACATCCTGCGCGCCGAACGCCAGCGGCGTGCCCTCGAAGTCCTCGATCAGGTCGCCGATGTAGGGCAGCGGCGGCAGGATCACCAGTTCCACGCCTGGAGTGGGCATGGCGGCGATCTCGGCGACCAGCGCGGTGGCGAAGGCGCGGGTGCCATGCAATTTCCAGTTACCGGCGACGATCTTGCGGCGCATGGCGTGACCCTGTCGGTGCGGGCCCGAAGTTTACCAACCGGGCGGGTGCGGCCGTATAGTCGCGCCGATGAACCGCCCCTTCCCGCCGCTGCGCATGTTGCCGTATCGCAAGCCGACCGAGGGCCGCGACTACTGGCTGTTCGACGAGGTCCTGCCGAATGCCACCGAGGTGCGCGGGCGCTGCATGGCCAAGCAGGATTGGGCGCTGGGCTTCCCGCGCACCCAGGAGACGTGGCCGGGACGCCGCGCGATCCCGGCGCTGGAGGCGGCGGAACTGGCGACGGTCGAGGACAAGGTCCGCCAGGCGACCGGCACGAAGCAGCTGTGGGTGCAGGGCACGCCCGAGGGCAAGACCCTCAATCACAATTGCGTGCAGGTGGTCGGCGAACACGAGTCGGGTGCCCGCCCGCACACCGACTCCCGCGCGCTGTGCCGTTACGCCGGCGTGCTGTACCTGACGCCCGATGCACCCGAACACTGCGGCACCAGCTTCTATCGCCAGCGGATGCCGAACGGCCAACTCGGCGGCAACACCGTCAACAAGCCGCACGACAACCTGGTGCAGGCCTTGGGAACCCGCTTCTTGCCGCCCGACAGCTTCGTCGAGGACGTTCGCATCCCCAACAAGTTCAACCGCCTGATCGTGTACAGCTCGGCGATGATCCACAGCGCCACCGCCTACTGCGGTAACGTGCTGGCCGACGAACGGATGGCTGCGGTCTTTTTCTGGATGGGCGTCTAGACACGCCGCGAACGACGTGCCGTGACCGCGCGCTACTTCAGCTTGATCTCGCGCAGCCGTTCTTCGAGATAGCCCTGCGCGGTGATCGGCTCCGGGTAACGACTCGGGTTGTCCGCGGTGATCGTGGACGGCAGCACGTCGATCAGGAAATCCGGGTTCGGGTGCAGGAAGAACGGCACCGAGTAGCGAGGCTGGCGCGCCGCCTCGCCGGGAGGATTGGTGACCCGGTGCGTCGTCGACGGATACACATGGTTGGTCAGGCGCTGCAGCATGTCGCCGATGTTGACCACGATGGTGTCGGCGTCCGAGGTGAAGGGCACCCACTCGCCCTTCTTCGACAGCACTTCCAGTCCGGCCGCGCTGGCACCCACCAGCAGTGTGATCAGGTTGATGTCCTCGTGCGCACCGGCGCGCACGTTGGGGATGTCGTCGGTGGTGATCGGCGGATAGTGGATCGGGCGCAGGATCGAGTTGCCGAAGTCGGTCTTGTCGGCGAAGTAATCCTCCGCCAGGCCGATGTGCAGGGCCAGCGCCGACAGCACCTGCGAACCCAGCGCATCCAGCGATTCGTACAGGCCATAACCGACCCGCTGGAACCCGGGCACTTCCTTCGGCCACAGGTTCGGCGCCATGTCCTCTGCGTACTTCGAATCGCGCGGGATCTCGCGGCCGATGTGCCAGAACTCCTTGAGGTCGGAATACTTCGCGCCTTTTGCGGTCTCGACCCCGAACGCCGTGTAACCGCGCGCGCCGCCGCCGCCCGGCACGTGATACGCGCGCTTGGCGTCTTCCGGCAACGCGAAGAACGTCCGGAAGGTCTCGTAGGCCTCGTCGATCTGAGCCTGCGGGATGCCGTGGTTGCGGATGCCTGCGAAGCCCCATTCGCGATAGGCCGCGCCGAGTTCGTCGATGAAGGCCTGGCGGTCTTCCGGCGACGCCGGATGGGTGAAGCGGCGGATGTCGAGGGTCGGGATCTGGCTGGTCATGTCGGTCGCCTTAAATTCGATCTTTCACTTGCCGTTCGTCCGGGATGACTCAGTTCGCGGCGTTACGCACGGCCGCGGCCAGCGTCTCGAGGGTAGCGTCGACCAGCGTGGCATCGTCTGCCTCGACCGTGACCCGCACCACCGGCTCGGTGCCGGACGGACGCAGGAAGGCACGACCGCGACCTTCGACCGCGCGCAACGCCTCGGTCAGCGCCGCCTGCACGCTTGCGGCCTCGGCCGGTTTGGCGTTGCCCTGATAGCGCACGTTGACGGTCTTCTGCGGCACCTTGTGCAGGCCTTCCAGCGCCTCAGCCAGGCCGATTCCGCGCCGCTGCAGCACTTCCAGCACCTGCAACGCGCTGACGATGCCGTCGCCTGTACTGGCGCGATCCAGGCACAAGAGGTGGCCACTGGCCTCGCCGCCGAGCACGCCATCGTTCGCCAGCAATTGCTGGTGGACGTAACGGTCGCCGACCTTGGCGCGGATGAATCCGATCCCGCGCGCGGCCATCGCCTGCTCGAAGCCGTAGTTGGTCATCAGGGTGCCGACCACCGGGCCGCGCAGGCGGCCGGTGTCCTGCCAGTCGCAGGCCAGCACGTACAGCAGGTCGTCGCCGTCGCGTACGTTGCCCTGCGCATCGACGAACAACACGCGATCGCCGTCGCCGTCGAAGGCGATGCCGAGATCCGCGCCGGTCTCGCGGACCCGCGCGGCGAGCAGTTGCGGATGGGTGGAACCCACGCCTTCGTTGATGTTGAGGCCGTTCGGATCGATCCCGATCGCATCCAGGCGCGCGCCGAGTTCGCGCAACACCAGCGGCGCCAGCTGGTAGGTGGCACCGTTCGCGCAATCGACCACGACGCGCATGCCGCCAAGGTTGAAGCCCTTCGGCACCGAATTCTTGCAGGCCTCGACGTAGCGCCCGATGGTGTCGCGGGTGCGCACCGCCTTGCCGAGCTGTTCGGATGGCACGGTGCTGAACGGCTGGTCGAGCGCGGCCTCGATGGCGAACTCGGTGACATCGTCGAGCTTCTCGCCCTGCGCCGAGAAGAACTTGATGCCGTTGTCGTGGTGCGGGTTGTGCGAGGCGGAAATCACGATGCCGCCGTCGGCACGCATCGAATGGGTGAGATGCGCGACGGCGGGCGTCGGCATCGGCCCCATCAGCTGCACGTCCACGCCAGCGGCGACCAGTCCGGCCTCGAGTGCGGCTTCGAACATGTAATTGGAGATCCGGGTGTCCTTGCCGATCACCACGACGGGTTTCCGCCATTCCTGTCCCGCACCAACGGCGGCGACCAGCGCGTGACCGTAGGCGTTTCCCAGCCGCAGCACGAAATCGGCCGAGATCGGCCCCTCGCCGACACGGCCGCGGATGCCATCGGTGCCGAAGTAGCGGCGCGTGCTCATGCGGCCTCGACGTCGTCGGCGGGTGCCGGCTGCTTCATCAGCATCGCAAGCAAATGCGCCAGGCGATCGCGCATTTCGCGACGGTCGACGATCTGGTCGACGGTGCCGTGTTCCAGCAGGAATTCGCTGCGCTGGAAGCCTTCCGGGAGTTTCTCGCGCACGGTCTGCTCGATCACGCGCTGGCCGGCGAAGCCGATCAACGCTTCGGGCTCGGCCAGGTTGATGTCGCCAAGCATCGCGAAACTGGCGGACACGCCGCCGGTGGTCGGATGGGTCAGCACCGAGATATATGGCAAGCCCGCCGCGCGCAGGCGACCCAGCGCCGCCGAGGTCTTGGCCATCTGCATCAGCGAAAACAGGCTTTCCTGCATGCGTGCGCCGCCGCTGGCGGAAAAATTCACGAACGGACAGCGCAGTTCCAGCGCGCGTTCCGCGGCCAGGGTGAAACGCTCGCCGACCACCGAGCCCATCGAACCGCCCATGTAGGCGAAATCGAATGCGGCGGCGACCAGGTCATGGCCCTTCAGCTTGCCTTCCATCGCGATCAGCGCATCGCGCTCGCCGGTGGACTTCTGCGCGGCCTTGATGCGTTCGGAATATTTCTTCTGGTCCTTGAACTTGAGCACGTCGGTCGGGCCGAGTTTCGCCCCGATCTCGTGCCCGAGCCCATCGTCCAGCAACGCCGCCAGCCGCGCGCGCGCGCGGATCGGCATGTGGAAATTGCACTTCGGGCAGACCTCGAGGTTTTCCTCGAGCTCGGGTCGATAAAGCACCGCGCCGCAGCGCTCGCACTTCTCCCACAGGCCTTCCGGCACGCTGCGCTTGCGATCCACCCCGGTCTCGGTGCGGATGCTCGCGGGCATCAATTTCTTAAGCCAGCTCATTCGGTTCGTTCACCGCAGTTGTGGGCCGCCGGAGCCCCGCCGCGTGCAGGCGCAGATACCGGTGGCGCAGTCTAGCTCAGGCCGGGACCGCGACCAGTTCGTCGAGGGCCTGTCGCAACGGACGCAGGAACGCGCCCGCGCGTGCGGCGGCGTCATTCGCGTCGGCGCTTTCCGCCAGCACGGAGACCAACGCACTGCCGACCACCACACCATCGGCGTGCACGGCCATCGCAGCGGCGCTGGCGGCATCGCGGATGCCGAAACCGGCATACACCGGCATCGACGCCATCGCGCGCAAGTGGCGCAGGCGCTGGCCGGCTTCGGCCACGTCCAGCCCGTCGGCACCCGTCACGCCGGCAAAGGTGACGTAGTACAGATAGCCCTCGGAATGCGTGCACAGCCGCTGCAGGCGCGCTTCCGGGGTAGTCGGCGAGGCCAGCGAGATCAACGTCAGCCCGTGGCGCGAGAACGCGGCGCGGTATTCGTCGGCTTCTTCCGGTGGCAGGTCGACCAGCAGCACGCCATCCACGCCAGCGTCCGCAGCGGCAGCGGCAAAGCCGGCGGCACCGCGGATCTCGACCGGGTTCAGGTAACCCATCAGCACCACCGGCGTGTCCGCATCGACTTCACGGAACTGGCGCACCGCCTCCAGCACGTAGGCCAACCCGGCACCACGGGCCAGCGCGCGCTCGGAGCTCCGCTGGATCACCGGGCCATCGGCCATCGGATCGGAAAACGGCACGCCCAGCTCGATCACGTCCGCACCGGCCACAGCCAGCGCGTGCATGACCGGCACGGTCGCATCCAGCGACGGATCGCCGGCGCTGATGAACGGCACCAGTGCCTTGCGGCCGGACGTGCGAAGCGCGTCCAGCCTTGCCTGCAGCCGGGTCACTCGTTCGCCGCGGCAGCCGGCGGCACCGCACCTGCGGCGGCCACGTAGTCGCTTGCCGGGGTCTGCACAGCGGCATTGCCGACCTGCACGCCGGCAGCGGCGTATTCGGCGGCCAACTCGGATTCGCCGACGTCGATGCCGCGTTCCTGGCCCATGCCGTCCAGGTGCTCGTTGAGCATGCGGCGATACATGGTGGACATGTAATCGAGGAAATCCTTGCGCTCGCCGGCGGCGTGGATCGGCTTCACGCTGACCAGGTAAACATGCGCGTTGAAGCGCGCGGCCGCGTACATGCTGGCCAGGCTGATGCGCTTCTCGCCATACTCGCGGGACTGCTTGTTGGTCAGTTCCAGGTATTCGTTGACGCAATCGAAGAACTTCGGATCCGGTCCGTTCCGGGTCTGTCCGGCGGTGTCGGCCGCAGCCTGGGTCTGTTGTTCGTCGGCCATGGCCGTACTCCTTTGTGGTGTGTTTTCGCAGCCGGACATTGTCTCCCAAGCGGCCTGTCGAGGCCAGTTCAGGGGCAAATCGCCCTGAACGACCTTGGTCGCTCCAGGTCCGCCCCTTCTCTCAGAGGTCCATGCCATCGCGTGCGGCGATGGTGTGCACGTCCTTGTCGCCGCGGCCGGACAGGTTGCACAGGACCAGCGCGTCCTTCGGCAACTCGCGCGCCAGCTTGATCGCCTGGGCGATGGCGTGGCTGGATTCCAGCGCCGGCAGAATGCCTTCGGTGCGGGTCAGCCTGTGGAACGCCGCCAGTGCTTCGTCGTCGGTGATACCGACGTATTCGGCGCGGCCGCTGTCCTTCAGGAACGAATGCTCCGGGCCAACACCGGGATAGTCCAGGCCGGCCGAGATCGAATGGGTCTCGATGATCTGGCCATCGTCGTCGCAGATGACGTAGGTGCGGTTGCCATGCAGCACGCCGATCCGCCCGGCCGACAGCGAGGAGGCATGACGACCGGTCTCGATGCCGTCGCCCGCGGCCTCGGCACCGACGATGCGCACGTCGCCATCGTTGAGGAAGGCGTGAAACAGCCCGATCGCGTTACTGCCGCCGCCCACGCAGGCGGTGATCGCGTCGGGCAAGCGACCGTACTCGGACAGCATCTGTGCTCGCGCCTCGCGGCCGACCACGGCATTGAAGTCGCGGACCATGCGCGGATACGGATCCGGGCCAGCGACCGTGCCGATGATGTAGAAGGTGTCCTGCACATTGGTCACCCAGTCACGCATCGCCTCGTTGAGCGCGTCCTTGAGCGTGGCCGAACCGCTGGTCACCGGCACCACCGTCGCCCCGAGCAGTTGCATCCGATGGACGTTGATCTTCTGCCGCTCGATGTCGGTGGCGCCCATGTACACCACGCACTCCAGGCCCAGCCGCGTGGCCACGGTCGCGCTGGCCACGCCGTGCTGGCCGGCGCCGGTCTCGGCGATGATCCGGGTCTTGCCCATCCGGCTGGCCAGCAGGGCCTGGCCGATGGTGTTGTTGATCTTGTGCGCGCCAGTGTGGTTCAGGTCCTCGCGCTTGAGCAGGATCTGCGCGCCGCCGTTCTCGCGACTCAGGCGCTCCGCGTGGTAGATCGGGCTGGGCCGGCCGACGTAGTGCTGGAGGTCTTTCTCGAACGCGGCAATGAAGGCCGGATCGACCCGCGCCGCATCGTAGGCGGCCGCCAATTCTTCCAGCGGGCCGATCAGGGTTTCGGCGACGAAGCGGCCACCGTGGCGGCCGAAATGGCCTTGCGCATCCGGATACGCGTTGAAGTCGATGGGGTCAGCGACCGCAGGCATTGCATTCCCCGATGTCGCCGTTGTCGCCAAGTTCGATGCAATCCGCACGCCGCACTTCCTCCACGAAGCGGCGCATGAGTGCGCCATCCTTGATCCCGGGTTCCAGCTCGATGCCGCTGGCGACATCCACGCCCCACGGCGAGGCCGAGCGGATCGCCGCATACACATTGTCGGCGCTGAGTCCGCCGGCGAGCACATAGGGTTTGCTCATGTCGTCCGGAATCGCGGCGATGTCGACCCGTTCGCCACTGCCGCCCGGCTGGCCGGACGCATGTCCGTCGAGCACGAAGCCCGCGGCATGCGGGTAACGCGCGTGCAACACACGCCCGCTGAGGCCGGCTTCCGCGCCCTTCAGGCCGATGCCCTTGAGGTACGGCAGACCGAAGCGGCGGCAGAACGCATCGTCCTCGCTGCCGTGGAACTGCAGCAGGGTCGGCCGCGCATGCGTGATCGCGTCGCGGACTTCGCCGGCGCTGTTGTCCATGAACAGCGCCACCGCATCGACCAGCGGCGCCAATGCTTCACGCAGGGCGCGCGCCGCTTGCGGCTCGATCCGTCTCGGGCTGCGCCCGGCGAAAATCAGGCCGACCGCGTCCACGCCCAATTCGCCGGCCAGGCGCACGTCGCCGGCGCGGGTCAGGCCGCAGAACTTGATGCGGGTGCGGAACAACGCGCGCTTCATCGGCGGCCCTTCAGCTGGAGGTGTCGTCGCCGCAGACGTCCTGCGGCAGTCCCCATTGTCGCGGATAACGCGGCCCGAGGAACAGCAGTCCGGCCGCCGGCGCGGTCGGCCCTGCCACGCTGCGGTCGCGCCCTTCCAGCAGTTCGGCGATCCACTCCACCGGCCGCTCGCCGCGCCCCACCAGCAGCAGCGAGCCGACGATGTTGCGGACCATGTGGTGCAGGAACGCATTTGCCTGTACTTCGACGTGAAGCTCGTCGGCGTGGCGGGTCACCACGATGTCGTGCAGGTCGCGCCGTGCATGCCCGGCCTGGCACTGGATGCTGCGGAATGCGGAGAAATCGCATTCGCCGCGCAAGGCTTGCGCAGCTACATGCATGGCATCGGCATCCAGCGGCATCCGCTCCCAGCTCAGGTACTGGCGTTCCAGCCCGGGCCGGGTGCCGCGATTGAGGATGCGGTAGCGGTAACGACGCGCGCGCGCGGCGAAGCGCGCACTGAAATCGTCGGCGACCGGCACGCACCAGCGCACGGCCAACGCGGCCGGCAGGTTGGTGGTGGTGCCCAGCACCCAACCGCGCTCATCGCGGACGGCGTCGGTGTCGAAATGCACGACCTGGCAACGCGCGTGCACCCCGGCATCGGTGCGGCCCGCGCACACGGTGTCGATGCGCGCATCGGCCACTTTCGACAACGCGATTTCCAGCGCGGTCTGCAGGCTGCCATCCGCTGCGTGGGTGCCGGCCGGGCTCAGCCGCTGCCAGCCGGAGTAGCCGCTGCCGTCGTATTCGAGCCCCAGCGCGAAACGCATCCGCTTGCCGATAGGCCTCAGCCGATCTCGCGCAGCAGGCGCGCGGCCTCGGTGCGTGCGACCGGATCGGCATCGTCGAGCAATTCGCGCAGCAACTGCTTCGCCGAGTGATCGTCGCCGATGTCCAGGAAGGCACGCGCCAGCTTCATCCGCTGCTCCGCGCTGGCCTGCGGCACCGGCACTTCGGGCTCGGGCAGTTCATCCTCGACCGGCATGAAACGCGGCGCGGCCTGCTCGACGGGAGGCGGCGGCACGAAGGCTTCGGTCTTCACCCAGCCGGAATGCCAGGCGGGAGTTTCCACCCGCTCGCTGCTGGGAGGCACGTCAGCGAGGTCGATGGTCGGCACCGGCTGCGCGTCGGCAACCGCTGGCGGCGTTTCCGGCTCGGTGCTTGCGGCATCGGCATCGGCATGGACATCGGCGTGCGACTGCGTATCGACGGTGCGTGGCGCATCGGGATCGGCCGACGGATGCACCAGGCTGGCGGCAAGCGCTTCGCTGTCGAAACTGCTGCGGCGCGGCGCGGGGGCCGGCTTGCGACGACCGAACAGCAGCCATCCCAGCAAGGCCACTGCAGCCAAGCCCAGCCCGCCCCAGATGTAGGGCATCGGGTTGGACGCACTGGCGGCGGCATCCTGGCTGGCCGGGACCTCCGTGCTGGCCTGCGGCGCGGCCTGCGTGGTGGCGGGCTTGACCGCGGCAGTGGCGGCGCTGGCGGCGGCCTTGTTCGCCTCGGCCAGTCGCTGTTGGGCGGCGGCCAGTTCGCTGTCCTTGAGCGACAGCAACTGCTGTTGGTCCTGCTTCAACTTCTCGAGTTCGGCCACCCGCTCCTTGAGCTCGCCGATCTCGACGGCCTTGGCGGCGATGTCTTCGTCTTTCTGCCGCAATTGTTGCTGGAGCATGCTGCCCTCGCCTCCGGCGATGGTACCGGATCGTGTTCCTGTGGCCTTGCCCGGTGCAGCGGGCGGGATGATCTGCAAACGCGCTTCCTGGCGACGCGCGGGCGCGGCCTGGCGGGGCGGCGTTGCCGGTTTCGGTTTGGCCGCGGCGACCGTCGTGGTGGGCGCGGGCGCTGCATCCGGAGCGGCCGCGCGGGGTGCACGCGTGGGCGACGCGGCATCCGCGGTGGCGATCTCGGGCTGGCGCACCGGGCGGCGCGCCTGTCGCCATTGCTGCATCTGCTGGCGCACCACCTGCCCGGCTTCGTCGGCGCTGACGCTGCCGAGCTCGTCGCTTCCGGGAACCCGCAACACCGAACCGCGACGCAGCCGGTTGATGTCATCGCCCAGGAAGGCATCCGGGTTGGCCCGCAGCAGCGCGAGCATGGCCTGGTCGAGGCTGTAGCCCGATGGCAGGTCCAGCTTGCCGGCGATCTTCGACAGCGTCTCGCCTTGCTTGATCGGACCGTATTGCGCGGCCGCAGGTGCTGGCGCTGCGGCGATCGGAGCCGGTGCGGCAGCCGGTGGTGGCAGCGGTGCGATGGCGATGGGCGACGGCGCAGGTTCCGGCCGTGCCTCGGGAACCGGTGGTGGCTCGGGGGTCGGCGTGGCCACCACCGGCAGCGGAACCGGCCGCTGAACCACGTTCGGTGCCGGCGACACCGGCGCCTCGATCGCCGGTTGCAGCGGCGCACTCGCGGTGTTCGGGGCTTCGACCAGCGCCGAGTATTCACGCACCAAGCGGCCTTGCCCCCAGTCGACCTCGACCAGGAAATTCAGCACCGCCTGCTCGACCGGACGGGTGCTGGTGACCCGGATCACCGGCCGCCCGCGGGCATCGCTGCCCAGGCTGAACTGCAGGTCGGCGGCCACGCCGCTGGGCGGGGCCAGGCCGACCCGGCGGAAGGTTTCCGGCGAGGCCAGCCGCGCCTGCAGCGCTTCCAGTTCGCCCGGGGTGGTCGAGATGATCGGGATTTCCGCGACCAGCGGCTGGTTGCGCCGCGACTTGACCTCGATCTGGCCGAGGCCGAGCGCCCACGCATTTCCCGCCGCCAGCAGCAGCGCGGTGGCGATCGCCGCCGTTCGCAATGTCCTGATCACGCCTGCTCCCGCCCCCATCATCGCGACGACTCTAGCCGCGCTCAGCCTTCGGCGGCAACAAGTTCCGCAATCTGCACCGCGTTGAGCGCCGCGCCCTTGCGGATGTTGTCGGACACCACCCACAGGTTCAGCCCGCGCGGATGCGAGAGATCCTCGCGGATCCGACCGACGTAAACCGCATCGTTGCCGGACGCATGGGTGACCGGCGTCGGATAGCCACCAGCCTTGCGCTCATCGACCACCACCACGCCCGGCGCGCCTTCCAGCAGCTCACGCGCCCGGTCCGCTGTGAGCTTGTCGCGGGTCTCGACATTCACCGCTTCGGAATGGCCGTAGAACACCGGCACGCGCACCGCGGTCGGATTCACCTGGATGGCGTCGTCACCGAGGATCTTGCGCGTTTCCCATACCAGCTTCATCTCTTCCCTGGTGTAGCCGTTGTCAAGGAAATCGTCGATGTGCGGGATCAGGTTGAAGGCGATCTGCGCGGAAAACTTCTTCGGCTCGATCTCCTGGAAATTGAGCAGCTGGCCGGTCTGCACGCCGAGTTCTTCCAGCCCGGAACGACCGGCGCCGGACACCGACTGGTAGGTGGCGACGTTGATGCGCTCGATCCCGGCCGCATCATGGATCGGCTTCAGCGCCACCATCAGCTGCATGGTCGAGCAGTTCGGGTTGGCGATGATCCCGCGCGGGCGGTTGCGCACGGCTTCGGGATTGACCTCGGACACGACCAGCGGCACGTCGTCGTCGTAGCGGAAGGTCGAGGAATTGTCGATCACCACCGCGCCGGCAGCGGCGAACTTCGGCGCGTATTCCTTGCTGGTGGCGCCGCCCGCGGAAAATAGCGCGATGTCCACGCCGGTCGGATCGAAGGTGGCCAGGTCCTGCACCACCAGGTCGCCGTTGCCGAATGCCACCGTGATGCCGGCGGAACGCTCGCTGGCCAATGCGATCACTTCGCTGGCCGGGAAGTCGCGCTCGGCGAGGATCGACAGCATCACTTCGCCCACCGCGCCGGTTGCGCCCACCACTGCCACCTTGAATTGCTTGCTCATTGCTTCTCGTGTCCTGGAATTGCGGCGCGGATCGTCGCGCTGCGGGAAAGTCGGAATGGGTTGCTTGCGTGTCCGCTGCGGCGCGCTGCTGCCCGTGGGGGCGTAGCCGGCGGCGCGCCGCTATCGTTTCGCGTCGGTGGTAATCGAGCCGGGAATGCGCGGCGAGACATCGCCCACATCGCTGCACTGCGCGCGATGGCGCAACGCCTGGTCCATCAGCACCAGCGCCAGCATCGCCTCGCAAATGGGCGTCGCGCGGATGCCCACGCACGGGTCGTGGCGACCGGTGGTGACGATGTCGACCACGTTGCCATCCGCATCCAGCCCATCCACCGGCAGGCGCAGGCTGGAGGTCGGCTTGAACGCCACCGAGACCACCACCTGCTGGCCACTGGAAATGCCGCCGAGGATCCCGCCCGCATGGTTGGAGAGGAACCCATCGGGCGTCATCACGTCGCGATGCACACTGCCCTTCTGCGCAACACTCGCGAAACCGTCGCCGATCTCCACGCCCTTGACCGCATTGATCGACATCATCGCTGCGGCCAGGTCGCCGTCGAGCTTGCCGTACACCGGCTCGCCCCAGCCCGGCGGCACGCCGTCGGCGACCACGGTGACGCGCGCGCCGACCGAATCGCCGGACTTGCGCAGCGCGTCCATGTACGTTTCCAGCGCATCGACCTGCGCGGCATGCGGCCAGAAAAACGGATTGGCCTCGATGACGGACGCATCGAACCCCTGCGGTGCGATCTCGCCCAGCTGCGACAGCCAACCGTAAACGCGCACACCATGCCGATCCGCCAGCCACTTCTTGGCGATGACGGCGGCCGCTACGCGCATCGTGGTCTCGCGCGCACTGCTGCGCCCGCCACCCCGCGGATCGCGGATGCCGTACTTCTGCCAGTAGGTGTAGTCGGCGTGGCCAGGCCGGAACTGCGCGGCGATCTTGCTGTAATCCTTGCTGCGCTGGTCGGTATTGCGGATCAGCAAGGCAATCGGTGTGCCGGTGGTGACGCCCTCATACACGCCGCTGAGGATTTCGACCTCGTCGGCTTCATGCCGTTGCGAGGTATGCCGCGACGTGCCGGTCGCGCGCCGCGCCAGATCGTGCACGAAATCTTCAGGCGCGATGGCGATGCCGGGCGGGCAGCCATCGAGCACGCAGCCGATCGCCGGCCCGTGCGATTCGCCGAAGGTGGTGACGCGCAGCAGGTGGCCGAAAGTGTTCAAGCGCGCATGTCAGAACAGACCGGCGCCCGGAGCGACACGACCGGCATCGCGTGCATTCGCCAGCCTGGCGATGCGGTCGTGGTGCGCGATCAGGTCGGCGCATTCGGCCACGAAGATGCCCATCTGCCCGACCTTGAACTCGACCCAGGCCAGCGGCAGTTCCGGCAAGAGCTTGACCAGCGCTTGTTCGGCCTCGCCGACCTCACAGATCAGCAGGCCATCGCGATCCAGGTGCAAGGGCGCATCGCGCATGATCCGCAGCGCCAGGTCCAAACCATCATCGCCCGCCCGCAGGCCCAGTTCCGGCTCGTGCGCGTATTCGCGCGGCAGCGCGTCGGTCTCGTCGTTGGTGACGTAGGGCGGATTGGTGACGATCAGGTCGTAGTGCTCGCCCTGCAGGCCGGAGAACAGGTCCGATTTCACGAAGCGGACGTTCTGCACATGGAGGCGCTTTTCGTTCTCGGCGGACAGCGCCAGCGCGTCATCGCTGATGTCGGCGCCGTCCACGTGCCAGTCGGGATTGTGGTGGGCCATCGCGATGGCGATGCAGCCGGATCCGGTGCACAGATCGAGCGCGCGACGCACTTCGCGGTCGCCGAGCCAGGGCTGGAAGCCGGATTCGATCAGCTCGGCGATCGGCGAGCGCGGCACGAGGGCGCGCTGGTCCGACTTGAAGCTCAGGCCGGCGAACCAGGCCTCGCCGGTGAGGTACGCGGCCGGGATGCGTTCCTCGATACGACGCAGGAACAGGCGCAGCACGTCTTCCTTTTCGGCCTCGGTGATGCGGGCATTGCCGTACGCCGGCGGCAGGTCATGCGGCAGGTGCAGCGCGTGCAGGGTGAGCTGGGTGGCTTCGTCCAGCGCGTTGTCGTAGCTGTGGCCGAAGGTCAGGCCCGCCGCGTTGAACCGGCTTGCGCCGTAGCGGATCAAGTCGATGATCGTCTGCAATTCCTGGGACATGTGCGGCCACGCGCGTGCAAGGCCGTGAAGTATAGCGGCGACGCCCCGCTATCATGGCCGGCCACCCCCATTCCAGACGCTCATGTCGAAACGCACTGCCCTGCTGTTGCTGGTGGCCTGCCTGGCCGGAGGATTGGGCCTGTGGGCCTCGCAGCGTTTCCATGGCCCCGCCGCGCCAACGCTACCTGCCGTCAAGGCCGTGACGTTGCTGCCGAACCCACGCGTGCTGCCGGCGTTCTCGCTGCAGCAGTCGGATGGCACCGCACTCGACATCGACGATCTCAAGGGCCGCTGGACGGTGGTGTTCCTGGGCTTCACCCACTGCCCGGACATCTGCCCGACCACGCTGGCGCAACTGGCGGCGGCGCAGAAGCAATGGGCCACGCTGCCGGCCGCATCGCGCCCGCGCGTGCTGTTCATTTCGACTGACCCGGAACGCGATACCCCGAAGCTCACCGGCGATTACGCGCATGCCTTCCATCCGGACACGCTGGCAGCAACCGGGCCGATCCCGCAACTGGAGGCGTTCACCCGTTCGCTGTCGCTGGTGTTCATGAAGGCGCCGGGTCCCAGCGGCGATCCGGATGACTACAGCATCGACCACAGTGCCGCCTTCGTGTTGCTGGATCCGCAAGCGCGGATGGCCGGCGTGGCGCAGCCGCCGTTCGACATCAAGGCGATCGCGACCGACCTCGAATCCTTGACCAAGGCCATGCCGTGAGCCCGTTGACCGCCCTGACCTACGTCCTGCCGCACCGTTTGCTGTCTTCGATTGCGCGGTCGCTGGCGTACTCGACGCGCCCCGCCACCAAGCAATGGTTGATCGACACCGTCACCCGCAAGTTCGGCGTGGATCTGTCAGAAGCGGCCGAGCCCGACCCCACCGCGTACCCCACCTTCAATGCATTCTTCACCCGCGCACTGAAACCCGGTGCGCGCGTGCTGGATACCGATCCGCGCGCATTGCTGATGCCGGCCGACGGCCACGTCAGCCAGTGCGGCGACATCGTCGATGGCCGCATCTTCCAGGCCAAGGGCCAGTCGTTCACCGCCGCCGAATTGCTGGGCGATGACGAGGCGGCGAAGCCCTTCGCCGATGGCGTGTACGCCACCGTGTACCTGTCGCCGCGCGACTACCACCGCGTGCACATGCCATGGACCGGGACCCTGCGCGAGACCGTGCACGTCCCGGGCCGCTTGTTCTCGGTCGGCACCGATGCGGTGGCCAGCGTGCCGCGGCTGTTCGCCCGCAACGAGCGCCTGGTCTGCCACTTCGATACCGACTTCGGGCCGATGGTGTCGGTGATGGTCGGCGCGCTGCTGGTGTCCGGCGTGGAAACCGTGTGGAGCGGCGTGGAGATTCCGGCCTACGGCGATCGCATCACCCGCAAGGACTATCGCGGCAAGGGCATCACCCTGGAACGCTTCGCCGAGATGGCGCGCTTCAACTACGGCAGCACGGTGATCGTGCTGCTTCCGAAGGGCGTGGCAGCGCTGGATCCGGCGTTGAAGGCGGAGACGCCGGTGCGGTTGGGGCAGCGGCTCGCAACGCGGCTGACTTAGGCCGTCATCCCGGCGAAAGCCGGGATGACGGCAACACAGCCTCACCCCTTGCAGCCCGCCAGCGTCAGGCTCTGCCCCGGCCGGATCGCGTACTTCGGTGCCTTCAGCTTGTTCGACTTGGCCAGGTCGCCCAGATCGCAATCGAACCTGCGGACGATGGCCGACAGGGTCTCGCCGCGCTTCACCTTGTGGGTCTTCGGTTTCGCCGGTTGCGGCTTCGGCTTGGCCGGCGGCGCGAATTGGGTGGGCGCTGCGCCGGAGGCATCGGCACCGGCGCTGGCTTCACCGCTCGCGCTGGTCATCGGGCCAATCCGCACCAGCGCGGATTGCACGTTGCTGGCCACCAGTTGCTCGGCCAGTTGCAGGCGCTGGCCGCGGGTGCAGTAGCGGTTGTACAGCGAGGCGATGCGGGTGGTGGCATTGAGCGTGGTGCCGACAGGCATGGTGCTGTCGGCGCTCCAGCGCGGGTTGAGGTTGCGCAGGGCACGCATGTAGCCGTCGCGCGAGCCGTAGTTGCCCAGGCAGATGGTGAGTTCGTAGATCGAGGCCGGCTGCTGCAGGCGGATCACCGCCGGCCGCGAGTTCACCTTCGGCCAGCGAATGCCGTATTCCTTCGGGTGCAGGAACAGCCACGCCGCAGCAACCACCATCGGCACGTAGTCCTTGGTCTCTGCCGGGAACTGGCTGTAGACATCGGCGTCCCAGAAACTGCGGCCGCCACTGCCGCGGTAGACGCGCAAGGCACGGCCCTCGCCACCGTTGTAGCCGGCCAGCGACAGCTCGATGCTGTTGTCCAGCTGCGCCATGCGCTCGACGAGGTACTGGGCTGCGGCATCTGCCGAAGCGGCGGCGTCATAACGCGTATCGAAGCCAGTGCCATCGTTGCCCAGGCCGAAGCGGCGACCGGTGGCCGGCATGAACTGCAACGGGCCGATCGCGCCCGCGCGCGACCCCACGTGCACCTTGCCGTTGGATTCCTTGGCCAGGATCCCGAACAGCAGTGCCTCCGGCAAGCCATTGCGCTTGAACGCCGGCGACATCAGGTGCTGCATGTAGCGGTAGTTCTCGTAGCTGTCCATCAGCGACGGGCGCATGTCGGTCAGCCAGCGGCGGATGCCGGCCTGCACCGCCGGATTGAACTGGACCATGCGCACGAAGCGCTGGCCTTCCTCGCTCAACAGCGCAGCCGCATCGGCGCTTCCCGGCACGTAGTCGGTGGCCAGGTCGGCCTCGTCGATCGGGTCCTCGTCTTCGCTGCCCGGATCGCCCTCGCCGTCCTGCGGCGTGGCCTTGAGCAGGCGCTCGTAGGTGGCCAGCATCTTCGGCAATTCGCAGCCCTTCTGCTTCGCGCAGGCTGCGACCACGGCCTGCATCTCGGTCAGCGCAGCACCGGGAACGGTGCCATCGGTCTCCTCATCCTCGGCCAGCAGCGCATCGCGATAACGCTTCTCGGCGGCGTCCATGCGCTGCTGCAAGGTCGCCGCGGCAGCCAGGTCGCGCTTGGATTGCGCGTGTGCGACGGGCGTGGAAGTGGCTGCAAGCAGGGCGATGAAGAAAGCGGCAAGCGCAGGCAATGGACGAACGAGCATCAGCAATGGGCATCTCGCGTGGGGAAACCGCAGGGTAGCCGCCGCGCGAGCGCCGGGGCAACCTGCCGCAGGTCACGGGAAGGCGACCGGCATCGCATAGAATCGCCCTGCGCCGCATTCACCTTCGAGCGGTACGCACCTCCACGGGAACACCCCACAGGAACAGGCATGGATCCGATCTTCGTAGGCAAGGCGATCACCACCGAAACCAGCGGCGATGTGGTCCTGTTGCCCAAGTACGGCAATCGCCACGGCCTGGTGGCCGGTGCCACCGGCACCGGCAAGACGGTGACCCTGATGACGCTGGCCGAAGGCTTCAGCAGGATCGGCGTGCCGGTGTTCCTGGCCGACGTGAAGGGCGACGTGGCGGGGCTGGCGATGGCTGGCACCGCCAGCGAGAAGCTGCAGCAGCGCATCGACCTGATGGGCATCGCCGATTACCGCAACGAAGCGGCGCCCGTCGTGTTCTGGGACCTGTGGGGCAAGCGCGGCCATCCGGTGCGGACCACGGTCAGCGAAATCGGCCCGACCCTGCTCGCGCGGATCCTGGAGCTCAATGACACCCAGTCCGGCGTGCTCGACATCCTGTTCAAGCTGGCCGATGACCGTGGCCTGCTGCTGCTCGACCTCGACGACCTGCGCGCCCTGCTCGGCCTGGTCGCCGAGGAGCGCAAGGACATCAGCACCTCGTACGGGCTGGTCAGCGCGCCGTCGATCGGCGCGATCCAGCGCTCGCTGCTGCGGCTGGAGCAGGAAGGCGCGGACATGTTCTTCGGCGAGCCCGCGCTGGAACTGGCCGACTTGATGCGCACCACCACCGATGGCCGCGGCGTCATCGGCATCCTCGCCGCCGACCAGCTGATCCTCAAGCCGAAACTGTATTCCAGCTTCCTGCTGTGGCTGCTGTCGGAATTGTTCGAGACCCTGCCCGAGGTCGGCGACCTCGACAAACCCAGGCTGGTGTTCGTGTTCGACGAAGCGCATCTGTTGTTCGATGACGCACCGGCCGCGCTCCGCCAGCGCATCGAACAAGTGGTGCGGCTGATCCGTTCCAAGGGCGTGGGCGTGTATTTCTGCTCGCAGTTCCCGGACGACGTGCCCGATGAAATCCTCGGCCAGATGGGCAACCGTTTCCAGCATGCGCTGCGCGCGTTCACTCCGCGCGACCAGAAAGCCGTCAAGACCGCCGCCGAGACCTTCGTCACCAATCCGGACCTGGACGTGGCCAAGACCATCGGCCAGCTCGGGGTCGGCGAGGCATTGGTCTCGACCCTGCAGGACAAGGGCATCCCGATGCCGGTGGAAAAGACCCTGATCGCGCCGCCGCGCTGCCGGATGGGCGCGATCACCGACGCCGAACGTGCGCAGGTGCGCGCCGGCAGCCCGGTGGGCATGAAGTACGACACCGCGATCGACCGCGAATCCGCCGCCGAATTGCTGGCGAAGAAAGCCGAAGCGAAGGTGACGCAGGCGGAAGCACCGCCGGCCAGGACCCGCGAAGAGGACGATGCCGAGGGCGGCGGTTTCGGCGGCGCGGTCAAGGACGCGGTGTTCGGCACCAAGCGCCGGCAGGGCATGATCGAAACCATGGCCAAGCAGACCACCCGCACGATCGGCAGCAAGCTAGGCAACCAGATCGTGCGCGGCATCCTGGGCAGCATTTTCGGCGGCAAGCGCTGACGCCCCGCCGACTTCGACATCCACCCGAACATCTTCAGCAATGAGGTTTCCCATGCATCGCAAGCTCCTGACCATCGCTCTCGCCGCGACCCTTGCCGCCACCACCGGCTGCAAGCCCGACGAAGCGGCAGAAGCCGCGTCCGCGCCCGTAGCACCCGCGGCCGCCGTCACCGATGCCGTGACCGACGTGGTCGACCACAGTTCGCCCGCGGGCGATGCCAAGGACTTCGACATCAAGGCCTTCGCCGGCACCTACGCCGGCATGCTGCCGTGCGCGGACTGCGCGGGCATCGACACCACTATCGCGTTCACTCCGGAAGGCTCCTACACGCTCAGCGAGACCTACCAGGACGCGGACAAGAGCAGCTTCCTGTCCAAGGGCTCGTGGTCGGTGCGCGGCGACGGCAAGGCGATCCAGCTCGACCCGGAGGAGAAGGACGAGTACGACCGCGCGTTCACCATCGCCTCACCGACCGAACTGCTGGCGCTGGACCAGCAGGGCAAGCCGATCGCCGGCACGATCGAATACCGCCTCAAGCGCAAGTAAGCGATGGGGCGTTGGCGTCCGCCGGCAGCCGGCAGCACCGCGCTGATCACCCGCGAGGGGCATGACCGGCTGAAGGCGGAACTGGACGATCTCTGGCGCGTGCGCCGGCCGGAGGTCGTCAAGGCCCTGGCTGCTGCCGCGGCCGAAGGCGACCGCTCCGAGAACGCGGAATACACCTATCGCAAGAAGCAGCTCGGCGAGATCGACCGTCGCGTGCGCTACCTGAGCAAGCGCCTGGAGGCATTGCGCGTGGTCGATGCCGCGCCCTCGGATCGTGATGCGGTGTTCTTCGGCGCGGAAGTGACCCTGGAAAACATCGACGATGGCGAACGCGTGCTGTATCGCATCGTCGGCCCCGACGAGACCGATGCACGGCAAGGCTGGATCAGCATCGATGCGCCACTGGCGCGGGCGATGCTGAAGAAGCGCGTGGACGACGAATTCGATGCCACGCTGCCGGGTGGCATCGTCCACTATGCGATCGTGGGGATCCGCTACATCGACTGAGGCTCAGTCGTCGTATTCGACTTCGCCGTAGAGGTCGTGCTCGTCGCTGCCCATGATCCGCACGCGGGTGAACTCGCCGGGCACCAGGCCAGCCTCGCGGCCGTCCTGCACCTGCACCAGGCCATCGATTTCCGGCGCATCGGCCATCGAACGCGCGATGGCGAGTTCGCCATCGATCGCATCCACAAGCACTCGCTGCACCGTCCCGACCTTGGCCGCAAGGCGTGCTTCGCTGATCGCGGCCTGGCGCTCCATGAAGCGCGCCAACCGTTCCTGCTTGACGTCTTCATCGACCGGGTCCGGCAAGTCGTTCGCCTTCGCGCCATCGACCGGCGAATAAGCGAACGCACCGACGCGGTCGAGCTGCGCCTCGTCGAGGAAATCCAGCAGTTCCTCGAACTCCGCCTCGGTCTCGCCGGGGAAGCCGACGATGAAGGTGCTGCGGATCGTCAGCTCCGGGCAGATCGCGCGCCAGCGCTGGATACGCTCCAGGGTCTTGTCGACCGCGCCGGGCCGCTTCATCAGTTTCAATACACGCGTGCTGGCGTGCTGGAACGGGATATCGAGGTACGGAAGAATCTTGCCATCCGCCATCAACGGGATGATGTCGTCGACGTGCGGGTACGGATACACGTAGTGCAGGCGCGTCCACGCGTCGAGTTCCGAGAGGCCTTCGCATAGCGCCTTCATCCGGGTCTGGTAGGTCTTGTCCCGCCAGCTGCGCTCGGCGTATTTCACGTCGACGCCATAAGCCGACGTGTCCTGCGACACCACCAGCAGTTCGCGCACGCCGCCGCGCACGAGTTTTTCGGCCTCGCGGAGCACGTCATCGACCGGGCGCGACACAAGGTCGCCGCGCATCGACGGGATGATGCAGAAGCTGCAACGGTGGTTGCAGCCTTCGGAAATCTTCAGGTACGCGTAGTGCTTCGGCGTGAGCTTCAGGCCGTAGTCCGGCAACAGGTTGACGAAGGGATCGTGGCGCGGCGGCAGCGCCGTATGCACCGCATCCATCACGCTGGCGTAGTCCTGCGGGCCGCTGATCGACAGCACGCCGGGATGTGCCTCGCGGATGATCTCCGCGCGCTTGCCCAGGCAGCCGGTGACGATGACCTTGCCGTTCTCCGCCATCGCCTCGCCGATCGCATCCAGCGACTCGGCCACCGCGCTGTCGATGAAGCCGCAGGTGTTGACCACCACCACATCGGCATCGTCATAGGCCTGCACCAGGTCGTAGCCCTCGACCCGCAGCTGGGTGAGGATGCGTTCCGAGTCCACCAAGGCCTTGGGACAGCCGAGGCTCACGAAGCCGACTTTTGGTTGCTGGAGGGACATACTGGGCTACCGGGCGAATTGCGGAATTATACGGCCCGGGATCGGCCACCCTCTCCATGCCGGAGAACAACGCATGAACCACTGGCACCTGCACCCGCAACTCGCCGACGACACCGCGCCGGTCATCGAACTGCCGCTCTGCGAAGTCCGCCTGATGGACGATGCCAACCACCCGTGGCTGGTACTGGTGCCGCGGGTGGCCGACATGGTCGAGATCATCGACCTGGACGGCGCCCAGCGCAGCCAACTCACAGCGGACATCGATGCCGCATCGCGCGCGCTGAAGGCATTGTTCAAGCCGCACAAGCTCAACGTCGCCGCGCTCGGCAACCTGGTGCCGCAACTGCATGTGCACGTGATCGCGCGCTACACCGACGACATCGCCTGGCCGCGCCCGGTCTGGGGCAACGCGACCGCGCGGCCGTACGCGCCGGAACAACTGATCGAACGGGTCAATGCATTGCGCGGGGCGCTGGCGCGCTGAAGCTCAGGTCTTCGGCAAGGTAACGCCGGTCTGGCCCTGGTACTTGCCGCCGCGATCCTTGTAACTGGTTTCGCAGACGTCGTCGGCATCGGCCTGGAAGAACAGCATCTGCGCCACGCCTTCGTTGGCGTAGATGCGCGCCGGCAGCGGCGTGGTGTTGCTGAATTCCAGGGTCACGTGGCCTTCCCACTCGGGCTCCAGCGGGGTGACATTCACGATGATCCCGCAGCGCGCGTAGGTGCTCTTGCCCAGGCAAACGACCAGCGTGTCGCGCGGGATGCGGAAGTACTCGACCGTGCGCGCCAGCGCGAACGAGTTCGGCGGGATGATGCATTCGTCGGCGACCACGTCAACGAAACTCTTGGGGTCGAAGTTCTTCGGATCGACGATCGTCGAGTTGATGTTGGTGAATATCTTGAACTCGCGCGAGCAGCGCACGTCGTAGCCGTAGCTGGAGGTGCCGTAGCTGACGATGCGGTTGCCATCGACCTGCTTGACTTGGCCGGCCTCGAACGGCTCCAGCATGCCGTGCTCGCGGGCCATGCGGCGAATCCAGCGGTCGCTCTTGATGCTCATCGCTTTCCGATTTCAGGCGCTTGAAGGGCCGGGATTGTAGCCCGGGCAAGCGCAGCGCACCCGGGGCGCGTCATCCCGACGGAGCGATGCCTTGCAACGTGGCTCAACCGCCGAGCAGCGAGGCCATGATCCCGCTACGCAGCTTCGGCCTGGCATCCAGTTGCGCCAGCAAGGCCTTGGCGATGCCGCGATAGGCCAGCGCGGCAGACGAATCCGGCTGCGCCGCCATGATCGGCGTGCCCGCATCGCCCTGCGCGCGGATGCCGATCTCCAGCGGCAGCGAGCCCAGCACCGGAACCGCGTATTGGGTCGACATGCGCCCGGCCCCGCCCTCCCCGAAGATGTGCTCGGCATGCCCGCAATTGCTGCAGACATGCACGGCCATGTTCTCGACCAGACCGAGCACGGCGATGTCGAGTTTCTCGAACATCTTCAAGGCCTTGCGCGCGTCCAGGGTGGCGATGTCCTGCGGCGTTGTCACGATCACCGCACCCGCCACCGGGATCTTCTGGGCCATCGTCAGCTGGATGTCGCCGGTGCCCGGCGGCAGATCCACCACCAGCACATCGAGATCGCCCCACCGCGTGTCGGTGAGCAACTGGGTGAGTGCGGAGGTCGCCATCGGCCCGCGCCAGATCATCGGCGTGTCCTGGTCGACCAACAGGCCGATCGACATCGCCTCGATCCCGTGCGCCCGCATCGGCTCGATCGCCTTGCCGTCCGGGCTGTCGGGACGACCCGACAGGCCGAGCATCATCGGGACGCTGGGGCCGTAGACGTCGGCATCCAGCAACCCCACTGCCAGTCCTTCCGCGGCCAGTGCCAGCGCCAGATTCACCGCGGTGGTGGACTTACCCACCCCGCCCTTGCCGGACCCCACGGCGATGATGTTGCGGACGTGGGGCAGCGGCTTGAGGTCGCCTTGAACGGTATGGGCGGAGAGGCGGGGCATGGGGGTCAGCTGTAGGCTCGGGATGCCGATTCTAACGGCCGGCCGGGAGCACACGCTGGTAAGCTTGCAAGCTCGAAACGTCAAAGTTATATGGGGAGTTCCGCAATGACGATCCATCCTGCAAAAACCCGACTGGCCGCCGGCCTGTTGCTTGCAAGCGCCGCCGCCCAGTCGGGTGAGCCCATCGCAATCGAATCGCTCGCCCGCGTGCCGGATATTCAATCGGTCTCGATGAGTTCAGACGGCAAGAACCTCGTCGCCATTGTGGCCCTCCCTGGCTCCAACAACCAGGAAACCGGCTTGGCCGTCTGGAACCTGGATAACCTGGACGCGGGTTCGAAAATCACCCCGTCTGGCGATCGAATGAAATTCATCGGTGCAAGTGCGATGAAGGCAGATCGAGTCCTCGTAATCGGGCGTCAGGAATGGACTGGTCAACTGGGCGGATGCGGGGAAGGCAAAACCTCTGGTGCAACGAAGACCTTCGTTTCCAAGGCCTACCTTACCGATACGACGCAAAAGAAATTCGAGGAAGCATTCGCGGACAACACCCGGAAACTCGGAGTGAGCGAAGACATTCAGCGCTGCCTCGAAATCGCCGGCACCGCGTCTCTCGTCAATCGCCTGCCGCTCGATCCCGACAATGTGATCATCAACCAGATCAGCGGCGTGTCGCTCAGCGGGAACTACTATCTCTACAACCTTCGTACTGGCGCAACAAAAATGTTGTTCAAGTCCGGAGGACGCTCCACGCCCGGTCTTTTCAATCCACGCGATGGCGAACTGCTGACTCGTACCCAACTTGAGCCGATCGGCTCCGGCGAATATGAGCAGCGCATCCTGATCCGCAACGCGAAAACGGGTGAGTTTGAGGAGCACGCTCAACTGACCACGAAGCTCAGTGGCCGCAACACGGTCGACATCGTCGGTATCGACGAGACCAGCGGCAAGTTCTACATTCTGACCGACCAATGGTCCGACCGCGTGCAGGCGTGGATGTACGATCCATTGGAAATGAAATACGAGAGTGAACCTCTGCTCTCGCATCCGAAGTATTCGATCGCGCGCCTGATTCTCGGGACGCAACCCAGCAATTTCAACAAGGTCCTCGGCTACGCCATCGGTGGCCCCGATATTGAAACGACCTATGTCGAGCCAAGGGTGCAGGGCATCAATGCCACCCTGCAAAAGGCATTTCCCGGCCAGACGGTCAGCTTGGATGGCTACAACGATGACATGAGTCGTGTCCTGTTCTCGACCGAGAGCGCGCAGGCGGCTCCGTCTTATCACGTGCTCATAGACAAGAAGCGCATCGTGACATTGGGCAGCCAACGTCCCTGGATCGACGGCAAGCAAATCGGAGAACAACGCTGGGTCACCTACCCGGCCCGCGACGGGCTGGAAATCCCGGCAATCCTCGACCTGCCTGCAGGGTGGAAACAGGGCGACGGCCCATTGCCGACCATCATCCATCCCCACGGTGGCCCCTGGGCGCGGGATTACGCCGGATGGGATGGCAGCGGCTGGGTGCCGTTCCTGACCTCCCGCGGCTATGCTGTCCTTCGTCCGCAGTACCGTGGCTCGAATGGACTGGGCCGCAAACTGTGGCTGGCCGGCGATGCCCAATGGGGCCAGAGCATGCAGGATGACAAGGATGACGGTGCTGCCTGGCTCGTCAAGCAAGGCATCGCCGATCCCCAACGCCTCGCGATCTTCGGCTACTCCTATGGTGGCTTCGCTGCTGCCGCGGCTGCCGTTCGGCCGAACAGTCCCTACCAGTGCGCCATATCAGGCGCGCCCGTGACCGATCTTGCCAAGATCGGCATGAGCTGGAGCGACAACCGCCTGCAGCGCATCCTCCAGGGCAATACGGTGAAGGGCATGGATCCAATGCAGAACACCGCGAAGGCCGGGATCCCGGTCCTGCTGTATGTCGGCGATCGCGACGTGCGCACGCCGGCATTCCATGCCAAGGGTTTCTTCGATGCGATCAAGGGCAACGTGCCGGCAAAGTTCGAGCTGATCGCGGACATGCCGCACAGCATGCCTTGGTACCCGCGCCACCAAGAGCAAACCTTGGGGCTGATCGAAGAGTTCCTTCGCAAGGACTGCGGCCCGGGCGGACTCTGAATTCACCAGCGAGGTCGCATGGCGACCTCGCTACCTTTGCCACTTGACGGCAAGTGCGCGCATTCACTCTAAACGGGTTGCAACGGAAACTGAACGCCGCCTATACTCCTTAACGATTCTGAAACAAATGCCTGAAAAGAGGCTCAGGTATCACCAAGGGGAGTACTGGATGAGCAAGACCGAGAAGAAGACCGCGTTCCGAAAGCTGCCGCTCTGCATTGCGATGCTGAGCTGCCTGTATGGCACCAGCGTCATGGCGCAGGATGCACCCGCGCAAGCGCAGCAGGAGGAAGCGAAGCAGGATCAGCCGAAGGAGCTGGAAAAGATCACGGTGACCGGTTCGCTGCTGAGGCGTCTTGAATACGACACTACCTCGCCAGTGCAGGTGCTCACCGCGGACATCAGTGCCGATGTTGGCCAGATCAATACTGCAGAGTTCCTGCAAAAATCCAGCGTCGCAGCTGGCTCCACGCAGATCAGCAACCAGTTTGCCGGCTTCGTGATCGAAGGCGGTACCGGCGTGCAATCGATCTCGCTGCGGGGCTTGGGTCCCCAGCGCACCGCCGTGCTGTTGAACGGGCAGCGTCCAGGTCCGGCCGGCACGCGTGGCCAAGTCCTGGCATTCGACTTGAACGTCATCCCGCAGTCGATCCTGCAGCGCGCGGAAATCGTGAAGGATGGATCTTCGTCGATCTACGGCTCGGATGCCGTCGCCGGCGTGGTCAATCTGATCACCCGCAAGAACTTCGACGGTCTCGAATTCAGCATTACCGGTCGCATTCCACAGAAAGGCGATGCCGAAACCGTCAGCATCTCGCTCGCCAACGGCTGGAACTTCAGTAACGGCAACATCGCCGTCGCGGGCGAGTATTACATCCAGGAACCGCTGCGACTTGGCGATCGTGACTATCTGCGTTGCGCCGAGGATCTGATCACGGACAGCAGCGGCAACCGCATCGACCGCGAGGATCGTTCGATCACCGCAGGCACTGACCTCGAAGGCTGCAACAACCTTTACGCCAATACGGTCATCGATTACTTCGACCCGGCTTATCGCCTGGTTCCCACTCAGGACGGCAGCACCATCGGCGCCCTGCCGGGCTACAAGCCGCGGCCGCGCACCACCCGCACCTACCTCAATGGCGGGGCGTACTATGAAGACCAGTTGAACTTCGACTTCGTCGGCGATGCCCACCTGATCAACCGGCAGGAGCGCGCCAGCCTCTACGCCAACGCCGATTTCTCCTTCGGCGACGTCAACTTCACTGCGGAAGGCCTCTACAACCGGCGCAATACACGGACCCACGGCTTGCGTCAGTTCTTCCCGGTCGTTGAAGCCCCGGTGCCCTCAGGCTACGGTCAGGTGATCATGCCGTTCTCGTCCGACCAGGACGTCACCGTGGACTACATGTACCTGCGTACCGGCTTGGACGGCTTGTTCAGCTGGACCGACTCCTGGGCCTGGAGCACCAATCTCTCTTACACGCGATCCGACGGCGACTACAGCGTGTTCGCCATCGACCGCGCCAAGAGCGGCGACCTGACCCTTGCCAACAGCGGCACCGCACCGGTTGACTACTTCAAGCCGTGCATCATGAACGGCCAGTGCATGAATGAGCTGGAGGATGCGCTCGGTGTGTGGCACACGGGCAATACGGTGTATGACCAGGTACTGTTCAACGCGGTGGCGACTGGCGAGCTGTTCGATCTGCCGGCAGGTGCGCTGGGCGCGGCGTTTGGCGTCGAATACCGCAACTTCGGCATCGACGACCAGCCGAGCGAGTTCGAGCGCGCTGGCCGCGCATGGGGCCAGAGTTCGGCGCAGGTCACCAAAGGCCGCGACAACGTGAAGGAAATCTTCACCGAACTGGAAGTGCCCCTCCTGAAGGGCCTGCCGTTCGTCGAGGCGTTGACAGCCAATGTCTCGGCACGCGCATTCGACTACGCGTCTGTCGACGATTCGGATTACGTCTGGAAGATGGGCCTGAGCTGGCAGATCAATTCGGCCGTGCGCCTGCGCGCCACCAAGGGTACTTCCTATCGCGCGCCAGGCCTGTATGAGCTCTATCTGGGCAACCTGACAGGTTTCGTGGGGCAGATCGCGATCGACCCGTGCATCAACTGGGGCGAAAGCACGAATGATTTCATCCGTGCCAACTGCGCGGCCGAAGGCATCCCCGACGATTACGCGGCGGCCGGTGCTCCCTCGGCGACGGTGACGACCGGCGGCGGCTCCGGGTTCCTGAATCCGGAAACCTCCAGGGCCTTCACGGTCGGCACCATCCTGACCCCGTCCTGGGCACCGATCAGCGTGGCGTTCGATTACTTCGACTATGAAGTGAACGACCAGATCGCAACCCTGACGTCAGCCACCATCCTCGGCGGCTGTTACGGTGCCCCGGTGTTCCCCAATAATTTCTGCAACAACTTCGTGCGCAATCCAGGCACGGGCCCTCAGGCGCACGCGATCACCGATGTGTTCGCCACCTACATCAACGTCAACCTCCAGAAGGTCCGCGGCTACGACCTGCTCGTGCGCTGGGATGATGACTATTCGTTCGGCAAGCTCTCTGTCGAGACCCAGCTGACCTACACGATGGAAGACGTCAACCTGCTGTTCGAAGACCCGCTCGGCAACGGCTACGTGCGCTCCAACAACGTCGGCTACATCGGCAATCCGAAACTTGTCGGCAACCTCAATGCACAGTTGAAGCGCAGCGACTGGACCTACACGTGGGGGATGGACTACGTCGGCGCAACGCGCAACCTCGACCTAAATCCCACGTTCACCTACCTCGGGTTCGCCAACGCGCAGCGCGACATCTGGGCGGAGAGCCGCCTGTACCACAACGTTTCCATACGCTACAACCAGCCGAAGTGGTCTCTCTTGTTCGGCATTCGCAACCTGCTGGACTCGTCGCCGCCAACCGTGTCCACGGGTGCCGCGACTCGCTACGGCAACGTCCCGGCGTTCGCGACCCAGTACGACCTGCTGGGCCGGTCGTTCTTCACCAAGCTCGACATCAAGTTCTGACCGTTGGTTGATTGGTGTCCCGAAGAGCCCGGCGCAAGCCGGGCTCTTTTTGTTGTTGCCCTGACTTTCGGGTGTACTGAAGACGTGTCACTCCGCCTATCCTGCTGTCATCGCTTTCCCTTTCGAGCCCACTTCAATGCAAACGGCAAGCACTACCCGATTGTTCGCGATCGTCGCATTGCTTTTCGGCCTGACTGCGCACGTCGAGGCGCAGCCACAGGTGGATCCCAGCAACAATGACACCATGCTGGCCGGCGGCTTCCTCGAGGGGCATCCGGACCTCCTCTATCGCTCTCAGGGATTGGATGCCTACCAGAAGCGGGACTTCTCCACCGCCATCGAGCGATTTCGCAAAGCGGCCTACTATGGCGACAAGGCCTCGCAGGCGATCGTCGGCGAGATGCTGTGGTCGGGCGTCGGCATTGGTGCTGATCGCGTCATGGCCCTGGTCTGGATGGACTTGGCCGCAGAACGGGGTTATCCGCGCTTCGTGAGCACCCGCAACGGCTACTGGAACGCGCTCACTCCGGCTGAACGCCAGCGGGCCCGAAACCTCGCCGAAGATCTGTTCGGCGAATACGGCGACGACGCCGCCGAACCACGCCTGGCAAGGGCCCTGCGACGAGAGCGCAACAAGATCACCGGGAGTCGCGTGGGTTCGATGACCAGCAATGTTCAGATCATCGTCCCTGGCTACGGCAGCATGGACGCCTCCCAGTTCTACAACCCGAAATTCTGGGATCCGAAGGAATACCGCGCTTGGCATGATGCTTTCTGGAAAGACATCAAGGATGGCAAAGTCGTCGTCGGCGAACCCGAAAAACTGGACGAACTGAATCGTCCGCTCTCGCCGGCCGATCCGCGCGAGCCGCGCTAGTCGATATTCGCGGGATCGACCCGCATCTTCAGCCTCCATACGGCATCGAATGCGATATAAATGCGCCACTCGCCACCAAGGGCCCCGCGCCCCGCCATCTCCCTGGGAGGGAATCACCATGCGCAAACTCATTCTCGCCGGCCTGCTTGCCTCGCTCGCGTTTTCCGCCTCGGCCCAGAACCCCGCCTCGCCGATCGGCAAGTGGAAAACGCTGGACGACAAGACCGGCAACGCGATGACGATTACCGAGGTCTATGAAGCCAAGAACGGCACCCTGGCGGCGAAGATCGTGGAGAACCTGGGTCTGCCTGCGACTTGCACGGACTGCAGCGGGCCGCACAAGGGCAAGCCGATGGTCGGCATGGTGACCCTTTGGAACCTGAAGGCCAACAAGGACGGCACCTGGGGCGGTGGCAGCGGTTACAAGCCGTCCGAAGACCGCGAGTTCAAGGCCAAGTCGGTCACGCTCACCGACGGCGGCAAGAAGCTGGAAGTGAAGGGCTGCGTGTCCATCATCTGCCGCACCGCGACCTGGGTGCGGGCCAACTGAGCCTCCTGCTTTCGATCCTGGAACGGCCCGCTTGCGGGCCGTTTCCATTTGCAGACATCCGACTTCCCTCATGCATTCCGGAGCCTGTCGCATGCGCTTTCCGATGATCGCCCTGTCCACTCTCCTGCTGGCGGCCGGAGCGGCGCATGCGCAATCGCCGGCATCCGCAGTCGGCCGCTGGAAGACCATCGACGACGTCACCGGCAAGGCGAAATCCGTGGTCGAGGTGTATGCGGCGAAGGACGGACGTCTCGCCGGCAAGGTGGTCGAGATCCTCGATCTGAAGGACGGTCCCAATCCCGCCTGCACCGAGTGCAAGGGTGCGAGTCACGACAAGCCGATCAATGGATTGGTGATCCTGTGGGGCCTGCGCTCGGATGGCGAGGGTCGCTGGAGTGGCGGACGCGTCCTCGATCCCGAGAACGGCAAGGACTACAAGGCGAAGCTCGAATTGCTGGAGGGCGGCAGGAAGCTCGGCATGTCGGGTTGCATCGCCTTCGTGTGCCGGCAACAGGTGTGGGTGCGCGAATAAGCGCGCGTATCGATTCCATGCAGAAGCCCCGCATCGCCGGGGCTTTTTTGTGGCATGCGATAATCGCGCCCCCTTTGCAGCGCCCGCCTCCATGCCTCGTTCCGCGCTTGTCACCAACGCCCTGCCCTACGCCAACGGCCCGCTGCACCTGGGCCATCTGGTCGGCTACATCCAGGCCGACATCTGGGTGCGAGCGCGGCGCATGCACGGCGACACGGTGCACTACGTCTGCGCCGACGACACCCACGGCACGCCGATCATGCTGGCCGCGGAAAAGGCCGGGAAGACGCCGGAAGACTTCATCGCCGGCATCCAGGCCGGCCACGAACGCGACTTCGCCGACTTCGGCGTGGTGTTCGACCACTACGACTCGACCAACTCGGCCGCCAACCGCGAACTGACCGAACGGTTCTACGCGCGACTCGAAGCAGGCGGCCACATCGGCCGGCGCAGCGTGGCCCAGTTCTACGATCCGGCCAAGGGCATGTTCCTGCCCGACCGCTACATCAAGGGCATCTGCCCGAACTGCGGCACGCCCGACCAGTACGGCGACAACTGCGAAGTGTGCGGCGCGACCTACGCACCGACCGATCTCAAGGAACCGAAATCGGTGCTGTCCGGGGCCACCCGGAAATGCGCGACTCGGAGCATTTCTTCTTCGAGGTCGGCCGTTTCCAGTCCTTCCTGCGCGAGTGGCTTGCCGGCGATGTCGCGTTGGCCGGCGTCAAGGCCAAGCTGATGGAGTGGCTGGATGCCGAAGGCGGCCTGCGCGCCTGGGACATTTCCCGCGACGCGCCCTATTTCGGCTTCCAGATCCCCGGCCAGCCGGGCAAGTACTTCTATGTCTGGCTTGATGCGCCGATCGGCTATCTGTCCAGCTTCAAGACCCTGTGCGCGACCAACGGCGCCGACTTCGATGCATTCCTCGAAAAAGGCAGCGACGCCGAACTGCACCACTTCATCGGCAAGGACATCGTCAATTTCCACGGCCTGTTCTGGCCGGCGGTGCTGGAAGGCGTCGGCTTTCGCGCGCCCACGCGATTGCACGTCAACGGCTACCTGACCGTGGACGGCGCGAAGATGTCGAAGTCGCGCGGCACCTTCATCATGGCGCGCACCTACCTCGATGTTGGCCTGGAGCCGGACGCGCTGCGCTACTACTTCGCCTGCAAGACCTCAGGCGGCGTCGACGACCTCGACTTGAACTTGGGCGATTTCGTCGCGCGGGTGAACAGCGACCTGGTCGGCAAGTTCGTCAACCTGGCCAGCCGTTGCGCGAAGCTGCTGGAGACGCATTTCGGCAACACGCTTGGCGCACTCGAGTCTGCGAACACCGCGATCACCGCAGGTTGGGCCGACGAGTCGCAGGCGCTCCTTGCGAATATCGCGGCCACGCTGGACAGCGTGCCCACGCTGTACGAGCAGGACAACTTCGCCGCGGTCGCCCGCAATGCGATGGCCGTGGCCGACCTGGCCAACGAATACGTCGCACGCACCGCGCCGTGGGCGCTGGCCAAGGATCCCGCGCGTCGCGACGACCTGCACCTGGTGCTGACCACCGCATTGCAGGCATTCGCCGACATCGCCGGCGCACTCAAGCCGATCCTGCCCGCGACCACAGGCAAGATCGAGCACTACCTCGGCACCACCCTCGTGCCGGGCACGCGCAGCCCGCTCGCGGGACGCACGCTCGCGAACGCATACGCTCCGCTGTTCACCCGAATCGACCCCAAGCACATCGACGCCATGACCGAAGCATCGAAAGACACACTCGCTACTGCACCTGCGGCAGCCATCGCGAAACCGGCCGAGGCGATGAAGGCGGATGCGACGCAATCCGTCCATGGTTCGACAGGCTCACCACGAGCGGATGCCGGTTCCCGGGCGGATACCGGCGTCATCGCCATGGAAGATTTCGCAAAGCTCGACCTGCGCATCGGCAAGGTGCTGGAGTGCGGCTTCGTGGAAGGCAGCGACAAGCTGCTGCGCTTCCTGCTGGATGCCGGCGACCTCGGCCAGCGGCAGATCTTCTCTGGGATCCGTGCCAGTTATGACGAACCGGAAACACTGATCGGCCGCAACGTGGTGTTCATCGCCAACCTCGCCCCGCGCAAGATGCGCTTCGGCATGAGCGAAGGGATGATCCTGTCGGCCGGCTTCGACGGCGGCGCGCTGGCGCTGCTGGATGCCGATGCAGGCGCGCAACCAGGCATGCCGGTCCGCTGATGGATCTGGCGCTGGTCGATTTCGACCACACCGTCACCACCTGCGACACCTATTCGCGCTTCCTGCGCCGCGTCGCTACGCCGGCGCAATTGTCCGCCGCGAAATGGACCGTTGGCCCATGGCTGCTCGGCTACAAGTCGGGTTTGGTTTCCGCCGCGGCGCTGCGCACGCGCGTCACCCGGCTCACGTTCGCCGGGCGCGACGCCGCGGAGATCGAAGCCGCCGGCGAGCAACATGCGCGCGACATGCTGCCGGGCGCGCTGCGGCCCGCGATGATGGGACGGATCGGCTGGCACCAGGCGCGCGGCGACACGGTGGTGATTGTCTCCGGTTCACTGGATGCCTACCTGCAGCCATGGTGCGACGCGCATGGACTGGAATTGATCTGCAACCGGCTGGAAGCGGCGGATGGTCGCTTGACCGGTCGCTATCTCGATGGCGATCGCGGCGCGCACAAGGCCGCCGACATCCGTAGGCACTATGACCTCGCCAGCTTCGATCGGGTGCATGCCTATGGCGACAGCAGCGAGGACACACCGATGCTGGCGCTGGCACAGGAACGCTGGTGGCGCGGCCAGCGCATCGCCTGAGCGTTACAGTCGCAGCCATGCCCCAATCCACGCCCCCGCTGGTCGAGCGCCTCGATCGCCTGTTGCCGCAGACCCAATGCGGACAGTGCGGCTACGACGGCTGCCGGCCGTATGCCGAAGCGATGGCGGATGGCGAGGCCGACGTCGACCATTGTCCGCCTGGCGGCGACGCCGGCGCGCGGGCACTGGCAAGGTTGTTGGACGTGGCGGCGAAACCTTATGACCGCAGTCGAGGCGAGCACCTGCCGCCTCGCGTGGCAGTGGTGGTGGAAGCCGACTGCATCGGCTGCACCAGGTGCATCCAGGCCTGCCCGGTCGATGCGATCGTCGGCGCATCGAAATCCATGCACGTGGTGATCGATCCGTTGTGCACCGGCTGCGCGCTGTGCGTGCCGGCGTGTCCGGTGGATTGCATCGTGATGGTGAGCGAACGCGCCTAGCAGTTGCCCTATCGGCAACTGCTGCGTCCAGCGAACGCCCGGCCATGGAAGGCCGGGCCGGGTTCGACGCAAGCCGAGATGCCGCGCCATGGATGGCCGCCAGCAATCGCTATTCCGTGGCCGCAGCCTCGCAGGAATCGCACACCCGCTCGACCTTGTAGCCCTTCGCCTGCAGTTTCTCGACCAGGCCGTCGCTGCCGAGCAGGTGCAGCGTGCCGACCACCACGAGGGTGTCGTCGGAGGTCGAGCCGGTCAGGCGCTTCTCGATCTGCGGCAGCCACGCATTGTTGCGATCCACGTCCAGCAGCTTGTAGGACTGCGGCGACTTGCGGGCCATGTCCGCGCGCATGCCCGTGTCCAGCTGCTCGACATCGCCGGTACGCCACCACGCATGCATGTCCTGCAGTTGCTGGACGGCCTTTTTCGGGTCGACCAGGAATTCGTCCAGGCCCTGCGCCTGCTCGGCGTAGGGCACCGAGTCCATCGCCTTCATCTGGGCATCGACGGTTTCCAGCCCGCCAGCAGGCTTGCCGGCCTTGGCCGCGCGATCCATCAGGTGGCGATCCAGGCCGAGATCAGCCTTCAGGCCCATCGCCTGGCTCACGCCAAGGACCAGGCCCAAGCTCACCGCCCACGGCTCGCTCTGCTCGAGCGCCTGCACCGAGCCGCCGCTGGCGGAGACCAGCGTGCCGAGCCGTTCCAGGGTCGCCTTCGGCAGCACCTTGCTCAGGCTCTGACCGTCTTCGTAGGCCATGTACTTCTGCATGGTCGCCACCGTTTCCGGCGCGGTCATCTCGCGCGGATCGATCTCGAACAACAGCGACTCGGCATCGTCGAAGGCGCGGTCGATCTCCGCCGGCATCGGGTAGTCGTCGCTCTTCAACAAATGGAACGAGCCGAGCAGATAGACGTCGTTGTCGGCATCGGACACCTTCCACAGCAGCGGCCGCCCGGTCACCTTGGCTGCCGGCGCGCTGGCGACGGGCGACGCCGCCGGCTTGGTGCTCTGGTCGGCGTGGACGGGCAACGCGAACGCGGCGACCAGCGCCAGGGTGAGCAATCGTGGGGTCACGGGGAATCCTTCGGAGATTGAATGGGGGGTACGTCGGGTTTTGCGTAGGTCTTCTCGCCCGCCGCCACCGCCAGATCCAAGCGGTTTTCCGGCGGCGGCAGCGGACAGGTGGCGAACGGGGTAAACGCGCACGGCGGGTTGTAGGCCTGGTTGAAGTCGATCACCAGGCGGCCCTGCGCGTCGGGTTTCGGCACATCGATGAAGCGGCCCGCACCGTAGCTGCCATGGCCGCTGGTGCGATCGGCGAACACCAGGAACAGGGTGGCTTCGCCCTGGTCCAGCGCTTCCAGCCGCCAGCTCTTGCCGCCGTGCTGGAATTCGAGCGCGCCGGGATTCGGGATGTCGTCGATGGTGCCGATGATGTTGGCGATCGGCAGGGTCTTGCCGGCCGGATGCGCGATGAAACGCGCCGGCACCTGCCAGTCACGGCCACCCGGCCAATACTCCAGGCCGGCGAAATGTACGCGGCTCGGGGCATCGGCGTGCTTGACCCGCAGGGCCAGCCGACCACCGCGTTCGATCACGGTGACCAATCCCTTGCCCTCGTCGAAGGCGATCACGCTCGGTCCGGCTGCGTCCTTGTCGCTGCGCAGGGCGCTGCCGCGACTGGGCTTGCCATCGACGGTCACCGACGTGTCGGCGACGAAACTCGCCTTGCCGTCGCGGACGGTGAACACGCCCAGGTGCTCCGGACCCATCGCTATGCGGATGCCGTTGTCGACATCGCTGCCGACGCGGTGCGCACCGGGATCCAGCCAATGCATCCCGATGAGGCTGGCCCAGCCATCCGCACGATTGAGGTCGAGGATCCGCCGTCCGCGCCACATGAACTGCTCGTGCGCGTAGTGCTTGAGCGCCGCCTGCAATTTCGCCGCCTCGTCAGGCGTGGCCTGCGGCGGTGGCGCGCGCTCGCAGCCTGCCATCACCAGTAAGCAGGCCAGCGCGATGCCGGCGAATGTCATCGTCCGCGCAGGAACCATCGATCCATCTCCGCCAGTCCGAAACGCGTCCAGGTGGGACGGCCGTGATTGCATTGCCCGGAGCGCTCGGTCGCTTCCATCTCGCGCAGCAGGCCATTCATTTCATGCACGGTCAGTCGGCGATTGGCGCGCACCGCGCCATGGCAGGCCATCGTCGACAGCAACTCGTCGCGGGTCTCGGCGACGCGCCGGGTGCTGCCGTGTTCGCGCAAGTCGGTGAGCACGTCGCGCAGCAACGCTTCGACATCGCCATGCGCAAGCAGTGCAGGCACGCTGCGCAACAGCAGCGACTGCGGGCCGCTGCGCTGCACCTCGAACCCGAGTTGCGCGAGCGTGTCCGCTTCGCGCTCGGCGACATCGGCTTCGCGCTCGGATACCGCGATGCTCGAAGGCACCAGCAACGGCTGGGTGCGCAGGCCGGCGCCATCGTGCGCAGTCTTGAGTTTTTCGTAGCCGATGCGTTCGTGCGCGGCATGCATGTCGACCACGACCAGGCCGTCGGCGTTCTCGGCCAGGATGTAGATGCCGTGCAACTGCGCGATTGCGAAACCGAGTGGTGGCAGGCCGCCGGGCGCGTCGTCGGGCATCGCCATCGCGGCGAATGCCGCGGGTGATTCCGGCGAATCCGGAAGCGTGGCGGCATCGCGCGGCGCATACAACGCGGCATACGCGCTGGGCGCATCCGCCACACGCAAACCGATCGACGATTGCTGCGGCACCGGCATCGACCATGCCTGCGATGCCTGTGTTGCCTGCATCGGCATGGCGGTCGCGCCTGCACGGGTTTCCGCCAGTGCCTGGTGCAAGGTGCGATAGACGAAGTCGTGGACCAGCCGCGATTCGCGGAAACGCACTTCGTGCTTGGCCGGATGCACGTTCACGTCCACGCCGCGCGGATCGAGTTCGAGGAACAGCACATAGGCCGGGTGCCGGCCATGGAACAGCACGTCGGCATAGGCCTGGCGGATCGCGTGCGAGACATTGCGGTCGCGCACGCTGCGGCCGTTGACGTACAGGTATTGCTGGTCGCTGCTGGCGCGGTTGTAGGCCGGTTGCGCGATCCAGCCGTGCAGGCGCATGCCGGCACCGTCATGGTCCACGCGCAGGGCGTTGCGGGTGAAGTCCTCGCCGAGCGCTTCGTGCAGACGCACGTCGCTGAGCATCGTGCCTTCCTGCAGCTGCGCTTCGCCCTTCCAGCGCCGCGAGGGCTTGCCGTTGTGGGCCACCCGCAATTCCACATCGGGACGCGCCAGCGCCAGCGTGCGCAACCACTCCTCGATATGCGACAACTCGGTGCGTTCGGCACGCAGGAACTTGCGCCGCGCCGGCACGTTGTAGAACAGGTCACGTACTTCCACCGTGGTGCCAGGTGGATGCGCATGCGGCGTTACCTCGCCGACCTTGCCGCCATCGACCTGCAGCAACGCGCCGTGCTCGCTGCCGCTGCGCCGCGAGGTCAGCCGGAAGCGGCTCACCGACGCCACCGACGGCAGCGCCTCGCCACGGAAGCCGAGCGTGGCGACCGACTCAAGGTCGTCGATGCTGGCTATCTTGCTGGTCGCGTGGCGCTGCACCGCCAGCGGCAATTCGGAGGCATCGATGCCGCCGCCGTCGTCGCGGATACGGATCAGGCGGATGCCGCCATCCTCCAGGTCGATGTCGATGCGGCGGGCGCCGGCATCCAGCGCGTTTTCGACCAGTTCCTTGACCACGGACGCGGGCCGTTCCACGACTTCGCCCGCAGCGATCTGGTTGATGAGGGTGTCGGGAAGTTGGCGGATGGTCACGCCGGGATTTTAGCGTGTGGCAACCCGTCATTCCGGCGGATGCCGAAATGACGCCAGAAATTACGGACTGCCGCCCGAATTCGCGCCAGTGCCGGTCGAGGCCGCCTGGCTGACTTGCAGGGCATGCGCCCGCGCGGCGTACAAGGTGCCAGGCGGCGGCTGGCGGGTGAAGTATTCGTTGATGCCGGCCAGCACCGCGGTCGCCAGCTTGCGCTGGTAATCCGGGCTGGACAGTAGCGCCTCTTCACCGTGATTGGAGATGAACCCGGTTTCGACCAGCATGGCCGGCACGTCCGAGGTGCGCAGCACGGCAAAATTGGCGTGTTCGACCCGACGGGTCTTGCCCACGCTGCCCAGGCTGCCCAGCACGTGAGCGGCGGCGTCGGACGAGGCTTTCATCTGCCCACTCTGGGTCAGGTCCAGCAGCACCGACTTCAGCGTGTCGCCGGTCGCGGCCAGCTTCACGCCACCGATCAGGTCGGCGGCGTTCTCCTTGTCGGCCAGCCAGCGTGCGCGCTGCGAGGACGCACCGCGGGTGGACATCACGTACACCGAGGAGCCGGTGGCGCTGCGGTTCTCGGCAGCATCGGCGTGGATCGACACGAAGATGTCGGCCTTGGCACCACGCGCCAGCACGGCCCGGCGATTGAGCGGGATGAAGACATCCGCATCGCGGGTCAGGTGCGCCTTCATGCCGGGCGTGGCATTGATCTGGCGGGCCAGTTCGCGGGCGATGGCCAGGGTCACGTTCTTCTCGCGATTGCCGTTCGGGCCGATCGCGCCCGGATCCTGGCCGCCGTGGCCAGCATCGATGGAAATGACCAGCGGGCGCATGCCGGCCTGCATCACCGGACGCGGAATGGGCGCGGCGGCCGCCGGTGTCTCGGTGGGCATCGGTTCCGGCTTGCCGGTGGCGACGCGGGTGGGCACGCCGGTGGCGACGGTGCCGGGCAGTTCGGAGACGGTGGCGGCCTTGCCGACCACCTTGCCGGGATCGGTTTCGACCGCGGCGGAGGCCTTGGCGATCTCGGCGATCGGATCGGGCTTGGCAGCCACGATCGGCGCCGCGATGACGGGAGTGGTCAGAGCGACGGCGGCGTCTCCCGGCCATTCCAGTACCAGGCGAGGGCCGGCGGCCGTGGTTTCGATCCGCGGCGGCATTGCCTTGACCTGGCTGGCCAGGTCGAACACCACGCGGACGATCCCTGGTTGCGGCTGGCCGGTGCGCACGGCTTTCACCGCGCCAGCGCCGGCAGGCATGCTCAGGTTGCGGGCCAGGCGGCTGTCGGCGAAGTCCACGACCAGACGGTCGGGATTGCGCAGCTCGATGACCTTGTAGTCGCCCGGGCGGTCCAGCTGGAGTTCGACGCGCGTGCCGGTCGCCCCGGTTTCCACGCGCAACTGCTTGATTTCCGAGGCGTTTGCGAGGTTCCAGCACAGCGCCGCCAGCAGCATCAGCGCCAGCAGGACTTGCTCGAAGCGGATCCCCTTCACTCGCATGCCCGGGAGTTAAGCACTTGACGCCAGCAAGCGCAAGCATTTTTCCCTTAATAATCCGTGACCTGCCGTACTTTCCTAAATGCGCGCGCAACTCATGCCCGGAGCGTCAAGCCGGACGTAGCGCCTGCAGCCAGGCTTCGCCGGCGGTCGTGCGCGCGTGCAGGCGGCAGCGCCGGCCCGTGCCCTCCACGGTTAGCTCCACGTCGACGTCGGCGGCCGGCAAGCCGCCCTGCCCGCGTTCGGGCCACTCGACCAGCCAGAGCCGTGTTTCGGCCGGGTCCAGCCCCAGGAACTCGAGCTCGCCGGGATCGCCGATCCGGTAAAGGTCGAGGTGCAGTGCCATGCCGCCAGCCGGCAGCGGGTATTGCTCGACCAGGGTGTAGGTCGGACTGCGGATCGTGCCGGTCACGCCCAACGCGCGAAGCAGCGCCCGCGCGAGGGTGGATTTGCCGGCACCCAAGTCGCCATGCAGGTAGGCCACGCCACGCGGCGGCAGTGACTGGGCGAGGCGCGCGCCGAGCGATTCGGTGGCGTCGGCGGCGTCGAGGAAAAGATCGTGCATGCGCCTATCGTCGCATCGGATTGGCCAGCCGGCGCAACCAAGGCAAGAGATCCGATGGCAGCAGGCCGCGCTCGCCATCCTCGCGTGCGGCGGCATCGCCGGCCGCCGCATGCAGCAATGCGCCGGCGATTGCCGCATCGCCCGCCGGCATGCCCTGCGCCAGCAAGGCGGCAATGACGCCGGTGAGCACGTCGCCCATCCCGCCCACCGCCATGCCCGGATTGCCGGCGCAGATCACTGTGGGTGCGCGGTCGGGGCTGGCGATGATGCTGCCGGCACCTTTCAACACCACTGTGCAGCCAAGCCGTTCGTGCAGCGCTTGCGCGGCGGCGAAACGATCGCGCTGCACGTCGTGGGCGGGGATACCGAGCAGGCGCGCGGCCTCGCCGGGATGCGGCGTGGCCACGTCCTGTGCACGCAAGCGTTGCCCGGAGGATGCCAGCAGGTTCAACGCATCGGCATCGACGACGCCCGGCGCGTCATTGGCCAGCACGAGATCCAGCAGGCCACGTCCCCAATCGCCCTGACCCAGCCCGGGACCGATCGCGATCACGCCGGCACGCGACAGCAAGGGCGCCAGTTGCGCAGCATCGTCCACCCCGTGGACCATCGCTTCCGGCCTGCGCGCAAGCAAGGCGGGCACGTGCTCCGCACGCGTCGCCACGCTGAGCAGGCCGGCGCCGCTACGCAGCGCGGCGTCGGCCGCCAGCAGGATCGCGCCACCACTCCCGTGGTCGCCGCCGATGCACAGCACATGGCCATTGCGGCCCTTGTGGCTGTCGCGCGGGCGCAGCGGAAAGAAGCCAGGCAAGGCATCCGCGCGCAACGCGAACGCCGCCGGGTCAATGCCGTCGAACACGGTCGCAGGCAGGTCGAGCGACGCCAGTTGCAAGTCGCCGGCATGGTCCAGTGCCGCGCCGGTACGCAGGCCGCGATGGCGTGCGATGAACTGCAGGGTGCGATCCGCGACCACCGCCGCACCCGGCGCGTCACCGCTGCGCGCGTCGATGCCACTGGGAACGTCGAGCGCCAGCACCGGCGCCGGATGCCGGCTCATCGCTTCGATCAAGGCCGACACGGAGTCGTCGGGCGCCCGCGACAGTCCAATGCCGAACAGGGCATCGACCAGCAGATCGGCATCACCCAGTTCGCCTCCCACGCATGCGACCTGCCCGCCTGAAGCGATGAAGGCATCGTGGGCCCGCCGTGCCAGCGGCGTGCGCGGCGCATGCGCATCGAGCCGCAGCACCTGCACACGGATACCAGAAGACAGCGCATGCCGGGCGAGCACATAACCATCGCCACCGTTGTTGCCGGGTCCGCAGACCACCAAGATGCGTCGCGCTCGCGACCAATGTTTCAGCACGCAATGCCAGGCCGCCAGCCCGGCACGCGCCATCAAAGCGAACGCGTCGCCACCGCAGGATGCGATGCCGCGCGCCTCGAGCTCGCGCAACTGGTCGGGGGCGTACAGCGGGAACGGACTGTGCATCGGTCGATTCTAGAACCGACTCCTATACTTCGCGCATGTCTTCGACGCTCCCCGACTACATCGCACTGGCGGCTCGCATCCGCGCACTGGCGCAGGCGGCGGGCTTCCAGCGCGTCGGGATCTCAGGCGTGGAACTGCAGGATGACGAGGCGTTCCTGCAGTCATGGCTGGACGAAGGCCTGCACGGTTCGATGGCGTGGATGGCCAGCCACGGGGACAAGCGCAGCCGGCCGGCGGAACTGATCCCGGGTACGCTGCGAGTGGTGTCGGTCGGACTCGACTACGGTCGGGACGCCGACGCCGCCTGGGACAACCTGCGTGATGGCGAACGCGCGTATGTGGCGCGCTATGCGCTGGGACGCGACTACCACAAGCTGATGCGCAACCGCTTGCAGAAGCTTGCTGACGACGTGGCGAAGGAGATCGGCCCGTTCGGTTTTCGCGTGTTCGTGGATTCCGCGCCCGTGCTGGAACGCGCGCTGGCACGCAACGCGGGCCTCGGCTGGATCGGCAAGCACACCTGCCTGATCGACAAGGATGGCGGCAGTTGGTTCTTCCTCGGCGAATTGTTCGTCGATCTGCCGCTGCCGATCGATCCACCGGCATCCGCGCATTGCGGTAGTTGCACGCGCTGCATCGAGGTCTGTCCGACCCAGGCGATCACCGCGCCGTATCGTCTGGATGCGCGGCGCTGCATCAGTTACCTCACCATCGAACACGAAGGCAGCATCGACGAGGCACTGCGACCGCTGATCGGCAACCGCATTTTCGGTTGCGACGATTGCCAGCTGGTGTGTCCGTGGAACAAGTTCGCGGTGCGCACCGATGAGCCGGACTTCCGCGTGCGCAACAACCTCGACCACGCCACGCTGGCGGAATTGTTCGCGTGGGAGGAAGACGAATTCCTGCGTCGCACCGAAGGTTCGGCGATCCGTCGCAGCGGGCACGAGCGCTGGTTGCGCAATATCGCGGTGGCACTGGGGAATGCTCCCAAGACGAGCGAGGTGATCAACGCTTTGCAGTCACGCCGCGAGCATCCATCGGCAGTGGTGCGCGAGCATGTTGCTTGGGCACTTCACCAGCACGCGACCGCCTGAAAAGCACTTCGTCACTGGGCCGGCCGGCCCCGATTCACTCCGGGACACGCCGTGAATACATCCATGTAGGCTCATCGGCGGCATCCATGCCGCCGAAGGTCCCGGAGCAAACCGGGGCCGGCCGTCCTTTTGATCAGCGTCGCTGGCTGAACTCGCGCAACAGCACTTTCGTCACAGCATCGTCAGCTTCGCCCTCGCCCTCCAAAGCAGGCAGCAAGCGACTCGCGACCTGCTTGCCCAACTCGACGCCGAACTGGTCGAAGGCATTGATGCCCCACAGCACCGACTGCAGGTAGACGCTGTGCTCGTACAGCGCGACCAGCATGCCGAGTGAGCGTGGCGTCAGCGCGTCGAGCAGGAACAACGTGCTCGGACGGTTGCCCGGATAGCGTCGATGTGGATCATCGCTGCCCTGCCCGTTCGCCAGCGCCTCGGTCTGCGCCAGCAGGTTTGCCAGCAGCGCGGCGTGGTTCTGAGCATGTGGATGGTCGGCCTGCAGCACGCCGATGAAATCGGCAGGCACGACTTGCGTGCCCTGATGCAGCGCCTGGAAGAAACTGTGCTGGGTGTCGGTGCCCGCGCCGCCCCACCACACCGGCACGGTGTCGACCTCCACGGCATCGCCTTCAATCCGCACCGACTTGCCCAGGCTTTCCATCACCAGTTGCTGCAGGTAGGCCGGCAGCAGCTTGAGTCTGTCGTCGTAGGGCAGCACCGCCTGCGTTGCCGCATGCAGTGCGTTGCGATTCCACACCGCGGTGAGCGCGTGCAGGATCGCGATGTTGTCGCGCGGCGCGGCATTGGCTGCATGCGCATCCATCGCCGCGGCACCGTCGAGCAGTTCGAGGAAACGATCCATGCCCAGCGCCAGCGCGATCGGGAAACCGACCGCCGACCACAGCGAATAGCGGCCGCCCACCCAATCCCACATCGGCAGGGTGCGTTCCGGCGGTACGCCGAACGCAGCCACGCGCTCGGCATTGGTGCTCACGGCATACAGGCGTTCATCGTTGCTCAGCCACTCCCGGACGATGCCGCCGTTGAGCAGGGTTTCCTGGGTCCCGAAGGTCTTGGAAATGACGATGGCAGCGCTGCGCTCCGGATCCAGTCCGGCGAGGACGCGCTGCGCCGCATTGCCGTCGACATTCGAGATGAAATGGACCTTGAAGCGCGCATCGTGCAGGGCCAGCGCATCGACCATCAGCCGCGGGCCCAGGTCGGAACCACCGATGCCGACGCTGACGATGTCGGTGACGTCGCTCGCTTCGAGTTGTTCGATCAACGCACGCATCCGCGCCTGCGCGTCGACGGCCTGCGCACGCGCGCCGATGGCGACTTGCGAAGTCGAGTTGTCGCCACGCAGCGCGCTGTGCAGTGCCGCGCGGCCTTCACTCGGATTGACGATGGCACCATCCAGCAGGCGACGCATCGCACCGACCAGGTCGGCGCGCTCGGCGATCGCGAACAAGGCGTCCAGCGCGGTGCGGTCGTAGCGCTGGCGGGCGAAGTTAGCGTAGAGCCCACCACAGCGAAGGGCGAAATCGCTGGCGCGCGCCGGATCCTGTCGGATCAGGTCGCTGATGGAGGTATTGGCCAGCCTGCGTGCTTCCGCGTCGAGTCCGGCCAGCATGCTCATGCGGCCTGCTTCGGCATCGATCGGTTGGTGTGGGTCAACCCGTTGTCGCGGTCCACGTACACCAAGGTCGGCTTGAATTTGGCGGCTTCGGCCTCGTCGCACTGACCGTAAGCGCAGATGATCACCAGGTCGCCGGGCTGCGCCTTGTGCGCGGCCGCGCCGTTGACCGAGATCACCCCGCTGCCTTCCTCGCCGCGGATCGCGTAGGTCGCGAAACGCTCGCCGTTGTTGACGTTGTAGATCTCGATGCGCTCGTATTCGCGGATGCCGGAGATATCCAGCAGGCGGCCGTCGATCGCGCAGGAGCCTTCGTAATGCAGCTCGGCATGGGTGACGCTGGCGCGGTGGATCTTGGCCTTCAGCAAGGTCAGTTGCATGTTCGACTCCAGTGGCGCGAAGCCCGGGACAGGCCCGGGAGGCCGAAGTATAGGCCGCGATTTCCGCGCTGCAACAAACCCGCCGCTGGCCCGCCGTTGCCGGGTTCAGCCAGCCAATTGGAATTCGAGGTTGTCGATCAGGCGGGTGCGGCCCAGCCGCGCGGCGATCAGGGCGACCAGGTTGCCGGCTTCGCCATCGGCCGGCTCGGTCAGGTCAGGACGGCGCACCACCGTGTAGTCCGGGACGAAACCGGCATCGCGCAGGGCCGCGTCGGCATCCGCCTCGACCTGGGCGAGCGGCAGGCCGACCAGCAGGCCGTCGCGCATCGCGTGCAGGGTGTGGTGGATGATCGACGACACCATGCGTTCGTCGGCAGACAGGTACTGGTTGCGCGAGCTCATCGCCAGTCCATTGGCTTCGCGGACGATGTCGCCGCCGACGATGCGGATCGGCACGTGCAGGTCGGCGACCATCTGCCGGATCACCGCCAGCTGCTGGTAATCCTTCTTGCCGAACACGGCGACATCGGGCTGCACCTGGTTGAACAGGCGGCCGACCACCGTGCACACGCCATCGAAATGACCGGGCCGATGCGCACCTTCCAGCACTGCGCTGACGCCGGGTACGCGGATGCTGGCGGCCAGTTCCACGCCGAAGGGATACATCGCCGCCACGTCGGGCAACCACAGCACGTCGCAGCCGGCGGATTGCAGGCCGCTGGTGTCCGCATCCGGCGTGCGCGGGTAGCGGGTGAAATCCTCGTTCGGGCCGAACTGGGTCGGATTGACGAAGACGCTGGAGACGATCTTGTCGGCGTATTGGCGGGCCAGTGCGACCAACGAATAGTGGCCGGCATGCAGGTTGCCCATCGTCGGGACGAAGCCGACACGCAGGCCTTCGCGCTTCCAACCGCGGATCCGCTCGCGCAGCGATTCAAGCTCGGTGATGGTTTCGATCATGTCGGCTCGTTTGGCAATGGCGTCAGGCGTAGGCGTGTTCGGCGTCGGGAAAACGGCCATCGCGCACGGCGTCGGCATAGGCACGGATCGCACCCGCGACGGAACCGCCTTCGACCAGGAAATCCTTGACGAATTTCGGCTTGCGATGGCCGGTGTCCAGGCCCAGCAGGTCGTGCAATACCAATACCTGGCCATCGCAACCGGAACCGGCACCGATGCCGATGGTCGGGATCGGGCTGGCGGCAGTGATGCGCGATGCCAGCGCGGCGGGCACGCCTTCCAGTACCAGCAGCGCGGCACCGGCATCGGCCACGGCGAGTGCGTCCTCGCACAACTTGGCGGCGGCGGCGTCCTCGCGGCCCTGCACCTTGAAACCGCCGAAACGGTGCACGGATTGCGGCGTCAGTCCCAGATGCGCGCAGACCGGGATTTCCCGCTCGACGAGGTAGCGGATCGTCTCCAGCTTGTGGCCCGCGCCTTCCAGCTTGACCATGCTCGCACCGGCCTGGATGAAGCGCACTGCGGCCGCATGCGCTTCCAGCGCTGAACCATCGGAACCGAACGGGAAATCCGCGATCTTCAGCGCACGCGTCGCCCCGCGCGCCACCGCTGCGGTGTGGTAGGCGATGTCGTCCACCCGCACCGGCAAGGTGGAATCGAAGCCCTGCACGACCATGCCCAGCGAGTCGCCGATCAGGATCAGGTCGATGCCGTTGTCGTCCAATACGCGCGCGAAGCTTGCGTCGTAACTGGTCAGCATTACCAGCTTGCGGCCGGCGGCACGCGCCTCGCCCAGCATCGGCACGGTCCAGCGTTTCTGTGGCTCGCTCATGCCAGGCTCCTTCCCGCGGGCGCTTAAGGTAACGGTTCGATGGCGTCCGCCGCCATCACGGCCGCACATTCACGGGCGGGGCCGATGCCGGGGATAGCGGCGTCCGGCCAGGCGTCGAGCAGCGGCAACAGGGCGAAGGCGCGTTCGTGCAGGTGCGGATGCGGCACGCGCAGGCCGGGCTCGTCGATGACGGCGTCGCCGTAAAGCAAGAGATCGAGATCGAGCGTGCGTGGGCCCCAACGCTCGCCCTCGATGCGGACCCGGCCACAGGCGCGCTCGATGTCCAGCAGCGCATGCAGCAAGTCGCGCGCCGGCAGAGCGGTGTCGAGCAAGGCCACCGCGTTGATGAAATCGGGTTGCGCGGTAACGCCCCAGGCCGGTGTGCGGTACAGCCGCGACGCCCGCACCGGGCGCGTCCCCGGTAACTGCTCAAGCGCGTCGATGGCCTTGCGCACGTTCCGCGCGGCATCGCCCAGGTTGGCACCCAGGCCAACCGCTGCCAAAGTCATGCGGGTTCTTGCGACGTTGCGCCCGGTGCGTTCGATCCACTGCGACGACGACGGCGCTTGCGCTTGCGCGCTGGATCCCCGTCGGCACCGGCTTCGCCCGCCTCCGCGATGCCGTCGGACTCGGCGGCGTGTGCGGCTCGCTCGGCGGCCGCAAGGACGGCGTCGGGATGCAGCTGCGCCTCGCGCCAGTACGCCACGTCTTCGGCATGCGAATCGGAGGCGGCCAGGCGCAGTTCCAGGAAATCGAACGCAGCGCGGAAGCGCGGGTGCGAGAGCAACCGGAACACGCGCTTGCGCACGCGTTGCGAGAAGCGCGGCTGCAGCAGCCAGATTTCCTGCATCGGCAGCGAAAATCGGCGCGGCAACGCGGTACGCGCCACCTGATGCAAGGTCACGCGATCGGCAGCGCGACGCTGCGCATCCGCGGCATGCACGCCCTGCGCCTGCAGCAACGCCAGCGCGCGGCAATACGCCGGCCACAACAGCACCGCATACAGGAATGCGGGCGATACCGATTCATCGGCGGCGACGCGGGCGTCGGTGTTGCGCAGGCCTTGCACCAACATCCGTCGAAGTGCGCCGGACTTGTTCGAGGCCAGCGCCTGTGCAGTTTCCGGCAGCAGCGCCGGCAGCAGTCCGTGCGCTTCGAGTCGCTCGAAGCTGGCGACCGCATGGCCCGAGAGGAACATCTTCAGGGTTTCCTCGAACAGCCGCGCCGGTGCGGACTCGGCCAGCAGCGGCGCGAGACGCGCGATCGGCTCGGCGGTACCGGCCTCGATGGTGAAGTCCAGCTTGGCCGCCAACCGCGCCGCGCGCAGCATGCGCACCGGATCCTCGCGATAACGCGCCTCGGGATCGCCGATCAGGCGCAGCAGGCGCGCCTGCACGTCGTCGTAGCCGCCGACGTAATCGCGCACCGAGAAATCCTCGATCGCGTAATACAGCGCATTCGCGGTGAAGTCGCGGCGGATCGCATCGTCCTCGATCGTGCCGTAAACGTTGTCGCGCAGCAGGCGGCCGCCCTCGTGCTGCTCGCGGTCGCCGCTGCCGTCGTCGATGTTGGCGCGGAAGGTCGCGACCTCGATGATCTCGCGGCCGTAGACCACATGGGCCAGGCGGAAGCGGCGGCCGATCAGCCGGCAGTTCCGGAACAGCGACTTGACCTGCTCCGGCGTGGCGTCGGTGGCCACGTCATAGTCCTTCGGCGCGCCACCGACCAGCAGGTCGCGCACCGCGCCGCCGACCAGATAGCCGCCGAAACCGGCTTCGCGCAGTCGATAGAGCACGCGCAATGCGTTCTGGCTCATCTGCTTGCGGGACAGGCCGTGCTCGTCGCGGGTGATCACGCGCAGGCTGGGAACGGGATAGAGGGTCTGGGATTCGATTTCGGTCATTCGCTACGGCGGCGCCGGGTTTGGAAATGGGATGAGTTGCGTTGCCAGTGGCCAGCGCAGCCACCTATACTAGCAAGCTCGACGCGTGGCCCTGCCGCCGGCGAGCCGGTCGTCCAACCGGTGCGTCATCTGCTCCCATCGTCTAGAGGCCTAGGACACCACCCTCTCAAGGTGGACACACGGGTTCGAATCCCGTTGGGAGTACCAATCAATAAAAAAGCCCGGGTGCTAGCACCCGGGCTTTTTTATTGATCCGCCCGTCGGGCTGAGGGCCCGTACGGGTTGCCCGCAGCGAAGCGAAGGGCGCGGCACAAGTGATGTGCCGCGTCTATCCCGTGACCTGAGCGTTAAACTACCGTCATCGCATCACGGAACCCGGCCATGCCCTTCGTCGTCACCGAGAACTGCATCAAGTGCAAGCACACCGACTGCGTCGAGGTGTGTCCGGTGGACTGCTTCCACGAAGGCCCGAACTTCCTGGTGATCGATCCCGACGAGTGCATCGACTGCACCCTGTGCGAGCCGGAATGCCCGGTCAACGCGATCTATCCGGAAGAAGACGTGCCCGCGGGCCAGGAACCATTCGTGGCGCTCAATGCGGAACTGGCCAAGGAATGGCCGGTGCTGGCAACGCGCAAGGATGCACCGGCCGATGCCGCCGAGTGGGATGGCAAGCCGGGCAAGCTCGCACTGCTGGAACGCTGACGCCAGCGCAACTTCCAACGAAAAGGGCACCTAGCGGCGCCCTTCTGCATTCCTGGCTTCAATAGCTCAAGGTGCGATCGCGGCCTTCAACGCGCCGATCAGCTTGACCGGTGCCTCGCCCACCGGCGGCAGGCCACGCGGATCGACCGCGGAGATGTACACGCCCTCGCCGGCCTTGGTCACCCGGACCAGGAACTTGGCGCCCATGTAGTCGACGTCGTAGGTACCGAGGATCTGCGCCTTGCTGGCGATGGTCACGCCCGACGTGGCGGTGAGCACCTCGCCGACCTTGGCGAACAGCGCGTCGCGGTCGCCGGTGGCGTTGAAGCCGATCGGCGCGGCGCTGCTTCCGCCAGCATTGTTCATGCCCGAGGCGCTGACGCTGCCGCCGGCTGCCGGCAGGGACATGGCCTTGTCGGCACTCGGACGATCCAGGTCCGGTGGAACTTCCAGCGGGCGGCTTTCGGCGCTCTGCGTGTACAGCTCGTTCTTCTTGCCGAACATGCTGCAGCCGGACAGGCCAACCACCAGCAAGACGGCGGCGAGCGGGGCGGCAATCGGGGACACGCGGGCACTACGACGCATCTGGAGCTCCTGTCAGGCCGCGATCGGCGGCATCAGTCTTCGAGTTGGAGGATGTCCGCATGCAGGCGCTGGGCCTCGGCGGCATGGACGGATGATAGCGGCTGGAGCGGCAGGCGCAGGCCATGACCGATTCCGTTCAGCGCGAGTAAGGCTTTGACCGGGATCGGATTGGGCTCGACGCCGAGGAAGTGGTAGAGCGCGTACAAGCGCGCATCGAGCGCCTCGGCACCGGCCACGTCGCCGCCGCGGGCCAGCTGGCACAGCCGGCGGAAGGTCCCGGGTACCACGTTCGAGGCGACCGAGATCACCCCGTCGGCACCGGCCAGCATCGCCCGCGCCGCGGTGGGGTCGTCGCCGCTGAGCACGGCAAAGCCGTCGCGCCGGCAGGGCAGCAGGTCGTCCATGCGCGCCGCCTCGGCACGCGCCTCCTTGATGCCGACGATGTTCGGGTGCAACGACAGCTCGCCGGCGGTTTCCGGGGCGAGGTCGCAGCCGGTGCGCCCGGGCACGTTGTAGAGCACCACCGGCAGGCCGCCCTCGTCGGCGACCGCGCGGAAATGCGCGAGCAGGCCGGACTGGGTGGGCCGCACGTACGGCGGCGTCACCACCAGCGCGGCATCGGCACCCAGCGCGGCGGCGCGGCGGTTGGCCTGGATGGTCTTGGCGGTATTCGAATGACCGGTGCCGGCCAACACCGGCATGCGCCCGCCCAGGAACTCGACGGCGCTGACCAGCAGAGTCTCGTATTCGTCGTCGAACAGCGCTGCGGCTTCGCCGGTGGAGCCGGCCACGATCACGCCTTGGGTGCCCGCATCCCGCTGCGCCTTCAGCAAGCGCTGCCAGGCGGGGAAGTCGATGTCGCCGGCGGCCGTGAAAGGCGTCGCCAGCGCAGTGATACTGCCGGAAAGTCGCACGTGGGTGGCTCGTACTGGGCGCGGCCGATGAACGCGCGACGCGATGGGGGATGGGTGGAGCGAAGCCGAATCTTACTTGCGGCTCGAAAGCACCGGCAAGTATGCTGGCACATGCGTCGCATCCCACCCGCGCCTCCCGCGCCGCCCACCCCATCCGCTCCGGACGCTCCCTTGACCGATATCTCTGCCCGCCCGGCGCCGAACGAAAACCACCTGCTGATCAACGCGTACACCACGCATCCGCAGTCGCCCCTGCTGGCGGTCACCCGGCGCATCTCGGATTCCGGCTGCAACCTGGTCGACACGCGCCTGGCCACGGTCGGCCGCGATGTCTCGGTGACCGCGCTCGCCACCGGCTCGTGGGATGCGGTGGCCAAGCTCGAGACCATGCTGGCGAAGCTGGAGCGCGAGGAAGGCCTGAAGCTGATCTGGTACCGCACCGGGCCCAAGCCCGTGCAGTCCAGCCTGCTGCCGTACGTGGTCGAGGTGATCGCCTCGGACAAACCCGGCATCCTGTTCCAGCTGGCCGACTTCTTCGACCAACAGGGCATCACCATCGAAAGCCTGCACTGTTCGCGCTACCGGGCGATGCAGACCGGTGCCGACATGTTCTCGGCGCAACTGACCATCGGGATCCCGGCCGACATGCACATCGCCGCGCTGCGCGACGACTTCCTCGAGTTCTGCGACCACCTGAACCTCGACGCCATCATGGATCCAATGAAGTACTGAGTCCGATGCTCGATACCGGCGACCGCGTCCCCGACCTCCCGCTCTCGCTCACCGGCGACCAGCCGGCCTCGCTTGGCGATTACGCCGGCAAGTGGCTGGTGTTGTACTTCTACCCGAAAGACTCGACGCCGGCCTGCACCACCGAAGGCCAGGACTTCAATGCGCTGTTGCCCGCATTCAAGCGTGCGGGCGCCGTGGTGCTCGGCGTTTCGAAGGATTCGCTGAAGTCGCATCAGAATTTCTGTGCGAAGCAGGGCTTCAAGTTCGACCTGGTGAGCGATGCCGACGAAACCGTCTGCAACGCGTTCGGCGTGATCCAGCCGAAGAAACTCTACGGCCGCGAGTACATCGGCATCGTCCGCAGCACCTTCCTGATCGATCCCGCTGGCGTCATCCGTCAGACATGGCAACCGGTGAAAGTCCCGGGTCACGCGCAAGCCGTGCTTGACGCGTTGAAGGCCGCAAACGCCAAGTGACCAACCCTGTTTCCCGTGCCCATCATCGCCCCGCCCCGCGGGACGCGATGGCCCATCGCTGTCCGACCGCAGGAATCCACGCATGACGCGAAGCAAGCGCATCTACGTCCTCGACACCAATGTGTTGATGCACGACCCGACCGCGCTGTTCAAGTTCGAGGAACACGATGTGTACCTGCCGATGCAGGTGATGGAAGAGCTGGACAACGGCAAGAAGGGCACCAGCGAAGCCAGCCGCAACGCACGCCAGGTCAGCCGCTTCCTCAACGAGCTGATCGAAGCGCACGGCAGCCCCGACGTCCACAATGGCGTCGCCCTCGCCCGTCCGCACGGATTGCAGCTGCGCGGCGCGGACAGCGTGGGCCGGTTGCGCTTCCAGACCGGCGATTTCGATGCCGGCAAGCGCTTCGGCGCGGTGATCCCGGACAACCACATCCTCGGCGCGATCCTGGCCCTGAAGGAATCGGAGCCAGGCGCGCCAGTGGTGTTCGTGTCGAAGGACATCAACCTGCGGATCAAGGCGTCGATCGCCGGGATCGTCAGCGAGGACTACGAGAACGACCGCGCGCTGGACGATTTCAGCCTGCTGTACACCGGCGCCACTGCATTGCCGGCGGATTTCTGGGAACGCCACGGCAAGGAATTGCGTTCGTGGACCGAAAAGGGCCGCACGTTCTACGAGATCGCGCGCACCGAGGATGACGACTGGTATCCGAACCAGTTCGTCTACCTGCCCGGCGACGACGATGCGGAGATGAAGGTCGCGCGGGTCGACGACACCAGGGTCACCCTGCAGATCGTCGACGACTTCCGCCACAGCCAGCACGCGGTGTGGGGCATCCTGGCCCGCAACCGCGAGCAGAACTTCGCGCTGAACGCGCTGATGGACCCGGAGATCGACTTCGTCAGCCTGCTCGGCACCGCCGGTACCGGCAAGACCCTGCTGGCGCTGGCCGCGGGCCTGGCGCAGACCATGGATGCGCAGCGCTACCGCGAGATCATCATGACCCGCGCCACGGTCAGCGTGGGCGAGGACATCGGCTTCCTGCCCGGCACCGAGGAGGAAAAGATGACGCCGTGGATGGGCGCGCTGACCGACAACCTGGAAGTGCTCACCCACAACCAGGACGGTGGCGCCTGGGGGCGCGCGGCGACCAACGACCTGCTGGCGTCGCGAATCAAGATCCGCTCGATGAACTTCATGCGCGGGCGCACCTTCCTGTCGCGCTACCTGATCCTCGACGAGGCGCAAAACCTCACGCCGAAGCAGATGAAGACCCTGATTACCCGCGCGGGGCCCGGCACCAAGATCATCTGCCTGGGCAACGTCGAGCAGATCGACACGCCCTACCTCACCGAGACCACCTCGGGCCTGACCTACGCGGTCGACCGCTTCAAGGCCTGGGCGCACAGCGCCCACGTGACCTTGCGCCGCGGCGAGCGTTCGCGGTTGGCGGACTTCGCCTCCGAGATCCTGTAAGCCGCGATCTGGTCACTCGAGATGGCAATGTATCTTGCTGGTCTGCAATTCAGGCATCACCCGGGCGCGACCACCCATGCCAATGGACCCACCGTCTCGATCAACCTGCCGCTGGACTGGTGCGGAGACAACGTCGACGACGCGCACGTGGTGCACGTCGTTGCGCGCCTGGGGGATGCGTATCCCGGTTGGCTAGACGGCCTGCCTTCCCTAGACTTCGTGCTGCCCGGGCAGGCATTGGCGCTCGTCGCCACCTACTGGGCACGTGGCCTGCTGAATTCTCGAAGAGGCGTTGTACTCGACGCGGGTGCGACCCGTGCAACGGCAACCGTCCTGCACTTGTGGGTGGGGACTCATGTCCCGAAGCTGTCGGCCAATGCCTTGGCGCTGGGCCTGAACGCCGTGCGGCTGGATGGCATGGATGCCCTCGCCTGCAACAGGCTCGTGGCGCAGGTGGGCACCCTGCTCGACCAGTGCGGCACCTTGCATCCCGACTATATCGCACGCGTGCTGATGATCGGCGCCGCGGACACGGGCATTCCGTTCGCGCCCTCCCCTTTCGGCAACCGCACCTGGCAGTACGGCCTGGGCAGGCGTTCGCGCTGTTTCCTGGAGGCCACCCCGCTGGACGATTCGCTGACCGGCACACGAATCGCGCGCAACAAGCTGCTCACGCACGATTTGCTGCCCCGTCTCGGATTCGCGATGCCTCGCCAAGTCCAGGCGGAAACCGCCGAACAGGCGCTCTCGGCGGCGCAGCAACTCGGTTGGCCGCTCGTGGTGAAGCCCGCCGATCGCGGCAAGGGCAAGGGCGTCGCCGTCGGGATCCGCGACAGCGAGGGGCTGCGCCGCGCCTTCTCGGAAGCGCGCGCTCAGCGCACTGCCGGTGATCGTGCAACAACTGGTGCCAGGTGACGATCATCGCCTGCTCGTGCTGCATGGCCAACTGGTTGCCGCCACGCGACGCAATCCCCCCACGATCGTAGGCGACGGGCGCGCCAGCGTGGCGCAACTCGTTGCCCGCCTGAACGCGAATCGCCTTGCCGATCCGATGACCGCCCGTTATCTGCAGCAGGTGAAACGCGAACTCCTCATCGATCGCTACCTCGCTGCACAAGGACTGGACTGGAACGCCATTCCCACCGTTGACCGGCGCGTCGCGCTGCGCGGCAATGCCAATGTGTCCACTGGCGGCGGAGCAACCGACGTGTTGCAGCAGGTACATCCGCATATCCGCCGCATGGCGGAGGCAATTGCCGCGAACCTCGGGATGGCCTCGATCGGGATCGACTACCTGTGCTCGGACATCTCGCTTTCGCCTGAGGTCGCCGGTGGCGCCATCATCGAGGTCAACACCACACCCGGACTCGATCTCCATCTCGCGGATCATGGCTACAGTGAGGAAGCCTTGGGCGCACTGGTACTCGGGGACGGACTGGGGGCGATCGCGACCGTTGTGGTAGTGGACGACGACGCCTCGTCCCTGCGCGCGTTGGCGACCGCCGACTTCCAGGTACCCGGCCTCGGCATCGTCGGCAACGAGTGGGCCACGCTCGATGGACTGCAACTCACGCTAGCCGAATCCGGCCTGCACGACCGTACTGCGCGCATGCTGGCTCAGCGCAGCTGCAATGCACTGCTGGTTCTGGCCACCGTCGAGTCCATTGCACGCGAGGGGTTTCCCGTGCCTGCCAGCACCTTGACCCTGTGGTGCAGCGAAAACCAAGGGCAGGGAACTCTGCCCGCCTGGGGTGCTGCCCGACGTTGCAGCATGGAATTGCAGGAAGTAGCCGCCCCGAGCGCGGATGCCGGCCTGCAATCCATCGCTCGCGCACTAACCGTCGCACCAATGCTTCCGCGCGCTCCGTCGCTGCGGCGCGACGCCCAACTGCGGACGCTGCGCCGGCACCGGGATACCGGTGGGCCAGCGGTATTCGCGATCATGCGCAACGAATCCTGCCTGCTGCCGCATTTCCTCGACCATTACCGCGCACTGGGCGTGGAGGATTTCCACATCCTCGACGACAACTCCAGCGACGGTACCCGCGAGTTCCTGCTCGAACAACCCGACTGCACTGTCTGGGCCACGCCTGCCGGCTTCAGCGAGATGCTGGCCAACGGCGAGAAATTGCTCCACCACGTACGCAATGCGATCCCCGCCACATTGGGCACCGATCGTTGGGTGGTGGGCGTCGACGCGGATGAATTCCTGCTGTTGCCTTCGCGCTTCGACGGACTGCTGGGCGCCCACGGCCTGCTTGCGCACCTGGACCGTCAGGGCTGGCCGTGCATGCTGGCCGAGATGGTGGAACTCTATCCACGCCGGCTGTGTGACGCTTTCCATGTCCCACTGGACGCCCCGCCGCTGCAGGCCCCGCTCTGGTTCGACCAGGACCCGACCTTCGAACGCCGCGATGATGGGCGACCGAAAAAACGCGCCGCCGGGATTCGCTGGCGCTTGCAGCAAATGCTGCTTGAACGGCATCCAACCCGGCATCGCGCCATATACGAAGGCCAGAATTACGCATTGCCGGCATTGTGGAAGACGCCGCTCGCCAAGACGGGCAATGGCGTGGTTTACCTGAACGCCCACAGCTGTAACCGGACCCCGCCGTCATCAATGCAACTGGCTTTGGCGCACCTGAAATACGGCCCCGATCTCAGGCCTCGCGTGCGCGATTCCCTGGCGACCAAGTCCCACTTCATGGGCAGCATCGAGTACCGCCTGCTGGACGCGGCATTGGAACTGCTCGCCGATGAGGACCTCCTGTGCGAAAAAAGCCGGGTTTACGAGGGAGGAGCCTCGCTGGAACGGGCCGGCATGATGTTCGTGAAAAACTGAATGACGATGCCCAGGACCTGCGCATATTGATCTGGTAATTGCATTCGGAAGCTTGGCGCCACGCATGCCCTGCGCATGCGGCCGCTGCCAGGGGCGAGCATCGTCACCCCGAATATTCGCTAACTCGAAATGCTCACTGACCCTGCCATCGCGAATGCCGACCACGCTGCAGCCGCACTGATGCAGACGCTTGAGCTGACGGTCGAGAACGGCGATGGCCACCGTTGCGACCTGATCACCCGCATTCCCGCGGCCCCGCCCGAACACGGGCTGTGGCTGGCCGGCAGGGGCATGGGCATGCCCACGCGCCATTACCTACCGTTTGCGGGCGCGCCCCGGCCACACGCGGGAGGGCGGTTCCGGCACGAGTGGCGGCGGCGATTCGCGGCTGGCCCACCGCGCCTAGGACAGGTTCTAATCACCCAGCAATATTTGATATCTCAGATATCAATATAGATATTCTGAAGTTGTACAAGCTTGTCTGAAGCTTGATGATCATGCCTTTCCCGACGGAAGCCGCCCATGATCAGTTCGACCCAGATGCGCGCCGCCCGCGCCCTGCTCGGCATCGACCAGAAGCAGCTCGCGGAGATGGCGGGCGTGTCGGTGCCCACCATCCAGCGCATGGAAAGCAGCCACGGCAACGTGCGCGGCGTGGTCGCCACCCTGACCAAGATCATCGACGCACTGGACGCGGCCGGCCTGGAACTCATCGGCAACGAGAACCCTAGCCAGGGACGCGGCCGCGGGGTGCGACTGAAGGAACCGCAGTAATGGCCGCACGCTTGGAAGCGGCCCGGCGCGCGTGGCACGGCATGTTCGAGCCGAAGCTGCTGACGGTGCTGCGCGAAGGCTATGGCCTGCAGACCTTCAAGGCGGACGCGATCGCCGGCCTGACCGTGGCGATCGTCGCGCTGCCGCTGGCGATGGCATTGGCGATCGCCAGCGGCACCACGCCGGAAAGAGGCCTGCACACGGCGATCATCGCCGGCTTCCTGATCTCGGTGTTCGGCGGGTCTCGGGTGCAGATCGGCGGGCCTACCGCCGCCTTCATCCCGGTGGTGTTCGTGGTCATCCAGAAGTTCGGCTACGGCGGCCTGATCCTGTGCACGCTGATGGCCGGGCTGATGCTGATCGGCGCCGGCCTGCTGCGGCTCGGTACGCTGATGAAATACATGCCGCAGCCGGTGATCACCGGCTTTACCGCCGGCATCGCGGTGAGCATCTTCTCCAGCCAGGTCAAGGACGTGCTCGGCCTGCGCATGGACGCGGTGCCCGCCGAGTTCCTTGCGCGCTGGATGGCGTATGGCAAGCACATGGCCACCACCCAACCGGCCGCGGTGGCGCTGACCGTGCTCGGACTGGTGGTGATCGTGGCCCTGCGGCGCTGGAAGCCGAGCTGGCCAGGGTTCCTGATCGCGCTGCTGGCATGCACGCTGGCCAGCATGGCCTTCGCCCTGCCGGCGGAGACCATCGGCACCCGCTTCGGCGAGCTGCCATCCGCCCTGCCCACCTTCGCGATCCCGCACATCCCGTTCGAGCGCACGTTCGAGATGCTGCCCAGCGCGTTCACCATCGCGTTCCTGTCTGGCGTGGAATCGCTGCTGTCCGCGGTCGTTGCCGACGGCATGACCGGCGGGAGGCATCGCTCGAACGGCGAACTGGTGGCACAGGGCATCGCCAATGTCGGATCGGCGCTGTTCGGGGCCTGCCCGCGACCGGCGCCCTCGCGCGCACAGCGACCAATATCCGCGCGGGGGGCCGCAGCCCGGTCGCCGGCATCCTGCATGCCTGCTACCTGCTGCTGTTCATGCTCTTGCTCGCGCCGCTGATGCGCCATGTCCCGCTGGCAGCACTGGCGGCGGTGCTGCTGGTGGTGGCTTGGAACATGAGTGAGCACGAGGCCTTCCGCAACACGCTGTCGGCGCCGAAGGGCGACCGCCTGGTGTTGTTGCTCACGTTCCTGCTGACGGTGTTCATGGACCTCACCATCGCGATCGAGGTCGGCATCGTGGTCGCCGCGTTCGTCTTCATGTTCCGGATGTCCGAGGCGATGGAAGTGAGCTCGGGCGTGGACCAGGCCGGTGATGACGAGCAACGCGCCCGCCTGCCGAAAGGCGTCGAGGTCTACCAGATCAGCGGACCGCTGTTCTTCGGCACGGCGAACCGGCTGGACAACCTGCTGGACCAGTTCCGGGCGCCGCCGAAGGTGTTCATCCTGCGCATGCGCCTGGTCCCTGTCCTGGACGCAAGTGGCGTGCACGCGCTGAAGAAGCTGGCAGACCGCTGCCAGCGCAAGGGCATCGCGCTGGTCATCTCCGGCCTGCAGGAGCAGCCGAATCGCGTGCTTGCGCGGATGCAGACGCATGCCGATCCCGGCCACATGCACCTCGCGCCCGACTTCGAGCACGCCCTGAAGCTGGCGGAGCGCCTCACCCGCCTGCCTGCGCCGGCTCCGGCACAATAGGCGGATGCAGGACAACCGCCCGTACAGCGCGCTGACCATCGCCGGTTCCGATTCCGGTGGTGGCGCCGGCCTCCAGGCCGACCTCAAGACCTTCGCCGCGCATCGCGTGCATGGCCTCACGGCGGTCGCCGCGCTGACCGCGCAGCACACCCGCGGCGTGACCGCCGTGCACGTGCCGGATGTCGGCTTCCTGCGTGCGCAGCTCGACGCGTGTTTCGATGACTTCGATATCGGCGCGGTGAAGATCGGGATGCTCGCCACTGCCGAAGTGATCGGCTGCGTCGCTGACGCGCTGGAAGCTCATCGACCACCGCACGTGGTGCTGGACCCGGTGATGGTCGCCACCAGCGGCGCGAAGTTGCTGGCCGATGACGCGCTGCACGCGCTGCGCAGGCGACTGCTGCCACTGGCCAGCATCGTCACGCCGAATATCCCGGAAGCGGAACTACTGACCGGACAGGCCATCGCGAATGCCGACGACGCGGTCGCCGCCATCGCTGCGCTGCGCGCGATGGGCGCGAGGGCCGTGCTGCTGAAAGGCGGCCATCTCGATGAAGGCGAGACCGTGATCGACCGCTACGACGATGGTGTGGTCGACGCGGAGTTCATCCACGACAGGCTCGCGCTGGAAGGCCACGGCACCGGCTGCACGCTTGCCTCCTCGATCGCCGCCAACCTGTGCCGGGGCATGTCGATGCCTGCTGCGGTGGAAGCTGCCACCGACTACATCGAACGCGCGCTGCGTGGCGGCTACCGGCCGGGTCGCGGCGACGTGGTGGTGCTCGATCACTTCGGCGCGGCGGCGCGCTGATGCAGGCGCTTGAACTGCCGGTGGAGACCGGCGATGGCCATCGTTGCGAATTGATCGCGCGCATCCCCGACGCGCCACGCGGGCGTGTGCTGTGGCTGGCCGGCATGGGCATGCCCGCGCGCCATTACCTGCCGTTCGCGGATGCATTGGCTGCACGCGGGATGGCCGTATTCCTGCACGAATGGCGCGGGATCGGTTCCAGCAACCTGCGCGCCTCGCGGGGGAACGACTGGGGTTATCGCGAATTGCTCGCCGACCTCACCGCCAGCCAGGCGATGGCGGATGCGCATGCGCCCGGCCTCCGTCGCATCGTCGGTGGCCACAGTCTCGGCGGGCAGATGTCGTGCTGCCAGTTGGGCCTGCATCCGGACAGCGCGGATGCGTTGTGGCTGGTCGCCAGCGGTGCGCCGTACTGGCGCGAGTTCGCCGCACCGAAGCGCTGGGGCCTGCTGCCCGCCTATCAGTTCATGCGCTGGCTGGCCGCACGCAATGGCTTCATGCCGGGTCGACGGATCGGCTTTGGCGGCAACGAGGCGCGCAGCGTGATCGCCGATTGGGCACGCATCGCGATCAGTGGCCATTACGCCGCGCCCGGTGTCGATGTGGACCTCGAAGCCGGCATGGCGCGCTTCACCGGCGAGCTGCGCGCGCTGACCTACGATAAAGACTGGCTGGCACCGCCGGTATCGACGGCCTTCCTCACCGGCAAATTGCCGAATGCGAAGCTGACCGCAGGGCATTTCGATGCTGCGGCGGCCGGCACCGTGGCTGACCATTACGCGTGGATCAAGACCCCCGACGCAACGGCCGACTGGCTGCTGCGCTGATCGCTCATATCCGCGCGAACACCACTGCGGCATTGGTGCCGCCGAAGCCGAAGCTGTTCGACATCACCGTGTCCAATTCCGCATCGCGGCTTTCGCGCACGATCGGAAAGCCCTCGCAACGCGGATCGAGCGTCTCGATGTTCGCCGAACCGGCGATGAAGCCGTCGCGCAGCATCAGCAGGCTGTAGATCGCCTCGTGCACGCTGGCCGCGCCCAGGGAATGGCCGGACAGCGCCTTGGTCGACGACAGCGGCGGCACCGCATCGCCGAATACTTCGCGCACCGCGTTCAATTCGGTGATGTCGCCGAGCGGGGTCGAGGTGCCGTGGGTGTTCAGGTAATCGATCGGACGGTCGATGCCTGCCATCGCCATGCGCATGCAACGCACCGCGCCCTCACCGCTCGGCGCGACCATGTCGGCACCGTCGCTGGTCACGCCGTAGCCGATCAGCTCGGCGTGGATATGCGCGCCGCGTGCCTTCGCGTGTTCGTAGTCTTCCAGCACCAGCATGCCGCCGCCGCCGGCGATGACGAAACCGTCGCGGTTGGTGTCGTAGGGACGCGATGCCGTGGCCGGCGTCTCGTTGAAGCTGGTGGACAAGGCACCCATCGCGTCGAACATCACGCTCATGGTCCAGTCCAGGTCTTCGCCGCCACCGGCGAACATGATGTCCTGCGCACCGTGGTGGATCAGGTCGGCGGCCGCGCCGATGCAGTGCGCGGAGGTCGCGCAGGCAGCGGACAGCGAATAGCTGAGACCCTTGATCTTGAACGCAGTGGCGAGGTTGGCCGAGACCGTCGAACACATCGTCCGCGGCACCATGTACGGACCGACCTTGCGCACGCCGCGATCGCGCAGCAAGTCGGCGGTTTCCACCTGCCAGCGACTGGATCCGCCACCGGAACCGGCGATCAGGCCGGTGCGCGGATCGCTGGTTTGCGACTCGTCGAGGCCGGCATCTTTGATCGCGTCGCGCAGCGACACGTAACTGTATGCGGCGGCATCGCTCATGAAACGCTTGAGCTTGCGATCGATCACCGCATCGAGGTCGAGGTCGACGGCACCGCCGACCTGACTGCGCAATCCGTGCTCGGCGTGGTCGGGGAGGAAGCGGATGCCCGGCCGGCTGGCGCGCAGCGCCGACGACACCGTTTCGAGATCATTGCCCAGGCAGGACGCGATGCCCATGCCGGTCACCACCACGCGGCGCATCGTCGTACTCACATGGCCTCCGTCGACTGGAACAGGCCCACGCGCATGTCGCGGGCGGTGTAGATCTCGCGGCCATCCACGTAGGTGCGGCCGTCGGCGACGACCAGGCGCAGGCGCCCGCGCAGCAGGCGGCGGATGTCGATCTCGTAGCTGACCACCTTGGCGTCCGGCAGCACTTGCCCGGTGAACTTGATCTCGCCGGCGCCCAGTGCGCGGCCACGGCCGGTTTCGCCCAGCCACGGCAGGAAGAAGCCGGTGAGTTGCCACATCGCATCCACCCCAGGCAACCGGGCATCACCGGGTCGCCGAGGAAGTGGCAGCCGAAGAACCACAGGTCCGGGTGGATGTCGAGTTCGGCGCGGATGAAGCCCTTGCCGTGCGCGCCGCCGTCATCGCTGATGTGGGTGATGCGATCGAACATGAGCATCGGCGGTGCTGGCAAGCGGGCATTGCCTTCGCCGAACAATTCACCACGGGCGCAAGCCAGCAGTTGCTCACGATCCAACGAGGAAAGACGCGTCATTGCGGGGCCCTGGACGACTAGAGCAACGATTCTAAAGGGCAGCTGCGCGACATACCTATGCGTACTGCCTACATGAATGATCTCCACCCGCCATACCTCGGCGAACGTTGGAAACGAAACCACTGCGACATCCGCGGCGCAGCCGTATTAAGCTTCGGGTTCCCCACGCCGGAACCCATCCGTGACGCATGCCGCGCCCGCTTCGCTACTGACCATCTTCGGCGCCACCGGCGACCTCGCGCGGCGCATGCTGCTGCCCTCGCTGTACAGCCTGCAGGCCGAGCAGCTGTTGCCGGCGAACCTGCGCATCCTGGGTACCGCGCGCAGCGAACTCGACCGCGAAGGCTTCGCCAACCTCGTCTCGGCCAGCATCGCCGACCGCATTGCCGCAGCGGAACGCAACGATGCCGCGCTGCGCGGTTTGCTGGATCGACTCGACTATGCCGCGGCAAGCGTCGACGACGATGCCTCGATGGCCGCGCTGGCGTCGAAGGTGCAAGCGCTGCGCGACGGCGACGTGCTGTATCACATGAGTACCGCGCCGAAATTCTACGGTCCCGCCTGCCAGTCCCTTGCTGCGCACGGTGCTGCCGGTGCCGGCACTCGCGTGATGCTGGAGAAGCCGATCGGCAAGGACCTCGCTTCTGCCATCGCGATAAATGACAGCGTTGCCATGGCCTTCGACGAGGAGCGGATTTACCGCGTCGATCACTACCTGGGCAAGGAAGGCGTGCAGAACCTGATCGCCTTGCGCTTCGGCAATGCATTGTTCGAACCGCTGTGGAATGCGCGGCATATCGAGCAGGTGCAGATCACCGTCGGCGAGACCGTCGGCGTCGAAGGGCGTGGCGATTACTACGACGATTCCGGTGCGCTGCGCGACATGCTGCAGAACCATCTGCTGCAACTGCTGTGCCTGGTGGCGATGGAGCCGCCGGCCAAGTTCGACCCGACCGCGGTGCGCAACGAGAAGATCAAGGTGCTGCGCTCGCTGCGCCCGATCGGTCGCGAACAGGTCGCGCACGAATCGGTCGCCGGGCAGTACACCGCGGGTGCCAGCGACGGCGTCGCGGTCCCCGGCTACGCGGACGAACTGGGTCGCAGCAGCCGCACCGAAACCTTCGTCGCCCTGCGCGCGCACGTGGACAACTGGCGTTGGTCCGGCGTGCCGTTCTACCTGCGCACCGGCAAGCGGCTGCCCTCGCGCAGCACCGAGATCTACATCCAGTTCCGCAAGGTGCCGTATTCGATCTTCGGTGGCCGTACCGCCAGCGACATGCAGCCCAACGGCTTGTTGATTCGCCTGCAGCCGGAAGAGCGCATCGAACTCGACCTGATGGCGAAGACACCGGGGCTCGACCGCAGTGGCCTGCGCTTGTCGCAGGTCGGCCTGGACCTGGACTTCCACGAGGAGTTCGCCAACGCGCGCAAGCGCATCGCCTACGAACGCCTGTACCTGGATGCGATCGAAGGCAACGGCACCCTGTTCGTGCGCCGCGACGAAACCGAAGCCGCGTGGCAATGGGTCGATGCGATCGCCGATGGCTGGCGCGCGGCGGGGATCACGCCAAGGCCGTACCCGGCCGGCACCTGGGGTCCGGGCGCGGCGGTCTCGCTGACCGAACGCCACGGCCACGGCTGGCGGGAATAACGAAATGCCGTGGATCGAACACGACCATGCCGATGTCGCTGCGCTCGTCTCGCACGTGACCGAGGCGTTCGTCGATGCCTGCCGCACCGCCATCCACGCACGCGGGCAGGCCTGGTTGGCGCTCGCGGGCGGACGCACGCCGTTGCCGGTGTACGCGCAACTCGCCGCTGCGAATCTGGGTGGCGTGGTCAGTGCGATCCCCACCGACGAACGCTGCGTGCCGCACGACCACCCGGCCTGCAACCTGCGCGCGCTGCGCGAGGCATTCGCCGCCGATGCCAACATCGTCCCGAATGCACTCACCCGTGAGGATGGCGATGTCGATGCCTCGCTTGCGCAATCGCGCGCATTGCTCGCGGTGAATCCGCAACCGTTCGATGCGGTGCTGCTGGGCATGGGCGCGGATGGCCATTTCGCCTCGCTGTTTCCCGGCGCGGAAAACCTGGCCGAGGGGCTTGCGACGGCATCCGGCATCGACGCCATCGCCACCCTGCCCGACCCGCTGCCGCCGGAAGCGCCGTTCGCGCGGATCAGCCTGACCCTGCCGCGACTGCTGCATGCGCGCGACATCCATCTGGTCGTCACCGGTGCCGACAAGCGCGTGGTGTTGCGACAGGCACAAGCAGATCCCGATTGCGCCTTCCCGGTGACCACGCTGTTGCATGCGCCCGGTCGCCACGTCCACATCCACTGGAGTCCTTGAACGATGCCCCTGCTTCCCGCCATCGAGCGTGTCACCTCGCGCATCGCCGACCGCAGCCGGCGCCTGCGTGGCGACTACCTGGCGCGGATGGACGCGGCGCGCGAGGCCGGCCCGGCGCGGCGCGAACTGTCCTGCGGCAACCTGGCGCATGGCTTCGCCGCATCGGGCGTGGACAAGCCGATGTTGCGCGAAGGTGCCGGCGGCAACATCGGCATCATCACGTCGTACAACGACATGCTCAGCGCGCATCAGCCGATGGAGCACTACCCCACGCTGATCCGCATGGCCGCGCGCAATGCCGGCGGCAGCGCGCAGGTCGCGGGCGGCGTGCCGGCGATGTGCGACGGCGTCACCCAGGGCCGCACCGGCATGGAGCTGTCGCTGTTCTCGCGCGACGCCATCGCCATGGCCACCGCAATCTCGCTGTCGCACGACATGTTCGATGCGGTGCTGTGCCTGGGCGTGTGCGACAAGATCGTGCCCGGCCTGCTGATCGGCGCGTTGAGCTACGGGCATTTGCCGGTCATCTTCATCCCTGCCGGACCGATGCCGTCCGGAATCCCCAACAAGCAGAAGGCCGAGGTTCGCCAGCGTTACGCATTGGGCCAGGCAAGTCGTGACGAGTTGCTCGAAGCCGAAGCGGCGTCGTATCACTCGCCCGGCACCTGCACGTTCTACGGCACCGCCAATTCCAACCAGATGCTGATGGAAGTGATGGGCCTGCACATGCCGGGCAGCGCCTTCGTCCCGCCGAACACGCCGCTGCGCGATGCGCTGACCGTGGCCGCCACGGAACAGTCGCTGCGCATCACCGCGCTCGGCAACGATTACCGACCGCTGGCGCGCACCATCGACGAGAAAGCCATCGTCAACGCAATGGTCGGGTTGGCCGCCACCGGCGGCTCCACCAATCACGCGCTGCATCTCGTCGCGATGGCGCGCGCGGCCGGCGTGCTGATCGACTGGACCGATCTCGACGAACTCTCGCAGGCCACGCCGCTGCTGGCGCGCGTGTATCCGAACGGATCCGCCGACGTGAATCATTTCGAGGCCGCCGGCGGCCTGGGCCTGGTGATCAACGAGCTGCTGGATGCCGGCCTGCTGCATGGCGATGTCGCCTGCGTGCACGGCGGCGACTTGCGCCAGCAGGCGATGCAACCGTGGCTCGACGACCTGACCTTGCGTTGGCGCAACGCGCCGGCCACGTCGTTGGACGACAACGTGGTGCGTGGCGTGGCCGCGCCGTTCGACAGCGAAGGCGGCCTGCGCTGCCTGCAGGGCAACCTCGGCCGCGCGGTGGTCAAGATTTCCGCGGTCGCCCCCGAATTGCGCCGCATCGAAGCACCGGCACGCATCTTCGAATCGCAGGACGCATTACTGGCCGCGTTCAAGGCCGGACAACTCGACAAGCGCGATGGCTTCGCGGGGGATTTCGTCGCAGTCGTGCGCGGCCAGGGCCCGCGCGCGAACGGCATGCCCGAATTGCACAAGCTCACCCCGACGCTGGCCGCCTTGCAGGATCGCGGCCAACGCGTCGCCCTGCTCACCGACGGCCGCATGTCCGGTGCGTCGGGCAAGGTGCTGGCGGCGATCCACGTCACTCCGGAAGCCGCCGATGCCGGCCCGCTGTCGAAACTGCGCGAGGGCGACATCGTCCGCATCGATGGCGACGCCGGCACGATGGAAGCATTGGTCGATGCCGACACCTGGGCCGCACGCGAGGCCGTGCGCCCTGCACTGGCCGACAACCACATCGGCCATGGCCGCGAGTTGTTCGCGATGATGCGCAAGCAGGTCGGCTCCGCCGAACAGGGCGCATGCGCGCTGTTCCTCGACGAGGACGAGGGCAGGCCATGAGCGAAAACTCGCTCGCGCTGGTCGGTCACATCGGTGGTACCAATGCGCGATTCGCGCTGACCGACCTGTCGTCGCCGACCATCGAATTGCTGGAATCGAAGTCGCTGCCGAATGCGGACTTCGCAAGCATGCAGCACGCGATCGAGCACTACCTGTCCGGCGTCAGCGCCAGGCCGGCGCGGGCCGCGCTGGCGGTCGCCTGCCCGGTCGGCAGCGACGAGATCCGTCTGACCAATCGCGCCTGGTCGTTCAGCCGCAGCGAATTGCAGCGCACGCTGGGGCTCGACGAATTGCGCATGCTCAACGACTTCGGGGCGGTCGCTTGGGCGATCCCGGCGCTGCAGCCGGAACACCTGGTGACCCTGCATGGCCCTTCGGCAGGCTCATCAGGGCAGGCTCCATCGCCGCTGCGCGGCCCGATCAGCGTGCTCGGCCCGGGCACTGGCCTGGGCGTTGCCCTGATCGTCGGCTCGCACGAGCACGGCTGGCATGCGGTCGAAACCGAAGGCGGCCATGTCGGGTTCTCGCCGGTCGGCGACGAGGAACGCGCGATCTCCGCCTGGCTCACCGCACAGCACGGCCGCACCTCGACCGAACGCCTGCTGTGCGGCAAGGGATTGTCCGAAATCGATGTGGTCCTGCGCGGTGCCAGCGCGGTGCTGCCGGGACCGTCGCTGCTTCCGGGTGAAACATCACTGCTCAAGCCGGCACTGCGCGAACCTGCGGAGATCGTCGCCGCCGCGCTGGAAGGACATGATCAGGCCGCGCGGCGCACACTCGCACGGTTCTGCTCGGTGTTGGGCAGCGTGGCCGGCGACTGCGCGCTCATCCACGGTGCGCGCACGGTGGTGATCGCCGGCGGCATCATCCCGCGCTTCATCCCGTTCCTGCGCGCCAGCGCGTTCCGCGAGCGTTTCCTGGCCAAGGGCCGCATGGCCGCGCTGCTGGAATCGGTGCCGATCCACGTCATCACCCATCCCCATCCCGGCCTGCTCGGTGCCGCCACCGCACTGCGCGCCAAGGAGTTCTGAGTCCGATGTTCGATACCGCCCGCCATAGCCAACTGGTCGATGCCGTGTTCGACCTTGCCCCGGTGATCCCGGTGCTCGCCATCGACCGCATCGAGGACGCGCTGCCGCTGTGCCGCGCGCTCGCGGACAACGGCCTGCCGGTGCTGGAGATCACCCTGCGCACCGCCTGCGCCCTGGATGCCATCGCCCTGGTCGCGCGCGAATTGCCGCAGGCCTGCGTCGGTGCCGGCACCGTGCTGTCGGCCACCGATCTCGCCAACGTCGCCGATGCCGGCGCGCGCTTCGCGATCTCGCCCGGTGCCACCGACGCGCTGTTCGATGCCGCGAAAGCCAGCCGCACGCCGCTGATCCCGGGCATCGCCACCGCCAGCGAACTGATGCGCGGAATGGAACATGGTTGGCGGCGGTTCAAGTTCTTCCCGGCCGAATCCAGCGGCGGCATCGGCGCATTGAAAGGCTTCGGTGGACCGCTGCCGATGGCGCGGTTCTGCCCCACCGGTGGCATCGATGCGGCGAAGGCCCCCGCCTATCTCGCATTGCCGAACGTCGCCTGCGTCGGCGGTTCGTGGATGGTGCCGGCAGATGCGGTGAAGGCGGGCGACTGGGCACGCATCGGTGCGCTGGCCGCCGAGGCCGCTTCGCTGAAACGCTGAGGCAGCACGACGGCGACACTCGCCTGGTCAAACGTAAAAGCCGGCTGCGTGCCGGCTTCTACATGCACGTTCTGCAATCCGCAAATGAAAACCCCCGCCTCTTGCGAGGCGGGGGCCGGTTGCCACCCGGGAGGGAGGGCAATCAGAACTTGTAGCTGACTCCGAGCAGCACGGTGCGGCCCCACTCGATGTGCTCGAGCGGACGATCCTTGTCGCCGGCGTACGTGCGATACGACTCGTTGGTGAGATTGCTGACCTGCAGTTGCAGGCCCAGACCCTTCAGCCGGCCTTCGCCGAACGAGTAGCCGATCTGCGCGTCGGTGATGTTCTCGCCGACCACGTAACGCGATTTGCGGTTCGCCGCGAAATCGCCGATCTCGCCGATGAAGTCGGAACGCCGACGATTGTTGACGCGGGCCTCGAAGCCGTTGCGCTCGTAGTACGCGGTCAGGTTGTACACCTGATCCGACAAGCCCGGCAACGTGATGTCGGCATTGCCGACGCTGGACGCGCTTTCCGGATCGCGGATCTTGATGTTGCTGTCCGTGAAGCTCGCACTGGCCACGATGCCGAAGCCGTCGAGCGCCTGCGACCACAGGTTGAACGGCAGCGACGCGGTGAGTTCCAGGCCCTGCAACTTGCCACCCTTGCCGTTGTAGGGCGCGGTGTAGATACCCGTGGTCTTTGGTGGCGTGGTGACACCGGGAGGCAGCACGTAACCCGCCAGGAGGTCGGTGAAGTCATAACCATCGCGCGGCTGGGTGAAGATGTAGCTGCTCAGCTGCTTGTAGAACACGGCGGCCGCGACATAGGCCTTGGTGCCGAAATATTTCTCGTAGGAAATATCCAGCGCGTTGGCCCGCCACGGATCCAGTTCCGGATTGCCGCCGCCAGCGCCCGGCTCGGGGATCGGCTTGCTGGTATCGACGCCGAATTCCAGTGAGGAGCGCAGCTGATCGACACGTGGCCGCGCGACCTGCCTGGCCAGCGCCACGCGCAGGGTCTGGTCGTCGCTCAACGAGAACGCCAGGTTCATGCTCGGCAACACGTCGGTGTACTTCTTGCCACGGTTGATCGGCTGGACTTCCTGACCGGCCGGCCGCGAGGCATCCCAGTAATTCGAAGCCGACGACTGGTCGACCTGCTGGATCTGCAGGCCTATGTTGCCGCGCACCGGCACCGAGCCCAATTCCGTGTCGATGTTCGCGCGCAGGTAGCCGGTCAGGATGGTCTCGTCCACCGTCCACGCTTTCGGAATCAGGTAGTTCAGGTTCTCGACCGGATTGAAGGTCATGTACTTGGCCACCGCGCCCGGCACGTTCCATGACGGGATGTAACCGATGCCCGCGAACCCCAGGTCGACCAGCCCGTACTGGAACTCGGAGCCGATCACGGTATCGCCCTGCGCCCCGACGTTGATGTTGCCTTCAGGCTGGCGTTTGGCTTTGCTGCGATCGGCGTAATTGACGCCGAAATCGATACTGGATAGCCAGCCCATCGACTCCGGCGCAGGCATCGTTGCACCCAGCTTGAGACTGAGCAGCTCGTCTTCGACCTTGGGCGTCTTGCCGTAGCCCGACCCGTAGATCGTATTGCGGAGGAACAGCTTGCTGGCATCGGAATAATCCCGACCCGGCACCATCTGCGAGAACCCATCGCTGGAGTAGGTCAGTGCCAACGTATCCAGCGACGGCACCGGTGCCAGCTGGGTGTTGTTTTCCAGGTTGAGTTCGTCGCGATTGGCCTTCGACCAGCTGGCATCGGCCACGATGGTGGTGCCACCGACGAAGAATTCGTTCTTCCAGCCGAACGCCTTGATCGTGTCTTCGCGCTTGTTGTACATGCCGCGCACCAGCGGATACAGATTGGCGACGGTGCCGCCGGTGAAGGTGTTATTGCCGTTGATCTGCGGATTGGTGATGTTGATGCGCCCAAACCCGCCGTTGTAGTCGCCCAGGTTGACCTCGAACTGATTCGCGGTGTCCTCCTGCGTCGCCTTCGAGTGGAACGCATCCAGCGTGCTGATCCAGGCATCGGACGGGCGGAACTCGAGTGATGCCATCACCCCATCGCGCTTGGTGTAGCCGGTGCGACGCAAGGCCTTGATGCCATCCGAGTAGAACGTGCCGGCGGCGACGCCCGGCCGCCAGCCGTCACCGATCGCCTGCCATGGCTCGTACAGACCCACCTGATTTTCCTGGATCGGCGTATCGGAATGCGAGTAACCGACGGTGAATCCGACCCGGCGATCCGAAGACTGACCGATGTAGCTGACGTTGAAGCGATTGCCATCGGCATCCGTATTTCCGGCAGAACCGAGCGAATTGCGCTGCATGCGGCCGCTGATTGCGAACACGGACTTGTCGTAATCCAGCGGGCGCACGGTGCGCATGTCCAGCGTGCCCGACAGACCCTGGCCGACCATCGAGGCATCCGGGGTCTTGTAGACCGTTACGCCGGCCATCAGCTCGGACGGGTACTGGTCGAACTCGACGCTGCGGTTGTCGCCGGTACTGACCAGCTCGCGTCCATTGAGCAAGGTGGTGGCGAAGTCCGGCGACAGGCCACGCACGCTGATCACCTGCGCGCGACCCGCAACGCGTTGTGCGGCAAGGCCAGGCAGTCGCGCGATCGATTCGGCGATGCTGATGTCGGGCAGTTTGCCGATATCCTCGGACGACACCGCTTCGACGATCGACGTCGCGTTTTTCTTGGTGTCGATCGCGCGTTCGATGCCGCCACGGATGCCGGTGACCACGACAGTGTCGAGGTTCTTCGCATCGTCTCTCTTCTTCGCGGCCGCTGCTTCTTGTTCGGTCTGGTCCGCGGCAGGCGTGGACTGCGCATGTGCCTGCGCCGCAAGCATCATCGCGGCCGAAGCCAATGCCACGCTCAACAGGTTTCGCTTCAACTGCACCATCTTCCCCTCCAGGAATGAATGAGGTGTCGAACGGTCCCTCGCCGTTCGATCATCGTGCATGCCGTGACGGCTTTACACGAACGGCGCGATGGTAGTCGCGTCACTCCACTGCCGCGCCAACTTGCATACGTATTCATTGCAATCCATCGCAAGAAGCCGCGAAACCCGCACCAGCGCTTGCTTTCAGCATGATCGAGCGACCCCTGAAACGCGCATCGGCATGCACATCGGTACCGATCGGCACCGATATGCGGCAACGCAACAATGTCCAGCGCCGCGAAAATCGCAGCAATGGATGCATCACGGATCAGCGTGTCAGCGGCACCAATCGCACGGCGATGCCACCACCACCCGCGAGCCACGCATCGAGCACGTCGCCACGCACAACCGTGCGTTCCTCGCGCACGAAGCGAAAGCGCGCAGCGCCCTTCCAGTCGGCGCCTTCGCCATCGCGATAGATCTCGGCGCGATAACGTGTTCCGGCATCCAGGAAATCGAGTTTCAATGGCACGCTGCGCACATGGCGATCATTGATCGCACCGATGAACCAATCCGCGCCGCCGCGTTGCTTGCGTGCGATGGCGGCGTACTCACCCACTTCGCCAGCAATCAGATGACTTTCGTCCCAATCCACCGCCACGTCCTTGATGAAGCGGAACGCTTCCGAATGTTGCGCGTAATGCTCCGGGAGGTCGGCGGCCATCTGGATCGGGCTGTACAGCGCCACGTACAACGCCAATTGGCGCGCCAGTGTGCTGCCGATTTCCTGGCCGTTCTTGCCGGTCAGGCTGACCACGCCGGGCGTGTAATCCATCGGCCCGGCGAGCATGCGCGTGTAAACCAGGGTGACTTCGTGTTCGGGCGTGTTCGGCGGATCGCCCCAGGCATTGAACTCCTGCCCGCGCGCGCCTTCGCGCGACACCCAGTTCGGATACGTGCGGCGCAGACCGGTGTCCTTGATCGGTTCGTGCGCGTTGATCGCGACACGATGCTTCGCCGCATCCCGCACCACGCGAAGGTGATGGTTGCTCATCCACTGGCCTTCATGCCACTCGCGCAGCACCGATCCATTCGCCACGTCTTGCCGCTCGATCTGCCCGGCATCGCAGACGTAACCGGTCTTCACCGCGTCGATGCCGAGCGTGTCGAACAACGCGAAGGCGTCATCCATCTGCCGCTCGTAGTGGCTGACCGCGCAGCCGGTCTCGTGGTGGCCGATCAGGTGCACGCCTTTCGCCTTCGCGTACGCGGCTAGTCCGCGCAGGTCGTAATCGTTTGTTGCCTTGCGGAAATCGAAATCCCAGCCGTTGGCGAACCAGTCGCCATCCCAGCCCACATTCCAGCCCTCTACCAGCACGCCACGGAATCCATTGGCGGCAGCGAAGTCGATGTAGCGCTTGGTGTTCGCGGTGGTCGCGCCGTGCTTCGGGCCAGTGGCCCAGGTTTCCTTGTCGAGATGCAGCGACCACCACACGCCCACGTACTTGTGCGGCTTGAACCAGCTGGTGTCGCCGAGCGCGTTCGGCTCGTTGAGGTTGAGGATGAGGCTGGATTCGACCAGGTCGGCTGCGCGATCACCGATCTGGATCGTGCGCCATGGCGTGTGGAACGGCGTGGAGCGCACCACCGCTGCTGCGCCGCTACCCGGCGTCAGCGACGCGTGCAACAACTGGCCCTTGCCTTTCGCCAGATTCATGCCGGCGTAGTCCACCAGCGCCGCTTCATGCACGGTGACATGCAAGCCATCATCGGCACGCAGGGTGATCGGCGTCTGCGCCACGCCCACCTGCGACAACGCAGTGCGGTTGTACAGGTACTCCTCGCGATTCCATTGATAGGCCGGAATCCACCACGCCGTCGACGGCCTTGCGACCGCGAATTCGGTCAATTCCTGCACGATCTGCGCTTCCGCAAGGTTCGGCTGCTTCGGCACGTCGTAGCGAAAGCCGACGCCATCATCGAACACCCGGAACACCATCGAGAAGCGGCGCTGGTCGCGATCCTTCTCCGCGAAGTCCGCGCGCAGTTCGTTGTAACGGTTGCGCACGAAGCGACGCTCGCCCCACGGCTGTTCCCAGGTCTCGTCGAAGCTGCGCGATGACTGTCCGTCGATCTTGAGGTTGCGCAGCAACTGGCGATCGTTGCGCAGGATGAAGCCGAGCCGCGAGTCGCTGATGACCGGCTTGCCATCGCGCAGCACGCGATAGGCCAGGCGACCTTCGCCATTGAGATCCAGTTGCACCACGATGCGGCCGTCGGGCGATGCCGCCTGCGCCACCTGTTCCGCGTGCACGAAGCCCGGCAATGCGAGCGCCAGCAGGATTCCGAATTTCAGCGTCTTCATCGCGTGTCCTTTTTCGTATCCACCACGAACACCACCGCCGTGCGGCCCGGCACCGTGAAGGCTCCATCCTTCGCTGTATAGCGCGCCTGCTTCGCGCGCGCATCTGCCGCTCCGTCCGCGGCTTGCACGGGATGCAACACGTACGGCTTGCCTGCCTCTTCCGGCAGCACCAGCGACTGCACGTCAGGCGACACGTTGAGGAGGTACAGCACCTCGCGATACGCGCCGGGCATGCCGTCGCCATCGAGATGACCAACGACAACCAGCGGATTCTGCTTCGGCCCGACATTGCGGAATACCAGCCTGCGCTGCACGTCATCCGCACTGCGCAAGTGGAAGAGCGGTGAGCTGGCACGAATGCGCAACAGGTCGCGGAAGGTGTCGCGCATCCAGGCGATGTCGGCGGGCGGCGGCTTCGCATTGGCATTGCGCAGGACGGGCCGCAAGAGATCCCAGTCCTTGCCGTTGTCCTGCGGCGGCGGCAGTCCCGCGCCGAAGCCGTTGTCGGTGTAACTCCAATCGAGCCGATTGAACCAGTCGCCGGAATCGAAGCTGTTGCGATCAAGCGACTTGCTGCGCAGCACGTCCATGCCGGCATGAAAATACGGGACGCCCTGGCTGAAGGCGACGAAAGCGGCACCCAGCAGTTGCACGCGCGCACGCTCCACCGCGCTGGTGTCCTGCGGCAACTTCAAGGCGTGGATGTCCCACAGCGTCGGGTTGTCGTGGTTCTCGACGTAGTTGACGACCTCGCCGGGCTGACTGGCATAGCCGGCTTGCATGCCCTTGTAGTCGAGCGCAGAGAGGGGCGCGACGCGGCCATCCGCCAACATCATGCGGTACTCGCGCAGGGTGCCCGCCAAACCGGTGCGCGCGAGGTCGGCGGCATGCAGCAGGTCGCGACGCGTGGCCTTGCCGCGTGCACTCGCATTCGGCGCGTACGCCAGTCCGTTGAGCAGGCCCTGCTGCGCGAACAGGTCGACGCCACTGTCGCAACAACCGCCACCGCGCAGCGCGTCGCGCGCACGATCGCTGAACGTGGCGATGTCGCTGCCGTTCAACATGCCCTGCGCGGCCTGCGGGAAACGCGCGCCGTTGGCGACCTCGCCGAAATTCCAGCCCTCGCCGACCAACGGGACGTAGCGACCGGCAGCGGCGTTCGCGGCGCGCTGCACCTCGATCATTGCCGCGCGCGGCTGGTGGCCCATCAGGTCGAAGCGGAACGAATCGATGCGGTAGTCGCGCGCCCACAGCGCCACCGAATCACGCATGAGTCGGACCATCATCGGGTGCTCGGTCGCGGTGTTGTCGCAGCAGGTCGAGGTCTCGACGTTGCCGTTCGCATCCAGCCGCTGGTAATAGCCCGGCACGATGCGGTCCAGCACCGATCGCGGCGACTGCCCGGACGCGGTCGTGTGGTTGTAGACCACGTCCATGCCCACGCGCAGGCCGGCTGCGTGCAGGGCCTGCACCATCGCGCGCAACTCGAGGATGCGCACCGCGCCGTCCGCGGCATCGCTGGCGTAGCTGCCCTCCGGCGCGTTGAAGTGGAACGGGTCGTAGCCCCAGTTGAAGCAATCCTTCGCGGCAACGGCCATCACCGCCGCCTGCTGCGAGTCGCTGTCCGCCTTGGCCTGCCGGATCACGGGAGTAACGCAGTCCGATTCCGGGATAGTCGCGATATCGAAGACCGGCAGCAGGTGGATATCGGTGATGCCGGCCTCGCCCAACGCGCGCAGATGGCGCATGCCATTGCTGTCGGCATCGGTGAAGGCGAGGTACTTGCCGCGATGCGCTGCGGGCACGCTGGCGTCGCCGATCGAGAAGTCGCGCACGTGCAATTCGTAGATCGCCATCTCGGTGTTCGATGCCAACGCAGGCGGGCGCGGCGCATCGTCCCAACCGGCTGGCTTCAATGCGGGATCGTCGAGGTTGGCGATGTAGCTGCGCCTGGAGTCCGTGGTCAGGCTCACCGAGTACGGATCGGTGACGCGATTGCGCACGATGCCGACACCCGGCACGAAGACGTCGACCAGGTACGTGTAGTAACTGCCGCGCAGGTCGCGCGGGTTGCCGTTGAGCCACTGGCCGGTGCGCTCCTCGCGCGCCAACGGCACCGACTCGATGGCAGGCGATGCGCCATCGGGATACAGGCAGACCGACACGTCGATCGCCGTCGGCGCCCATACCCGAAACCACGTTGTTCCGTCGCCCGGCGTTGCCCCGAGCGGCACGCGATCATCATCGGCAGCGGCGGCGTACAACGCATCCAGCGCGCCCGGCGTTTGCAGATAGGTGGCATCGATCACGTTGCCGCGGGCGTCTTCATGCACCAGCATCGCCTGGCCGCGCAACAAGTCGCGCAGTTCCGTCCGCGCATCCTGCGGCAACGCCAACGTCGCGCCAGCGCCAACAAAGCGGAAGCGTGCGGCGACATCGTCAGGCACATTTTCCGATCCCGACAAGGCGTACCCGTGATCCGCGCCAGCGACAGGCGCACCGCGTTGTACCTGCAGGGTTGCGGATGTCGAAGCAACGAGGCGGTAGCGTGCGCCTACAGGCTGTCCCGGCCAACGGATGCGCGTGTCATCCAGCCAGTACCCGCGCGCATCGGTGGCGGCATGCGCGACCGGTTGCAGCACGCGCATGCTGTCGCCATCGCAGTCATCGATCCCGGCCTGGGCCACGCCGCTTGCGGCGAGCAGCAATGCGAAGGTCGTTCGCATGCCGCGCATCGTCTTGCTCACGCCAGGCTGGCGTAGGCGGCGCTGCGCGGCGGGAACTGCAACACGCCATCGCGCAGGTTGGCCGCATCGATGCCGGGTGCGGACAGCAGCGCAATGCCGGTCGGCGGTGTCCACGCGATTGCCTCCGGCGAGAGGTTCAACGCGACCAGCATCCGCTTGCCTCGATGTTCGCGCACGAATGCGAGGACATGCGCGGGTGCATCGAGGAAGCGGATCGTGCCTTCGACCAGCGCGGGTTGCGACTTGCGCCAATGCAGGAATGCACGCGCGGCATTCAGCACGGACGACGGATCGGCTGCCTGCACGTCCACGTTGCGCGCGATGTGCGTCGCCGGCACCGGTAGCCACGGCTTGCCTTCACTAAAGCCGGCATGTTCGCCCGCAGTCCACGGCATTGGCGTGCGGCAACCATCACGTCCCTTGAAGTTCGGCCAGAACGCCTTGCCGTAGGGATCCTGCAGCGCTTCGTACGGCACGTCCGCTTCCGGCAGGCCGAGCTCCTCGCCCTGGTAGAGGCAGACCGATCCGCGCAGCGAGCAGACCAGCGCGATCAACTGGCGCGCATGCGCTTCGTCATCATGGCCATTGCCCCAACGGGTGACCGCGCGTTGCACGTCGTGGTTGGAAATCGCCCAGCACGGCCAGCCGCCCTGCAGTTGCGATTCCAGCGCTTCGACGGTGTTGCGGATGTGTGCGGGCGATGCGTCGTCGGTCAGCAGCTCGAAGCTGTAGCCCATGTGCAGGCGGTGCGGCTGCACGTAGTCGGTCATCGTCGCCAGCGAATCATCCGACGAGATTTCGCCAAGCGCGGCGACATCGGCGTAACCGTCCATCAATCGGCGAACGTCTTCGAGGAAGCCGAGATTCTCCGGCCGCGTGTTGTTGTAGGTGTGGTACTGGAATGCATACGGATTGTCGGGACTGAAGCCACGGCCTTGGCGCAGCTCCATCGGCTTGGCCGGGTTGTCGCGCAGTTGCGCGTCGTGGAACGGGAAGTTGATCGAATCCAGGCGGAAGCCGTCCACGCCGCGATCCAGCCAGAAACGCAGGGACTCCAGCTGCGCGGCGTAGGCCTGCGGGTTGTGGAAGTTCAGCTGCGGCTGCGAGCTGAGAAAGTTGTGCAGGTAGTACTGCCGCCTGCGCGGCTCCCAGGTCCAAGCCACGCCGCCGAAGATCGACAGCCAGTTGTTGGGCGGGCTGCCATCGGGTCTCGCATCGGCCCACACGAACCAGTCGGCCTTGGGGTTGTCGCGGTCCTGCCGGCTCTCGACGAACCAGGGATGCTCGATCGAGCAGTGGCTGGGCACCTGATCGATCATCACCTTCAGCCCGCGCGCATGCGCCGCGCGCAGGAGCCGGTCGAAGTCGTCCAGCGTGCCGAACAGCGGATCGACATCGCAGTAATCGGAAATGTCGTATCCGAAATCGTGCATCGGCGACTTGAAGAACGGCGAGATCCAGATCGCGTCCACGCCGAGCGACGCCACGTGGTCGAGGCGCGCGACGATGCCCGGCAGGTCGCCCACGCCGTCGCCATCGGTGTCGAGGAAACTGCGCGGGTAGATCTGGTAGATCACCGCGCCGCGCCACCATTGCTGATCCGTCATCCCCACATCCATCCCGCTTGCGACTGCCGCGGATCATGCCGCCTGCGGCACGCATCGCCGATTCGATGAGGGGTTGAATACGTTTACATGCACGATGACCCCCTGAAACATGCCGAATATGCGGCGCTGCATCACGACTCGGCCGATGCGCTGCAGCACACTCCGCGCACTCTGATCGCCACGCACACGAGGCAACGCATGCATGCAACGGGCACGTCATCCAGGCCGGCACTGTCGTTCTGGCAGATCTGGAACATGTCGTTCGGCTTCCTCGGCATCCAGTTCGGATTCGCCCTGCAGGGCGGTTTCATGTCACGCATCTTCCAGACATTGGGTGCGGAGAAAGACGCGTTGCCGTTGCTGTGGATCGCCGCGCCGCTGACCGGCTTGCTGGTGCAACCGGTGATCGGCTGGTTCAGCGATCGCACCTGGCATCCGGTGCTGGGCCGCCGCCGTCCCTACTTCGTGATCGGTGCCCTCCTCAGTTCGATCGCCCTGCTGTTCATGCCGCACTCGCCGACGCTGTGGATGGCGGTGGGCTTGCTGTGGGTGCTCGATGCCAGCATCAACATCAGCATGGAACCGTTCCGTGCACTGGTCGCCGACAAGCTTCCCGAGCAGCAACGTTCTTACGGCTTCGTGCTGCAGACGCTGATCATCGGCATCGGCACGTGGATCGCCAGCAACCTGCCTTGGTTCGTGACCTTGCTCGGCGTGCCCAACGAAGCCGGGCCCGGAGTGGTGCCGCCGTCGGTGAAGATCGCCTTCGCGATCGGCGCGTTCGTGTTCATGGCCAGCATCCTGGTCACGGTGTTCACCACCCGCGAATATCCACCGGAGGATCTGCAGCGCTTCCGCGACGAGAATCGCATGCAGCGCAATCTCTTCAGCGAGATCTTCAAGCATGTACGAGCGATGCCCCTGCAGATGCGTCGGCTCGGCACCGTGCAGTTCTTCAGTTGGCTGGCGTTTTTCACGATGTGGAGCATGGCCACGCCGGGCCTGACCGAACACGTGTTCAAGGCACCGGCACCGAACCCGGCTGCGTTCGACATGGCGAATGCGACGCAAGCGGCGGCGTTCCAGTCGGCGAATGCCGCATTCCAGGATGCCGCCGACCTGGTGGGCTCCTACATGGGCTACTACGGCCTGTCGTCGATGCTGGTCGCACTGCTGCTCAGCTTCATCGCCGCGCGCAGGCCATTGAATCGCAAGGCCGTGCACGCGATGTCGCTGGTGCTCGGCGGCGTCGGCTTTTTGTCGATGTGGGCGGTGCCGGATCCGGCGTGGCTGATCCTGTCGTTCGCGCTGGTCGGCGTGGCCTGGGCGAGCATCCTGTCGATGCCGTACGCGCTGCTGTCCAGCTGCGTACCAGCGCCGAAGATGGGCATCTACATGGGCATCTTCAACATGTTCATCGTGATCCCGCAGATCGTCGCCGCGACCCTGCTCGGGCCGGCCTTGCGTGGGCTGTTCGACAACCGCCCGATCTTCGCGATGGCGATCAGCGGCACCAGCCTGCTGCTGGCGGCGTTGGCGCTCGTGCGCGTCCAGGAACCATCGCCGGAGGCAAGCGCATGACCTTTCGCCACACGACCACCTCGCTTGCCGTCGCCATCGCCCTGGCCATCAGCGGCTGCGCCTCGACCACGCCGCGCGATGCGGCAACGACCGCCGCACCGGCGAAGGACTACTACGGCACGCTGGAACCGTTCGCCGCCAACGCGGTGTACTTCGTGGTCACCGACCGCTTCGTCAACGGCGATACCGGCAACGACCATCGCGACCAGGGCGGTGCGAACCGCACCTTCGACATCCCGCTGCCGGTCTGCGACGGCGTGGCCGGCAACATCGGCTATCTCGGTGGCGACTTCAAGGGCATCGCCGACAACCTCGACTACATCCGCGGGATGGGCTTCACCTCGGTATGGATCACACCGGTGATCGACAATCCGGACGAAGCCTTCACCGGCGGCTCGCCACCGAGTTGCGGCAGCATTCTCACCGACCAGGGCAAGAGCGGCTACCACGGCTACTGGGGCACGAATTTCTACAAGCTCGACGAACACCTTCCAAGTGCCGGGCTCGACTTCGCCGGGCTTGCGAAGTCGGTGCATGCCAAGGACATGAAACTGGTGCTGGATATCGTCGGCAACCATGGCTCGCCGGGCTGGACGATGCCGAAGCCGCAGCCGAAGTTCGGCCAGGTCTTCGACAAGGCCGGCAGGCTCATCGCCGACCACCAGAACCTGCCGCCGCAATCGCTGGATCCGGTGCGCAATCCGCTGCATCGCTTCTACAACACCACCGGCCCGGTCGACGGTGCGAAGGGCTCGATCTTCGACGGCAACCTGGCGCAACTCGCGGATTTCGATGCGGGGAACCCGGCGGTGCTCGAGTACATGGTCGATGCCTACGGCCTCTGGATCGACCAGGGCGCCGACGCGTTCCGCATCGATACGATCAGCTGGATGCCGCCATCGTTCTGGCACGCATTCACCCAGCGCATCCGCGCGAAGCGTCCCGGCTTCTTCATGTTCGGCGAAGCCTTCGACTACGACGCGGCCAAGATCGCGGTGCACACCCTGCCCGGCAACGGCGGAGTCAGCGTGCTCGACTTCCCGATGAAGCAGGCGATGGACGAGGTGTTCGGCCGCAAGCGTGTGGGCTTCGAGCGGCTGGCACCGTCGCTGTTCCTCACCGAAGGCCCCTACGCCAATCCGTACGACCTGGCGACGTTCTACGACAACCATGACATGCCGCGGATGGACGCGAGCGATGAAGGCTTCATCGACGCGCACAACTGGCTGTTCACCGCACGCGGCATCCCGGTCGTCTACTACGGCTCGGAGATGGGCTTCATGCGCGGTCGCGCGGAACACGCCGGCAATCGCAATTACTTCGGCAACGAGGGGATCAAAGCGGCGAAGCGCAGCCCGATCCACGCGGCGCTGTCGCGAATCGCCAACGTGCGCGCGGCGACGCCTGCACTGCAGCGCGGCCTGCAACTCGACATCGCGCTGCAAGGCGACCGCGCGGCCTTCTATCGCGTGTTGCAGCACGACGGCATGCGCCAGATCGCGCTGGTATTGCTCAACAAGGGCGATGCCGCGCAACGCTTCGAGATCGCCACGATGCTGCAGGCGGGACGCTGGCGTTCGGCGCTGGACGCCAGCACGGTCGATGTCGCCGCAGGCGGCGCGCTGTCGGCCAAGGTGGCGGCGCATGACGTGCAGGTCTTCGTGCTGGATGCGCCGGTGATGGAGCCCGCGTTGCAGGCCGCGCTCGATCAGGCGATGTCTGGCGCGCGCAGAGCGCATTAGTACGAGATCAGCCGCCGCTGGAGGCGCGGACTTCCAGCGTCGGCATCAGGGTCACACTCTCGGCGGGCTCGTCGCGCACCAGTCTCAGCAGGCTGGCCACCAGCAATTCGCCTGCGCCCGACGTGTCCTGCACCACCGTGGTCAGCGGCGGGTTGGAGAAGCGCGCCATCGGAGTGCCGTCGAAGCCGACGATGGCGACGTCGTCGGGCACGCGCAAGCCATGCTCGGTGAGCGCGCGAATCGCGCCGATCGCGATCAGGTCGCTGGCGGCGAAGATCGCGTCGAATGCATGGCCACGTGCGATCAGCGTGCGCGCTGCGTCGTAGCCGGATTGCTCGGAACTGTCGGCATCGACCTGCAAGGCCGGATTCATGCGCAGGCCGGCTTCGCGCAGCGCGCCATCGCAGCCGCAGTAGCGCGCGAAGAATTCCGGGAAGTGGGTCGAGGCATCGCCCAGGAACGCAACCTTGCGTCGCCCGCGCGCGATGAGATGTCGCCCGACCAGTGCGCCACCCGCGGCGTTGTCGCAACCGATGGAAATGCCCGGCTGTCCCTGCAGCACCGCGCCCCAGCGGACGAAGTGCGTGCCCTGCGCCACCAGGTGGGCGAGCTTGCTTTCGTAGGCGATGTAATCGCCGTAGCCGAGCAGGATCAGGCCATCGGCCTTCATGCTGTCCTCGTAGTCGGCATGCCAGTCGTCCGACAGCTGCTGGAACGACACCAGCAGGTCGTGGCCATGCTTGGCGCAGGCGCGGGTGATCGAACCGAGCATCGACAGGAAGAACGGGTTGATGTGCGAGTCGTCCGGGGTCGGATCCTCGAACAGCAGCAGGGCCAGCGTGCCGGCGCGCTGCGTGCGCAGGCTGGAGGCGTGGCGATCGACCTTGTAGTTGAGCTCGCGGACCGCTTCCTCGACGCGTTTGCGGGTCTCGGCATTGACCAGCGGGCTGCCGCGCAACACGCGAGAGACCGTGGCCTGCGACACCCCGGCACGATGGGCGATGTCCATCGAGGTGGCCTTGGTTTTCTTCTTGGCGCGGCGCGGTTCCTGCATCGCCGCAGTGTAGCAATCGCCCGCGCGGATGCCGGGCGATGCGTTCCGCGGCATGCTGGCGCTGGCCGGATCGTTGAATTGCTACGCGCCAATCATCCGGAAACAAAAAAAAGCCAACCCGGAGGTTGGCTTTTTCATATGGTGCGCCCGGAGAGATTCGAACTCCCGACCCCCAAGTTCGTAGCCTGGTGCTCTATCCAACTGAGCTACGGGCGCAAATCAGAAGCGGAATTATGCGTTGCCGCATGAGTCCTCGTCAACGAAAAAACACCTTCGGTGACGTTTGTTTCGCGGTTTCGCCAAACTGGCGGAGAGTGAGGGATTCGAACCCTCGATCAGGCTTTTGACCCGATACTCCCTTAGCAGGGGAGCCCCTTCAGCCACTCGGGCAACTCTCCGGCGTGACGAAATCGCGAGCGGCGAAGAATACAGGCTGTACCGTGATCCGGCAAACCTTACGGCTTCGCTTCGCCGTCCTTGTTGCTTTCATCACCCTGGATACGCTGGTAGATCTCCTCGCGATGCACGGCGACATCCTTCGGCGCGGTGATGCCGATGCGCACCTGATTGCCCTTGACGCCCAGCACCGTCACGGTGATGGCATCGCCGATCATCAAGGTTTCACCTACTCGCCTGGTCAAGATCAGCATCGCAACTCCCCTGTCGCAGCCGCCACGGAACCGTGCGGCCAGATGCATCCAATCCATCCGATCATACGGGGCATTGTTCAGCTTGCACAAGCGACCGCGGTCACGGTCGCCGCATTCACTGTGCCGCGATGCGCTCGCTGACCCAAGCCGGCACGCGATCCAGCGCGGCGACCAGCGCCTGGCCGTCTTCGCCGCCACCCTGCGCCATGTCAGGGCGACCGCCGCCCTTGCCGTTGACCTGACGGGCCACGTCGCCCAGCAAATCGCCGGCCTTGACCTTGCCGGCGGCCGCGCCGCTGACGCCAGCCACCAGCGTGGCCTTGCCGCCATCGGTACCGGCCAGCACGATCACCGCATCGCCCAGTTGCTGCTTGAGCCGATCCAGAGCATCGCGCAGCGCCTTGGCATCGAAGCCTTCCAGGCGCGCCGCAAGCACCTTGATGCCGTCGACATCGCGGGCCTGGTTGCCGAGATCGCTGGTCGCACCGGAAGCCGCCTTGGCCTTCAACGCTTCGAGCTCGCGCTCCAGCTTCTTCTGGCGGTCGAGCAAGGCACGCAGCCTGTCGGCAACATCGCCGGTGGTGCCGCCGAGCAGGGCCGCAGCTTCGTCCAGGCGGCGCTCTTCCTCTGCCACATGATCCAGTGCGCCCTGCCCGGTCACCGCCTCGATGCGGCGAACACCTGCGGAGACGCCACCCTCCGAAACGATCTTGAAGAGGCCGATATCGCCGGTGCGGCCCACATGCGTGCCGCCGCACAGTTCGGTCGACGTCGGGCCGAAGCGCAACACCCGCACGTGCTCGCCGTACTTCTCGCCGAACAATGCCATCGCACCGAAATCGAGGGCCTCCTGCATCGCCATGTTGCGCACTTCGCCTTCGTGGTTGGCACGCACCTCGACGTTCACCCGGCGCTCGATCTCGGCCAACTCTGATTCGGTCATCGGCTGGAAGTGCGAGAAGTCGAAACGCAGGCGATCCGGCGCGACCAGCGAGCCCTTCTGCTGCACATGCGTGCCAAGCACGTCGCGCAGGGCGGCATGCAGCAGGTGGGTGGCGCTGTGGTTGAGGATCGTGGCGCCGCGGCGCGCACCATCGACCGAGGCCAGCACGCGGTCGCCGCGCTTCAGCGTCCCGGTGGACAGCGTGCCGACATGTCCATGGAACTGGCCGGCGAGCTTGAGGGTGTCATCGACCACGAAGCGCACACCCTGCTCATCGAGTTCGCCGGTATCGCCGACCTGGCCGCCGGACTCGGCATAGAACGGGGTTGCATCGAGGATCACGATGGCAGCATCGCCCGCTTCGATGGATTCGACCGGCTTGCCGTCCTTCAACAGCGCTTGCACTTCCAATCCTCCCGCGGCCAATGCGTCGTAGCCGACGAATTTCGTGGGCGTCAGCCGGGCCACCAAGTCCGCCGGCAGCGTGGTGCCGCCACCGAACTTGCCGGCAGCGCGAGCGGTTTCTTTCTGCTGGGTCATCGCCGCATCGAAGCCGGCCACGTCCACCGACATGCCGCGCTCGCGGGCCATGTCCTGGGTCAGGTCGAGCGGGAAGCCGTAGGTGTCGTACAGGCGGAAGGCGTCGGCGCCCGGGATCGTGCCATCGCTGCGCGCGGCCACATCGTTGAAGATGCGCATGCCGGAATCGAGCGTCTCGGCGAAGCGCTCTTCCTCGGCCTTGAGTGCGCGCTCGGCGGTGGTGCGCCCTTCACGCAGCACCGGGTAGGCATCGCCCATCTGCGCATCCAGCGTGGACACGAGCTTGTTGAAGAACGGTTCGCGCACGCCCAGCATCCAGCCATGGCGCAACGCGCGACGGATGATCCGACGGAGCACGTAGCCGCGACCCTCGTTCGACGGCAACACGCCGTCCACGATCAGGAAGGCGCAGGCGCGGATGTGATCCGCGATCACCCGCAGCGACTTGTTCTCGAGGTCGGCGGTGCCTGTGAGCTCGGACGCGTGCCTGATCAGCGCCTGGAACAGGTCGATCTCGTAGTTGGTATGCACCCGCTGCAGAATCGCGGCCAGCCGCTCAAGGCCCATGCCGGTATCCACGCACGGTGCCGGCAGCGGCACCAGGGTGCCGTCCGGCTGGCGATCGAACTGCATGAACACGTTGTTCCAGATCTCGATGTAGCGGTCGCCGTCTTCATCAGGCGAACCGGGCGGACCACCGGCGATGTGGTCGCCGTGGTCGTAGAAGATCTCGGTGCAGGGGCCGCAGGGGCCGGTATCAGCCATCTGCCAGAAGTTGTCGGAGGCGAACGGCGAGCCCTTGTTGTCGCCGATGCGGACAATGCGCTCCGGCGGCAGGCCGATATCGTTGTGCCAGATGTCGTAGGACTCGTCGTCGTTGTGGTAGACCGTGACCAGCAGGCGCTCGCCCGGCAGCCCCCAGACTTGGGTCAGCAGTTCCCACGACCACGCGATGGCCTCCTTCTTGAAGTAGTCGCCGAACGACCAGTTGCCGAGCATCTCGAAGAAGGTGTGATGGCGCGCGGTGTAACCGACCTGGTCGAGGTCGTTGTGTTTGCCGCCAGCGCGCAGGCAGCGCTGCACGTCGGCCGCGCGCACGTAACTGCGCTTCTCCGCGCCCAAGAACACATCCTTGAACTGGACCATGCCCGAGTTGGTGAACATCAGGGTCGGGTCGTTTCCCGGCACCAGCGGTGCGGACGGCACGATGGTGTGGCCCTTGGAGGCGAAGAACTCGAGGAAGTCCCGGCGGATATCGGAGGTCGTTTTCATGCGGCCATTTTACAGGCGCAGCGTGCCCGCAAGGCTCTAAATCGCGTGTCCGTTATCGAGCACCCTCTGCAGCTGCGGAAGAACCTATTCCTGGCGAGTCGCGGTCCGCACATGTTCCATCGAGAATCCGCGGCGCAACAGCAGATCGGCGGCCTTGCGCCGCTGTGCGACGTCCAGCGGCCCGTCACCGCTGAAGCGGCGACGGATCAGGCCGCGGGCCACATCGGCCCAATCCTCCTCGAAGCTTGCCAATGCCGCCAAGACCGCCTCTGCGCCCAGCCCATGCGTGCCGAGTTCCGCGCGGATCCAGCCGGGTCCGTAACCTGCGCCCGCGCGGCTGCGTACGAGCGATTGTGCAAAACGGGTGTCGTCCTGCCAGCCGGCGGCAGTCAGTTTGTCGACTACCGCGCATGCATCGGCGGTCTCGACTCCACGGCTGACGAGCTTGCGTGCCAGTTCCTTGCGCGAGTGTTCGCGCCGGGTCAGCAGTCCCAGAGCACGTTGGGTGGGTGAAGGCTCCGGGCGGCGACGGCGATTCCGCGCTGACGAGGACGTTTCACCGCCATCGCCGCCCGGCCCCGTCATTCGACGCCTGCTTCTTCGCGCGGGGCTTCCTCCGGCACGAATTTCTCGCGCAGGGCGGCTTCAAGCTTCAGCGCCGCAGCGGGATTTTCCTTGAGGTAGTTACGGGCGTTTTCCTTGCCTTGGCCGATGCGCTCGCCGTCGTAGCTGTACCAGGCACCGGCCTTCTCGACCAGCTTGGCGTCCACGCCCATGTCGATCAGCTCGCCTTCACGGCTGATGCCTTCGCCGTAGAGGATCTCGGTGATGACCTGCTTGAACGGTGGCGCCAGCTTGTTCTTAACCACCTTGATCCGGGTCTGGTTGCCGATGATTTCATCGCCCTTCTTGATCGAGCCGATGCGGCGGATGTCCAGGCGCACCGAGGCGTAGAACTTCAGCGCGTTGCCACCAGTGGTCACTTCATTGCTCTGGCCGGGCATCATGATCCCGATCTTCTGGCGCAGCTGGTTGATGAAGAACACCATGCAGTTGCTGCGCTTGATGTTGCCGGTCAGCTTGCGCAAGGCCTGGCTCATCAGGCGAGCCTGCAGGCCGGGTAGCACATCGCCCATCTCGCCCTCGATTTCGGCCTTCGGGGTCAGCGCCGCGACCGAGTCGATCACCACCATGTCGACCGCGTTGGAGCGCACCAGCATGTCGGCGATCTCCAATGCCTGCTCACCGGTGTCCGGCTGCGACAGGTAAAGCTCGTCGAGGTTGACGCCAAGCTTCTGCGCGTAGGTCGGATCCAGTGCATGCTCTGCGTCGATGAAGGCGCAGGTACCGCCGGCCTTCTGGCACTCGGCGATGGTCTGCAGGGTCAGGGTGGTCTTGCCGGACGATTCCGGGCCATAGATTTCCACCACACGGCCCTTGGGCAGGCCGCCGATGCCCAGCGCGATATCGAGCATCAGCGAGCCGGTGCTGATGGTCTCCACCACCTCCACCGCACGGTCGCCCATGCGCATCACCGAGCCCTTGCCGAACTGCTTCTCGATCTGGCCCAGTGCGGCGGAAAGGGCGCGCTTCTTGTTTTCGTCCATGGTGCAGGTCCTCGGTACTGAAGGGTGATATCGGGTCTGGAATCAGGTTAGGCGGCACCCATCGCAAAAGCTGCGACGTGGCGGGCCGTGCGATGACAGTGGCAGCCGGCGCGATGCATGGGCATCAGGAAATCCCCCGCCGGACACTGGGACGCTCACGCATTCGGTCGCACCAGGCCGCAGTACAGGCCCTCGATGGCGAAGTCCTGGCCGGGCTGCACCTCGATCGGCGCGTAGTCGGGATTACGCGGCAACAAGCGAATGCGGCCCTGCCCGATCTTCAACAACTTGACCGTGACCTCGTCATCGATCCGGGCGATCACCACTTGGCCGCTGCGCGCATCGGAGGTGCGATGCACGCCGATCAGGTCACCATCGAAGATGCCTTCGTCACGCATCGAATCACCCCTGACCTTGAGCAGGTAATCCGGGGTGGGCGTGAAGAATGCACGATCCATCAACACGACCTGCTCGGAGCCGATGTCGGCGCCGATCGGCACGCCGGCAGCGACCTGACCGAGCACGGGCAGTTGCAGGATGTCGTCGTTGGCCGGCAGTTCGGCCTGCCTCGGCCCATCCGGCAACTGCAGCAGGCGCAGGCTGCGCGCACGCCCCGGGCTGCGCTCGAGTATGCCGGCAACTTCCAGCGCCTCCAGGTGGTACTGCGCGGCGCGGACGCCCTTGAAGCCAAAGGCACGGGCTATTTCCGCCTGCGATGGGGCGAAGCCATCGCCCTCGATGCGTTCGGCAATGAAGGTGTGGATCGCGCGTTGGGTTTCGGTCAGGCTCATGATTAGTAGTAATACTACTAACGATTTGCGACGTCAACCGCTTCGAGCGTCGCTCACTCGAGATGCTGTTCAAGCCCCGTCAGCGCCTTGGCCACGGTTTGCCGGCGCACCGCGTCGCGGTCGCCATCGAAATGGAAGACGTCCGCCTTGGCGTAACCGCCACGCCGCTTCCACGCGATCCAGACCGTGCCGACCGGCTTGTCGTCGCTGCCGCCACCCGGCCCGGCGATGCCGGTCACCGCGACGGCGAGGGTCGCGCCGGAATGCACCAAGGCACCGCTGACCATCTCCACCACGGTTTCACGACTGACCGCGCCGTGGGTTTCCAGCGTCTGCGGGCGCACGCCGAGCAAGGCCTGCTTGGCTTCGTAGCTGTAGGCCGCCATGCCGCAATCGAACCACGCCGAGGAACCTGCCACGTCGGTCACCGCCTTGGCGATCCAGCCGCCCGTGCAGCTCTCGGCAGTGGCCAGGCGATGACGCGTTGCCAGCAGGCGCTCACCGGTGGTGCGTGCCAGAAGATCGAGTTCGGTGTCGGTGGGAACGGTCATCGTCAACTCATTGCGGGACATGGCCGACTTGTAACGCACGCCGGCTGAAAACGGAACGGCCCGCTTGCGCGGGCCGTCCGTGATGCGTGTCGCCTGCGGTGGATCAGAACTGGAAGCGCAGGGTCACGCCATACATCGCCGGGGCACCCAGGAAGGCGTTGTAGGTATTCAGCGGATCGCCCGGGGTCGGCGCACCTGGTGCCTGCAGCGGCCCATCGAATCCAACCTGCACGTAGTCCTCGTCGAGAATGTTGGTGCCCCACAACTCCAACTGCCAGGTGCGGTCGCGCGAGCCGATGCCGATGCGCGCGTTCACCACCGCATACGCGTCCTGCAGCTTCTCGGCATCCAGATCGGAGCCGGTGTTGTATTCGGACTGCCACTTGGTGCCGATGTTGAAGCGACCTTCCAGGTTCGACGCCATGTCCCATTCGTAGGTCAGCGATGCCGACAACGACCATTCCGGGGCGAAGCTCATCTGCGCACCCGGCAGCTTGTACAGCTGTCCGACCGAAGGACATGCCGTCGAGGTCTGGCCCGGCCCAACGAAGTCGCACCCTGGGATGGTCTTGCCGTACTTGGTGTCGGCGTACACCAGGCCCGTCTGCAGCATCAGACCCGGAGTGGCCTGCCACAGCAGCTCGGCATCCAGCCCCTGCGACGTCACCTTCGGAATGGAGCGCACCACGAAGCTGGTGCCCAGGAAGCTGTTGAGCTGGAAGTCGCTGTAGGTCTGATGGAAGAACGCGCCGTTGAGCAGCAGGTTGCCACCCATCCAACTGGTCTTGGCACCCAACTCGTAGCTGTCCACGAACTCGCCGGGGAACGAGGTGTCATTCACCGGTGTGATGCCGGCCCCACCACTGGAAAGACCATTCGACGACTGCACGCGATCGAGGTTGAAGCCGCCTGCCTTGTAACCGCGTGCCGCGGAGAAGTAGGTCATCGCGCGCTCGTTCCAGCGATAGGCCGCCTTCAGGGTGCCCGACCATTCGTTCTCGGACCGCGACTGGTCCGTGCTGCGACCGTCATGCAGCACGTTCGTCCACGGCAGGCAGATGCGTCCGACGATGCCGGACACCAGGCCGGGCGATGCCGCGACCGCCGGCACCAGGCTTGCCAGCAACTGCTGCTGCACCTGGGGCGGCAGGTTGCCGAAGCCATTGATGCGGGCTGCGAGCATGCGCGAAATGCCGGCAGCGGGATTCGCGACCGAAGCCGCGCAACCGAGGCCGCCATTCGGGTTGTCATAGACCGACTGGAGGCCCTTCTTCTCCGTGGTGTAGCGCAGGCCCATGGTGATATCCAGTGCTTCCGTGGCATGCCAGGTGTTGTTGGTGAACAACGCAGTCGTCTTGGCATTCTGCTTGTAGCGGTCCAGCGCGCCCATGCCGGCAAACGTGGTGCCATACGGGCGACCACTGAACTGCGACAGCAACGTGGCCGGGTTCGAGGTATTGAACGACAAACCGAAATTCGCGAGCGTCGGATTCAGCGCCTGCGCCAGCCCGGGCAGGACGCTGCCGCCGACCAGGGTCGACAGGAATGGCTCGTAGCCCGCGCCCACGACGTAGCTTTCGGTACGTTCCAGGTCTTCGTTCGCGTAGAACAGTCCAAACAGCCAGTCGACCTTCTCGGTCGAACCGGTCAGGCGGAATTCCTGGCTGAAGGTCTTGAAGCTGACGAAGGATTCATCCTCGCGCGGATTCGAGTAGATCAGGTCGGCCGCGGTGAAATCGAAATCGCGGCCATTGGTCGAGTCCCAATCGCGACTGGCGGTGACCGAGGTGAACGTCGCGCCACCAAAGGCTTCCAGGTCGATGTTGACCTCTGCCTGCACGCCCCTGTCGTCCATCTTCTGCGCGGTGCTGCGGTTGCTGTAGGCAACCCGCGCCCAAGGATCCGCCGGGATGGCGATCGCATTGCCGCCGCCCACGCCATTGATGATCGGCGCGGTGCCACCGCTGATCAGTTGCACGGCCGTACAGCAGTTCTCGTCGCGCTTGGTGGAATCCGCAGACAGCACGATCTCGACATTGTCGGTCGGCGCCAGCAGCAGCTTGCCGCGGAAGGTGCGGAAGTTCTGGTCGTTGTCCTTGTCTTCGGTGCGTGGGCCTGCACCGGTCGCCACGTCCATCCAGCCATCGCGATCACGATGCGCCGCATACACGCGGAATGCGGCGTAGTCGCCGAGCGGCGCGTTGAACCAGCCCGCCAAGCCCAGCGCACCGTAGTTGCCGAAGGTGACCTCCCCCGCGCCGCTCATTTCGAAATCGGGATTGCGGGTGACCACATTGATCACGCCCGCCGAGGTGTTCTTGCCGAACAGGGTGCCTTGCGGCCCCTTCAGCACCTCGATGCGCTCCAGTTCGCCAAGATCGCCGAAGCCGACCGAGTTGCGCGGCCGGTACACGCCGTCGACCACCACACCAACCGAGGACTCCAGGCCGACGTTATCGCCCACCGTGCCCACGCCACGGATGCGTGCGGTGGTGATCGCCTCGCTCTGGGTGCTGGTGACGGTCAGGCCCGGCACCAGAACCTGCAGATCCTTGATATCGCGCACACCGGTGTCCTGCAAGGTCTGCTGGGACAGGGTCGTGACCACGATCGGCACATCCTGGGCAGCTTCCTCGCGCTTCTGCGCGGTCACGACCATGGTGTCGAGGGTTTTCGCCTCTTCCGGCTTGTCCTGCGCGGCAGCATCCTGGGCGAACGCGGGCAACGCGGAGAACGAGATCAATGCCGCCATCACGGCGACGGCCAACGGCTTTGGCTGCGGTTGCTTGCGGTACATGGAACCCCCTTATGTTGAACACGCCTGAGTCTAGCCGTCGCGGGAGCGGCGGCTGCATCGTCATCGGCGCGACCATGTGGGGGTATGGCGCGCGGGCAGTGGAACGGCTGCCTTGACGGAAAACTAACACATCCATACGGCACCGTGTCCAGTGATTTGTGGCCGCCATCCGGGGATCGGGCACACTAGCCGCCCCCTGCTGCCGCACCATCCATGTCGCTCGAACAGCACACTCCGTTGATGCGCCAATTCTTCTCGGCCAAGGCCGAGCATCCGGACGTGCTGCTGTTCTTCCGGATGGGCGATTTCTACGAACTGTTCTACGACGACGCCCGCAAGGCGGCGCGGTTGCTCGACATCACCCTTACCCAGCGCGGCAATTCCGCCGGCCAGCCGATCCCGATGGCCGGCGTGCCCTACCACGCGGCCGAGGGCTACCTGGCGCGGCTGGTCGCGCTGGGCGAATCGGTGGCGATCTGTGAGCAGATCGGCGATCCGGCACTGGCCAAGGGCCTGGTCGAACGCAAGGTGGTGCGGATCGTCACCCCTGGCACGGTGACCGACGAAGCCCTGCTGGACGAACGCCGCGACACCCTGCTGCTGGCGATCAGTCGGATCAAGTCGGGCTATGGCCTGGCGTGGGCGGATCTCTCCAGTGGCCGCCTCCGCGCAAACGAAGTCGATGGCGATGATGCACTGGAAGCCGAACTGGCCCGCCTGCAGCCGGCTGAAGTCCTGCTGGCCGATGAGGACGGCTGGCCTGCCGCCGTGCTGGAATCGCGCGGCCTGCGCCGTCGCCCGCCATGGCTGTTCGATGCCGAAGCCGGCCGTCGCCAGTTGCTGCAGTTCTTCAGCCTGCACGACCTCACCGCGTTCGGCATCGACGGCAAGCCGCGCGCGATCGCCGCCGCCGCCGCGCTGCTCGGCTACATCGAGGAAACCCAGAAGCAGCGCCTGCCGCACCTGCGCGCGATCGCGCTGGAGGCCAGCGACGAGGCCATTGCGATGAACGCGGCCACCCGCCGGCATCTGGAACTGGATTCGCGGGTCGATGGCGACGTGCGCGCCACCTTGCTCGGCGTGCTCGATTCAACCGTGTCGCCAATGGGCGGACGCCTGTTGCGGCGCTGGCTGCACCGGCCATTGCGCGACCGCAATGTGGTCGGCGAACGCCACCAAGCGGTGTCGGCCTTGATCGATGCGCGCGCCGACGACCTGCTGCGAGAGGCCTTCCGCAGCCTGGGCGACCTCGAACGCATCCTCTCGCGCGTCGCCCTGCGCAGCGCGCGCCCGCGCGACCTGTCCACGTTGCGCGACGGACTCTCGCTGCTGCCATCGGTGCAGGAGATCCTGTCCGGGCTCGACTCGCCGCGCCTGCGGGTATTGCATGCGGCACTTGGCGAACACGATGCGACCGCGCGCATGCTGCGAGCCGCCATCGTCCCGCAGCCGCCGCTGCTCGCCCGCGATGGCGGCACCATCGCTGATGGCTACGACGCCGAACTCGACGAACTGCGCATGCTCAGCACGCATGCGGACCAGTTCCTCATCGATCTGGAAGCGCGCGAGCGCGAAGCCACCGGCATCGCCACGCTGAAAGTCGGCTACAACCGCGTGCATGGCTACTTCATCGAGATCAGCAAGGGCCAGAGCGTCAAGGCACCGGTGCATTACACCCGCCGGCAAACGCTGACCGGCGCGGAGCGCTACATCACCGAGGAGCTCAAGACCTTCGAGGACAAGGTGCTGTCCGCGCGCGAACGTTCGCTGTCGCGCGAGAAGCTGCTGTACGAAGGCGTGCTCGACCTGCTCAACGAAGTCGTCGAACCGCTGCGCCACTGCGCCGCCGCCTTGAGCGAACTCGACGTGCTCGCCGGCTTCGCCGAACGCGCACAGGCACTGGACTGGAACATGCCGCTGCTGCGCGACGAGCCCGGCATCGCCATCGAACGTGGCCGTCATCCGGTGGTCGAGGCGCTGCGTGACGCGCCCTTCGAGCCGAACGACCTGCACTTCGATGGCGACACCCGCATGTACGTGATCACCGGCCCGAACATGGGCGGCAAGAGCACCTTCATGCGCCAGAACGCGTTGATCGTGCTGCTGGCCTGCATCGGCAGTTTCGTGCCGGCGGCCAAGGCGACGATCGGCCCGATCGACCGCATCCTCACCCGCATCGGTGCCGGCGACGACCTCGCCCGCGGGCAGTCGACCTTCATGGTCGAGATGAGCGAGACCGCCTACATCCTCCATCACGCGACCGAACACTCGCTGGTGCTGATGGACGAGATCGGCCGCGGCACCTCGACTTACGACGGCCTCGCACTCGCCGATGCGGTGGCGCGCCAGCTGGCCGCGACCAATCGCAGCTACACCTTGTTCGCGACGCACTACTTCGAACTGACTGCGCTGGCGGAGCCGGGCAGCGGCATCGCCAACCTGCACCTGGATGCGGTCGAACATGGCGATGCATTGGTGTTCATGCACGCGGTGCGACCCGGCCCGGCCAACCGCAGTTTCGGCCTGCAGGTCGCAGCACTGGCCGGACTCCCCAAGCCTGCATTGCAGCAAGCGCGCGCGCGGCTCGCCGAACTGGAAGCGCAGGGCCGCGATGCGCCGGCAGTGACGTTGAGCGCACCGGCATTGGATGCACCGCAGCAGTTCGGCTTGTTCGCGTCGCGCTCGGCGGCGCTGGATGCGCTGGCCGGCATCGAGCCCGACGAGTTGTCGCCGAAGCAGGCATTGGAAGCGCTGTACCGGTTGAAATCGCTGGCCTGACACTGCCGGCATCGGCACGGACTGGTAGTGTGGCTCGCCCGGGAGCTGATCCGGCCCACGCCACGAGGATGCCGCGATGTCCACCCTGACCGACCAGATCTTTTCGCAGATTTCCGGTGCCGCCATGCAGCAGATCGGCCAGCAACTCGGCACCGGGCAGGCGCAGACCTCCGGTGCGGTCGCTGCGGCGCTGCCGATGATCCTGGGCGCAATGGGCCGCAACACCGCGCAGCCGCAAGGGGCGGAGGCATTGCTGGGTGCACTCGGTCGCGATCATTCGGGTGCAGGCGGAATCGGCGACATCCTCGGTGCCGTGCTGGGTGGCCAGTCGAGCCGGCAAGCCGACGGCCTTGGCCAGTTGGGCCACATCTTCGGCGGACAGCTGCCGCGTGCAGAGGCCGGTCTCGGCCAAGCCACCGGCCTGGGCGGCGACAAGGCACAAATGCTGCTGAAGATCCTTGCCCCGATCGTGATGGCCTACCTGGCCAAGCAGATGTTCGGCGGCGCGCCATCGCAAGGCGCGGGAAACGCTCAGGCGCTTGGCGACATCCTTGGTCAGGAACGTGCGATCCAGCAGCAGCAAGGCGGCCTCGGCGGCGGCCTACTCGGCGCGGTGCTGGACCAGGACGGCGATGGCGAAGTCGGTCTGGACGATCTGCTGAAGATGGGCGGCTCGTTCCTGGGCGGTGGTCGCTGACCCGTCATCGCTTCAGTTGGGGTGATGCGCGAACGGCCGCCCGGGCCGCCGTTCTGCATTACGTGGCTGGAGCAGCAACGCTGCGGGGATGCTGCACTGCGGATAGGGAACCCCTATCGAACACTTCACTTCATTCAATTTTTCTTTAATGAAAGCCTGCGTAGGATGGACCTGGTCGATCACAGCGAGCCGGGAGGCCAGCCATCATGTCCAGCGAAGCGAAGTGTCCGTTCCACCAGACTGCAGGCGGCGGTACCGGCAACAAGGAGTGGTGGCCCAACCAACTCCGGCTCGACCTGCTCAACCAGCATTCCGACCGCTCGAATCCGTTGGGCGGGGATTTCGACTACCGCAAGGCCTTCAAGGGGCTGGACTACGCTGCGCTGAAAGCCGACCTGGCAGCGCTGATGACCGATTCGCAGGACTGGTGGCCGGCCGACTTCGGCCACTACGGCGGCCTGTTCGTGCGCATGGCCTGGCACAGCGCCGGCACCTACCGCGTCGGCGACGGCCGCGGCGGCGGAGGCCGCGGGCAGCAGCGCTTCGCTCCCCTCAACAGCTGGCCGGACAACGTCAGCCTGGACAAGGCGCGCCGGTTGCTGTGGCCGATCAAGCAGAAGTACGGCCAGGCGATTTCCTGGGCCGACCTGATGATCCTGGCCGGCAACGTCGCCCTGGAAACCATGGGCTTCAAGACCTTCGGCTTCGCAGGTGGCCGAGAGGATGTGTGGGAACCAGACCTCGACGTGTATTGGGGTCGCGAGACCAAGTGGCTCGGCGGCGACGAGCGCTATTCGCGCGGCTCGCCCGGCGTGGACGACCCGCACGGCGTGCTGGTCAAGGACGACGACAGCAAGGTGCCGCACACCCGCGATCTGGAGAATCCGCTTGCCGCGGTGCAGATGGGCCTGATCTACGTGAACCCGGAAGGTCCGGACGGCAAGCCCGACCCGATCGCCGCGGCCCGCGACATTCGCGACACCTTCGCGCGGATGGCAATGGACGACGAGGAAACCGTCGCCCTCATCGCCGGCGGCCACAGCATGGGCAAGACCCATGGCGCGGCGAGCGCGGACCACGTCGGCCACGAGCCGGAAGCGGCCGACCTCGAACTGCAAGGCTTCGGTTGGACCAATGCGCATGGCAGCGGCAAGGGTGCCGATGCCATCACCAGCGGCCTGGAGGTGACCTGGACGAAGACGCCGACGCGCTGGAGCAACAACTTCTTCGAGAATCTGTTCGGCTTCGAATGGGAACTCACCAAGAGCCCGGCCGGCGCGCAGCAGTGGGTCGCCAAGGATGCCGAAGCGATCATCCCGGATGCCTTCGACCCGTCGAAAAAGCATCGCCCGACGATGTTGACCACCGATCTGTCGCTGCGCTTCGACCCGGCCTATGAAAAGATCTCGCGGCGGTTCCTCGAAGACTTCGATGCGTTCGCCGATGCCTACGCGCGCGCCTGGTTCAAGCTCACCCACCGCGACATGGGGCCGAAGTCGCGCTACCTCGGCCCGGAAGTGCCGGCCGAAGACCTGATCTGGCAGGACCCGATCCCGTCCGCCGATTACGCGCCCATCGATGCGAGTGACATCGCATCGCTCAAGCAATCGATCCTCGCCAGCGGTCTGTCGGTATCGGAGCTGGTATCGGCCGCTTGGGCATCCGCGTCCACGTTCCGCGGCGGCGACAAGCGCGGCGGCGCGAACGGCGCTCGCCTGCGGTTGGCACCACAAAAGGATTGGGCGGCGAATGACCCGGCGCAGCTCGACAAGGTGCTGAAGGCGCTCGAAGGGATCAAGGCGAACTTCGATGCGTCCGCTACGGGCGGCAAGCGGGTCTCGCTGGCCGACCTGATCGTGCTGGGAGGTTGCGCGGCGATCGAACAGGCAGCCCGCGATGCCGGAGCATCGATCAACGTGCCCTTCCACCCCGGCCGCACCGATGCCACGCAGGAACAGACCGACGTGGATTCGTTCGCGCCGCTGGAACCGTTCGCCGATGGCTTCCGCAACTACCTCAAGGGCCGTCGGAAGTCCCGGCCGAACACCTGCTGGTGGACAAGGCGCAGTTGCTGACACTGACCGCACCGGAGATGACCGCACTGGTCGGTGGCCTGCGCGTGCTCGGTGCCAACAGCGGCGGTTCCGCGCACGGCGTTTTGACCGACAAGCCCGGCACCCTGAGCAACGACTTCTTCGTCAATCTGCTCGACATGGGCACGGAGTGGAAGCCGACCGGCCGCAACAGCTACGCCGGCCATTGCCGCAAGACCGGTGCCGTGAAATGGACCGGCACCCGCGTCGACCTGGTGTTCGGTTCCAATTCGGTGCTGCGCGCACTCGCCGAGGTCTATGCCAGTGCCGACGGCCAAGGCAAGTTCATGCAGGACTTCGTTTCCGCATGGAGCAAGGTGATGCAGCTGGATCGCTTCGACCTGGCCTGATCGTCCAGCCGGTGTTGCAACACGAACGGCCGCGCAAGCGGCCGTTCGTTTGCCTGCGTCTGCCTCAATACGGAACCAGCAGCAATTCGAGCGAGGCCGCGTAGCGCAGCGAACCATCCCTGAGCACGATCGGGTTCAGGAAGCTGGTGTACACAGCCCCCTGTCCGACCGGCCACGGATCATGGATGCGCACCATGGTGCCTGCGCCCGATGCGTCGCCATCGCTGTAGACCCCGCTCAGCACCACGGCGTGGCGTCCGCTGGAATGCCGCACGCCGAGCCACAACGGCGTGCGCATCAACATCGCCACCAGCGCGGAAACAGTCGGCGTGTGGTTGGGCATGCTCCAGCCCAGTCCCTGCCCGAACGCGGTGACATTGTCGATACTCGGACTCAGGCCCCCGCTGTCACCGGTGGCTGCTGTGCCCGAGCCCACGCTCATGTTGGTGCCCAGGATCATGGTGGCCGCGGCCGACCAGCAGGTCATGCCGGTCGGCTGCCCGTAGCGGCGGATCGGGTGTTCGCGATGATCGCGCAGGCCCAGCGCGGTCCAGGTACGCGGGCCGACCACGCCATCCACCGTCAGGCCGGGACGCCTGCGTTGCAGCGCCCTGACCGCCTGTTCGGTCTGCGGCCCGAAGATGCCATCGCTGCCGTAGAACGGACTGTCGACACGGTCGCGCACGTCCGCACGCACCAGCAAGCGCTGCATGTACTCGACGTCATGCCCTCTGCTTCCATTGCGCAGGATGCGCATGTTCGTCTCTCCCGGGTGGAAATTCCGGCGAAGTCTCCATGCGTGGCCGCGCGTGGACAATCCATCGTCCGCAATAGGCCGGACGCAAGGCAGGATCAGAGTGCGTCGATGTCGCCCAGCGCGCGGATCAAGCGGCGCGCACGCTTGTCTGGTTTCGATTCGGGTGGACTGAAACCCGCGCGTTCCGCAGCGCGCACGGCCCGCGCCTGTTCGCGTGCGAGTTTCGACGCAACGGATTCGCGATACAGCGCCTGGGCGATGCTGGCCGGGCCGCGCATTGTGTTCAAGCCGACGACCTCGACCTCCAAGCGTTCCTCGCCACGCGCAACCACCAGCGCATCGCCGACGCGCACGCTGCGCGACGGTTTGGCCCGCTGCCCCCGACATCGACCTTGCCGGTCTCGATGGCGTGCTTCGCCAACGCACGCGTCTTGTAGAAGCGCGCCGCCCACAGCCACAGGTCAAGGCGAACGCTGGCGACGGGTTCGATCAGCATCGTCATCGGAAAGGACGAATCTCCTGAAATGCAAACGGCCACCCGAAGGTGGCCGTTGCAGGAAGCGCAGCGTGCGCCTTACTCGGCGGCAGCGGCCGCTTCAGCGGCGGCAGCGGCCTGCGCGGCAGCCTTGGCCTTGGCGTTGCCGGCCAGGTCTTCCTTGATGCGCGCCTTCTTGCCTTCCAGGCCACGCAGGTAATACAGCTTGGCGGCACGGACGTCGCCGCGGCGCTTGACCGTGACCGAGTCGATCGCGGCGCTGTGGGTCTGGAACACGCGCTCCACGCCGAAGCCGTGGGAAATCTTGCGCACGGTGAACGCGGAGTTCAGGCCGGCGTTCTTCTTGCCGATGACCACGCCTTCGTAGGCCTGCACGCGCTCGCGGTTGCCTTCCTTGACCTTGACGTTGACGATGACGGTATCGCCGGGGCCGAAGTCGGGAAACTTGCGCGAAACCTGTGCGGTTTCGAAGTCCTGGAGCAGGGTGTGGATCGAGGGCTTGTTCATGGGATCAACCTTGATGGAATCGTGGCGTGCGGTGCACGCGCCTGTTGGATTAGTTGTTGCGCGAGTGCACGTGGACCCGCGTCATGGCATCGGTGGAACGTGGTGCGGCAAAGCAAGCCGCGCATTATAGCCGGGATTTTCTCAACCGCGCCAGAGGCTTAGGCGTCGCCGGCCGGGGGCTCGCCGACCGCCAGCAACCAGCGTTCGCGGAATTCTCCGAGCAGGATCCGGTCCTGTTTCGACAGGCTCGCCTCATCCAGCAGGTCCGGTCGCCGCAGCCAGGTCCGGCCCAGCGATTGCTGTCGGCGCCAGCGTGCGATCCCGGCATGATTGCCGGACAGCAGCACCTCCGGGACGGCCCCCAACTCATGCTCGACCGGGCGGGTGTAATGCGGGCAATCGAGCAGGCCGTCGCCCCCGAAACTGTCCTGCACCGCCGATTCCGCATCGTTCAGCGCACCGTCCTGCAGCCGGGCCACGGCATCGATCAATACCGCCGCTGCCAGTTCGCCGCCGGACAGCACGTAGTCGCCGATCGAGAGCTCCTCGTCGACCTCATGCTGCACAAGGCGCTCGTCCACGCCTTCATAACGACCGCAAAGCAGGATCAGCCGCGGCGCGGCAGCCAGTTCGCGAACCTTGGCCTGGTCGAGTCGGCGACCTTGCGGGCTCAGGTAGAGCACTTTCGCGGGTGCCGCATCCGCCTCGCGCGCCGCATTGATCGCCGCTCGCAGCGGATCGATCAGCATGACCATGCCCGGCCCGCCACCGCAGGGCCGGTCATCGACCCGGCGATAGTTGCCCTCGGCATGGTCGCGCGGGTTCCAGCCGTGGATCGACAGCAGGCCTCGATCGCCGGCACGCCCGACCACGCCGTGCGCGGCGAGCTGGGCGACGAATTCGGGGAACAGGCTGACGATGTCGAAGCGCATCGGCATCGACGTCAGAAATCCGCGTCCCAGTCCACGGTGACCAGGCCAGCCTCGAAATCGACGCTGCGGATGAAGTCCGGCTGCACGAACGGGATCATCCGCTCGCGGTCGCCCTTCGCCACCAGCACGTCATTGGCGCCCGTCGAGAACAGGTGCGAGACGGTCCCGAAGTCCACGCCCTCGGCGTTGACCACGCGCAGGCCCTCAAGGTCGACCCAGTAATACTCGCCGTCGGCCGGTGGCGGCAATGCGGAACGCGGCACCAGCACGTCGACGCCACGCAGGGCATCGGCAGCATCGCGATCCTCGACGCCGGTCATGCTGGCGATCAGGCCCTTGACGCCTTCGCGCACCTTCACGCCTTCGCAGGATCGCTGCTGCCCGCGCGCGTCGCGCAGGATCCACGGCTGGTAGCGGGCAATGGCGTGCAAGGGATCGGTGAAGCTTTCCAGCTTCACTTCGCCACGCACGCCAAACGCACCGTGCAACCGACCGACGGTGATCATCCGCTGGCCGGTGTCCGGTGCGTTCATGGGAATGCGATCAGAGGGCCGCCGCTAAGACGACTCGCCGGATCAGGCAGCCTTGGCGGCCTGCTTGTAGAGATCAGCGACCTTGTCGGTCAGCTGCGCGCCGTTGTCGACCCAGTGCCTGATGCGCTCGAGGTTCAGCTCGACGCGCTTCTCGGCACCCTGGGCAACCGGGTTGTAGAAGCCCACGCGCTCGATGTTGCGGCCGTCACGGGCGCTGCGGCTGTCGGTGACGATGACGTGGTAGAAGGGACGCTTCTTGGCGCCGCCACGGGTAAGGCGAATCTTGACCATTGCAGTTTCTCGGTGTTGCCCAGCGGCCGGAATGGCCGGGTAAGCCGGCAAGTATAACGCGGTGAATCGACTGGCGAAACCCACGCCGACTTCAGTCACCTCATGGGCATGCCGCCGCGCCCACCCATCATTCCGCTCAGCCCGCGCATCATCCCCTTCATGCCACCGCGGCCCAGCTTGCCCATCATTTTTTCCATCTGCTGGTACTGCTTCAGCACCTTGTTGACGTCGGCCGGGGTCAGGCCGGAGCCACGCGCCACGCGGGCACGCCGCGAGCCATTCAACAAATCCGGATTGCGGCGCTCCTTCTTGGTCATCGAATTGATGACCGCGATCATTCGCGGCACTTCCTTGCCGGTGACCTGCTGCTTGACCGCTTCCGGCAGCGCGCCGACGCCGGGCAGCTTGTCCATCAGCCCATGCAGGCCGCCCATGTTCTGCATCTGCTCGAGCTGGTCGCGCATGTCGTTGAGGTCGAACTTCTTGCCCTTGGCGACCTTGTCGGCGAGCTTTTTCGCCTTGTCGTGGTCGACCTGCTGCTCGACCTGCTCGACCAGCGAGAGCACGTCGCCCATGTCGAGGATGCGGCCGGCGGCACGATCCGGGTGGAACACATCCAGCGCGTCGGGCTTTTCGCCAACGCCGACGAACTTGATCGGCTTGCCGGTGATGTAACGCACGCTCAGCGCCGCGCCACCGCGCGCATCGCCATCGGTCTTGGTCAGCACCACGCCTGTCAGCGGCAGCGCCTCGCCGAAGTGCTTGGCGGTGACCGCGGCGTCCTGGCCGGTCATCGAATCGACCACGAACAGGGTTTCGACCGGGTTGACCGCGGCATGCAGCGCCTTGATCTCGGCCATCATCGCGTCATCGATGCTGGTGCGGCCGGCGGTGTCGACGATGAGGACATCGGCGAAGGTCTTGCGCGCCTCGATGATCGCCGCCTTGACGATGGCTTCCGGCTTCTGCGACGCATCGGACGGGAAGAACAGCGCGCCGACCTGCCCCGCGAGCGTCTGCAACTGTTCGATCGCGGCCGGGCGATAGACGTCGGCGCTGACCACCATCACCTTCTTCTTGCGGCGTTCCTTCAGGTGCTTCGCCAGCTTGGCGACCGTGGTGGTCTTGCCCGCACCCTGCAGGCCGGCCATCAGGATCACCGCCGGTGCCGGTACGTTGAGGTTGAGGTCGGTCGCTTGCGAGCCCATCACCAGCGCCAGCTCGTCGCGGACGATCCGCACCAGCACCTGGCCGGGGGTGAGCGAGCGCATCACTTCCTGGCCGACCGCTCGCACCTTGATCCGCTGGATCAATCCCTGCACGACCGGCAACGCCACGTCCGCTTCCAGCAGGGCGATGCGCACTTCGCGCACCGCTTCACTGATGTTGGATTCAGACAGCCGGCCACGGCCACGCAGGCGTTCCATGGTGCCGGACAGGCGCTGGGTCAGGGATTCGAACATGGGGCTGGCAGCCTTGCAGATGCTGGGATTTCGGGCCGCGGAGTATAGCTCGCGCCCGGCCGGCGCACCTTTGTGCGACACTCACGCGATGACAATCGTTCTCATCGCCGCGGTGCTCTACGTGGCCGCAGCCGCCCTGCTCTGGCACTCCGCCACTGGCGATGGGACGCCGCGCCGCGGCTGGATCCCGCTGGCGGTGCTGGCAGTGCTGTTCCATGCCGAAACCCACGCGGAAGCCTGGCGCCTGCTGCAGGGCGCGGACATGCATTTCTTCGCCGCGCTGTCGCTGGTCGGGCTGGGCATGACCGCCTTGACCACCGCCTTCGGTGCCTCCGGGCGGATGCCGGCGCTCGGGATCGTGGTGTTCCCGCTCGCCGCGGCCAGCCTGCTCGCCTATCGCGGGTACGGCCATGCCGACAACGCGAGCGAGCTCGGCTGGCGGTTGCAACTGCATGCGTGGATGGCCTTGCTGGCTTACGCGACGCTGGCCTTGTCTGCGGTGTTGGCGATCTTCCTTTGGGCGCAGGAACGCGCCCTGCGCCGTCGCGAGTTCCGCCGATGGCTGCGCGCCCTGCCGCCACTCACCGAACTGGAGAGCCTGTTGTTCCGCAGCATCACCGTCGGCTTTGTGCTGCTGAGTGCGACCCTGCTGACCGGTCTGCTGTTCGTCGATGATCTGCTCGCCCAGCACCTGGTCCACAAGACCGTGCTCAGCGTGCTGTCGTGGCTGGCCTTCGGGGCATTGCTGCTGGGTCGTTGGCAACGCGGCTGGCGTGGCGCCATCGCGGTGCGCTGGACCCTGGCGGCGATGGCATTGCTGGTGTTGGCGTTTTTCGGCAGCAAGTTCGTGTTGGAGCTTGTCTTGCACCGGACGGGCTGACCCAGGCCACAGACGAGAATACGTTTGCAGTGTAGATAATTGCATTGACAACTATTGCATGGACGCAGATCATGCTGCCCCATGACGACTCTCCATCCCCCCGACCACCCGGTCGCGCCCAAGATCGCCGCCTGCAGCGGCTCCACGCTGGGCCTGCTGTTCCGGCAAGCGCGCGACGCGATGTGGGCGCGGATGGAGGCCGAACTCGCCCGTTCGGGCCATGAACTGAATTTCAGCCAGTTCATCACCATCAAGACGCTTGCCAACAGCAAGACCAGCGTCACCGACCTGGCCCGTGCGGCGTACCTGCACCCGGGCGCGATGACCCGGCTGCTGGACAAGCTGGAGGCACGCGGGATCCTGGAGCGCGTGGCCGATCCCAACGACCGCCGCGCCCTGCACATCCACCTGACCGACGCCGGTCAGGCGATCTGGCGCGACATCGACCAGTGCGGCAAGCGCGTGCGCGAGGCCGCCTTGCAGGGCATGGACAGCGGCGAGCGCGAGCAGTTGCTCGCCCTGCTGGAACGCGTGCGCGACAACCTTCAATCGACTACGGACTGACTCATGTCCCGTCTCCCGCTCCTGGTCACCGCGCTGGCCACCGCCCTCCTCGCCACCGCCTGCGCCAGCACCGGCGATATCGCGCCACGCGGCGTGATGCGCGATGCCGGCAGCCTGCGATCCGCCGCCTCGCTGGCCGGCACCCGCGTCTCCGACGCCGCCTGGCCGAGCGACCACTGGTGGGCCGCATTCGGTGACCCGCAACTGGATGCATTGGTCGACGAAGCCCTGGCCAACGCGCCGTCGATCGAAGCCGCGGATGCACGCACGCGCAACGCCATTGCCCAGGCGGGCCTGGCCGATGCGGCGCGCAAGCCGACGCTGGGTGCAGGCGCGCAGGTATTGGGCGCACAGGTGCCTCCCGCGTTGGTCGGCGACGAGATCGGCGGCGACTTCAAGGTCGTCAATGCGTTGACCCTCAGCTTTGCCTGGAACCCCGATCTCTGGGGCATGTCGCGCAGCAAATGGCAGGCCGCGGTGGGTAGCGCACGCGCCGCCGAGGTGGACGCGCAATCTGCACGCGTGGCACTGGCCGCGAATGTGGCGCGCAGCTACGTCAGCCTGGCCCGCGCGTTCGACGCACTCGACGCGGCGAATGCCGAAGCCAGACGCGCCGACGCACTCATCGCGCTCAACCAGCAGCGGATCAATGCCGGGCTGGACAACACCATCGCGCTGAATCAGAACCGCAGCGCAGCCGCCACCGCGCGCCAGCAGGCGCAGGCCGCGCAGCACGACATCGATGCCCTGCGCAACGCGTTGGCGGCATTGCTAGGCGCGGGACCGGATCGCGGCATCGAGATCGCCCGGCCGGCACTGAAGACACCCGGCCTCGCATTGCCGTCCGTACTTCCTAGCGAACTGCTTGCACGCCGTGCCGACATCGTCGCAGCGCGCTGGCGGGTGGAAGCGGCGCAGCACGGCATCGACGCCAGCAAGGCCGCGTTCTATCCCTCGATCAACCTGAGCGCGCTGGCTGGCCTGGCCGCCGGCAATCTCGGCGACCTGTTCGGCAGCGATGCGTTGCTGCTCAACGGCGGTCCCGCATTGAGCCTGCCGATCTTCGAAGGCGGACGACTGGAACAGCAGTTGCGTTCCAGCGATGCCGACCGCGACCTCGCCGTTGCCACCTATGACGAGACGTTGATCGGCGCGATCCGCGACGTCGCCAATGCGGTGCAAGCCGCCCGTGCGATGGACGCACAGATCACCAGCACCACCATCGCGCGTGATGCCGCCGCCAAGGCGCATGCGCTCGTGTCGCAACGGCAGCGCGCCGGCCTGGCCACCCAGCTCGATGTGCTGGCCGCGCAGGCACCGCTGCTGAAACTCGACCAGCAACTCGCTGCGCTGATCGCCACGCGCCGCATCGCCAGCATCGACCTCGACCAGGCGCTCGGTGGCGGCATCGCCATCGACGCACCCATCGCTGCCGCCTCCCACTGACGCCGCCATGACCACCGAAACCATCCCGAACACGTCCGCCGGCAGTACCGCGCCGCTGCCGTCCTCACCACCACCCACGCCGGCCAGCAATGGCAAGCGCAAGCGTGCGCTGCTGATCCTGCTCGCGATCGTGCTGATCGCCGCTGGTGCCTGGCTTGCGTGGTACCTCACGGTTGCACGCTGGCACCAGTCGACCGACGACGCCTACGTGCAGGGCAACATCGTCAGCATCACCCCGCAGACGCCGGGTACGGTGGTGTCGATCAATGCCGAAGACGGGATGCGGGTCGAGGCCGGCCAGGTACTGGTGCAACTGGATCCCAACGACGCCGAAGTCGCCTACGCGCAGGCCGAAGCCAACCTCGCCGGCGTCGTGCGCCAGGTACGCGGGCTGTACAGCAGCGTCGACAGCGCGCAGGCGGACATCGCCGCACGCCGAGTCGCGGTCGCGCAGGCGCGCGCCGATGTGGCCCGTCGTAGCGGACTGGTCGCAACCGGTGCGGTGTCGTCCGAGGAACTGGCGCATGCCCGCGCGCAACTGGATGCCGCGGAAGCTGCGCTGTCCGGATCGCAAGGACAGCTGTCGCGCAACCGCGCGCTGGTCGATGCCACCACCGTCGGCAACCAGCCGCAGGTCAAGGCCGCCGCCGCGCAACTGCGCCAGGCCTATTTGAATTTGCAGCGCGCGGCGATCGTCGCGCCGATTTCGGGCTTCGTCGGCAAACGCCAGGTGCAACTCGGCCAGCGCGTGCAGCCGGGCACCACGCTGATGACCGTGGTGCCGCTGGAACAAGTCTGGGTGGAAGCCAATTTCAAGGAAACCCAGTTGCACGCGATGCGCCTGGGCCAGCCGGTCGAACTGACCGCCGATGTCTACGGCGACGACGTGACCTATACCGGCAAGGTGACCAGCCTGGGCCTGGGCACGGGCAGCGCGTTTTCGCTGCTGCCCGCGCAGAACGCCAGCGGCAACTGGATCAAGATCGTGCAGCGCGTGCCGGTGCGCATCGAACTGGATCCGAACCAGGTTGCCGAGCATCCGTTGCGCCTGGGCATGAGCATGTCCGCCGATGTCGCGATCCGCGATCAGGCCGGCAAGACCCTGCCCACCGCATCGCCTGCGAAAACCCTGCTCACCACCCAGGCGTACGCGAAGCAATTGCAGGACGCCGACGCCCGCATCGAAACGATCATCGACCGGAACCTGGCGCAGGGCCGCCGGTCCTGACCGTCCCTTACGCAGGAGTCGCGCTGGCGGCGCTTCGTTCCCTCCCCCTCCCCTCGTGGTGACGGGCGACGCCTAGCCGGCAGCCAACGTGCTGCCGCTCCTGCACCTTTTCCGAAGCCGAAGCCGCATGTCGACCATCGCGCAAGACGCATCTGCCGGGCCGCCCGCTGCTGCCAGCCCGGCCGCCTTCCGCCCACCGAACATGGCATTGACCACGCTCGGCCTGGCCTTGGCGTCGTTCATGCAGGTGCTGGACACCACCATCGCCAACGTCTCGCTGCCGACCATCTCCGGCAGCCTCGGCGGCAGCGCCAACCAGGCGACGTGGGTGATCACCTCGTTCGCGGTCAGCACCGCGATCGCGTTGCCGCTGACCGGCTGGCTAGCGCGCCGGTTCGGCGAGCTCAAGCTGTTCGTGTGGTCGACGATGGCCTTCGTGATCGCCTCGTTCCTGTGCGGCATCGCCAACAGCATGGGCATGCTGGTGGTCGCGCGCGCACTGCAGGGCTTCGTCGCCGGGCCGATGTATCCGATCACCCAAGCGCTGCTGCTGTCGATCTACCCGCCGGCGAAACGCGGCCAGGCGATCGCGTTGCTGGCCATGGTCACCGTGGTCGCGCCGATCGCCGGCCCGATCCTGGGCGGCTGGATCACCGACAACTACAGCTGGGAAGGGATCTTCTTCGTCAACGTGCCGATCGGCATCTTCGCCAGCCTGGTCGTGGGCCGCCAGCTGAAGGGCCGTCCGGAACGGCTGGAAAAGCCGAAGATGGATTACATCGGCCTGGCCACGCTGGTGCTGGGCGTCGGCGCCCTGCAGATCCTGCTCGACCTCGGCAACGACGAGGACTGGTTCGCCTCGCAGACCATCGTGGTGCTGGCGATCGTCGCGGCGATCTCGCTGGCGGTGTTCGTGATCTGGGAACTCACCGACAAGGATCCGATCGTCAACCTGCGCCTGTTCCGGCACCGCAACTTCGCCGCCGGCACGCTGGCGATGGTGGTGGCGTATTCGGCGTTCTTCAGCGTCGGCATCCTGGTGCCGCTGTGGCTGCAGCGCAACCTCGGCTATACCGCGATCTGGGCCGGTTTCGCGACCGCGCCGATCGGCATCCTGCCGGTGCTGCTGACGCCGTTCGTTGGCAAGTACGCCAACCGTTTCGACCTGCGCGTGCTTGCCAGTGTCGCCTTCGTGGCGATGTCGCTGACCAGCTTCGCGCGCTCGCACTTCAACCTCGACGTCAATTTCGAGCACGTGGCGTGGATCCAGCTGTTCCAGGGCATCGGCGTGGCGCTGTTCTTCATGCCGGTGCTGCAGATCCTGCTGTCCGACCTGGAGCCGCACGAGATCGCGGCGGGCTCTGGTCTGGCCACCTTCGTGCGCACCCTGGGCGGCAGCTTCGCGGCGTCGTTGACCACGTATGCCTGGTCCGAACGCGGCGCGGTGCACCACGCCCACCTGACCGAGAAGATTTCGACGCAGGACCCGGCGACGATGCAGTCCGTCATGCAACTCGGCGGCGGCGACCTCCAGCGCGGCGCGGCGATGCTGGAGCGGACGATCTCCAACCAGGCCGCGCAGATCGCCTTCAACGAGATCTTCCACCTGCTCGGCATCATCTTCCTGTGCGTGATCGCCTTCGTGTGGTTCGCCAAGCCACCGTTCGCGGCGAAGCTTGGAGGCGCGCCGCCGGGCGGCGGTCACTGATCAGTTCAAGACGCCCAGCGCGATTCCGGCCAGCAGCCCCAACGCGCTGCCGCCGAACACCTCCGGCAAGCTGTGCCGGGCCATCCGCAGGCGCGACCATCCCAGCAGTGGCAACGCGAGCAGCGCGGCGATGCCGGCGGTTGGCCACAACGACAGCATCGCCACGCTCGCGAATGCCAGGCTGGCCATGTGCAGGGACAGCTTGATCCAGCGATTGGCGATGCCGGCGACGCACAGCATCGCGATCACCGCGACGACGCCCTGCCCGGTCGCCGACGCACGTCCGCCGAGCCACCACCAGTAACCGGCCGCGACGACCAGCACCAACGCGTACAGGATCGGGCGTTCGCGCCGATCCGAGGCATCCACCGTGCCCCAGCGACCACTGCGCCTGCGTTGCAGGACGAAAGCCCAGACGATGGCGATCGCCACCGCGATGCCGATGGCCGTGCGCGGCAACGCCGCCGGATCCACGCGCCACGCCGCGATCAACGCCAGCACAGCGAACACCGCGAATGGATGCAGCAGGATCGAGGTCCAGCGCGCGAAGCCGGATGACGCCGATGCGGCGTCGCTCACGCGTGTTCCAGCGCGTCCGCCAGCCGCTCCACCGCGACGACTTCCATGCCCTTGTAGCTGCCTGACTTCGGTGCGTTGCCTTTCGGCACGATCGCGCGCTTGAAACCGTGGGTCGCGGCCTCGTTCAAACGCTCCTCGCCATTCGGGACTGGCCGGATTTCGCCACTCAGGCCGACTTCGCCGAACGCGATGGTCTTCTCCGCCAGCGGCTTGTCGCGCAGCGAGGACAACACCGCCAGCAGCACCGGCAGGTCGGCCGCCGTTTCCTGCACGCGGATGCCGCCGACCACGTTCACGAACACATCCTGGTCGCCCACCATCACCCCGCCGTGGCGATGCAGCACCGCCAGCAGCATCGCCAGGCGGTTGCCTTCCAAGCCAACGACCACGCGCCGTGGATTCGACAGCGGCGAGGCATCGACCAGCGCCTGCACCTCGACCAGCAACGGTCGCGTACCTTCGCGCGTCACCATCACGCAACTGCCGGGCTGTGGCGTACCGCTACCGGACAGGAAGATCGCCGACGGATTCGGCACTTCGCGCAGGCCGCCATCCGACATCGCGAACACGCCCAGCTCGTTGACCGCGCCGAAGCGGTTCTTGAACGCGCGCAGCACGCGGAACCGGCTGCCGGCATCGCCCTCGAAATACAGCACCGCGTCGACCATGTGCTCGAGCACGCGCGGACCGGCGATGCCGCCTTCCTTGGTCACGTGGCCGACCAGGAACACCGCGGTGCCGGTCTCCTTGGCATAGCGCACCAGTCGCGCCGCGGACTCGCGTACCTGGCTGACCGAGCCCGGCGCGGCAGTCAAGGTGTCGGTCCACAGGGTCTGGATGGAGTCGGCGATCAGCAGCTTCGGCCTGGCCTGCACCGCGTGCTCGAGGATGCGTTCCACGCAGGTCTCGGCCAGCGCCTGCAGGCCGTCCAGCGGCAAGCCCAGGCGCACTGCGCGGCCAGCGACCTGGGCCAGCGACTCTTCGCCGGTCACGTACAGGCCGGGCAGGCTCGGAGCCATCTTCGCCAGCGCCTGCAGCAGCAAGGTGGATTTGCCGATGCCCGGATCGCCACCGACCAAGACCACCGCACCTTCCGCCAAGCCGCCGCCGAGCACGCGGTCGAACTCGCCGATGCCGGTCGAGGTGCGCGCGTGTTCGGTGTGACGCACGTCGGCCAATGCGACGACCTGGGCGACATCGACCTTGCCCGCCCAACCGCTGCGCCGCGATGCCGGCGAGGCCGCCTGCGCTGCACTTTCCAGCACGATTTCGCTCAGCGAGTTCCACGCTCCGCAGGCTTCGCACTGGCCCTGCCACTTGGCGTGATCGGCCCCGCATTCGGTGCACACGTAGGCGCTGCGGCGCTTTTGCGAAGCTGTTTTTGCGGCGGGCTTGGACATGGATGCGCGGCAGATGGCGATGCCGCACTGTAGCCGGACGCCGTCGCAGCCGCTAAGACGAATAACCACCCAATATCGGGTCGGTGATCCGGCATCGAAACATCGCTGCGACGCGCGGCGTTAGCGGACGTCCGGAAAACGAAAAAACCGCCACTTGGCGGGTCATGCCGGCATCCATCACCGGATTGCAGGAACGATGCCGCGGCGGCGTCAGCCTGATGCGGCTGCCGCTTGCGCGCCATTCGCATCGGCTTCGGCGACCGCGCGTTGTTGCAGGATTTTCTCGGCCTGTGCATCCGCCGCCACGCGATGCTGCAACGACTTGCACAGCTCGATGCCGGCCGTGGTCAGTCGCAAACCGTCGGCATCGTCCTCGATCAACCCGCTTTCGACCATGCGCTGCCGGATGACGCCATCACCATGCACAAGCTCGATGCCCTGATCGATGCGATGCAGGACATCCAGCAGGGCCAGGTCTTCGAGCGAAATCGCGTCCATGACCGTCCGGCGGTTGATTGATCGATGGGTTGGTGCCGGAAATAGGAATCGAACCTACGACCTACGCATTACGAATGCGCCGCTCTACCAACTGAGCTATTCCGGCGAGGGCGCAAGTCTAGCCGCTCGGGCCACGCTCCACCAGCTTCGCGAACTCGTTCACGCCTGTCCCGCGCGGCGGCGGCTGGACTGCAGGGTGTCGACCAGGTCCAGCACCAACTGCTGCGAGCGCCGCGGCAGCTCGCGGAATCCGGCAAGCAGGATGCGTTCTTCCTCGACATCGACCAATTCCGCATCGGCGGCCGGTACCTCGGCCAAGGCCTCGGGATCGGTCGAGATGCCGCCGCGGCCGGTGCCCAGCCATTCCAGCGAAACCCGACAGGCCTTGGCGATCGCCAGCAGGTTATGCATCGAGGGCAGCACACCATCGGCGGACTCCCAGTTGGAAACCGCGCTGCGGCGCACGTCCACCGCTGCCGCCAGGCCGGTCTGTGAAAACCCCGCACGCCGGCGCGCGCGGCGGATCCGTTCCTGCATCTTCATGGTGCCTCCCGTGCCAGCCAACGTGGCTGCCATCGATATTGGCACAAGGTTGTACAGGATTGCTGTCTTTCACGCATGGAAAGCTCAGTGAATGGTCGATTCAAGCAGTGCCAGACATTGGGAATGGCGTCCAGCTCGGATGCAATTCCGTGCATTCACAAGCAGGATGATGGCTCGGGCGACACGGACGTTGCCCGCTCCTCCCCCCGGGGCGCCGGAGCTCCTCGTCATCGATACCCCTTATCGATTCCGTGCCGCCCCGCTTTATGCAAGATTGGACGCCACGTTCGCAGCGTGGCGTCCCTTTTTTTCCGGGCAACGGTCTCAGTCGACCAGGCGCAGGCGCAATTCCTTGGGCAGGGCGAACACCATGTCCTCGGGTTCGCCATGCAGGTCGCGCACGCCGACTGCGCCGAGTTCGCGCAATCGCACCAGCACGCCCTGCACCAGCACGTCCGGCGCGGAAGCGCCCGCGGTCACGCCGATGCGCTTGCGCCCGGCCACCCACGCGGGATCGATCTCCTCGGCACCATCGATCAGCCAGGCGGCCGCGCCCTCGCGCTCGGCGAGTTCACGCAGGCGGTTGGAGTTGGAGCTGTTCGGCGAACCGACCACCAGCACCGCGTCGCAGCCCTCGCCGACCAGCTCGCGCACGGCGTCCTGGCGGTTCTGCGTCGCATAGCAGATGTCATCGTTCTTCGGACCCTGCATCTGAGGGAAGCGGGCCTTCAGGGCGGCGATGATGTCGCGGGTGTCATCCACGCTCAACGTGGTCTGGGTGGTGAACGAGCAATTCCCCGGCTGGCCGATGTCGAGAGTCGCGACATCGTCGATGTCCTCGACCAGATGGATCGTCCCCACCCCGCCCTCGCGGTTCCACTGACCCATCGTGCCTTCGACTTCCGGATGCCCGGCATGGCCGATCAGCACCATGTCGCGGCCGTTGCGGCATTGCCGCGCGACTTCCAGGTGCACCTTGGTCACCAGCGGACAGGTGGCGTCGAATACCTTCAATCCGCGCCGGTCGGCTTCACGGCGTACGGCCTGCGACACGCCATGTGCACTGAAGATCACCGTGTTGCCGTCCGGCACTTCGTCCAGTTCCTCGACGAAGATCGCGCCGCGCGCCTTCAGGTCGTCGACCACGAACTTGTTGTGCACGACTTCATGGCGCACGTAGATCGGAGCGCCCAGCGTCTCGATGGCACGCTTGACGATCTCGATGGCGCGGTCGACGCCGGCACAGAAGCCACGCGGATTGGCGAGCAGGATGTCCATGCGCGAATTATCCCGCCTTGGTCTTCGGCTTGCCGGAGAACAGCCCGAACAGCGCGATGCCGATCGCGCCACCGACCACCGCGCAATCGGCGATGTTGAACGCCGGCCAGTAGTGTTCGCCGATGTGCCACTGGATGAAGTCGATCACGTGGCCATGCACAAGGCGATCGATGACATTGCCGATCGCGCCGCCGATCACCAGCGCCAGCGGCAGCGCCTGCTTCCAGTCGTTGCGCCTTGTTCCCCTGAGCATCCACGCCATCAGTCCACTGATGCCGAACGCCAGCACGGTGAAGAACCATTTCTGCCAGCCGCCGGCATCGGCCAGGAAACTGAAAGCCGCACCGGTGTTGTAGGTGCGATACCAGTTCCAGAAGCCGTCGATCACCGGCACCGCGGTGTATTCCGGCAGCGACGCCAGCACCCAGGCCTTGGTCAGCTGGTCCAGCACCAGCACCAGCGCGGAGGCGCCGAGCCAGGGAAGCGCATTGGGCTTCACCGCGGCCATCAGAACCACATCCGGTCTTCGCCCGGCCCTTCGATGTTGGAGACGCAACGCCCGCACAACTGCGGGTGCGCCGCATGCACACCCACGTCCGCACGGTGGTGCCAGCAGCGCACGCATTTGGCCTTCGTGGTCGGCTGCGCGAACACGCCGATCGCGCCCTTGGCCTCGGCATCGGGCACCACGCGGACGTCGCCGCTGATCAGCAGGAAGCGCAGTTCGTCGGCCAGCGGCGCCAGCCAGTTCTGGTCGGACACGCCGCAGCGCAGCTCGATCTCCGCCTGCAGTGCGGCACCAATCTCGCCGGCGGCGCGCATGGGTTCCAGCACCTTCGCGACCTGGTCGCGCACTTGCAGCAGGTTGTCGAAGTCGGTGATCGACAACGCCGCCTCGGAAGGCAACGGTGCCAACCCGTCGTACCAGGTCGCGAACAACACGTTGTCGACGCGTTCGCCGGGCAGGTAACCCCACATCTCGTCGGCGGTGAAGCTGAGCACCGGCGCGATCCAGCGGACGAAGGCCTCGGTGATGCGGAACATCGCCGACTGAGCGCTACGGCGCCCGCGCGAGTCCTCGCCCATCGTGTACAGGCGGTCCTTGGTGACGTCGAGGTACAGCGAGCCCAGGTCCACGCTGCAGAAATTCATCAGCGACTGCACCACTGCGGCGAAGTCGTAGCGCGCATACGCCGCGGCGATGTCTTCCTGCACCTGCCAGGCGCGATGCACGATCCAGCGATCCAGCGCGACCATGTCCTCCAGCGGGCGCAGGTGGCGCGCGGGCTCGAAGCCGTGAAGGTTGCCGAGCAGGAAGCGCGCGGTATTGCGGATGCGCCGATAGGCATCCGCGTTGCGCTTGAGGATCTCCTGCGACAGCGACATCTCGTTGCTGTAATCGGCGGACGCGATCCACAGGCGCAGGATGTCCGCGCCCAGCGTCTTCATGATGTCCTGCGGCTCGATGCCATTGCCCAGCGACTTCGACATCTTGCGGCCGTGCTCGTCCACGGTGAAGCCGTGGGTCAGGCATTGCCGGTACGGAGCGGCCTTGTCGATGGCGACGCCGGTCAGCAGCGAGCTCTGGAACCAGCCGCGGTGCTGGTCGGAACCTTCGAGATACAGATCCGCCGGCTTGCCGAGGCCGCGTTCCAGCAGCACCGCTTCATGGGTGATGCCGGAATCGAACCAGACATCGAGGATGTCGGTGATGCGGTCGTAGTCCTTCGCCTCGTCGCCGAGCAGCTCCGCGGCATCCAGCGAATACCAGACATCCACGCCACCCTGCTCGACGCGATCGGCGACCTGCCGCATCACCTCGACGCTGCGCGGATGCGGCTCGCCGGTTTCGCGATGCACGAACAACGCGATGGGTACGCCCCAGGTGCGCTGGCGCGAGATCGTCCAGTCCGGACGCCCGTCGATCATGCCGGCGATGCGCGCCTCGCCCCATTCGGGATACCAGGTGACAGTCTTGATCGCCGCCAGTGCATCGCGGCGCAGGTTGGCCTGATCCATGGAGATGAACCATTGCGGGGTGGCGCGGAACGCGACCGGCGTCTTGTGCCGCCAGCAATGCGGATAGCTGTGGGTGAGCTTCGAGAACGCGAGCAGGTGCCCGCTTGCACGCAGCACCTCGACCAGCACGTCGTTGGCCTTCCACACATGCAGGCCGGCCAGTTCGACGCCATTCGCAGGCGGCGTCGACGGCAGGTACACGCCGCGGCCATCGACAGGGTTGAGCTGTGCGGCCGAATATTGTTCGACCAGGCGGTACTTCTGCGACACCACGAAATCTTCCTGACCGTGGCCGGGAGCAGTGTGCACGGCGCCGGTGCCGTCTTCTGCACTGACGTGGTCGCCGAGCAGGACCGGGATGTCGCGTTCGTCATAGAACGGATGCGCGAACAACATGCCTTCGAGTTTTTCGCCGAGCGCGCGTCCGAGCACCACGACCTCGTCCACGCCGTAGCGCTTCAATGCCTTCTCGACCAGCGCTTCGGCCAGCACCAGCCAGCGACGCGCACCGCTCGCGGCGACCGGGCCTTCGACCAGCACGTATTCAAGATCCGGGCCCATCGAAATCGCCAGCGACGCCGGCAGCGTCCACGGCGTGGTGGTCCAGATCGGCAGCGCGACCTCGACGCCTTCCGGCAATTCGCTGCCGAAGGCTCGGCTCAGCGCCTGCGGGTTGCGAGCGCTGTACGCCACGTCGACCGCGGGCGAGACCTTGTCCTGGTATTCGATCTCCGCCTCGGCCAACGCCGAGCCGCAATCGAAGCACCAGTAGACCGGCTTGACGCCGCGCAGCAGGTGGCCGTTCTCGACGACCTTCGCCAGCGCGCGGATCTCGTCGGCCTCGAACTTGAAATCGAGGGTGCGATACGGATGTTCCCAATCGCCGAGCACGCCCAGGCGCTTGAAATCGCGGCGCTGCACGTCGATCTGCTCGTTGGCATAGTCCCGGCACTTCTGCCGGAACTCGACCGCATCCAGCTTCACCCCGACCTTGCCCCACTTCTTCTCGATCGCGATCTCGATCGGCAGGCCGTGGCAGTCCCAGCCCGGGATGTACGGCGCATCGAAGCCGGCCACCGTCTTCGACTTGACGATGATGTCCTTGAGGATCTTGTTGACCGCGTGGCCCAGGTGGATCGCACCGTTCGCATAGGGCGGGCCGTCATGCAGGACGAAGCGCGGTCGACCGGCGGCATGCGCGCGCAGTTGCGTGTACAGGCCCTGCGATTCCCAGCGCGCCAGCGTGTCCGGCTCGCGCTTGGGCAGGTCGCCGCGCATCGGGAACGCGGTCTCCGGCAACAGGATGGTCGCCTTGTACGGATTCTCTTGCTTGTCGGTCACGCGGAGGCTCGCTGCGGTGCTTGGAGAGTCAGGATGGCCCGTGCCTGCGCATCGTCGCGGCGCATCTGCACCACCAGCGAGTCGAGGTCGGGGAATTTTTCTTCATCGCGCAAGCGGGCGACGAATTCCACTTCGATGCGACGCCCGTACAGGTCGCCGGCGAAGTCGAACAGATGCGCTTCCAGCAACGGCTCCAAGCCGTCCACGGTCGGCCGTGTGCCGAAGCTGGAGACCGAGGGCCACGGATGCTCGGCGACGCCATGCACCCACGTCGCGTAGATGCCACGCAGCGCCGGCGTCTTGTTGCCGAAGCGCAGGTTGGCGGTGGGATATCCGAGCGTGCGGCCGAGTTGTTTGCCATGGACGACGTGGCCGCCGATGGCGTACGGGCGACCGAGCAGGCGCGAGGCGGTATCGAAATCGCCGCCCGTCAACGCCGCCCGGATGCGCGTGCTGGAGACGCGTTCGCCGTCGCCGCAATGCACCGGCTCGATCGCTTGCGCGCTGAAGCCATGCGCTTGGCCCATCGCCTGCAACAAGCCGATGTCGCCCGCCCTGCCCTTGCCGAAACGGAAGCCGGGGCCGACCCAGACTTCGCGCGCGCGCAAGCGTTCGACCAACATGTCGCGCACGAAGTCCTCGGCCGGCATCGACGCAAGCTTTGCGTTGAAACGCAGCAGGCCGACGCTGTCGCAACCGAGGTCGTGCAGGCCCTGGAGCTTCGCCCGCGGCAGCATCAGGCGCGGCGGCTTGGCATCCTTGGCAAAAAATTCGCGCGGCAACGGTTCGAAGCTCAGTGCAACCGCCGGCATCCCAAGCGAACGCGCGCGCGCCACGGCGCGGCCGACCAGCGCCTGGTGGCCCAGGTGCAGGCCGTCAAAGGCACCGATGCAGGCGACGCTGCCCTGCGGGCTCAGTGGCCCGCGGCTGTCCGAAGCGGAAATGGCGTCGCGGAAGAGAGGCTTCATGGTGACTCCGCAGTATAGCTGCGGTGCAGCACCCTCACGCTCAGTGGCGCAGGTCGCGCGGGCGCATGCCCAGCGCCAGCAACACGCTCGCATAGGCTACGCCGCCGCCGCCGACCATCGCCGCCAACCGCCAGCTGCGCTCCCACCACGCCCAGTCGCCCCACGCCGGCCATGCCTGGCGGAACACCAGCACCACCAGCACCAAGGCCGACGTGGCGGCCACCAATCGGCCCAGGAAACGCCCCCAACCCGGCCGGTGTCGATACACACCGGTGCGCCGCAGCAGCCAGGCCAGTTGCAACGCATTCACCCAACCGGCGACCGCGATCGCCAACGCCAGCAGCGCATGCACGCCATGGATCCCGGCCAGCGCCTGCCGCCAATCGCCACCCGCGGCCTGCAACGCGGCCTGTCCCGTCGGCGTGGCATGCAACAGCCAGGCGAACAGGCCAACCGTGCACAACCCATTCGTCAACACGGCCACGATCGCAGCCTTCACCGGCGTCCGCGTGTCCTGCCGCGAATAGAACGCAGGCGCCAGCACTTTCACCAGCAGGAACGCCGGCACCGCGGTGGACTGCGCGATCAGGCTCCAGCTGCTCATCCTCGTGTCCAGCGCCGTGAAATTGCGGTACTGGAACAGCGTGGCCATCAGTGGCTCGGCGCACAGGATCAAGCCGGCGCAGGCAGGCAGGCCGATCAGCAGGCACAGCCGGAATCCCCAGTCGAGCGCTTTCGAGAACCCGTCGGGATCGGTCGCGGCATGCCGGGTCGACAGGTGCGGCAGGATCACGGTGCCGATCGCGACCCCGAACATCCCCAGAGGGAATTCCAGCAGGCGATCGCTGTAGTAGAGCCAGGTCATGCTGCCGCCGATCAGGAACGACGCCGCCATCGTGTTGAACAGCAGGTTGAACTGGACCACCGACGAGCCGAACAGGGTCGGCACCATCAGCTTGAGGATCTTGCGCACGCCGGCATGGGCGAAATCGAGCTTCGGGCGCGGCAGCAAGCCCAGTTTGGCCAGCGCCGGCAACTGGAACAGCAGTTGCAGGATGCCGGCAGCGAACACGCCCCAGGCCAGCGCCTTGACCGAGCCGCCCATCAACGGCGCCAGCCCCAGCGCCGCCGCCATCATCGCCAGGTTCAGCAGCACCGGCGACAGCGCCGGGATCGCGAAACGCTGGTAGCTGTTTAGGATGCTGCCCACCAGCGACGCCAGCGAAATGAACAGTGCGTACGGAAAGGTGATCCGCAGCATCTCGACGAACAGCGCGTGCTTCTCGCTGCCGGGCACGAAACCAGGCGCGACCAGCTGGGTCAGCCACGGCGCGATCAGCAGGACCACGGCCGTCACCACCAGCAACCCGGCCAGCAGGGTGCCGGTGACCCGGTCCACCAACTCGCGCACCGCCTGCGGGCCGTGCTTTTCCTTGTACTCGGCCAACACCGGCACGAAGGCCATCGAGAACGAGCCCTCGGCCGACAGCCGGCGCATGAAATTCGGGATGCGGAAGGCGGCGATGAACACGTCCATCGCCGGATTGGCACCGAACACGATCGCGTACACCTGGTCGCGGACCAGGCCCGAGACCCGCGACAGGAATGTCATTGCGCTGAACACCGCGGTCGACCGCAGCAAGCGACTCATGCCCGTCCCGCCCCAGCGTTGTTGACGCAAGCCATTGAATCATCCATAATTTTGGGTCTTTCCGATTCCATTCGTCCGTTGGCAAGCCTGCACGCGGACGATCCTTGCAGCAACAGCTGCTCCAATCTCTGACTCTCCAGGATTTCCGTCGTGGCCAATATCAAGTCCGCCAAGAAGCGCGCCAAGCAGACCGTCGTGCGCAACGAACGCAACGTCGCCCAGCGCTCCATGCTGCGTACCGCCGTCAAGAAGGTCATCAAGGCGCTCGACGCCAACGATGCCGACGCCGCTTCCGCCGCTTTCATCACCGCACAGCCGCTGCTGGATCGTTTCGCGGCCCGCGGCCTGATCCACAAGAACAAGGCGGCCCGTCACAAGGCCCGCCTGACCGCCCGCATCAAGGCGCTCAAGGCCGCCTGATCCAGGGCGTCCTGCGTCACCAAAAACCCGGCGAATGCCGGGTTTTTTGTTGGTCGCCACGACCACGGCTCAAGCATCGCCGCTTGCATGTGCGGCGTCCTTCGCCGCCTCCAGTTCGTCCTCGCGCATGCGGTCGAAGAAGGTCTGCACCGCCAGCATGATCGGCCGGGTACCTTCGCGGCCGATCGCCGAGACTAGGTACCACGGCTGGGTCCAGCCAAGCTCGGCGACGACCGATTCGGCCATGGCCCTCGCCTCGTCCTCGAACATCAGGTCGGCCTTGTTGAGCACCAGCCAGCGCGGCTTCTCCAGCATCGCCGGGTCGTACTTGCGCAGTTCGTTCTCGATCGCCCGCACCTGCTCCGCGGGCGTTGCCTCGATCCCGCCTTCCATCGGCGCGATGTCGACCAGGTGCAGCAGCAGGCGAGTGCGCTGGACGTGGCGCAGGAACAAGCTGCCCAGGCCGGCGCCATCGGCGGCACCTTCGATCAGGCCCGGAATGTCGGCGATCACGAAGCTGCGGCCCGGCTCGACGCTGACCACGCCGAGATTCGGATACAACGTGGTGAACGGATAGTCGGCGACCTTCGGCGTCGCCGCAGACACCGCGCGCACGAAGGTGGACTTGCCGGCATTCGGGAAGCCCAGCAGGCCCACATCGGCCAGCAGCTTCAGTTCCAGCCGCAGGCCGCGCTCTTCACCATCGGTGCCCGAGGTGGCGCGGCGTGGCGTGCGATTGACCGAGCTCTTGAAGTGCATGTTGCCGAGGCCACCCACGCCACCCTTGGCGACCAGCAGTCGCTGGCCGTGCTCGGTCAGGTCGCCAATGATTTCGTCGGTGCCGAGGTTGTGCACCACGGTGCCGACCGGGACGACGATGATCCTGTCCTCGCCAGCCTTGCCGTACATCTGGCTGCCCATGCCGTTTTCGCCGCGCTGAGCCTTGAAGCGCGTCTCGTGGCGGAAATCGACCAGGGTGTTGAGATTCTCGTCGGCCTGCACCCAGACATCGCCGCCATTGCCGCCGTCGCCGCCGTTGGGGCCGCCGAGCGGGATGAATTTCTCGCGGCGGAAGGCGATGCAGCCGTTGCCGCCGTTGCCTGCGGTGACGGTGATTTCAACTTCGTCGACGAGTTTCATGTGGGTGATTGTGCCGTGTTCGGTGAAGCGGGTGAGGAGTGAGGGCGCGCATAAACGAAAAACCCCGCCGAAGCGGGGTTCGTCGCGATGCGTCTAGACCGGATCAACCGGCGGCGACGACATTGACCGTGCGGCGCTGCTTCGGGCCCTTGGTCGTGAATTCGACCTTGCCGTCGATCAGCGCGAACAGGGTGTGGTCGCGGCCGAGGCCGACGCCCATGCCCGGATGAAACTGGGTGCCACGCTGGCGGATGATGATATTGCCGGCTTCGATCGCCTGGCCGCCATAGATCTTCACGCCGAGGTACTTCGGATTGGAGTCGCGACCGTTGCGCGAGGAGCCTACGCCCTTTTTATGTGCCATGACTGCTCTCCTTACTTCTTGTCGCCACCGGCAATGCCGGTGATCTCGATTTCGGTGTAGTACTGCCGGTGGCCCATCTGCTTGCGATGGTGCTTGCGGCGACGGAACTTGACGATGCGGATCTTGTCGGCGCGGCCGTGGCTGACGATCTTGGCGGCGATGGACGCCCCCTTGATGTCGTCGCCCAGCTTGATGCCGTCGGCATCGCCGAGCATCAGGATGTTGTCGAACTTGAGTTCGCTGCCGACATCGCCTTCGAGCTTTTCGACGCGGAGCGTTTCGCCCTGCATCACGCGGTGTTGCTTACCGCCGGTGACCAAAACTGCGTACATGGTGAGGTTCCTATGACTCTGGTTTCTGTAGTTATTCTTGTCCCTGCACGACATCGAGGCCGGACAGGAGCGGAATTGTAGGGGATTCAGCGGGTTAGGGTCAACCAGCGCTACGGGATCGCATTCCGAGCGGGCACCTTGGTGACGCCTGCGAGAAAAACGTAGAGCGCCTTCCCACACTGGCGACATGGGTCGGTGGCGGCGTGTGCAGAGGGGCATAGGCCAGAGTGGCCCATGGGTGAGGCCGGGCTGCTCGCGCGGCACTGCCGCGCAGCCTGGTCGAACGCCCGGCGCGCTGCGCCGGGCCGGAGGAGCCGCGAAGCGGCGTGCCCACGCCCGCCGCGTCAGTCCTGGACGACTGGACAAGGCGGCGGGCCCATGCCCCTCGGCGCGCGGTGCCTGCGTCGCAGTCCAGGAGACCCACCAGAACCACACTGGCAATCCCGCCATTTGCCCCCAAATCACCGGCTCGGTACCCTGCCTGATTGCCCGTTGCACGGCATCCGCACCTCGCCCGCTCCCCTTCCCCAGGATCCCCCATCCATGGCGCTGGACACCATCCGCCTACGCGGCGCACGGACGCACAACCTCAAGAACATCGACCTCGACCTGCCTCGCGACAAGCTGATCGTGATCACCGGTCTGTCCGGCTCCGGCAAATCGTCGCTGGCGTTCGACACGATCTACGCCGAGGGCCAGCGTCGCTATGTCGAATCGTTGTCGGCGTATGCGCGCCAGTTCCTGAGCGTGATGGACAAGCCCGACATCGACCACATCGAAGGGCTGAGCCCGGCGATCTCGATCGAACAGAAATCCACCAGCCACAACCCGCGTTCGACGGTCGGCACGATCACCGAGATCCACGACTACCTGCGCCTGCTGTACGCCCGCGTGGGCACGCCGCGCTGCCCGGACCACCACTTCCCGCTGGAAGCGCAGACGGTCAGCCAAATGGTCGACCAGGTGCTGGCGATGGAGCAGGACGAGTCGCTGGCCGCGCAGCGCTGGATGTTGCTGGCGCCGGTCATCCGCGAGCGCAAGGGCGAGCACCAACAAGTGTTCGAACAGATGCGGGCACAGGGTTACACGCGGGTCCGCGTGAATGGCCACGTGCACGAGATCGACGCGGTGCCGACGCTGGCACCGCGCCAGAAGCACACCATCGAAGCGGTGATCGATCGCTTCAAGTCGCGCGCGGACATTCGCCAGCGCCTGGCCGAATCGTTCGAGACCGCGCTGAAGCTCGGCGATGGCATGGCCGTCGTGCAGTCGATGGACGAAAGCGATCGCGCGCCCTTGCTGTTCTCGTCGAAGTATTCCTGCCCGGTCTGCGATTACGCGCTGCCGGAACTGGAGCCGCGGCTGTTCTCGTTCAATGCGCCGATGGGTGCGTGCCCCGGATGCGATGGTCTGGGCGTCGCCCAGTTCTTCGACCCATCGCGCGTGGTCGGCCATCCGGAACTGTCGCTGGCGGCGGGCGCGATGCGCGGCTGGGACCGCCGCAACGCGTACTACTTCTCGATGATCACCTCGCTGGCGAAGCACTACAAATTCGACGTCGACCTGCCGTGGCAACTGCTGCCGGAAGAGATCCGCGCGATCGTCCTGCATGGCAGCGGCAAGGAAGCGATCAACCTTGTTTACGTCGGCGAGAACGGCAACAAGTACCAGCGCAAGCATGCCTTCGAGGGCATCATCCCGAACCTCGAGCGGCGCTACCGCGAAACCGAATCGGCGGCGGTGCGCGAGGAACTGTCGAAGTACATCAGCGAGCGGCCCTGCCCCGAGTGCGGTGGCGCACGACTGAACCGCTCCGCGCGCAATGTGTTCGTGGCCGACCGGCCGCTGCATGAGATCGCGGTGATGCCGATCGACACCTGCCTTGCGTTCTTCCACGGCCTGAAGCTGGCCGGCTGGCGCGGCGAGATCGCCACCAAGATCGTCAAGGAAATCGGCGAGCGGCTGAGCTTCCTGGTCGATGTGGGCCTCGACTACCTCACGCTCGAGCGCAAGGCCGACAGCCTTTCCGGCGGCGAGGCCCAGCGCATTCGCCTGGCCTCGCAGATCGGTGCCGGACTGGTCGGGGTGATGTACGTGCTGGACGAACCCAGCATCGGCCTGCACCAGCGCGACAACGAGCGGCTGCTCGGCACCCTCACCCGGCTGCGCGACCTCGGCAACACGGTGATCGTGGTTGAGCACGACGAGGATGCGATCCGCTTGGCCGATCATGTGGTCGACATCGGCCCCGGTGCCGGCGTGCATGGTGGCGAGGTGGTGGCGCAGGGCAAGCTGGCCGACATCCTCAAGGCACCACGCTCGATCACCGGCCAGTACCTGTCCGGCAAGAAGCGGATCGAGGTGCCGGCGAAGCGCCACGTGCCCAATCGCAAACTGCTGCTCAAGCTGAAGGGCGCGCACGGCAACAACCTGAAGAACGTCGACCTCGAGATTCCCTCGGGCCTGTTCACCGCGATCACCGGCGTCTCGGGTTCCGGCAAGTCCACCCTGATCAACGACACCCTGTATGCGCTGGCGGCCAACGAGATCAATGGCGCGTCGCATACGCCTTCGCCGTATCGCGAGATCACTGGGCTGGACCTGTTCGACAAGGTGGTCGACATCGACCAGTCGCCGATCGGGCGCACGCCGCGCTCCAACCCGGCGACCTATACCGGCCTGTTCACGCCGCTGCGCGAATTGTTCGCGCAGGTCCCGGAATCGCGCGCCCGCGGATACTCGCCGGGCCGCTTCAGCTTCAACGTGCGCGGCGGCCGCTGCGAAGCCTGCCAGGGTGACGGTCTGATCAAGGTCGAGATGCACTTCCTGCCGGACGTGTACGTGCCCTGCGATGTCTGCCAGGGCAAGCGCTACAACCGCGAGACCCTGGAGATCCACTACAAGGGCCACAGCATCCGCGACGTGCTGGAGATGACCGTCGAGGACGCGCTGGAGCTGTTCGCTCCGGTGCCGAGCATCGCCCGCAAGCTGGAAACGCTGATGGACGTGGGCCTGAGCTACATCAAGCTGGGCCAGAGCGCGACCACGCTGTCCGGCGGCGAAGCACAACGGGTGAAACTGTCGAAGGAACTCAGCCGGCGCGACACCGGCCGCACCCTCTACATCCTCGACGAGCCCACCACCGGCCTGCATTTCCACGACATCGAGCACCTGCTCGCCGTGCTGCATCGCCTGCGCGACGACGGCAACACCGTGGTCGTCATCGAGCACAACCTCGACGTGATCAAGACCGCGGACTGGGTGGTGGATCTCGGCCCGGAGGGTGGCCATCGAGGTGGCCAGATCCTCGCCATCGGCACGCCCGAGACGGTGGCCGCGAATCCCGCATCGCACACCGGCCGCTTCCTTGCGCCCCTGCTGGAAAAGGCAGCAGCACCGGTGCCGACTCCACGCAAGAAAAAGAAGGCCTCGGCATGAACGGGAGCAGCAAAGGCCAGGTGTACCGCATCCCGATCGCGCTGCGCTGGAGCGACCTGGATGCGTTCAACCACGTCAACAATGCTCGCTACCTGACCTTCCTGGAGCAGGCGCGCATCGAGTGGTTCGAAACCCTGGAAGCGCCGTGGATGACAGACGAGGTCGCACCGGTGGTGGCCACCGCCACGATCAACTTCAAGCGTCCGATCGAATACCCGGCGAGCATTGCCGTCGAGCTGTTCACCGAACGATTGGGCAACACCAGCGTGACCATCGGCCACCGCATCCTGGCCGATGACGGAACCCTGCACGCCGATGGCCACGTGGTGGCGGTGTGGATCTCGCGCAGCGGCGGTCGGCCAGTGGCGTTGCCAGATGCGGTGCGAAGGGCGTCGGAGTCGCTGCTGCAGGCGTGACGCCGCGGACTCACGTCGCCGGCTTGCGCACCTGGAACTCGCCGAGCAGCTTGCGGCCATCCTTCAGCGTGAACTCGACCACGACGCGGCTGCCCGGTTTCAAGGGCGCACTGGGCTTCATCAACATCAGGTGCAGCCCTCCGGGCTGCAGCACCGCCGCACGGTCCGGGGCGATGCGCAATTCCGGCACTTCACGCATGCGGTTGACCCCATCGACCCGCTTCGACTCGTGCAGTTCCACGCTGGCATAAGCCGGGCTGCTGGCGGACACGATGGTCGCCGGCATCGCACAATTGTTGTCGATGCGACCGAAGCCGGCTTGCATCGGCATGCCGCCGGGCAGCAGGCGGATCCAACCGTCCTTCACCTGTGGCGTGCAGTCGCGCGCGACGGCGGAAAACGGCAGCAGGAGGGCGGCGAGCAGCCATGCGTGCTTGGTCATGCGCCTATGATACCGGCACACGCCCATCGCCTTGCCCGGGAGCCCGCATGCCACTGATCGAAACCAGCATCCATGGCGACATCCATGAACTCCGCCTCGCGCGCGCTCCGGTCAATGCGCTGAATCCGGAACTGTGCGAGGCCTTGACGCAAGCGCTTGCCGATGCGGTCGAGGCGGGTGCGCAGGGCGTCGTCCTTGCGGGTGGACCCAAGGTGTTCTCTGCCGGGCTGGACGTGCCTTACCTGCTCTCGCTCGGCGACGACCAGGACGCGCTGCTGCGCTCATGGACGGTGTTCTTCGGCGCGGCACGCGCACTGGTCGCATGCCCGGTGCCGGTGGTCGCCGCATTGGCCGGGCACTCGCCCGCCGGGGCTGCGTGCTGGCCCTGTGCTGCGACTACCGGATCATGGCCGAAGGACCGTATCGCATCGGCCTCAACGAAACCCAGGTTGGACTGGTCGCACCGGAAGGGATCCAGTCGCTGCTGGCGCGGATGGTCGGGCCGCATCGTGCGGAACGATTGCTGGTAGCCGGCGAGATGGTGGATTCCAGCGAGGCCCTGCGCATCGGCCTGGTGGACGAACTCACCGGCATCGACGACGTCGCCACCCGCGCCCGGGTCTGGCTGGAAGCCCTGCTGCAATTGCCGCGCGTACCGATGCTGCGAACCCGCGCGATCGCCCGCGCCGCGGTGATCGATTGTTTGCGCGCCGAACGCATCGAGTTGTCGAAGTTCGTGGCCGGCTGGATGGAACCGGACACCCAGGCCGCGCTGCGGGCGATGCTGGCGCGCATCGGGAAATAACGAGGGCGGAGGCGTCAGCACGCCTCCTTCGGCTCAAGGCCCGGTCGCCACCGGACGCGACGGGTCCTGGATCCAGCCGCTCCACGACCCGGTGAACAGTTTCGCGCCCTTCAACCCGGCACGTTCCATCGCCAGGATATTGTGGCAGGCGGTCACGCCCGAGCCGCACATCAGCACAGTCGCGGCCGGATCGCGGCCGCCCAGCAGCGCGCGGAATTCGTCGGCCAGCTGCATCGGCGACTTGAAGCGGCCATCCGTCAGGTTGCTGGCGAAAGGACGGTTGATCGCGCCCGGCACGTGGCCCGCGACCCGGTCGATCGGTTCTTCCTCGCCGCGGAAGCGCGCCGGTGCGCGGGCATCGACCAGCAGGCCGCTCTCGAAGAGATGCGACTCGACCTGGTCGGCATCCAGCAATCGGCTGCGGTCGAAATCCGCGGCTTCGTAACGACTGGGTGGCCGCTGGAACGGCGAACTCGCAACCGGCAGGCCCATCGCAGTCCACCGCGCCCAGCCGCCATCGAGTACCGCCACCTTTTCATGACCCAGCAGCCGCAGCAGGAACCACAGCCGGGCCGCATAGGCACCGTCGCCATCGTCGTAGGCGATGACCTGCGAATGCGCGTCGATGCCCCAGCTGCGCAGTTTGGCGACGAGGACTTCGGCCTGCGGCCACGGATGGCGGCCTTCGCCGTGCGGCCCCATGTCCGACAGGTCACGTTCCAGATGTGCGTAAGCGGCCCCGGGCAGGTGCGAGCGCAGGTAGGCCTGTTCACCCACGTTGGGGTCGAGCAGCGAGAAGCGGCAGTCCAGCACCACCAGGTCGGGGCGGCCAAGCGCCACCGCCAGGGTTTCGGCTTGTACCAGGGTCGTCCATCCGGCCATCAGGTTCTCCCGGGGGCGCGGGCGCCAGGCGCTCGCGGAGGTTGAACAGGATCGAGGCGGTCACACCCCAGATCCGTTGCGGTTGGTAGCGGTATTGGAACACGTGGCGCGCCCGTCCGCCGAAATGCAGGGTGATCCGTTCCAGCTGATCAGGATCCAGCAGCCAGTCCAGTGGCACTTCGAAAACCTCGGCCACTTCCGATGGATCGGGTTTCGGCACGAAGTCCGGCGCGACCAGCACCAAGGCAGGTTGCACGCGGAAGCCGGTGATGGTCAGCAATGGATCCAGGTAACCCAGCGGCTCTGCCTGCGCGGCATGCAGGCCCACTTCCTCGGCGGCCTCGCGCAGGGCGGCATCGAGCGGCGTTGCATCGCCAGGCTCCATCCGTCCACCTGGAAAACTGACCTGACCGCCATGCTGCCGGAGCGCCTCGTTGCGACGCGTCAGCAGGACGCTGGCCCCTTCATCGCGCGGGATCACGCCAACCAGTACCGCGGCCCCCTGCGGTTCGCCCGGCGACAACAAGCCATCGAGCTCGAACAGATTCCAAGGATCGCCGACGGGGGGCGACGCAAGCGGATGCAGGGCACCACGCAGCCGCGCCGCGAGCGCCTCGGCGTTCATGTCGCTTCGCGCGTCAGGGCGCGCCGCGGAAGCACCTCGTCCATCATCCGCAGGCGCGCGTCGTCGTTCATCATCGGCCATGCCGCGATCTCGTTGCCCGTGCGATGACATCCGGTGCACAGACCTTCGTCATCGATCAAGCAAACGCCGATGCAGGGACTGAGGACGGCACGGTACTGGAACGTCATGGGATCCGGGTCCTGGCAAGGCGCTGGCGCTGTCAATCCCTCTGAAACGCGATGCGCCGGCAGGACCGGCGCATCGGGGAGAGCCTGGTGCGGTCGATTACTTGACGCTGCCCAGCTCGACCTGGATGGCGATCGCCTGCTGCGCGAACTGCTGGTTCTGGTCGCCAGTGCCCTTGCCCGGCGGCACAACCACTTCCCACACCGCGCCCTGCTGCATCAACGGCAGGGTTTCCTTCAGCGCCGGGATCGGGGCATCGGAGACCTTGAACGCAGCCGGTGTCTGCACGCCGCTGAGCGGCACGCCGACTGCGGCGAGGAAGCTGCGGAAGCCGATCTGCACCTGGCTGTTGGCGGTCGCCTTGGCACCGGTGCCCGGCTTGGCGATGCGGTACATGATGCCGCTCGGCAGCGTGACCACGCCTTCCTGCGTCTTGTACTGGGTGACGAAGTTGGCGGACTGCGCCTTGTTGTCGTCCAGCGCCTTGCGGAACTGCGCTTCCATCTTCTGCTGCACGCGCTGCTGGAAGCCGGAATAAGCCGCACCCAACTGCTGTTCGGTGTAGGCCGGGGTTTTCTTGCCATAGGCATCCTGCAGGCCGCGGATCACGGTGGCGATGTCGACCGGCTCACCGGAGTTCTGCAGGTCCTGGCCCAGCGACCAGCCGAAGGCATAGCTGGCGTGGGTCTTGTCGACCACCGGGGCGGCGGCGGGCTTGGCCGCAGGGGTGGCCGGAGTGGCCGGCTTGGTCTGAGCGGTGGCGATGCCGGCGGTCAGGGTCAGGGCCGCCAGGCTGGCAGCAAGCACATGCAACTTCATCCACAACCTCGTCGTTTGTATGGTGCCGCCGAAGGGCGGTACCGGGCTCCGGCACACGGCCGGAAGGATTGTCTGGCGCCGGTCGAACTGCCCCGGCATGACACGCTAGGATACCGGCCATGGCACTTAACCGCCACTGAGGCCAGCCAATCCGACACCCTTGCGTGGCGGAAGTTCCGGCCCGCCCTTTCCCATTCATGTTTCGAGGGACCGCATGTCCGATTCCCCCCTGCTGATCCAAGATGCCGGCGGCATCCGCACGATCGCCATCCATCGCCCCGACAAGCTCAACGCGCTCAATGCGGCCACCCTGGACGCACTCGATGCCGCCTTCGCCGACGCCGCCAGCGACGCCGCCGTACGCGTCGTCGTGCTGACCGGCAGCGGTCCGAAAGCCTTCGTGGCCGGTGCCGACATCGCCGAGATGAATACCCTTACCCCGGTGCAGGGTCGCGACTTCTCCCTGCGCGGCACCAGGATGATGCGGCGGGTCGAACGCCTGCCCAAGCCGGTGATCGCGATGGTCAACGGCTTCGCCCTGGGCGGCGGGCTGGAGCTGGCGATGTGCTGCCACCTGCGCATCGCCGCGGACAGCGCCAAGGTCGGACAGCCAGAGATCAATCTGGGCCTGATTCCCGGCTTCGGTGGCACCCAGCGCCTGCTGCGCCTGTGCGGACGCGCAGCCACGCTGGAGCTGTGCCTGACTGGAGCGCCGATCGGTGCCGAGCGTGCACTGCAGTTGGGCATCGTCAACCGGGTGGTGCCGGCGGCGGATCTCGAACCCGAAACGATGAAGCTGGCGGCGCAACTTGCAGCATCGGCACCGCTGGCCCTGCGCGGGATGCTGGATTGCGTGAACGTGGGCGGCGAATGCGGGATCGAGGAAGGCTTGGAGTACGAGGCCGCGCAATTCGGCCTGGTGTTCTCGACCGAGGACATGCGCGAAGGCACGTCGGCGTTCCTGGGCAAGCGCAAGCCGGTGTTCGCGGGGAAATAAGCGTTGCCGTGATCCCGGCGAACACCGGGATCACGCCTCTTCGAGGATCCGTGAAAGCAAGCTGGATCCCGGCGTTCGCCGGGATGACGAGCAGGAGCGACATGTCCGTTTCGACCCACTGCGCATCATGCCCCTGCACGCACCCGGACCCGGTACATGCCGTGCTGGCCGCTTTGATCGCTGACGACCTCGACGCCGCGCTGCAACTCGGCTTGCTGGATGCGCAGCCCTGCCCCGGCTGCGACGGCGGTTGCAATGCGCGATTGATCGAAGCACGCGACGCCCGCCTTGTCGCGCTGGCCGCACGCGAACGTCATCGCGCACGCGATGCCCGCCTGCAACGACGCAAGGCCGAACGCCAAGCGGCACGCGCGCCGGCAGCGACCATCGCCAGTGCCGCGCCTGCCCTGCCCAGCGCAGCCGCGGATGCCTTGGCGCGCGCACTGGCGAAAGCGCGCGAACGGACATCGCGATGACGACCAGGCAACGCGCGGCGCGCGGCAGCAAACTGCGCCCCGGTGAAATCACCGAACTGTTCGAGCGCCTGCAGGCGCTGGATCCCGCGCCGACCACCGAACTCGACTACACCACGCCGTTCGAGTTGCTGGTCGCGGTGGTGCTGTCCGCGCAGGCCACCGACGTCGGCGTGAACAAGGCCACGCGCAAGCTGTATCCGGTGGCGAATACGCCGGCAGCGATCCTGTCGCTCGGCGAGGAAACGCTGAAGGGCTACATCAGCACCATCGGCCTGTTCAACGCCAAGGCCGCGAACCTGATCGCGCTTTGCCGGCTGTTGCTGGAACGCCACGACGGCGAAGTCCCGCGCACGCGCGAAGCGCTGGAGGCGCTGCCCGGCGTGGGTCGCAAGACCGCGAACGTGGTGCTCAATACCGCGTTCGGCGAACCGACCATTGCCGTCGATACGCACATCTTCCGCGTCTCCAACCGCACCGGGCTTGCGCCGGGCAAGGACGTGCGCACGGTCGAGGACAAGCTGGTCCGGCTGGTCCCCGACGCCTTCAAGCGCGATGCCCATCACTGGCTGATCCTGCACGGGCGCTATACCTGCAAGGCACGCACGCCGGACTGCGCGCACTGCGTCCTCCATGACCTCTGCCGCTGGCCGGAGAAAACCGCATTGGCAGGGCCGGTGCTGCTGCCCTGAAAAGGAAAGCCCCGCACGGGGCGGGGCTTTACGCAAACACCAAGGCCGTCCTTCAACGCCCGGCGTACGCCACGCGCTCAAGTCGAACGGCCGGATCCAGTGCCAGCACCGTGTCGCGTCCGAACGCCTGCGCGTCGGGTCCGGTCCATGCGCAAGCCTGCTTGTTCGAGGAAGACACGAAACACACCGGCATCAGCAAGCGACCCGCCTGCGGCTCGCCATTGACTCGTTCGGGGCGGAAGGTCCAGTCCCGCGCGGCGGCCATTGCGGCATTGGCCATGGCCAGATTGACGCCGCCGACCGTGTCGTGCACGTCGACCGCACGCACCCGCCCCTGCGCGTCCATGTCGATTTGAAGGACGATCACGCCCTGCTGGCCACGCACTTGCGCGGCAACTGGAAACGCAGGCTTGCGCAAGCTGTCCGGTGCCGGGCCTGCGGTTGCCGACAACACCTGCGCACTGTCGGTGCCTTCGCCCGGGATCGCGGTGACCCGTACCCAGGTAGTCGTGCGTATCGGGGTGCCGTCGCGTTGCGCGGGCCGGAACACCCAGTCGCGCAACGCTTGCTGCAACTGAGTGGTCGTGGCGTCGGCGGCATCGCGCAGCGGGGTCGCCGATAACAGCGCACCACGTTCGTCGAGTTCGACCTGGAAGGTATAGACCTTCGCCTGCTGGGGCTGCCCCGCCGCGGCCGCCAGCGTGGCCAGCGCCGACATGCCCAGGATCCAACGCGCCCATTGCTTCGTGCTCATCGCTTGTCTCCGGCTCAACACATGTTGATGACGCCGCGATGACAACGCAGACGGAATCGCTGTAGGTGACAGCCAGATTACAAGGCACGAAAAGCATGACGGATGGTCGGTTTTGTTAGACGAACGGTCGCCGGTGACATCGGCTTGTCATATCCGCGTGTTCCGCAACGGCGCTTTCGGTCAGTGGTGCTCGCCGCTGCGCAACCACTTGGTCAGGATCCACTTCTCGCCCGCGTGCACCGGCGCGCCCCCATGCAGGGTTTTCGTCATCGGATGGGGGCGGTCGTAGCTGAAGAACACGGCATTGCCGCGGATGGCGGAGACCTCGAAATGCACATCGGGAAACACCGTGGCACCGCCGCGCTCGGGCGTATTGAGGTACATGACCAGGCTTGCGACGCGCTGCCCTCCACGCGCGAGGGTCTTCGCGCTGCCGGGGCGCGCGGGATCGAAGTAGTCGTGGTGCGGCTTGTATTCCGCCCCAGGCCCATAGCGCAGTATTTGCAGGCCTTCGCCATTCTCTACCGGCCAGTCCAGCAGAGCCGCGATGCGACCTTCCACGCGCTGGCACAACGCATCCTGCCCGCGCTGCAGGTAGACGCCCTCGCTGGTACGACCGTCGTTGGGCTCGTCGGCACCAGTGTCCAGGTTCAGTGTGTCCGATCGCCGCAAGCGCGGACGAGCAAGTTCGATGAACGCTGCGCATTCCTCATCGGACAACAAGCTGCCGAACACCACCACCCGCGGCAGCAACATGTTGCACAGAACCCGCACATTGCGATCGGGCAGGACAATTTCGCCGGTGTCGTTGTTGCGCACCGGGGACGGCACCGGCAACGAGGTTGGCAAGCCATGATCCTGCGCATGCCGCTGCAGGTAGTCACGCATCGCATCATCCAGTGCATCCGCGGCGGCGCCCTCCTCCCAACCTTGTTCGATCAGCGGGCCAAGCATCACCTCGGGATTCGCCCCGGCCTGCGCCTGCAGCAACGCCCATTCCACGAACTCGACGGACAGTCTCCGATGTTCGGATTCGTTCTGCATGTGTCTACTTTCCCAGAAGTGCATGACAACCAAGTTCGCAACGCCAATCGTGACAGGCATGTGTCAACGCGACACGTTCAACTCCAGAACTGAAAAGAAACCGCAATACAACATTCCTACTCTGGCGCCAGATTCACGCGACGGGGTGCAAGTCTGCGTGGGTGCGCTGCATGCAAGAGCGGACACCACCCAGTTGCACTCCGGCCTTCCCAATGCCCGGAGATTCGAGTCATGTCCAGCAAGAACAGCAAGGCCCTGTTGGCCACCATCGGCGCCATGCTTGCATTGAGCGCTTGCGGCGGCGGAGCCGATCGCGTCGCGTCGCCCGGTATCGGTGCCTTCCCGCCGCCACCCCGGTAGCTCCGCCACCGCCGCCGCCGGTAACCCCGCCGCCGGCCGCCGGCCCCGCCGCGGATTGCCCGGCAGGCTTCAACAACGTCGGCATCGTGGCCAACAACACCCTGCGCAACTGCCAGTTGCCTCAGAAGGTCGTAGGCACCCTGGTGCTGCCGAATCGCGCCGGCACCGTGTATTCGGTCAGCGGCCGCGTCGATGTCGGCGACGACCAGGGCGGTGACGCCAATGCCCCGGTCGCCGGCAAGCAGAAAGGCATCCTGACCATGGAGCCAGGCGTGAAGGTGTTCGGTGCCGCGGGCCTCGACTACATCGTGGTCAACCGCGGCTCGCAGATCTTTGCCGAAGGCACCGCATCGCTCCCGATCGTGATGACCAGCAAGGCGAGCATCGAAGGCACTACCAACGTCGACTCGATCGGTCAGTGGGGTGGCTTGGTGATCCTCGGCCGCGCTCCGATCAACAACTGCCCTGGCACCACCACGCCCGGCACTGCCAACTGCGAAGCGCAGGTGGAAGGCACCAATGCGTTCTTCGGTGGCAACCAGGCGGCGGACAACAGCGGCGTGCTGAAGTACTTCCGCATCCAGCACTCGGGCTTCCAGATCCTGCCGAACAACGAGCTCAACGGAATCACCGTTGCAGGCGTAGGCAGCGGCACCACGATGGACTACGTGCAGGTCCACAACAGCTCGGATGATGGCATCGAGTGGTTCGGCGGCACGGTCAATGCCAAGCACCTGGTCCTGACCGGCAATGACGACGACAGCCTCGATACCGACAATGGCTGGAATGGCCGCGTGCAGTACGTGATCGTCAAGCAGCGCGCCGGCGGCGGCGATCGCGGCAACGAAATGAGCAACGCGGGCGGTGTCGTCCGGACTCCGGTGTCCAACCCGAAGATCGCCAACGCCACCTACATCGGACGCACCGGCGGCGGCGCCGGGATCGTGATGAACTCCGGCACCAACAGCGAGTTCTACAACACCGTGGTCACCGGCTTCGACAAGGGCTGCCTGGACGTGGATGACGCCGGCACCACGGGCAAGTTCCACTCGGTGTTCTTCTCTTGCCCGCGAGCGTTCGACGACGACGCCGACGGCGTGGCCAACATGCTGTTCATCGCCGGCACCCGCAACACGGTGAACGGCACTTCGACCCTGGTGAATACCTTCGTCAACGGTGCCAACGAATCAGCGGTGCAGGCCTACGGCCAGCTGAAGACGCTCAGCAGCTTCTTCGACGAGACCACCTATATCGGTGCAGTGAAGGACACCAGCGACAACTGGTGGAACGGTTGGACCTGCGGCCTGACCGCCGACAAGCCCTGCTGATCCAAAGCAGCCGTGACTGCGCTTGCGTGGTCCCGGCTGCATGTTGCGCAAGCCGCGTCGAATCGTGGCTCGCGCCCGATTGAAGTCGCTGCGCCCCAATGACCCGAAGGCCGTACCCATGAAGCGTCCCCTTTCCCGATCCGGCCTGTTCCTGGCGATCTCCGCCCTGCTTGCCTGCAACGCCGCGCTCGCGCAGGACCCGCAGGCTAGCCAGGCGCAGCCCCAACAGGCGCAGGACAAGGACGAACCGACCCAGCTCGATTCGGTGGTCGTCACCTCCGAATACATTCCCGAACCGCTCTTGCAGAGTTCCGCGGTGATTTCCGTCGTCACCCGCGAGGATCTTCAGCGCGGCGGAGACGACAATGCAGCCCAGGCGCTGACCCGGGTCTCCGGCCTGGCCATCGCCGAAGGCAGATACGTCTACGTGCGCGGCCTCAATGAACGCTATTCCTCCGCACAACTCAACGGCTCGCCGCTGCCCAGCCCGGAACCGCTGAAGCGCGTGGTCCCGCTCGATCTCTTCCCCAGCAACGTGCTGCAAGGCGTGGACGTGCAGAAGACCTATTCCGCGCGTTATCCCGGCGAATTCGGTGGCGGACTCATCAACCTGCAACCGGTCACCGTGCCGGAAACCCCGTTCCTCACCCTGTCGGTCGGCGGCGGCGGCAACAGCGAGACCACGTCCTTGCCGGGCCTGACCCACTACGGATCCGACAGCGATTTCTTCGGCTATGACGACGGCACCCGCAAGGTCGACGGCGCACTGGCCGAAGCGATGGCCAGCGGCAAGCGCATCGATGCCGGCGAATTCAGCGACAGCCAGCTGAAGTCGATCGCGCGCAGCTTCGTCAACGCCCCGCTCAACCTGCTGCAACAGACCGACGACATCGATCCCGACTTCAAGGCCGAGGGCAGCATTGGCCGTTCGGTGGAGTTCGGCGATGACGCCAAGGTCGGCTTCATCGCCGTGGCCGGACTGCGCAACTCGTGGCGCACCAAGGACGGTGTCCAGCAAGAGGGCACGGTCGAGAACGGCGCGATCGCAGTCAAGACCGATTACGATTACCTCGCCACCGAGAACAACGCCACCGTCAACGGGCTGGTGGACTTCGGCTTCGAATCCGGCAAGCACAAGGTGGGACTGACCACCATGTACGTGCACGACACCAGCAAGGAGACCCGCAGCCGTGAAGGCTACGACGACCTCGCTGGCCGAAACGTGCGCGACGACACCACCTACTGGTACGAGCGCGAACTGGTCAACACCCAGCTGAGCGGCTCGCATGGGTTCGGCGAATATGGCGAGGTGCTCCTGGAATGGCGCGCCGCGCACGCCACCGCCAGCCGCGAAGCCCCGTACGAGAAGGGCATCCGCTACGAAAAGACCGGCGAAGGCCGGTACGAGCATGACGCCTCCCAGCAGCAGAACTACACCCGCTTCAGCAACGTCGACGACACCATCGACAGCTACGGGGCGGACCTGACCTGGACGCTGCCGACCGAACGTTCCTTCACCCTGCGCGGCGGATTCGCCATGCTGGACAACCAGCGCGACGCGATCTCACGCGAGTTCCGCTTCCTCGCCCTCAATGGGTCGCTGCCGGCGAACGTCCGCCTGGAGCGCGTCGACTACCTGCTGTCGCACTACAACATCGACACCGGCTTGCTTACCCTGCGCGAGACCACCGGTGCCGATGGTGCTGCCGCGTATGACGCCACGCTGGAAACCAGTGCGCTCTACGTGGAAGCCGAGTCCCAGTTGCTCGACAACCTGCGGGTGACCGCAGGCGTACGCTACGAGGACGCAACCCAGAGCGTCAGTCCGATCGACCTGTTCGGCGACCAGCCCTTGACGGGTGCCACGCCGCTGGAGAACGACTATTTCCTGCCGGCGCTGACCGCGACCTGGACACTCAGCGACAACATGCAGCTGCGCCTGGGCGCGTCCAAGACCATCGCCCGCCCGCAATTCCGCGAACTGGCACCGCAGCAGTACTTGGACATCGACACAGACCGCGTGCTGATCGGCAACCCCTACCTGGTCGACAGCGAACTGCTGAATCTCGATGCGCGCTTCGAGTGGTACTTCGGCGAGGCGCAGTACTTCACCGCCGGCGTGTTCTACAAGGATATCGACCGACCGGTGGAAACCGTGGTCAACGAGGCTGGCGCCACGGTGCAGCAGACCTTCCTCAACGCGCCGAGGGCGACGCTGACCGGCGTGGAACTCGACTACAAGAAGCTGTACGACCTTGGCGGCTGGCTGGACGGCAACCGGCTGGTGATTGGCGTCAACTACACCTGGTCCGATTCCGAGGTCATCGTGGAAGCGGACGATGTCACCTTCCCTCTCGGCGGCAACGGACAGCCACGCCCGGCCGCGGAACTGATCCGCGACGGCAGCCAGATGCAGGGCAGTCCGACCACCTCACCAACCTGCAGTTCGGCATCGAGAACCCGATCAGCGGTAGCCAGGCGATCCTGCTGGTGGGTTATGGCAGCGAGCGCATCGTGGCGCGCGGTCGCCCGGGTCAGCCGGATGTCCTGTTCAACCCGGGCACCAACGTCGATTTCGTGGCGCGCAAGGCAATGAAGTGGGGCGACACCAAGCTGACCCTCAGCTTCGAGGCCCGCAACCTGCTGGGCGAGGAGTATCACGAGTACCAGGAGGCAGGTGGCAACGTCCTCGACGTGAATCGCTACGACCTTGGCCAGAGCTATTCACTCACCCTCAGCGCCTCGTTCTGACCGCGGCGTTTCGCATACCGGCCCGGTGGCCAATGCCACCGGGCCTCTTGTGCCTGCATGGATCTCGCGCGCTCACCGGCGGCCACGGCTTTCACGGCGATTTCAGCCGCAGCATCACGGCGTCGCCGACTGAGCCCGGACGCACGACGCCCCGCACGAGGCGGGGCGTTGATTCACTGCCTGGCGGCGCGCATCAGAACGCGAACTGCGTGCGAAGCGCGACCTGCGACGGTTCGTCGCCAGTCTTGTCGTTCTTGCCCTGCGTCCAGTTCAGCATCACCCGCATGTTGGGGTTGATGTAGTAGTTCATGCCCAGCAGCGCCGAGGTGGTTTTTGTGTCGAGAAGATCCTGGTTCTCGATCACGTCGTAGCGCGCAACCAGTTCCCACAGGCCCTTGTCGGCCGGCACCACCGGCGAACCGAACACGCCGGTCGCGCCCTTGTAGACCTTCAGGCCGCCGTTGAGCATGAAGCTGCCCTGCACGTAGAACGCATCGACGTCCTGCGAACCGCCGTTGGCCTGGCCAAAGCTGGCACGCGCGTACTCGGACTGCACGAAGAACGGGCCGTTGCGATAGGCCGCTTCCAGGCCAAAGGTGTCGACCTGCGAATCGTTGGCCCCGATCGCGGCGCTGGTGGTGGCCATGGTCAGCGACGGGCCGCGGCGACCCGCGTAGTTGGACACCGCGGACACGCTGGGCGTGCCCTTGTTGAGGTTCTCGTGGCTGTACGAACCGCCCAGGTGCAGGGTGTTGGTGCCGCTGTCGATCGGTGCCCAGGTGGCGCGGCCGGAGATGCCCATGCCCTCGGTGCGCGCGGTCGGGGCGCTGCGCATGTTGAACGCGCTCACGCCGAAGGTGTAGTTGCTGCCGGCCTTCAGGTAACCCACGCCCTGCTGGAACTGGCGGCCGCTGTAGATGCCGGTGGCCGATGTGCTGGGGCGCTCCATCAGCAGGATCTCGTTGGAGCTCGTCAGCTCTTCCATCGAGCGGTACGGCTTGAAGTGGCCGATGGTGACCTTGCCGCCCAGCATGTTGCGGGCGATGTACAGGTCGCGGAAGCCGTCCAGGTTGCTGCCTGCGGCGAAATCGTTCTCCATCTTGTATTCCCAACCGAACGCCTTGCCGGACAGGGTCAGGCGCGCGCGGCGGAACTCGGTGGTGTCGGTGGTCGCGGCCACGTCGCTGTCGAAGCTGTAGGCATCGAAGTGAATGCGGCCACCCAGCGAAGCCTCGAAGTTCTTGTCGGCCGAGGTGACCTTGATGCCACCCTTGGTCTCGACCTTGGCGACGTTGTTGCTGAGGTTGTCGAGCTGGGTCGCAGTGTCCAAATTGACGTCGGACTGCGCGTCGGTGCGCGATTCGAGCTCCTGCACCTTGGCGGCCAGATCCATCAATTGCTGCTTGAGCGCGGCGATCTCCGCATCGCGCGAATCCTGCGCGGCGGCGCTGAAGCTGGTGGCGGCCAGCGCCAGGGTCACGGCGAGGGCGAGGGTCTTGCGTTGCATGGTCGTGCTCCGGGAAGGAAGTGCGTTGGGGTCGGCGGCGACGGCGTGGCGACCGTTAAGGAGCCGTGAAACGGGCAAAGCCTGCGACCCGATTCTGACAATCATGTTGTTGAAACATGACAGTTCGATGAAAGCCGGCGCTCAAGCACAGCGGGATGTCCGTGCAGCGTGAACCCAAGTGTCATCGAACGGTCATGTTCGCAACACGGTTCTGTCATCGAACCGCAGTGGAATGCACGACTAAAGCGGCGACGCCGCCCTTACCCAGGAGTCCTGCGTGTCCAAGTTCCTCAAGCTGCGCGCCACCGCCCTCGTGCTGGCCACCGCCTTCGCCTTCAATGCTTCCGCCAATGACGTCACCGGTGCCGGCGCATCGTTCGTGTATCCGGTCATGTCGAAGTGGTCGTCCGACTACGCCGGCGCCACCGGCAAGAAGGTCAACTACCAGTCGATCGGCTCCGGCGGCGGCATCGCCCAGATCAAGGCCGGGACGGTGGACTTCGGTTCGTCCGACGCCCCGCTGAAGCCGGAAGAGCTCAAGAAGTTCGGCCTGGCCCAGTTCCCGTCGGTGATCGGCGGCGTGGTGCCGGTGCTGAAGGTGCCGGGCGTGCAGTCCGGCGCGCTGAAGCTGGACGGCGAACTGCTGGCCGACATCTTCCTGGGCAAGGTGACCAAGTGGAACGACCCGCGCATCGTCGCGCTGAACGGCGGCGTGGCCCTGCCCGACCTGAAGATCACCGTGGTGCGTCGCTCCGACAGCTCCGGCACCACCTTCAACTTCGTCAACTACCTGTCGAAGGTCAATCCGGAATGGAAGGCCAAGGTCGGCGAAGGCACCACGGTCAAGTGGCCGGTGGGCATCGGTGGCAAGGGCAACGAGGGCGTGGCCGCCTATGTCAAGCAAATCAACGGCGCGATCGGCTACGTCGAGCTGTCCTATGCGCTGCAGCAGAAGCTGACCTACAGCCGCCTGAAGAACTTGGCCGGCAACTACGTGAACCCGAGCGACGACAGCTTCTCCGCCGCCGCCGCCGCCGCCGAGTGGGGCAAGGCGCAGGACTTCTACCTGGTGATGACCAATGCACCGGGCGAGGCCAGTTGGCCGATCACCGCGACCAATTTCATCCTGATGTACAAGTCGCCGAAGAACATGGAAGGCGCGAAGAATGCCAAGGACTTCTTCAAGTGGGTGTACGCCAATGGCGACGCGCAGGCGAAGTCGCTGGACTACGTGCCGCTGCCGGACGCGCTGGTCAAGCAGGTCGAGGCCTACTGGACTGCGCAGCTGAAGTACTGATCCACACCGCGCTGCTGCATGGACGAGCGGGCCTTCGGGCCCGCTTTTTCGTGGCCCGCACCGCGTTTCTGACGAAACCCTTGACGCTGTCATCTACGTGTCACAAAAACATCATTTCATGTCGGCATCCGAACGATGCATCGAAGAGACCCGCATGAACCGTCAACTGCCCCGCGTCGCCACCCTTGCCGCCTGCCTGATCGTGGGCTTGGCCGCCTGCAAGAACGAGTCCGCACCGGCCGCCACGGGCGATGCCGCACCGACCGCCGCAACAGCGTCCGCGGCTCCGGCTAGCGACGCGGTCGCTGCCGAGATCACCGGCGCCGGCGCGTCGTTCGTGTATCCGCTGATCTCCAAGTGGTCCGCCGACTATGCGAAGGCCACCGGCAACAAGGTCAACTACCAGTCGATTGGTTCCGGTGGCGGCATCGCCCAGATCAAGGCCGGCACCGTGGACTTCGGCTCCTCCGACAAGCCGCTGGCACCCGAAGAACTGGCGAAGGACGGCCTGGTGCAGTTCCCGTCGACCATCGGCGGCGTGGTGCCGGTGGTGAACCTGCCCGGCATCGAGGCCGGCAAGCTGCGCCTCACCGGCGCGCTGCTCGCCGACATCTACCTTGGCAAGGTCGCGATGTGGAACGACGCCGCGATCGCCGCCGCCAATCCCGGCACGGCATTGCCGGCAGACAAGATCCACGTGGTCCGTCGCTCGGACGGTTCGGGCACCACCTACAACTTCACCAACTACCTGTCCAAGGTCAGCCCGGCATGGAAGACCGCGGTCGGCGAGGGCACTACGGTCAACTGGACCGGCCAGAGCGTGGGCGGCAAGGGCAATGAAGGCGTGTCGTCCTACGTCAAGCAGCTGAAGGGCGCGATCGGCTATGTCGAGCTGTCCTACGCGCTGCAGAACAAGATGGCGCACGCGGCGATGCAGAACGCGAGTGGCGCATGGGTGCAGCCGAATGCGCAATCGTTCGAGGCCGCCGCCGCCAGTGCCGACTGGAAGAACGCACAGGACTTCAACCTGGTGATCACCGACGCACCCGGCGCAGACGCGTGGCCGATCGCCGCGACCAACTTCATCCTCATGCGCAAGCAGCCGCGCGACGCCGCGGATGCCAAGGCCGCGCTGGAGTTCTTCCGCTGGGCCTATGCCAACGGCACCGCGCAGGCGCAGTCGCTGGACTACGTGCCGCTGCCGGCAGAACTGGTGCAGCAGGTCGAGGCCTACTGGGCCGCGCAGCTGAAGTGACGCAGCGGCGCGGACGCTCGCGTCCGCCTGTGCCCCTGCGTCATCCCGGCGAAGGCCGGGATCTGTTCGTAACGCATGCCAACCCCATCAGAACTGGATCCCGGCATACGCCGGGATGACGAGCGAAACAGATGACCTCCATCGCCCTTCCCGTGTCGGAACGCGACATCGCCGACACGCGCAACGACAAGTTGTTTCGCTGGATGCTGGGCGCAACCGCGGTGTTCGTGCTGGTCACCCTGGCCGGTGCCGCGCTGTCGATGCTGTGGGGTGGCCGCAGCGTGCTGGCCAGCGAAGGCCTGAGTTTCTTCTTCAGCAGCGACTGGAACCCGGTCGAGAACAAGTACGGCGCTCTGGTACCGATCTACGGCACCGTGGTCACCGCCTTGATCGCGATGCTGATCGCGGTGCCGGTGAGCTTCGGCATCGCGTTCTTCCTGACCGAGGTCGCGCCGCGCTGGATGCGTTCGTCGGTCGGCACGGCGATCGAACTGCTGGCCGGCATCCCCTCGATCATCTACGGCATGTGGGGCTTCTTCGTGCTGATGCCGGTGATGCGCGAACACATGATTCCCTGGCTCGACGAAAACGTCGGGCCGATCCCGCTGATCGGCGCACTGTTCCGTGGCCCGCCGATCGGTGCGGGCATGCTCACCTCCGGCATCGTGCTGTCGATCATGGTGATCCCGTTCATCTCCTCGGTGATGCGCGAGGTATTCCTGACCGTGCCGTCGCGACTCAAGGAATCGGCCTACGCGCTCGGCGCGACCAAGTGGAAGTGAGCTGGGACATCGTCCTGCCCTACACGCGGTCGGCGGTCATCGGCGGTGTATTCCTCGGCCTTGGCCGCGCCTTGGGTGAAACCATGGCGGTCGCGTTCGTGATCGGCAACAGCGTCAACTTCACCACCTCGCTGCTGGAGCCGTCGACCACCATCGCGGCATTGATCGCCAACGACTTCGGCGAAGCGACCGAGGAGTACCGCGCGGCCCTGCTGCTGCTCGGCTTCGTGCTGTTCATCGTCACCTTCGTGGTGCTGGCGATCGCCCGCCTGATGCTGGCAAACCTGTCCCGCAAGGAGGGCAACCGGTGAGCACGCCCACTCTCTCCGCGCATGACCAGGCCGCCGCAAAGTTGTATCGCCGTCGTCGCCTGACCAACATCATCGCGATCGGCCTGGCCTGCGCCGCCGCGATCTTCGGCCTGGCCTTCCTCGGCTGGATCCTGTGGACGCTGTTGTCAAAGGGGCTCGCCCATCTCAGCCTCTCGCTGTTCACCCAGGACCAGCCGCCGCCGCTGGAAGCCGGTGGCCTGCGCAACGCCATCGTAGGCAGCCTGATGATGTGCGGCATGGGCGTGGCGATCGGCACCCCGCTGGGCATCGCCGCCGGCACGTGGCTGGCCGAAGTCGGCAATCACCGCAAGCTCGGCACGGTGGTGCGCTTCGTCAACGACATCCTGCTGTCGGCGCCGTCGATCGTGCTCGGCCTGTTCGTGTACGCGGCATTCGTGATGCAGACCGGCGGCAACTTCTCCGCCATCGGCGGCGCGCTGGCGCTGGCCTTCATCGTGCTGCCGGTGGTGGTGCGCACCACCGACGAAATGCTGCGCCTGGTGCCGATCCAGATGCGCGAGGCCGCGCTCTCGCTGGGCGTGCCGCAGTGGAAGGTGACCATGCAGGTGCTGTATCGCAGTGCGCTGCCCGGCATCGTCACCGGCATCCTGCTCGCGCTCGCCCGCATTTCCGGCGAGACCGCGCCGCTGCTGTTCACCGCCTTCGGCAACGAGTTCTTCAGCCTCGACGCCTCCGGCGCGATGAGCGCAGTGCCGCTGGTCATGTACAAGTTCGCCGGTTCCGGCTACGAGAACTGGGAACACCTGGCCTGGGCCGGCGCGTTGCTGGTGACGCTGTTCGTGCTCGCGGTAAGCCTGGTCGCGCGCACGCTGCTGCTGCGCAACAAGATTTCCAATGACTGATGCGCGAATGACTGACGCACCGATGACCAACTTCACGCGGATCGATCCCATGAACGATGCACACCTCGCCGTTGCCCCCCACGCGCGCGACACCGCGCTTCCGCTGGCACCGCCGGTGAAGGTGTCCGCGCGCGGCCTGAACTTCTGGTACGACAAGTTCCACGCGGTCAAGAACATCAACATCGACGTGCCGGCGAACCGCGTGACCGCGCTGATCGGCCCATCGGGCTGCGGCAAGTCGACCCTGCTGCGGGTGTTCAACCGGATCTACGCGCTGTACCCGACGCTGGAAGCGAAAGGCGAAGTGCTGCTGGACGGCGAGAACATCCTCGACCCGAAATACCCGATGAACCGGCTGCGCAGCAAGATCGGCATGGTCTTCCAGAAGCCGGTGCCGTTCCCGATGACGATCTACGAGAACGTGGCCTACGGCATCCGCCACCACGAGAAGCTGAACAAGGCCGACCTCGACGCACGCGTCGAACTGGCGTTGCGCCAGGCCGCGCTTTGGGACGAGGTCAAGGACAAGCTGAAGGAAAGCGGCCTTGGCCTGTCCGGTGGCCAGCAGCAGCGCCTGTGCATCGCCCGCGCGGTCGCGCTGAAGCCGGACGTGCTGTTGCTCGACGAACCGACCTCGGCGCTGGATCCGATCTCGACCAGCCGCATCGAGCAGCTCGTCGAGGAACTCAAGCGCGATTTCACCATCATGATCGTGACCCACAACATGCAGCAGGCCGCGCGCGTGTCCGACTTCACCGCCTTCATGTACCTGGGCGACATGATCGAACACGGCCCGACCGAGCAGATCTTCAACAATCCGGTCAAGCAACAGACCGAGGACTACATCACCGGGAGGTTCGGCTGATGAACAACCACATCGTCAAGAGTTACGACGACGAGCAGCGCGTGCTGCTGGACGAACTGATCCGCATGGGCCAGATGTCGGTGTCGCAGCTTGAGGCCGCGCTGGACGTGGTCGAACGCCGCGACGACAAGGCCGCGGAACGCGTGATCGGCAACGACGAGGCGATCGACGCACTGGAGCAGCAGGTCAACCACGACGTGATCCGCCTGATCCGCCGCGGCCCGCTGGCCGGCGATTTGCGGGTGATCCTGGCCGCGTTGCGGGTGGCCTCGGACATCGAGCGCATCGGCGACCTCGCCGCCAACATCGCCAAGCGTTCGATGGCGCTGAACCTGGCACCGCCGCTGCCGCACACGCGCGGACTGGATGCATTGGGCCGCATGGCCGCACGCCAGGTGCGCGACGTGCTGGATGCCTATGTCGCGCGCGATGGCGAGGCCGCCCTGCGCGTGCGCGCCAGCGACGCCGAACTGGACACGCTCTACACCGGCCTGTTCCGCGAGCTGCTGACCTACATGATGGAGGACGCGCGCGCGATCACGCCGTGCACGCACCTGCTGTTCATGGCCAAGAACCTGGAGCGGATCGGCGACCACGCGACCAACATCGCCGAGAACGTGTGGTTCCTGATCCACGGCGAAGAACTGATGCCGCCACGCGACAAGCGCGACGACACCAACAGCGTGGTGGTCTGAACGCCCCGCCCGGGCGGGATGAATGCGCGGTGGCTTGCATGAAGCTGGCCGCCGCGTGCAGCCGGGGGTAGCATCGGCGCTCCCGTGATGCGCGCCCGCGCAAGGAGTTCCACCATGTCGCATACCCGCAAACCCCTGGCGCTGCTGGTCGGTGCCGCCGTCGCCGCCGTCGCCGCCGGCTCGCTGTTCTCGATGGACGCGATGGCGCATGGCTACATGCAGGACAAGGCTGCCGCCGCGAAGGCCGGCGAAGGCAAGTGCGGCGAGGGCAAGTGCGGCGGCAAGGCCAAGGATGCCCACGAAGGCGGCTGCGGCATGGCGAAGATGGACACCGACAAGGACGGCCGGCTGTCGCGCGCCGAGTTCGATGCCGCGCACAAGGGCAAGGAAGATAAGTTCGCCAGCCATGACCACGATGGCGACGGCTTCATCAGCCAGGCCGAGATGGACAAGCACCACGCCGACATGAAGGCCAAGGGCGACGGCAAGACCGCCACCGAGGGCAAGTGCGGTGAAGGAAAATGCGGCGAGGGCAAGTGCGGCGGCTCGCCCTGAACCGCATGTCCCTGACTGCGCATGGCTGATGCCTTGCCAGCATGCGCCGCGGGCCTCGGGCTGCGACGCGCCCTGCTGGACGAATTGATCGAGGCGCCTGCGGGCGCCTTCGATTTTCTGGAGTGCGCGCCGGACAACTGGATCGGTGTCGGTGGCGTGCTGGGCGAGAAACTCGCAATACTGTCCTCGCGGCATCCGTTGAGCTGCCACGGCTTGTCGCTGTCCCTGGGCGGCCCGGATCCGCTCGACATGCCGTTCCTGCGCAAGACCCGCGAGTTCCTGGAACGCCATCGCGTCCCGCTGTACAGCGAGCACCTGAGTTACTGCAGCGCAGGCGGCCATCTGTACGACCTGCTGCCGATCCCGTTCACCGAGGAAGCCGCGCGCCATGTCGCTGGCCGCATCGCGCAGGTGCAGGATGCATTGGGCCGGCGCATCGCCATCGAGAACGTCAGCTACTACGCCGCGCCGTACCAGGCGCTCGGCGAGATCGACTTCATCGATGCCGTGCTGCGCGAGGCAGACTGCGACCTGCTGCTGGACGTCAACAACGTCCACGTCAATGCGATCAACCACGGCTACGACGCACGCGCCTTCATCGACGCGATGCCCACCGACCGCATCGTCAGCATCCACATCGCCGGCCACTACGACGAAGCCGACGACCTCAAGGTCGACACCCACGGCGCGCCGGTGAAAGACGCGGTCTGGGACCTGCTCGCGCATGCGTATAGCGTGCATGGCCTGTGCCCCACCCTGCTCGAGCGCGACTTCAATTTCCCGCCATTGGCCGCGCTTCTGGACGAAGTGCAGCGCATCCGCGATCTGCAGGCGCGAGCCGCATGAGCGAGTTGCGAGAACAACTGGACGCACTTGCCGCGCATGTGCGCGACCCGGATGCGCACCCCGGCCCGCCCGGCATCGAAACGCGACGTCTGAAGATCTACAGCGATCTGGTCTTCAACAACCTCGACGGACTGCTGGCCGGCAATTTCCCGGTCATCCGCAAGACCCTGGGCGATGCCGACTGGCGCGCGCTGGTGCGCGGCTTCCTGTCGCGCCATCGCAGCCACACGCCGCTGTTCACCGAGCTCGGCCGCGAGTTCATCGCATTCCTGGAATCCGACGCCGGCACCGATCCCGCGCGCCATTGGCTACCCGAACTCGCGCACTACGAATGGGCCGAACTCGGCCTGCAACTCAGCGAAGAGGTCGCGCCGCTGCACGATCCGAAAGGCGATCTGCTCGATGGCGTGCCGGTGCTCTCGCCGCTGGCGTGGTCACTCGCATATCGATGGCCGGTGCACCGGATCGGGCCGGACTTCCAACCCGTCGAACCGCCGCAAGAACCCACGCTGGTGTTGCTGCGTCGCGAGACCGACGGCCGCGTGCATTTCTCGATGCTGTCGCCGTTGCTGTTCCGCCTGCTGGAGCTGGTGGGTGCGGAGAGCAGCGAGACTGGTCGCGCATTGCTGGAACAGCTTGCGGTTGAAGCCGGTCAGACCGATGTCGATGCGTTCATCGACCAGGCCAGGCCAATGCTGCTGCGGCTGCGCGATGAAGGCGTGTTGCCGGGCATTCGCGCGGAGGCGTGAAAATCTGCCGCAAAGTTCACTTGCGCGCGGCGCGGGCCCGATTTGCGGCAACGGCAAGCCCGGTCACGACCCCCAACGACGGATCGCCTCTGGTCACGGCAACCCCCGGAAAGATCGCTCGAACAGCCGCCTGGACGTAGGGCGCGCGCGACATGCCGCCGGTGAGGAGAATCACCTCCGGCTGCTGCGCGATGTCCGCACGCGCTGTTTCGAGTAATTCGGCCAACACGTCGAGATAGCGCTCTGCCGCCAGCGACAAATCCTGCTGCGTAGCCGTCGCGACCAGGTCTTCTTCGATGAAGTCCAGAAGAGCGGCAACCGTGTTGCGTTCGCTCAACAGCTTCTTGGTGATCTCTACCTGCCGGTTCAGGCGAACGGTATTGCCGAACGCCTGCAAACGCCGCAGGCGATCGGCATATGGCTGATCGTAGCGGCTGAAGTCATGGCGCATGAAATCCGCCTGGCGGTGCACCTCGTGCACACGCGCCGCATCCGAAAACAGGTGGACCGGAATACGTGAGCGGCCCTTGCCCAGCAACTGCATGAAGTTCGCCAGGCTGAGGTCCAGGTCGACGTCCTGTCCGCCCATGGGTGTCCCCCACGAACCGAGGATTTCCGGCCTGGACCTTCGCCCCCGACCTTGGCCATCGCGATGTCGGTGGTACCGCCGCCGATATCCACCACCAGACAACGCTGCGCGGTTTTCTGGGTGGCGTGATATCCCATCGCGGCTGCGGCTGGCTCCTCCAGGAATTCCACATCATCGAATCCGGCGGCAGCCGCGGCCTCGCGCAGGATCGCCAACGCCTGAAGGCCGCCGGCATCCCCGATCGAGCTGCGAAACCGCACGGGCCGGCCGATCAGCGCGCTGCGGACATCAGTTTCGAGTTGCTGCACCGCCGACAGCCGGATGTGTTCAAGCACATAGGTCGCGATGCGCAGCAATACAGCACGCGCGTGACTTCCCAGCGCAAAGCCGAGCATGGATTTCGGAGAATCCACGAGATGTCCGCCGCCCTCGGCGAGATAGGCTTCGATCGCCTGGTCGCCATAGACCGCGTTCTGGAGTGAGGCGGCCGATGCCCTGGAGGTCCGCACCTGCTCTTCGAGCCATCGCCTGCGGACGGCGCTGACCGCTTCTTGTCGCATCTGCACCCCGGAGCGAAGCACGACATTCGGGATCAGGCCGAGTTCCCGTTCCCTGCCCGCCTCATTGGAAATCTGCATGGCGCGCGCGCGCAACGCGCCCGCACGATGCGCCTGGCGGGTCTGATCATTGCGACTCTTGCGAACCAGGCTGTCGACTTCGGCTTCGAGTGCGGGACTCAGTGTGAACTGACTGGGATCGGGCACTTGCTGCTGGAAATATGCCGTCGTTCGAAACTGCTTCTCCTCGCCGAACGTCAACAATTCGACACCGTCGCCCACGACGGCCCCGGCGGCCGAATAGCTGGTGCCGAAATCGATCCCGAGTCTCATTGCGTCATGCTCGTTGGTATCAATCGGCACGCTACATCGCGCCATCCGGGCATCCACCCTTCACGAAAAGCTCCATCCATGTCGAGTCTCGTCCAGGTCCCTGCGGAAAAGCGCGTGAGACTACCCGGAACTCGCTGCATTCGTCCCGGCTTGCCGCCGTCGCAGCTCTTGCAGCCCGGATAAGCGAAGCGCATCCGGGGTGAGTGCGATGGTTCCCGGGTGCAGCCTTTGGCCTTGCCCGGGCTACAAAGTTCAAGTGGACCGAATGTCGCCGCTCACTCCTTCCAGGTCTTCCGCAACGGATGCGCTTCCGTGTTGAACACCACGCCATCGAAGTCCAGCGCCGATGGCGGCGAGAACAGCAGCCAGTAGTACTTGAAGGTTTCTGCCAGCAGGAAGCTCTCCATCGAGTCGCGCTGCTCCATCGTGCGCACGTCCTTGATCGCGGCAAAGCCCGCGTCGGTGCGGCATCCCCGGACGAAGTCGTCGAAGAACTCGCGGCCCATCGCACGCCAGCGCGGGTCGCGGGTGTAGTGATGGAGGTAATACGCGGACTCGATGATCTCCGGGCGCAACTGGTAGCCGCCGGAGATCACCTCCATCTTGCGGTAGTCGAGCGCTTCCGGCTCGATGCCATGCATCCGCCACATCGTCTGGCCGGAACGCTGCAGGCGCGCGGCGCGGTCGAGGTCGCCGCCCAGCGCAAGCACCGCCGGCAGGAACGCATCCAGCGCGCCGTACTGGCTGGCGCCACGCACGCCGCTGTCCATGTCGGCATGGCCGTACCAGAGTTCGCCTTCGCGCGCTTCGTCGGCGAGGTAGCGGTTCATCGGGTCGACGCTCTGCTCCCACATGCGCTTGCAGTCCTGGTCGCCGAACAGATTCCAGCACTTGAGCAGGTACTCGTAGTACGAGTCGATGCCGCCGCCGACATGGCTGTTGCGGTTGGTCCACTCGCCGGTTTCGACATCGATGGCGCTACCGACCAGGCCAATCTTCGAGCGTCGCTCGAAGGTGGCGACCAGCGCACGCTTGGCCTTGTCGTAGTAGATCGGCTTGCCTGTGAGCTTGGACAGCGTGCCGAATTCCAGCAGCAGGGTGCCGGTTTCCGCCGGGTTGCTGACCTTGCCCTTGACCGCGCCGGTGCGCAGGTTGACGTGGGTGTACGGCAGGCCGGTGGGCGATTCGAACACCGGCAGCAGACGCTTGCCCAAGTCGTCGGCCAATGCGAGCAGGCGCTCATCGCCAGTGAGCTGGTAACCGGACAGCAGGCCGCCCAGCAGGCGGATGACGACCTCGAAATTCTGCACCGGCATGTCGTGATCGAACGACAATTGCGTGGCGATGAGCTCGCGCGCTTCGGCGGCTTCCTTGTCCAGGCCCATCAGCAGCAAGGTGTCCAGCGCATCCACCGGCGTCATCAGCAACGAGTGCGGATACCAGTCGTGCGGCTTCTTGCTCAGCGGTTTGAGTGCGTCGTGGCCCTTCGCGTATTGCATGTAACCCTGCCACGCATGCCGGGTTTCCTCGCGCACGCGCACCGCCAGGCGTGCGGCCTCGGCATCGTCCATCGGCTGCGCATACACCGGCGCCGGCGGCGCGATGTATCCGGCGGGTGCCTGCGCCAACGCCGGTGCCATCGCCAGCATCGGCAGGAGGGCGGCAAGCCCGAGCACACGAAGCATGCCGCCGCTCATTGCGCCGGCCTCAGCAGGTTCATCACTTCGTAAGCCGCGCCCATGGTGTGGTAGTCGGTCTTGCCGGCCGGGCTCTTGTTGTCGTCGATCTTGCGGTTGTCAGCGTCGAGGATGCGGAACCACGCGCCATGCTGGTGATCGACCATGTGCGCCCAGGCGTAGGACCACAGGTGCTCGTACCAGTCCCAGTATTTCCGCTCATCAAAGCGCGCCCCCAGCAACGCGGCCGCGGCCAGTGATTCCGCCTGCACCCAGAAATACTTGTCGTCGTCGCAGGTGAAACTGTCGCCACCGATCGGCGCGCCCTCCATGCCCGGCGGCCGGCGCGATTCCGGTGCGAAACCGTAGTACAGGCCACCGCGTTCCGTGTCCCACGCACGCGCCATCGCGCTCTCGAACAGATGGCAGGCCATCGGTGCCAGCCACTCGGTAGCGACGTGGCGATCGAGGATCAACAGGAGTTTGGCCCATTCGGCCTGGTGGCCGGGCTGGAAGCCCCAGGGCCGGAACAGATCCTTGGGATTGTCGAGGTGGTAATTCCAGTCCACGTTCCAGTCGCGGTCGTAATGTTCCCAGATCAGGCCACCGGCCTTCGCCGCCTGCCGCCGGGTCACGTTGCTCGCCAGCAGCAGCGCGCGATCCAGCCAGCGCGAATCGCCGCTCGCCTCGTACGCGGCCAGCATCGCCTCGCACATGTGCATGTTGGCGTTCTGGCCGCGGTAGTCGCTGAAGTTCCAGTTGGTGTCGGCCTCGTCCTTGTACAGGCCGTGCTCGGGCTCCCAGAAACGCGCTTCCAGCAGCGACCAGACCTCGTCCATCCAGCCGCGCGCATCGCCGACGCCGGCCATGCGCGCGTGCGAGTACGCCAGCAGTACGAAAGCCAGGCCGTAGCAGTGATTGGTGCGGTCTTCGGCCACGCCGTCGCGGATCGTCCACGCATAGCCGCCGGTCTCGGTGTCCAGATGCACGCGGCGCAGGTAGTCCAGGCCATGCAGCATCGCCTTGCGATATTCGTCGTTGCCGAATTCGCGCCAGGCCATCGCGTAGTTGAAGACGAAGCGCGTGCTGCTGACCAGGTGGCGATGGCTGGCGTCGTAGACCGTGCCGTCATCCTTGAAGTAGTGGAAGAAGCCGCCGGCCGTGTCGATGCAGCGCGGGTGATAGAACGCCATGGTCTGCGCGATATGCGCGCGCAGGAATTCGGGCGAACGGAAGTCAGGCTGGTCCATGGATGTCCTCGTCCTGCAGCAAGCGCTGCACGTCTGCGAAATCGGGCATGGCAGCGAATGCGCCATGGCGGGTGACGGCCAGCGCGCCGCATGCGGCGGCGAAGCGCATTGCGTCGCGGATCGCGACCTCATCGGCGATGAAGGCATCGAAGCTGGTGGCATCGACGCCATGCTGCGCAAGCGTGAACAACAGACCGCCGACGAAGGCATCGCCGGCGGCGGTGGTGTCGATCGCGCGGACGCGGAAGCCGGGTACCGTGCCGTGCGCATCGCGCGTGCGCCACTGCATGTCGGCGGCGCCGTCGGTCACCAATACGAGGCGTGCCTGCGCCGCGAACAGTCGCTCGAACACCGCGTCCTCACTGCCTAACGGTGCGGCGAGATAGTCGAGTTCGTTGCGCGCCAGCTTCACCAACACCGCTTCATCCAGCAGACGCCACAACCAGGGCGTGGGATCGACATCCGCAGCCCACAGCACTTGCCGCAGGTTGAGGTCTACGCTGGCCAGCGCACCGGCCGCGCGCGCGCGACGCAGGCCGGCATAAGTGGCCCCGGCGATGGCCGGTTCGGTGAGGCTGTTGGAGCAGGCATGCAACGCGGCCGCATGTTCGAACATCGCGGGGATGAAGTGCTCGTCGCGGAACAGCAGGTCGGCGGCCGGCGGGCGATGGAAGCTGAAACTGCGTTCGCCCGCTTCGTCCAGCGCAACGAAGGCCAGCGCGGTCTTCGCTTCCTCGGTGCGGACGATACCGTCGATGCCGACGCCGGCATCGCGCAGGCTGTCGACCAGGAAGTCGCCGAACATGTCCCGGCCCAGCATGCCGATGAACTGCGCGTTGCCGCCGAGCCGTGCGACGGAAACCGCGACATTCGCCGGCGCACCACCGGCGAACTGCAGGAATGCGCGCGGTGCATCCACTGTCTCGCCCGGACGCGCGAGGAAGTCGATCAGGGCTTCACCGAAACAGAGGATGGGACGCATGCGGGTCTCGTGCGGGTTCATGGCGCGGCGCAGGGCGACGCGGGCAGGTCTTGCGGGCGGGTGCCCCAGCCGTCCGGATCGGCGCGCGAGCCAAGCCTGAAGTCGATGCTGCCGCCATCGCGCAGCATCGCCCAATCGACCCAGGCCTGCGCATGCGGTTGGCCATCGATGCGCACGCCGTCGATGGCCTGCACCGCACCGGCATTCGCGTTCGCTGCCGTGATGCTCAGCCTGTGGCCATCGCCAAGATCGAGTTCCACCTTCGCGAAGCGCGGCGCATGCAGCAGCAACTGGCCGGTGCCTGGCACCGCGGGATACAGGCCGATCGCGCTGAACACGTACCACGCCGACATCGTGCCGAGGTCGTCGTTGCCGGTCACGCCATTCGGCGCGTTGGTGAACAGCGCCTGCGCGGCGCGCACGACGGTGGCGGTCTTCCAAGGCTGGCCGAGCAATGTGTACATCCACGGTGCGTGCAGGCCGGGCTCGTTGTTCGGGTTGTAGCGGAACTGGTTGTAGTAGCTGTACGGCCCGACCACCCAGTGCTTGCGCGCACCGCCCTGCACGTCATTCGCCAGGTCATCGTGGGCGAAGAACGCATCCAGCCGCTTGCGCGCCTGTTCGATGCCGCCCATCGCCACCACCAGCCCCGGCACGTCCTGCTGCACCAGCCATTGGTATTGCCAGGCGGTGCCTTCGTGGAAGCCGTGGTTGGAACGCGGGCTGTAGCTGCCGTGCGCAGGCACGTAGAAGCTGCCGCCTTCGATGCGCGGCCGCGGGAAGCCGCGGAAGCCCAATTCCTTGTCGGTCACGTGCGCATCCCACACGCGCCGCCAATTGCGGCCGCGTTCGCGCAGGGTGGTGGCGATGTCGGTTTCGCCCAGCGCACTGGCCATCTGCGACAGCGCGCAATCGCCCAGTGCGTATTCCAGCGTGGCCGAACCGCCGTGATGCTGATCCACGTCCATGCCCTTCGACGGATACGCACGGTCATACGGCACGAAGCCTTGCGCGAGATAGGTGTCGTTGCCGGCGCGTCCCTGCGCACGCGACATCGCCGGCGGACGACCGTTCGCGTTCTGCCACAGCGCCTGCCAGGCCTCGCGCTCGCGACCTTGCAAAGCGCCAAAGCGCCACAGATCGACCAGCCACGGCGTGACCGGGTCGCCGGTCATGATGTTGGTGTCGAAATTCGCGTAACCCCAGCGTGGCAACCAGCCCATCTGGTCGTGGATCGCCAGCATCGAGCGGGCGATGTCGCGCGTGCGCGCCGGCTTGAGGATCGCCAGCAACTGGTTCTGCGTGCGATAGGTGTCCCACAGCGAAAAATATTCGTGATATGTCCAGCCTTCGGCAACGTGGATGTTGTCGTCGTAGCCGCGATAGCGACCATCGGCGTCGCTGCCGGTCATCGGCTGCAGGAAGGCGTGGTACAGCGCGGTATCGAAGACCACGCGATCGTCGGCCGAAGCACCGTCGATACGCACCACGGCGAGTTCCTTGCGCCATGCGGCCTGCGCCTGCGTGCGCATCGCGTCGAATCCAAGCAACTTGCCGTCACGCTTGCCTTCGGCATCGAGGTTGCGGCGCGCCCCATCGGCATCGACATGCGAGATCGCGCTGGTTGCGGTCACGCTGCGCGCGTCGCCGAGGTCGAAGCTGAGCCACGCACCGTTCGCGACATCCCATTGGGTGCCGACGCTGTGGCGACCGCCGGGAATGCCGCCGTCGCGATCCCAGGTGCCGAACGCCTTGAACGCGCGATCGAACTCGATGCGGAACCACGTGGTGTACTGCTTGCCGCCGCAGAAACTGCTGGTGACCAGCTTGCCCTCGACCGCGCGGTCGCCGACGACCTCGATGACGCTGCCCACGACCTCGTGCTTCTCGTTGGCCTGGCCGACGTTGACCAGCACATGACCGGTCTTCTCGCTGGCCGCGAAGGTGTAGCGTTCCGCTGCGGCGCGGGTCAGCGCGGTGGCTTCGGCATCGATGCCGCCGGCATCGGTCAGCCGCACCTTGTAGTAACCGGCCTGGCCGACTTCGCCCTGATGCGTGTAGCTCGCCGCGTAGGCCTTGTAGTCGAACGACTTGGCCTTCGCATCGCTGGTGTCGAAGCGTCCACCCGGCCCGATCGTCCCGGTCACCGGCAGCACCGCGACCTGTCCGCCCTGTTCCCAGCAGCCGGCACCGGACACGAAGGAATGGCCGAAGCCGCGGATCTTCTTGTCGTCGTAGCGGTAGCCGGCGTAGTGCTCGGTGATCGGGCTGACCTGGATCATGCCGAAGGGTGCCGACGCGCCGGGGAAGGTGTTGCCGTCATCCTTGGTGCCGATGAAGGTGTTGACCTCGCGCTTGAGTCCTTTGGTCCCGGCCAGCGCAGGCATGCAGGCCAGCAATCCCGCGAGTACGGGCAGCACGATGCAGCGGAAATCCCGGAACATGGGCATCGTCGGCACGCGTCGTGGCGGAATGCGCACCCTAGGCAGGCGCGCCCGCAGCGTCAACACGCTGCTACGCTGTCACGATGACCGAACCCCCTGCAACCCCCATCCACGCCGCCGCTTTCAAGCCGATGGCCGAGCGCTTCCGCGGCTATCTGCCAGTGGTGGTGGACGTCGAAACCGGCGGCTTCGACTGGAACAGGCACGCGCTGCTGGAGATCGCGGCGGTGCCGATCGAACTCGACGAACACGGCCGCTTCGTGCCCGGCGAGGTGGTCAGCGCGCACATCGAACCGGCGCCGGGTACCAGCATCGACCCGAAGTCGCTCGAGATCACCGGCATCAAGGTCGACCACCCGCTGCGCGGCGCGGTGCCGGAACGCGAGGGCCTGGACAGAGTGTTCGCGCCGGTGCGCGCCGCGGCGAAGCGGCATGGCTGCCAGCGCGCGATCCTGGTCGGCCACAACGCGCACTTCGATCTCAATTTCCTCAACGCGGCGATCAATCGCGTGCAACACAAGCGCAATCCGTTCCACCCGTTCAGCGTGTTCGACACGGTCACGATGGCGGGCATGGCGTACGGGCAGACGGTGTTGGCGCGCGCGGTGCACGCCGCCGGCCTGGACTGGGACAGCCGCGAAGCGCACTCGGCGGTCTACGACACCGAACGTACCGCCCAGTTGTTCTGCATCATCGCGAATGCGTGGCCGCGGTTGTGACCGGGCTCAGGCTTGAGGCACCTTCGATCTCGCCTTGAACGACCGCACGATCCCGTAAAGGCTCACCGCCATCCAGGCGGCTTCGAGCAGGAATACGGCGAGGTTGAACTTGCCGATCAGCGACACCAGGATCCCGGCGGCGCCGAACAGGTTGAGCAGTTGATAGATCAGGCCGGTGCCCGCCAGGCGACCCGCCTGCAGCAGGAAAAAACCGAACAGGATGGTCACGGTGCCCAGCAGGCCCACCCAGTCGTACCACGCCAATTCCAGTGCCATCGTGTTCTCCTTCTTTCGTTGCGCGCGCGGCGCAAGCGGTGGTCAATCGTGGTCGCGCGCCGGTGGCACGATGCCGTGCTTGCGCAACGCCTTGCGCACCCGATCGAGCGGGATCGCTTCGACCGTCGTACCGTTGCCGCTTTCGGTGGTGGCCATCAGCAGCGAGTTGTAGACCGCTTCTTCCACCGCATCCACGCCCCCCTGGAACAGCGCGCTGGTCTGGTCGTTGGCGAGCTCCTCGGTGCGCAGGCGTTCGCCACCGAACGTGCGGCGCACCTCTCTGGCCGTGGAAAACGCGATGGCGTAGTCGCCGCTTCCGTTCGAGGCCGAACTGCCGGTGCGGCCCAGACCCATCATCGCCCGCGAGGCCAGCCGCCTGAGGTTGCGATCGGACAACGGTGCATCGGTGGCGATCACCACGATCACCGATCCGTCGCCGCGATCGTCGGCCGGACCACGCGACCATTGCGCCAGCGATTCGTGCGCGTTGACTTGCGCATGCGCGACCGCTTGCTTGAATGCGTACTGGCCGAGCTCGCGCCCCACCGGTACGCCGCCCATCTGCAGCACGCCGCCGTAATTGCTCTGCACCAGCACGCCGATGGTCCAGCCACCCAGCGTCGCCGGCAGCTTGCGCGAGGACGTACCGATCCCGCCCTTCCAACCGAAGGCCACCGTGCCGGTGCCCGCACCCACGCTGCCCTCCGCCACCACGCCGCCACGCGCCTGTTGCAGCGCCTGCCGCACGTGCACCGCCTCGATCGGCCGCGCGCGGATGTCGTTCAGGCCGCCATCGTTGGTTTCGCCGACGACGGGATTGACCGACTGCACTTTTTCCATCCCGGGTTGTTCGAGCATCCACCCGGCCATCGCATCCGCGGCCTTCCACACGCACAACGTGCAGGTGAGCAGGACTGGGGTTTCCAGTTCGCCCAGTTCCATCACCTGGGTACTGCCTGCCAGCTTGCCGAAACCGTTGCCGACGTGGATCGCGGCGGGCACGCGCGACAGATAGGCATTGCCTTCATGCGGGAGGATCGCGGTGACGCCGGTGCGGATGCGCTCGCCTTCGCGCACGCTGACCTGACCCACGCGCACGCCCGCCACGTCGGTGATCGCGTTGTTGGTGCCGGGCGCGAAAATCCCGGGCGCGATGCCGAGATCGCGCGCACGCAAGCGCGCTTCGGGCTGTGCCGCATGCGCACTCGCCACCAGCAACAGTGCGGCGCACGGCAAGGCCAGCAACCGGCGCATCCGCATCATCCGCTGACCCGCTGCCGCACGGCTTCGAACAATGCGATGCCGGTGGCCACGGAGACATTCAGACTCTCGAATTCGCCCGGCATCGGGATCTTCACCAATTGGTCGCAGTTCTCGCGGGTGAGCCGGCGCAGGCCGTCGCCCTCGCTGCCCATCACCAGCGCGATGTTGCCCTTGAGGTCCAGCGCGTAGAACGAGGCCGTGGCCTCCCCAGCGAAGCCGTAGATCCAAACACCGGCCTTCTGCAGATCGCGCAGCGTGCGCGAGAGATTGGTCACGCTGAAGACCGGTAGCGTGTCCGCCGCACCCGCCGAGGTCTTGCGCACGGTGGCGTTGAGCTGCACCGCCTTGTCCTTCGGGAACACCACCGCAGTCGCGCCTGCCGCGGCCGCGCTGCGCAGGCAGGCGCCCAGGTTATGCGGATCCTGCACGCCATCCAGCACCAGCACCATCGCCTTGCCGCCGGCCGCTTCGACCAGGCCGACCAGTTCGTGCTCGTCCCAGGTCTTGGCTGCCGCATAACGGGCCGCCGCGCCCTGGTGACGCACGCCGCCGGCCACGCCATCCAGCGCGTTCTGCGGAACGCGGCGGACATCGATCTCCTTGCGCCGCGCTTCCTGTTCGATCTCGGCGATGCGCGGATTCTTGCCGCCGGCCTCCAGCAGCACCTCCCGCACGTGCTCGGCGTCGTGTTCCAGCGCCGAGGCCACCGCGTTGAGGCCGACGATCCATTGGGCTTGCTTGCTCATGGGCCTATTGTGCCCGAGCCGGGCACGCTGGCCGCATCCCGGATTCGCTGACGTGTTCCCCAAGAACGCAAAGCCTCGACGGGGACATCCATGATCCGATCCACTGCCCGCCATGCCGCCTGCCTGCTGGCCCTGGCCTCCATCGCACCCGCTACCCTCGCGCAAGGCCCGATCACCCGTACGACGCCGCCGGAGTCCGCCGTCGATGCCGTATTCAAGCGCTACGACCGCAAGGACACGCCCGGCTGCAGCGTGGCGGTCATCGAAGGCGGCAAGGTGCTGCTCAAGAAGAGCTACGGCATGGCCGACCCGTCACTGGGCGTGCCCAGGACCAGTGCCACCAGCCACTGGATTCCGTATTCCGAAGCGCGCGTGTTCGTGGCGCTGGCGGTGGCGATGCTGGCGCGCGACGGCAAGATCGGCCTCGACGACCCGATCCGCAAGCACATTCCGCAAGTCCCGGCCTATGCATCCGCCGTCACCGTGCGGCACCTCCTGCACCACACCAGCGGACTGGCCGACTACCTGGTGCTGGACCCGGTGGGCGACTCGATGTGGACGCGGGTTTCGAAGGATGAGTTCTTCCGCGTGCTCTCGCGCTGGAACAAGCTTGGCTTCGCGCCAGGCCAGGGCAAGATGTACAGCAACACCGACTACGCCCTGCTGGAAATGCTGGTGGAACGCAGCAGCGGCGGCTCGCTGCACGATTACCTGCACGCGAAGTTGCTGAAACCGCTGGGCATGGCTGATACCCGCATCGGTGCAAACCAGGCCACGATCCACCCCGGGCATGCGCTGTTTTACTTCCCCGAGGGCAACGGCTACAGCAGGGCGTTCCCTTACCGCACCTCACCGGTGGGCGGCATTTCGGTCACTACCAACCTCGATGACCTGATCCGATGGGATGCCGCGCTGCGCGACCGGGCGACCGGCATTGCATCTTTGCTACAGCAACTGGAAGCGGGCGCGCCGCCCGATGCAGGTGCCGATGCCGAGGGCCGTCCTTCCGACGCCGAGGGTTATTCCTTCGGCGTGTTCCGGCGCACTTACCGGGGACTGCCGATAGTCGAATATCGTGGCATCAGCGGTTACCACTACCTGGTGCAGGTGCCGGAGACGCAATTGTCGGTCGCCACGCTGTGCAACGTGTACCCGGGCATGGAGAGCTTCGGTGCGGACGTGGCGCGGCTGTACGCGGCTTCTACGCTTCCTGCGCCTCCGGCACCGGCACGCACGGTGGGCCCGCCGATTAAGGTTTCCGCTTCGGAGCTTGCACGCTACGTCGGCGAGTACCGCACGAGCAACGCACGGCGCTTGGTGGATGTGGCGGTGGCCAATGGCGCACTGGTCGCCACACCACGTGGCGGAAAGCCCCTGCCTTCAATGGTGGCGCATGGCAACGGACAGTTCACGACCAAGGTAAACGACTGGACATTGCTACTGGAGTTCAAGCCCGACGAAAACAACGGGATGGCGATTTCGCAGTGGGACATGACCAACAACGTGTCCACCGGCGACGGATTCCAACGCTGGACGCCATGGAAGCCCGATGCGAACGCCATGCAGGACTACACCGGCACGTACGTGGGAGACGATGTCGAAGCAGTCCTGCACCTGCGGGCGGACGATGACCGTGTGTTCGTCGCCAGCCATGGCATGGTCGAAACGGAGCTACAGCCGATGGACAAGCCCGACCACTTCACCGGTTTCGACATCTACGCTGTCCACTTCGAGCGCGATACCGCCGGCCAAGTGGTCGCGCTGCTCCTCGACGCCACGCGAGTTAAGGGCGTGCGCTACACGCGGCGATAGATCGCAGCGAGGAGCGGCGGGGCGGCCCATGGCTGAGAAGAGCCGGCCATGGATGGCCGGCGGCCGCGCCTCGAACAGGACGTTCGCAGAAGCGGCGTAGAAGGCCATGGGCCGCCCCGCCGCTCCTCGCTCCACGAAGTCAGTACTTCTGCTTCTTCCGCTTCGCCGGCTTGCCGCGTTCCGGCATCGGCATCGGTGCCGCTTCGGCAGCTTCATCGCCAACCAGGCGGAAGTCGATCTTGCGGTCTTCCACGCTGGCCTTGAGCACCACGATCCGGACCCGATCACCGAGGCGATGGGAACGGCCACGTCGTTCGCCCGTGAGCGTCTTGCGAACCGCGTCGAAGTGATAGAAATCGCGCGGCAGCTGGGTCACGTGGACCAGGCCGTTGACCTTGGAATCGTCCAGCTCCACGAACAGGCCGAAGCTGGTGACGCCGCTGATGGTGCCGTCGAATTCCTTGCCGACGTGGCCTTCCATCCATGCCGCGCGATAGCGCTCGTCGACCTCGCGCTGCGCTTCGTCGGCGCGGCGCGAGCGTTCGGAACACTGCAGCGACAACGCCGACATCTCATGCGGCGAATAGGTATAGGTGTCGGGCGTGCCTCCGGCCAGCGCATGCTTGATCGCGCGATGCACCAGCAGATCGGGATAGCGACGGATCGGCGAGGTGAAGTGCGCGTACGCCTCCAGCGCCAGGCCGAAGTGGCCGATGTTGTCCGGCGCATACACCGCCAGGGACTGGCTGCGCAGGATCACCGATTCCAGCAGGGTCGCGTCCGGACGCTCGCGTATCTTCTCCAGCATCGCGCGGAAATCCTTCGGCTTCACCTTCGCCCATGGCGGCATGCGCAGCATGAACTCCTTGAGGAATTCTTCGAGGTCCGCGTACTTGGACTCCGGCGGCTTGTCGTGGTCGCGATACGGTGCCGGCACGCCCGACTGCAGCAGGTACAGCGCGGCCTGCACGTTCGCCGCGATCATGCATTCCTCGATCAGCTTGTGCGCATCGTTGCGCTGGAGCATGCCGGCCTGGCTGACCGCACCCTGCGCGTCCAGCACGAAGCGCACCTCGCTGCTCTCGAACTCGATCGCACCGCGCTTCTGCCGCGCCTTGTCCAGCACCTTGTAGAGCTGGTGCAGCTGCCGGATCTGCGGCAGCAGGCCGCCGATCTTCGCCAGGGCAGCATCGTGATCGTCCTCGGGAATGCCCTCGCCCACCGCATTCCACACGTCGGTGTAGGTCAGGCGTGCGTGCGAATGCATCACCGCCTCGTAGAACGTCGCGCCAACGACCACGCCATCGCGGCCGACCTGCATGTCGGCGACGAAGCACAGGCGGTCGACCTTCGGCATCAGCGAGCAGATGCCGTTGCTCAAGGTCTCCGGCAGCATCGGCACCACGAAGCCGGGGAAATACACCGAGGTCGCGCGCAATTGCGCTTCGTCGTCGAGCGGCGTGCCCGGCCGCACGTAATGCGAAACATCGGCGATCGCCACGATCAGCCGGAAGCCATCCTTGTTCGGCTCGCACCAGACCGCGTCATCGAAGTCCTTGGCGTCCTCGCCGTCGATGGTGACCAGCGGCGTGTTGCGCAGGTCGACCCGGCCAGCGATTTCGGCGGGCTGGACCTGCAGCGGCACCGCGGTCGCCTCTGCGATGACTTCGGGCGGGAATTCGTGCGGGATGGAATGGGCGTGGATCGCCGCTTCGACCGCCTGGCTGGCGGTGAGCTTGTCGCCGAGCACGGCCAGGACCTTGCCGATCGGCGGGCGATGCGTATCCGCAGGCGTGGTGATTTCGGCGACGACCAACTGGCCGTTGCGGGCCTCGTTGCGACCATCCACCGGGATCATGACGTTGCGCTGCACGCGCTTGTCGTCCGGGATCACGTAGCCGATGCCGGCTTCCTCGCTATAGCGGCCGATCAGGCGCGTCAACCGTCGCTCCAGCACTTCGACGATCGTGCCTTCGCGGCGGCCACGCCGGTCCACGCCGGTGACGCTGCCCAGCACGCGGTCGCCATGCATGACCTTGCGCATTTCATACGGCGGCAGGAACAGGTCGTCGCCGCCGCCCGCGTCGGGGCGAAGGAATCCGAAGCCGTTCTCGTTGGCGATCACCACGCCGGGAAGGAGATCCATGCGCTCGGCCGGTGCGAAGCCACCGCGCCGGTTCTGCAACAGTTGGCCGTCGCGCAGCATCGCGTTGAGGCGCTTCTCCATCGCCTCGAACCGATCCGGCGCGGTCAGCGCGAGTTTCTGCGCGAGCGCATCGGCATCCATCGGCCCATCGCTGGCGGCCAGCACCTGCAGGATCATCTCGCGGCTGGCGATGGGCTGTTCGTAGCGTTGCGCTTCGCGCGCTGCGTGCGGATCGCGCTCGCGCCCGGGTCGGGTGGAGATCGACGGCTTCGGTACGGGCTTCGGTTCGGCACGCCCTGCAGGCTTGCTCGCACCGGCACCGCCGAAGGCGCGCATCAGGCCGGCATCGGGCAGCCAACCGGGCAACTTGCTGGCGCTTTTCTTCGCGCCGGGCCGGCCTTGCGGGGCGGCTTCGCTGCGTGCGCCGCCGGCCTTGCCGGGTGTCTTGCCGCCGCGGCCGGGGCCGCGCTTGCTGGGGGGTTTGGTCATGCGGCGATGGTACAACGCGCCCGTGCACGGGCTGTCCGCATCGCACGCAATCCGTTGACAAGCCCGAAGTCGCACTGCAACATACGCCCCCTGCACCCTGCCCGGGTGGCGGAATTGGTAGACGCACTAGCTTCAGGTGCTAGCGGGGGCAACTTCGTGGAGGTTCGAGTCCTCTCCCGGGCACCAGGTTCAAACAAACGACCCTCGCGCAAGCGGGGGTTTTTTGTGCCTGGCGTTTTTCCATCACGCACTCCCGTCAAGCGGGTGCGAGCACGGGTTTACCCGGACGCACCGCGCACGCCATGCTGTCGCGAATCGCGCGGATGCAACGGCCCATGACTTCGACCACCGACTGGCAGACCATCGAAGCGCTGTTCGACGCCGCATGGGAGCTGCCGGCGCAGCAACGCGAGGCATGGCTGCGCAGCAGCGACAAGCCGGCGGCGATCGTCGACGAGGTCCTGCACCTGCTCGCCGCGGCCGATGCCAGCGGCGATTTCCTCGAACATGCGCCGCCCGCCGACACGCCCATGCCGGCGACGCTGGCAGACGGCGAGATCGCCGGTGCATGGCGGATTGCGGGACTGCTGGGTCGTGGCGGAATGGGCGAGGTCTATGCGGTCGAACGTGCCGACGGCCAGTACGGCCAGCGCGCGGCACTCAAGCGCATCGCGCGCGTGGACGCGGGCGATTGGGCGCGCTTCCACACCGAACGCCGGATCGTCGCCCTGCTCGACCATCCCGGCATCGCCCGGATGATCGATGGCGGCTTGCTGGGCGATGGCCAGCCATACATGGTCATGGAATACGTGGACGGCATGCCGATCCACCAGTGGTGCGAGCAACGCAATGCCTCGCCGCGCGAACGCATCGCGCTGGTGCTGCAAGCCTGCGAGGCGGTGGCGCATGCGCATGCGCGGCTGGTCGTGCATCGCGACATCAAGCCGTCCAACCTGCTGGTCGATGGCGACGGCCGCGTGCGCCTGATCGATTTCGGCGTGGCCAGCCTGTCCGGCCAGGGCAACGAGGCCGACGGCGAGCGCGCACCGCTGTCGCTGGGCTATGCCGCACCGGAACAACTCACGGGCGGCGATATCGGGGTGGCCGCCGATATCCACGCGATGGCGGCGGTCCTGTATCGATTGCTGTGCGGACATGCGCCGCATGCACGTGGCGAGCCGCCGACTGCGTTGCTGGCGATGCGCGCCGCGCAGGCGAGCGCGCCGCGTCTTCGCGATGCGGCGGCGTCCAACCCGCTCCACAGCGAGCGCGGCCTGCTGCTGGACCTGGATGCGGTGCTGGCGCAGGCGTTGGCGCGCGATCCCGCGCAGCGCTACCGCAGCATGGACGCGTTCGCCGATGATCTTGCGCGCGCACTGCGCGGCGCGCCGGTGGCGGCCCGCAATGGCGAGCCGCGCTACCGCTTCTGGCGCTTCCTGCACACGCATCGCTGGGCGGCGACGGGAGCGACCGTGACAGTGCTCGCGCTTGCGGTCGGACTGGGCATGGCCCTGTTCCAGGCACGCCAAGCCGGCCTCCAGCGCGATGAAGCCCTGCGCGAAAAGGCACGCCTGGAAGCGGTGCAGCAGGCGGTCTTCCACATGTTCCGCAGCGCCGGCGAAATGCAGGGCAGCGACGCGACCGCCGGCGACGTGCTCGACCATGCGGCGCAGCGGGTGGTCGACAGCTTCGCCCGCGATCCCGCGGAAGGCGCGCCGGTGTTGCACACCCTGGGCGAGCTGTATTTCATGCTCAACGATTACCCCGCGGCGGAACCGCTGCTGCAGCGATTGGCGGATGCCGACCCGAACGTCGTGGATCCGGCGCTGGTCGCGGTGGGTCGCTACGACCTGGCCCAGGTCGCGTTGCGCGGCGGCGACGCCGAACGCGCGAATGCCCTGCTCCTGCAGGCACGCAGTTACTGGAACACCGATCCGGCGCGCTGGCAGATGCGGCTGATCGACAGCCTGATGCTGGAATCGCGGTTGCGCCAGCAGGCCGGCGATGCCGATGGTGCGATCGCCCTGCTGCAACGCGGGCTGGCGCAGCGGATCGCGCTGGACGGCGTGCACGGACGCGAGACCGGCGTGTTCCACAACAACCTCGGCGTGGCGCTGTTCGGGCTCGGCCGGCTCGATGAAGCGCGCGAGGCATTCCGCGCCGCCAGCGAGGTCTGGCGCGTTGCGCGCCTGCGCGAATCGACCGATGCACTGAACACCCTCAACAACTGGGGCTCGCTGGAACTCAGTGCGGGCAAGCCGGAGGTGGCCGCGCCGCTGCTGGAGCAGGCGGTGAACCTGCGCCGGCAGTTGTACGGGCCATCGGCGGCGACTGCGGCCCTGCTCAACAATTACGGCAAGTTGCTGCTGCAGACCGAGCGCGCCGGCGAGGCCCTGCCGCTGCTCGCCGAAGCCGCAGCGATGGGCGCGCAGTTCGCCGGCACCGGCAGCATGCACCACGTCGCCGCACTCAGCGGGGTGGCGGAGGCGCAGTTGGCGCTGGGCGATGCCGCGCGTGCCGAGGTCGCCGCGCGTGAAGCACTGGCCGCTGCGGACCAGCATCTTGGCTCGAGTCATCCGGGCGGTGCGGCGCCGCGGCTGGCGCTGGCACGCATCCACCTGGCACGCAACCAGCATGCCCCGGTCGCGGCGCTGCTGGACACGGTGGATGCGATGGCCAAAGCCGCCGGCCCTGCCGGCCAGCGCATCGCCATGCAGAGCGCCAGCCTGCGCGCCAAGCTCAGTCCGGCACCGGCTCCAGCGCCTGGAACAGCCACGCGCGCGCCTTGATCCAGTCGCGGCGCACGGTGCGTTCGGCGATGCCGAGCACGCGCGCGGTTTCCTCATCGGTGTAGCCGGCGAAGAACCGGCATTCGACCACCTGCTGCAAGCGCGGGTTGAGCTGCGACAGTTCCTGCAACGCGTCATCGAGCTCGACCAGGCGTTCGTCGCTGACCCAGAACGGCTCGATGTCCGGATGGTCTTCCAGCGAATCCACGCGGCCGCCACCGCGCTTGTCGGCCAGCCGGCGACGCGCATGGTCCACCAGCACCTGGCGCATCGCCATCGCCGCGGCGTGCAGGAAATGGGTCTCGTCCTGCCAGGCACCGCCGCGCTGCAGGCGCAGGAAGGCCTCGTTGACCAGTGCTGTGGTGCGCATGGTTTCGCCGGCATTGACCCGGCGGCGTTCGCGGCGCGCGCGCCGGCGCATGTCGTCCAGCAGCAGCGGGGCCAGTTCGGCGGCGGTCGCGGCCAGCGTGCCTGGCAGCGGCTCGGCGTCTTCGTGCATGCGGTCGATGACTTCGGCGGGGAAGGCTTGCACCTTAGCATCGGCCCGCGTCGGCTTGTCCGGATCACCCGCGCCGCTGCGTAACCGATGCGCCTGCCCTGCCCTCGCGCCACTCAACGGAGTTTGCGATGCCGCTGCGCCCGATCTTTCTTTCCATCCTCATCACGATGTCGTCCATGGCTTGCGCGCCTGCCGACGCCGACAAGCCGATCGGCGATACACCCGTCCCCCAAGCGGCCTCCACGACGCCTCAGCTCGCCGACACGATCGCCACCCCGCAGCCCACTCCCGGCTCTCATCACGGCAACTGGCGGCTGGTCGCCGTGGACGATCCGCACGATGCCGCACTGATGGCATTTTCGGTCCAGTCCGACCGCGGCGATGCGCACGGGACCGGCGACTACGTGCTGTTCCAGCCGTTCTGCGACGCCGTGGCCGGCACGCCGATCACCGGCACCGCCGAGTGCGAACTGATCGGCCTTGGTGCCGCGTTCGACCGCGTGGACATCGACGGGGAGCGCATCGTGCTGGTCTTCCATCCCACTGCGGACGGCCTGCCGCATCGGCTCGAACTGCGAAGCGATGGCGCCGCGCTGATCGGCGATTACGTGACCGAAGGCAACGACATCCGCCGCGCCGTGCGTGCGCAACCCGCCATCGAAGAATGATCCCGCCCGTCGCCGCGCATGAGTGGTGCCACGCCACTACGTCGGGACGTCATTGTTGCGCCCCGTGCTTGCCGTAGCCCGCCATCACCGCACTGAAATCCTTGTAGCCGGCACCGGAAAAGCGCTGCGACTTGCGCATCACGTAGCTGATCTCGAACACCGCGCCCTCGCCTTCCATGCGCGTGACCAGGCGCTGCACGTTCGCCTTCGGCAGGGCGACCACGCCCGTGCCCATGTACGAGGCCGCGTAGAAGGCCACGTCGAAATCCGGCGTCGCCAGCCAGAGGCGCAGCGGCTTGCCGCTCTCCGGATTGGTGCCTGCGTATTCGGTCGAACGGTACTTGCCGCCGCGCAGGTCGCTGCCGATGTCGCGCACCTTTCCGGTGGGCTTGAAGTCGCTCTCGAACCAGTCGCCCGCGATGTAGGCATTGAGGTCGCGGCCAAGCGGGCTTTCGCCGCTGCGCGCCGACATCGCCACCCGCCCCATCTCGGCGCTGGTCATGTAGCTGTAGTGGTCGCCGGCATTGGTCATGATCTGGAAATCGAGCGAGCCGCCCTCGCTGGTGGCGGGCCGGTTACCCATGCTTTCGACCGCGCCGCGATCCAGGCCGATGTGGCCGCTGCGCGAATCGAGCAGGTAGTACGACTGCAGCATGCCCGCTTCAGGCACCTGCCCGATGTAACCGATCACCAGGTCGAAGGCGAAGCTGCCGTTGATCGGCGGCGAGGGGTGCTTGCCCGCCTTGTCTCCCACGTTCGCCCGCGGCCCTGCTTCTCCCGTCTTGTCGGCGTCCGCGTCCTGCGGATAGGGGTCGAGCAGGTCGTCGGCCGGATCGCCGGCACTCGATTTCACCGGCAGCAGGTCGCTGTCGGCGTCGGTGATGCGGTCGACCTTCGGCTTCGGCGGGTCCTGCAGCAGGTCGCTTCGGGTCACGCCAAACGCAGCGGCACCGCCGGCCAGCAGCACACCGGCAAGCACGACCGATTTCGGGAACGCCATCGGAACACTCCACTTCGGGGATGCGCTGGCTACGCGATTGCATCCCTGAATCCGGACATTCGCTGGCCGGGGACGCGATCCGCAGGCCGATGGCCAGATTTTCCACGCCGCTGCGTAACTGACCGGATCCGGCAATCCGCCGGTGCCATGCCGCGACGGGAATCCCGACGAAAAAAACACCCTGCTCGGTCGGCGCGATGCCGCATGACCGGAACGACAGAGATCACCGGCCAGCCGCGCAGGCAGATGAACAACCCCAACAGGAGTACAGCAATGAGTCGTTTCGAGATCCGGGTCCAGTTCCAGAACGCGCTGGGCCTCGCCGTGCTTGCGGTGGCGCTTGCCGGTTGCGGCAGGGCGGACGATGCCCCGGCAAATGCCGATACCGGCTCCAGCATGCAGGCCATCGTCGACGAAGCCGCGCAGGATGCCAGTGATGCCGGTGCATTGCCGGAAGGCGATGCGCCGTTGAAGGAAGGCCAGAGCGTGCAGGGCACCATCCAGGCCGATGTCGGCAATGGCATGCAGGCGTTCCGCTCGCTGTCGACCAAGGTCGCCGACGATATCGAGCAGCAAGTCGAGGAAAAAATGGGTGGCAAGGCTGGCCAGGACGCCATCGCCGATGCCAACAAGAAACTGGAGAAGCTCGGCACCGGTACCCGGGTCGATTCCGACGACGTGCGCAACATGATGAAAGGCATGGGCGGCAAGACCTTCCACGACTCGCAGGTGATGCACGTCGACATCATCAAGTCGCTGCAGGTCACGCTGAAGGGCACGGCCGGCGACGGCGGCAACCTGGACCTGGGCGTCACCTTCGACGACAAGACCCTGGCGATGACCGGCAGCAGCCTGAACTACCGCCCGAAGGCGAACGCGATGTTCGATTTCTACGAGGGCAAGGGCGGCGAACAGGTCACGGTGACGATCGACCGATTCGAACGCAACGCCGACGGCACCTACGCGATCGCAGGAAGCTTCTCTGCGAAGGACCTGCCGGCTTCGTCGATGGCGAAGAAGTTGCCCAGCGCCACCTTGGCATCGGCCAGCGGCACGTTCTCGTTCGACGCGCTGCCGCTGAAGGAAATGCCGAAGTTCGGCAAGGGCGCCTGAGGCAACAGGACGCCAAGAACAGGCGTCACGGAGGCCGACTGGCCGGGGCCTCCGCGAGTCGCTCCCCGATACTCGCTTGGTCGCGGAGGCCCAGGCCAACCGGCTGCAAGCATCTTCGCGACTGCGAGGGCGGCGGAAGTTCTTCCGTTACTTCGCCAACGCCGCAAGCCGGGCCAATGCAGCGTCACGACCGGCACTCAGGTCCACGATGGGCTTGACGGGATAACCGGGCACGCGCAGTCCACGCTCCCACGGGGCGTGGATGGCGTCATCGCCAAGCCCTCGCAGTTCTGGAAGCCAACGACGCAGGTACGCCCCCTGCGGATCGAAGCGGCGCGACTGCGTGGCCGGATTGAAGATGCGGAAATACGGCGCTGCATCCACGCCGGTGCCGGCGACCCACTGCCAGCCCAGCGTGTTGCTGGCCAGGTCGGCATCGACCAAGGCGTGCATGAACCAGGCCGCGCCCTGCCGCCAGTCGATGCCCATGTGCTTGGTCAGCCACGACGCCACCACCATCCGCACGCGATTGTGCATCCAGCCTTCGTGCCACAACTGGCGCATGCCGGCATCGACCAGCGGCACGCCGGTTCGACCGTATTGCCAGGCTTCGAGTTGACCGGGATCGTGATGCCACGGCATCGCGTCGAACTTCGGATTGAAGTTGTCGTTGAGGCTGGACGGCCAGTGGTGCAGGACGTAGTACGCGAACTCGCGCCAGCCGATTTCGGCGATGTACTTGTCGGCGCCGATGCCGCCGTGCTGCTGCACGACGTCGAAGATGCGGCTCGGATTGATCTCGCCGAAATGCAGATGCGGCGACAAGCGCGATGTACCTTCAACCGAAGGCACATCACGCGCATCGGGATAGGCATGCAGACGCGGCAACAGGTCATCGAGTCGCGCAAGCGCCGCGGCTTCTCCCGGCGCCCACATGCCCCAGAAGCCGCTGTCCCAGCGCGGCCGTGGCGCAGCGATGGTTGTGCGCGCGCCTTCCAGCGATGACGGCAGCGCACAACCCGACAGCGTTGCCGGCGCTTCCCGCGGGCGATGCCGCCACGTCGGCCGCGCGGTCTTGTGGAACGGAGTGAACACCCGGAACGGCGTGGACGATTGGGTCAGTACTGCATCGGCATCGGTGAGCAGGCGGCCACCGGCGCGGCGCATGGCGATGCCGCTCGCTGCCAGCGCCGCCGCGATGCGTGCATCGCGCGCGTCGGCGTCGGGTTCGTGCAGCGCGGAGATGTGCACCGCGGCTGCGCCGGTTGCGAGCGCCAATGCGGGAATCAACGCTTCCGGATCACCGGCAATCAGGTGCAACTCGCCGCCACGCGCGCGGATGTCTTCCGCCAGTTTTCCAAGCGACCGGCGCAACCATGCGCGGCTGGCATCGAAGATGCCGTCGGCATCGTCGTCCACGTATACCAGCAGCAACGCGTCATGCGACTGGATCGCTCGCTCCAGCGCCGGGTGATCGGCCAGGCGCAGGTCGCGGCGGAACCAGAAGATGCCTTGGGTCATGCGTGCATCATGCCGCCTGCCTCGAGCGGGCGCGCATCACTTTGCGGCCGCGTTCGCCGCGGACTGCGGGACCATGCGCAGCTTGGCGGTGTCGTAGCCGAGCGTGCGGATCTTCTCGATCGCGGCGGCCAGCTCCGGCGCGGGCAGGCTGGGCGTGCGCGCCATCAGCCACACGTAATCGCGCTTGCTGCGCCCGACGATCGTCCGCGAGTAATCCGGGGCCAGGTCCACGATCACGTATTCGGCCTGGATCGGCCACACGAACTGCATTTCCCACACCGCGTTGTTGGTGCCGGGCACCACGCGACCGACCGGCTCCATGGTCTTCAACGGCGCATCGGCGCTGCCGTCGCGATAGCGGAAGGTGGTGCGGATCTTGCCGTCTTCATCGAGCCGATACGACTCCACCGAATCGAAGGCCTTGCGCTCGATGTAGGTGGGGATCTGGGCGATCACGTACCAGTCGCCCATGAAGCGCGGCATGTCCACGCTGGCGACCGGCGGGATGGTGGGCGGTGCCGATGCACAGGCGGACAGCAATGTCCCGATGCCGAGCGCGACGAACAGTTTGCGGATCATGCAGCCTCCTTCGAGAAGCGGTAGTGGGCGACCATCCATTCGCGGCCGTGGTCGTAGCCGAACAGTTCGGCGCAGGCCATCCAGAACATCCGCCAGCGCTGGAACCAGAGCTTGGCGGCATCGCCATAGGCCTCGCGCAGGATCGCCATGACTTCGTCGTGGCGCGCGTCCTGGTTGTCGAGCCAATGGTTGGCGGTGCGCTGGTAGTGGGTGCCATCGACCAGCCAGCGGTCCTCGATGCGCAGGGCATCCTGGAACCAAAGCAAGGTGTCGGCAGCCGGCATCAGTCCGCCGGTGAAAAAGTGCCGGCCCATCCAGTTGTCGTCGCCGGCGGTCTCGAACGGATACAGCAGGGTGCGATGGCAGAAGATGTGCACGAACAGTTTTCCGCCGGGCCGCAGCCAGCCGCCGATGCGGTCAAGCAACGTCGCGTAGTTGCGCATGTGCTCGAACATCTCCACCGACACGCAGCGGTCGAAGTTCGATGCCGGCAATTCCAGCCGGTTCACGTCGCAGGTGATCACGCGCACGTTGGCGAAACCGCGTTCGCGGCACTGCGCTTCGATGAAGGCACGTTGCGGCGCGGAGTTCGATACCGCGGTGATGCGGGCATTCGGATAGTGCTGGGCCATCCACAATGTCAACGAGCCCCAGCCGCAGCCGAGTTCGAGGATGTCCTGGCCGTCCGCCAATTGCGCACGCTCGGAGTAGAGCGCGAGCATCGCCTCCTCCGCCTGCGCCAGGGTCTCGTTGCCGGTCGGGTAGTAGCAGCCGGAGTACTTCAGCCGCGGGCCGAGGCAGCGGGTAAAGAACCCGGGCGGCAGTTCGTAGTGCTGGCGGTTGGCCGCATCGGTATGGATCGCGACCGGGCTCTCGCGCAGTTCGGCGATCAGCGCGGCATTGCGGCGCGCGGCGGCGTCGGGATCATCCGCATGTTCATCGTGCAGGCGTTGTGCGCACATCCGGCGGATGCCGGCGCGCAGCAATGCGTCCGGCACCAGTCCACGTTCGGCCAGGCCGAGCACGCCATCGGCCGGGCGGTCGCTGGCCAGTTCCATCGTATCGACGGGAGCGTTCATCGTTCTTCCTTCGGAAACCACGGAAACAACATCGGCGTGCTGCGCTGGTAGCGCGCGTAGTCCTGGCCGCGCGTGCGCAGGGCCTGCGCCTCGGTGAACGGGATGCCGCTGATCCAGCGCAGGAAGGCGTACATCACCAGCGGGCCGGTCCACGCCAGCCAGCCGATCGGCGAACCGACCGCCAGCAGCACGTAGGCGAACCAGTGCAGCCATTCGAAGAAATAGTTGGGGTGCCGCGAGTAGCGCCACATCCCGGCGCGGCAGGCCTTGCCCTTGTTGGCGGGGTCGGCGCGGAAGCGCGCCAGTTGCGCATCGGCGATGGCTTCGCCGGCCACGCAGGCCAACCACACGGCGATGCCGGCGATGAACCACGGATTCCACTGCGCCACCGGATTCGCGGCAACGGCCAGGAACGGCAGCGCGAACAATGCGATCAGCAGCGCCTGGAACTGGAACATCGCGAACCACTTGCGCTGGTCGTTGCCCCAGCGCGTGCGCAGCTGCGCGTAGCGGCCGTCCTCGGGCTCACCGCGCACGCGATGCCACAGGTGCAGGCCCAGGCGCAGGCCCCACGCGCCGCCGAGCACCGCCAGCAGGACCCGCGGCAACACCGCGCCGCTGCCGGTCGCAGCGACCAGCACTGCCGCGCCACCCACGCCGAACGACCACACGACATCGACGATGCCGGCATTCGTGCGCTTGCGCTGCCAGAGCCAGCCGGAGGTCTGAGCCACGACGGCCACCAGCCAGACCAGGAGGAGTTGCTGCCACGGATTCATGCGGAGACCTTTTCGCGGACGGGATGTTCAGGACTTGCGCGGCGGACAACGACGACCAGCAACGACATCGCGATGCCCCAGCCGACGGCCAGCAAGACGGTGGCGTGCACGGGCATGTTGAACTCGACCGCGTGGAAGCCGCGCGAGGCGCCCCAGTAGGCGAGCGGGCCGCCGATCGCGCCGAACAGCACCGCAGGGACCGGACGCGCCATCAGCCATTGCAGCGAATGCTGCAGGGTCATCGCGAAGGCCACCCACAGCGTCGCGATCCAGGCCGGGCCGGGCAAGGCTGGCAACGGCGCGGCGTAGTGCAGCCAGCCGCTTGCCGCCAGCGTTCCATCGAGCAGCAGGCCGCACAGCAGCGCGGTGCCGACCAGCCGCAGGTCGCTGCGCTTCAGTGGCGAATAGCAGAATGCGAGCGCGGCGAACCCGAGGCAGGCCACGATGCCCGGCCATGCCAGACCACGCGCGGCGAAACCGACGGCGACAAACCACGCTGCCTGGTAACCGATGAGGTTGAGCCAGAAGCGCATCAGGCCTCCAGCAGTCCGGGCAAATAGGAGCCGCCGCGATAGCCCGGCTTCGCCAGCAGCAGATGGGCGACGCCGATCGAACGCTCGCGGAAGCCGCCCTCGCAATAGGCGAGGTAGAACGTCCACATGCGCAGGAAGCGCTCATCGAACCCCTGCGCACGCGCCTCGTCGCGACGGTCGAGGAAACGCAGGCGCCAGTCCTGCAGCGTGCGCGCATACGACGGACCGAAATCCTCCAGGTGCACCAGGGCGAGGTCGGTGTGGCGCGATTTCGCATCGAGCATCGCCGCGATCGACGGGATGAAGGAGCCGGGGAACACGTGCCGCTTGATGAAGTCCACCGTGCGCAGCGCCTGCTCGTAGCGGTGGTCCTCGATGGTGATCGCCTGCACCAATGCCAAGCCGTCCGGCTTGAGCAGGCGACCCAGCGTGGCGAAATAGGTGCCGAGGTACTGCGGACCGATCGCCTCGATCATCTCGATCGACACCAGCTTGTCGTACGTGCCCTGCAGGTCGCGGTAGTCCGACAACAGCACGCTGACGCGATCCTGCAGGCCGGCTTCGGCGACACGCTGGCAGGCCAATGCATGCTGCTCGCGCGAGATCGTGGTGGTGGTGACCCGGCAGCCGCGGGCGGCGGCGGCATGCACCGCGAACCCGCCCCAGCCGGTACCGATCTCGACCACCTCGTCGTCAGGGCCGAGCCGCAACTTGTCGCAAATGCGGTCGAGCTTGCGGGTCGATGCGACGTCCAGAGAATCGTCGTCGCCCGCGTACAGCGCCGACGAATACATCAGGTCGTCGGAGAGGAACAGCCGGAAAAAGGGGTTCCCGAGGTCGTAGTGCGCGGCGATGTTGCGACGCGCACCGTCGCGGGTATTGCGGCGCAACGCATTCCAGCCGCGCATCGCCAACCCGCCGAAACGCGCCAGCCCTTGCTCCATGCTGTCGAGCAGGTCGCGGTTGCGCACCAGCAGCTGCACCAGGCCGACCAGGTCGGCGCAATCCCATTCGCCGTCCATGTACGACTCGGCGGCGCCCACGCTGCCGTTGGCCGCCAGCGCGCGGTAGAAGCCGGGCGCATGCACGTCGATCCGCAGCGGCGCGATGCCCTTCACCGCCTCGCCGGCATGGACGGTGCCCAACGCATCGACCAGCACGACCTGGCGCCCGCGCAAGGCCTGCAACTGGCCAAGCACGCGCTGGCGGAGGATGCGATCGAGGGCGTTGAAAGCGGTGGCCCGCGAGGCCTGGGCAATCGTGTTCATCGGCTGGATTCCGGGGTGGCGGGATGGTCGTGGATCGGCACGCGCTTCAGCCACAGCCGCAGCGCCTGCCAGTGGATGCCGGCGACGACCTGCGCGGTCATCAGCGGATAGCGCCACAGCACGCGCGCGAGGTTGCGGGCGTTGAGCGGCCGGCGATCGAGTTGCAAGGTCGCGTCGAACTCGCGGTGCGCGCCATCGAAGACCTCCATGTGCACGCGCAGGTCGTCGACGGGCGTCGTGAAGGTCCATGAATAGCGTCGCTGCATCGGCAGGAACGGCGAGACGTGGAAGGCCTTGTCGAAACTCCAGTGCAACGCGCGTCCCTGCCCGTCCGCAGACGCGACCGGCAGCACGTAGGCATGGCGTTCCTTCCACGGCGTGTTGGTGATCTCGGCGACGATGCTGTGCAGCGCACCGCCGGCATCGAAGCAATAGTAGAAGCTCACCGGATTGAAGCTCAGGCCTGCATAGCGAAGATGCGTCAGCAGGCGCACCGCGCCGAGCGGACGTTCGCCGGTGGCGGCTTCCACCCGATCGCGCACCGCATCGGCCAGTGAGCGTGCCGGATCGCCGAGGAAATCGCGGCGATGGAACGCGGCCAGGTTGCGTCGACCGACCGACCACAGCCAGCGGCCGCGGAAGACGGTATCGAGCTCGTCGAGATCGAGGAATAGCTGGGCCATGCGATAAGAAAACGCATGCGCGCGCGGCGCATGCCGGCGATGGCGCACGCGGCCTTCGTAGATCGCGCTGGTCAGTGCGGTCATGCCGCGGCCTCCAGGCCCGGCGCTTCGAGCATGTCGCGACGCGCATGATCGTCGGACCATGCAACGCCCAGTCCCTGCGCAACCTCCACGCCGCTGCGGATGCCGTCCTCGTGGAAACCCCAGCCCCAGTAAGCGCCCGCGAACCAGCTGCGCTGCACGCCCTGGATCTCGTGCCGGCGTGCCTGTGCGGCGACTGCGGCATGCGTGTGCACTGGATGCGCGTACTGGCGGCGCTGCAGGATGCGCGCGGGGTCGATGTCCTGCGTTCGATTCAGCGTCACGACAAGCGGTGTGTCGCCGGGCAGCCCCTGCAGCAGGTTCATGCAATAGCTCACGGTGCAGGCTTGTGTCGGATCCGCCGGCAGGTGCGCGTTCCACGCCGCCCACGCCTTGCGGTTGCGCGGCAGCAGGCGCGCATCGGTGTGCAGCACGGTGTCGTTCGCCTGGTAGCGGATCGCGCCGAGGATCTCGCGCTCGGTATCGCTGGCGTCCTCGAGCAAGGCCAGCGCCTGGTCGCTGTGGCAGGCCAGTACGACCTGGTCGAAACGTTCGCTGCCGGTATCGCAACGCACGCTCGCACCCTGCGCGTCGCGGACGATGCCGCGCACGGGCGAAGACAACCGCACCTGCACATCCCAGCGCGAGGCCATGGCCTCGACGTAGCGTTGCGAACCGCCGCGCACCACCCGCCACTGCGGGCGGGCGGCGAGTTGCAGCATGTGGTGGTTGGCCATGAACTGGACGAGGTATTTCGCCGGGAAAGCCAGCACCGACTGCTCGGGCGAGGACCACAACGCGCTGGCCATCGGCACCAGGTGCTGGTCGCGGAACGCAGCGCCGTAACCGTTGGCGTCCAGATACTCGCCCAGCGACGGACCGGGGCCCGCGTCATCGAGCAAGGCCTGGGCCTCGCGATAGAAGCGCCTGAGATCACGCAACATGCCCCAAAACCGCGGCGAAACCAGGTTGCGACGCTGGCAGAACAGTCCGTCTAGCGAGGTCGCGTTGTACTCCAGCCCGCTGCGCGCGTCCTGCACCGAGAAGCCCATCGTGGTCGCCTGGGTGGCCACGCCGAGTTCATCGAACAGGCGGGTCAGCAGCGGATAGTTGCCGGGGTTGTGGACGATGAAGCCGGTGTCCACGTCGAGCGTGCGGCCATCGACTTCGACACGGTGGGTATCGGTGTGACCACCCAGGTAGTCGTTGGTCTCGAACAGCACGACCTCGTGCCGGCGCGACAGCAACCACGCCGCGGACAAGCCGCTGATGCCGGATCCGACGATCGCGATGCGCATGTCAGCGACCAACCCTGTTGGAGGCGGCCTTGGCCAGCACCCATGCAGGCACCGGCTTGAGGTCGCGCACCAACCCGAGCGCCTGCATCGCGCGCAGGCCATACCAGGTCAGGTCGACCTCCCACCAGTGGAAGCCCTGGCGCGCGCTGCCCGGGAAGAAATGATGGTTGTTGTGCCAGCCCTCGCCGAAGGTGATCAGCGCCAGCCAGAGGTTGTTGCGGCTGTCGTCACGGGTGTCGAAGCGCTGCCGGCCCCAGCGATGCGCCAGCGAATTGATGGTGACCGTCGCGTGGAACAGCACCACCGTGGACACGAAGAAACCCCAGACCAGCAACTGCGGCCCGTTGGTGCCAAGGCCGGGGCCCAGCGCTCCAGCGCCGTGCCGGCCACGAACAGCAACACGGCCAACACGACCGGCACCGCGGTGTCGAAGCGATCCAGCCAGCGCAGTTCCGGGTACTTCAGCAGGTCGCCGATGCGCGAGGTATCGGTGCGGAAGCCGCCGCGGGTCAGGAACCAGCCGGCATGGCTGCGCCAGAAGCCCTTGCGTGGCGTGTGCGGATCGGCCGCGGTGTCGGCGTGCACGTGATGGTGGCGATGATGCGCCGCCCACCACAACGGCCCGCGCTGGACGGAGGCCGCGCCGAGCAATGCGAACGCGAACTGCACCGCGCGCGAAGTCCGGAATGTGCGATGCGAGAAATAGCGGTGATAGAAGCCGGTGATCGCGAACATGCGCAGCGCGTACAGCGCCACTGCAACCCACAACGCGGTCGCCGACACGCCCACCCACAGCACGCCGAGGCAAGCGAGATGCATGCCCACGAACGGCAGCGCGCGCAGCCAGTCGATGCGGTCGTCATCCGCCGGATCGGGAGACCCGGCGCGTTCGGAGGTATCGATCCAGCGTCGCAACGCGCTGCTGCGCGGTGCGGTGGCGGATTCAGGCTTGGGGGCATGGCATTCCTTGGCGGGTCCCGTTCCCGGATATACGGACGGGACCCGCGTTCGGATGCAGTGCGCGACGATCAGATCGCGAGGATCAGATGGCCAGGATCTCGCCCTTGGCGACGATCGGGCCGGACGGTGCCGCATGCGGCAAGCCCTGTTCCGGTTCCAGGGTCACCGCGAACACCGCGCCCGCCGCCACGGCATCACGCAACGTGGCCGGGATGTCGATCGAATGCGCCTTGTCGTTGGACACGAAGCCCAGCGACTTCGGCGCCTCACCGGCCGCGATGATCCAGAGTTCGTTGACCTTGCCGCCGGCATCGACCGGCCGCGGTGTCGGCACCATCAGCACCTTGCTGCGGTCTGGCGCGACCCTCGCGATCCAGCCAGTGCCGCCATCGTCGGTGGCCAGCACGGTGACCGGCAGCGCGGCGGCTTCCTCGGTTGCAGGCGGCGTCGGTGCGACGACCACGGGCGGTGGCAACGACGCAACCGGTTCCGGCGTGCGCCACACGCCGATGGCCACCGCGAACACGCTCGCGGCAACGGCCAGTGCGGTCGTCCCGCGCCAGAACGCGGCGTTGTCCCACACGCCCTTGCGGCCGCCGTCCACCGAGGACCAGCCCAGTGCGGTGCGGATCCGCGGCCAGACATGCGCACCGGGTTCAACGGCATCGACCCGCAACAGCCAGGGCGAGAAATGCGCGTCCCAGCGCGCGACCCGGGCCGCGAAGTCGCGGTCGGCTCCGATCCGGCGCTGTGCCTCGCGGCGCGCATCGGCATCGAGCACGCCCAGCACGTACTCGCCGGCGAGCAGGTCGTCGTCGTCGATCGGGGGCAACGCGGGCGCGATGTCGTTCATCGTTCCAGGCACGCCTTGAGTTGCTGCAGGCCGCGGCGGATCCAGCTCTTCACCGATCCCAGCGGCGCTTCGGCGCGGATCGCCAGCACGTCATAGGTCACGTTCTCGAAGAACGCGGTGCGGATCAGCGAGCGGCGCTTCGGTTCGAGTTGCTCGATGCAGTCATCGAGCTGCTCGCGCTCCAGCGCGGCATCGATGCCGGCGGCGGGCGTGGGTGCGTCCTCGTCGGCCAGGTCATGGTCGTCGATCGGTTCGTGCAGCGCAGGCGACGGCCGCGCACGCACGCGATCGATGGCGCGGTTGCGGGCGATGGTGCCCAGCCAGGTCATCGCACGGGCGCGCTGGCGGTCGAACTGCGCGGCCTTCGACCACACCGCCACATAGACTTCCTGCAACACGTCCTCGGCTTCCTCGCGGTCGCGCAGCACCCGCAGGCAGATCCCGAGCATGGTTGCTGAAGTCTGCCGGTAGAGACTTTCGAAGGCGTCACGCCTTCCCTCCGCCACCTGCGCGAGCAGCGCGGCCAATGGATCGGCGGCGCCGTCGTGGGAATATTGCAGGGGAACTGCGCTCATGCGGTGGTCCGGCTGGCGGGCGCGCCGGCTGGCGGCGGGCCGTCGATGGAAACGAGCCACCTTATGCCATGCAGGGCGTGAATGCGGCAACCCGGCCTGCACATGCAAGGCGCTGGCGCTCACATGCCACCACCGCATGCGCCGCCCAGCGGCAGGTCGCGAACGCGCTGCATTTCGGCGGCCTCAATCGCCACTGCCGGCCGGGCGAAATCGATCCGCAGCTTGCCATGTCCGCCCTTGGCATCGCGGATGGTGCCGATGCCCTCGAAACGGACCAGCTGGCGATCCGCGATCCGGTAGCGCAATTTCAGTTCCGGCAAGGCGAAGCCGTACCACGCATCCAGTCGCGTCTTCAGGTCCAGGTAGCCAGCCGGCGCACCCGCCACCGGCTTCACACTCACTCCGATCGCGGATTGCCGGCTCGGGATCAGGAACCGCGCCTGCACACTTTTCCCCTGCTGCAACTTCGCGAAATGCTCGCGCACGTAGGCGTCGAAGCCGGCATCGAACACCGAGGCACCGGTCTTGTCGACGGGCGAACGCTTGACCGGCGCGGACTTCCCGGCCTGCCAGAACACCTCGCGCTTGCCGGCCCGGGTGCGCACGCCTTCCTGATAGCCATCGCGGGCGTCCAGGAAGGCGAATGCCGGCGCCGGGCCGGCACCGTCGACCATCTTGCGGGCGAACGCACGGCCATCCGCGCATTGGTAAAGCACCACCCGGCGCGGCGACGCGCCCCGACTATCGACGTAGTGGGCCTCGCGATAAAGCAGGCGACCACCGGGATCGCGCGCATCGCCGACATACCGGACCAGGTTGCCGGCCGCCGTGTCCGCCGCCGCGGCGATGCCGGCTGCAAACATCGCCCCGAGCCCCAAGGCCAGGGCGAGTTGTCGCGGTCGCGTGGAACCTGGCATCCGTGGCCTCCTCTCATGCGTGCAGGCATTCTGCATACAGACATACGGCGCGCGCGCGCGGACGGATGCAGTCGAATCGACCGCGTCCGCCGGTCAGGTCATCGCGGTGGGGGCCTCGTAGTCCAGCCGCTGCACGCCGATGGCGGCCAATGCACTCTTGAACCGGGCTTGATCCTCCTCTTCCGCGTCCACCAGGATCAGGACCCGGCCGGCCGAAATCTCGTCGTCGAACTGCTGGCGCACCGGATCCGGCAGCGCAGATCCCATCAGCGCAGACGACCAGCCACCAACCAAAGCGCCCATCGCACCGACCGCGGCCGCACCGGCCAGGGTGATGCCGATCGGAGTGAACACCACCGCCGCCAGACCCGCCAGCAGGCCGGTCGCACCACCGATGCCCATGCCGCGCAGGGCGGCCGGCTTGAAATCGCTGTCCGCTTCCTTGAGGCCATCAGGAATGCGGTCGAGCTCGATGTCGGAGCGCGCGACCAAGGAGATATCGTCGAACGTGACCCCTTGCTCCTGCAGCGCCAGGACTGCACTGCGCGCCTGGGCCACATCGCGGGTGCTGAATACGTGTCGGGTCTTCATGGGATGCTCCTGCGGATGCCTGCCCGCACCATCGCCGGGGCGCGGTGAAGGCCGCGTCCAGCGACCGCCATGAAGCTGAACGATCCCGTCAGGGCTCAGCCGTCCTGGCGGATGTGCGCGGCCAGATAGCGCATGAAGTCGGCCTTGCCCACTGGCGCACCAAGCATGCGCAGGATGGCGTAGGCCGCGGTGATGTGGAAATACAGGTTCGGCATCAGGTACTCGCTGACGTACTGGTCGCCGGGCAGTTCGCAGTAGCGGCCCTTGCCCATGCCGATGCGCTTGATCTCGTCCAATTGGGCGTCGTCGCAGGCGATGGCCAGCACCCGCGCGCGGGTATCGGCGATCAACGCATGCGCGTCTTCCAGCGACGCCACGGCCGCCGGATCGATGTTGTCGATCGGCTGCCCCGCGCACCACTGCGAGAATCCGCGCGGCTGGTTGCAGGCGAAGGCCACCTGCGCACCCAGCGGCAGCATATCGGGCGCCAACCGTTCGTTGATGAGGTCGCGATCGGCCAAGTGCGCCTGACCGACCTGCAGGATGTGGCTGAGCGTGTCCAAGCGGGACACGAAGATGTGCTGGATTTGCTGCAGCTTGCTGCTGGACATGGCGGCCTGGGTCGGGATGAGCGTGGCGCGCAGGATAGCCGGCAGGGCGAGGTTTTCGGCATCCATGAACCGAGACGCCGGCGGTGCCTTGCCGCCCCCGCCGTTCGGGGCTATGGTCGCCCCACTACCTTCGTACACCAGCGGGCGACGCGCATGCCGTGTCGCCCGTTCTGCTTTGAGGAGCCCACGCATGAGCACCATCGCATCCACCGCCACCGTCGCGCGCCCGCCATTGCTGCTGTCCCGCCTGGACGTTGAACGCATCGAGGCGCTGCTGGAGCAGCCTGCGGCACGCGGCCTGGACACCTCCGCGCTGCAGGAAGAATTGGCCCGCGCCGAGGTCGTCGAGCCCGCGGACCTGCCTGCCAACGTGATTTCGATGCGGTCGATCGCGCAGGTGCGGCTGGAGGAAGCCGGTACCCAGGGCCACGAACATGAACTGGCGCTGGTCTATCCGCACGAGGCCGATGGCAGCGCGGAAAAGGTGTCGGTGCTGGCGCCGGTGGGCAGCGCCTTGCTGGGGCTGCGCGTGGGCGATGCGATCGACTGGCCGATGCCCGGCGGCCGCAGTGCGCGCCTGCGCGTGCAGTCGATCCGGTACCAGCCGGAAGCCGCCGGCGAACTGAACCGCTGAGCCGTCGCCGGAGCGATGTCTCCCGCCTCGCTAGAATGCGAGCTCCCGCGTACCTGCCCACCTGAATGACCGACACCCCCGTCCGCTCCTCCTTCCACGGCTTCGAACAGATCCCGCTCAGCGAATTCGCCGAGCGCGCCTACCTCGACTACTCGATGTACGTGGTCCTGGACCGCGCCCTGCCCTTCATCGGCGACGGGCTGAAGCCGGTGCAGCGGCGGATCGTGTTCGCGATGAGCGAGCTCGGCCTGAACGCGGGCGCGAAGCCGAAGAAGTCCGCGCGCACGGTCGGCGACGTGATCGGCAAATACCACCCGCATGGCGACAGCGCCTGCTACGAGGCGCTGGTGCTGATGGCGCAGCCATTCTCGTATCGCTATCCGCTGATCGAGGGCCAGGGCAATTTCGGTTCCAGCGAGGACCCGAAGTCGTTCGCGGCGATGCGCTACACCGAATCCAAGCTGTCGCCGATCGCCGAGGTGCTGCTGGCCGAGCTCGGCCAGGGCACGGTGGACTGGGACCCGAATTTCGACGGCACCCTGGAAGAACCCACGTGGCTGCCGGCGCGCTTGCCGCACCTGCTGCTCAATGGCACTACCGGGATTGCCGTGGGCATGGCGACCGACGTGCCACCGCACAACCTCAACGAGATCGTCAGCGCCTGTGTGCGCCTGCTCGATGATCCAGACGCGACCGTGCGCGACCTCTGCGAACACGTGCGTGGCCCGGATTACCCGACCGCGGCGGAAATCATCACGCCCGCAGCCGACCTGCAGGCGATGTACGAGACCGGCAGCGGCAGCGTGCGTGCGCGCGGCGTGTTCGTGAAGGAACACGCCAACATCGTGATCACCGAGCTGCCGTACCAGGTCAGCCCGAGCAAGATCATCGAGCAGATCGCCAACCAGATGCGGGCGAAGAAACTGCCGTGGCTGGAGGACATCCGCGACGAGTCCGACCACGCCAATCCGACCCGCATCGTGCTGGTGCCGCGCAGCAATCGCGTGGATGCCGAGCAGTTGATGGGCCATCTGTTCGCGACCACCGACCTGGAGAAAAGCTTCCGGGTCAACATGAACGTGATCGGCCTGGACGGGCGTCCGCAGGTCAAGAACCTGAAGATGCTGCTCAGCGAATGGCTGGAGTTCCGCCAGACCACGGTGACCCGTCGCTTGACCCACCGCCTGGAAAAGGTCGAGCGCCGCCTGCATTTGCTGGAAGGTTTGCTGGTCGCGTTCCTCAACCTCGACGAAGTGATCCGCATCATCCGCAGCGAGGACGAACCGAAGGCGACGTTGATCGCGCGCTTCGGGTTGTCGGACGACCAGGCGGATTACATCCTCGACACCAGGCTGCGGCAACTCGCCCGCCTGGAGGAAATGAAGATCCGCGGCGAGCAGGATGAACTGGACGCCGAACGCGATCGCCTCATGATCCTGCTCGGCAGCAAGGCGAAGCTGAAGAAGCTGATCAAGGACGAGCTGCTGGCCGATGCGAAGAAGTTCGGCGATGCGCGTCGCAGCCCGCTGGTGGCGCGCGGTGCCGCGCAGGCGCTGGCCGAAACCGAACTGGTCGCCAGCGAGCCGATGACCGTGGTGCTCAGCGAAAAGGGCTGGATCCGCGCGGCGAAGGGCCATGACATCGACGCGGCCACCTTGAGTTATCGCGATGGCGACGGCCTGCTGTTCGCGGTCAAGGCGCGCAGCAACCTGCAGGTCGCCTTCCTTGATGGTGCCGGCCGCAGTTACTCGACCGCGGTGCACACCCTGCCATCGGCGCGCGGCAACGGCGAACCGCTGACCGGCCGCTTCACGCCTGCCGCCGGCATGGCATTCCAGGCGATGGCCAGCGGCGACAACGACAGCCGCCTGGTGATCGCATCGAGCCACGGTTACGGCTTTGTCACCCGCTTCGAGAACCTGACCAGCCGCAACAAGGCCGGCAAGGCGCTGTTGTCGCTGTCCGAAGGCGGCCGCGTGCTGCAACCGGTGACCGTGACCGATACCGCGACCGACCGCATCGTCGCAGTGACCAGCGCCGGCCATGTGCTGGCGTTCGCGCTGGCCGACCTGCCGGAACTCGACAAGGGCAAGGGCAACAAGCTCATCGAGATCCCCAAGGCAAAGCGCGGCACCGAACACGTGGTCGCAATCGCCGTGGTGTCGCCGGGCGGCAAGCTGCAGGTGAAGTCCGGCGCACGCACGATGACGCTGAGCTTCAAGGAACTCGACGAATACATCGGCGCCCGTGGTTCGCGTGGCGGATTGCTGCCGCGTGGTTGGCAAAAAGTGGACGGGCTGTCCGTCGAGGCTTAGTTCATCGCTCGGTGGGAGATCCACATGCATCCAGATTTCTGGCACCAGCGCTGGGCCGAGAACCAGATCGGCTTCCATCAGGATGTGCCGACGCCACTCTTGTTGAAACATTGGACTTCGCTGGGCATCGCGCCAAGCACACGGGTCTTCGTGCCGCTGGCCGGCAAGTCGCTGGACATGGCCTGGCTGGCATCGCAGGGACATCGCGTGCTTGGCGTGGAGTTATCCCAACTCGCGGTGGAACAGTTCTTCGCGGAACACGGCATGGCACCGGAAGTGGAACAGACCCGCCATGGGACCCATTACCGCGCCGGCGGCATCGAGTTGATCGTCGGCGATGCATTCGGTCTCGACGCCGATCTCTTGCGCGATTGCACGGCGGTCTTCGACCGCGCCGCACTGATCGCACTGCCACCGGAATTGCGCATCCGTTATGCGCGCGAGTTGTACGCCAGGCTACCCGCCGGCTGCCGCGGCATGCTGGTCACCCTGGAGTACCCGCAGGATGAGCGACCCGGCCCACCCTTCAGCGTGTCCGCGGACGAAGTGCATGCGCTGTACGACCGCGACTGGGATGTCGATCTCCTCGAACATCGCCCGATCCCGACCGACCATCCGGGCTTCGTCGCCGGGGTCTCGCGGCTGGACACCGCGGTCTACACGCTGCAGCGCCGCTGAGCGATTTCGGCCGGAGTTGATCGAAGTCAATTCGCCACGACTGCGACCTGCCTAAGCTGCATCGATGCCGTCCCAGCAGATCGCCTTCGACGCCGGGTTGCTGCGCCGTTACGACCGGCCAGGCCCGCGTTACACCTCCTACCCGACCGCGCCCCAGTTCAGCGCGGATTTCGGCGAGGCGGCGCTGCGCGAGGTCGCGCGCGCCAGCAACGAGGATCCGATCCCGCGCCCGCTGTCGCTGTACGTGCACGTGCCGTTCTGCTTCAGCCCCTGCTTCTACTGCGGCTGCAACCGCATCATCACCCGCGACCTGGCCCGCGGCCGCGCATACCTCGAACGCCTGGCGCGCGAGATCGCGCTGGTCGCGCCGCTGTTCGACCGCGACCGCGAGGTGATCCAGGTGCACTTCGGGGGTGGCACCCCGAACTTCCTCGATGCCGACCAGCTGTGCGACGTGGTCGACGGATTGCGTGGCGCGTTCCGCTTCGCCGATCGCGAGGATCGCGACATCTCGGTGGAACTGGATCCGCGCTTCTGCAAGCCTGCCGACATGCCGGTGCTGGCCAGGGCCGGCTTCAACCGCACCAGCCTTGGCGTGCAGGACTTCGATCCGAGGGTGCAGGAGGCGGTGAACCGCATCCAGACGGTGGAGGAAACCCGCGCGATCGTCGAGGCCTGCCGCGGCGCCGGCATGCGCTCGGTCAACATCGACCTGATCTACGGGCTGCCCGGGCAGAGCCTGGAAGGTTTTCGCCGCACCCTCGACACGGTCGTCGCGATGCGTCCCGACCGGCTCGCCGTGTACAGCTATGCGCATCTCCCGCATGTCTTCAAGCCGCAGAAGCAGCTCGACGAAAGCCTGTTGCCCGACCCGGACACCAAGCTCGCGTTGCTGCAGGCCGCGGTCGAGCAGTTGACCGCCGCCGGCTACGTCTACATCGGCATGGACCACTTCGCCCTGCCCGGCGACGAACTCGCGGTCGCGCAGTCGCGTGGCGGGCTGCATCGCAACTTCATGGGCTACACCACCCACGCCGACAGCGACCTGGTGGGGCTCGGGGTCAGCGCGATCAGCCACATCGGCAACAGCTTCAGCCAGAACCCGCGGGACCTGCCGTCCTGGGAAATCGCGCTGGACGAGGGCCGCCTGCCGGTGTTCCGCGGCATGCGCATGGACGCGGACGACCAGGTCCGCGCCGACCTCATCCAGGCGCTGATGTGCCAGGGCGAGGTGGCCATGGGCGCGTTCCAGGCGCGCCACGACATCGCCTTCGCGGAGTATTTCGCCGCTGACCTGCGGCGCTTGCGGCCGCTCGCGGAGGACGGCCTGGTCGAGATAAGCGAAGCCGCCATCCGCGCCACGCCACGCGGGCGCCTGTTGTTGCGTAATATCGCCATGTGCTTCGACCGTTACCTCGACCAGCCCTCCGTGATCGACGCCAGGCCGCGGTTCTCCCGCGCGATCTGAGGCGTTCGTGGGCGAGGCGGTGAACAGCGTGGCGTTCCCGCGCACGAACGAGCGGGTGATGGCCGACGACGGCAACGACCTGCGCTTCTGCACGACCTGTGCGTTCTCGCATGCATGCCTGTCCCAGGGCATGGACAAGTCCGCGCTGATGGACCTGCACGTGCTGGTCGAGCACGTGGGTCCGTTCCATGCCGGTGACGTCCTGTTCCGCGAGGGCGACCCGTTCGAGGCCATCGCCGCCGTGCGCGCCGGCACGGTGAAGACCTGCGTGACCGACCGCGACGGCCACGAGCATGTGCTCGGCTTCCATTTCCCGGGCGAGGTCATCGGCCTCAACGCGATCGACGGCCATCGCTTCCCCTGCGATGCGGTCGCGCTGGACACCGTGATGCTGTGCCGGTTCTCGTTCCCGAAGATCTCGGTGCTGGCCGCGCGCGTGCCCGGCCTGCAGCGCGAACTGTTCCGCCTGCTCAGCCGCGACATCGGCCGCGCCGCATTGCTGGCCGGCGACTGGACCGCGGACCAGCGCGTCGCCGCGTTCCTGGTGGGCATGTCGCGCCGGCTCGCCGCCCGCGGATTCTCGGCGACCCGCTTCCAGCTGACCATGGCACGCACCGATATCGCCAACTACCTGCGGCTGGCGCCGGAGACGGTCAGCCGCGTGCTTCGGCGCATGCAGGACGAGGGCTTGCTTGCGGTGGAACGCCGCGACGTGTCGTTGCTCGACCCATCCCGCATCGAGGCACTGGCCTCGCCGATCCTGCGCGAATAGAGCCCGCCTTAACGCTTGACCTGCATCAATGCCCTGGCTCGCCGGAAACAGCAGCATGCGCACAAACCAGGGAGAAGCCGCATGAGCTACACGAGAAAACTATGGCTGGGCCTCGGGGCCTTGCTGATCGTCTCGTTCGCCGTCCTGTTGTGGGCGGGTACCGAGATCTTCCGCGCCGCGCCGCCGATGCCCGAGACGGTGCAGAGCGAGAGCGGGCAGGTGATCTACACCCGCGCCGACATGGAGAAGGGCCGCCAGGTATGGCAGTCGATCGGCGGCATGCAGCTGGGCTCGATCTGGGGCCATGGCGGCTACGTGGCGCCGGACTGGGCCGCGGACTGGCTGCATCGCGAATCGGTGGCCCTGCTCGACATGTGGGCGCGCTCCGACGGCGGCACGGCCACCTACGCGCAACTGCCCGAAGAGCAGCAGGCCACGCTGCGTGGGCGCCTGAAGACGGTGATGCGCACCAATACCTACGACCCCGCGACCGGCACCATCACCCTGCCCGACGATCGGGCAGTCGCGCTGTCGAACGTGGCCGCGCATTACGAAAGCCTGTTCGGCAACGATCCCGCCAACGCGGAATTGCGCGAAGCGTACGCGATGAAGAACGACACCGTGCCGGATGCCTCGCATCGCCGCGCGCTGACCGCCTTCTTCTGGTGGACGGCGTGGGCAGCGGGCACGGAGCGGCCGCGCGAGGCGGGCGACACGATGGTGCCGTCGAAATCGGGGGTGGTGGAAAAACAGGTCACCTACACCAACAACTGGCCCAGCGAGCCGCTGATCGACAACGTGCCCGCGCCGTCGATGTGGGTCTGGTCCGCCTTCAGCGTGCTGTTCCTGATCGCGGGCATCGCCCTGCTCGGCTGGTGGCATGCGCGCCAGGCCCACGAGGATCCGCAGACGTTGCCGGCCACCGATCCGCTCGCGGACGTGGTGATCACGCCCTCAATGCGCGCGACCGCGAAATATTTCTGGGTGGTGCTGGCGCTGTTCCTGGTCCAGATCCTGCTTGGCGCGATCACCGCGCACTACCAGGTCGAGGGCCAGGACGCGTACGGCTACGCCCTGTCCGAAGTATTGCCGTACTCGATCACCCGTACCTGGCATACCCAGCTCGCGGTGTTGTGGATCGCGGTGGCCTGGCTCGGCACCGGCCTGTACATCGCGCCGGCGATGTCGGGGCATGAACCGCGCTTCCAGCGGCTTGGCGTCAACTTCCTGTGGGTCTGCCTGCTGCTGATCGTGGTGGGCTCGTTCGCG